>NZ_BSTL01000011.1:57285-343524 GCF_030269485.1 Actinoplanes sp. NBRC 103695 | reverse complement strand
CAACCAGCAACACGGAGGAACCCGGCCGAGCGCCGGGCCCTCACCATGCCTACAGAACAGCTAAAAGCACGCGAATCGCATTCATCGAATCATAGCTATGGGCCGACGGCCAAGCGAAAGACTGAGGCTAGCTCGACACTGGCAGGTGCCCGCCGATGGCTCGAACTTCTTCGCGGTTCATCGCTGACGCGTGCGCGATCGACGCTGACCGGCGGCGTCGGCTATCGCGACCTCACCCCGACGCAGTATGAGACGTCACTTGGCTGGCTGATGGACTCCGGGCTGGTCACCGCCGAAGGACGCCCGGTGTGGTCGGTGGCTCGCTCCGATCTATCGATCGGTGTAATGGTTCTGGAAGCAGCCATCGAGTCGGCGCGACCGAACTGGCTGCCTGACGCAGACGAACTGGTGCTGGATTCGCCGGACTTGCCGGAGGACCTGACCGCTGCGGCGGTTGCGCTCGATCTTGAACGCGATGCCGTGGCCGGATGCGTACACCACGTCTGGGCGAAGGTAGATAACGAACGGCGGGCCGAGGTAGGTCTCGCGGGAGAACTAGCACTTCTTCACTTCCTGCGAACGCTTCCTGGTGACGCAATCGTTCGGCACGTCGCCGCAGACTCGGACGGATACGGGTATGACATCGATCTCGTCGCCCAGGGCGGATCCGCGCATCTGGAGGTGAAGTCGACGACCAGACGTGGCCGGCTTGTCTTCTACCTGTCGCGGAACGAATACGACGTGATGCTCCGCGACTCATGCTGGGTCTTGCTCGTCGCGCTACTGGACGAGGGGCGCGACGTTGTCGCACTCGGCGTCGTCGACCGGGAGTGGATACGTTCGTCCGTTCCCCTCGACCGGTCGGCCCGCGGTCGTTGGCAAAGTGTGCGCCTTGAACCGGTTCTGGACGCCGTGAGACCCGGACTGAGTGACGCACTTCCGTGGCTTGCAGAGCCGTGGGCGGAGGACCATCCGGCGAGATCCGGGCTTTTGGGAGGCCGGCCGCCGGCCTGGTTTCCTGATGGAGGGCTTGGCGCGCAGGCAAGGTCAGGCGGCTAGCATCGGCTCGACCACGGCACCATTCCAGCCGTGCGGTGATGAGGGGTAGGGAACGTGGAGCTGTTGCACTCGGGGAAAGTTCGGGACGTCTACGCCGACGGGGACGACCTTCTTCTGGTTGCCAGTGACCGCATCTCGATCTTTGATGTTGTTCTGCCTACCCCCATCCCTGACAAGGGGAAGATCCTTACCCAGCTGAGTCTCTGGTGGTTTGACCAGCTCAGTGACGTCGCCCCCAACCATGTGCGCTCCGCCGACGATGTGCCCGCCGAGTGGCTGGGGCGCGCCGTTCGCTGTGAGCGCCTTCGGATGGTCATGGTCGAGTGCATCGCCCGGGGGTATCTGGCCGGGTCGGGCGTCAAGGATTACGTCAAGGACGGGGCGGTCGGGGGGAACGCTCTGCCGACCGGGCTTCAGGAAGGGTCTCGGCTGCCGGAGGCGATCTTCACGCCGTCCACCAAGGTGGCTCCGGGGCAGGGGCACGACGAGAATGTCACCTTCGAGGCTGTGGTTGCTCAGGAAGGTGCCGAGGTCGCTGAGGAACTTCGCCGGATCACCATGGAGGTGTATCGGCGGGGGTCGGAGATCGCTCGTACCCGCGAGATCCTGATCTTGGACACCAAGATCGAGGTGGGGTTCGGGGAGCGGGGGCTCACGATCGCGGATGAGCTGCTGACGCCGGACTCGAGTCGGTTCATGCTTGCCGAGGAGTGGCAGCCGGGGGCCTCGCTGCGGTATCTCGACAAGCAGTTCCTGCGGGACTGGGCCGCGACCGAGCGCAGTGACTGGGATCGGACCGCGCCGGGGCCGGAAATTCCCGAGCATGTCGTCGAGGCGACCCGCAACCGGTACGTCGAAGCCTACGAGCGGATCACCGGGGATCGCTGGAAGTAGCGCTCGTCCAGCGCAGCGTCACCTTGAAGTTGGCCTCGCCGCTGGACTCGGCAATCACGAAGCCTGTCCTGGCGGTCAGCTTGAGGCCCAGCTCGACGTCGATGGCGTCGGGCGGGGAGGCGGCGGCGCGGGCGCGGCGTACGGCATCCTGACCGATCTTCACGACCTGCTCGACGGCCTGGTCGAAGCGCTGGGTGGCCCGCTCGACAACCTCGCCGGCGCCGGCTCTGGTCAGGCCCAGCTCGCTCACCTCGACCCGGATGGTTTCCTCGCCGGCGTCGTCGATGGGCAGTTCCACATAGGCGGCCATGCCGTCGACCCTAAGGGGTGGGCACGCCGGTCGATGCTCCGGTGGCCGGGCGCGGCCAGGCGGCGCCCTTGTCGCAGGCGTCGCAGCTGAGCTGTTCGCCGCAGTGGGCGCACCAGTCGTTGCTGCGTCGCAGGTACCACCCGAGCGCGACGCCGGCCAGCAGGCTGGCGAGGCCGATCAGGGCGGCGAGCGTCACCGCCCCGGTCACGCGGCGTTCCGCACGTCGGCGGGCACCCGCTTCACCAGGAGCGAACGGTTGTCGAGCGCGGGGTCCACGTCGGCGCGCTTCGTCACGAACTCGGCGGTGAACGTGTCGACACCGGTGCCGAGGGCGGCGCCGGGCCGATAGGTGACCGTCACGGCGAGCGCGGAGGCGGCCTCGATCACGCCGGCCCGCCAGCCGTTGCGGTAGACCCACACGGGGTCAGCCTTGTGGTAGTGGTCCGCGGACAGCACATCCTGTGGGTCGCGCTCCGGCGGGGCGATGGTCGGAGTGGACATCGGGGGAAGCCTCCAAGATCCTGACCGGGAAAGCCGAACAATTCAGCACGCTGTGTCAGCAGGTCGATACGCGTCTGTCAGCTATCATGCTCGCGAATCAGTGCAATCGCAAGGCCGGATGCACGTGCATATGGCTCGTGCGAGTTCCACAAGATGGATGCATCGGACGGTTTCGTGCCGGACGATCACACCCCTAAGATGCGAAGGGACTGCGTGCCGGCAGCCCTCATCAAGGAAAGATCAGAAGGCGGGAGCGACGTGACTGCGGAGGAGGCGCCGGGCAGCGGGCCGACCGTGCTGCGCATCCTCCTGGGAGCGCAACTACGACGCCTGCGCGAAGGCAAGGCGATCACCCGTGAGGACGCCGGGTGGGAGATCCGTGCCTCCGGGTCGAAGATCAGCCGGATGGAGCTCGGCCGGGTCAGCTTCAAGGAGCGGGACGTCGCCGATCTGCTCTCCCTCTACGGCGTCGCCGACCTGAAGGAGCGCGAGGCGTTGCTGAGCCTCGCCCGGCAGGCCAACAACCCGGGCTGGTGGCACCACTTCGGCGACATCCTGCCCGGCTGGTTCCAGTCGTACCTGGGCCTGGAGGCCGCGGCGACGCTGATCCGCACGTACGAGATCCAGTTCGTCCCGGGCCTGCTGCAGACCCCGGAGTACGCCCGCGCGGTGATCATGCTCGGTCACGCGGGTGCCAACGCCGACGAGATCGACCGGCGCGTCGAGCTCCGGCGGCAGCGCCAGACGCTGCTCAACCGTCCCGAGCCGCCGCAGCTGTGGGCCGTCATCGACGAGGCCGTGCTCCGCCGCCCGATCGGCGGCGTCGAGGTGATGAAGGCACAGATCGAGGCCCTGATCGAGGCGTCGAAGCAGCCCAACGTGCGGCTGCAGATCATCCCGTTCAACGCCGGCGGCCACGCCGCGGCGGGTGGACCGTTCGCGATCCTGCGTTTCCCGGAGCCTGAGCTGCCCGACGTGGTCTACGTCGAGCAGCTCACCAGCGCCATCTATCTGGACAAGCGCGAGGACGTCGATCATTACGCCATCGCGATGGAACGCGTCTGCATCGATGCCGACCCGCCGAACCACACGCCGGAGATCCTGGAGAAGCTCCTGCACGAGGTCGGCAGGCCGGGCTAGGGTCCCTGCCCCGCCGCGTCCTACCGGGGGAGCAGGTTGTCGAAGTCGCCGTCGCGGACCCCGCCGATGAAGGCCTCGATCTCGGCGGGCGTGTAGATCAGAGCCGGGCCCTCGGGATCCCGGGAGTTCCGCACGGCGACGCTGCCGTCCGGCAGGGCGGCACACTCGACGCAGTTGCCGCTGGGGTTGCTTCGGCCGCTCTTCTGCCAGGTCACTCCGTGCAACTGGCTGGCAGACATGCCGTTGACCATGCGCGACATTTGTACTCCCTACGTTGCCCTTCCGGCCGGGTCTCGGCCGGCGGTGGTTCTAACCCTTTGGCCCCGTCAAGCGACCGGCTGTGCAGATGCACGTGCATGTGGCCTTGCGCTCTCACGGGATTGTGAGCATGATAACGCACAGGCACAGGGAAAAAAGGTCACTGAGGGTGACATCTTTAAGTGACCATACGGTCGCAGAACGGCCTCAAGCGAGGTTCCTTGGCGGGGGCGTCCGAGCGGGAGGTAACAGGGCATGTGGGTGCCGAACATCGGTCCGGAGCTTCCTGAACCGTCCGATCCTGGTGCTCAGGACCACGCGCGGAAAGGCAACCCGGCTCTCTTGTATCGCGACGAACTGCAACTCGACGATGTGTCCGCGGCATCGAGCCGGGCCAGCGCCGTCACGCACCGTTTCGGCGGCATACGCTACGCGTTGCTGCGGTCGCCCCGTCGCCCCCAGGATGGTGAGTCCGATCCGCACGCTTGAGGCACTGCGCTGCATGCGGCGTTGTCATCCGAAGGTGTGGGTGGCCGACGAGCCGACGATGCGCGACGGCCGGCTTCAGCCCCGGCTGCACCGCCGCCTGGTGCACGAGTTCGCCGAGAGCGACTATTGCTACGGCATCGGCACACTGACCATCAAGCTGGACCGCATCGGCTGGGACCGCCCGGTACCTTTCGAGGGCGACACGTGGCTCGAGGTCGAGGGCACCGTCATCGACGGCTCGGGCCGCGAGGGTGCGCGCCGTGAAGTGCTGGTCAGGGCCCATTGCCTGCCCCCACGCCCGACTCGGAAACGTCCGCGGCTGCGCCCCTGAGACCCCGGTCGGGCGGTCGGGCTCCCCCGTGCCAGGCCGCTCGACCGGCTTCACTCTGGCGAAAACATCAAGATCACATTCAAGAGCTTGATCTTCCCGCGTTCGTCGGGGTACAGACCGTATGCTCCCGCGGGCTACGGGCTGGGGCCCATCGGGGATGGCCCGAGCCCTTCCGGGTGCGTGATCGCAAGACCCGAAGAGCAAACCAAGGTCACGCCGCTGTGGCGGCGCCGCGCCGGGTTCGGGTCAGGCCGAACACCACGCGGTCGCGGCCGGCGTGCTTGGCGGCGTACAGGTTGCGGTCGGCGGCGGACAGCATGCTCGGCTGGGTGGGCGACGACGCCTGGGAGCGGGTCGTCACGCCGACGCTCACCGTGACCGGCAGGTCCCCGGTGAGCGGCCGCCACGCGTGCGAGGCGACCGTCGACCGGATCTCGTCGAGCACCCGGGCCGCGGCGGTCACCTCGGTTGCCGGCATCACGACCAGGAACTCCTCGCCGCCCATGCGCGCGACGAAACCGTCCGGGCAGGCCGCCGCGAGCTCGGTCTCGAGCACCTTGGACACCTGGACGAGCACCTGGTCGCCGACGTCGTGCGAGAGGCGGTCGTTGATCTGCTTGAAGTGGTCCAGGTCGACGATGGCCAGGGTGAGCAGCGGGTCGCGCTGGATGAGGCCGGGCAGCTGCTCATCCACGTACCGTCGATTGAGCAAGCCGGTGAGGGGGTCGCGCCGCGCCTGCTCGCGGAACCGCTCCGCCTCCTCGCGTGCCTCGGCCGTCTCGAACATGGCCTGGCGGGTGCGGGCCTGCGCCTCGCGGTCGGCGGTGTAGAGGCTGTTCTGCGCCGTGTGGAAGACCTTGTACTCGGCGAACGCCGCCTCGAAGTCGCCGCGGGCCGCGTACAGCTCGGCCTGCTCCTGGTGGACGCGCACCAGGACGTGGCCGAGGTCGCGTTCCTGGCAGACCGCACGGGACTTGTCCAGGCTGGCCTGCGCCCGATCGGCGGAGCCCAGCCCGCGTTGCGCCCGGGCCAGCGTCAGCAGGTACTCGGCCAGCGAGTCGGCGTCCTCCAGCCGGCCGTCGTCGTAGCGTTCGATGCAGGTGAGCAGGGTCCGCTCGGCGTCGGCGTACCGGCCGTTCTCGATCTCGATCGCGCCGATCGTGTCCAGGACCGTCGGCGGCAGATCGGTGCCCAGGTCGGCCGCCGTCTGCTGGAGCCGGCGCACGATCTGCTGGGCGCGGGCGGCCTCGCCGGCCGCGGACTCCGTCCAGGCGAAGTTGTTCAGCACCCAGAGCAGCAGGTCGGGCCGGTCCAGCCGCTGGCAGAAATCCTCGGTCTGGCGGTAGCGCGCCCGGGCGGCGTCCAGCGAGCCCATCGCGCCCAACGCGTCGGCCAGCTTCAACCGGTGCCAGATCTCCATGAACGGCGTCGCGGTGTCGCCGAGCATCTGGACGGACTTCAGCGCGTGCTCGAGGCTCTGCGCCGAGTCGCCCAGGAACTGGTGGATGTTGGACCAGGTCAGGTGCAGCCGGGACAGCAGGCGTGGCTCGCGGTGATCCTCGGCCCAGCGGTGGATCGACCAGATCTGGCGGGAGGCGGCGGCCAGCTCACCCGTACGCATCAGCATGGTGACCCCGCACAACCGCGCGCGCTCCACCAGCAACTCGTCGCCGATGGCTCGCGCCGCCTGCTCCAGGCGTGCCGCGACGTCGCGGGCCTCGACCACGTCCCAGAGGACACCGTCCTCGATGTTGAGGATGGCGTCCGAGATCTCGTCGCGGTTCATCGTCCGTTTGCCTCAGGCCGCCGTCACCGCGCTGCGGTACGCCCGGTTGAGCCCGTCCCGCGGCATGCCGAAGACGACCCGGTCGCGGCCGGCGTGCTTGGCCGCGTACAGGTTGCGGTCCGCGATGGACAGCAGGACCGGCTGAGTGGGCGCCGCGGTCTCGGCGCCGGTGGCCACGCCGATGCTGACCGTGACCGGAAGGCTGCCGGTGATCGGCCGCCACGCGTGCGCGCCGACGGCCGAGCGGATCTCGTCGAGCACGCGAGCCGCAACGGTCACCTCGGTTCCCGGCAGCACCAGCAGGAACTCCTCGCCGCCCATGCGCGCCACGAAGCCGTCGGTGCGTACGTCGGCCAGCAGGGTCTCCAGCAGCCTGGCCACCTCGATCAGGACCTGGTCGCCGACGTCGTGGGACAGCAGGTCGTTGATCTGCTTGAAGTGGTCCAGGTCGACGATGGCCAGGGTGAGCAGCGGGTCGCGCTGGATGAGGCCGGGCAGTTCCTCGTCCACGTACCGGCGGTTGCGCAGCCCGGTGAGCGGGTCGCGGCGCGCCTGCTCGCGGAAGACCTCCGCCTCCTCGCGCGCCTCGGCCGTCTCGTACATGGCCTGGCGGGTGCGCGCCTGCGCCTCCCGTTCCGCCGAGCCGAGCGCGACGTGCGCGGCGAAGAACAGCTTGTGCTCGGCGAACGCCGCCTCGAAGTCGCCGCGGGCCGCGTGCAACTCGGCCTGGTCCTGGTGCACCCGCACCATGACGTGGCCCAGTTCGCGTTCCACGCAGTTACGCCGGCACTCGTCGAGGGTTCGCTGCGCCCGGTCGAGGGCGCCGGTGCCGCGCTGCGCCCGGGACAGGGTCAGCAGGTACTGGGCCATCGAGTCGGCGTCCTCGAGCCGGCCGTCGCCGTGCCGCCGGACACACTCCAGCAGGGTCTGCTCGGCCTCGGCGTACCGACCGTTCTCGATCTCGATCGAACCGATGGTGTCCAGGATCGTCGGGTGCAGCTCGAAGCCGTGCTCGGCGGCGAACGGGCGCAGCCGCTCGATGATCCGCTCCGCGCGCACCGGCTCGCCCATCAGGCACTCGGACCACGCGTAGTTGTTCATCACCCAGAGCTCGAGCACCGCGTGGCCCAGCTCGTGGGCGATCGCCTCGGCCCGCTCGTAGCGTTCCCGGGCGGCCGCCCGCGAGTCGACCAGGCCGAGCGCGCCGGCCAGCCGGGCCAGGTGCCAGATCCGCATGAACGGGGTGGCGTCGGAGCCCATCAGCTCGACGGCGAGCACCGAATGCTCGAGGTTGAGGGCGTAGTCACCCAGCAGCCGGTGGACGTTCGCCCAGACCAGGTGGGTACGCGCCAGCAGCTTGCGCGACTGGTTCTCCTCCGCCCAGCGGTGCACGGCCCAGATCCGGGAGGCGGCGCCGGCCAGGTCGCCGGCGCGCATGAGCACCGCGATCTGACACAGCCGGGCGCGTTGCACCAGCAGCTGATCGCCGAGCTCGACGGCGCGCTGCTCGTACTGGTCCGCGAGGTCCCGGGTCTCGATGGTGTCGAAGACCAGTTCGTCCTCGATCGCGAGGATGGCAGCCGAAAGCTCCTCCGCGTCCAACACGCGTTGCGTCACGTCGCCATCCCCTCCTCTCGCCACCTTTAGTTCGACCGAAGGTGGCGAGAGGTGAGGACTTAGAGGGCCCGGGCAGGTTCCGGTTCGGCGGCGGGCGCCGCGCTGTCCACGGCCTTCTTGCCGCAGAGGTCGGCCGGCTTGCCCACTGCGCAATATTTCGCGTTGGGAACTGGATCACAGACTGGCTACGCTGGTCGCCGTGACGGCAGGACTCCGCGAGCGCAAAAAGGCGGCCACCAGGCTCGCCCTGCACGAGTCCGCGGTCCGTCTGGCCATCGAGCACGGCGCCGAACGCGTCACCGTCGAGGCCATCGCCGACGACGCCGGAGTCTCCCGGCGCACCTTCTCCAACTACTTCGCCAACAAGGAACAGGCCCTCCTGCACGGCGACTTCGAACGCATGCGCCACCTCACCGAGGCCCTCCGCGAATGCCCACCCACCGTCCCCGCCTGGGCCGCCCTGACGACCGCCGCCGACCAGCTCTACGGCAACCTCGGCACCCTCGACCCCGGCCAGGTGCAGCGCTGGCGCCTGGTCCGCGAACACCCCGCGCTGACCGCCCAGCACGTCAACACGTTCGCCGTGCTCGAACAGGAACTCAGCGCCGCCATCGCCGAACGCGTCCCCGACCCGCTCCGGGCCCGCCTGATGGCCGCGACCTTCCTGGCCGCGCTCCGCGTCTCGCTGGACGTCTGGCTCGACGCCCCCGACTCCGACCTGGCCACGGTGGTCCGCCGGGCGTTGGCCTCCAGCGCGGCGGGCTTCGCCCAAGACCTTTGACGGGTACGCCCGACGAAGCCCGCACGTGACACACACGCCGGGCCGTCGTGGGTCACCCTCCCTGCCCCGCCGCCGGGCTGTCGCGCGTGGGCGCGCCTGGATCGCGCTGGGTCTTGGCTGCTCGCTGGGTTGCTTGCCCCTGCGTCGGATTGCCTGCTCGCGCTCGGTTGACTGCTCCGCGATGGGGTTTGTTCGCGCCGCCTGTCTCGCGCCGTAGTGCCTGCCGGGCGTTCCCACAGCGCCTGCATGTGGATACCGAGCGGTTCCCGCGGCGCGGCTGCATGTGGACAACCGGGCGGTTCCCGCAGCGACTGCCTGTGGATAACACAGAAAAACGTCGCACCCGCCGCCTACATTCAGGCCCACCCAGTGCCGGGGTGGGGGAGGTGGCGGCGCGCGCGTCCGATTTGTGAGTACTCGGCTTGGGTGCGTTTCAAGATGGCGCGCGGACTTTGGTCTGCCGCTGGTGCTGGGCCGGATCGGTCGGTTGCGGTCCGGCATGGTCGTGGGGTCGGCGCTTGGTCGGGGGCGCTCGCCTCCGGCGTAATTGGTAGGACCGGGCGGTATTCCGGCCCCGGATAGCGGGCTGATCTACCACTAGTCCAGGCAGTGGTAGCTGAGGCCGGCATTCGTGGCCTGGATGCCGCTCAGCCCCACCACTCGTGCCTGGTTCTACCAGTCGCGCCAGGTTCTACCAATGCCGTCGGAGTCCAACCGCGAGCGGCCGCAGCGACGGTGGGTGGGCACGTCGGCCGCCTGGCAACGTGGCTTGACTCCGTGCCGGCGATAGTGGCGCAGCGGCCGTGGGTGGGCAGCTCGGTCGCTTGGCGCTCCGCGTGACTACATGCCGGGCAATAACACTCCCGTGCCTGGATAACAGTGGCGGCAGCGGCGGTGGTGCTACGCCGACGCCGAGTAACGGCCGCGCGGCGACCGTGCGCCGGCGGTGCTTGGGCGGAGCGGCTCTGCCCGACGCTCAATGGGCGCGCCCACCAGCGAGACCGGCGGTTCATGACCGGGCAGGGTGTTCAGGCCGGCGCTGACCACAACGGAGGGTGACCGGATCGGATCTTGGCCACCTGGTGTGGATGTGGCGGCTACGTAGCGGCTTTTCAGTAAGAATTAAGTCTTGAAGTGTCGCGGTGGAGGCCTGGAACCAGTCAAGATTCGGTTCCCGACGTAACCCCCCGCGATCGGAGAACGCATGCCCGACTCCTTGTCAGGTGACGAGCATCTGCTCGGCCCAGGACCGTCCGAGCCGGACGGTGTGCCGCCGCATCTCGTGCCTGAGCCGTTGGCGTTCGGCAGTGCCGCTCGGCGGCGGCCGTTCCGCCCCGGTGCCCGGCGGCCGGGGATGACCGCGCCGCAGCGTGCGCGTCGCCCGCGTCGGACGTCGCGGCCTCGGCGCCACCAGACCGCTCCACCGCGCTGACCGGGGCCGACAACGGCCGGGGCCGACAACGACCGGGGGGCGACAAGGGACCGGGCCGACAAGGGACCGTGGGCCGACAACAACCGTGGGCCGACAACAACTGGGCCGAAACTTCGCGAGCGCTTCGACAGCGGTCACATTAGATTGATCGCAGCGAATGAGGCTTTGCGGAACCCGCCACCCAGAAACGCACGGCGCCGGAACCCCCACTCCGGCGCCGTGCCCTGGAACCCCGCGCCCCACAGGACGGATGCCCGCACGCCCCCGCAGGGCATCCCTCAGCGCGGCGCCGGGACGCCCCATCCCGGCGCCGCGCCCCCAGCGCCGCCCCATTCGTCTGGCGTGATCGGTCCACCGTGGAGCGCAGCGTCACAGCAAGTTCACAGCTATTCGTTACGCTTCGTGCAGCGACGGGAGTCGAAACAGGGTCGTTTCAGCGGGCTGCGAGGCCGTCCAGGAGCAGGCTGAGCTGGCGCCGCCAGGCCTCCGGGTCGGGTGAGCGCTGGATGACGCCGGCGTTCGCCATCAGCAGGCGCCACAGGTCGTCGAGGTCGAAGTCGGCACGCAGGCCGCCGGCGTCCTGGGCCCGCTGGATGACCTCGCGGGCGCGGCGCTGGGAGGTGGCTCGCAGCTGGGCCAGGCGTTCGTCGCCGTCGAAGTTCACCGCCACCAGCAGCTCGCCCAGGCCCTTGTTCGCGGCCTGGAGCTCGCACAACGCCGTTACGTAGCCCACGAAAGCGGGCCACGGGTCGGGTTGGGCGAGGGCGTGTTCGGCCAGGTCGACCTGGGTAGCCTTGCGGTCGGCGAAGACCGCGGCGATCAGGTCCCGGCGGGTGGGGAAGCGGCGGTAGAGCGTGGCGTTGCCGACGCCGGCGCGGCGGGCGATCTCGTCCAGGGACGCCTCGAGGCCCTGTTCGCTGAACACCTCTCGGGCGGCGGCGAGCAAGGCGATGCGGTTGCGCTCCGCGTCAGCGCGCAATCGTACGGCGGCCATCTACTCAGCGTACCGATGCTAGTGGGGATTAATCCCCGCTTAGGGGTAGCGTGACCGGGACAGCGGACATGACAGGGAGGCGTGGAATGCAACGCAGTTCGGTGGACATCCAGACGCGCGACGGGTCGGCGGACGGATACCTCGTACGGCCCCAGGGCAACGGGCCGTTCCCGGGCGTGCTGCTCTTCCCGGACGCGTTCGGCATCCGGCCGCGGCTGACGGAGATGGCCGACCGCATCGCGGAACGGGGCTACGCGGTGCTTGTACCCAATCTGCTCTATCGGTTCGGACCCGCACCCCACGTCGACATGAGCGGGCTCAGCGACCCGGACCGGCGCGGCGAGGTCATCGAGAAGATCATGCCGATGGTGCACGACCTGGACCACGACAAGCTCCTCAGCGACACGGCGTCCTACCTGGACTTCATGGGCAGCGCGCCGGGCTTCGACGGCGGGCCGGTCGTCATCGTCGGCTACTGCATGGGCGGGCGGAACGCGCTGGTCGCCATCGAGGCGTACCCGGAACGGGTCAAGGCGATCGCCAGCTTCCACGGCGGCGGCATCGTCACCGACCAGCCGGACAGCCCGCACCTGCACGTCGGCACGATCACCGGCGAGGTGTACCTCGGGCACGCCGACAACGACCGCTCGATGACCGCCGACAACATCAAGACGGTCGAGGCGGCGCTCGCCGACGCCGGGGTCACGCACACCTCGGAGCTGTACGAGGGCGCGGCGCACGGGTTCACGATGGCCGACACCGCGAGCTACCACGAGGAGGGCGAGCGGCGGCACTGGACGCGACTCTTCGAGCTGCTCGACCGAGTTCACCCTGCCTAGGCGGCCTGCCTAGGCGGCCTGGCCCTATGGTGCTTCCGTGCAGGAAACCGTTCGGCGAACCGAAGGCTGGCTGATCCGTCAGGGGCTGCCACAGCTCATCGCGGGCTACAGCTTCACCGGGCACATCCTGCCGCGGATGGTTCCGTTCCTCGGGCTCGTCGCGCTCACCGGCCTGCTCTGGCCGTTGCGCGACGAGCTCAGCCCGGTCGGCCGGTTCACCGCGGTGGCGGCGGTGCTGGCCGGCGGGGTCGTCGGCGGGGTGCTGCTCAACCGGTTCCGGCGGCTGCCCACGTTCCCGCGCTGGGTGGCGATCACCGTCGTCGTCGCGTACGGCATCATGCCGATCTTGATCCCCCTGCTCGATGTGGCGATCTGGCACCGGGCGTCGGCCCCCGAACTCCACGCCGGTGCGATCACCGAGGGCAGCGTCGGCTTCCTCAGCGCGGCCCTCGTCTTCGCGGCCATCTTCGCGGCGCTGTTCGAGCTGTCCCGGCTGGCGACCACCTACGGCGTCCTGCCGATGCTGGAACGCGCCGTCCGCCACGCCCTGCGGGACCTGCGAAACACCGTCCGCCTGCAGAGCCGCGCGCTGCCGATGCTGCTGTTCGTCACGCTGTTCTTCTTCTTCACGGGCGAGCTCTGGCAGGCGATGGACCGCCTCTCCTGGTGGCGCCTGAGCGGGGTGCTCGCGCTCTTCGCCGCGGTCACCGTGCTCGCCGCGGCCGGTCGGTTGCGCGAGGAGATCGTCCGGGTCGAGCAAGATTTGAGTACGCCACGGCTGGAGGAAGCCTGCCGGGGCACGCCGCTCGAGGACGTGCCACTCGACACGCTGACGTTCGAGCCGCCGCCGCCACCCCTCAACAATCGGCAGGTCGGCAACCTGCTGGTCATGCTCGCGTCCCGCCAGCTGTTGCAGGCCATGGTGGTCGGGTTGTGGCTGTTCGCGTTCTTCCTGATCGTGGGCCTGCTCGTGGTCGGACCGGAAACCGCCGAACAGTGGATCGGCGGGCCGCCGCACTACTCGCCGGTCTTCCCGTCCGTGCCGTCCGCGCTGTTCCGGAACGCGGCGCTGCTGGCCGGCTTCGGCAGCATGTACTTCGCGGTCACCTCGATGATCGACACCGAGAACCGCCGGCAGTTCTTCGCCCCGATCCTCGACGAGGTGGAGAGCACGCTGGCCGTGCGCGCGGTCTACCTCGCCGCGCACGACGCGGTCGACCTCGCGTCGCAGGACAAGGCCGACCTCGCGTCGCAGGACGCTGCCGTGCGGCGGGACTGAAGCAGGCGCCGCCGCGGGGCGAGGACCTGGCGGCCCTCGCTCCAGGCGGATCAGTGACCGACGGTCAGGTCCAGCTGCTTGCCGGAGCGCTTGGGTACGGCGACCTTGGTCGCGGTGGCCAGGTCGGATGCGTTCTCGTAGTAGCCGCTCTGGTCGATGCCCGCGTCGTAGTCGGAGACGGACCAGCCGATCTTGACCTGCTGGCCGCCCAGGACGGACACCCGGTAGGTGCCGTCCTCGGCCACCGAGCTGTCGAAGTCGGCCAGTTGGTCACCGGTGGTGGCGTTCGCGATGAACAGCCGCCACTGGCCGGCCGGGATGCCTGGCTTCACCGTGACCTTGCCGGTCAGGGGGACGCCGGTCTGGAGGGTGATGTCGTACTCGGCTGTCGCGCCCGCCGTGACCGGGACGGTGGCCGCCTGGTTGCGGTTGGCGGTGTTGCCCGACCACTGGCGTGGGTGGCTGCCGGTGGTGAAGACCAACGGCCACGCGTACGGGCCCAGGCCACCGATCGTGTAGCGGCCGTTCTCGTCGGCCTCCACGTCGTTCGAGCCGCCCGCGCCGAAGCCCCACGCCGAGAATGACACGTTCGCGCCGGGAAGCGCCGCGCCGGCCTCGTCGCTGATCGTGCCGCCGATGGTGCCGGCGCGGTCGACGTGGATCTCCGGCGCCTTGGCGACCTTGCCGGGCTTGACCACGATCTTCGCGGCCAGCTTCTGCTCGCCGGTGCCGCCGGTAGCCCCCAGCCACTGGTGGCCGTAGCCCTCGGGGGCGAAGACGAACGCCTGGTAGGTGCCGGGCGCCAGCGCCTGCGTGGTGACCTTGCCGGCGGTGTTGGTGCACTCGCCGTGGCCGTCGCCGAGACCGCCGTTGCCGGGGAGCACCAAGGCCACGCACGCGCGCCGCAGCGGGGAGCCGGTGGCCGTGGCGACCGCACTGGCGGAAACCTTGCCGCCGAGGGCGAGCGGAACGGTGAGGGTCGTCGTCTCGCCCGCGGTGAGGGTCACCTTCCGGAAGCCGGGGCTCAGGTAGAAGCTGCCCTGCGGCGCGGTGAGGTCCACGTCGAAGCTGCCGGGGGAGAGCTCGCCGAACACCAGGTCGCCGGTTTCGGCGCAGGCGGTCGCGTCGGGGCCGAGCACCCACGCGCAGATGCCGTCGACGGGTGCGCCGGTGGTGGCGTCGACCGCGTGCACGGTCAGGGTCGCGCCGGGCAGCCACGTGTCGTCGACGGTGACGGACTGGCCGGAGCCGACGACGATCGGTGCCGCGTCCTCGCGCTTCGACTTGCCGTACGCCCACTGCTGGCGGTTGCTGTCGGGGTGGATGAACGACACCAGGTAGCCGGCGGGGCGGGCGCCGGGCAGCGTCCACGTGCCGTCGGAGCGGGTGGTGGTCTCGATGCCCGAGTCCCACTCGTCGCTGGCGACCTGCGCCCGCACGGTCACCCCGGCCACCGGCGCGCCGGCCGGGTCGACCAGCTTGCCGCGCAGGGAGCCGGAGGTGAACGCCCGGTCGTCGGCGACCGTCCGCTCGTCGGCGACCACGGTGAACGCGGTGGCCTGGGCCGGGTCGGTGGTGCCGCGCATCCACTGGACGTCGAACCCGTTGGCCGGTTTGAACGCGACCCGCCAGCTGCCGGCCACCACGCCGGTCAGCGACCAGTCGCCGTTCTCGTCGGTCCAGGCCTGGGTCACCGGGACGTCCTCGGCGTCAGGGTCGTACGGGCGGTAGAGGTAGACCTCCGCGTCGACCATCGGCGTGCCGTTGGCCTTGGTGATCCGGCCGCCGAGCGACCCGGCGGCGAGGAGGGTGTCGTCGGTGACGACCGTCTCGCCGGCGCGGACCACGATCACGCTCGCCTCGGACACGTCGGTCTTGCCGGGCCACCACTGCTGGGTGGCGCCGCGCATGATGTCCAGCTTGTACTCGCCGACGGGCGCCTCGATCGAGAACCGGCCGTTCTCGTCCGGCGACGAGGAGATGATCTGCACCAGGGTGTCGGCGCGGCTGAGCGTGGCCCAGTAGTCGGTGACGGGCCGGCCGTCCGGCTCCGTCACGGTGCCGGTGACGGTGCCGACCGGGAGCTCGCGGTCGTCGACGGTGAGCGTGGCGTTGCCGGCGAGAGTGAATGTGGCCGCGGTCTCGTAGTCGAGCTGGCGGTGCGCCCACTGCCGCACACCGGTGCCGGAGAAGCCCACCCGGACGGGCCCGGCGGCCACGTGTGTGGCGGTGTATCGGCCCTGCTCGTCGGTGGCGGCGTCGCTCAGCCAGTTGTACTCGTCGTCCCACACGGCCACGGACACGTTCGCGATGGGCTCGCCCGCGTCGTTGGTGTAGGTGCCGGTGACAGTGCCGTAGTCGGCCGCGGCGGCAGCCGGCGCGGCAAAGGCGGCGGCGAGCATGAGGCCCGCCGTCGCGGCCAGGCCCAGACGGGCACGGAGAGAAACGGTCATCGATGATTCCTCGGTCGGAAGAGTGCATGGCCGACCAGAGGTCACACCCGTCGTGCACCCCCGTGCGCCATGCGGTGACCGGATCATAGCCGCCGGTCGATGGGCCGTGGGGGTGCGCGTCCGCGGCCTCAGCTGAGGCAGAACTCGTTGCCCTCGGGGTCGGTCATCACGAACCAGGAGAACGGGCCCTGACTGTGGCTCGCCTGGTAGGTCGCGCCGCGGGCCACGAGCTTGTCGCGCTCGGCCTCACGCTGCTCGTCGCCCACCCAGACATCGAGGTGCACGCGGTTTTTCACGGACTTGGCCTCCGGCACCGCCTGGAACAGGACCCGCTGCGGCTTGCCGCCCGGCAGTGGCTCGGGATGCCGGATGCCGGCCCCGATCGCCCACACCAGCACGCCGTTGTGGGTCTTGGTGTCCTCATCCTTGGCCAGGCCCTTGCCGATGAGATCGCGGATCATGGCCTCGTCGGAGGGCTCCGCCTGCCAGCCGAGCGTCTCGGCCCACCAGTCGGCCAGGGTGTGCGGGTCGGCGGCGTCGACGACCACCTGAAAGTTGTAAGCCATGCGGTGAAACTAGCCGGAGGGTACGACAAGAACCGCCTCAAGATCCGGGAAAGCCTGCCGATGAGCGGGTCGAACACCATCGCGATCCTGGAGGCCGCATGTTCGGCAAGCCGTGGCGGAAGCGCCGGCACCGTGACGACACCGGTTCGATGCCGGTCGCCCTGCTGGTGACGCTGCTCAGCGTCACCCTGAGCGCCGGCCTGTCGGGCGTGGTCGTCAACCAGATCAAGGACAGCAAGCGCCTGGAACTGCGGACCTCCGCGGTGGCCGCCGCACAGGCCGGTCTGGACGCCGGCCTCGCGCAGATCCGCAGCGCCATCAAGACGGATCTGGGCACGGGCCTCACGGTGGGCGATCTGACCAAGCTGAAGTGCGACAAGAGCATCCCGGGTCTGCTGCCGGCCAACGGCAAGGGCGATCAGACCTACACCACGACGATCGGCTATTTCGTGGCCGATCCCTCAGATGCGATCGAGACGCTGAAGCCGGTCGGTGACCTCACCAACCTCACGTCGCTCGTCGACAATCTCACGTCGCTGCTCGGCCTGGTGAACAAGACCACGACGCTGGCGACCGGCGGCGTGCTCCCGGTCACCAAGCCGCTGACCGACGTGCTGAGCAGCGTGATCGGTTGCGATGGCGATCGTCCTGATGCCGTACCGCTCTTCGGCCTGTTGCGCTCGGTAGGCAAAGTCGGGGGTGTTACACGCACCGTCTATGCGACCTACAAGTTCCGGACCGACGACGACACCATCCCCGGCGGCAAGATCGTCGTCTACAACGGCTCGGGCACCAAGCTGTGCCTCGGCTCGCTGGAGAACCCACCGCAGCTCGGCAAGAACCTGACGGCGGTCGACTGCAACAGCGACCCGAAGCAGGTCACCCTCATCTATCCGAAGAGTATGACCCTGGCGCTCTCCAAGACCCGCACCTCTGCCTCTTCCGGCTCGGCGGCCTATCCCTACGGCCTGTGCATCCAGGCTCCGACACCGCTCGTCGCCGGCGGTGCGGTGACGCTCCAGCGGTGCGACCCGGATACCACCGTCGCTCTGGCCACGCTGAGCCAGCAATGGTCGTACAACGTGAACCAGCAGACCTACTACGCGGCCACGATGTCCGGCCCGACCAAGGTGGCGAGCACCTACTGCCTGACCATGCTCAGCCCAGGCGTGATCAACACGCCGGTCGTGGTGCGCAGCGGCAGCAGCTACTGCGGCGCGGCCAACACGGTCGGCAAGTCCTTCGTCCCGGAGAACTCGGTGGGTGCCGGCGCTGCGAGCCTGACGTCCGGGCAGTACGTGAACCGGGACGAGTTCGGCCGCTGCCTTGACCTCACCAACGAGAACCCGAGCGAGAGCAGCCAGGATCCGCACCCGGCCGGTCTGATCTCGTACCCCTGCAAGCAGACGCTGAGCGGTGACGTCTACTGGAACCACAAGTGGACCGGGCCGCTGACGCAGAGCCTGATCAAGCAGAACGTCACGATGGCCGTGGGCCTCATCTACACCACGCAGCCGACCTCGCCCGCGAAGAACTGGTGCCTGAAGAGCCCGGGTACCGAGCTCGGCTTCGTCTGGGTGGCTGCCTGCAGCGCCAGCGCCGCCAACCAGCAGTGGACCGTCTACGGAGCCTCGCCGAACATCAACAACGCGTACCAGGTGGTGGACAAGTCGACCGGGTTCTGCCTGGAGGCCGGCGGCGACCGCGGCTCCTACTACAAGTACAGCGGCTGGAGTTACATCATCGTGGCCAAGTGCAACGGCACCGCGGAGCAGAAGTGGAACGCGCCGACCGACTGGGACCTCAACCCGCTGAAGTCGATCCAGGAGAAGTGACGCCTCAGTTGAGGTAGAGCCCGGGGAAGTAGCGGTCGATCGCGACCACGTCGTAGACCTGCCGGATCTGCGTGATCCGGCCGGCCTCGACGGTCAGGAACTCGGCCACCCGGGCCGTGCCGAACGGCGCCGTCAGGTCGTAGACCAGGGCGGCGCCGTCGGTGCGTCCGGCGCGGGACACCACGGTCACCGCGTCGGCGAAGACGGCGATCCGGTGCAGCGTCTGCACCAGTTCCTCGTCGTCGACCGGGGCGTCCAGGTTCCACTCGACGTCGACATCGGGCGCCAGCACCTGGCGTACGCCGTCGCGGTCGTCCCGGATCCAGGACTCGGTGTAGAAATCGATCACATCCACGTCAGCCACCGAATCGCACCGTCGCCGTCGGAACCGTCACCGGCATCGGGGCCGGTGGGGGCGCGAGCCCGGTCATCGAGGCGACCGCCTGCGCGGCCCGCCGCGGCGCCAGCGTGTCGTCGCCGCTGATCATCAGGTCCTTGGCCGGCACGCCCTCGTCCAGCAGGTTCATCGCGTCGATGGGCCGGGCGATGAGGTGGACGCGGGCCAGCTGGGTGATCAGCCGGGCGTCCGACTCCACGTCGGCCGCGGTGTTGATGCCGGCGCCTGATCCTTCGGACGGCGCGGAGAACACGGACCCCTGCGGGGCACAATCGTCGCTGCGCATCCCGGCGCTCAGGTGGGCCACCGGGATGCCGCGCCAGGCGGCGGCCAGCGCGGCGGACAGACCCGCCGGGTCGGAACCGGCCACCAGCACGGCGGCGGGCGCACGGTTGGCCCACATCCGGTCGAAGCGGGCGATCAGCCCGAGCGCCGGCGCGGCCGGCAGGGTGAGGTCGGCGACCAGGTTCAGCTCGGTGAACGCGGCGCCGACCGCGGTGGGGTCGGCGCCGGCCGCCACCAGCACCGGTACGAGCAGTCCGGCCAGCCGGAGTGCCTGAGCCACCGGACCCAGCTCGGTGGCGGCGTCGGTGGTGCCGGCCACCACATGGATCTCGGGGAGCGCCATAGCGGTAACCGTCTCCTCAACCTCGTGTCACAGACCGTCAAAAACCTAGTTAGCTACTCTCGGTGAAACAAGGTCCGTCACCGGAACGACCGTGAAGACTGGCTCATCGGCCCAGGTCAGAACGCTCAGGAACGGTCAACGGGCGGGTCTGGGGCGCGAATCATCCCATCACGGAGAGTAGTTCATAGTCCGAACAGATGACGATTTGTGGTCGAGGGCGGGGCTGCGCGTGATTGACCCCTACTGTCATCATCGGAGTCACCTTCCGGCGGGCGGCCGGGCGGGATCTCAGCAGGCGGGGGCGTGTTTCTCCATGGGTGGGTTCGTCGAGGCTGCGATCAGCTTCCCCACCGTTGTCTTCACTCCTCTGCTGATCGTGGTGATCGGCTACTGGATCGTGGTCATCGTCGGTGGCGCCGACCCGGACACCGACTCCGGCAGCGGCGAAGCCGGGGACGGGCCGCTTGCGTTTGTGGGCCTCACGGGCGTACCCATGTCGATTGTTTTTTCGCTTCTGGTGTTGTTCGCGTGGTTCGGGAGCCTGGCCGGGGCGGAACTATTCGCCATTCCGCTGTGGGTGATTCTGATCGCGGCGATCGTTGCGGCGTTCATCATCACCCGCGTCCTCGTCGTCCTGTTGGCCCGCGTCTGGCCGCACGGACCGAGTGCCTCCCGGGCCGACTTCATCGGGCTCACCTGCATCATTCGCACCGGCACCGTGACCCGCACGTTCGGGCAGGCCGAGGTGCATGCGCCGGACGGATCATCGGCGATCGTCCAGGTCCGGCAGACTGGCGCCGACAAGCTCACGGCCGGCAGCCGCGCATTGCTCTACGACGTCGACACCGACGGTGAATTCTTCTGGGTCGTTCCGGCGGACATCGCGCTGCCTGAATAAAAACAGTAAAGGGCATATCCATGGATGTGATCTCCACCGGCGTCGGCATCGTGATCGCCGTCGTCGTCCTCCTCGCTATCGGTGTCGTCTTCTTTCTGAGCCGGATGTTCCGCAAGGTCGAGCAGGGCAAGGCGCTGATCGTGTCGAAGGTGCGCCGGGTGGATGTCACCTTCACCGGCGCGGTCGTGTTGCCCGTGCTGCACAAGCACGAGACGATGGACATCTCGGTGAAGACCATCGAGATCACCCGGACCGGGCGTGAGGGCCTGATCTGTAAGGACAACATCCGGGCGGACATCCGCATCACGTTCTTCGTGCGGGTCAACAAGACCACCGAGGACGTCATCAAGGTGGCCCAGGCGATCGGCACCGAGCGGGCCAGCAACGAGTCCACGCTGCAGGAGCTGTTCAGCGCGAAGTTCTCCGAGGCGCTCAAGACCGTCGGCAAGCAGCTCGACTTCGTCGACCTCTACACCCGGCGCAACGACTTCCGTGACCAGATCATCGAGGTGATCGGCACCGACCTCAACGGGTACAGCCTGGAGGACGCGGCGATCGACTTCCTCGAGCAGACGCCGCTGAGCTCGCTCGACCCGAAGAACATCCTGGACGCGCAGGGCATCCGGAAGATCACCGAGCTGACCGCGATCGAGGCGGTGAAGACCAACGACTTCCGGCGCAACGAGGAGAAGGAGATCACCCGGCAGGACGTCGACGCCAAGGAGACGATCCTGGAGCTGCAGCGCCGGCAGGCCGACGCCGAGATCAAGCAGCACCGCGAGATCGAGACCATGCGGGCCCGCGAGTCCGCCGAGATCGAGCTGGTCCAGGCGCAGGAGCGGCTCAAGGCGCACGCCGCCGCCCTGCGCACCGACCAGGAACTGGGCATCCAGCGGGAGAACCTGCAGCGCGAGGTCGCGGTCGCCGAGAAGAACCGCGAGCGGGTCATCGCGATCGAGACCGAGCGCATCGAGAAGGACCGGATGCTCGAGGTGGTCATCCGGCAGCGCGAGGTCGAGCTCTCCACGATCGCCAAGGACAAGGACCTGGAGACCGAGAAGCGCGCGATGGCCGAGGTGGTCCGGGAGCGGATCGCGGTGGACAAGACGGTGGCCGAGCAGGAAGAGAACATCAAGCGCCTCCGGGTCGTCGAGGAGGCCGAGCGCACCCGCCAGGCGGTCATCATCGCGGCCGAGGCCGAGGCCCAGGAGCACCTGGTCAAGGACATCAAGGCGGCGGAGGCGGCGGAGACCGCGGCGGGCTTCAAGGCGCGCGAGGCGATCGTGCTGGCCGAGTCCCGGCAGCAGGCGGCCGAGCTGGACGCCCGGTCGAAGATCCGGCTGGCCGAGGGCACCCAGGCCGAGGCGGCCGCGAAGGGCCTGGCCGAGGTGCAGGTCAACGAGCGCAACGCCGAGGCGATCGAGAAGGTCGGCCGGGCCGAGGCCGTGGTGTCGCGCGAGATGGCGCTGGCGCAGGCCGAGGGCATGCGGGAGAAGCTGAAGGGTGAGGCCGAGGGTCTCACCGACAAGGCGGCCGCGATGGCCGCACTGGACGAGGCGTCCCGCGGGCACGAGGAGTTCCGTCTCAAGCTGGAGATGGAGAAGGAGATCCGGCTGGCCGGCATCTCGGTGCACAAGGAGATCGCCGAGTCGCAGGCCATGGTGGTCGCGGCCGGGCTGGAGAAGGCCAACATCGACATCATCGGCGGGGAGTCGGTGTTCTTCGACAAGCTGCTCGGCTCGATCACGATGGGCAAGAGCATCGACGGGCTCGTCAGCAACTCCACGGTGGCGCAGGGCCTCGTCGAGAACGGTGACCTCAGCAAGATGCTGGGTTCCGCGACCACGGCGGACCTGAGCAACACCGCGCTGGCGGCGTACCTGGTGAAGCAGCTGCAGACGGAGAACGGCGAGAAGTGACGCTCGACGCCGGGACGTACGAGGTACTGAGGAAGAGGCTCGGCGAGCAGTGCGCCGAGCTGGGTCGCCGGGCCGAGACGCTGAACGAGCAGCGGATCAGCACGTTCGGCGGCGCCGAGCTGCGGCTGCTCGGCACGGAGCGGATCCGCACCGAGAACAATTGCGTCCCGCGGGACGTGGCGCAGGTCGGCGGCTCGATGCTGTTCGGCTACAACGTGTTCATCGGCCTGCGGTCCGAGACCACAGTGGACGACGTGTTCGCCGTGCACGGGTTCTCCCGGGACGGCGACGCGTTCCGCTTCGAGCCGGCCGCCGCGGTGCCGGGGCTACTCACCGACGCCGGGTTCCAGCGCGACTTCGCCGAGATGTACCGGTACTACCAGCAGGCCAAGCTGTTGCAGCTGCGCCGGCTGGAAGGGTTGCTGCTGGCCGTCTTCCAGACCGGGCCGCGCATGGACGACCTGCGCGTGCTGCGCTGGCGGGTCGACACCAGCGGCAACGTGTCCTATCTGGACAACCGGGGCGAGCGCGACCACGTCTTCCCGGCGCCGCACGACTTCGAGTGGAAAGAGACCACCCGCGAGCAGCACGTCCAGGGCAAGCACCCGCACATCTCGATCGATGACGCGGTCTTCGTCGAGACGGTCGGCGGCACGCTCACCGTCAAAGTGGAGAACAACACCTCCGACGGCGAGGGCATCTACTCCGAGCCGGTGGACGAGCCGCTGCAGAGCCTGGCCGACGCCGACATCCGGTACAGCCGGATCGGCCCGCTGATCCTGCTCAAGGTGTTGCCGTACAAGGAGGACACCTGGCGTTACCTGGTCTTCAACACCCGGACCCGGGCCGTGGTCCGGCTGGACGGGATCGGCCAGGCCTGCCAGCGGCTGCCCGAGGACCAGGGGATCATCTTCCCCGGCGGCTACTACCTGGCCACCGGCGTGCACAAGACGTTCGACGCGGACGTGTCCGACCTGGAGTTCGAGCGGACCATCCGGTCGGTCAACGGCGAGGACGTGCTCTACGTCTTCCACGCCCGGGCGGCCGGCGCCTATCTGCTGCTCCCTTACAACATGATCCGCAAACAAGTCGCGACGCCGATCCCGTGCCACGGCTATTCGCTGTTCGAGGACGGGACGCTGGTCTGCTTCCGGGAGATGTCCGACGAGCCGGCCCGGGTGCACCCGATGCAGGTGTGGCGGACGCCGTTCGTCTCCGACACGTACGCCGCCCGGCAGCCGGTCGGCCCCGGCCCGCTGGAGCGCATCGGCAACGCCGAACTGGTCCGGGGCATCTCCGAATGCCTGTCGGTGGCCCGGATGTCGGACGAGATGGCACCCTCCGGCCCGGTCTTCGAGGCGATGGTGGCGGCCTGCACCCGGATCTTCGACCACTACCACTGGCTGGGCGAGGCCGAGCTCGGTGACCTGCGGACCCCGCTGTCCGAGGTGCGGGCCACCGCCACCCAGGTGCTGGACGAGTTCGAGACCGTCCAGGAACTGACCGCACAGGCCGTGGCGTCTCTGCAACAGGAAGACGACGATCTCCAGGCCCTGATCCGGCGGGTCCGGGCCGAGACGCCGACCGGCACCGACGGCTGGGTCACGCAGCTCGCCGAGCTGCGCAGGCACCAGGGCAAGCTGGTCGGCCTGCGGGAGATGCGCTTCGTCGACGTCGCCCGCCTGGACGAGCTGGGCGCTCAGGTCTCCGCCGAGGTGGACGCCACCGCCCAGCGCGCGGTCGACTTCTTCCAGCGGCCGGACGCGTTCACCGGCTACCAGCGGGTGGTGGACGACCTGGTGACCGAGGCGGGTGGCATCGCCACGGTCGCCGCCGCGGCGCCCGTGGCCGAGCGGGTCACCGAGCAGTCCGACGGGCTCCAGGTGGTCACCGAGGTGATCGGCGGGCTGGACATCGCCGACGCGACCGTCCGGGTGGCCATCCTGGAACGCGTCGGCGAGGTGCTCGGCGGCCTCAACCGGGCCCGGGCCACGCTGGACGCGCGCCGCCGGGAACTGTCCGCCGTGGAGGGCCGGGCCGAGTTCGCGGCCGAGTTCGCGCTGTTCGGGCAGGCGGTCAGCGGCGCGCTGGCGGTCGCCGACACCCCGGAGAAGTGCGACGAGCAACTGGCCCGCCTGATGCTGCAGATCGAGGCGCTGGAAACCCGGTTCGGCGAGTTCGGCGGGTTTCTCGACCAGCTCGGGACCAAACGCACCGAGGTGTACGAGGCGATCGCCGGCCGCCGCCAGTCCCTGCTCGACGATCGGGCGCGGCGGGCCGACCGGCTGGTCGACTCGGCCCGGCGGATCCTGGACGGCGTGCACCGGCGGGTCGCCGCGCTGGACAGCGTCGAGGACGTCAACACGTACTTCGCCAGTGACCCGATGGTGGCCAAGCTGCGGTCGCTGGCGGGCGAACTGCGTACCCTCGGCGACTCGGTCCGCGCCGAGGAACTGGACGGCCGGACCAAGGCCGCGCGGCAGGAGGCCGGCCGGGCCCTGCGCGACCGGCTGGACCTCTACACCGACGGCGGCAGCACGATCCGGCTGGGCAAGCACGCCTTCGCCGTGAACACCCAGGCGATCGACCTGACCATGGTGCCTTTCAGCTCTGCCTTCACTCCTGACAAGGGCGGCGGCGGGGCTGAGGACGGCGGACATCTGGCCTTCGCGGTCACCGGCACCGACTACCGCGAGGTGGTCCGGGACGAGGCGTTCGAGCGGACCCGGCCGTTCTGGGACCAGTCGCTGATCTCCGAGACCAGGTCGATGTACCGGGCGGCGCACCTGGCCGCCGCGGTGTTCGCGGAGGACCCGGCGGCTGCCGCGGCGGCTCTGCCCGACGGCTCGCTGCGCGATCTGGTGCGGCGGGCTGCCGAGGCGCGCTACGACGAGGGGTACGAGCGCGGCGTGCACGACGCCGACGCGGCGCTGATCCTGGGCGCCCTGGTCCGGCTGTCCGCCGGCGCCGGGCTGCTCCGCTACCGGCCGTCGGTGCGTGCGGCGGCCCAGCTGTTCTGGGCCTTCGAGACCACCGAGGAGCAGCGCCACGCATTCACCACCCGGGCGACGTCGCTGGTGCGGGCCCGCACCGTCTTCGGACCGACGCGGGAACTGGCCGATCTGCAGGCCGAGCTGGGCGAGTACCTGGTCGAGGAGCTGGCGTCGGAGCCGGCCGGTTTCGTCAGCGGGGCCGGCGCCCGCACGCTGGTCGATCGCTTCCACCGTGCTCTGGGCGCCGCCGAGCGGCAGTATGCCGACGACCTGCGAGCGCTGGACGGCGATCTCGCGGCGAAGAAGCAGCTCGTCGAGGCCTGGCTGTCCGGATTTATCGCGTCCAATCCCGAGAAGGCGGAGAAGGCGGACCTGCCCGAGGCGGTGGCGATCGAGCTCACCGTCCTCACCCGTTACGACTCCTCGGCGGCGACCACCGAGACGGTGACCGGCCTGCTCGGGGTACATCCGACGATCAACGGCGGTTCTTTCACCGTACGCCTGGAGGACCTGCTCGCCGACGCGCGCGAATTTCGCGAGCACCGGATGCCCGCCTACCGCGACTACCAGAAGCAACGGGCCGCCCTCGCCACGCGGGAACGCGCCCGGCTCCGGCTCGACGAGTTCAAGCCACGGGTGATGACCACGTTCGTCCGCAACCGGTTGCTCGACGAGGTCTACCTGCCGCTGATCGGCGACAACCTGGCCCGGCAGCTCGGCGCGGCCGGCGACGCGAAGCGTACGGATCAATCGGGTCTCCTGCTCCTGATCTCCCCGCCCGGCTACGGCAAGACCACCCTGATGGAATACGTCGCGGACCGGCTCGGCCTGGTCTTCGTCAAGGTCAACGGGCCGGCGCTGGGCCACGGGGTTACCTCGCTCGACCCGGCCGAGGCGCCCAACGCCACCGCCCGGCAGGAGGTCGAGAAGATCTCCTTCGCGCTGGAGATGGGCAACAACGTCCTGCTCTACCTGGACGACATCCAGCACACCTCGCCGGAGCTGCTGCAGAAGTTCATCTCGCTCTGTGACGCGCAGCGGCGGATGGAAGGCGTCTGGGACGGGCAGACCCGGACGTACGACCTGCGGGGCAAGCGCTTCGCGGTGTGCATGGCGGGCAACCCGTACACCGAGACCGGGCAACGCTTCCGGGTGCCGGACATGCTCGCCAACCGGGCCGACGTGTGGAACCTGGGCGACGTGCTGGCCGGCCGCGAGGACCTGTTCGAGCTGTCGTACCTGGAGAACTCGCTCACCGCGAACCCGGTGCTGGCGCCGCTCTCCGCCCGCGACCGGGACGACGTGCCCCTGCTGGTCCGGCTCGCCGAGGCGGACTCGGCGGTGCGTCCCGACCAGCTGTCCCACCCGTACTCGGCCGTCGAGCTGGACCAGATCCTGTCGGTGCTGCGCAAGATGCGCCGGGTGCAGCGGATCGTGCTGCGCAACAACCAGGCGTACATCGCGTCGGCCGGGCAGGCGGACTCGTCCCGTACCGAACCGCCGTTCCGCCTCCAGGGCTCCTACCGCAACATGACCAAGCTGGCCGAGCGGATCGTCCCGGTGATGAACGACGACGAGCTGGAGACGCTGGTCGACGATCACTACCTGGGCGAGGCGCAGACGTTGACCACCGGCGCCGAGGCCAACCTGCTCAAGCTGGCCGAGCTGCGTGGCCGGTTGACGCCCGAGCAGGCCGCGCGGTGGGCCGACGTCAAGAAGGCCTACCTCCGCGAGCTCGCTCTCGGCGGCGCGGACGACGACCCGATGACCCGGGCCGTGGGCGCGGTCGGGCTGCTCGCCGACCGGGTCGGCGGGGTCGAGACCGCGATCGGCAAACTGCGCCCGGACGCCTGAGTCCTGTCTCCTGGACCCCTCCGCAGCCCTGGGTGATCCACGAGACAGGACTTCAGGCGCGGTCCTGGCGCAGCAGCGTCGGGTCGTCGCGGAGCAGAGCCGCCAGGCGCTTGGCGGCCTGCTCGGTCTCCTCGCTGTCGACGCTGCGCAGCGGGATCGGCTCGGGCAGCGGCGTCAGGCCGCCGTTGTCCGGCTCGGGCTGCGGCGCCGGGCGCGGCGCCTCGTACTGCGGTGGCACCGGCGGCGGCGGCTGTGCCGCGAACGGGCTGCGGAACTGTGCCGCGTGCAGCGTCTCGGTGCGGTCCTCGTCGAAAGGTGGCGCTGAGGCCGGGGCGGTGGCGGGCTGCGGGTAACCGGGCGTGTCGTAGCCGGTGCCCGGGTCGTAGCGGTCGCGGTCGTCGAAGCTGACCGGCGCGGCCGGCGCCTCCGGCATCGGGTGGGCGACCATGTGTTCCTCGGGGTCCAGGTCGAAGTCGGCGTGCCGATGCGAGGCCGCCTCCGACCGGGCCGATACGGACGAGTCCGCGTTCACCCGCACCATGCCGTCCTCGACGTAGAAGTGCAGCAGCGTCGGGTCGACGACGCCCTCGACGCCGACCGTCACCTCGAGTTTCGGGTTGCGCCCGACCACCGAGGCGATCGCCTCGACCAACTCCTGCACGGCGAGTGGGGTGGCTTCCGCCTCCCCGTTCGCCCGCCGACGCAGCTCGTCACGACGCGCGAGCTTGTCCAGCGCATCGTCCAGTCCGCCTCGCACGACTCCGCCCCTCCGTCCGGGATGCTGCCCCGTACAACTCTGCCCGTTCGAAGGCCGGTTTGGAAACCATGAACCTGGGCCAGCACGTGCACACTCAGTGTGAATTCAACTTGATCGACTTGTGCAGTGCCTGGTCGAGGACCACTAGGAGAGCATCTCGCACCGATCCGCGGAACCGTGCGTCGAAGGAGAGAACGGGCACGTCTTCCCGCACTGCGAGAGCCCAGCGCACCTCGTCGAGGTTGTAGCCGAGCTGACCGTCGAAGGTGTTCACGCCCACCACGAACGGTAGCCCGGCCCGCTCGAAGTAGTCCACCGCCGGGTAGCAGTCGTCGATCCGGTTGGTGTCGACCACCACCAGGGCGCCCAGCGCGCCCCGGATCAGGTCGTCCCACATGAAGGCGAACCGCGACTGGCCGGGCGTGCCGAACAGGTAGAGCTTCAGCGTCTTGTCGATCGTCACGCAGCCGAAATCCATGGCGATCGTGGTGGTCGTCTTGGACGTCGCCGGCCCCGGATCGTCCACGCCGATCGACTCCATGGTCATTTCGGCCTCGGTGGTCAGCGGAGAGATCTCCGAGATCGCGCCGACCGTGGTGGTCTTGCCGACCCCGAAGCCGCCCGCCACGATGATCTTGACGGGAACGGGAGGCGTAGTCCTCCGCTGCTCGTCGGGCACCCTGGCGGTGCCGACAACGCGCTGGTCAGGCGTGAGCTGTCTAGGAAATGGCTCGTAGTCCACGGATCACTCGCATGATGGTCTCGGGGTCGGGGAAATCGTCGCCCAGCACATGCACCTCGAGGTGGCCGTCCGCCCGCAGATCCCCGACGAGGATGCGGGTGACGCCGAGGTGCAGGTGCAGCCGGGCGGAGATCTCCGCCACCGACAACGGCTCGACACACAGGGTCACGATGGCGCGCTTCTCCGGTGGCAGCCGCGTCGGTGCGGCACCCGGATGAACGGAGACCTGGGTCTCCATGTTGATGTCCGGGTCCGGCCCGTCCACCCGCCCGGACGTGATGACGAACGGGCGCAGGGTGGAGTTGGTGTCGCCGGCCTCGCTCTGCCCGGGGGCGGGCTTCGTCCGGAGGAACGGCCGTACCCCGGGCGCAGCATCGCGCCTGGGGTGGTCACGGCCGCCCGGATAGGTCATTGCTGGACGGCGTTCTTCAATTCCGCGATGAGCCGGGGGCTGAGCGCACCACCGGCGCGGGTGGCGAAGAGGGTCATCTCGTACGCGAGCGTGCCCAGGTTTGCCGTCCGGTCCGCGATCACGCCGAGCACCGAGCCCGCACTGATCGCCGTCACCAGCAGGTAACCGTCCTGCATGTCGATGATCACCCGATTCAGGCTGCCCAGGTTGTACCAGCTCGCGGCGCCGCCGGACAGGCTGGTCAGGCCGGACACCACCGCCGCCAGGCGCTCGGCGTTGGGCCGGTCCTTGATCGCCGACATGGCCATCAGCAGACCGTCGGAGGACACGGCGATGGCCTCGATCACGCCAGCGGTGCCGGACGTGAACGAGTCCAGCAACCAGTTGAAGGTCTTCGCCTCCGCGCTTAACTGCGAGTGCGCGTAGTCGCGTCCGCTGTTGGTTTCGGTGCTGTAGGGGGAAGTCATCGCGATTGTCCCTCGTGTTGGCTCTTCGACTCATTCAAGGCGAGTGCGACTCCGTACTCGAATTGCTCGACCAGGGCGCGCGCGGCGTCCGGGTCCAGGGGCTGGCGCGGTGCGGCGGGCGTGACGCTTTGCGGCTCGGGGGCCGGCAGCGAGGCGCCCGGCGTCCGACGGGCCAGCGGCGGGTGGCCGCTTCCCTCGGCGCCGGTCAAGGGGCCGGACGAAGGGGCGGCGTAGGGGCCGGCCGGCGGGGCGGCGTAGGGCCCGGACGAAGGGGCGGCGAAAGGGCCGGCCGGCGGGGCGGCGTAGGACCCGGCTGAGGGGCCGGCTTGTGAGCCGGACATCTCGGCCTCGATCACGTCCCACTGCGCCCGGTTGACGCCGGCCTCGAACGCCTCGAACGCCTCGCGGGCGGCGAGCGCGTCGTCGGTGGACGGCGGCGCGGCGGGCATCTTGGGCCCGGTGTCGTGCGGCAGCTGGGTGCCCGGCACGCGCCGGCGCAGCCCGTTGCCGCTCCCGTTCCCGTTGCTGTTGCCGTTGCCGTTGGTGTTGCCGTTCCCGTTGCGGACCGGCTGCTCCGTGCCGTTGCGCTGCCGCGGGATGGCGACCGGCTCGAACGGCGTCGGGGAGGCCGGCGCCGGCGTCATCTCGATCGGCCCCGGCGGCAGCTCGGGCATCGCGGCCGGGTGCCGCCCGGCGACCGGGGTGCCGGCGTCGTAGCGCCGAACCTGCTCGTCCTGCCGGACCGGCTCGTCCCAGCGGACCGGCTCGACCCGCTGGACCGGCTGGACCGGCTGGACCGGCTGGACCGGCTGGACCGGCTGGACCGGCGCGCTGCGGCGGACTGGGGCGTCGTCGACGATCTCCGCGTCGACGGGCGCGGCCGACGAGGTCAGCTGTGCGTACGGCGAGAACGCGTTCCAGGACTGCGTGCTCTGCAGCGTCCGGGTCGCGCGGTCCAGGATGTTGGCGTCGAACGGCTGGGCGCTGCCCGGCACCGACCGCCGGCCGGCGCTGCCCGCCAGCAGCGAGCCGAACTCGCTGGTCGGACTGGTCACGATGGCCTGGATCGGCGCGCCCTGCGGGAACGTCTCAGCGCGGGAGATCAGGTGCGCCGGGCGCAGGTCGATCCACGCGGTGACGCCGCCGTCCGGGGTGTCGGTCAAAGTGACCTCGATGCCGTGCCGGCGGGCCAGCCGGCCGACCACGAAGAGGCCGAGCACCTCGGTGGGCGCCAGGTCGAGGCGCTCGCGGCGGGTCAGCCGGGCGTTCTCCTCGGCCAGCCGCTCGCGCTCCAGGCCGAGGCCGTGGTCGACGATCGCCAGCCGGGCGCCGCCTCGCATCTCGGCGGCGGTGACCGCGACCTGGGTGTGCGGCGGGGAGAACGCGGTGGCGTTCTCCATCAGCTCGGCGAGCAGCAGGGTCAGGTCGGCCACCACGGCCGGCACGACCACGATCTCCTCGGGCACGTCGACGTCGACCCGGGTGTAGTCCTCGATCTCACCCAGGGCGAGCCGGACCACGTCGTTGAGTGGTAGCGGGGCCATGTGCTCGTTCGCGCCGGCGCCACCGGAGAGCACCACGAGGCTGGAGGCGTTGCGGCGCAGCCGGCTGGACATGTGGTCGAGGCGGTAGAGCTCGCGCAGGCGGTCCGAGTCGGTCTCCCGGCGCTCCAGGTTGTCGATCAGCGCGAGCTGACGGCCGACCAGGTTCTGCGTACGCCGTCCGACGTGCCCGAACATCTGCGCCACGTTGCGCCGGCCGATCACCTGGCGCTCCACCAGCCGGACGGCGGTGGCCTGCACCCGGTCGAAGGCCCGGGCCAGGTCGCCGATCTCGTCCTTGGCGGCGACGTCCACCGGGTCGAGTCGGATGGGTCTGGCGACCTCGGCCTCGTCGTCGGCGACCCGCTCGAGCTCGCCCTCGGCGGCGCGGGCGATCCGGTCGGCGGACCGGGTGAGGCGCTGCAGCGGCCGGGCGACCGCACGGGCCATCACGATGCTCAGGCCGAACACCATCAGGAGCAGCAGCAGCGACGCGCCACCGACGAAGAGCGCGGTCTGCAGGGCGCTGTCCCGGTTCTCGGTGACCGCCGCGTTCACGTCGGCGGACACCCGCTTCTCCACGAAGCCACCGAGCACGTTCACCGACTGCAGCGACGGGAACAGCGCCTCGCGGTCGAGCAGCCGGACCGCGGAGGCCGGGTCGATCGCCGCCTTCTGCAGGAACTCCGCGCCGACCCGGGACGACCAGGCGTCCTGGGCGGAAAGGTAGAGCTTGTACTGCGGCGGCGTGAAGAACACCTGCGCGGTGAGGATGTCGTTCTGCAGCCGGATCAGGATCGAGTAGAAGAGCCCGACGAACTCCGGCCGGTTGGCGATCGCCGCCGTGGTCAGGTACGCCGACGCCTGGCTGATCAGGTCGTTGGTGCGCAGGGCGTAGTCGAGCGCGAGGAGCTGCCGGCCGACCGAGGTGGTCAGGTCCGCCTCGGTACGCAGCCCGAGCCCGTCGATCAGCGGCAGCACCACGGCGTTGAACTCGTTGACCACGGCGTTCGGGTCGGTCTTGCCGGTCAGCACCGCGGTCCGGGTGTTGTTCAGGCGCGCGGCGTCGGCCACCGCCTTGTTCATCCGGCTGCTCAGCGGGTTGTCGCGCCGGCTCAGCGAGGCGAGCCTGTCCTGCACCTTCGCGCTCTGTGCGACCAGCTCCGGCCCCTGGACGAGCTGGAGCAGGTAGCCGATCGAGAGCAGGCGCTCCTCCTGGAGGTCCTGCACGGTGGAGCCGACCGCGTTGGCGAGCTCGACGAGGTCCTGGATCTTCTGTGCGTCGCGGGCGGCGTCGATCCGGTTGACGACGATGGGCACGCTGAGCGCGACCACGCCGAGCAGGGGTACGAGAACCAGCAGGGCCAGCTTGCCGAGGATGCGGAACTTACCGAAGAGCACCGGAACGCTCCCGCCGATCGGGGCCTACCTCGGCGCCGTACGGCGGCGACGCCTGATCAGGCACGTGGGCAGCGAACGGGTCGCGGGCGCTGGGCAGCGAGTCCGCCAGGCTGCGGGGTTCGCGGGCGGGCCCGGTACGGTCCTTGCGCCGGCCGGTGGCGATCATCAGCACGGCGGCCAGGACGAGCAGGAACACCAGGGCACCCATCGCGATGGTTTCGATCCGCCGGCTGTCCAGCCGGTCGCTCCGGCTTTCCAGCAGGCCGCGCATCTCCCGGACCAGCACCCCGGAGAGGCCGGACAGCGAGGTCTGCAGCTGGCTCTGTGCGGTGGCCATGGCGGCCGCGTTCGGCGCGTTGCTGCCGCCGGGGCTGGCACCGCGGATGAACGACTCGACGCCGCGGCGGAACGCGTCCACCGTGGTGACCAGGCTGCCGCTGAGCGTGGTGCTGTCGGTGTCGTCGACGGCGGCCTGCAGGTTGTCGGTGAGCGACGCGACGTTGGTGTTGACCGCCAGCACCGCGGCGCCGAACTGCGGCAGCAGGGTGGCCTGGGTCTGCTGGCGGGCCTGCGAGTTGCCGGTCAGGTTGGCGAGCATCAGGGCCAGGTCGCCCATCCGGCTCACCATCACCGTGGTGTTCGGCAGGTCGGCGGCGAACGCCTGCTGGAGGTGCGACAGGTCGTTGTCCGGGTCGCGGCTGAGCGTCGAGTTGTCCGAGACGGAGGTGAACAGCGCCAGCGTCAGGTTGGTCACCTCGACGTTGGCCTGATAGATCTGCAGCGGCTGACCGGCGACGGAGCTGAGCCGGTTGATCCGGTCGCGCAGCCCGGTCCACCGCTCGCGGGTGCCGAGGTCGTCACCGATCCGCTCGTCGATCGCCGCCATCCGGGAGACCGCGGTGGTCAGCGAGGCGGGCGCCTTCGCGACGCCCTGCAGTGCCGAGGACTGCGCCTCGGTGAGCGCGCTGACCAGCGGGGCGAGTCCGCCGAGGTACTCCACACCCTGCTGTTCACGCTTGGTGTCGTCGCGCTCGTCGGCGTTCTGCTGCCACACCCGGAAGAAGAGCATGCCGGCCGGCGCGAGAATCAAGATCGTCAGAACGACCGCGAGCGCGGAACGTAGACGAGACGTTGCTGCCATTGCCTTCTTCCTCCGCCACGGGGTAGAACCGATCCGCGGCCCCGAGCTAGATCACCCTCTGTAATCGCATGAGCGCGCGGATCCGGGCCAATCTATCCCGAGAAATAATCAAGTCACCCCTTCTTGCTGGTCAGTCTTGGATCGTCTGATCGGGGGATGCGCCGCAGGCCGACCTGCGGGTAGCAGTAAGACGCGAAACAATTACGTGACCCATGCGTGATGGATATCGGTCGATTCACTGGCCCACTGTCACGGCATGACTGCGGAGAGTGGTAAAACTACGCAGAGTTGCAGGTCGGACACGGTGTCCGGCCGGCGCGTCAGATCCTGGAGAGGGCTTTACGCAGGGGATCAAGGCCGAGAACCCCGAGATCCAAAGCGTCACGATGGAACGCTTTCAGGTCGAAATCCGCACCTTTGCGGGCCTTGGCGTCGTCACGCGCCTGCAGCCAGATCCGCTCGCCGACCTTGTACGACGGCGCCTGCCCCGGCCACCCCAGGTACCGGCGCCACTCGAAGCGCAGCACGTCCTCGTCCACCCGGCAGTGCGCCCGCATGAACTCCCAGCCCAGCTCCGGCGTCCACCGCTCACCCGGGTGGAAGCCGAACGGGTTGTCCCGCGGGATCTCCAGCTCCAGGTGCATGCCGATGTCCACGATCACCCGGACCGCGCGCAGCGCCTGGCCGTCCAGCATGCCGAGGCGGTCACCAGGGTCGCCGAGGTAGCCGAGGTCGTCCATCAGGCGCTCGGCGTACAGCGCCCAGCCCTCGCCGTGACCGGAGCACCAGGCCAGCAGCCGCTGCCAGCGGTTGAGCCGGTCGGCGCGCAGCTGGGTCTGCCCGATCTGCAGGTGATGGCCGGGCACGCCCTCGTGGTAGACCGTGGACGTCTCGCGCCAGGTGGAGAACCGGGTCTGCCCGGCCGGCACCGCCCACCACATCCGGCCCGGGCGGGAGAAGTCCTCGTTGGGCGCGGTGTAGTAGATGGCGCCGTCGGAGGTCGGCGCCAGGCACGCCTCCAGGTTGCGCATCTGCGGCGCGATCTCGAAGTGGGTGCCCGACAACTCGTCCATCGCCTTGTGCGCGAGCCGCTCCATCCACTCGCGGAACGCCTCCTTGCCCGGCACCCAGCGGGCCGGGTCGGAGTCCAGCGTGGTCACGGCGTCGTCGATGCCGGCGCCGGGGCCGGCGATCTCGGCGGCGACCGTACGCATCTCGGTCTCCAGCCGGTGCAACTCCTCGAAGCCCCAGGCGTACGTCTCCTCCTGGTCGATCTTCGCGCCCAGGAAGTACTGCGAGGCCAGCGCGTAGCGCTCCGGCCCGGCCGCCTCCTTGTCCAGTCCGCGCGGCGCCATCTCGGTCCGCAGGAACTCGGCGAAGCCGGCCACCGACGCGCTCGCGCCCGCCGCGCCGAGGCGAAGGTGCTCGCCCAGCGTTCCCGTCGCGCCGACCCGGTCGGCCAGCCCGTGGAAGAAGTTGTCCCGCTCCGGGTCGGCCCACGCCTCGCACAGGTCGGCCGCGGCGACGAGCTGGGCGCGGGCGCTCACGTGCCCGGCCTCGGCCGCCTCGGTCAGCGTCCGCTGGTACTCCTGCACCGCCCGCGGGAAGGCGGCGAGCCGGGCGGCGATGTTGACCGCCGCCTCCTCGCCCTCGGTGGGCATCAGGTCGAACACCATCCGCAGACCCGCCACGCCGTGGCTGATCACGCTGACCTCGCTCGCGGTGTAACCCGCCTCGTACCGGGTCACCTCGAGGCCGAGCCGCTCCAGCATCGCGTCCTTGGCGACCTGCTCGGACTCGTCCGCCGGGTCCATGACGTCCAACTCGGCGATGGTGCGGCGGGCCAGGTCGGCCTGGGCGGCGTAGCCCTCCGGCGACAGATCGTCCAATTTGTCATCCTGGCCGGGAACCCCGATGAAGGTGGCGCCGGTCGGGTTCAGCGGTGCCCAGGCGGCGATGTACCGGTCGGCAAGGTCAGCTACGTCTCCCACCGCGCCGACACTACCGTTCGTGCGACCGTGTCCAATCCAATAACCGATCCTCAGACCAGGTGTTCACGACCCGATCCACCGGCACGCCGCACAGCGCCGCCCGTTCGCAGCCGAACCGAAGCCAGTCCAGCTGACCGGGCGCGTGCGCGTCGGTGTCGATACTGAACAGACAGCCCGCCTCGACCGCGGCGGTGAGCATCCGCTTCGGCGGGTCCAGCCGGTCCGGCCGGCAGTTGATCTCCACCGCCTTGCCGTGCTCCACGACCGCCGCGAGCACCTTGGCCAGATCGAAGTCGCTCGGCGGCCGGGTCGGCGAACGGCGGTGCGCGCGGTCGCCCTCGGCCTTCACCCCCGACGCGGCCGCGGACACCTTGCGCCCGGTCATGTGCCCGAGGATGTCCAGGTGCGGGTTCTCGATCGCCCGCAGCATCCGCCGGGTCATCCGCGGCGCCTCGTCGCGCAGCTTGCTGTGCACCGAGCCGACCACCACGTCCAGCCGGGCGAGCAGCGCGTCCTCCTGGTCCAGCGAGCCGTCGTCCAGAATGTCCACCTCGATGCCGGTGAGCATCCGGAAACCGTCGGGCAGCGCGTCGTTCAGCCGGGCCACCCGGTCGAGCTGCTGGCGCAGGCGGGCCGGAGACAGTCCGTTGGCGACCGTCAGCCGCGGCGAGTGGTCGGTCAGCACCAGGTACTCGTGGCCCAGCTCGACCGCGGCCAGGGCCATCTCCTCGATCGGCGAACCGCCGTCCGACCAGTCCGAATGCGCGTGACAGTCGCCGCGTAACGCCTCCCGCAGCTTCGCCGCGGCGCCCTGCAGGTCGGTGCCCTCGGTCGACTCCATCCGGCGCAGGTAGGCCGGGACGGTGCCGGCCAGCGACTCGGACACCGCCAGCGCGGTCACGTCGCCGACACCCTTCAGCTTCGACAGGGTTCCGGAAGCGACCCGCTCGTGGAGCTCGTCCGGGGGCAGGGCCGCCACCGTCGCGGCGGCCGAACGGAAGGCGCGCACGCGGTAGGTGGCCTCGTTGGCGCGTTCCAGCAGGAAGGCGATGCGGCGGAGGTCGGCGACCGGATCTCTGGCGGGCATGTCTGCAGAATAGGAGGCATGCGGACGATCGACTGGGTGGACGGCGCCATCGAGATCATCGATCAGACGGCACTGCCGGCCGAGGAGCGGATCCTGCGGCTGACCACGGTGCCCGATTTGATCGCGGCGATCCAGACGTTGGCCGTGCGCGGCGCGCCCGCCCTGGGGGTGGCCGGTGCGCTCGGCGTCGCCCTGGCCGCCCGGCTGCATGAGGCAGACCCACAAAAGCTTGCTCATTGCGTACGCGAGATAGAAAAGCGCACGCCCCACCGCCGTGAACCTGGCCCGCGGAGCGCGACGCACCGCCCAGCTCCTGCCCGACGGTCCGGGCGCCGCGCTCGAGGAGGCGCTGCGCGTGCGGGACGAGGAGATCGCCGCGTCCGAGGCGATGGCCACCCGCGGCGCCGACCTGATCACCGAACTGTGCGGGCGGGCGCCGCGCATGCTCACCCACTGCAACACCGGCGGCCTGTGCTCGGTGGTCGGCGGAACGGCCCTCGGCGTGGTGCTCGAGCTGCACCGGCGCGGCACCCTGCGGGATGTGCTGGCCAGCGAGACCCGGCCGCTGCTGCAGGGCGCCCGGCTGACCGCGTGGGAGCTGACCCGGGCCGGCGTGGAGTTCCGGGTGGCGGTGGACGGCGCCGGCCCGTTCCTGATGGCGCGCGGCGAGGTGGATGCGGTGGTGGTCGGCGCCGACCGGATCTGCGCCAACGGCGACACGATCAACAAGATCGGCACGTACGCGCACGCGCTCGGCGCCCAGCGGGCCGGCATCCCGTTCGTCGTGGTGGCGCCGGAGTCCACGATCGACCCGGACACCACGGACGGCGCCGCGGTCGAGATCGAGGACCGGGCCGCCGAGGAGGTGACCGCCGGATTCCCGGCCGCCAACCCGGCGTTCGACGTCACGCCGTCCGACCTGATCACCGCGATCGTCACCGACAGACGCACAATCCGACCGGGCCGCGGCGAGCGCCCGGACGCCTAGGCTTCAGACGTGATACGCGGAATCGCGGCGTTGGTCCTGATCACGGCCGGTCTCGCCGCACCGGTCAAGGCCGGCAACACACCGCCCGAGCTGCACTCGATCACGTTCTCGCGGGAGACGGTGGCCGTCTCCGGGCTGCAGACCAAGCTGCTGGTGGTCAGCGCCCGCCTGACCGACGACACCGAGGTCGTGGAGCAACCGTTCTTCGCCGGCCAGGAGTCCTTCCCGGCGGTGCGGATCAACAACCGCTGGGTGGTGCTGAGCCTGGTCAGCGGCACCAAGCAGGACGGCGTCTGGACCGGCGGCGTCGCGGTCACCTCGGACTGGGCGAGCGGCACCTACAAGCCCGACCTGATCTTCGCCCGTGACTCGTCGTGGGCCCTGCTCGAGATCGACCCGTCGACCGTCATCGACGTGCCGTCGATCGAGGTGACCAGCAGCAACAAGCCGGTGCTGACGCTGACCTTCTCGCCCCAGCCGGCCGTGGTCGGCGGCAACCTGACCCGGACCGTGCGGGTCATCGACCGGGACAGCGGCCAGCCCCTGCAAGGCGTGCCGGTCACGGTGAACTACGACAACAGCTGCGCGGAGGGTGACATCCGCTCACCGGACGGCCGCACCAACGCGTCCGGGGTGTACAACTCCACGCTCACCGGCACGAGCGCCGCCCTCGGCCACTGCGCCTGGATCACCAGTGACAACGTCCCCGAGCAACCGGCCACCATCATCGCCCCGACGTACCTCTTCCCGAACTTCCGCTGGTCGGTGACCGCCCGCCCGGCGTCCACCTCGGTGCCGGCCGGCACCAACGTCGCGGTGACCGGGACGCTGGAGCCCGACGGTTCGGGCACCGAGGTGCAGTTGCAGCGGCTCACCGGCAGCACCTGGCGAACCGTGAACCGGGGCACGACCGACGGCGAAGACCGGTTCAGCATCCTGGCCACCCCACCGGGCGTGGGGACGTACTCCTACCGTGCCCTCGCCCCGGGAAATCCCAGCCGGACGGGCGCCACCTCGCCGGTCTTCACGATCCGCGGCACCTGACGATCACCCGGTGCTCTTCGAGGCCGGGCTCTGTCACCACGCCCCACCTGCGTCGTTCTCGACTGGTAGACGTCCGCGGTGTCAACTGAGGCCAGACAGAGAGACGCCCGGTGACTCACTCGGAGTCACCGGGCGTCTGCCCTGCTTGCTGGCGGTGGTGAAGGGATTTGAACCCTTGGAGGGCTTGCACCCTCACACGCTTTCGAGGCGTGCTCCTTAGGCCGCTCGGACACACCACCGCGAAGTAGATTACCGGACCCGGGATCCGGCCCGCCGCCGGGTTGCCACCTTCGCGACTGCCGGGACTGGCGCCGACGGCGGCTGGCAGGATCGACGGCGAGAGCGGCTGGCAGGATCGATGCCGAGACCACTGATCGACGGAGGGGCGACGCATGAGCGTGCACATCGGGGCCGAGCCGGGCGAGATCGCGGAGCGGGTCCTGCTGCCCGGGGATCCGATGCGGGCCAAGTGGATCGCCGAGACGTTTCTCGACGACCCGAAGTGCTACACGCAGGTGCGGGGCATGCTCGGGTTCACCGGGACCTGGCAGGGCGTGCGGGTGTCGGTGCAGGGGTCCGGCATGGGTCTGCCGTCGGCCTCGATCTACACCCATGAGCTGATCAACGAGTACGGGGTCCGTGATGTGATCCGGATCGGGTCGTGCGGGGCGCTCGCCGAGGATCTGCACCTCGGGGACGTGGTGGCGGCGATCGGATCGGCGACGGACTCCAACATGAACCGGACCCGGTTCGACGGGCTGGTCGATTACGCGCCGGTGGCCGACTTCACGCTGCTGCGGACGGCCGTCGAGGTGGCCGAGCGGCGGGGCACCCCGATGCGGGTGGGTCCGATCCTGGCGTCGGACATGTTCTACACCGACCGGCCTGACCTGTACGACAAGCTCGCCGACTACGGCGTGCTGGCCGTCGAGATGGAGTCGGCCGGCATCTACACGATCGCGGCCCGCTACAAGGCCCGGGCGTTGACCATCCTGACCGTCAGCGACCACATCAAGCGCAACGAGGCGATGGACTCCGCCCAGCGGGAGACCGGCTTCTCCTCCATGGTCCAGATCGGCCTCGACACGGCGATCGAAGGCGTCTGAGGGAGGCCGCGCGCAAAGGAGGTCGCGCGCCCTGAGGGGCGTGGCGCGCCCTGAGGGGCGTGGCGCGCCCTGAGGGAGGCGGCGCGCCCTAAGGGAGGCGGAAGAACTCCCGCATGAGGGTCGCGCACTCGTCGGCCAGTACCCCGGAGTAGACCTCGGGCCGGTGGTTGAGCCGCCGGTCCCGCACCACGTCCCAGAGCGACCCGACGGCGCCGGTCTTCGGTTCCCACGCGCCGAAGACCAGCGTCGACACCCGGGCCAGCACCAGCGCCCCGGCGCACATCGTGCACGGCTCCAGCGTGACCACCAGCGTGCAGCCCTCGAGCCGCCGGGTGCCGAGCACCGCGGCAGCCCGGCGCAGGGCGAGGATCTCGGCGTGCGCGGTCGGGTCGCCGAGGGCCTCGCGTTCGTTGCCGGCCGCCGCCAGCTCGACGCCGTCCGGCCCGAGGACGATCGCACCGACCGGTACGTCGCCCGGGTGAGACGACGGCCCGGCGGAAGCGAGCTGGGGCGACGGCCCGGCGGAAGCGGGCTCGGACGACGGCCCGGCGGAAGCAGGGTGGGACGACGGCCCGGCGGAAGCGGCGTGGGACGTCGCCACCTCGAGCGCGCGGCGCATCCACGCGACGTGGAGCGGCCTGGCGATCACGCCTCGCGCAGCTCTTCCAACTCGTCGGCGCAGCCCAGTTTCTCGGCCACCGACGCCGTGACGTCGGACGGCATCAGGCCCTCCTGCGCGCACAAGGCCAGCAGCCTCGACGAGCTGACCCCGAGGTCGGCGAGGATCTCGGAGTCGCCGACCGGGTCGACGTCGGGATCCGCCACCGGATCGTCGTCGGCCTCCTCCTCGTCGGTGTGATCCTCGTCCGCCGAGACGGTGGACGCGACGTCGAGGTCGATGGCGGGCGCCTCGATGTCGCCCAGCAGCAGAGCCCCGAGCCGGGACTCCTCGGCGAAGGCCGAGTCGGAGCCGAAGACCCGCAGGTCCTCACCCTCGTCCAGGCGCAGGATCACCAGGTACTGGTCGTCGGCCTCGACGAACAGCACGGAGACCTCCGCCTCCGGCTCGACGTCGAGCAGCCGGTCGGCGACCTCGTCGATGTCGGCGAGGCCGGTCAGCTCGATCTCGGAAGCCGTCCAGCCGTTCTTGTCCCGGGCGACGGCGGCAGCAAAAGTCGACACGATTCCCCCACTGCGATGTCCTGGCGCGAACAAACGCTAGCCGGTACGCGGGCGCTGGCGAAGCGCCACACCCCGAAGGAGTGTCAGGAAACGACGCGGCGGCGGCGGACGGCGATCAACTCGCGCAGGCGGGCACCGCGGAGTCGCACGGGTTGCGTGTGGTCGCGCGCGGCCTTCGCGTCGGCGAGGGCAGCCAGAAGTTCGAGTCGCCGGCGGCGCCGGTCGGGGTCAAGCCGCTGTGGGGAAGGGGCGTCAAGCCGCTGTGGGGAAGAGGCGTCAAGCCGCTGTGGGGAAGTGGCCATGGGGCAGAGGCTGCCGAGCGCGGCGGAGTTCGTCAAGACCGAGTGCGCTGCGCCACCAAAGCCACACCGTACGTCTATGAAATGTGGTGTCAGACCTGGACATTCACCACAGCGGCCAGTCCAGGGTCGTCACCCATCGGTAGGTGACGAAGCCCATCGCGATCGACAGGCCGATCCCGGTGACGATGGCCACACCGGTCGCCACGCCGCGGTCGCCCAGCACGCTCAGGATCAGGGCGACCGCCCAGGCGGTGACCGCGGCAACGACCGTCCACCAGGCGTAGCCGGCCAGGTCGCGGCCGAGGAAACCGAACGCGGCGAGCCAGACCATGGCCGCGGCCATGCCGGACAGCAGCGGGGCGGTGGCGATCGGGTGCGGCTCGCGGTAGACCGGGCGGGGCGGGTGCCCGGCGAGCATGCCGGGCGGCATCGCCGGCGGGGTGTCGGCGCCGGCCGGCAGCCACCCGGGCGGCGGCGGTTGCGCCGCGGGCCAGATGCCGTGCCGCTCACCCATGCCAATCTCCTTCAGCCTCGGTCTGAATCCACCCTAGTCCGGATGACCAGGGCAGCGGGATCGGACGAGGTCTGTCAGGATGGCGCGGTGTTTCGCCTCCGTACCCTCACCGGACTGACCGCTCTGGCTCTGTGCCTGGCCGGCTGCGGCGCGCCCGCGAGCGACGCCGGCACCGACACCGCGCCGGTGGCCGCGACGCCGGTGTTCGTCGAGCCGTCGTCCGCCGCCGCGCCGACGTCGCCTTCGTCGACCACGCCGCCGGCCAAGCAGCCGGCGAAAGCCATTCCGAAGAAGTCCGCGGCGCCCCGGACGGACGTCAAGTACGTGTTCCCGGTCAAGGCCTCGAACGTCGCCTACCATCCGACGCACGGCAAGTACCCGGCGACGGACATCTTCGCGGACTGCGGCGAGTCGGTGGTGGCCACCACGAGCGGCAAGGTCCTGGAGGTCAGCCTCAAGGACACCTACAAGAAGGGGTCGCCGGACGGCCCGAACAACGGCGGGCTCTCGGTGTCGCTCCTGGGTGACGACGGCGTGCGCTACTACGGCTCGCACTTCAGCAAGGTGCAGAGCGGGATCAAGGCGGGCGTACGGGTGAGCGCCGGTCAGCTGCTCGGCAAAGTCGGCCGCACCGGCAACGCGAACAATGTGTGCCACCTGCACTTCGGCATCTCCCCGCCGTGCGCCAAGACCGGCGACTGGAAGACCCGCCGCGGCGTGATCTGGCCGAAGACCTACCTGGACTCGTGGCGTAAGAAGGGCAGCAAGAGCCCGGTCGCCACGGTCAAGGCGTGGGAGAAGAAGAACCACTGCAAGCCGTAGGACACACGGAGGGCCGCATCCCCGCCCAAAGGATGCGGCCCAATTTCCGGGTAAAGCCTGTCAGCTGAACTGCGCGAGCCTCTTCACCGATCTGCCGTTGACGGTGGTGAAGGCGCCCCCTGCGGCCAGCGCGCCGAAGGTCGAGGTGGTGGCCATCGTGAGCACGCCCTCGATGCCGTTGCCGTTGGCGGTCCAGGACTTCAGCGCCCCGGTCGAGGGCGCCAGGGCGGCCAGCTTGATCCGTGCCGACGAGCCGTCCAGGCAGACCCCTTGCGGGCCGGTCCGCGCTGTCTTGCACGCCCGGTCGAAGTGGCCGCCGACGTAGACGACGCCGCCGTAGGACACGATCGCCTGCGCGTCGCCGTCGAAGGTGGCCGTCCACTTGAGCGTGCCGCCGGTCGAGTAGGCGTTGGCCGTGCCGCCTTGGCCGCCGTGCGCCGAGTAGACGCCGTCCGGGCCGGCCGCGATCGCGTACGTGATGACGGTCGCCTTGGGTTTGAATCCGGTGACGATCGACCCCGCGGCGGGGTCGAGAGCGACCAGCCGGTCGTACCCGGAAACGCTGTTGACCTTGCGGAATCTGCCTCCCGCGTAGATCCGGCCCGAGGTGGCGGTGAGCGTCTCGACCTGGTCGTCCGCGGCAGGCTTCCAGGTGCTGTCGAGGCTGCCGCCGCTCAGGTTGAACGCGGCGAGGCGGGTGCGCGGCTGCCCGTCGACCGCGGTGAACGCGCCGCCGACATAGAGTCGCCCGGAGCCGGCTGCCAGCGCGTACGGCCTGCCGGTGAGGTTGTGCTTGAAGCCCCCGACCGCCCCCGTGACGGCGTCGAGCTTCACCAGGCTGTCCCGCGTCAGGCCGCTGACCGTGCCGAAGTCGCCGGCCGCGTAGACCGCCGATCCGTTGACGGCCAGCGCCTTGACCCGCCCGTCGGCGGCCGGCGCCCAGCTCAGCAACTCACCGGTGCGCGCGTCGACCGCGGCGAACCGGCTCCGGGCGATGGCCTTCCCCTTGACCACGACCGAGGTGAAATCCCCGCCGACGTAGAGCGTGTTTTCCGAGTACGCCACCGCGAGCACGGTCCCGTTGAACCCGGGCAGTGCGTCAGGCGTCGCGGAGAACGCCGCCCGCGCCGGGGCCGCACCGACCGTCACCAGCGTCGCCACAACCGCCCCGGCGATAAGTTTGCCCCCGTATGTCACAAAATGACAGTAACCCGATGCATCGTGTCGCTCTAGTGACGAAACGGACAATTGTGTTGTCGGTTCGGGTTGGTCGTCCCCCCGCTAGGGTTCCTCCTCGTGGACGTCGCGGTGCTCGGACTCGGCCTGATCGGCGGCTCGGTGCTCCAGGCGCTGGCGGCCGCCGGTCACCGCGCGGTCGGCTTCGACGCCGACCCGGCCACCCGGGCCACCGCACGCACCGCGGCGGCCCAGGCGAGATCCGGCGCCCGCTGGCAGGTGGCCGGCACGATCCGGGACGCGCTGCGGGACACCGACGTGTGCGTGCTGGCCGTGCCGTTCCCGGCCCTGCCCGCGGTGCTCACCGACCTGGCCGGATACCCGGGCCTGGTCACCGACGTCACGTCCATCAAGGAGCCGGTCCGTGAGCTCACGGGAGACCTGCGGTACGTCGGCGGGCACCCGATGGCCGGCAAGGAGACGTCCGGGTTCCGGGCCGCCGACCGGGGGCTGTTCGTCGGCTGCGCCTGGGTGCTGTGCCTGGAGCCGGACACCGACACGGCGGACTGGCTGGACCTGGCCGGGCTGATCACCGCGCTGGGCGCACGTGTGGTGCCGGCGACGGCGGCCGAGCACGATCGCGCGGTGGCCGGCATCAGTCACGTACCCCATCTGCTCGCCGCGGCCCTGACCGGCGTGATCGAGGGCAACCCCCTCGCGGCCTCGCTTGCCGCGGGGTCCTTCCGGGACGGCACCCGGGTGGCGGCCACCCGGCCGGAACTGATCGCGGCGATGTGCGGCGGCAACGCGGACGCCGTCGGTGCGGCGCTCGACCAGGTGCTGGAGACCTTGCAGGCGTTGCGTACGGAACTGAGCGCGCCGGACCCGGTGGCCGCCCTGCGCCCGCTGCTCGCCCCCGCGAGCGCCGCCCGCGCCGCCTGGCCACCCGTACCCGGCGACCAGACCGAGCTCCCCGCCCGCAAGGACGTGCTGCTGCGCCTGGGCCGCGTCGGCGGCTGGGTCACCGACGTGGACCGGGAATCCCGGAAAGTCATCGCCATGCGGCCGGAAAGTGGCCGCAATTCCTCCTAACGTTGTTCCCAACCACGACGAAGGAGCACGATATGCCTGGTCAGACCCGCCCGGTCAGCGACGAGCGCGACGGCCTGCTGGCCTTCCTGGAACAGCGCCGCTACCTGCTCAAGCTCACCGGGTACGGCCTCACGCCCGAGCAACTGCGGGCCACGCCGAGTGCCAGCGAACTGAGCGTCGGCGGCCTGATCAAGCACTGCGCCTACACCGAGGCCGGCTGGATCGACACGGCACTCCAACGGCCGCCGTCGCACCCCCGTGCCCACGAGTGGGACCAGCACTTCGACCTCGCCGAGGGCGAGACCCTGGAGGACATCCTCGCCTTCTACGACGAGGTGGCCGCCGAGACGACGCGGGCCGTCGCGACGCTCGACCTGGACCAGCCGGTGCCGATCGACAAGAGCGTGCCGTGGAACCCGCAGGAGTACGACAACTGGTCGGTGCGCTGGGTGCTGCTGCACCTGATCGAAGAGGTCGCCCACCACGCCGGCCACGCCGACATCATCCGGCAGACCGTCGACGGCGCGACCGCCTACAGCCTGATGTCCGCGGCCGAGGGCTGGCCGGCCAACGACTTCGTCAAGCCATGGGAGCCCGCCGTGCAACCAACGGCGTAGCGATCTCGTACAAGGGGCGTGTTGAGACGAGATTCTGAGCAGGATCGCGAGTTCACGGAGTTCGTGACGGCGCGGCGAGCGGGCCTGGTCCGCGTCGCCGCGCTGCTCGTCTCCGGTGACCTCGCGCGAGCCGAGGACATCGTGCAGACGGCGCTGACCCGGATGTACCTGGCGTGGTCGCGGGTGCGGCCGGACACCGTGGACGCCTACGCGCGGCGGTGCGTCGTCAACGAGGCGATCGACGAGCGGCGCAGGCCGTTCTGGCGGCGGGAACGCGTGCACGCGCAACTGCCCGACGTGCCGATCGCCTCGTTCGCCGACGGCCCGCGCAGCGACGAGGAAGAAGTCCTCGCGCTGCTCGCCACGCTGCCCGCCGGGATGCGGGCGGCCGTGGTGCTCCGCTACGTGGAGGGGCTGAGCGTCGCCGAGACGGCGGACGCCATGCGCTGCAGCGAAGGCAACGTCAAGAGCCAGGCCGCCCGCGGACTGCAACGGCTGCGCGACACCTTTCCCGCCCACGCCCACCTGTCGATGAAGGGGATCTGACATGCCCGACGTACTGGATGTCCTGCGCAACCTGCCGCGGGCCGTCGAGCCCGGCCGTACCGACGCCGAGGCCGTCGCCGCCGACGTGGCCCGCGGGCACCGGGCGGTGGCCGACCGTCGCCGTCGCCGCTTCGCCGTCGCCGGAGGTGCCGCCGCCGCCATCGTCGCCGGGGCCGCCTTCGCCCTGCCCGTCGGCGGTGCTGGTCCCCAGTCGCCCAAGCCGCCCGGACCGCCCGTGTCGGCGGCGTCGCGGGTGCAGCTGGTCGGCTGGACCGGCAAGCAGCCGGTCGGCTTCGAGGTGAGCACCGTGCCGTCCGGATGGGAGGTGGTCTCGTCGGACAAGTCGGCGTTCGTGGTGGCCCCGCCCGGCCAGGAGATCACGCAGAAGCCCGGCGACCCGATCAGCTTCGAGGGCCGCATCGTGGTGTCGCTCCAGGGCCTGTCGCATTTCCCCGACGAGTCGCCGATCACCGAGGTGGACATCAACGGCCGGAAGGGTCGGATGGGCTTCCCGCTCGCGGACGAGGGCAAGCTGTCCGACACGCGCTGGCTCTTCTTCAAAGACGCCAAGGGACGAAACGTCGAGGTGGATGTGCCCGCATCCGCCGGGCTGAGCGACGATCAGATCGTCAGCTTCGCCGAGGGTGTCACGGTCACCGACCAGGCCCAGGAGATCGGCGGCTGATATCCCGCCCTACAGGCCGGTGGCGGCTCGGACCAGGCCGGCCAGGGCGCGTGAGGTGCTGTGCGGTGGCCAGGCGATGACCGTGGTCACGGTGGGTGCGTCGAGGACCGGGACGGTGGCGTGGCCCTCGGTCAGGTAGGGGCGGACCGACTCGGGCAGCACCACCAGCGCGCGCCCGAGGGAGATCAGCTGCAGCAGCTGGGCCTGGTCGTGGATCTCCGGGCCCGGCCCGCCGCCGTACGTGCCGTCGCGCCGGGGCCAGCGTGCCATCGGCAGGTCGGGCAGCGCGTCGACGTCGGCCATGCGCAGGTGCTTGCGGGTGGTCAGCGGATGCCCGGCCGGCAGCACCACGACCTGGGTCTCGCTGTGCAGTTCCTCGACGTCGAAGCCGGTGATCGAGTCGAAGGGCTTGTGCAGCAGCGCCACGTCGGCGCGGCCGTCGCGCAGCATCCCCTCCTGCTCGCCGACGCTGCACAGCACCACGTCGACCGGGACCGAGCCGGGTTCGGCGGCGTACGCGTCGAGCATCTTCGCCAGCACCTCGGTGGCGGCCGCGGCCTTGGTGACCAGCACCAGGCCGGCGCCGCTGCCGGGGTGTGCCCGCCGGGTGCGGCGTTCGGCGGCCTCCACGGCGTCGAGGGCGGCCCGGCCCTCGCGGAGCAGCACCGCGCCGGCGTCGGTGAGCGCCACCGAGCGGCTGGTGCGTTCCAGCAGGTCCACGCCGAGGCGCCGCTCGAGTTGGCGGATCGCCCGGGACAGGGGTGGCTGCGCCATGCCGAGTCGCTGGGCGGCGCGACCGAAGTGCAGTTCCTCGGCGACCGCGACGAAGTACCGCAGCTCCCGCGTCTCCATGCCTTCACGCTACTAGCGGATCGATACCCGGGGGATATCGATCCGCACCCAGACGGTGTTGGAGCCGTGACGCCCCGGCGACCAGGCTGAAATGCATGAGCGAACAAACGATCGCGCTGGTCACCGGCGCGAACAAGGGCATCGGGTATGAGATCGCGGCAGGCCTGGGCGCGCTCGGCTGGAGTGTGGGAGTCGGTGCCCGGGACGAGGAACGTCGCGAGGCGGCCGTGGCGAAGCTGCGTGCGGCGGGAGTGGACGCGTTCGGCGTACCGCTGGATGTCACCGACGCGGCGACCGTGACCGCCGCCGCCTCCCTGATCGAGGAGCGGGCCGGCCGGCTCGACGTGCTCGTCAACAACGCTGCCATCACGGGTGGCATGCCGCAGGCGCCGACCGTGGTCGACCCGGCGACCGTGCTGCGGGTCGTGGACACGAACGTGGTCGGCGTCGTCCGGGTGACCAACGCCATGCTGCCGCTGCTGCGCCGTTCGCAGTCTCCGCGGATCGTGAACATGTCCAGCAGCGTCGGCTCGCTGACCAGGCAGGCCGGCGGCGACTTCGACACGGGCCCGATCTCCGGCGCGTACGCCCCGTCGAAGTCCTTCCTGACGGCCATGACCGTCCAGTACGCCCGGGAGCTGAGCGACACGAACATCCTGATCAACGCCGCCTGCCCCGGCTTCGTGGCCACCGACCTCAACGGCCACCGAGGCGTACGCACCCCGGAGCAGGGCGCCGCGATCGCCATCCACCTGGCGACCCTGCCCGACGGCGGCCCCACCGGTGGGATCTTCGACGACGCCGGAGTGGTTCCTTGGTGATCGGCGGGTAAGTTCACGCCCCGTGAGCACCCTGGTGTCGTTGTTGCTGCTCGCCGGGGTGCTCGGGTTCGCTGTGGTGCGGCCGCGCGGGTTGCCCGAGGCGGTCGCCGCCGTGCCCGCCGCCGGCATTGCGATCGGTACGGGGCTGGTGCCGTGGGCCGACGCCTGGCGGGAGGTGCGGTCGCTCGGGCCGACCGTCGGGTTCCTGGCGGCGGTGCTGCTGCTGGCGCATCTCGCCGATCGGGCCGGCGTCTTCCGGTGGGCGGGCGCTCTCGCGGCCCGGTCGAGTGGCGGGTCGCCGGTGCGGCTGCTGCAGTTGATCTTCGTCATCGCGGCCGTGGTGACCGCGGCGTTGAGCCTCGACGCGACGGTCGTACTGCTCACGCCCGTGGTCTTCGCGACCGCCGCGCGATTGGGGATCAGACCCAAGCCTCATGTGTACGCGTGCAGCCACCTCGCCAATTCGGCGTCCATCCTGCTGCCCGTCTCGAACCTCACCAACCTGCTGGCGATGAGCGCGGGCGGCCTGTCGTTCGTGCGGTTCGCCGGGCTGATGGCCGGTCCGTGGGTGGCCGTGGTGGCGGTCGAGTTCGCGATCCTGCGCTGGTACTTCGCTGGTGATCTGCGGGTACGGCGCCCGGTCGGGCCGGCCGAGCCGGTGGCCGCCCCGCGGTACGCGCTGGTCGTGCTGGGGATGACGCTGGCCGGTTTCGTGGCGGCCGGGCCGCTGGGCGTGCATCCGGCGTGGATCGCCGCGCTGGGGGCGCTTGCTCTGGGCGTACGGCAGAAGGGTTTGACACCGAAATCGATCCTGGCCGCCGCCAATCCGTGGTTCTGTCTTTTCGTCTTCGGCCTCGGCATCGTGGTGCTGGCGGCGGGGCGCGGTGGTTTCGGCCGCCTGATCGATGGGCTGGCGCCGCGCCATTCTGGAATTCTCGGTCTGCTGGCGATGGCCGGATTGGCGGCGGTGCTCGCGAATCTGCTCAACAATCTGCCCGCGACCCTGATGTTGCTGCCGCTCGCCTCGCACAACACCGGCCTGGTGCTCGCCGTTCTCCTGGGCGCGAACATCGGACCGAATCTGACTTATGTGGGTTCGCTGGCGACGTTGCTGTGGCGGCAGATTCTGCATCGCCGTGGTGAGCCACCGGTGACCGGTGAATTCTTCCGGCTCGGTGCGCTGACCGTTCCGGCGTGTCTGCTCGTGGGGGTGGCGGCGTTGTGGCTGAGTCTGCGAGTGTCGGGCTTGTGAGGACGCTCGTGTGGCTCGCCGACGGCACCTGGGAGGCGTGTGTGGACGCCGCGCGGGGGCAGGAGGGCGAGATCACCCTGCTCTACGTGGTGGACAACGACACGATGGCCGCGTTGAGCGGCTCGGCCGGGCTGCTCGGCCGCAACTCGCCGACGCAGGCGGGCGATGTTCTGGCGGAGGCCGGCGAGGCGGTGCTGACCGCGGCCGAGCGTCGTCTGGGGCGGGAGTGCGGCCGGGCGATGCGCTGGGGCCGGCCGGAACGTGAAGTGGTCGCGGCCTGCGCGGATGTCGATGTGCTGGTGGTGGCGCGGGACGGCGATCGCCTGGTGGTGGGCCCGCGCAGCCTGGGCCACGCGACTCGGTTCGTGGTCGATCACGCCCCGTGCTCGGTGCTCCTAGTCTGGCCCTAGTTAGACGTTCCGTAGTGGCACGATCACGTTCCGACCTGGACACTGAACGTCCCACCTCACGGATTGTGAAAAAAAGCGTGGGCGGCCGAAACCTGGTGACGTGACTCTCAGGACTCTCACAGCATGATCAGAACCGCTGCTCACGTATCGCTGACGTGACGGTGCCGTTTCGTCGTGACGGATGCATTCTGTCGCAAGCTCCTGACCAGGGGGAATTACCAGGGGTAACGGAAAGGGCACCGCCCAAAGATGGTGGGGTTGAGGCAAGATGTGAAGGCCAATTCCGGCCTGACGGACGATGTTTCCTGACCTGCTGGTGAGGAAGTTTCGCGAACTCGACCCGGGCAGATCAGTCCATGTCTGTCCTAAAGTTGACCCGTGAAGGTTGAGCATCACTGGTGGAATGGTGACGTCCGGCTTGCACGTCGGGACGTCTACGTCAAGACCGACGGCGCGCAATGGGAGGTCGAGGCCCAGATGGGCGGTCCTGCTGGCAAGTCGAAGGTCCAGCAGTGTCCAGGAAAGGCATCGGCCATGATCCTGGCAGACGCGTGGCGCGGTTCACGCTGGCAGTGGCGCAAGCTCTGAGGCGCCTGTTGCCGGGCTGAGCCGAGCGCTTGACTCAACGGCTTGGCCCTATTCATTCGATCGGGTCGGATTCCCTTTGGGGAGTCCGGCCCGATTGCTTTCGGCGATCGGACCTTGTGTGCGGCAACGTCCGTTTGTGGCGTTCTAGCCTGGATTGCCACTGATCGCGATCGAAAGCGAAATGGAATGTTAGCCACGATCTCCGAGCACTGCCCCGATGTCGCGGTGCTCAAGCTGACCGGCGAACTCGACTCCGACACCGCGGCCAAGCTGCATGCCACCCTCGCGGACCTGCTGGACCGTACGGTGCCGCGGATCGTCGTGGACCTGTCCGGCCTGAAGTTCTGCGACTCGGTCGGGCTGAGCGCCTTCATCACCTGCAAGCAGGTGATCTCGGAACGCGGCGGCTGGCTCAGTTTCGCCTGCGCCGGCCCGTTCCTGGTGAACCTGTTGGAGACGGTCGGACTGAAACGCTACTTCGCGATCTATCCGAGGGTCGAGGACGCGATCGCCGCCGCCGGATCCTGAGAGGTTGCTCTCAGGCTTGTGAGAGACTACTTTCGAAACATGTCTCTCACGAATCCTCTGGGCGACGTCCCGCTGACCGATCCACAGGCCATGCGGGCGCTCGCTCATCCCGTACGCCTGGCAATCTTGTCGTTCTTGCAGCGCAGCGGCCCTGCCACGGCCACGACGCTGGCCCCTCAGGTGAACGCCACCCCGTCCGTCGTGAGCTGGCACCTACGGCACCTCGCCGGATTCGGCCTGGTCACCGATGCCGACCCGGCCGACGCCCCCGGCGACCGGCGACAGCGCTGGTGGGTCGCGGTCGGCAAGGGCTTCCGGATCGAGGCCACCGACGACCCGGCGGCCCAGCTGCTGGCCGACCAGATGTACGAGGCCGGGCTGGCCCAGGTCTCGTCCTGGATGACCGACGTCCGCCCGACGCTGCCCCCCGAGTGGCTGCGCACCGCGGGCCTCTCCAACACCCGCGTGGCGCTGACCGCCGACGAGCTGGCGGCCCTGGACGAGGCGATCGACCAGTTGCTCGCCCCCTACGTGCACCGGGAGACGCCACCTGACGGCGCTCGGCCGGTCCGGATCCTCCGGCACTTCATGCCCCTGGAAGAGTCATGAGTCGCTTCGGGAAGTACTGGGCCGGGCAGACCGTCTCCGAGTTCGGCGACCGGGTCAGCGAGCTCGCCCTGCCCCTGATCGCGGTCACCACCCTGGCCGCCACGCCCGCCGAGGTCGGCCTGCTGACCGCGGCCGTCTGGACGCCCAACCTGCTCTCGATCCTGATCGGGTCATGGGTGGACGGCCAGTCGCACCGCCGCCGTCTGCTGATCATCGGCAACCTGATCAGCGCCGCCGCCATGCTCAGCCTGCCGCTCGCGTACTGGTTCGGCGTCGTCACGCTGGCCCAGCTCTTCGTGGTGGCGCTGCTGGCCGGGGTCGGGCAGGTCGTCTTCCAGGCCGCCGGCCCGTCGTTCTTCGTCAAGCTGGTCGACCGCGACGGCTACGTGGACGCCAACAGCAAACTCAGCACCACCCGGTCGGCGTCGTTCGTGGCCGGCCCGGCCCTCGGCGGCTTCCTCATCCAGTTCCTCACGGCGCCGGTCGCGATGCTCGTCGACGCGGTGTCCTTCATCGTCTCGGCGCTGTTCATCAGCCGCATCGAGGTCGAGCCGTCGGTGCCGGCCGCCTCCTCGTCACCCCGGGACGGGCTCACCTACGTGCGCCGCCACCCGTACCTGCGGGCCGCCCTCGCCTGCGTCACCACCATCAACTTCTTCACCTTCATCGCGCAGGCCCTGGTCGTCCTGTTCGCCAGCCGCGAGCTGGGCCTGTCGGCCGGTCTGATCGGCCTCGCCTTCGGCCTCGGCGCGCTCGGCGGTCTGCTCGGCGCCGTCGTGGCCCCGCGCCTTTCCCGCCGGTACGGAGTGGGCCGCGGCGTTGTCGCCGGTGCGATCCTCTTCCCCGCCCCGATCGCGCTGCTCGCCCTGGCCGGCGGGCCCACGTGGGTGACCTTCGCGGTACTGGTGGCCGCCGAGGCGGTGTCGATGTTCGGCGTGATGATCTTCGACATCAACCTGAACTCCGTCCAGGCCGCGGTCACCGCCGACGCGATGCGCGGCCGCATGGTCGGCGTCTTCGGCACCATCAACTACGGCATCCGCCCGCTCGGCGCGGTCGTCGGCGGCCTGCTCGCGACCGGCATCGGCGTACGCCCCGCCCTGCTCGTGGCCGCGGCCGGCGGAGTCCTCGCCTGCCTCTGGCTGCTGCCGTCGCCGATCCCGCAGATCCGTGACATCAAGGATCTTGCCTTAGCGGCCTGAGTTCTCGATGAGGTCGACGCGGTTGCTCCACAGCCAGCCCGACCAGCCGTCCGGGACGTCGGTCAGGTCCTCGCGCCGGTCGAAACCCTCCGACCACGGTCCGTCGCCGGCGACCAGGATCACCCGGGTGTCCGCCTCGCGCATCCGCTCCACGAAACGGTTCGGCCAGCCCCACAGGGCCCGGCCATACCGATGGGGCAGGTGCAGCTCGGTGTGGCGGCAGCTGTCCGGCACGTGCCCGGTCCAGCCGATTCCCTCGTACGCGAGAAGACAGTCCCTCATGGTCTTCTTGGAGGCGGCGCGTACCTGGGGGAGGCGCTTCGCGACGGCGGCGACCGGCGCATCCCCGCCGTACACCGCCAGGGTTGCGAGGCGCTCGGGCGGCAGGGTGCCGAGCAGGTCGGCGAGGCGCTCGCCCTCGGACGCGTCGTCGTTCTTCAGGTCGAGCAGCAACTCCCGGTCCGGGAAGGCGGCGAGCACCTCCGGGACCGTCGTGAGCAGCCCGGTGCCTTTGCCGCGCAACGGGAAGGTGGCGCCGTTGTCGGCCGTGTAGCCGTACCCGAGGTCGAGTTTGCGCAGGTCGGCGAGCGAATGTTCCTTGACCGCGCCGCGCCCGTCGGTCCGGCACTCGAGCGCCGAGTCGTGGAAGACGACGAGCTGGCCGTCGGCCGACACCTGCACGTCGAACTCGAGCATGTCGGCGCCGGCCGCGAACGCCGCCCGCATCGACGGCAGGGTGTTCTCGATGTACGCGTGGTCCGGTGGATTGATCCGGGTGGCCGTACAGGTGTCGTTCCCGACGCCGTCCAGGGGGAAAGTCTGCGCGATCCCGCGATGAGCCAGCACCTGGTGCCGCCCGGACCCGTCTCCCGACCGATTACCTACGTACAAGCCGGTGACCAGCACCACGACGACGCCCGGAATGATCCATCGCTTCTTATTCATCACCATCACGGTCCCACATCCGGGATCTCCAGCGGCTAGAGTCTGCCGCCGACGCATCGCATCCACGGGGAGTTTGAGCATGGAGAACAACGGCACGCCCTGGTCGGACCCGACCGCCCAGCCGGGCGGGTCGCCTTATTCGGGCCAGCCCTATTCCGGTCCGCCTTCTCCCGGCCAGCCGCTCCCCGGCCAGCCCTTTTCTGGGCAGCCTTTTGCCGGTCCGCCGCCTGGTCAGCCCGGGTGGCCCGGTTACGGTGCGCCGCCGCCCGCGCCGCCCGCCAAGAAGTCAAAGGCCAAGTGGATCATCGCGCTGGTAGCCGTCGTCGGTGTCCTGGCGGTGGGCTGCTTCGGCGCCGTTGCCTTCGGAGTGGTGAAGGCCGCCCGCAACGCCGAGTCCAAGTCCAAGGCCGGCTCGTCGACCTCGGAGGGCTACGCCCCGCCCGGTGAGCAGCCCTTCCTGACCGAGCCCTCGTCGGCCCCGCCGACCACCAACCCGCCGCAGACCCCCGTCGGTGTGACCGGCTCGGTCCCGGCAGGTTCGAAGGCCAGCTCCACGAAGGTCAAGAAGTCCGAGGACTTCGAGCGGGTCTGCGACCGCTGGTACTTCCCGAAGCAGCCGAAGTACAGCACGGCGCTGTCACCGCACCCGATCGCGATCAGCGTCCGCGACCGCAAGGACCTGCCGTACCGCACCAACAAGGGCTACGTGGGCATCCCCTACGACGCACCGCCCGCCATCAAGAACGCCTGGGAGCCGAAGGACCCGACGAAGGTGCAGCTGGTGGCCTGCGTCGACCTGGTGACCACGGACACCGCGAAGGTCAAGACCTGCCCCATCGACAAGCCGAAGCCCTCGAAGATCACCATGAAGGAGGGCCGCTACCGCCTCCAGGTCTACGAGGCAGCCACCCGCCGCAAGATCTTCGACACGAAGCTGACCGGCGAGAACGAAACCTGCCCGCTCTTCATCTTCATCGGCAACGACCGCAACGTGTACAGCGCCCTCGAGGACCGCCAGCTCACCGAGGCCCTGGAACGCTTCGTCGAGCAGTAGAGACGCTTCTGCTTCGTAGGGACAGTGAAGGCCGGACCCGCGTCGGGGTCCGGCCTTCGCCCTACTCGGAGACGGTCTCTGCTTCGTCCTCCTGGTGGACCGGCGAGGTGGTCAACAGCTCGAGCTCCCACCGCGATCCGAGCCCGTCCTCATCAGCCACCAGGTACGAGCTGACCCGCACACCCAGCCCCAGCTGATCGGCAGCGCGCAGGTGCTCCACCACCTCGTCAACGCTGGTCAGGTAGTGGGTGGCGATCAGCTCAGCGGCCGCCTCATCATCGATCTTCACATCCGTATCGGTCACGCGAGCCAGCGTAGAGCGACTGAAGCCCGGCTCCGCAGCGCGGGTCCGGCCTTTCCGCCGCGCTGATCTGATGTGCCCGGCGTAGTACGTCGAGTTGAGCGCGACTTCAGAGCGCTTGAAGGGCATGGCCGGCCGCGCTTCGTGCCGCTTCGGTCTGCCGGGTGGCACGACGACAACCACCAGCGCTCTCCACCAACTCATGCGCAGGTGTGCGCCGAACGCCGCGAAGACGTGGGGCCGGCGGACCCGAGCGGGTCGTCGTGTCTCGCGGGCCGTCGCAATGAGGTGCGTCCATCGGTGTTCCCTCGGATTCGAATCGGCAGGTTTCGTTCACGAGTGGAAACCGTGTCGCGGGGGCACGGTCAAGACGGACCAACGCGGAAGGGCCGATCCCCGGAGGGGTCGGCCCTGGCGTCTTGCCTGCTCAAGCTGGCGGAGGATACGAGATTCGAACTCGTGAGGGGTTTCCCCCAACACGCTTTCCAAGCGTGCGCCCTAGGCCACTAGGCGAATCCTCCGTTCGCCAGAATACAGACCCCCGCACGCCGGTTTCGTGGGAGGGCCGTACGGGCGTGCGCAGGGGTTGGGTACGCTAGGTCTCAGCCCCTCGTGCGGCGTCATCTTGTGAACCTCCCCAGGGCCGGAAGGCAGCAAGGATAAGCGAGCTCTGGCGGGTGCACGGGGGGTCCTTTCGTGTCCGGGGCCCTCGGCGCGCCTCCGGTACGTTTGTTTCTGTCACACCCTCGGCGGACAATGGCGCGGTCGTCGAGGAAGGGGCAGGCGTGGCACTCGCGCTCTACCGCAAGTACCGTCCGCGGACCTTCGCCGAGGTCATCGGGCAGGAGCATGTCACCGAGCCGCTGTCGCAGGCGTTGCGCAGCGGGCGGCTGCATCATGCGTACCTCTTCTCCGGGCCTCGTGGCTGTGGCAAGACCTCCAGCGCGCGCATCCTGGCGCGATCACTGAACTGTGAGCAGGGTCCTACCCCGGAGCCGTGCGGGGTGTGCGCCTCCTGCAAGTCGCTGATGAACGACGGCACCGGGTCGATCGACGTCATCGAGATCGACGCGGCCAGCCACGGCGGTGTCGACGACGCGCGTGACCTACGGGAGAAGGCGTTCTTCGCCCCGGCCAGCAGCCGCTACAAGATCTATGTCATCGACGAGGCGCACATGGTCTCGTCGGCGGGCTTCAACGCGCTGCTCAAGCTGGTCGAGGAGCCCCCGGAGTACGTCAAGTTCATCTTCGCGACGACCGAGCCGGAAAAGGTCCTCGGCACGATCCGGTCGCGGACCCATCACTACCCGTTCCGGCTGATCCCGCCGGCCGTGCTCCGGCCGTACCTCCAGCAGCTCACCGAGGCCGAGGGCGTGACCGTCGACCCGGCGGTCTTCCCCCTGGTCGTCCGGGCCGGCGGCGGCAGCGCACGAGACTCGCTGTCCGTGCTCGACCAGCTGATCGCCGGCGCCGGTCCCGACGGCGTGAGCTACCCGCGCGCGGTCGCCCTGCTCGGTGTGACCGACGTCGCGCTGATCGACGAGATGTGCGACGCCCTGGCGGCCGGTGACGGCGCGGCGGCCTACTCCACGATCGACCGCGTCGCCGAGGCCGGCCACGACCCGCGTCGCTTCGCCTCCGACCTGCTCGAACGCTTCCGCGACCTGATCGTCCTCCAGCAGGTCCCCGACGCGGTCGCCAAGGGCCTCATCGACGGCCCGGCCGACCAGCTCGAGGCGATGGGCGCGCAGGCCACCCGGCTGGGCCCCGCGCAGCTCTCCCGCAGCGCCGACATCGTGCACAACGGCCTGGTCGAGATGCGCGGCACGACCGCCCCCCGGCTGCTGCTGGAGCTGATCACCGCCCGCATGCTGCTCCCCGGCGCCGACGATTCCCACGGCGCGCTGCTCCAGCGTCTGGAACGCATGGAGCGGCGCCTGACGCTGAGCGATTTTTCTGAAGTACGCCCGAACACCGCGACTTCGTCGCTACCCGACGCCAGTGTCGATGGTGGCCGACCGACCGCCTCGGTAACCGGCGGCGCCCAGGCCACCGCCTCGCCTCCCACCGACCCTGGCGGCCGGGCAGGCATCTCCGCCGCCCGAGCAGCCGCGGCCGCCGCCAGCCGCCGAGCCCCCGCAGGCGGCTTGTCCCCAGGCCAGCGCCCCGCCGCCCCTGCCGACGCCGCCCCGCCCACGCCTCCGCCCGCCCCCGTCTCAGCCCCGCCGTCGTCTCCGCCTTCCGTAGCGACCCCCCAGTCGGCACCTGACGCGTCACAGCCCGGCCCCGCACCGACGTCCCCGCAGCGGTCCGCACCTTCGGCCGCGCCACTCGCCTCCCAGCCCGCGCCTTCGGCCGAGGTGCCCGCTTCACAGTCCGCGCCTTCGGCCGAGCCGCCGCCCGGACCCACCGCGCCGCAGCCGGGTCCTGCCCCGCAGGCCGCAGCATCGTCCGCGCCGCCTGCTGGTTCAGGCGCACCGCCTTCCGCGACCTCTTCGGCGCCTGCCGCCTCTCGGCCCGCTTCCGGCGCCGCCCCGGTGTCGGGCGGCCCCGCAGCAGGCCAGCCGAGCTCCACCAGCGCCTATGACGACGACGAATGGCCCGACGAGCCGCCGCCGTGGGACGAGGAGCCGGCACCCACCTCCCGCCCGGCCGCGCCCGCAACCCGCTCGGCCACGCCCACGACCCACTCGGCCACGCCCACGACCCACTCGGCCGCGCCCACGACCCACTCGGCCGCGCCAGCCTCCCGCTCAGTCCCGCCGCAGGCCGCGCCCACCTCGGGTGGCGGTCAGCCCGCGCACCGCCCCGACCAGCCGCAGGCCGCGCCCGCGCAGCCCGCGCACCGGCCCGACCCCGGCGCGATCCTCCCCGACGCTCCCGACGACGGCGTCGAACCGGTCTCCTCGGGAGCCCCAGGTCAGTTGACGGCCGCCGCGGTCCGTGAGGTCTGGCCCGAGATCATCGGCGTGGTGGGCCGCCAGAGCAAGAAGCTCGCCGCCTTGGCCAACGGCGCCACCGTCCGCGACCTGGACGGGCAGACGGTCGTGCTGACGTTCCGCTTCCCGGCGCACGCGAAGATGGTCGCCGACCAGCCCCAACTCCTGGTCGACGCCCTGTACGAGGCGCTCGGCGGCCGCTGGCAGATCCGCTGCGAGGTGTCCGGCGAGACTCCCGCGCCAGCAGGCGGCTCCCAGCGAGGCCCCGCGCCGGCCGCCTCTCAGCAAGGCGGCCCTGCCCGCAACGGCTCGGCCCAGAACAGCCCCGCCTCACGTGAGCCGTCCTCCCAGCCGACCCGCCAGCGCGAGTCGGCCCCGCAGCGCACGGCCCGTTCGACCCCCGACGACAGCGACGACTGGCCAGAGCCGGCCCACCCAGCCCCCCAACCCGCCACAGAGAACGACCGCCTGCCGCACCAGGCCGCTGTCCCCAGCCAGCCGGCAGAGGGCCGCCCGGCCGCCGACCCAAGTCAGCTGACGCATCCGGCCGCCACCGATGACGGCTGGCCCGAAACCGCCCGGCCGGCTACACCCGCGACCGCCGGCGTAAGTCCATCGGCGCCCGCGTCCGATGACGGCTGGCCGGAGACCGCGCGTCTAGGGGGACCGCCCGCAGCGACCGCCCCTGAGCAGCCGCCATCGGCAGACGACAGCGCCTGGCCGGAGCCCGCCCGCCCCGGAAACCCTGCCCCCGCACAGTCCACCCACGCATCGGTCTCGGCCGCCGGCACCCCTAGGGATGCATCGGTGTCCCACCCGAATACGGGCCCAGCCGCCCCGCCCGGGAGTGCCGCCGCGTCCGGGAGTGCCGCTCCGCCCGGGAGTGCCGCTCCGGCCGGGAGTGCCGCTCCGGCCGGGAGCGCCGCTCCGGCCGGGAGCGCCGCCGTACCCGGGCGTGCTCCCGCCGCTGTACCCGAGCCGATTGCCGCACCCGGGCAGGCCCAGGTCGCCCCAGCCGAACGCGCTCCCGCTGAACGCCCTCCCGCTGAGCGTGCCGCGTCCGAGCGGGCTGCGTCCGAGCGGGCTGCCTCCGAGCGCGCTGCCTCCGAGCGGGCCTCTGCCGCCGCGGCCCAGCGGCCTACCGCCGATGCCGGCCGACCAGCAGGCCGAGGCCTGGCAGCGGCCCGTGCCGCCGCCGCGGCGATCGCCAACCGCCAGTCGTCGGCCGCGAAGCCCGGCGCCGCGTCCAAACCGGCCCCGGGAGCCGAGGACAACGCCCCCGCCGAGGAAGCCCCTTACGACCCCGAGTTCGAGGGCCCGCCCAAGTCCTTCGACGGCTTCGACCCCGGCGACGAGCCGCTCGACGACGTCATCGATGAGAAGAGCGCACGCCAGAACAGCGAGCAGCAGGCGATGGACCTGCTACGAGAGGCCTTCGGCGCGGAGAAGATCGGCGAAACCCAGGGCTGAGCCGGGGAGGGCCGGCGAGACCCGGGGGCTGAGCCGGGGAGGGCCGGCGAGACCCGGGGGCTGAGCCGGGGAGGGCCGGCGAGACCCGGGGGCTGAGCTGGGCAGGGCCGGCGAAACCCAGGGCTGAGCCGGAGAAGAGCGGCGCGAACTCGGAGCTGAGCCGATCAGGGCCGACGGTGGCGTGTGGCCGGTGGTGCTGGGGGGACTACTACGCTGAACGGGACTTTCGGCATCCGAGCCGATGAGCCCGACTGAGTAGGAGCGGTGCGATGCGCCCCGGTGGACAGCCGAACATGCAGCAGATCATGAAGCAGGCGCAGAAGATGCAGGAGCAGATGCAGAAGGCGCAGGCCGAGCTCGCTGCCGATGAGCTGACCGGTACGGCCGGCGGCGGGCTGGTGTCCGTGGTCGTGACGGGTCTGGGTGAGTTCAAGTCGGTGAAGATCGACCCCAAGGCGGTCGACGCGGATGACGTGGAGACGCTGGAGGACCTGGTGCTCGCGGCGATCCACAACGCGGCCGAGGCGCAGCGGCAGCTCACCGAGCAGAAGATGGGTCCGGCCACTGGCGGTCTGACCCTGCCGGGGTTCTGACCCCGTGTACGAGGGCGCCATTCAGGACCTGATCGACGAGCTGGGCCGGTTGCCGGGCGTGGGCCCGAAGTCGGCCCAGCGGATCGCCTTCCATGTCCTGTCCACCGATCCGGCCGACGTGAACCGGCTGGCCGACTCGCTGCGCAAGGTGAAGGAGCTGGTGCGTTTCTGCACGACCTGCTTCAACGTGGCCGAGTCGGAGCAGTGCCGGGTGTGCCGTGATCCGCGCCGCGGCAACGAGGTGTTGTGTGTGGTCGAGGAGCCGAAGGATGTGGTGGCGATCGAACGGACCGGTGAGTTCCGTGGCCGCTATCACGTGCTGGGTGGCGCCATCAATCCGCTCGAGGGCATCGGTCCGGACAATCTGCGGATCCGTGAGTTGATGCAGCGGCTGGGGACGGGCGAGGTGAAGGAGTTGATCCTCGCCACTGACCCGAATACCGAGGGTGAGGCTACGGCTACCTACTTGGCGTTGATGGTGAAGCCGATGGGTATCGCCGTGACCCGGTTGGCAAGTGGCCTTCCGGTCGGCGGTGACTTGGAGTATGCCGACGAGATCACCCTGGGCCGTGCCTTCGAGGGGCGTCGTGCGGTGTAAGTGACCTGGTGGGCACACTGGTGATATTGAGTGGAAACAACAACTGGTGGGAACAACGGTGCGTTACCGTGTGTGCGCGGACGGATTTGTCACGCTGCCATCACGGCGCGGCCAGGAAACGGTAAAGGGCCTCAAAGCCTATTGACCGCTGGGCGGGATTACGTGAGCGTTCCTCTCACGGCGGCGGCGTAACCCGTCCGCTGGTTCGTGTCCGCATCGGCGACCATCATTGCCGAGGCGGTCCGCACCACCCCACGTACGCGAACAACCGATCGGTTGCCCGCGCTGCGGGGCCGGTCGATCTCGCGGTGTGCGCACCGCGACGGCGGCGGCGCCGTGGCCGGTGGCCGGGGAGAGGACCGGACGCTTCATGGTCGTTGGACCCGGCACGGTCTCGGACCAGGTCCCGCTGGCGCCGGATCCCGCGCCAGGCGGAGCGGTCGTGACCAAGCAGATCGAGGGCCGTTCGCTCGGTCGGATCGCCTGGAACCGCCTCAAGCGTGACAAGGTCGCCATGGCCGGTGGCATCGTTGTCATCTTCCTGATCCTGGTCGCGATCTTCGCTCCGCTGATCGCCGGCGCGTTCGGCTCGCCGCCGAACGATTTCCACCAGGACAAGATCGACCCCAACACGCTCGCGCCGATCGGCGGCACCGGCATCTCCGGCGAGCACCTGTTCGGCGTCGAGCCGCAGAACGGCCGCGACATCTTCAGCCGGGTGGTCTACGGCGCCCGGATCTCGCTGCTGATCGCCTTCCTGGCCACGCTGTTGTCGGTGGTCATCGGTGCCACGCTCGGCGTGGTGGCCGGCTTCTTCGGCGGCTGGGTGGACACGATCATCAGCCGCGCGATGGATGTCTTCCTCGCGTTCCCGCTGCTGGTCTTCTCGATCGCGCTGGCCGGTGTGGTTCCGGACACGGCGTTCGGGCTGTCCGGCGACGCTCTGCGGATCGCCCTGCTGATCTTCATCATCGGCTTCTTCAGCTGGCCGTACATCGGTCGCATCGTGCGCGGGCAGACGCTGTCGCTGCGTGAGCGGGAGTTCGTCGACGCGGCCCGCAGCCTGGGCGCGCGCGGTCCGCGGATCATCTTCAAGGAGATGCTGCCGAACCTGATCGCGCCGATCCTGATCTACGCCACGCTGCTGATCCCGACGAACATCCTTTTCGAGGCGGCGCTGTCGTTCCTCGGCGTGGGTGTGCGCCCGCCGACCGCGAGCTGGGGCGGCATGCTCTCGGACGCGGCGCGGTTCTACACGATCTGGCACTTCATGTTCTTCCCGGGCATGGCCATTTTCATCACGGTCCTTGCTTTCAACCTCTTCGGTGACGGCCTGCGAGACGCCCTCGACCCGAAGGGCAAGCGCTGATGCACCACACCAGTGAGGCGAAGACTTCTTCTCCAGCCAGGCGGTCCGGACCCGGGCCGTTCCTTCAGGGAGGTTGCTACAAGTGATCCGCAGAAACAGGGTGCTGGCGGCCGCGACGGCCGTCCTGGCACTCGGATTGACCGGCGCGTGCGGCGGCGGTGACGACAGTGATTCCGATTCCGGCGGGACCTCGGCCAAGGCCGAGTTCAACGCTGCTATGACCAAGGTGTTCAACCCTTCTGACAAGAAGGGCGGCACCATCAAGCTGGCGAACTCGGGCGACTGGGACACGCTGGACCCGGGTGAGACCTACTACGGCTACTCGTGGAACTTCCTCCGGCTGTACGGCCGGGCCCTGCTCACCTTCAAGGTGGAGCCGGGCAAGGGCAGCAACGACCTGACTCCGGACCTCGCCGAGGGCCTGGGCACGCCGTCCGAGGGCGGCAAGACCTGGACCTACAAGATCAAGCCCGGCATCAAGTACGAGGACGGCACGGTCGTCAAGGCCGCCGACGTCAAGTACGCGGTGCTGCGCTCGGTCGACAAGGCGACGTTCCCGAACGGCCCCGCGTACTTCGAGCAGTTCCTGAACCTGCCGAAGGACTACAAGGGCCCGTACAAGTCCAAGGGTGTGAACACCGACTCGGCGATCACCACCCCGGACGACACGACGGTCGTCTTCCACCTGAAGCAGGCGTTCGGTGGTTTCGACTACCTGGCCGCGCTGTCGCAGACGGTTCCGGTTCCGGAGGCCAAGGACACCGGCGCCAACTACAAGCAGCACGTGGTGTCCTCCGGCCCGTACATGTTCGACACGAACAACCTGGGCAAGGACTTCTCGCTCAAGCGGAACCCGAACTGGGACGCCGCGTCCGACCCGATCCGTAAGGCGCTGCCGGACCGCTACGAGGTCTCGCTGAACGTCAACGCGGACGACCTCGACAACCGGCTGCTCTCGGGCGACCTGGACATCGATGTCGTGGGCACCGGCGTGCAGCCGGCCGCTCTGGGCCGGGTCGTGGGTGACCCGGCGCTGAAGGCCAACACGGACAACCCGACGCTGTCGCGTCTCTGGTACACCTCGATCAACGGCACGGTCGCGCCGTTCGACAAGATCGACTGCCGCAAGGCCGTCGAGTACGCCGCGGACAAGACCGGCTACCAGACCGCGTACGGCGGCCCGCTCGCCGGTGGCATCCTCGCCAGCACGCTGATGCCGCCGCAGGTCCCGGGCTACCAGAAGTTCGACCTGTACCCGTCTCCGGACGGCAAGGGCGACGTGGAGAAGGCCAAGGCGGCTCTCACCGCGTGTGGCCAGCCGAACGGTTTCGCCACGAACATCGCCTACCGGGCCGAGCGTCCGAAGGAGAAGGCGGTCGCCGAGTCGCTGCAGCAGTCCCTGGCCCGGGTGGGCATCAAGCTCACGCTGAAGCCGTACCCGCAGGGTGACTACTTCTCCCAGTACGCCGGCAACCCGCCGTACGTGAAGGCCAACAAGATCGGCCTCGCGACCAACGGCTGGGGCGCCGACTGGAACGACGGCTTCGGCTTCCTGTCGCAGATCGTGGACAGCCGCGTCATCCGGGAGACCGGTGGCTCGTCGAACACGAGTGTCCGTGACCCCGAGGTCGACAAGATGCTGGACGCCGCGATCAGCAACACCGACGCCGCCGCTCGTGAGCAGGCGTGGGGCGCGATCGACAAGAAGGTCATGGAGGACGCCTACATCCTTCCGGGCATCCACGCCAAGTCGCTGCTCATCCGTCCGAAGAAGCTGACCAACGTATTCGTCAGCGAGGCGTACGCGATGTACGACTACACCGCGCTCGGCGTGGCCTGATCCAGGCCGGAAGACACACGATAGGTAGGTGAAGGCAGCAGGCGGCCGGTCTGGGACCTCCCGGGCCGGCCGTCTAGGCCGAGGTCAGTGATTACGTACATCATCAGGCGCCTGTTCGCGGCCGTCCTGCTGCTCTTCATCGTCAGCGCCGCCACGTTCGCCATCTTCTATCTCTTCCCCCGGCTCGTCGGGGGCACCCCGGAGACGCTGGCCACCCGCTACGTGGGCCGGGCGGCGACCCCCGAGACGGTCAATCTGATCGCTCACAAGCTGGGCTTCTACGACCCGGTCTACGTGCAGTACGGGCGCTGGATCAAGGGCATCTTCCTGGGCGCCGACTTCGACGCCGGCGCGGGCATCGAGCACTGCCCGGCGCCCTGCTTCGGCTACTCGTTCATCACCCACCAGCCGGTGTGGCCGGACCTGCTGGACCGCCTGCCGGTGACCCTGTCGCTGGCGATCGGCGCGGCCATCCTCTGGCTGATCCTCGGCCTCTCCACCGGCACGATCTCGGCGCTGCGCCGCGGCTCGCTGCTGGACCGCACCGTGATGACGGTCTCGCTGGCCGGCGTCTCGCTGCCGATCTTCTTCACCGGCCTGCTGGGCCTGCTGGTCTTCAGTTATCAGCTCGGCTGGACGGCGCCCGGCGGAAGCTATACGCCGTTCACCGAGAATCCCGGCGACTGGTTCTATTCGCTGCTGTTGCCCTGGGTGGTGCTCGCCTTCCAGTTCTCCGCCTCGTACGCGCGTCTGACTCGCGCGGGCATGCTGGAGACGATGAGCGAGGACTACATCCGGACGGCGCGCGCGAAGGGCCTGAGGGAACGCGACGTGAACGTCAAACACGGTCTGCGCGCCGCCCTCACCCCGATCCTGACCATCTTCGGCCTCGACTTCGGCCTGCTGCTCGGCGGCGCGGTGCTGACCGAGCAGGTCTTCTCGCTGCCCGGGCTGGGCAAGTACGCGGTCGACGCGATCACCAACAACGACCTGCCCAAGGTGCTCGGCGTGACGCTGATGGCCGCCTTCTTCGTGGTCATCGCCAACCTGATCGTCGACCTGCTGTACGCGGTCGTCGACCCGAGAGTGAGGCTGGGCTGATGACCGACGTGAGTCCGAAGGGTCGGCCCTTCCTCGAGGTCAAGGATCTGAAGATCCACTTCCCGACCGACGACGGTGTGGTTCGCAGCGTCGACGGCCTGAACTTCACGCTCGAGCGGGGCAAGACGCTCGGCATCGTGGGCGAGTCCGGCTCCGGCAAGTCGGTGACCAGCCTCGGCATCATGGGGCTCTACAACAAGAGCAACTCGAAGATGTCCGGGGAGATCTGGCTGGACGGCCAGGAGCTGGTCAGCAGCGGCGCCGAGACGGTCCGCAAGCTGCGCGGCAACGACATGGCGATGATCTTCCAGGACCCGCTGTCCGCGATGCACCCGTACTACTCGATCGGCAAGCAGATCGTGGAGGCGTACCGGGTCCACCACAACGTGTCCAAGCAGGTCGCCCGCAAGCACGCGGTGGACATGCTGGGCCGGGTCGGCATCCCGCAGCCGGACCGCCGGGTGGACGACTACCCGCATCAGTTCTCCGGCGGTATGCGGCAGCGCGCGATGATCGCGATGGCTCTGGTCAACGACCCGGAGCTCCTGATCGCGGACGAGCCGACCACCGCCCTGGACGTGACCGTGCAGGCGCAGATCCTCGACCTGATGCACGACCTGCAGTCCGAGTTCAACTCCGCGCTGATCGTGATCACCCATGATCTGGGAGTGGTGGCCGAGCTCGCCGACGACGTGCTGGTCATGTACGGCGGACGATGCATCGAGTACGCCGACGCCACCACGATCTTCGACAAGCCGGAGCACCCGTACACCTGGGGTCTGCTCGGGTCGATGCCCCGCATGGACCGGCCGAACATCGACCGGCTGGTGCCCATCCCGGGTCTGCCACCGTCGCTGATCAACCTGCCGACCGGCTGCTCGTTCCATCCGCGCTGCCAGTACGAGCCGCGTACCGGCGGCCTGGGCTCGACGACGATGCCCGAGCTGAGCCGGGCCGGCGGCAGCAAGCACCTGGTTCGTTGCCACATCCCCACCGAGGAGCGGCAGCGGATCTGGTCCGAAGAGGTCAAGCCGAAGCTGGAGGCGTGATGAGTGACAAGAAGGACGCGCTCCTGTCGGTGAAGGGCCTGGAGAAGCACTTCCCGATCACCAAGGGCGTGCTGCGCCGCAAGGTCGGCGCGGTCCGCGCGGTGGACGGCATCGACTTCGAGGTCTTCAAGGGTGAGACGCTGGGCCTGGTCGGCGAGTCCGGTTGCGGCAAGTCGACCACCGGCCGGTTGCTGACCCGCCTGCTGGAGCCCACCGGCGGCACGATCGAGTTCGACGGCCGGGACATCACACACCTGAGCCAGGGCCGGATGCGGCCGATGCGCCGGGACATGCAGATGATCTTCCAGGACCCGTTCTCGTCGCTGAACCCGCGGCACACCGTGGGCACGATCGTCGGGGCGCCGTTCCGGATCCAGAACGTCAAGACCGAGCACGGCATCAAGCGCGCGGTGCAGGACCTGCTCAAGCTGGTCGGCCTCAACCCGGAGCACTACAACCGTTACCCGCACGAGTTCTCCGGCGGTCAGCGGCAGCGCATCGGCATCGCCCGCACGCTGGCGCTGCGGCCGAAGATGATCGTCGCGGACGAGCCGGTCTCGGCCCTCGACGTGTCGATCCAGGCCCAGGTCGTCAACCTGCTCGACGATCTGCAGAACGAGTTCGGCCTGACGTACGTGTTCATCGCGCACGACCTGTCCGTGGTGCGGCACATCTCCGACCGGGTGGCGGTGATGTACCTGGGCAAGGTGGTGGAGATCGCCGACCGGGAGACGCTGTACAACAGCCCGCGTCACCCGTACACGGTGGCTCTGCTCTCCGCGGTGCCGGTGCCGGACCCGCGACGGCGCGACAAGCTCCAGCGGGAGCGCGTGCTGCTGACCGGCGACGTGCCGAGCCCGATCAACCCGCCGTCCGGTTGCCGTTTCCGCACCCGCTGCTGGAAGGCGCAGGACATCTGCGCTACAGAGGAGCCGCCGCTGGTTCCGCGGGTGGACGACCCCGCCTCGCACCAGACCGCGTGTCACTTCCCGGTGGTCGAGGGCGAGGCCGTCCAGGGCCGCAAGACCGCGCTTACCAGCTGATCTGGGGCGACGGGTAGAAGTCGACGCCGCGTGCGGTCCACTGTGGGCCGTACGCGGCGAGGCGCGAGCGGAACGCCTCCCAGTCGTGGCTCGAGGCCGGCGACCAGCCGAGTTCGGCGATCGCGGCCAGCCGCGGGAACGCCATGTATTCGATGTGGTCGATGTTGCGCAGCGTCTCCGACCACAGGGCGGCTTCAACCCCCAGGACCGCCGATTCGGGTACGCCGGTCAGGTGCGTCCCGGGATCCCAGTCGTACGCGGTCCGCACCTCGATCAAGCCGGCCCAGGTCAGGCCGAGCGGGGTGTTCCGGTCGTACTTCATGTCCAGGTAGGCCTTGTTGGCCGGCGACATCACCACCCGCATGCCGTTCGCCACGGCGCCGGCCAGTACCGGGTTGCTGCGTGACATTCCCCAGTTCTGCGCCACCGAGGAGTAGGCGGCGGGGGACTGGGCGATCTCGTGCCAGCCGTACGCCGTCTTGCCGTACTTGGCGACCAGCGGGATCACCCGGTTCTGGAAGGCCACGTAGTCGGCGGGCGGGGTGGCATGGGCCTCGTCGCCGCCGATGTGGATGTACGGCCCGGGGGTGATCGCCGCCAGTTCGCGGATCACGTCCTCGACGAACCGGTAGGTGGTCTCCGACGAGATGCACAGCGAGCTGTAGCCGACCGCGGTGTCGGTGCGCGGCGGCGGTGCGACCCCGTCGCAGGTCAGTTCGGGGTAGGCGACCTGTGCCGCGTTGACGTGCCCGGGCATGTCGATCTCCGGCACGATGGTCACGAACCGGGCGGCCGCGTAGGCGACCAGGTCGGCGTACTCCGCCTTGGTCAGGAAGCCGCCGCCGACGCCGTCCACGCCGGTGCCCGCCGCGCCGCCGATCTCGGTGAGCCGCGGCCAGCCGTCGATCTGGATCCGCCAGCCCTGGTCGTCGCTGAGGTGCAGGTGCAGGTAGTTGATCTTCAGGCGGCGGATCTCGTCGATGTACTTCTTGACCTCGTCCGGCGTGTGGAAGTGCCGGGCCAGGTCCAGGTGCGAGCCGCGGTAGGTGAACCGCGGCCGGTCCTCGATCGTCCCGCCGGCGATGGCGCGTCCCTCGCGCAGCTGCAGCAGCGTCTGCGTCCCGTCGAAGAGCCCGGCCGGGGTGGTGGCCGTGACCTCGACGCTGTTCCGGTTGACGACCAGCTTGTAGCCGTCGCCGAGCCCGCCGGCGATCTTCAACGAGATCTTCCGGCCGGCCGGCGCGGCGGAGGGCGTCACCGGGAGGGCGAGGCCGGTCTCGGCCGATATGTCGGCGGCCAGCTGGTTACCGACGGCCGGTGTCCGGGTCTGGATGACGGTGTTGCGATCGAGATGGAAGTCGGCGCCGCTAGGGACGGCGGACACCGGCGCCGGGATGACATCGGCGAAGCCATCCACGGACAAAACGGGCACTGGGGCCGCCAGCAAGGCGACCGTCAGGAGCTGAGGCAGGGCCATGCCCGACGGTATATCGATTACTGTAAATAAAGCTACTACTCCGGGCGATGCAGCAGAGACACCGTGAAGTCGTGCAGCACGTCGGCGTCGGCCGGGTCGGCGAGCGTCACCTTGCCGCCCGTCACGTGGTACCACTCGGCGGCGTCCTTGTACTGCACGGTCAGCGTGACGTCCTTGCCGGACACCTCGCTGACCAGCGTCACCTCGCCGGTGATCACCCCGACCTCGTCGGTCATCACGCCACCCGGCGCGTTCAGATCGCTGCGCTTGCCCGCCATCAGCACTCCTTGAGCATCGCGGTCAGCGCCTTCTTCTCGGCGCTGGTCACCGTCAGCTTCCAGTAGCTCTTCACCGTGATCCAGTCGCCGGCATAGGTGCACCACTCGGCACGGACCGAGGGCTTCCAGGTCGACGGATCCTGATCACCCTTACCCCGGTTCGAGGCCTGTGACACCGCCACGAGCTGCGGCCGATCCAGGTCGTTGGCGAAATCGCCGCGCTTGTCCTTCGTCCACGCCCCGGCGCCCGAGCGCCACGCGTTGGCCAGCGGCACCACGTGGTCGATGTCCACCAGGGTGGGCTTGGTCAGCGTCTTGCCGTCGTAGATGCTCTTCCAGGTGCCGCCGACCACGTTGCAGCCGGACAGCTTCACCTTGCGGCCGTCGCGCTTGAGCACCGTATCGCGGACGTCGCAGTTCGAGCCGGTGTCACGCCAGTGCGGGAACTCGTCCCGGGTGTAGCCGCGCATCGAGGCGGCCTTGGCCTCTTTCAGGCCGGCGAGCAGCTTCACGGGATCGCCGCTGGTGCCGCCGCCGGCCACGCCACCGTCCGGAGTCGTCGTGGGAGCGGGTTCGAGAGGAACCACTTCACAGCCGGTGGTGAGGGTCGCTGCCGCGATCAGGACAAGAGCGAGGGGGGTACGTGTGAGCACCCCTCAAGCGTAAGCGGGTTGTGCCCGTTTCTCGCCCTGGAGCGTACGGTGCCCGTTTTGCACCGCGCGCCGGAAAAGCCGGGAGCAGGGATGCCGGCGCCGGTAAGCCGGGAGCAGGGATGCCAGCGCCGGAAAGCCGAGACCCGGGATGCCGGCGCCGGAGAGCCCGGCGCCGGAAAGCCGGAACGGTCAGCGCGCTCGGTTCACCGCACTGGTGACGGCCGTGATCGAGGCGGTGACGATGTTCGCGTCCAGGCCGACGCCCCACACCGTGGTATCGCCGACCTCGCACTCGACATAGGCCGCGGCCTGCGCGTCCCCGCCGGACGACAGCGCGTGCTCGGCGTAGTCGTGCACCCGGACCTGGATCCCCAGCGGCTGCAGCGCCTGCACGTACGCGTCGATCGGGCCGTTGCCGACCCCGGTGAGCACCTTCTCCTCGCCGCGGTCGGTCACCGTGACGTCGATCTCCACCTTGCCGTCCACGGTGGCCGTCGTGTAGCGCTGCAGGACGATCCGGGCGAAGGCCTGGTGGTCCGTCAGGTACTCGCCGGCGAAGATGTCGTACATCGCCTGCGGCCCGACCTCGCCGCCCGCCGAGTCGGTGACCCGCTGCACCACGCCGGAGAACTCGATCTGCAGCCGCCGCGGCAGGTCGAACTTGTGCTCCTCCTTCATGATGTACGCCACGCCGCCCTTGCCGGACTGCGAGTTGACCCGGATGACCGCCTCGTACGTGCGGCCCACGTCCTTGGGGTCGATCGGCAGGTAGGGCACGCCCCAGGTGAACTCGTCCACCGGCGTCCCGGCCGCCTCGGCGTCCTTGACCAGCGCGCTCAGGCCCTTGTTGATCGCGTCCTGGTGCGAGCCGGAGAACGCGGTGTAGACCAGGTCGCCCACGTACGGGTGACGCTCGTGCACCGGCAGCTGGTTGCAGTACTCGACCGCGCGCTTGACCTCGTCGATGTCGGAGAAGTCGATCATCGGGTCGATGCCCTGCGAGAACAGGTTGAGTCCCAGCGTGACCAGGTCGACGTTGCCGGTGCGCTCGCCGTTGCCGAACAGGCAGCCCTCGACGCGGTCGGCGCCCGCCAGCAGACCCAGCTCGGCGGCGGCCACCGCGCAGCCACGGTCGTTGTGCGGGTGCAGGCTGAGCACCACGGACTCGCGGCGCGGCAGGTGGCGGTGCATCCACTCGATGGAGTCGGCGTACACGTTGGGGGTGGCCATCTCGACCGTCGCCGGCAGGTTGATGATCAGCGGCCGGTCCGGGGTCGGGTCGATCACGTCGATGACCGCCGAGCAGACCTCGAGCGCGTAGTCCAGCTCGGTGCCGGTGTACGACTCGGGGCTGTACTCGTAGAAGATCTCGGTGTCGGGGGTGTGGATCTCGGCGTATTTCTGGCACAGCCGCGCGCCCGTGGTCGCGATGTCGGTGATGCCGTCCTTGTCCAGGCCGAACACCACCCGGCGCTGCAGCGTCGACGTCGAGTTGTAGAAGTGCACGATGGCCCGCTTGGCGCCGCGGATCGACTCGAAGGTGCGGTCGATCAGGTGCTCGCGGCACTGAGTCAGCACCTGGATGGTGACGTCGTCCGGGATCAGGTCCTGCTCGATGAGCTGGCGTACGAAATCGAAGTCGGTCTGGCTCGCGGCGGGGAACCCGACCTCGATCTCCTTGTAGCCCATCTGCACGAGCAGCATGAACATCCGGCGCTTGCGCTCGGGGGACATCGGGTCGATCAGCGCCTGGTTGCCGTCGCGCAGGTCGACGGCGCACCAGCGGGGCGCGGTCTCGATGCGGCGGGCCGGCCACTGCCGATCGGGCAGGTCGATCGCGAATTGCTGGTGGTAGGCCTGGTAACGCTGGAACGGCATCGCGCTGGGGCGCTGGCGGGCGATGGCGTCGTCAACAACTGACATGGGAGAACTCCTGACGGACGAGACCTTTAGGCGGCCGCGCGCACATCAACTCCGCGACGAGGTGCCGGCCTGGGATGAGGCCTCGTCGCGGCAGCGAAGGAGGAGTGCGTTCCACATATCGCCGCAACCCTATCAGCCTTGCGGCTGCGCGCCAGGGGATGTGGGCCCGTTCGAGGGATCGACGGCCGGTGGTGGCGGTGGCGGCGGCGGGCTCTTCATGCCCATCGCCTCGCCCCCGCTGATCGGGCCGGGCAGGTCGATGCGCGGCGGCGCGGCCGCGACACTCACCAGCGTGAGCGTGCCGAAGTCGACCCGCGCGGCGGTGAGCTGGCCGTTGTCGGCGTAGCAGTAGATGCCCACGTCCACCGGTGGTTTCAAGGACGCGGAGATGCCGTCCACCGCGTAGCACTTGCCCTGGGCGGCCGGACCCTGGTTGGACAGCGGCTGCGCGGCGACCACGGAGAGCGGCGCCTGCCGGTCCTGGAAGACGCTGAGCCACTGCCGGAAGACCCGCTGGACCTTCGGGTCGTACTCCTTGGGGAGTTGCTTGTTCGGCTCGGCGACCCGGACGCAGGACGGGTTGACCGGGTTCGTCGCGGACGGCATCGCGCACTGGTAGACGCCGTCGCCGACCTGCACGATGGACACGTCGGTGGTGCCGCCCAGCGCGCCGCCCGGCACATCCACCCGCCAGGTGCCGTCGGTCGCGACCGTCGCCACCACCGAGCGGGTGCCCTGGCCGTCGCCCGGGTCGAAGTCGTAGAGCGCCGCGTAACGATGGTCCTGTGCCAGCGCCGCACGCGCGGCTAGCTCACCACGGGCCGCGTCGGTGTCCGCCGGGAGATCGCCGGTCGGCTCCGGAGCCGGGTCGGCCGCGGGCGCGTCGGACCCGCAGCCCGCTGCCAGGAGGGTCAGCAGGACGACGGGTACGAGGCGTGGACGCACCGAGACATTCTCGCCTCTGTGTCGCACATCGGTCGTGACTCGAACGGGCGTGTCGCGGCGCACAGGCCGGAATCTGGGATCGCCGCTCGGAGCCGAACCCCGGCGACGCTAGGCTGGTCCGCGTCCGTTCCCGCCCGGTGTTGAGAGGAAGTCTGCGGCCGTGGCCCTGGTGGTGCAGAAATACGGCGGCTCGTCCGTCGCCACGGCGGAGCGCATCAAGCGGGTCGCGGAGCGGATCGTGTCGGCGCGCAAGGCCGGCGACGACGTGGTCGTGGTCGTCTCCGCGATGGGTGACACCACCGACGAGCTGATGGACCTGGCCAACCAGGTCAGCCCGCTGCCGCCCGGCCGTGAGCTGGACATGCTGCTGACCGCGGGCGAGCGCATCTCGATGGCGCTGCTGGCGATGGCGATCCACAACCTGGGCTACGAGGCCCGGTCGTACACCGGCTCGCAGGCCGGCGTGCTGACCACCTCGGTGCACGGCAAGGCCCGGATCATCGACGTCACCCCCGGCCGGCTGCGCACCGCGCTGGACGAGGGCGCGATCGCGATCGTGGCCGGCTTCCAGGGCGTCTCGCAGGACACCAAGGACATCACCACGCTGGGCCGCGGCGGGTCGGACACCACGGCGGTCGCGCTGGCCGCGGCGCTGCACGCCGACGTCTGCGAGATCTACACCGACGTGGACGGTGTGTTCACCGCCGACCCGCGGATCGTGCCGAACGCGCGGCACATCAAGCAGATCACGTACGAGGAGATGCTGGAGCTCGCCGCCGGCGGGGCGAAGGTGCTGATGCTGCGCTGCGTCGAGTACGCCCGGCGCTTCGGCGTCCCGATCCACGTACGCTCCTCGTACACGAACAAGACCGGCACCATGGTCACCGGATCGATGGAGGACCCTTCCGTGGAACAGGCGCTGATCACCGGGGTCGCCCACGACCGCAGTGAAGCCAAGATCACGATCGTCGGGGTGCCCGACGAGCCGGGCGCCGCCGGCCGGATCTTCGAGACCGTGGCCTCGGCCGAGATCAACATCGACATGATCGTGCAGAACGTGTCCACCGAGGGCACCGGCCGCACCGACATCTCGTTCACGCTGCCCAAGGCCGACGGGCCGACCGCGATGGCAGCGCTCAACAAGATCCAGGCTCAGATCAAGTTCAAGAGCCTGCTCTTCGACGACCACGTCGGCAAGGTCTCCCTGATCGGCGCCGGGATGCGGTCGCACCCGGGCGTGGCCGCCTCCTTCTTCGCCTGCATCGGCGCGGCCGGCGTCAACATCGAGATGATCTCCACGTCGGAGATCCGGGTCTCCGTGGTCTGCCGGGACAGCGACCTCGACACCGCCGTCCGCGCCGTGCACGAGCAGTTCGAGCTCGGCGGCGACGAGCAGGCAGTCGTCTACGCGGGCACCGGACGTTAGCCCCGGGATGACGCGGCAGCCCACGCTCGCCGTCGTCGGGGCCACCGGCTCCGTCGGGACGGTGATGCGCGAGCTGTTGTCCTCCCGCCGCAACGTGTGGGGCGAGATCCGGCTGATCGCGTCGGCCCGTTCGGCGGGTCGGACGCTGCGTTGCCGCGGCGAGGACCTCACGGTCGTGGAGCTGACGCCGGAGGCCTTCGACGGCGTCGACGTGGCCATGTTCGACGTGCCCGACGCCGTCTCGCTGCAATGGGCGCCGATCGCGGTCGAGCGCGGCGTCACCGTGGTGGACAACTCGGCCGCCTTCCGGATGCACCCCGAGGTGCCGCTGGTGGTGCCCGAGGTCAACAAGGAGGCGATGCGCAGCCGTCCGCGCGGCATCATCAGCAACGCCAACTGCACCACGATGGCGATGATCATGGCGATCGCGCCCCTGCACCGCGAGTACGGCCTGCGTGAGCTGGTCCTCGCCTCCTACCAGGCGGTCTCCGGCGCCGGTCAGATCGGCGTCGACGTCCTGCACGACCAGCTGATGAAGGTGGCCGGCGACCGGACCCTCGGCTCCCGCCCCGGCAACGTCCGGCAGGCGGTCGGCGACGACCTCGGCCCGTTCCCGGCACCCTTGGCGCTGAACGTGGTCCCCTGGTCGGGTGACCTGGAGGCCGACGGCTGGTCGTCCGAGGAACTGAAGATGCGCAACGAGTCGCGCAAGATCCTCGGCCTGCCCGCGCTCAAGGTCTCCGCCACCTGCGTACGCGTCCCGGTGGTGACCGGCCACTCGGTCGCCGTGCACGCGGTCTTCGGCTCGGAGCTCACCGCCGAGGACGCCCGCGGGGTGCTGCGCAACGCACCCGCGGTGATCCTGGTCGACGATCCGGCCGCGGGCGAGTTCCCGATGCCGATCGACGCGGTCGGCACCGACCCGTCCTGGGTGGGCCGCATCCGCCGGGCGATGGACGACCCCCGCGCGCTGGACATGTTCATCACCGGCGACAACATGCGCAAGGGCGCCGCCCTCAACACGGTGCAGATCGCCGAGCTCCTCGCCAAGGAGCTCACGCGCTGACGGAGGCTCAGGTCGCCGGGTTGCGGACCGATCGTTAGGTCCGCATCCCAGCGACTCCAGGAGCCTTGATGGTCTGCCCGAACTGCGGCACCGGCGTATCCGTCGGGTCGCCCTGCCCGTCCTGTGGCCTCGCCGTCCCGGCCCCGGCCGCCGACCAGTTCGGCTCCCCGATGCCGTCCGGCCTGACCGGGTACGCCCCGCCGCCCACGACGGCCCAGCTCTACCCGGAGACAGCTCCCGCTCCGGCCTACCCCGTGCCCGGCTATGCCGCGCCGCCGCAGGCCGGTGGTTATCAGCCGGCCGGTTACCCGGCGAACCCCTATCCGGCTTACCCGGCTTATCCGGTGGGAGTGCCCTACAACGCCTACTTCGCGCCGGCCAAGGTGGGCAACGGCTTCAGCATCGCGGGCATCGTGCTGGGTGTCCTGGCGATCGTCGCCTGCCCGCTGGTCCTCGGCCTCGTCGCCGTCTCCATGGCGCAACGTGCCTACAAACGCGGCGAGAGCCTGTGGAAGGTCTCGCTGGGCGTCTCGATCACCGGCCTGGTGGTCGGCATCGTCGGCGGCATCGTCGTGGCGGTCAGCACCGGGGTGTTCCGCTGAGCAGCGGATTGTCAGCAGTGCCGGTCAGTTGGCGGCGTCCAGGTCGGCGCGGTTGAGCAGTGCCCTCAGCTTGATGCCGTGGTCGGCCAGCGCCTCGGCGCCGCCCTCCTGACGGTCGATCACGCACAGCGCGTGGTCCACGTGCGCGCCCAGCTTCCGGAGCTCGCCGGTGGAGATCACCACCTGGCCGCCGGAGGTCACCACGTCCTCGACCACCAGCACCCGCCGGCCGGCCACCTCCGCACCCTCGCAGAGCCGGGCGGTGCCGTACTCCTTGGCCTGCTTGCGCACGAACGCGCAGGGCAGCCCGGCGTGCCGGCCGAGAGCGGTGACCACCGCGATGCCGCCCATTTCCAGGCCGGCCAGCACCTCGGTGCCCTCGGGGATGAGGACCGCCATCCGCTGCGCCAGCTTGTCGAGCAGGACCGGGTCGGCCTCGAACTGGTACTTGTCGAAGTATTCGGTGGCGGTGCGGCCACTGCGCAGGGTGAACGTGCCGGTGAGCCGGGCGACGCTGTTCACCTGCTGGGTGAGGTCGGAGTCAGTCACAAGTAAACACCCTGTCAGGTGGCCCCGGAGGGGCGAAAGGCACCCCGGCCGCACCCCCTCAGCAACCGTTCACGGCTGCCGATCAGAGGATCATGCAGACACCGCACCGCTGGTTCGGCGCCGGTCACAGCACCGCGGCGGACAGCGCCAAGGCGGGCGCCGAGGCGGCCTTCTCGGCGATCAACGGGCGTACCCCTGCAGTGGTCTTTGTTTTTGCCTCGCACCGCCATGACCTGCCGGCGCTGCTGATGGGCGTCCGCGACGAGGCCGGGCCGCACGCCTTGGTCGTGGGGGCCTCCACGCTCGGTGAGCTGGCCAACGACGGCGCCGGTGCGGGCGGGGTGTCGGTGGGCGCGCTGGGCGGTGAGGGTTTCACGGCACGCGCGCGCGTCGCCCACATCGGCGACGCCGGGCACCGTCAGGCCGGTGCGGAGGCAGCCGAGGCGATGGCCGGCATGAACAGCCCGCCCGGCATGAACAGCCCGCACAGTGTCCTGATCCTGCTCGCCGACGGGCTGTCCGGCGACCCGCACGAGGTGGTCCGCGGCGCGTATTCGGTGCTGGGGGCCGCGGTGCCGCTGGTCGGCGGCTTCGCGGGCGGCGGTTCGGACGGGGCCCGGACGTTCCAGTTCGTCGGCGACGCCGTCTACACCGACGCGGTCGTGGGGGTGGCGCTCGGCTCGGACGCGCCGATCGGGATCGGTGTCGCGCACGGCTGGCGCCGGCTGGAGCCGCCGATGATCGTGACCAGGAGCAGCGGCGGGCGGATCTACGAGCTGGACGACGAGCCGGCCCTGGACGTGCTGCTGCGCCGCAACGACATGCCCGGCGGTGCCGCCGCCGACCTGTTCGACGGTGTGGACGCGCCGCCGGCGCTGGGCCTTTCCCGGCGCAACGGGGAGGACATCCGGGTGATTCACGACGGTGACGACGTGGAACGGTCCATCCTGGGGATGTCCGACGTTCCGCAGGGCGCGCTGTGCTGGCTGATGGAGGCCGATCACGAGGCGCTGATCCAGGGTGCGACCGAGTCGTGCCTGGAGGCGCTCGAGGGTCTCGGCGGGAAGGTGCCGCTGGGTGTGCTCGCCTTCGACTGCGGCGCGCGACGGGGTCGGCTGGGACCTGAGGGCATGCAGGAGGAGATGGCCGCTATGCGCTCCGCGCTGGGCAACACGCCGTACGCCGGCTTCTACACCTCGGGGGAGATCGCCCGGGTACGAGGGGCGCTCGGCACCCATCACCTGACCCTCGTCACCCTGGCACTGGCCTGACATGTCCCAGTGGTCGACGCATCAGCTCACCGACTTCTTCTCGGCGGTCAACGCGGCCACCGACGAGGAGTCCGCCGTCGCGTACGCCGTGGAGCGGGCCGCCGAGATGGTCGAGGCCGAGGTCGCCGCCGTGATGGTGGGGGACGAGGTCCGCGGCGAGTGGGGCTTCGGTCCCGAGGTGCCGGTGGCCGGCCTGCTCCGCGCCGACGAGCGGCTGGGCGTGCCCGGGCTGGGCGCGCTGCACACCTGCTACACCGGGCTGGGCGAGGGCCGGAAGCAGGGCGCGCTGATGGTCGGCCGGTTGAGCGACGAGTTCGGCGCCGAAGAACGGCAGATGCTCCATGGCATGGCTCAGGTGCTCGGCCTGGCCCTGCGCAGCATCCGGGTGCTCTCCGACGAGCGTGGCCTGCGTGCCGACTCCGAGCGTGAGGCGGAGGTCGCGCAGACGCGGCAGATGCTGGTGGAGACGCTGCTGACGATCCAGCGGAGCATCTCCGGCCGGCGGCCGCTGCCGGAGATCCTGGACCTGGTGACCAGCGGGGCGGCGGTGCTGCTCGGCGCCAACTCGGTGGCGCTGATGCTGGCCGAGGAGGGCCGGGCCCGTCGGCTGACCGTGGCGTCCACGGCCGGCACGCCCGAGGCCGCGACCCATGAGGGCGAGGCGCGCGAGGCGATGGCCGGCGGGCAGGCGCTGATCCGGGCGCTCTCCCGGGATTCGGTGATCGCGGCGCCGTTGCAGGTCACCAGTGAGATGGCCGGCAGTCTGGTGGCCCGGCTGCCCGGACCGGCCGAGCGGCACACCGGGCATCGCGATCAGCTGGCCGCGTTCGCCCAGCAGGTCAGCCTGGCGCTGACGGACTCCCGTACCGTCGAAGCGGTCCACGAAGCGCACCATGACCCGGTCACCGGCCTGCCGAACCGCGGTCTGTTCCTGAAGATCTTCAACCGGGTGCTGGCCTCGCGCGATGTCGCGACCGACCCGACCAGCGTGCTCTTCATCGACCTCGACCGGTTCAAGGCGGTCAACGACAGCCTCGGCCACGAGGCCGGTGACGCGCTGCTCGCCGCGGTGGCCGGCCGGATCCGGGGCTGCGTGCGGGCCAGCGACACCACCGCCCGGCTGGGTGGCGACGAGTTCGCGGTGCTGCTGCACGACTCGCCGATCGATTCCGCGATCTCGGTGGCCGAGCGGATCATCAACGCGGTGAAAGATCCGTTCCGGGTGGCCGACCGGGACATCTTCATCGGCGCGAGCATCGGCGTGGCCATCTCCCGGGAGACCTCCGAGCATTCGGATGTGCTGCTGAACAACGCGGACGTGGCGATGTACCGGGCCAAGAAGGAGGGCCCGGGCAAGATGGTGGTCTACGAGCCGTACATGCACACCGAGGCGCTGAACGTCCTCAGCCTGCGTGGCGACCTGCAGAAGGCGCTGGACGCCGGCGAGTTCGCGCTGCAGTACCAGCCGCTGATCCGGCTGGAGACCGGCGAGGTGGCCGGTGTCGAGGCGCTGATCCGCTGGCACAGTCCCGGTCGTGGGCTGGTGTCGCCGGTCGACTTCATCCCGATCGCCGAGGAGTCCGGGCTGATCGTGGAGATCGGCCAGTGGGTGCTGGAGACGGCGGCCACCCAGGTCGCGGCGTGGCGCCGGACGTTCCCCGACCTGACCCTCAACGTGAACGTGTCGGGCCATCAGCTGGTGCATCCGCGGTTCGCCGACAACGTGATGCGGGCCCTGGCGGTGGCCGGGCTGCCGTCCAGCACGGTCACCCTGGAGCTCACCGAGTCGGTGCTGATGAGCGACCCGGACCTGGCCCGCGCGTCGCTGACCGCCCTGCGCAGGCTCGGTGTCCAGCTGTCCATCGACGACTTCGGCACCGGGTACTCGTCCCTGGCGTACCTCCGCGAACTGCCTGTCGACGAGCTGAAGGTGGACCGGGCGTTCATCGCGCGCGCCGAGCTGACCGCCGAGGACCTGGCGCTGGTCCGGACCATCGTGCAGCTCGGCCAGATCCTCGGGCTGCGGGTGGTGGCCGAGGGCATCGAGAACGCCGCCCAGCTGGAGGCGCTGCGGTCGCTGGGATGCGGGTACGGCCAGGGCTACCATCTGTGCCGGCCGGCGGACGCCGCGGACCTACCGCCTTTTCTCGAGCGCGCAAGTCTCCGTCACCCGAACGCGTCACTCATCGCGTAGTTACGGCCCCTTCTGTCTGGTTTCGCGTATTTTGCACCTCATTGGGAGACCTTCACTTCTCTCGAGAGGACGGACCGTGACACCCTTCGCTCTGCTGTTCCTCCTGGCCCTCGCCGGGTCCTCCTGCTTCGCGATCGGCCGGGCACTGGGCCGCGGCGAACGCTACGAGAAGGGCTACCGGGCGGGCTTCCGCGACGGCGAGACCGGCTCCCTGGCCCGCGCCGCGCGCCTGATCTCGCTCAACGAGCGGCCGGCCATCGCTCCGGCGGTCGAGTCGATGCTGCTCCCGACCTATGCCGTGCCCCAGCAGCTGCCGCCGCCCCGGGCCGCGGCGCCGGCCGTCGTCGGGGTTCCGGCTCGTCCGCAACTCGCGCTTTAACCCAGGACAAACGACGAGGGGGGTACGACCGCCGCCCGGTCGTACCCCCCTCGGCCCCTCTTCCGAATTGAAGTCTCAGCAGTAGAGGTTGCCGCCCGGGTCGACCCCGAACAGCTGGGTGAAGGACAGGTACGCGTTGACCCGGTTCTGCACCTGGGCCGGATTGGCGCCGTTGCACTCGAGCGTGCCGTTGATGGCGCGGATGGTGCCGCCGAAGCCGGCCGACCCGGTGATCGCGGCGTGCGCGGTCATCGTGCTCGGGCCGTTCTGGGTCAGCCAGTACCAGAACGCGGTCTGGTAGGCGATCGACGATACGTTCTTGACCTGGTCGGGGTTGTTCAACAGGTCGATGCCGAGGTAGTCACCGGCCGCCTTGTAGTTGTAGTTCCAGCTCAGCTGGATCGGACCGCGGCCGTGGTAGGCGGTCTGGCCGGCCGGGCAGCCGTAGGGCCGGCTCCAGTCGCAGTAGCGTCCCCAGCCCGGAACGTCCTGCTCCTCGGTGTACCGCAGCTGGCCTGATTCGTGGTCGACGTTGGCCAGAAACGCCGCCACCTCCCGCTTCTTCGTGACGTCGCTGCCGCTGCCGAAGGCCGGGAAGCGGTTCGCGGCCTCGATCAGGCCGCTGTACGTGTACAGGCTGGCGCGTTGCGACGCCGGCCACCTCTGGTCGAACTGTGCCTGGCTGAGGGGGAAGCCGCCGGTCGGCGGCGGGTCCTCACCGCCTCCGCCGCAGGCGCCCTGGTCGGCCCAGACGTCCCACGGGCCGCTGTGCGTTGCCGGGCTCTCGTTCTGGGTCCACCACTTGGCTCGGTAGTTGTGGCCGTTCTGCGAGGCGACGTTCTCGCCGACGTACACCTGGGAAGCGCTCCAGGCGCCGGCGCAAGCGGCGGCCTGGGAGGCGGTGGCGGGGGCGATGGCTGCGAGGGTGCCGACGAGAAGAGCGCCGACGGACGCGAGGAAGCGCTGTCTGAGCATGGGGGATCAGAACCTTCCGGCTTGGGGGGCCGCGGAGACATATTGAGCCAACCCGATGTCTGGGGTGACGTCAACTACTGTTAGGAAAGTTCATGGATTAAACAAAGCAACCGTTTTGCACCTCTTCGAGGCTGCCGGCGCGGGACGGTAGATCCGAAATGAGGGATGGAACCCGATCCCGAAAGGCGCCTGATGTCCGCACTCGCCCGCCTGATCCCCGACGTGCGGCTTTCCGAGGAGGCCTTCACCGCCCGCCATCGGGTTCTGCGCGTACGGCCACGGTCGCCGACCGACAGACCTGCCTCCGCCGCGGACATCCCCACCTGTGTCCGGGACGGCGAAAACGTCCTATGACATAGGGTCACGTGATGAGCGAGCTGAGCGTCGATGCGGCGTCGGCCACCCCGGTCTACCGGCAGATCGTCGAGCAGGTCCGGTACCTCGTCGAGGGCGGCGGCCTGCGGGCAGGCGATCGCCTTCCGCCGGTTCGCCAGCTCGCCGACAATCTCGGCGTCAACCGGAACACGGTCGCCAAGGCGTACGCCACCCTGCGGGAACTGCGGGTGATCGAGACCAGGGGCGCGTCCGGGACGACGATCGCCGCGCACGCTCCCCGCCAGCATGCGGAGGGCACCGGCGACGCGCTGCGCGACGCCGTCGAGGAGGCGGTGCGGCACGGCATGTCGCCCGAGGCGGTTCGCGACGCCGCGTACGCCCTGGCCCAGCGCGCCGCCGCCGAGGTGCGAGCCGTCTTCGCCGAGTGCAACGAGGAGCGTGCCTCGGCCTTCGCCAAGGAGCTGTCCGGGCGGCTGAGCGCCGACGTCCGGCCGAGCCTGCTCACCGAGCTCGAGACCGCCACGACCGACGCCGACCTCGTGATCACCACGTTCTTCCACCTGGCCGAGGTCCGGCGGTGGGCGCACACGTCCGGACGGGACGTCGAGACCGTCGCGGTGGTGGTGGCGCCGCACATCCGGACCCTGATGAAGGTCGCCGAACTGCCCGAGGGTTCCCGGGTCGGCGTCCGCTACTCGACCGTCCACCAGGCCGAGCAGGTCCGCGACTGGCTGGCGACGGCCGGTCCCGCCGAGGTGGTCGTCGTTCCCTACGAAAGCACCGAACCCCGCACCGACCTGCGGATGCTCGTGGTGCCGAGCGAGGACCCGGCGCTGGGCGAGATCGCCGGCCCGGACACCGAGGTGGTGGAGTTCGGCAACGTCCTCGACGAGGGGTCGATCCAGATGGTCGGCACGGTCCTGGCCGAGATCCGCAGCCGCCTCTCGTTTGACCTAGGGCAACCACGCTGAAGATCAGGGAAATGAGAAGAGCCGGTCTCCCGAAGGAAACCGGCTCTGCACTGAGCGTCGGGGTAGCCGGATTTGAACCGACGGCCTCTACGTCCCGAACGTAGCGCGCTACCAAGCTGCGCCATACCCCGCTGCGTGCTCGACAATACTATCCGACGCTCGGGCGGCCCGGAAATCGGTATATCGCTGCACGCAAAACCGCAGGTCAGCGCGGTATCAAGGTGAGGATGGAGGCCTCCGGGCGGCAGGCGAAGCGGATCGGGGCGGTGGGGTGGGTGCCCAGGCCGGCGGAGACGTGCAGCCAGCTGTCGGTGCCGGGCCAGCGGTGCAGGCCCCGCGCCATGGAGTTCGGCAGGTCGCAGTTGGTGGTGAGGGCGCCGTAACCGGGGACGCGGACCTGGCCGCCGTGGGTGTGGCCGGCCAGCAGGAGGCTGAAGCCGTCCTGAGCCATCGCCGACAGGACGCGGTCGGCGGGGGTGTGGGTGACACCGATGTGCAGGTCGGCGCCGCGGGAGACGTGGCCGGACACCGACGGGTAGTCGTCGCGCTCCACGTGCGGGTCGTCGACGCCGGCCAACTCCACCGAGCGGCCGCCGGCCTTGAGCACGGTGCGGGCGTTGTTCAGGTCGGCCCAGCCGGCGTCGGTGAACGCGGACCGCAGGTCCTGCCAGGGCAGGTCGACGCCCTGCACGTACTCGCGCTCGGGCAGCAGGTACTGCAGGGGGTTCTTCCAGATCGGGCCGCGGTAGTCGTTGCTGCCGAAGACGAACGCGCCGGGCACGTCGAAGAACGGATCCAGGGCATCGAGTACGCCGGGCACGGCGTCCGGCGACGACAGGTTGTCACCGGTGACCACCACCAGGTCGGGGTCGGTGCCGCGCAGCGCGGCCACCCACGCCTGCTTGCGACGCTGCTCAGGCATCATGTGCAGGTCGGAGAGGTGCAGGATGCGCAGTGGTTCCGCATCCGGTTCGAGGACGGGCACGTCGAAGCGGCGCAACGTGAACATGTTGCGTTCGACCAGCGACGCGTACGCGAAGGTGGCACCCCCGAGGGCGGTGACACCGGCGGCCAGCGAGATAACGGTGCGCTTGCGCATGACGGCAAGGGTAGTTTCTCCGTCCATGGGAACGCTCAAGGACCGCCTGAACGAGGATCTGCGCACCGCCATGAAGGGCCGGGACGAGCTCACCACCTCGACCCTGCGGATGGCGCTGGCCGCCGTACGCACCGCCGAGGTCTCCGGAACCGCCGCGCGGGATCTGACCGACGACGAGGTCACCTCCGTGCTGTCCAAGGAGGCGAAGAAGCGGCGCGAGGCGTCGGCCGCGTTCGCCGGCGCCGGTCGCGACGATCAGGCGGCACGGGAGATCGCCGAGGAGGAGATCCTCGACCGCTATCTGCCCAAGCAGCTGTCCGACGAGGAGATCGCCGAGATCGTGGCGGGCGCGCTGACGGCAGGCGGCTTCAGCGGCAAGGGGCAGATGGGCCCGGCGATGAAGGCGGCCCAGGCGGCGGTCGCCGGTCGCGCCGAGGGCGGCCGGGTCGCCGCCGAGGTCCGCAAGCAGCTGGGCTGAGCCGGAAAGCAGAGAACCCCCGGGCCGGTGGGCCTCGGGGGTTCTCTTCGCGTCAGTTACGGCGTGGGAAGTTCGGCAGGTTCGGCTGCCCCGGTTTGGGCTTGCCCGGTTTCTCGCCGCCCTTGCCGTTGCTCACCTCGATGGCGATCGGGCTGTTCTTGATCGCCCTGCCGTCCGGGTTGGTCCCGGCCACGGTGCCGGCCGGGCACTTCGAGTCGACCTCGCCGCCGATCACGTACGGGTCGAAACCGGCGCCGGAGAGCCGCGACTTGGCCTCGCCGATCGACGAGCACTCCACGTTGGGAACCGAGCGCTGCTCACCGAGGGTGAGCTTTCTGTTGCCCGGTTTCTTGAAGTTCTCCTTCGGCTTGCCCTTCATGTAGTCGGCAGCCGTCTTGTACACCGCGGGGTTGATGATCGGGTGCTGCATGCGGTCGGTGTGGTTGGCCCAGTCCGGGTTGACCATGAAGCCGGCCACCACGATCGACGTGGTGCCGACGATCAGCGACGCGGTCTTGTCGCGGTCGGTCGTGCCGGACTTGCCGAAGACCGGGTGACCGACGTCCCGCCGGACGTTTCCGGCGGTGGCGCCCTTGCACCGGCCCAGGGCCGACTGGTCACCCAGCGGGCAGCGGGCCGCGTCCAGGGCCGACCGGGCGACCTCGGCCGACGTCGCCCGCGTGCAGTGCGGGTTGCCGACGTCGATCTTCTCGCCCTTCTGGGTCTTGATCTCCTGGACCGGGGTCGGCTCGCAGTACATGCCGTCACCGGCCAGGGTGGCGTACGCGTTCGCCATGTCCAGCGGGGTGGTCGAGGAGACGCCCAGGGTGAAGGCGCCCCAGCCGTGGGCGAGGTCCTTGTTGTTGGCGTACCGGGCGTCGTTGGCCGCGCGGAACTGGATGCCGAAGCGCTTGGCCACGTCCACCACGTTCTCGGCGCCGACCCGCTCCTCGAGCGGCACGAAGAACGTGTTCCGGGACAGTCCGAAGCCGGTCCACATGTTCGTCGGGCCACCGTCGGCGCCGCCGGAGTTCTCCGGGCAGTACTTGTTGGTGCCGGGGCAGGCGGCCGGGCTGCCGTACTCGACGATGTAGTTGGTCTTGGCCATCGGCCCGGCGTTGATCGTGGTGCCGAGCGGCATGCCCTTCTCCAGGGCGGCGACCATGGTGAACATCTTCATGACCGACCCGGCCTGGTAACCGGTGATGTCGCCGCCACCGCTGAACAGCGGGTTCGTGGTGTTCGGGGCGGACCCGCGTTCCTTTTTCCTCTTCTTCGCGGGGTTGGAGGAGATCTTGTTCTGCGGGTGGGCCGGGTCGTCCAGCTTGAACTTGCGGTTGGTCGCGAGGAACTTGACCCGTCCGGTCTTCGGCTCGACGCCGGCCAGCAGGACCGCGTTCTGGCTGGAGTCCGAGATCTTCTCGGTCGCCCGTTTGCGCGCCTGGTCCTGTGCCTTGGGGTCGAGCGAGGTGACGATGCGGTAGCCGCCGCTCTTCAGCTGGCGCTCGCGGTCGTAGTTGTTCACGCCGAACGCCGGCTGGCTGTTCCACCAGCGGTAGAAGTAGTCGCAGAAGAAGCCCCAGCTGTTCTTCACCACCGAGGTGCAGCCGTTGCCGACCCGCTTGATCTGGGTCGGGATCTTCGTGGCGATCGCGTCCGTGTACTCCTTCGGCGTGATCATCGCGAGGTCGCGCATGTTGCCGAGCACCCAGGTCCGGCGGTCCTTGGCCTGCGGGTAGCCGGTCTTGGTGGTGGGGTCGAACGCGGACGGCGCCTTGACCATGCCGGCCAGCAGCGCGGCCTCGGGGACGGTCAGGAGGCTGGCCCGCTTGCCGAAGTAGACCTGGCTGGCCGCGGCGATGCCGTACGCCCCGCCACCGAACGGCGCCGTGTTCAGGTACCGCTCGAGGATCTGCTGCTTGGTCATCTCCTTCTCGACCTGCAGCGCGTACTTCATCTCGTTGACCTTGCGCTTGGGCGTGTCCTTGGTCGCGTCGACGACCTCCTGCGGACTGGTCGCCGTGTACGCCAGCGACATCCGCACGTACTGCATGGTGAGCGTCGAGGCGCCCTGCTGGGACTTGCCGCTGTTGTTGTTCACGAATGCGCGGGCCACGCCCTTGACGTCCACGCCGTTGTGCTTGAAGAACTGGTGGTCCTCGGCGGCGACGATCGCGTCCTGCATGTTCTGCGAGATGTCCTTGAGGCGCACGTCGCTGCGGAACTCGTCATACATCGCGGCGATCTGGGTCTTGCCGTCGCTGGCGTAGACGCGGCTGACCTGAGGGGCCGTCGCGGTCTTGAGCTGGCTCGGGAGCTGCGCGAACGTGTCGCTGCCGGCCTTCGCGGCCAGGCCCGACATGGCGACCGCCGGGAATGCGGCAGCCGCGACCACCACCCCGGCCAGCAGGCCACAGATGAGCAGTGAGGTCGCGTTGGCGAAGATGTTGTGATCGCGTCGGCGCATCCAGGAACTCACGGCATGCAAGTTACCTGAAGGGTGCACGCGATCGCTCGGCGAGAAGGTCACGGTTCGCCCAGAATGATTCTGCACGGTCATCCTGCCCTGCGGGCCGTTTCTGTGGAAGTGGTTCCCCCACATGGTGCGTTCGGCTGGCCCGCATTGCCCGACTGTGCCCGTCTATGCCGATTTTGATGGTGAACGTTGCGTAATCGCCCGACTACAGAGCATGATGGTCCAGCGAGCTATCGCACGACGCCTACGCGGGCTCAGGGGACACATGAGCCCGCGGCGTCAGGGGGTAAAGGCAAGGGGGGACGTTTACCGATGGGAATGATCAGCGACTGGCCCAGCATGGCGGCGTGTCAGAGTGGTGATCCTGACGCCCTGTTCGTGCAGGGGGCCGAGCAGAACGTGGCGAAAAGGATCTGCCGCAGCTGCCCGGTTCGCTATGAGTGCCTCGCCGACGCGCTGGACAACCGCATCGAGTTCGGTGTCTGGGGCGGGATGACCGAGCGGGAACGCCGCGCGCTGCTGCGCCGCCACCCGCACGTGGCGAGCTGGCGCAAGATGTTCGAGGCCGCGCTCAAGGAGAAGAACGCCGACAAGGTGCTGGTCTCGGCAGGCTGACCATCGTGGGCGTCACGGCTGCCCGGCCGTGGCCAGGGCGGCGCCGATCGTCCGCAGTCCGTCGACATCATGCACGTCGGTGGGCTGCGCCGTGACCGCCGCCATGGGCACGGCCGGGAACGCGTCGGAGAAGGTCGCGGCGACCCGCGTCTCCCGCTCCGTCTGCCGCAGCAGAGAAGCGTGGATCCGCAGAGCGTCGGCGGTGACCTCGTTGCCGTCCGTCTCGTCCAACGCGGCCGCGGCCCGCTCGGCCTCGTCGGCGGTCAGCCCCGGCAACTCGGAGCGGTGCACCCTGTTCAGCACCAGGCCGGCCAGCGGCATCCGCTCGGCGACCAGCCGCTCGGCGAAGTAGGCGGCCTCCCGCACCGCGTCCCGCTCGGGCGAGGCGATCAGCAGGAACGCGGTCTGCGGGTCCTGCAGGATGCGGTACGTCTCGTCGGCGCGCTGCCGGAAGCCACCGAACATCGAGTCCAGCGCGGCCACGAAACCGGACAGGTCGGTCAGCAACTGCGCTCCCAGGATCTTCTGCACCGCCCGGGAGAACAGCCCGAACGACGCAGTGACCAGCGAGAACACGCTCCGGCCGCCGGACCGGGCCGGGGCTAGCAGCAGGCGAAGCATGCGCCCGTCGAGAAACCGGGACAGCCGGGCCGGCGCATCCAGGAAATCCAGCGCCGAACGCGACGGCGGGGTGTCGACCACGATCAGGTCCCACTCGTCGGTGCCCTGCAGCTGACCCAGCTTCTCCATCGCCATGTACTCCTGAGTGCCGGCGAAGGTGGAGCTCATGGCCTGGTAGAACGGGTTGGCGAAGATCTCCGCGGCCCGCTGTGGCGTGGTGTGCTCCTGCACCACCTCGTCGAACGTCCGCTTCATGTCCAGCATCATGGCGTGCAACTCGCCGCCGGTGCCCTCGGTGTCGATGCCCTTCACCTGCCGGGGGGTGTTGTCCAGCTCGGTGAGGCCCATCGACTGCGCCAACCGGCGGGCCGGGTCGATGGTCAGCACCACCACCCGCCGGCCGTGCACCTCGGCGGCGCGCACACCGATCGCGGCGGCGGTCGTGGTCTTGCCGACGCCGCCGGAGCCGCAACACACGACGATCTTGGTGACGGGATCGGCCAGCATCGCGTCGAGGTCGAAGCGCGCAGCGGTCACCACCCGAGCGTAACCAGTCCGGTGCTCAGTCACCCATCAACGCCTCGGCCAGCGCGTCCAGCCCGTCCCGGTCCACCCCGCGGGCGAGCAGCGGCAGCTCGACCATCGGCAGACCCAGCTCGGCCAGCTCGGCGCGCAGCGATTCCTCCAGCCCACGCCGGGTCAGGTGCGCCTTCGCCTCGTCCTGGAGCACCGCGACCGTGCCCGCGTCGGCGGCCAGACCGGCGGCGGTCAGACCCCGCTTCAGCTCGGCCTTGGTGACCTTGCTCTCGCCGAGCAGGGGCGGGCGTACGCCGTTCAGAATGATCCGCCCGATCGAGATGTCCAGGGCCCGCAACTCGGCGATGGCGTCCAGACTCTCCTGGACCGGCATCTCCTCCAGCAGCGTCACCACGTGCACCGAGGTGATCGGCGAGCGCAGCAGCGACGCCACGCCCTCGCTCTGCGTCTTGATCGGGCCGACCTTGGCCAGCCGCGCGGTCTCCGCGGTCACGTTCAGGAAGCGGCCGATGCGCCCGGTCGGCGGCGCGTCGAGCACCACCGCGTCGTACACCCGGCGGCCGTCCCTGGCCCGGGTGGTCGACTCCTTGACCTTGCCGGTGAGCAGCACGTCCCGCAGGCCCGGGGCAATCGTGGTGGCGAAGTCGATCGCGCCCACCTTGCGCAGCGCCCGCCCGGCCGCACCCAGCCGGTAGAACATCTCGAGGTACTCGAGCAGCGCCTCCTCGGCGTCCACCGCAAGCGCCCGCACCTCGCCACCGCCCGGCACCTGCGCGATCCGCAGCTCCTTGTAGGGCAGCGGCTCGGCGCCGAAGAGCTGTGCGATGCCCTGCCGGCCCTCGACCTCGACGAGCAGAACCCTGCGCCCGCCCTCGGCCAGGCCGAGCGCGAGCGCCGCCGCCACGCTGGTCTTGCCGGTCCCGCCCTTGCCGGTCACCACGTGCAGGCGCGCGGGCCAGCGCGAGGTCCGCTGTTGGTCACCCATGCTTTCGACTGTACGTACGCGCGGTCACCGGTTACCAGGCGGCTGCCGCGGAGCGAAGCGACGCCAATCAGCTCAGTCAACCGCTGATCTCGCAGACCAGCCAACCGGACTTGCGTACGGTCGTGAAGGTCAATGTCTGCTGGGCGGTCTTCTCGTCCTCGGTCGACATCGTGAGCTGCACGGAGACCGTGGCGCGTTCCTCGGTCTTGCCGTCCACCGCCGGTTCGTCCCAGCGGAAGCTCGGCGCGTCGTACTCGGCGGCATAGCCCTTGATCTGCTGCACCTTGGCGTTGATCTTGTCCTTGTCGCGCGCCTCGCGGCAGACCAGCTCGCCGGCCGCGCTCGCGTCCTGGCGGGTGTAGACGGCGGTGAGGAACTCGTTGACGGCCGTCCCCGGGTCGGGCGCGCCGCTCGCGTCGCTGTCCCGCAGCAGCAGGTAGGCCGACGCCGCGCCGCCACCGCAGAGCAGCAGCGTGGTGGTGAGCGCCACCGAGATCCACAGGCCGCTGCGCCGGCGCCGGTCGCCGTCCTCGGCCTTGAGCTGCACCTCCCACGGCTGGGCCGGCGGCTGTGGCACCGGCACCGAGGCGGCGCCGAGCAGGGACGGGATCTGCACCTCGGCCGGCGGCGAATGCTCGAACGCGAGGTGCTCGGGCGGCCGGTGCTGCCACTCGCCGGCCTTCTCGTGCTTGGCGTGCCACGGGCCGTCCGGCACGGGCTGGTGCCAGGTGGTGTCCGCCTCGGCCGGCACCGGCGCGATCGGGGCGGTGTCATCGGAGCGCACGGCGGGGATCTGGGCGGTGTCGTCGGCCCGCACGGCCGGGATCTGCTCGGTCTGATCGGAGACGACCGGGATCAGCTCGGTGCTCGCCTCACCCGGGGCCGGCGTCCCCGAGGTCGAGCCTGGCGCGGCGGCCGACGCTTCCGGGGTCGAGACCGGCGCGGTGGCCGACGTTTCCGGGGTCGAGACCGGCGCGATGGCCTGCGTTTCCGGGGACGGGCCCGGCGCGGTGGCGGGCCCGTCCGAGGGCGAGCCGGGCGCGGTGGCCTGCGGCTCCGGGGTCGGGCGCGGCGCGGTCGCCTGCGGTTCGGGGAACGAGCCCGGCATCGGGAACAGGGCCGGCGCTGTGGCGGGGAACGAGCCCGGAGGCGGGAAGGCCGCCTGGGTGGCGTCCGGGCCCGCATCGATGAAGTCCGCCCCTGCTTGCGGGGCGGACTCGTGTGGCGGTTCCGGAGCGGGCACCGGCTCGGGCGGCGGGATCGGCTGCGGCGGATCCGGCTCGGGCGTCGGGACCGGCTCAGGCTCCGGATGACTGGATGCCGGGTTACCGGTTGCCGTCATCGGTGCCCTCCGTCCTCGGCGGTCGTTGTGACATCGCGCTCAGCCTAACCAAATCGGGACATGCGCGAGCCCTAAGCTGTCGCGGTACCCGAATCGAAGGAGCACATCGACGATGCAGAAGTGGGAATACGTGACCGTTCCGCTGCTGGTCCACGCGACCAAGCAGATCCTGGACAACTGGGGTGAGGACGGCTGGGAGCTGGTCCAGGTCGTGCCCGGCCCCAATCCGGAGCAGCTGGTGGCGTACTTGAAGCGGCCCAAGTCGTGACCGCCTGCACCGAGCGGCACACGCCGGCGGCGAGAAACGGCGCCGCACGCGAGGGCCAGATGGGCATGACGGAGGAGGGTTCAGCGTGACGGCACCTACGCCGGTTAGTGGTGACGGCGGGGCGGCGATCTACGCCCGCCTGGCCGAGCTGGGCCTGACCCTGCCGCAGGTGGTGCCTCCGCTGGCCGCCTACGTGCCGGCCGTGCAGTCCGGCAACTACGTGTACGTCTCTGGCCAGCTTCCGATGGTCGAGGGCAAGCTCCCGGCCACCGGCAAGGTCGGCGCCGAGGTCACCGCGGCGGACGCGGCCGGCCTGGCCCGGATCTGCGGTCTGAACGCGCTGGCCGCGATCGACGCTCTGGTGGGCCTGGGACGCCTGGTGAAGATCGTGAAGATCACCGGTTTCGTGGCGTCCGCGCCCGGGTTCACCGGTCAGCCGGGTGTGATCAACGGCGCCTCCGAGCTCTTCGGTGACGTGCTGGGCGAGCTCGGCCGGCACGCGCGGAGCGCGGTCGGCGTGGCTGAGCTGCCGCTCGGGGCTCCGGTCGAGGTGGAGGTCATCGCCGAGGTCGCCTGAGCTCGTGTGCGTTTGTGCACGAGACTTGACCGAAAGTGACCGGATCGCACATCCGGTCCCTGCCGGGTCGCGCGAAGCGACGTACCATCCGTGACGTGGGTGGTGCAGCTCAGGACGGTTTGCCCGGCTGGGTGACGCTGGTGCGTGCGCCCAATCCAGGCCCGATGACGCTGGACGGCACCAACACCTGGGTGTTGCGTGCCGCGGGCGCCGGCGACGCGGTGGTGATCGACCCCGGGCCACTCGACGACGGGCATCTCGCGACCATCGCCGAGCACGCGCCGGTGAGCACGATCCTGATCACGCACGGCCACGGCGATCATGTGGCGGGCGCCGCCAAGCTGTCTCGGCTGCTGGGCGGCGCTCCGGTGCGTGCTGCCGACCCACGGCACTGTGTGGACGGCGACCCCCTGGTCCCGGGCCGGCTGACACTGGCCGGGTTGGAGCTCGAGGTGCTGGCCACGCCCGGTCACACGGCCGACTCGGTGTGTTTCGTGACCGACGACGCGGTGTTCACCGGCGACACCATCCTCGGCCGGGGCACCACGGTCGTCGCACATCCGGACGGCGACCTGGGCGCCTACCTCGACAGTCTCGACGTGCTCACGGCGTACCCGAGGATTTTGCTCCCGGGGCACGGCCCGGCGCAGGAGGACTGCGCGGGGGTCGCACGGGCCTATCTCGCGCATCGCCGCGAGCGGCTGGCGCAGGTGCGCGCGGCGATCGCGGAGGGTGCGGACAGTCCGAAGGCCATTGTTGACTCTGTGTATCGCGACATTGACCCGAAGATCCGCTTTGCGGCTGAGATGTCCGCGCGGGCTCAGCTGGAATATCTGAGGCGGGAATCACAGCCGGGGTCGCAACAGTTGGACTCCCTGTGACCTGTCCCGTGTGTGGAACTGTGGCTGTTCCCGGTGCCCGTTTCTGCCACAACTGCGGTGCCGCCCTGCCCGCCGCGGCCAGCCTGCCGGCGGCCGAGCGACGCATCGTGACCGTGCTCTTCGGCGACCTCTCCGACTTCACCTCCTGGTCGGAGGACCTCGACCCGGAGCGGGTCGGCGCCGTCACCGACCGGGTGCTCGCCGCGCTGGCCGGCGCCGTGAAGACGTTCGGCGGCCACGTCGACAAGCTCACCGGCGACGGGATCATGGCCGTGTTCGGCGCGCCGGTCGCCCACGAGGACGACGCCGAGCGGGCCGTTCGCGCCGCGCTGAGCATGCAGCGGGCGGTCCGCCGGGTGCTGGACGACGAGCGCGGCGGCGGCGCACCGCTCGGCCTGCGCGTCGGGTTGAACACCGGCGAGGTGGTGGCCGGCATCCAGGCGGCGATCGAGTACACCGTGATCGGCGACACCGTGAACACCGCCGCCCGGCTGGCCGACGCCGCCGCGGTCGGTGGGGTCTACGCCGGCGTCCGGACCAGCGCGGCCACCCGGCACGTGGCGTCCTGGCGGCAGCTGCGCCCGCTCCGGCTCAAGGGCAAGCGCGAGCCGGTCCCCGCGTACGAGCTACTCGGCCTGCACGACGCGCCCGGCACCCGCTCCGGCGTGGGCGACGAGGCGCCGTTCGTCGGCCGGGAAACCGAGCTGGGCCGCGTTTCCGGCCGGCTGACCGAGGCGATCGACTCCCTCACCCCGCGGATCATGGTGATGACCGCCGAGGCCGGGATCGGCAAGACCCGCTTCGCCAGCGAGATCAAGCGCATGGCGGCCGGGTACGACCTGGGCAGCCACAGCCGGTTCGCCGCGCACACCGGCGCCCGGGTGCTGCGGGTGCGGTGCCGCGCGTTCGGCGAGCGCCGCCGGTTCGCGCCGCTGGCCGACCTGGTCCGCAAGTCCGCCGGTCTGCCGAAGGACGTGACCGCGACGATCACCCGGCCGGTGGTCGAGGAGCGGCTGCGCAAGCTGGTCAACCGCCTGGGCCGGGACGGCGAGACGCCCGAGGTGGACATCGACCGGCTGCTCGGGCTGCTCGGCTACGGCGAGGCGCCGACCGTGCCGGTGGGCCCCAACGCGACCGCCGACTGGCAGCCCAGCGGCAAGCGCACCGACGCCGAGGCGATCTCGATCGCGGTCGGTGACCTGCTCACCGCGCTCGCCACCGAGGCGCCGCTGGTCGTGATCGTGGACGACCTGCACGACGCCACGGCCACCACGATCGACGCGCTGGGCAGCACGCTCGCCCGGCTGGACGGGCCGGTGGTGGTGATGCTGCTCGGGCGGCCCGAGCTGGTGCGTACGGCCGGCGCCCTGACCCGGCTCTCCGAGGCTGAGGTGCACACCCTGCCGCCGCTGCGGGGCGCCGACGCCTCCCGGCTGCTCACGTCCTATCTGAACGGTGGCAAGCTGCCGCAGGCCGACTCGGACAAGCTGCTGGCCACCGCGCAGGGCAACCCGTTCTACCTGGCCGAGATGGTCACGTTGCTGCTGGAGCGGGGCGCGCTGATACCCGCGGTCGGCGCCAACGCGGCCGGTCGCTGGCAGCTGGCCGCCGGTTCGCTGGGCAACCAGATGCTCTCCCGGGACCTGGCCGCGGTGCTCGCCGCGCGCATCGACGCGCTGCCCGCCGAGCCCCGCTCGGTGCTGAGGGACGCGGCGGTGGTCGGCGACACGGTGCCAACCGGGGTGATCGAGGCGCTGCGTGAGCGCCGCGCCGCCGGTGACGCCCGGCCCGGCGCGGTGGCCGCGGTCGAGCTCGAGCGGGCGGTCGACGAATTGCTGCAACGCCGCATGCTGCACCGGGTGCGTGGCGGTTTCGCGTTCAGCACGCCGCTGATGCGCGAGGGCGCGTACGCCGGGATCGGCAAGGCCGAGCTGGCCGACAAACACGCCTACCTGGCTCGCTGGGCGGCGCCGGAGTCGGTCACCGAGCTGGGCTACGACGCGGCCCTGCGGCTGAGCCTCACCGAGAACGAGCGGGACGCCTTCGTGGCCACCCACGCCGAGTGCGCGGTGGAGCTCGCCGACCAGGTGCGGCTGCGGGCCGACGCCCCGGCCCGGCAGGTCGGGCCGCTCGGCATGGACGCGCTCAGCCGGCTGGCCCGGCGGGCACTGGCCAACGTGGAGCCCGGCGCGGCCATCGAGTACGGCGAGCGGGCCACCGCCCTGGCCAAGGGCAACCTGCCGCTGACCGACCAGCTGGTCCAGGCCCGTGCGCTGCTGCGGCTGGGACGGGCGGACGAGGCGCTGGCGTACGGCGAGAAGATCGCCGGGACGGCCATGGACGACGCGGTGGCGCGGGCCGAGGCGCTGCTCGTCGCCGGCCGGGCGCACGAGGCGCTGGGCGACATGGCGCGGGCGACGGTGGCCTGGCAGGAGGCCCTGGACGTGGCCACCGAGGCCGAGCTGGCGCCGGAGCGGGCCAACGCGATGCGCCGGCTGGGCATGGCCGACTTCCTGTCCGGGCGGCTCAGTCAGGCGAGCAGCCGGTTCGCGGCGGCGTACCAGGTGACGCTCTCCGCGGGCGACCGGCACGGCCAGGCCTGGGCGCTGCAGAATCTGGCCTGGGTGACGACCACCCGCGGCGACTTCACCGGCACGGACGCGGTGCTCGGCCGGGCCGCGCGGCTCTTCGCCGAGCTGGGCGATCCGGTCGGGCGCTCCTGGCTGCGCGGCACCACCGCGTTCGCCCGGTTGCTCTCCGGCCGCCTCGCCGAGTCGCGCCGCCTCGCCCGGATCTTCCTGCCGTTCGGTGAGCGGGTCGGCGAGGGCTGGGCGGTGGGCACGCTGCGTGCGGTCGAGGCGTACGCGGCCAGCGAACTGGGCGACCTCGGTGAGGCGGATCAGGAGGCTCGCCGCGCGTACAAGGAGTTCAGCGCGGTCTCCGACGACTGGGGGCGTGGCCTGGCGCTGGTGGTGCGCGGGGCGATCGCCCGCGGCCTCGGCCAGTGGGACCATGCCGCCGACCTGCTCGGCGACGCGCTGGGCTACGCCGACCGGACCGGGCATCCGCTGCTGCTCGGCATGGCCGGGACGATCCGCGGCTTCGTGTCGCTGCAGATGGGTGACGTGGCGGGGGCCGAGGCGGATGCCCGCCGGGTGATGTCCGCGGTCGAGCCGCACAACCCGATGGCGCCGGCGCAGGTCGGACCGCGGGTGTTGCTGGCCGAGGCGCGGCTGCGGTCGGGTGACGCGGCCACCGCGGTCGGGCTGCTGGCGCCGATCGCGGGTGACACGGGCGCGCCGTCGCTGCTGTTCTCGCGGCGGCACGCGCTGGCCGCGTACGCATCGGCTCTGCTCGCCGAAGGCCGCACGGACGCCGCGCTGACGTGGGTGAAGCGGGCCCGCGAGGTGTGCTCGGAGGATGTGCGCAGCAGCGTGACGGCCGCCGCGGTACACGCCCGGGTGCTTGCGGCGATCGGATGTCTGGACGAGGCGCGGGTGGCGGCGGACGAAGCGGTCATGCTCGCGTATTCCACCGAACAGGCTGGTGAACGCGTCGGGGCCGAGGAATTGCGGGATGCTTTGGCGCTGCCGATGACCGGTCCGGCGGAATCTGTCATCCTCACGTCTGACGTGCCGGGATGATCTGCTCGGCATCTGGGTTATTTTCATACGCGTGAACGACACCCCGCCTGGCGCTCTGCCCACGCCATACGTGCCAGGCATGTCCGGCTTGTCGGTCATGGCGCGCGGTGGTTACGCCACTGTGTACAAAGCGACCCAGGACTCGGTCGGCCGCGAGGTCGCGATCAAGGTCGAGAACCGCACCCTGGAAAACCCCCGTGACCAGGCCCGATTCCTGCGTGAGGCGCGCGCGGCCGGCCGCATGTCGTCGCATCCGCACGTGGTCGACCTGTTCGACGTCGGTGTCACGGTCGACCAGCACCCGTACCTGATCATGGAACTGTGCGACGGGTCGTACCTCGATCGGATGCGCGTCACCCCGCTCGGCGCGGTCGAGGCCCGTGACCTGGGGGTGAAGATCGCCGACGCGCTGGTGCACTCGCACGCCAACGGGGTGCTGCACCGCGACGTGAAACCGGCGAACATCCTCTACTCGCACTTCAACCCGGCCGTGCTCGCCGACTTCGGGCTGGCCGTGCTGGGCGAGATGCGCGATTCGTCGGTCACCCTCGAGGTCCTCACTCCCGCGTACGCGCCGCCGGAGATGTTCCGCCACGACACCCCGTCCGGCGCCGTCGACGTCTACGCCCTCTGCGCCACGCTGTACGCGGTGATGAAGGGCCACCCGCCGCGCTGGGAGGGCGACCGCAGTCCCAGCCTGATCACGTTGATGGACCTGTTCAACCGGCCCATTCCCGACCTGCCGCACATCCCGCAGTCGATGACCGAGGTGCTGCGGTACGGCATGGCCAACGACCCGCGCGCCCGGCCCACCGCCGAGCAGCTGCGCGAGATGCTCGGCGGCCTGCAGCTGGCGCCGGGCGGACCGCCGCCCCAACCGCCGGCGCTGTACCGCTCGTCGCACAGCTTCGGCACGCCGCGGCCGGTCCCGCCGACCAGCCAGACCCAGCCCGACGAGACGCCGACCGTGCACACCCAGCGCAAGAAGCGCAAGTGGTTCCTCGGCGGCTTCGGCGTGTTCCTGCTGGTCGGCGCGTCCCTGGCGGGCGCCTGGCTGGCTTCGACGCCACCCGCCGGCCTGCGGTCGGTCGCCGGCAAGCTCCGCGTGCCGGTCGCGTCCACCTCGCCGCTCGGGTGGCGGGAGTTCGGGCGTGGCACGTTGCCCGCCGGCGTCGATCCGGCGGACCGGGCCGCGGTGACCGGCGACGAGACCGTGCGTGAGGTGTGCAGCGTGCGCTCGTTCCGGCGGGCTACCGCCGTCGACGATCTGGCCGGCTGGTCCTTCGCGGTCCAGCCGACCGGTCGATCATTCGTGTGCCTGGCGGCTCACTCGGGGTCGAGGACGGCCAGCAACTCGCCGGTGTCCACTTCGGCACCCGGGTGAACCGGTAGCGACGCCACCACCCCCGCGGACGGGGCGTGGACCGGGTGCTCCAGCTTCATCGCCTCCAGGGTGAGGAGCAGTTCTCCCGCCCGTACGCGCTGGCCCGGAACCACCAGCACCCGCCGCACCGCGCCCGGCAGCGGGGCGATCAGCGAACCCTCCGCCGCCTCCGGCGCGGGCAGCGGGAAGCGCGGCACCTCGCGCAACGTGACCGACCCCTCGGGGCTGTCCACATACGACACCTCGCCGACCCGGTGCACCAGGAAGGTCAGCCGGATCCCGCTCACGTCCAGCGCCACCCTGTCGCTGCTCGCGTGCACCACCGTGGTCGGCGGGTGGTCGTCGATCGTCGGCTCCTGACCCAGGCCGGCCAGGTCCAGCTCCTCCGGGTCCACCGCGCGCACCCACCAGCCGGCCAGCTCGCCGTGCCGGTTCATCCGGTAGCCCACCTCGACCGGGCCGGCCGGGCCGTCGTAGACCGCGGTCTGCGAGCCCGACGGCACGTTGCGCCAGCCGCTGGGCAGAGACGCGAGCACGCGGGCGGACGAGCGGCGGGAGGCCGCGCCGGCCAGGGCGGCGGCGAGACAGGAGATGCGTACGGCGTCGACCGACGAGAGCAACGGCGCGAACACCTCGGGGTGCCGGTCCAGGAACCCGGTGTCCACCTCGCCCACCCGGAACGACGGGTGACGCAGCACCCGGACCAGCAGGTCACGGTTCGTCACCACGCCGTGCAGCTGGGCCCGGGCCAGCGCCGAGCCGAGCATCCGGGCCGCCTCGGGCCGGGTCGGCGCCCACGCCACCAGCTTCGCCAGCATCGGGTCGTGGTGCGCGCCGACCACTGAGCCGTCGATCACTCCGGAGTCCAGGCGCAGGCCCGGCTGCGGCAGCGGGCGGAACGAACCGGCTACATCGGGGACGGCGAACCGGTGCAGTGTCCCGGCCGCGGGCAGCCACGCGTACGCCGGATCCTCCGCGCAGATCCGCACCTCGATGGCGTGCCCGCGGATCGGCGGCGGTCCGGGCATCGGCAGCGGGCCGCCCTCGGCGATCAGGAACTGCAGCCGGACCAGGTCGTACCCGGAGACGCACTCGGTGATCGCGTGCTCCACCTGGAGGCTGGGCGTGAGCTCCAGGAAGTGGAAGTCGCCGGACGGATCCAGCAGGAACTCGACCGTGCCGACGCCGACGAAGCCCAGCACCTTGACGCTGACCATCGCCGCCCGGCACAGCTCCTCACGCAGGCCCGGGTCCACCGCCGGGGACGGCGTCTCCTCGACGATCTTCTGGTAGCGGCGCTGCACCGAGCACTCCCGCTCGCCGAAGGGCACCACGTTGCCGTGCGCGTCGGCCAGGATCGGGATCTCGATGTGCCGGGCGTCCTCGACGAACGGCTCGCAGAAGACGTCCGTGCCCACCTCCTGGCGGGTGCTCGCGACCGCCTCGGCCAGCGTGACCCGGTCCCGGACCACACGCATGCCGGCGCCACCACCACCGATGGCCGGCTTGATCAGCACCGGGAAGTCGGTGACCCGGTCGGGGTCGGTGTACGTCGGCAGCACCCGTACGCCCGCCTCGGCGACCCTCTTCTTGCTCTCGATCTTGCTCTGCAGCGTGCCCAGAATCTTCGCCGGAGGTCCCACCCAGATCATCCCGGCGTCCGCGACAGCGGCGGCGAAGTCCGGGTCCTCAGCCATCACCCCGTTGCCCGGATGGACCGCGTTCGCCCCCGCGCGACGGGCGGCGGCGATGATCAGGTCGCCGCGGAGATAGGTCGACGACGGCGAGTTGCCGGGCAGGTGGACGGCGTAGTCGGCCTCCGTCACATGCGGCGCGTCGGCGTCGGCATCGGAATAGACGGCAACCGTCTCGATGCCGACCAGGCGGCAGGTGGCGAACACCCGGCGGGCGATCTCACCACGGTGGGCCACCAACAGACGTCGGATCACTTCTTCAGAGTCTCCTTATTGCAGAGCGGCGGAGCCGCCTCAGGCAGCTCGCTACCTCTCAGGGCCTGAACACGCCCACGTGCTCGGCACCCTGCACGGCCGCGCTGTGCACGGCGGAAAGGCAGAGACCAAGCACCGTACGCGTGTCGCGGGGGTCGATGACGCCGTCGTCCGGGAGCTTGCGCCGCTGGTCCGGCTCCTCGGCCGGCCGTTCCACCGGCCAGCTGAAAAGGAACCGGGGCTCGTACGCCCGGCCGTAGATGCCGCCCAGTTGCTCGGCCGGCGTCGCGCCGATCATCAGCGTCAGATGCGGAACGCCCGACTTCGCCACCGCGTGCACCAGTGGCGCGCCGTGCCGGACGTCGGCCGCCTCCCGGTCCTCGACCTGGGCGTCGCTGGTGTACTGCACGAAGAGCAGGGTGGTGTCGGTCGCGTTGGCCAGCTGGATGAAGTGCACGGCCTTCTGGGTCTCGGCCGGGGTGAACGTGCCGCCGAGATTGGCGACCACGCCGATCGGATAGCCGTGCAGCTCGCCCCACCCGGTCACCACCGCGGTGCCCTGGGTCGGCTTGAACTCGTCGAAGTCGCTGTCGTCAAGGATCCGGGCGAGCACCTCGCGCGGGTCGAACGACTCCGCACCGGCCATCGTGAGCAGGGCCTCGGCGTCGTGGCGGGGCGGGCGCGGGGGTGTGGTGCGCGGGAACGGGCCGCGCTTGCGCCAGTTGAAGCGGCGTACGCACTGCCGGGCCAGCCGCAGGCCGTCACGCTCGTCCTCGGCCAGCTGGTCGGCCGGGCCGGTCACGCCCGCCGGCACGGTCGGCGCGCTGCGGACCTCGGCGCCACGGCCGTTAGTGGCGGCCCGTACCGGCTGAGGGTGGATCGTGAGCACTTTGGCATGCCCACGGACCATGATCGTGTAGTCGGAGAGCGCCGGCAGGTAGGCGGCGTCGCCGTTGGTCGCCCCGAACACCACGCAGACGGTCGGCACCCGGTCGGCGGTGAGCTGGCTCAGGTCGCGGGCGATCGCGCCGCCCGGCGGCGGACCCGTCGGTGCTGCCGCACCGGTCGACTCGACCAGGTTGACCAGGGGGAGACGGTTGACCGCGGCGATCCGGGCCGCCCGCCGGATCTTCTCTACCGTGTACGGGTTGACGGCGCCACCGTCCACCGTCGGATCGTTGGCGATCACCACGCACTCGACGCCCTCGACGACGCCGATGCCGGTCACCACGCTGGCGCCCACCGGATAGCCGGAGCCCCAGGCCGCCACCGGTGACAGCTCCAGGAACGGGCTGTCCTGGTCGAGCAGCATCTCGACGCGCTCGCGCGGCAGCAGCTTGCCCCGGGCGTGATGGCGGGTCACCCATTTCTCGCCGCCCCCGGCCCGGGCCTCGTCGAGCGCCGCCTCGAGTTCCGCCAGGCGCTCCAGCATCGCGGACTTGTTCTGGAGGTAGGCCGGGGTGCGGTGGTCGATCGACGACTCCAGGACCGTCATGATCGACTGCACCGAGCGGCAGAAGCTGGCGCCGAATGACGGCGCCGCAGGCGAGGGCCAGGAGAGCATGACAAAGACAGCTCAGTCACGATCTCACCCCGCTGCGCTGCCCGCCGGCCCGTGCATTGCTCAAGTCCGCGCCCTCTCGCTGTATGTCGTGCCTCTCGACCACCTCCACAACGAGCGTCTGACCGGGTGCGACACGGATCTTGGCGTCCTTCTCCGGGGTGTTACAAATACAAAAAGGCCGCCCGTCTCCGGGCGGCCTTTCTCGTGCTCAGGGGTCAGACGCGGGCGCGGCGGGCCAAGCGCTCCGGGTCGAGAATTATGACGCTCTTGCCATCCAGCCGCAGCCACGCCCGGGAGGCGAAGTCGGCCAGCGCCTTGTTCACCGTCTCGCGGGAGGCGCCGACCAGCTGGGCCAGCTCCTCCTGAGTCAGGTCGTGGGTGACCCGCAGGACGCCGCCGTCCCGGGTGCCGAAGCGACCGGCCATCTGCAGCAGGTTTTTCGCCACCCGACCGGGGACATCGGTGAAGATCAGATCGGCCAGGGCGTCGTTCGTCCGGCGCAACCGTCGTGCGAGCACACGCAGTAACTGCTCGGCGATCTCCGGCCGGTTGTTCAGCCACGGGCGCAGCGACGACTTCTTCAGCCGCGCCAGCCGGGTGTCGGTCACCGCGGTCGCGGTCGCCGTCCGCGGGCCCGGGTCGAACAGGGAAAGCTCACCGAGCATGTCGGACGGGCCCATGATCGAGACAAGGTTCTGCCGGCCGTCGGCCGCCCGGCGTCCCAGCTTGATCTTGCCGGAGAGCACGATATAGAGACTGTCACCCGCCTCGCCCTCATTGAAGACGATGTCGCCCTTGCGGACCTCGATCGTGTCCATCTCCTTGGCGAGCGCCTCGGCCGCCTCCGGGTCAACACCCTGGAAGATCCCGCTGCGCGCCAGCACCTCATCCATCGCCGCACACCTCCACCTGCGCGTTTGCCCGCGCTCGATCAGTCTAGGCGCACGCGGGCCGGAAACAGGCGGGCACCCCTTGATCCAGATCCCGCAGCGTAACCGCTACGGGCCGTCTCGCTCGAAAAACCGTCGCTCTCGGTGACCACCTGTCGGCTGAAAGACCGTCGTCCACGCTTGCTCCCTGACGGTATCGTCGCCGTCGATGAATGCCCACCCCCGGACCGGTCTGTTCGGTCGCCCCGTGCTCACGGTGACCATCGCCGTCGCCGCGCTGGTCGGCGCCGGGATCGGCGGCGTCGCCCTCGCGGGCCGGGACAAGAACACCGACCCTCCCCAGTGGCAGCCGGCGCCGGCGGCGTCCACCCCGCGCTCGTCGGCAACCCCCCGGAAAGAGTCGGCCGAGGTGCCCGCGGCCGAGGCGATCTCCCTGTCGGCCACCGGGGACATCATCATGGGCAGCGCGCCCAGCAAGCTGCCGGTCAAGGGCGGCGACGGCTTCTTCGACTCGGTCGCCGACGAGCTCAAGGCCGACCTGGTCATGGGCAACCTCGAGCAGCCGCTCACCGGCGACACCGGCTCCTCCAAATGCGGGTCGCCGCCACGCGACAACTGTTTCGCGTTCCGGGCGCCGCCGTCGTACGCGAAGCATCTGAAAAAAGCCGGCTTCCAGCTGCTCAACACGGCGAACAACCACTCCAACGACTATGGGCGGCAGGGCTACAAGAACACCGCGGCGGCGCTCGAGGCCGCCGGGCTCCGGCACACCGGGGCTCAGGGTCAGATCACCGTCGTCGAGGTCAAAGGCGTCAAGGTCGCGGCGGTGGGCTTCTCCTCGTACGCCGGGGCGAACAACCTGAACGACCTGGACGCCGCGCGTGACGTGGTCGCCAAGGCCGCCGACCAGGCCGACCTGGTCGTCGTGCAGGTGCACATGGGCGCCGAGGGATCGGACAAGAACCACGTGCGCTCCGGGCACGAGCTGTTCTTCGGCGAGGACCGCGGCGACCCCAAGGCGTTCAGCCGGGCGGTCATCGACGCCGGCGCCGACGTGGTGGTCGGGCACGGCCCGCACGTGCTGCGCGGCATGGAGTTCTACAAGGACCGGCTGATCGCGTACAGCCTGGGCAACTTCGCCGGCGGCGGCAAGACGCTGTCCAGCACCGGCGTCCTCAAGTACGGCGCGATCCTGCACGTCTCGCTCGAACCGGACGGCAGCTGGGCTGGCGGCAAGGTGGTCTCCACCTACATGAACGCGGCCGGTGTCCCGACCGCCGACGAGAACGGTAAGTCCCGCGATCTGATCGCCGACCTGTCCGCCGACGACTTCGGCGACTCGGGGGCGAAGATCGGCGAGGACGGATCGATCTCCCCGCCGGGGTGAGTTCTCCTGTCGTACGGGCGACGTATTCTTTGTCGGTGACTCCGCCCCCCGCCGCGCCTGCCGCCGCTCTCCTGGCACGCTCGGCCAAGCGTTTCGCCGGCGAGACGCCGATCGGGCGCAAGCGCCGGGCCCGCAAAATGGCGCGCGAGCTGGCGGAGACGCACCCCGACGCGCACTGCGAGCTCGACTTCACCACGCCGCTCGAGCTGGCCGTGGCGACCATCCTCTCCGCGCAGACCACCGACGTCCGGGTCAACGAGGTCACGCCGCGGGTGTTCAAGAGGTATGTGACACCCGCCGACTACGCGGCCGCCGACCGCGGCGAGATGGAGGAGGTCCTGCGGCCCACCGGCTTCTTCCGGGCCAAGACCGACTCGCTGATCAAGCTGGGGCAGGCCCTGGTCGATCGGTACGACTCGGAGCTGCCCAGCAAGCTGGACGACCTGGTCAGCCTGCCCGGCATCGGCCGCAAGACGGCCAACGTGATCCTCGGCAACGCGTTCGACGTCCCCGGCATCACCGTCGACACCCACTTCCGGCGCCTGACCAACCGGTTCGGCTGGGTCCACGAGGAGGACCCGGTCAAGATCGAGTTCCAGGTCGCCGACCTCATCGAGAAACGCGACTGGACCATGCTGTCGCACCGGGTGATCTTCCACGGCCGCCGCGTGTGCCACGCCCGCAAGCCGGCCTGCGGCGCCTGCACGCTGGCGCCGATGTGCCCGTCCTACGGCACCGGGCCCACCGATGCGGCCGGCTCGGCCAAGCTGCTCAAGGGCCCCCGGGCTCGCGAGCTGGCCGTCCACGCCGGCGTCGACCCGTCCCTGGTCCCCGCCGCCGCGATCGTCACGCCGGAGGCCCCGTGAGGCGTGGGCCGCGATGGCTCGCCGCACCGATGGTGCTGGCGATGGCGGCATGCACCTCCCCGCCCCGGACCTCGGCCACGCCCACGTCAGAGACCCCGTCGCCGTTCGACGACTGCGCCACCTTGAGCGCGGCGCCTCCCTCCGCGGCGCCCGCCTCCTCGCTTTCGCCGTCGTCCTCGACCGCGCCCGCGTCCTCCCTTTCGCCGTCGTCCTTCACCGCGCCTGCCTCTTCCGTCTCGCCGCCGTCCGCTTCCGCGTCGCGTGGGACAAAACGGGCGGTGACTCTGCCTGAGCTGTCGTTGCCGTGCTTCACCGGTGGGCAGGAGGTCGCGCTGGGCTCCCTGCCCGGGCCCGCGGTGATCAACATGTGGGCGTCGTGGTGCGGGCCGTGCCGGGATGAGCTGCCCGTCGTACAGCGGCTGGCCGATCGGGCCGACGGCCGGCTGCACGTGCTCGGGGTCGACGTCGGTGACAGCCGGGAGGCGGCCGCGTCGTTCGGCTCGGGCCGGGGGGTCACGATCCCCACGCTGTACGACCGGGACCGGCGGCTGCTCGCCGCGCTCGGCAAGATCAACCTGCCGGTGACGGTGTTCGTCGACTCGGCCGGCCGGGCCGTCGTGCATCCGCTGCCGGTCGACGCCCGGGAGCTGTCCGAGCTGACCCGCACCCACACCGGCGTGACGGTGACGCCGTGACTGAGCTCGCCCGCTTTTACCTCGGCGTGACGGTGACGCCGTGACTGAGCTCGCCCGCTTTTACCTCGGCGTGACGGTGACGCCATGACTGAGCTTGCTCTCTTTGACGCCGGTGTGACGGTGACGCCGTGACTGAGCTGCCGGACTGGTGGGAACCGTTGGTGAGCCGGACGCCTTCCCTGCGTACCGAAGACTTCACCACCCTGCGCGCCCCACGCGGCGAAGGGCGACCCAGCGCCGTGCTCGTGCTCCTCGGCGAGGACCGGCCCGGCGAGCCCGACCTGCTCGTGCTGCAGCGCGCCGCGACCATGCGCAACCACGCCGGTCAGCCCGCCTTCCCGGGCGGCGCGGCCGACCCCGGCGACGCCGACCCGGCCGCCACCGCGTTGCGCGAGGCCGGCGAGGAGGTCGGGCTCGACCCGGCCAGCGCCACCGTCCTCGCGCTGCTGCCCGAGCTGTACATCCCGGTCAGCGGCTTCGTCGTGACGCCGGTGCTGGCCTGGTGGCACGCGCCGCACCCGGTGCACGCGTGCCAGCCCGCCGAGGTGGCCCGGGTGGAACGGCTGCCGGTGGCCGAGCTGGTCGACCCGGCCAACCGGCTGCGGATCCGGCATCCGAGCGGCTGGATCGGCCCGGCGTTCCTGGTCCGCGACATGCTCGTCTGGGGTTTCACCGCCGGTGTGACCTCGACCCTGCTCGACCTGGCCGGCTGGAGCCGGCCGTGGGACACCGACCGTGTCGAGGACCTTCCGCAGGAGGCCGCGCCGGTTCCGGCCGGGTCCGGCGGCGCCCCCGACGAGGTTGTCCCGTGAGCGAGTGGCCCCTCCCTTCTACGCTGAGTTGGTGCACGTGGTCGATGCGATCCTGATCCTGCTGATGCTGGTCTTCGCGATCAGCGGATACCGGCAGGGTTTCGTCATCGGTGCCCTGTCGTTCGGCGGCTTCTTCAGCGGCGCGCTGATCGGGCTCCAGGTCGGCCCGCTGATCGCCAACCAGTTCGCCGACGGCGCGGTCCGCGTCGTGGTGTCCCTGGTGTCGATCTTCGCGCTGGCGGTGCTCGGTCAGACGCTGGCCGGCTGGTTCGGCACCCGGCTGCGGCGGTCGATCACCAGCAAGCCGGTGCAGCGGATGGACGACGCGGGCGGCGCCATGGTGTCGCTGATCGCGGTGCTGCTGGTTGCGTGGCTGGTGGCGATCCCGCTGAAGTCGACGTCGCTGCCCTGGCTCAACCGCGAGGTGCGCAGCAGCGCGGTGCTCGACGGCATCAACACACTGATGCCGCAGGAGGCGCAGGCGCTGTCCTCGGCGCTGCGCAGCACCCTCGACACCAACGGTTTCCCCGAGGTGTTCAGCGGGCTCGCCCCGACCAACGCCCGCGAGGTGGCAGCCCCCGATCCGGCCCTGGCCAAGTCCCAGGTCGTCGTCAACAGCCGCCGGTCCGTCCTCAAGATCCTCGGTACCGCGCCCAGCTGCTCCCGGCGCATCGAGGGCTCAGGCTTCGTGTACGCCGACGAGCGCGTGATGACCAACGCGCACGTGGTGGCTGGCACCCGCGAGGTCGAGGTGGAAACCTCGAACGGCCGCCTGGACGGCACGGTCGTCGTCTACGACCCGAAACGCGACCTGGCCGTCATCTACGTGCCCGGCCTGCGGGCGGCGCGGCTGAACTTCGTGGCCAAGCCGGCCGCCACCGGCCAGAGCGCGGTCGTGCTGGGCTACCCACTGGACGGACCGTACGACGCACAGTCGGCCCGGGTCAGCGACGTGGGCAACGTGCCCGGTCCGGACATCTACGAGGCCGGCGAGGTCAACCGCGAGATCTACACGATCCGGGCGCTGGTCCGCAGCGGCAACTCGGGCGGTCCGCTGGTGGCCCCGAACGGCCAGGTCCTCGGCGTGATCTTCGCCGCGGCGGCCGACGACCGGAACATCGGCTTCGCGGTCACCGCCCGCGAGGCGGCGGGCGTGGCCCAGGCCGGCCGCGACCGCACCCGCGGCGTCCGCACCGGCGACTGTGCGTGACGGGCTGCCCCGCATCAAGCGCGCCCTCCGGGCGGTCAGCGCGCAGACCCGGGCCAACGCCCTCCAGTCACTCGGCCACCACGCCCGCCTGCATCGGGCGATCGACGCCGAGTCGGTCGACCTCCTGCGCCGGGCCCTCACCGACCGAACCGTGCTCGGCGGCTGCCAGATCCGTGTATATGCGGACAATGCCGCCAGCGACGTCGGCATGTTCGCCCCGAGGTGTGCCCTGCCTCGCTGGCTACGCCGCCGCCACGCCGGCCCGAGGCCGAACCTCACCGGCTCGCGGTAGAACATCACCGGCCTGCGGTAGATATCCGGCGGCGCGTCGTCGCATGGCTAGAACTGATCGTCAGATGAAGCGAAGGCGACCGCCGTCTCGGCTAATCGCCGTTCTGGTCCGGGCCTGCCGCACGGTGAAGCGGACCGGCCAGCCAGGTGGCGACCTCCCGCCGATTGCGCAGCCGGACAACCCGGAGTTCCGGGCGCTGGGCCAGGAGGTCGGCGATCCGATCGGCCGCCCGATGGTGCGTGGTCCAGGCCCAGCGGACGATGTGCTCGGCATTGGTGAAGATCGTCCATGGTGGAGGTTCGCGGTTGCCGTTGAAGATCGGCTTGCGGCCGACCTGCCGGGCAACGGTTCGCCGGATGACCTGTGCCATCACGACAGAACGGCGCAGATCAAGCCAAACCACCAGATCCGCCCGGGCGGCCATGCGTGGGCGCACTAGGCTGTACTGCCATTCCGCGACCCACTCCGGCTGTCCGATCAGAGCATCGACGTCCGCTTCGAACGATGGTCTCGGCACCCAGTCGGGCCCGTGATAGAGCGAGTCCATCTCGGTATGGGGAACCCTCAGAGCCTCGGCGATCCATCCGGCGACCGTGGTCTTGCCCGCGCCGGACGTCCCCGCGACCAGCACCCGCGACGGCCGGCCGATCAGCTCGTCGGTCGCGCTGAGGATCGGCATCCGATGACGTTAACGCCAGACGGTCGAGGCGCGGTGCGGCGCTCCCGGTCGAGGGAGAAAGGCCGGCAGGGAGACGCGATGGCCGGGGAAGCGAGAGTCCGGTGACGTGGGCGGTCCGGTGACGTGGACGGTCAGGTGACGTGGACGGTCAGGTGACGTGGGCGAAACGGCGGACGATCAGGATCCCGACGCCGGCCGAGAGGGTGAAGAAGGCGGCCGCCGCCCACCAGCCTCGGGACTTCTTCTCGTCGTCGGCGGGAGCCGCTGTCACGACGGAGCCGGCGTTCTTGCCGGGGGCCCGGTTGCTGTGGGCCGCGTCGGCCAGCTTGTCCGGGGCGGACTGGGCCGAACCAGACACGCGCGCGGCGCCCAGGCGGGCCACGCCGGGCGGCGGGGACGTGTCCAGCGGGTTCCCGGCCACCGCGGGAATCTCCGCGGTCAGGGCGCCGGTCGGGTCGACCAGACCGAAGCCGTACTTGTCGTCGCGGCCCTCCGGACCCCGGTCGCGGGCCGTCCTGATGATGCGGTTGACCACCTCGCCGGCCGGCATCTCGGGCCAGCGGGAGCGGATCAGCGCCGCCGTCCCGGAGACCATCGGCGCGGCGAAGCTGGTGCCCTGCACGTTCCAGTAGCCGGTGGGGCGGGCGCCGACCAGCTTGGTGGCGGGCGCCGTCACCACGGTCTCGGCGCCGGTGATCGAGCCGGACCAGAGCACGTCGCCGGAGCGTTCCATGCCGGCCACCGCGAGCACGCCGGGCTCGCGAGCCGGGTACCACACACCGCTCGACGACGAGGCGCTCGCGTTGCCGGTGCAGGCGACCACCACGACGTCCTTGGCGAAGGCGTAGTCGATCGCCGCCGCCAGCGCCGCGCTGCTGCCGCTGCCGCCGAGGGACAGGTTGATCACCCGGGCGCCGTGGTCGACGGCCCAGCGGACACCCTTGGCCACGATCAGCGCGTCGTTGTACCGGTTTTCCTGGTCGAGGACGCGAATCGGCAGGATCTTGGCCTTGGGCGCGATGCCGACCACCCCGGCGTCGTCGTCCTTGCCGGCGATGATCGCCGAGACCGTCGTGCCGTGCCCGACCAGGTCGGTGTCGCCGTCGCCCTTGTCGTCCACCAGGTCCAGGCCGGTCAGCACCTGGCCCTGGAGATCGACGTGCCGGGCGTCGACCCCGGAGTCGATCACGGCGACCGTGACACCGGCGCCCATCGACCAGTTCCACGCACCGGTCACGTTGAGCGTGCGCAGATGCCACTGCTCGGTGCGGACCGTGTCGTCGGCGAGAGCCGCCGTTGCGGGCAGCCCGAGCGCGGCGAAGAGGCCGGCGACAACACCGGCGGCCGCACGCAGGCAACGCCCGCCGGCGGTCAACAAAGCGCACCACCACGCGGGATGCGCGTGGCGGAGCAGTAAGTCGCGGAACCCTGGGGGGAGGTGCTCGCTGCGCTCACTGGTCGATGACGCCTATCTGGTGAGGTGAACGGGGCCGTTCGATGCAGGGAGATTACTCCGAAAAAGCGAGAGGTTGCGGGGGTGTGGACAACTCAATCGCACCGTTCGTCCGTTCGACCTAGTAGGGCGACCGGTGCGACCGAGAATCGACGCCCTAGTAGGGCGGCTGGTGGGCGAGCTGGACGAGACGCACTCCCTCACGTCGGGTGATGAGGCGGCCACGTCCTGGTGGCATCGGGACGGCCTTGACCGGGCCGATGAGCGCGCCCTCGTCGGTCGGACCGGACATCACCAGGCCCGGCGACGACAGCTCGCGCAGCCGCTGGATGACCGGCTCGTACAGGGCCCGGCTCGCGCCACCGGCCCGGCGCGTGACCACCAGGTGCAGGCCGACGTCGCGGGCCTGCGGCAGGTACTCCAGGAGCGGCGTGAGCGGGTTGGTCGGGCCGGAGACGACCAGGTCGTAGTCGTCGACCAGCACGAACAGCTCCGGCCCGGTCCACCACGACCGGTCCCGCAGCTGCTGCGCGGTCACGTCGGGGCCGGGCAGCCGGCGTTCCATGTACCCGGCCACCGACTGGATCAGCTCCAGCGTCTTCTGCGCCTGCATGCCGTAGCCGATCCGGTGCTCGGTCTCCGGCAGGTCCATCAGGCTGCGCCGGTAGTCGACCAGGATGATCCGGGCCTCCTCCGGCTGGAACCGCTGCATCACGGTGGTCGCCAGCGCGCGCAGGAAGGACGACTTGCCGCATTCGGCGTCGCCGAAGAGCAGGAAATGCGGGTCGGTCGCGAAGTCGATCTCCACCACCGAGAGGTCCTGCTCGGACAGCCCGATCGGCAGGCGCAGGCCGCTGCTGCGGGTCTGGTCCATGTCGGCGTACGGGTACGACTGCGGCAACAGGCGCACCCGCGGGGCCAGCGGGCCACGCCAGTTCGCCGCGATCTCCTTGACCAGCTCGGACGTCTCGCCGATGGTGCTCAGCTCGGCGCGTACCGTCAGAAGGTGGTAGCTCTTGTTCTTGTCGGTCGGGTGCTCGACGATGCCACGGCCGGCCTGCTCCGGCACGTTGATCGCGGCGCGACGGTTGACGCTGGAGTCGCTCGGATCGCCCAGCCGCAGCTCCAGCCGCGAGCCGAAGATGTCCCGGATGGCCGGCCGGAAGTCCATCCAGCGGGTGGCCGTGCCGACGATGTGGATGCCGTAGGAGAGGCCGCGGGTCGCCATGTCGGTGATGACCGGCTCCAGCTCCTCGAACTCCTTGCGCAGCGTGGACCAGCCGTCGATGACCAGGAAGACGTCGCCGAACGGGTCGGCGTCCACGGCTGACGGGTTCGCGCGCCGCCGCCGGTAGGAGGACATCGAGTCGACGCCCATCTCGGCGAACCGCTGTTCCCGTTCGGCCAGCAGGGTGAGGACCTCGCCGACCGTCCGGCGCACGCCCACCACATCGGTGCGCACGCTGACACCGCCCACGTGCGGCAGGTCTTTGAGTACGCCGAGAGCGCCGCCCCCGAAGTCGAGGCAGTACACCTGCACCTCGGCAGGCGTATGGGTGAGCGCCAGGCCGCAGACGAGCGTACGCAGCGCCGCCGACTTGCCGGACTGCGTCGCCCCGACCACGGCGAGGTGCCCGGCCGCGCCGCCGAGCTGGATCCACATCGCGTCCCGCCGCTGCTCGCGCGGCTTGTCGATGAGCGCGATCGGCACCTGCAGCGCGCCGTGCAGCTCCGGGTTCGCGAAGCACAGGCCGCGCACCGGGTCGACCGCGACCGGGCCGAGCAGCTCGTCCAGCACCGACGACTGGGTCAGCGGCGGCAACCACACCTGGTGCGCCGGCGGTCCCTGGCCGGTCAGCCGGGCCACCATCACGTCCATCAGGCTCTCGCCGGCCGGGGCGTCCTCGGGCTGCGGCTCGACCGGTTTGACAGTCTTCGGTACCGGCACGTAATGGGTCGAATAGGACAGCACCTGGGGTGCCGCATTGCCGCTCACGCCCGCGCGCCGGCCGCCGGCCTTGCGGTACGGGCCGGAGACGTACGCCGCCTTGAACCGGACCAGCGGCTCGGTGCCGAACTTGAGGTAGCCGTGCCCGGGGGCGCGGGGCAGCTCATAGGCGTCGGGCACCCCGAGCACCGCCCGCGACTCGAGAGCGGAGAAGGTTCGCAGACCGATCCGGTACGACAGGTGCGTGTCCAGTCCCCGCAGCCGCCCCTCCTCCAGGCGCTGGCTGGCCAGCAGCAGGTGCACGCCCAGCGATCGCCCGAGACGTCCGATCTGGACGAAGAGGTCAATGAAGTCCGGTTTGGCGGACAGCAGCTCGGAGAACTCGTCGCAGATCACCAGCAGCGACGGCAACGGTGGCAGCGCCGAGCCACTGGCCCGCGCCTTCTCGTAGTCGCGCAGGCTGGCGTAGTTGCCGGATTTCCGGAGCAGCTCCTGGCGGCGCAACATCTCGCCGTCGATCGCGTCCACCATGCGGTCGACCAGCGGAAGCTCGTCGGCCAGGTTGGTGATCACCGCCGCGGTGTGCGGCAGCCGGTCCAATGACGCGAAGGTCGCGCCGCCCTTGAAGTCGACCAGCACGAAGTTCAGCGTCTCCGACGAATGCGTGCCGGCCAGCGCCAGCACCAGCGTGCGCAGCAGCTCCGACTTGCCCGAACCGGTCGCGCCGATCAGCAGGCCGTGCGGGCCCATGCCGTCCTGCGCCGACTCCTTCAGGTCCAGCTCGATCGGCCCGCCGTCACCGCCGATCCCGATCGGTACGCGCAACTTGTCCCGGTTCGGCCGGGGCAGCCAGCTCTGCGCCACGCTGAACGTGTCCACATCGGCGATGCCGAGCAGCTCGCCCAGCCCCATCTCGGCGGCCAGCGGCGAATCCGGCGACTTGGACGCGGCGGCCAGCCGGTACGGAGCGAGCCGCCGCGCGATCGCCTCCGCCTCCGGTTCGCTCAGCCGGTCCGGCGTGCCGACCTCGGCGGCGTGCTCCGTGGCGTACGTGTGCAGGTTGCGTTTTCCGGCAGCCTGCCGGACCTCCAGCACCAACAGCGACCGATCGAGCAGCTTGGGTGGGGTCTCGTCGAGATCGAGAACGGTCACGCCGTCGATGCCGTCGTCCAGCTGAGTGGCGCCGCGCAGGTCCACGCCGTCCAGCACGATGATCATATGCGGCGTGCTCATGCCGATCGCGGCCGCGTTGAACCGCGGCCGGTTACCGATCACGTCCTCGATCATCTTCTCGAGGTCCGGCCCCGAACTGGCCACCATCCGCACCGGGCCGAGCGCGTCGGTGCGATGCGGGTGCAGGTTGTGCGGCAGCCACTTGACCCACTCCCAGGACGCCCGCCGCTCCGGGCCGGCGGCCACCGCGATCAGCAGGTCGTCCGGCGCGTGGAAGACCGCGAGCTGGGCCAGCACGGCACGGGTCAGCGCCCGCGACTCGGCCTCCGGCCCACGCATGAACACCCGCGCGAAACCGCGCAGGGAGACCGCGACCGGCAGGTCCGGCACCACCGAGTACGCGTCCAGGAAGCGCCGCAACGCCCCCGCGGTCATCGGCTCCAGATCCTCCAGAGGCCTGGTCACCGGGGGTACCAGTGGAGTCGCCAAGGTCTGCGGGCCGACCGCCAGCCGGACCACCCCGAAATCGGGATCAGCCGGGCGGCGTTCCCACACCCGGTGGCTCCCGGCCGTCGACCAGAGCTGGCCCGGCTCCGGGTGCCGGTAGTAGAGGCCGGTCCGCTGCCGGCCCGCCGTCTCACGGACCCGGCGGCGCAAGTTCGCCAGATGACGCAGATATTCGCGCCGGGCGGCCATCATCTCGGCCTTCTTCGGCGAGCCGTTGCTGCCGAACGACGTGGCCAGCATCGCCAGCGAGGACACCCCGAACAGGCCGCCGACCACATAGGACATGGCACCGCCACTGCCCCGGCCCATCATCATGGCCATCGCGACCGAACCACCCAGCATGGGCAGCGCCATCATGGCCTGCTGCCAGCGCCGGCCACCCTCCTGCGGAACCTCCGGCGGTGCGTCCACAGCCAGCTCGCCGGTCGGAATCTCCGGTGCCGGTCGGCGGGCGGACCGCTTGATCACGGTCGTACTCATGACAAGCTGTCCCTTTCGTCCCCGTCACCTGCATCCACAGGCGGGCATCGCGCCGGGCCCAGGATAGGTAAAGTCCCCTCCGTTCCGCAGCCTCGCTTCCGTCGATGGGTTTTCATTCATGAGTGTCGGGTTGGCGCGCATCACGATCAGCGCTCCGCAACGCCGCGTCGATGTGGCGTTGCCCGAGCACGTTCCGCTGGCCGAGCTGCTGCCGGAAGTGCTCCGGCACGCCGGTGAGGGGCTGGCCGACGACGGCGAACGACACGGCGGGTGGCTGCTCCGGCGCACCGACGGCGTTCCCCTGACCATCGCGCAGGGGCTCTTCCCCCAGGGCGTCCGCGACGGCGAGGTGCTGCACCTGGTGCCGGCCCGCGACGACTGGCCGGAGCTGGAGTACGACGACGTCGTCGAGGCCATCGCCGAGGGCGCGCGCCGCCGCGGCACCGTCTGGACGCCCGCGTCGACCCGCACCGCCACCGTGTTCAGCGGCGCGTTGCTGCTGGGCATCGGCCTGATCGCGGTGCTCGCCGCCGGGCCGTCGTGGGCGGGCTCGGCCTACGTCGGGCTCGGCGTCGGTCTGCTGCTCGCGCTCGCCGGGGTGACGGCTTCTCGTGCGTACGGGGACGCCCGCGCCGGTGCGGCCCTCGGCGCCTGCGCGATGCCGTACGCGTTCGCCGGCGGCGCCGTCCTCGTCTCCTCCGGCTCGGCCGACCGCGTCGGAGTGTTTCCGCTGCTCCCGTGGCTGGGCGGTCCTGAGCTGCTGACCGGCTCGGTGGCCCTGCTGCTGGTCGCCGCGCTCGGTGGCATCGGCGTCGCGGCCGGGCTGCGCGTCTTCACCGCCGGCGCGATGATCGGCCTGCTCGGGGCGATCACCGCCCTGATCAGCGTCTGGACGTCGGCCGCCGGCGGCGCGGCGGTCCTGATCTCGGTCCTGGTCTGCGGCATCGGCGTGATCCCGCTGCTCGCGATCCGGTTCGGCAAGGTCCCGATGCCGCCGGTCACCCTGCCGACCGGCAGCGGCGCCGAGGGCTTCACCGCGGCACAGACCGCCGGCGCGGCCGACCTGGCCCGCGAGCGTCCCGACCGGGCGACCGTCTTCGCCGCGGTCACCCGCACCGAGGAGCTGCTGGCCGGCATGCTGCTCGGCCACGCGGTCCTGGCGAGCGGCGCCTTCCTCGTACTGGCCACCGCCGGCAGCGTCTCGGCGCGCATCCTGATGGCGGTTACGGCGGCCGCGCTGCTGCTGCGTTCCCGCCTCTTCGTCACGCTGCGCCAGCGGGTGCCGCTGCTCTGCGCCGGCCTCTTCGGCGTGGCCGCCCTCGGCGTCGACCTGCTCACCGGCGCCGGCACGCCGGTACGCCTGGGCGTCAGCGCCGCGGCCGTGATCCTGGCACTGTCCACGATGGCCGCCGGTGCCACCTACTCCCGCAAGCCCCCGTCGCCCTACCTGGGCCGGGCCGCTGACCTGCTCGACACCCTGGTCGTGGTCTCGGTGATCCCGGTCGCCTGTGCCGTGGCCGGCCTCTATGGCGCCGTCACCAACATCTCCTTCTGAAAGATCAGGGCCGGTCCCCGCGGAAGCGGAACCGGCCCTGCGTCGTCGGCTGCCCTCGGGTCAGTGGCCCTCGTCGTGGTGTTCCAGATCTTCCTGCCGCTTGAAGGAGGCACGAATCTCCTCCTCGGCCTCCACCCGGCCGGTCCAGGTGGCGCCCTCCACCGACTTCCCCGGCTCGAGATCCTTGTAGACCGTGAAGAAGTGCTGGATCTCCATCCGGTCGAACTCGCCGAGGTGATGGATGTCGCGCAGGTGCTCCTGACGCGGATCCTCGTAAGGCACGCAGAGGACCTTGTCGTCGCGGCCCTTCTCGTCGGTCATCCGGTACATCCCGATCGCGCGGGCGCGCACCAGGCAGCCCGGGAACGTCGGCTCCTGGATCAGGACCAAGGCGTCGAGCGGGTCGCCGTCCTGACCGAGGGTGCCCTCGATGAAGCCGTAGTCCGCCGGGTACTGCGTCGCGGTGAACAACGTGCGGTCCAGCCGGATGCGCCCGGTCTTGTGGTCGACCTCGTACTTGTTGCGCTGACCCTTCGGGATCTCAACCAAGACGTCGAAATCCATGATGTGCTCCCTCGGTCATCTGCCGGCCGTGTGTAAGCCCGATCACGATGGGCGGCAGGCGAGCTCGGGCTCGGCACAATCCGCGCGCCGCGATGTGCGGGATGTCAGTAGTCTCCCCTAAGTCTGCCGCCACGAGCGAGGAGGGGCCGGTGGGGAGGGAAGATTCACACAGGGGACGGGCATCGGTGCCCGCAAACCCTCCCGAGTCGGTCGCCGCCCCGTCGGCGGGCGACGGGTCTCCGCCGCCCCAGCAGCCCCACCAGCCACAACCGCCCCAGCAGCCGCAGGTCGCTCAGCCCGCGCGCGGGGCGGTCCCGGCCGGCGGTGAGTCCGGGGCGGGCCGCGGCCGAGCGTCGGTCCTGGCAACACCTACCGGCAACGACGGCCGCGCTGGAGACAGTCACGTCGAGCACGGCCGGGCCGGCGACGGCCGAGCTGATGGCAGCCGAGCTGAGGACGGCCGGGCCTGGGATGGCCGGGCTGATGGCAGTCGGGCTGGGGACAGCCGGGCTGGGGACGGTCAGGCTGATGGCAGCCGAGCTGGGGACGGCTGGGCAGCGGCTGGTCAGGCAGGGGACGACCACATGGGGGACGACCGGCGCAGGGGCGGCGCGGGCTCGGATGGGCCGGAAAGGGCTGAATTGTCACGGGGAGAGTCGGCGCCGGAAGGTGCCGCTACGGGGGCCAGGGGATCGGCTCGGGTCGGCGGTCCGCCGGCCGAGGGGCAGCAAGGACCGGGTCCGTCCGGGGGACCACAGGGATCAGGCGCGGGGTCACCGGCCGGAGGACAACAACCCTCGGGTACGCCGGGAGCGCCGTCGATCGGGGGCCATCAGCAGCCGGACACCCCGCCGCAGTCACAGCCTCACCCGCAGTCTCATCCGCAGGCCGGTCGACAGCCGCAGGCCGGCCCGTGGCCGCAGGCCGGGGCTCAGCCGCAGGCTGGAGCGCAGCCGCAGGCTGGAGCGCAGCCCGGTTCGCACCCGCAGTCTGGTCCCCACCCACAGGCCGGCCCGTGGCCGCAGGCCGGGGCTCAGCCGCAGGCCGGATCGCAGCCGCAAGCTGAAGCGCAGGCTGATCCGCAGCCGCGAGCTGGAGCGCAAGACGGGGCGCAGTCACGTCCGGATGGCGCGCAGCAGGGTGATCATGTGCAGGCGGTCGGGGGTGGGCAGCTGAGCGGGCCGCCACCCAAGAAGGCGGGCCGCGCATCGGTGCCGATGCCGGCAGCCTGGGCCACGCCTCCGGGCAGCGGCGCCGGTCAGCAGCCAGGCAACGTGCAGCGACCTGAGGACGGTCAACAGCCAGGCAACGGTCAGCAGCCAGGCAACGCTCAGCGGCCTGGTGGTGGTCAGCACCCGGGCAACGCTCAGCAGCCGGGCAACGTCGTCCCAGGCGGTATGCAGCGCGGCCCAGTGCAAGGGGGCCCGGGCGTTATCCACAGCGGCTCGGGCGGTGCTCAAGGAGTCCAGGGCGGCTCGGGCGGTGCTCAAGGCGGCCCGGGCGGTGCTCAGGGAGCCCATGGCGGCTCGGGCCGTGCGCAGGTCGTTCCCGACGGTGGTCAAGGAACGCCGGGCGGTTTTCAGGGAGGTCAGGGCGGCGGCGGTGCGGGGGTTTGGCCTGCGGGTGGGGAGTCCGCGGGCGGCGAGAGTGACGTTGAGAGTGCGGCCGGTGGGCTGCGGCCCGCGGTCGGGCGGGTCAGTGTGTCGCGGCCGGTGGGGATCGACCGGGCCGCGGGCGGTGGCGCGGGGCCGGGCGGGAGTCAGGCGGATGGGCCGGGACAACCCGGAACGAGCGCACCGGGAGCGGGCGGGCAACCAGCCGGTGCGGCCACGGGGGAACCGTCTCGGACTCGGCGTACCTTAATGGTTTCCGGTTTGTTGGGTTTGATCCTGATGGTGGCTGTCGGGGCGGCGACCTTCATCATGCGGCCGGGGCCGGTCGCCGGGTGGCTGGCCGATGAGCCGGCGGCCAAGGCCTCCGTGACGCTCGCGCCGGAGCCGATGCCTACGCCGGTGCTGGTCGCGGCCGATGAGGGCGCCGCGGCACCCAGCGCGGCCGGTGTGCAGCAGGCGATCAAGGGCCTGATCGCGGCGCCGGCGCTGGGTTCCCGGGTGCGCGTCTCGGTGGTCGACGCCGCTACCGGCGCGACGCTCTTCGCGCAGGGCGCCGACACCCCGACCACGCCGGCCTCCACGACCAAGCTGGTCACCGCCGCGACGGTGCTCGCCGCGCGTGGCCCGGCCTACCGGCTGACCACCCGCGCGGTGGCCGGCGCCCAGCCCGGCGAGGTGGTGCTGGTGGGCGGCGGCGATCCGACGCTGGCCGTCAACTCCAAGGGGCAGTTCCCCGGCGCCGCGCGGCTGGACCGGCTCGCCGACCAGGTCAAGAAGGCCATGGGCGACACCCCGATCACCCGGGTGCTGATCGACACGTCGATGTTCACCGGCCCGTCCACGGGCAAGGGCTGGAACAGCACGATCATCTCGCCGGAGGGTCAGGTCTCCGCGATCACGCCGCTGATGACGAACGCCGGGCGGCGGACGCCGGTGCACAACGACGTCGGCGGGGATCCGCGGCACTCCGATCCGGCGCTGGCGGCGGGGCAGGCGTTCGCCAAGCAGCTCGACGTCACGGCCAAGGTCACCCGGGGTACGGCGCCCGCCGCGGCGCCGGCCGGACCGTCCGCCGCTCCGGGATCGGCCGCGCCGGGCACCGAGCTGGGCGCGGTCCAGTCGCCTCCGCTGGTGCACGTCGTCGACTGGATGCTGGAGCAGTCCGACAACACGATCGCCGAGGTGCTGGCCCGGCAGGTGGCGCTGGCCGCTGACGAGCCGGCCTCGTTCGAGGGTGCCAGCCGGGCGATGATCGCCAAGGTGGGCGAGTTGGGCCTGCCCGCCGACCAGCTCGAGCTGTCCGACGCGAGCGGGCTGTCCCGGCTCAACCAGATCAGCCCGGCGCTGCTCACCAAGCTGCTGACCGTGGCGGCCAGTGGCGAGCACCCGGCGCTGAACCCGATGTTCGGGGGGCTGCCGGTGGCGGGGTGGTCGGGGACGCTGCGGACCCGCTTCGTGACGCCGGCGCCGAACAAGGCGGGCCAGGGCCTGGTCCGGGCCAAGACGGGGTCGCTGACCGGGGTGAACACGATCGCCGGCCAGCTCGTGACGAATGACGGGCGGCTGCTGGTCTTCGCGATCATGGCGGACAAGACGGGGGACTCGACCTCGGCGCGGCAGGCGTTGGACAGGGTCGCCACCCGTCTGGTGGCCTGCGGCTGCTGAGGTCGGGTAAACACAGTTCGGGGTTTCTTCAGGGGCCGTTCGCTGGTGGGCCGCGAGTACTGTCGGCTGCATGGCGCAGTTCGTTGACTGGGATCTGGCCGCCGCCACCGCGGGCGCGCTGTCGAAATCCGGCCCCGCGGTGTCCTACGAGGAAGCCATGCAGGTGGTGACCGAGCTCCGGGAGCTGACCGACGAGGCGGCCGGTCACGTGGCCGCCTACACCGGTCTGTCCTCCCAGGTGGAGGTGCCGCCGGTCCGGGTCGTCGACCGCAAGGACTGGGCGGCGGTCAACATCGCCGGGTTGCGGCAGGTGATCGGCCCGCTGGTCACCCGGCTGGCCGGCGACCGGCAGCCGGGCGGGGTGGCCGACGCGATCGGTTCCCGGGTCACGGGCGTGCAGACCGGCACCGTGCTGGCCTATCTCTCCGGCCGGGTCCTCGGACAGTACGAGGTGTTCTCCGGCGAGCCCGGCCAGCTGCTGCTGAACGCGCCGAACATCGTCGAGGTCGAGCGCAAGCTGGAGGCCGACCCCCGCGACTTCCGCCTCTGGGTGTGCCTGCACGAGGTCACCCACCGCACCCAGTTCACCGCGGTGCCGTGGATGCGTGGCTACTTCCTCGGCGAGGTGCAGGCCTTCGTCGACGCCTCGCAGAACAGCGAGCACATCCTGGAGCGGCTGCGGCGCGGCGTCGCCACGTTGTCCGACGCGCTGCGCGACGAGAACAGCCGTTCGTCGGTGCTGGACATCGTGCAGACCCCGGCACAGAAGGCCGTGCTGGACAGGCTGACCGCGCTGATGACGCTGTTGGAGGGCCACGCCGAGTTCGTGATGGACGGCGTCGGCCCCGAGGTGATCCCGAGCGTGGAGTCGATCCGGGCCAAGTTCAACCGGCGCCGGGAGACCGGCAACCCGCTGGAGAAGGCGATCCGCCGGGTGCTGGGCATCGAGGTCAAGATGCGGCAGTACGCGGAGGGCCGGAAATTCGTGCACGGCGTCGTCGAGCGGGTCGGCATGCCGGGGTTCAACCGGATCTTCGAGTCCCCGCTGACTCTGCCGCGGCTGGAGGAACTGGGCGACCCGGATGCCTGGGTGGCCCGGGTGCACGGCGGCGTCTCCGCCGGCTAGATGGCGTACCTGCCGGCGCCGGTCGCGGCCACCCGCCGGGCGGTCCGGTCGGCGCTGGCCTGGCTTCCGGCGGGATCGTTGGTGCTGGTGGCGTGCTCGGGCGGGGCCGATTCGCTGGCGCTGGCCGCGGCGACCTCGTTCGTGGCACCTCGGATGGGCCTCCGCGCGGGGCTGGTGACCATTGATCATGGGCTGCAGGCCGGCTCTGCTGCTCGCGCCGAGGCGGTCGTCGGGTGGGCTGCTGGCTTCTCGCCCGTTCTGTCCATGGCGGTCGAGGTGTCCGGTGCCGGTGGACCCGAGGCGGCTGCCCGAAATGCGCGATACGCAGCCCTCGAGGCGGCGGCCCTGGAGTACGCCGCCGCCGCGGTGCTGCTGGGGCACACCCGCGATGACCAGGCCGAGACCGTGCTGCTGGCGCTGGCCAGGGGCGCCGGCCCGCGCGGGATGTCCGGCATGCCGGTGCGCCGCGGCCTGCTGCTGCGCCCCTTCCTCGGCGTGGCCCGCTCGGAGACTCGCAAGGCCTGCGCGGCGCTCGGCCTGGAGATCTGGGACGACCCCCACAACCGGGATTCCGCGTACGCCCGCGCGCGCGTCCGCGCCGACCTGCTGCCCGCTCTGATCGCCGCGCTCGGCCCGGGCGTGGTCGACAACCTGGCGCGTACGGCCGGTCAGCTGGCCGCCGACAACGCAGCCCTGGACGCCCTGGCCGCCGCCGAGGTGCGCGACGAGCTCGTGGTGACCGACCTGTCCGTCCTGCCGGACGCGATCCGCACCCGGGTGCTGCACCAGTGGGCCCGGCGGCTGGGCGTCCCCGGCGGCTCGCTGTCCCACCGGCACGTGGCCGCCCTGGACGCTTTGATCACGGACTGGCACGGCCAGGGTTCGACAGCGTTACCGGGTGGGGTGCAGGTGGCCCGGCGAGAGGGACGCCTGACCCGAGTTGACCTGTGACGGTCGCCACGCCGTGTCGCGAACACCAGGGGTTTCGCCGGGTTTGCGCTGGTCCCAGCCGCGACCCCGGCCGCTGCGCGCAACCTTGATGCGGCAGGCTAGGCCCATGGCAGACGGCTCCTGGTATGACGCCGACATCGACCACGTGATCCTCTCTGAGGAACAGATCCGGGAGAAGGTCGAGGAACTGGCCAAGCAGGTCTCGGCCGACCATGCCGGCGCCGACGGCGGCCTGCTTCTGGTCTGCGTGCTGAAGGGCGCGGTCATGTTCATGGCCGACTTCGCCCGGGAGCTGGGCCGGACGGGTCCGTCCGTCGAGATGGAGTTCATGGCGGTGTCGTCCTACGGCTCCGGCACGACCTCGTCGGGGGTGGTGCGCATCCTCAAGGACCTGGACCGCGACATCGCCGGCCGGCACGTGGTGATCGTCGAGGACATCGTCGACTCCGGCCTGACCCTCTCCTGGCTGATGAAATACCTGCAGAGCAGGTCACCGGCCAGCGTCGAGGTGGTCGCGCTGGTGCGCAAGCCGGACGCGGTGAAGGTCAACGTTCCGGTGAAGTACATCGGCTTCGAGATCCCGAACGAGTTCGTGGTGGGCTACGGCTTGGACTTCGCCGAGCGTTACCGTGAGCTGCCCTATATCGGGGTGTTGAAGCCGGACGTGTACGCCCGTAGCTGAACGGGTTCCTCAGCGTCTTCTCAGGAATGGGCCGATTCGCCCGCTTTTCACCTGGCTAGGCCGTAAACGGCCGGTGTCGAGCGGGTGGGCTCACGGAGTCGCGACCGGCACTCACGGTGTACCGTCGAGTGACCAATGGCGCAGCCCCATGCTCGCCGGCAGCAAGTCAGGTGACCAGGACGCCGATCAGGAGGGTCCGGGCGCGCTAACCGCCCGACAGACAGTATGGAACGTACGCGTTTCTTCCGCCGCCCGGTGGTCTGGATCAGTCTGGTGATCATCGGTGCGATTGCGCTGAGCTCAATCTTCACCAGTGGTCCGAGCTACCAGCGAGTTGACACTTCGGTCGCCCTCGAGCGGCTGACCCAGCCAGGCATCAAAAAAGTCCTGATCAAGGACAAAGAGCAGACCCTGCAGATCGATCTGGTCTCCGACGAGCGATTCGCCGGCAAAGAGACCAAGCTGATCGAGACGCAGTACCCCTACGAGGCGAGCAACCAGATCCTTCAGTCCGTCCAGCAGGCCAAGGCCGCCGGGCGGGTCCAGGAGAACTTCAACGTCACGGTTTCCGGCGACAGCATCCTGCTGAGTCTGCTGGTCAACCTGCTGCCGATCGCGATCCTGGTGATCCTGCTCCTGCTCTTCATGTCGCAGATGCAGGGCGGCGGCTCGAGGGTGCTCAACTTCGGCAAGTCCAAGGCGAAGATGATCACCAAGGACACGCCGAAGACGACGTTCGCCGACGTGGCGGGCGCCGACGAGGCAGTCCAAGAGCTGTATGAGATCAAGGATTTCCTGCAGAACCCGGCGAAATACCAGGCGCTCGGCGCGAAGATCCCGAAGGGCGTGCTGCTCTTCGGCTCGCCCGGCACGGGTAAGACGCTGCTGGCTCGCGCGGTCGCCGGTGAGGCCGGTGTGCCGTTCTACTCGATCTCCGGCTCGGACTTCGTCGAGATGTTCGTCGGTGTCGGCGCCAGCCGTGTCCGTGACCTGTTCGAGCAGGCCAAGGCCAACGCGCCGGCGATCGTCTTCGTCGACGAGATCGACGCCGTCGGCCGGCACCGCGGCGCCGGCATGGGCGGCGGTCACGACGAGCGCGAGCAGACGCTCAACCAGCTGCTCGTGGAGATGGACGGCTTCGACACCAAGGGCGGCGTGATCCTGATCGCGGCGACCAACCGGCCGGACATCCTCGACCCGGCGCTGCTGCGCCCGGGCCGCTTCGACCGGCAGATCCCGGTGGACAACCCGGACATGGAGGGCCGCAAGGCGATCCTCCGGGTGCACGCCAAGGGCAAGCCGTTCACGCCGGATGTCGACCTCGACGCGGTGGCTCGCCGGACGCCCGGTTTCTCGGGCGCCGACCTGGCCAACGTGATCAACGAGGCCGCGTTGCTCACCGCGCGTAACGAGAAGCGGGCGATCAGCAACTACTTCCTCGAGGAGTCGATCGACCGCGTTATCGCCGGACCGGAACGCAAGACCCGGGCGATGAGCGACAAGGAAAAGAAGATCACCGCGTACCACGAGGGCGGTCACGCGCTGGTGGCGTACGCGCTGCCGCACTCCGCCCCCGTGCACAAGGTGACGATCCTGCCGCGCGGTCGCTCCCTCGGTCACACGCTGGTGCTGCCGACCGAGGACAAGTACACCCAGACCCGCGCTGAGATGATCGACACTCTGGCGTACGCCCTGGGTGGCCGGGCCGCCGAGGAGCTCGTCTTCCACGAGCCCACCACCGGCGCCGGCAACGACATCGAGAAGGCGTCGAGCCTGGCCCGCGCCATGGTCACGCAGTACGGCATGAGCTCCAAGCTGGGCGCCATCAAGTACGGCACCAGTGGTGACGAGCCCTTCATGGGTCGCAACATGGGCCACGAGAAGGACTACTCGGACGCCGTCGCCGCCGACATCGACAGCGAGGTCCGGGCGCTCATCGAGCTCGCGCACGACGAGGCGTGGGAGATCCTTGTGGAGTACCGCGATGTCCTCGACGACATGGTGCTCGAGCTGATGGAGAAGGAAACCATCACGCAGGACGACATGAACCGCATCTGCGCCCGCGTGCAGAAACGTCCTCCGATGGCGCCCTTCAGCGGCTTCGGCAAGCGCCTGCCGTCCTCCGCCCCGCCGGTTCTCACCCCGGCGGAGCAGTCCGCGCTCAAGGCGCAGGCCGAGGCGGACGGCCAGGCGGCGGTCGGTCCCGGTCCCTCGGGCAGCAACGGCGCGGAAGGCGGCCACTGATCGGCGAGCTCGACTCTCTCGCAGCACGACTGGTCGACGGCAAGCTCAACGGGTCTCCCGTCGAGCAGGCCGTCGACCTGCCGCGTATCGAGAAGGCGGTCCGGGAGATCCTCATCGCGATCGGTGAGGACCCGGACCGGGACGGCCTGCAACACACCCCGTCCCGGGTGGCCCGGGCGTACGCGGAGCTCTTCGCCGGTCTGCGCGTCGACCCGTCCCAGGTGGTCCGCACGACGTTCGAGGCCAACCACGAGGAGCTCGTGCTCGTGCGCGACATCGAGGTGCAGAGCATGTGCGAGCACCACCTGCTGCCGTTCATCGGCAGCGCGCACGTCGGCTACATCCCCGGCACCGACGGCCGCATCACCGGCCTGTCCAAGCTGGCCCGGCTGGTCGAGGTGTTCGCCCGCCGGCCGCAGGTGCAGGAGCGGCTCACGTCGGAGATCGCCGACCTGCTGATGAAGCAGCTGGGGGCGCGCGGCGTCATCGTCGTGCTGGAGTGCCGGCACCTGTGCATGGAAATGCGTGGCATCCGCAAGGTCGGAGCCCGTACGGTCACGTCCGCGGTCCGCGGCGCGTTCCAACGCGACGGCAAGGTCCGCGCGGAAGCGATGATGCTGATCAACGCGAGGTGACTGTGCTGGAGCGCTCCAACCCATCGGATCTGCACCAACCCGACGGTTACTCACACATCACGGTCTCGCCGGCCGGCCGGATGATCCACTTCGCCGGTCAGTGCCCGGTCGACATCGACGATCACGTCGTCGGCGACGACTTCCTGACCCAGACCGACCAGGTCATCGCCAACTGCATGGCCGTGCTGGCCGCTGCCGAGGTCAAGCCGGACGCCGTGGTGCGGTCCCTGGTCTACGTGGTCAGCGGGGACAGCGCCGACCTCAGCGCCGTCTGGCGTCGCCTGATGGACTCGCCGCTCGCCCCGGCCTTCACGACGGCCAGCACCCTGCTCGGGGTGACCGCCCTCGGCTACCGGGGCCAGCTCGTCGAGGTGGATCTGACCGCGGCGGGCTAGACGATCATGCGATAGGTGTCGGCGGAGTCCATCGCGCCGCGCGCCAGAGTCGCCGCCTCGTCCAGCCGCATCCGGGCCTGCTCCAGCTGCGCGATCGCCGACGCCACCGACGGGTGGAACGACCCGATCGCGGTCAGCCGCAGCAACGACAGCGCGTCGTCCAGCTGCTCCGACACGTGCTGGATGCCGGTCACCGCGCGCCCGGTGCCGTCCACCGACGCCGCGACGTTCGCCTTCACCTCTTCGACGCTGGCCACCCGGGCCGCCCCCTCACTTGACGAACTGCAGCAATCCCACGGCCATGCAGGTCAGCAGCACCGGCGTCAGGCACGCCACCACCCCGACCAGGGGGGTGCGGTCCACCTTCTCCGGGCCGCCGCCGTAGACGAACCCGATCGTCACCCAGCCCAGCCCGAACGCCAGCAGCGGCATGCTCAGCCCGCACAGCAGCGCATAGGTGGGCACCGAACCGGCCGGCGCCACCAGGTAGAGCACGATCTGCACGATCAGCACGGCGGCCGCGAACGGGCCGTACACCAGCAGGTTGCGCGCCCACGGCCGCAGCGACGCGATGCGTTTGCCCGGCGAACCCAGCATCGCCGCGTCGGCCGCGTCCGCGGTGCCCCTGACCTGCCGCAACGCCGTCAGGACCGCAGCTGGTCCGCCGGTCACCGCGGGCGCGGCGAGGGCCTGCTCGGCGGCCTGCGGCACAAGATCCTTCTCCGGTACGCCGAACTCCTGCACCAACCGGGCGCGCTGCGGTGCGAGCCGCGCGCGTACAGCGGAAAGCTCTTGCCTGGCGGACCCCAGAGCCGCAGCCCGCTCACCCGCCATCGCACTCGCCTGGCGCCGGAGGGTGTCCAACCGCTGCGCCGCGGCCAGATAGTCGGCCCACGGCCCACCGATCGGCTGCGCCGGCGCCTGCCCACCCTGCGTCGGGATCGGCACTTCCTCCGTGGTCGGCTCGGTCACGGCTCCTCCGCCTCAGGCCGCGCGAACGGCACCAGCCGGTCCGACTTGTCCGTCTGCCGGTCGTGGAGCAGCGCACGGTTCGGCCGCGGGTGCCAGTCGACCGGCCGGCCCAGCATCAGCGCCACATCCTGCTGCGACGTGTTCAGGAACAGCAGCCCGGCCACATCCTCCCGGCCCGCGCTGCCGCCCGTCTCCTCGGCGAACCGCCGCATCCCCCGCCACCACGACAGCAGGTGCACGCCGCGGCTCGGCCCCTCACGCAGCACCTGACGCAGCGTCGGCAGCGTCCCCGGGCTGGCCGCGTCCATCCCGAACACCACCAGGTAGCTCGGCCGCTCCACGGTCAGCTGGTCGGCCAGGCCGGACGCGCCGACCGCCACCACTTCCTGCCGGTGGCCGATCTCCACAGCCAGGTCCTTGGCCAGCTCGTCACCTTCGGCGACCAACGACGAGATCACAAATCGTGCGGTACGCGGGGCGTGGAAGGCCGCCACGCTCAACGCGGCCGCCTGCAACACCTCGGCGCCGTCCGGCCGCGACCCGAAGATCGCCAGGTGCCGTCCCGGCGACGTGTCCAGCGGGAAGGCGGCCGTGGACAGCTGCACGTCGATCGACCGGCCGACCAGAGCCGCGGGACGGCCCGCGCGGCCGGCCAGCGCCGCCCGGTAGGTCGGGTCGTCGGCCAGGTGCTGCTGGGCGTAGCCGGCGAAGATGCGCGGCGGGACGGACTCCGGATCGCGGGCGCCCCACAGCTTGTGCCGCAGGTCGCTGAGCGCCGCCTTGTCGGCGTGCGGGTCGGGGAAGCGCACCACGCGTTCGTGGCCGCGGGTGGCGCCGCGCGGGCCGCCGAGGCCACCGGCGGTGTTCACCACGGCGGTGCCCAGGGCCACGCCTGCCGCCGAGTCGTTGGTGGGTTCCAGCACGTCGCCGCCGCCGGGCAGGGCGATGCGGACCGGGAACTGGCCGAAGATGGAGTCGCGTTTGGCGTACAGGGCCTCGACGCCGAGCACGGTCTGACTGGCCAGGACCAGATGGATGCCGTACGAGCGGCCCTTGCGAGCCAGCGACTCCAGCAGGCCGACCGCTTCCGTGGCGATCGGATCGTTGCCGGCGAGCAACACCTGGAACTCGTCGATCACGCACAGCACCCGCGGCATCGGCTTACCGCGGCCCTCCTCGGCGGCGACCGCGCGCAGGTCGGCGAACTTCGTCACCCCCGCCCGCTTGTACGCCACCGACCGCCGGGTCATCTCGGCGTCCAGTTCGCGCAGCACGGCCAGGCCGTACTCCCGGTCGGACTCGACACCGACGGCCCGCGCGTGCGGCAGCCAGGTGCGGTCCCGCTGGGTCGGGACGAACTCGGCGAACGAGACGCCCTCCTTGAAGTCGAGCAGGTACAGCGACAGCTCGGCGGGGGAGAACCGGGTGCACAGCCCGTACAGCACGTTGATCAGGAACGCGGTCTTGCCGGCGCCGGACCGCCCGCCGACCATCCAGTGTGGCGTCAGGTCGTTGAACTGCAGCACCACCGGGTTGTCGCCGGCCTGACCCACCGGGGTGCTCAGCCCGTCGGCGGCGTCCGCCGTCCAGATCTCCTCGCCCGGCTCGGGCACCAGGTCGGCCAGCGTCACCCGGTCGGCCTGGGCGGAGCTGGCGACCAGTTCCTGGCACACCGCGTCGATCAGGTGCGGCGGCGGGTCGTCGTCGAGGAAGACCGGAACGTCGAGGAACCCGTCGACGGCCGCGGTGAACCGGCCGGCCGGCGTGTTGCCGATCCGTACGTCCGGGTTGAGCAACCCGACCGGCGTGGAGTGCGGCAGCATGCCTTGCTGGCTGTCGCCGGTGTTCTCCGGCGGTGGCGGCCAGCCCGCCACGATCAGATGAAGCCCGGCCTCCGGCCCCTGCTGGGCGAGCAGCGCGATCTGGCTCAGCTCACCCCACGCGGTCGGCGGCAGGCTGGCGATCACCAGCAGCATGACCTTGTCGCGCCTGCTCCGCCGAGGCCCTTCGGCGCGGCGGGTCCGCAGCCACTTCTGCACCTCGTTCAGGGTTTCGCGCAGCTCGGCCTGATCGGTGGCCACCGGCGCCAGAATCCCCGCGTCGGTCAACGGCTCGAACGGCGCGAAAACGGTCCCGCCGCCCGCACAGTCCACGGCCCGCAACAACAACGACCCGGCGGGCGTGGCGGCCAGCAGACGCAGAACCACGCTGCGCAACATGCCCGCCACCCGAGCATCCCGAGCGTCCTGATCGACGGTCAGATGTCCCGCCCCGAACAACGGCACAACGGCGGGGAAGGTGGCATCGTCCAACGGCTGGGCGACACCGATCCGAACGAACTGAGGCAGCCCAGCACCACCGAGCGGCGTGACGGCCGACCGTGCTTCAAGGGGAGCGCCCAGCCATCCAGGTGCAAGCTCAGCGGCCGCAGCCCGCAACTCTTCGGCCAGGGCATGCTGCTCCCGAGGATCGCCCGCAGCCGGCGCCTGCCCATCAAGCGCACCCGCCGCGGCGGCGACGACAGCCTCGGCTTGCCGATGCAGGGCAGCGGCCTGATCGATCCGCGAACTCGATTCCGCCACCGCCTCACCTCCCTGTGTGCGCTCAAACCGTATCCCAGCCACGCCGAACCTTTGCGTTCCGTAGCCACAGCACGTTCCGTGGCGCAGATCAATCGATGGCCGGAACGCACTAAAGTCGACGGTGTGCAGCCCCCGGAGCCCTCGTCCCCCCCGACACAGCCCACCCCGGCCGTGCCACTCCAGGGCGCGCCCCCACCCCCCGCAAAGCACCCCAACCGCCGCGCCCGCCTCATCCTGGCCATGATCGCCGGCATCGCAGCCTTGCTCTGCCTAGGCGGCCTAGGCGTCGCCGTCTCCCTCTACGACGACGCCACCGAAATCAAGCGTGACGCCCCGGACGCGGTGGTCGATTCTTTCTTGAGGGCCTATCTAGTCGATCGTGACGACAAGCAGGCTGAGCTCTTCATGTGCGAGGCGCAACCGAAACTCGCAGCCATTTCCGCTCTCCGTGACGAGAACGTCAAGCGGGAGAAGGACTTTGGCGTATCGGTTGGAGTGAGCTGGAGCAGCCTGCTGATCTCCGGTAGCGGGAGTCAGAGACTGGTCACCACGGATCTGACGATCGCCGGAAGACGAGATGGTCAGACGCAGAGTAGGCGGACGGAAACGTGGAGTTTCCACCTTGTTGACAACGAAGGTTGGCGCGTCTGCGGTGCCAATAAAGAAGCGTGAAACCTACTCCACCCAGAGCGTGTTCACCGGCACTTCGAGGGTGCTCGGTGCACGACCGGTCCAACCCCACCTGTACCAGTCCAACTCGGTAGTCACGCGGACGCAGACGTCGCCCTCATCACCACTGTGCACCTCGGTCACGCCACGAAGGTCGCGACGCTCGTGGCCATTGTCCAAAATCTGAACTACACGGCGCCCCGTAATAACATCCGCGTCCAGGGCCGATACCGGGCTGCGGCGCGGCGGACCATCTAGCGATACGAGCCGAGAGATCATGTCGCTAGGCAGGACGGCGGTACCGGCGAGCCCATACTCCTCGGCCCAGACCCTCTCAACAGGGACCATCGGAGCGAAGACCTCAGTCTGCTCGGCTTCGGCCCGGTACCACTCTGACTCAGACATGACCGGAACGTACGTTCGGCTGCCCTGAACGACCTTCTCGTCCGCACGCAGGTCCGCCCGCCACCCCATGCCTGGAAGACCGATGAGCACTCGGCGGCCGCGCAACGGGCCCGCCATGTTGGCCGGCGTCGGCACGATCGGCCGTAGGCCCTCGTGCTCCCATCCCCCGGCTTGGCCGCTGAACGGGTCGGGCATTGCACCCCTACTCACTCGTCGCCCCCAAGTGGCGCGCCCTGTTCCCGCATGTAACGGATAGGGTCGATCGCGCCTCTGCTGGTTCGATCGTTGTTCCTGTGCACCTCGAAGTGGAGGTGCGGTCCGGATGAGTTTCCGCTGGTGCCCACTCGCCCGATGATGTCACCTGCCGCCACCTGCTGGCCGACGGTCACGAACGGCTTCTGCACCATGTGGCAGTAGCGCGTCATCACGTCATTGGCGTGAACGATCTCGACCATCCACCCGCAACCGCCCTTGCCCGGGTAGCCATCGACGTCACAACTGCGCCGGCCGCGCCGGTCCTCGTCGCACTTGACCACCGACACCACTCCGCTAGCCACCGCCGCGATCGGCGTGTACCGGCTGACGATCAGGTCGACGCCCTGGTGGGTAGGCCTCTGCGGCGTGCGGAACCCCGACCCGACCGTCGACTTTAGCGGGATACCGTAGCCGGACGCCGCGATCTGTCCGCCGGCCGCGCACATCAGCGCCGTCGAATTACCGATTGCGTGAGCAGCGCCGTCGGCGAGCTCGTTGACGATCATGGTGGCGAGGGCCTCGTGCTTGGCGTAGGCATTCGGGTATGCGCTGCGCTGGACCTTCTGGGCGGCTTTGGTGAGCGAGAGCTTGTCCCAGTTCTTGACGGTTTGCAGCTTCTCGTAGAACTTCCGGCTGGCGTAGACCGGATCCTGAACCTGTTTCGGCGTTCCCCAGCCGGCGCTTGGCCGCTGCTGAAAGAGCCCCAGCGAATCGTGGTCGTTGCGTGCGCCCAGATTCCCATAGTTGTGGAGTGTCGACTCCTGCATAGCCGTTGCAACCGCGATGACCCAGGCGCGCGGCGGCAACTTGAGGTCGGCACCGGTGTTGATGATGATTGCCGCATTCCTGATCTGGTCCGCGCCGTAATTGGAGATAGACGGCATCTTGCCGTTCTCATCGATCGGACCACCTTGCCCGCAGCCCAACGTGGAGAAGGCGTTGGTGTCGTCTTCGGCGCCCAGTCCGCCGATCAGAATCGCGCTGACGCTGCCACCGCAACAGAGGAGAACCAACGTCGCGACCAGGGCGATCAGCAGCCCGAACCGGCTCGGCCGGGGGAATCTCATGGTCCGTTCCAGTCGATGGCACTCACCAGCCAGCGGCCTTCGGGTGCTGTCAGGCGCAGCGTGAGTTGTCCGGAGTCGGTCTCGATGACGGCATCGAGAAGGTTCTCGCCGATCGGTACCAGCTTTGGTTGCCCGTTGACACGATCTGCCGGTACGTCCTCCGGATCAGTGCCCGCGAGATCGTTAGCGAGTTCCTCGGTTGCGTTCGGCCTCAGACGATCGCGCCAGGTCTTTGCCGAGACGCTCCGATGATCGACCCAGGCGCCGGCGAAGGCATATGCGACCGCCTCGGGCTGGGCGGTACCAGGACTGGTTTTGGGCTGTGGAGGCGGTTCGGGTGAGATGACGCTGTCCTCGTCATCAAGGTTAACGCTGAGCGTGGGCCTCGGTGATCCCGCCCCCACCGGAGTGCGGTCGGGCTCAGACCCATCGGAGAAGACGCGACCGATCCCCACAACAGCGAGCACGATGATCGCGAGTACCAACGCGACACCCCACCGAGATCGGAACAATCCCGTCAGACCACGTTCCAGCATGCGCGGAGCCATCGATTATCACTTCGCCTCTGTGCGCACCCGCGGCTCGGAAGGTTCGCGTGTTGTGGTCTGTGTCTCCGGTCGATAGATCGAGAACGAGGCCGGTCGTTCGGCGACATCGGGTTCCGACCAAATGGCGGGCCGTCGCGTCCGCGCGGGGTCGGCTGGAGTGCGCGGCGTCGAGGTGGGCGCCTCATCAGGCGTCCGCTCGACGGCCTCCTCCGGCCGCGAATCGGGCTTGGCTGAGCCTTTCCTCGAGGCGGGAAGCGGCGACGACTTTCGATCGGGCTGAGTGCTCGACGGATCTTCGGTCCTTGATTCCGGTCGCAGGGAGGACCAGCGGCTTCCGCCGCCCAGCGGATCGACGCTGATCGTGCTGCTCTTCCCGTCCTCGTTGGTCAACAGGACGTCTCTGCCCCGTCGGCTGACAAGGTTTTCGAAGAAGCGGGAAAGCTGCCTCGTGTTGTTCTTGCCGCCGAGTTGAGTAATGCGCGTATAGGGGCGCAACAACACCCAGCCGACAACGCCGCAGAGGAAGACCAAGACCACCTGCAGCCATCCGGCGAGACTGGCAGTATTCATGATCAGATCGACAGCGAATAGATAGATTGCCGAGCCTGTGCCGAAGATCGCAATGTTGAACACCGCGGCGACAACGGCGTTGCCCAACCGCTTGATCCCGGCACTTGCCGGCCGGAGCATGCCCACCGTGCCGAGAATCGGCGCCGCGATTACCGCCCACCGGAAAATCAAAAAGCCGAGCAGGACTAGCAGTGAGGCGGTCAGATCGAACAGCGCAAACATGATGGCCGCGAGCATCGCGATGAACCCAGCGCCTACGCGGTCCATTCCGTTGACGCCCTTGAGGTACTCGTACGCCTCCGGGTCCTCGCCTTTGATCTGTTCGGCGACCGCCCTCCACTGGTCCTTCTTGCCGTTGCGAACAGCGTCGCGGGTGCTGGGATTATCGCGAATCCGCTGCGCTTCTTCCCAAGTGAAAGAGCGCGCGTCATAAAGCGCGCGACCATACTTCTTCGCAGTATCGCTATCGGCGGATCCAAGAATTCCTCGCAACCAGTTCCGATAGAGCATCGTGTCGGTCGCGGTATCGCTGGCCCGGACAGCCGGCGGTCGATGATCATCGCATGCGCCAGGATTCGGGTCATCGCACTGGCTCGGGGGGAGGGTCTGCGCACGTGGTCCTACAGCATCGTGGACCACGCCAAGAGTCGAAATGAGGCCTTGATCGGCGAAGTTGGCCGATCGGACCGGCCAGGCGGCGAGAGCCGTCACTGCGACCATCACCAAAATCGCCCAGCCCGCAGTTGTAGTCGCCGCACCCATCTCTGCTTGGCGGGATCGCCATATCAGGTACAAGCCGACGATTGCCAGCGTGATGACACCAAAAACGCTGAATACCTTCTCGTAGACCGCCTTTGTGGCTTCCTCCACAAGCGGATCCGCCCAGCTCCACATGGTGCGCGGATCCCAAGACCGCTCTCGCAGCGCATTTGATGCGCCGATAACGGCCGTGGCGATCATAAACTCGCCGTTCGCAACTGTGGTCTCGAATTTGTATTCGGGGTCTATGAGTGTTGAGGCGCAGCCATTGTCGAGGTCGTAAGTAGTAAAACTGTACCCCGCATAGCCGTACTCGCTGTAGATGCCTTGAGGTCCAGCCTTACCCGCTGAGCTGGGGCGTTCCGCGAACCAGCCCGCCAAACCCGAATCCGGGGTGCTCGGTTCGGGTGAATAAAGGCATCTAGCTTGCCCTTCTCCGACCTTGGCCAGCCGCTTCACGCAGCCGTCCATGTCGTTCCGCCACTCTTCGAGGCTGCAGGCGCCCGGGGCGCGTTCGAAGACCGGTGTTGCGCTGGCGGGGGGCGGCGCCGCTACCGCCCATGCGATCGACGCTACCGCTGTTACCAGCAAGGTCAGCAACGTCGCCAGGGCCCGCCGCATCATCTCAGCCCTCCAGGTCGGACATGCTGGGAATGGTGGTCACCGGGGCCGCCTGTGCCGCCGGCGTCGTGTCCAGGTGCTCGAGGAGGCCGTCGACGTAGGAGACGTCGACTCTCACCTTTTGCACCCGGCCGTCCACGTCCCGCATCACGAACTCGCGGAAGCCGAGTCGATGGGATGAGGACGTGTCCACCTGGGACAGCGAGGCTAGCGTGGATTCGTACCCGTCGTGAACCGGCACCCGCAGCAACCGGAGCGCCTCGCTGGCGATCTCCTGGTCTTCCGCGATGCGGCCGACGAAGACCGTCGACACCAGGTTCTGTACGTCCAGGCCGAGGATGTCGCGGGGGTTCTGCGAGGCGATCAGGGCCGCCAGGTTCCACTTGCGGGAGTCGCGGGCGAGGCGGACCAGGAAGGACCGTCCCGAGCGCCAGCCCTCCATGAAGTGGGCCTCGTCCAGGCCGACCATCTTGCGGGCCGACATCGAACCGCCGTAGGAACGGCGGACCGCCAGGCGGTGCGCGGTGTGCAGCATCGGCAGGGCCAGGGACTCCTCCGCCGACCAGTATTCGCGTTCGATTTTCAGGTCGGGCAGGCGCAGGCCGGCCATGGTGATCACGGTGAGGGTCGAGTCGGCGCCGAGCAGGTGTTTCGGCGGGGAGCCGAAGAACAGCAGGGCCAGCGGCATCTCGGCGGTGTCGAGGAGCAGGTTGGCGAGTTCCTTGCCGTCGTCGTCGAGGCCCTGGAGGGTACGCACCACGTCGTCCAGCGTGGAGGTTTCCTCAGCCGGCACCTTCCGGACTGCGTGCCGCAGCAGCGTCGCCGTGGACGCCTCCTTGGCCACCTGCGGCGGGACCAGCATCGAGCAGATGTCCTGCACCAGCATGCGGCGCTCGGCTCGGGCGTTGGACACCGCGATCTCGTATTCCCGGTCGCCGCCGGGGCCGGCCGGGAACTCGGTGCGGATCGGGGTCGGGATCAGCGCGTACGGCGCCAGCGTGCCCTGCTCCGAGCCGGTCAGGTTGAGCACCCGGGAGTACGGCTTGAGTTCCGGCATCTGGCACAGCCGGGCGAGCGGGCCGGACGGGTCGAGCAGCGTGACCTGCACACCCCGCCGCGCGTTCAGGTAGCCCAGGGCGCCCATCAGCGTCGACTTGCCACCGCCGGGCTCCGCCACGAAGACGCCCAGCCCGGAACGCTCGCGCACCTCCATCGGGAAGTGCAGGTCGAGGAAGACCGGCCGCCGACAGGTGCCCGCGGTGCGCCCGATCAGGTCGCCGCGCCGGTCGCCGACGGTCGAGGCGGCCTGGGGCAGCGCCGCGGCCAGCAGCTTCACCGGCATCCGGCGCACGTAGCCGGTGTTGGCGATCGGCTCGCCGGGGATGAACTCGCGCGCCAGCTGGTCCTGGTTCTTCGGGTGCTGCAGGGAGATCCGCAGCTCCCTCGAATACAGCTGGATGAGGCGGCGCGCTCTTTCCAGACATTCTTCACGCGTACGCCCACCGACCGCGATCCGGTGCCAGCCGTGCGCCCGCGCCGATTCGACCGGTAGTCCCGTGGTCATCTCGTCGCCGATCACCAGCGCCCGTTTGGCCAGCCGTTCCAGCTCGGGCGGCGCGTCGATGCCGTGCTCGGCGTAGTCGAGCTGCTGCGAGCGGATCATCCGCAGCCGATGTTCGAGGTTCTTGAACGAGCTGCCTGAGCCCAGGATGTCGATCCGTGACGACAGTTCCATCGGCCACGGCAGACGCTCGTGGAAGTGCATCCACGGCTCGTGTTTCTCGGGGATCTCCAGCGGCTCCATCCGGCCGACAGACAGCACTGCGACGTGCCGTTCCTCGCCGGTCATCCGGTTCACCAGTTTGACCGTCGAGCCGTACGGCGTGCGGTACCGCTCCACCTGCTCGGTCAGCGCCAGCAGGTCGCCGGAGTCCCACTGCCCGCTGGTCACCGGCGACAGCGGCCCGGGCGGCGCCATGCACAGCGCGACCGACCGGAAGAGCAGCCATTCCAGCTCCTGCGGGGTGACCCGGCGGCCCCGCATGCCGAACGCGTTCAGCACCTCGTCGAACTGCTCGACGGTCCGGCCCAGCTTGCGCCGCTCGCCGTCGGAGGTGCCCTTGCCGAACATCCGCAGGATGCGCTCGGAGAACGTGTCGCCGAGCGAGCGCCGCGCGAACGTCACACCCAGGTAGGTCTGCCCTTCGGCGTGGTTCACCGAGAGCAGGTGCCGCTGGGCGGCGACCAGGTGGTCCGACCAGGAGGTCGCCCCACTTACGTCGGGGAGCGGGCGGACGGTCAGGGAGTCGACGGTACGGGCCCACTCGTCCGCCGGGAACGGCCTGGTGGTGCGGCGCAGGTGCAGCCGGAAGCCGGCCAGGCCCGCGTACTGTTCGGAGATCGCGGAGAGCAGCGCCTCCCGTTCGGCGTCGGGGCGGAACGCCCAGCGCACCTCGGGCAGCCAGTACCAGGCCGTCACCGTGGACTGGGTGAAGGTCAGGTGGCCGGCGATCTCGCTGATCTCCAGCTCGATCGAGGGGTCGCGGTCGCTGAACTTGATCTTGCCAGGCTTGACGGTCGCCGGCTTCAGATCGCTCTTGCGTACGGCGGGAAGGTTGTCCGGCTCGTCACGCTTCCGCCGGCGCTTGGCGGGCGCTTTGGTCTGCGGACGCGCGGGTGCCCGTTCCGGCATGGTGGCCGGCAGGTCTCGGGGTTCTGGCTCGGCGAGCGCTCGGCCGGAACGAATCGGCTGGATGTCGCGCTCCGGAGCCCGTGGCACCGGGGTGACGCCGGGGTGCCCGCCGTTGGCGCTGTGTGACCGGTCCGGCGTGGCGACGGTCTGCCACAGCGGCGGCGTCGAGACGGGCGGGGCGGAAACCGGCCGCGCCGCCGAGACAGGTGGTGCCGAGGCGGGTGGGACCGAGGCCGGCGCGGCCGAGACGGGCCGTGAGCCTGGCGGAGTGGAGACCGGCCGCGGAGCCGAAAGCGGCGCGGCCGATGGGGGTGTGGCGGAGACCGGCCGGTCGGGCGCGCCGAGGACCTCGTCAGGCCAGTCCTCCAGCCCGGCGTCGAAGTCGTCCACCGGCGGAGCTTGGTGGGGAGGCGTAGCCGGCGTGGCCTGGGCGGGCCGCACGTCGTGGACCGGCTGTGCGGCCGGCGAACCGTATTCCCGCAGAGGCCCGTCCTGGGAGGCGCGCGGCGCGTCGTCGTCCCGCGCGGCGGGCTGCTCAACAGTCGTGGCGGTGCCGAGATCCGAAGGAGCCCGGTCGCGATCCGGCGGCGCCACGTTGTGACCCGAAGGCGCCTGGCCGAGATCAACAGGCACCCGATGGAGATCAAGACCCCGGTCGCGATCGTGCGAATCGCGGACGTGGTCGAGTGGCCGATCGAATCCGACCGGCGGCCGGTCGGGCGCACGCGGCGCCGGGTCAGGACCGACAGCGGCCAGACCAGGATCAGGATCGGCGGCGGCCCGACCAAGACCGGGATCAGGATCGGGGAAGGCGGCGGCCCGGTCGGAGTCAGGAGCCGGGTCGGTGTCGAGGACGAAGGTGTCGGGATCCAGGACGGACAGCGCCGGCGCTCCCGCGGGCGTCCGCTCCTCGAATTCGAACCCGAAATCGAAGTCGTCATCGTCGCCCGGCGGGTCCTGCTGCTCGCCCTCCGAAGCCGGTGCGGCCGGCGCGGACGCGGGCGCCCCGCCGAAGAGATCGAGGAACGGCGAGTCGATGTCCAGTGAGTTGTCGTCCAGTCCCGCGCTCCCGTTCGCACGGGGCCGCACGGGCTGCGGCGCCTGGAACACGCCCACGGCACCATGCCCCGGGCTCGTCACCAACTCGGTGTCGGGAGAGTTGAACTCAGCAGAAGCATCGTCTGTGTAATCATTCGAACGCACACCGTTACTTTGCCTGGCCGACTGGGGGGATCCGCCTCGGGGACGTCCCGGCGGAGGGGATGTGGTCATGAAGCGGCCCCGCTCGGGTGTGCGACAGGACTGTGGATCGTCATATCAGCTCCTCCCGAATGCGGATGCGAGAGGCGACGAGACGAGGGTCGCGCCGCTCGGTGGCAGGTTCGCGGGTGCGCTTCCAGTCGGTGAGCGCGGTCCGGATGACCACACGTGCGGGCCGGTCGGGGTCGACGTGCCGGAACACGTACGACGTGCTGACCATGGCCAGGGCGATCTCCCAGGCGGGGAAGGGGTCGATCTCGAACGAGATCAGATAGTGCACGAACATGAAAAGCGGCACGAGAAGGACGAACATCCCATACTGCGCGTACGGCAGGTGCATGGGCAGCGTGTATCCCGGCGGCCCGAGGTAGACGAGTCGCGCCCGATAGATGTCGTCATCCGTACGTAGGCGCATGACTAGCTGAAGATCAAATCGATCAGGTAGTCGCCCAGGAAGAACAGCGTCGCGGCGCCGGCGATGAAGGCGAGGCCGACGATGGCGATCGCCGAGCTGGTGAGAACCTTCGAGATCTCACCGCGACTGGCCCGGCCGATGAAGATGACGCCCAGCACGGCGAGGAGAATCGGCGCGATGTTGCCCGCGAAGAAGGAGACGACACCCTCGGTGTTGATGCCCTTGGGTTCGGGGGCCGCGAGCACGGCCTGCTGGAGCACCGTCGCTGCCTGAGCGGCGAGTTCGGTGGCGATCATCGGTTAAACCTCCCGGGTGACCGACCAGAAAGATCGATCACTGCAGTTGTGAAGCCTGACGGCAACCCCATATGGTGCTACTTCTGGCTCTCCCACGTCCAGTGAGCCGTAAGGGCGACCTGTCCTGCGCTAGCCCATCTGCTTCCTTCGGTCCTTCAAATGATGCCTGTCCGAAGCGTACGGGCCGCCCCTCTTACCTACAAGCTGCCTGATTCGTTACCCAAGGTAAAGGCGTGACTGAACCTGAGTGACGGGACGGATGAGCCGCCCGCAACCTGCGCGATGGTACACACGTTCGAAGATCCACAGTGACTAAGTTGGGACTGTGCCGATCGGCGACGAATTGCTCCATCTTGATCACCCGGTGGTGATGGGGGTCCTCAACGTCACCCCGGACAGCTTCAGCGACGGCGGTCTCTACGCCGACCCCGATGCCGCCGTGGCGCACGGCGTGGCGATGCGGGACGAGGGCGCGGACATCGTGGACGTCGGCGGGGAGTCCACCCGGCCCGGCGCCGAGCGGGTCGACACGCGTACCGAAACAGACCGGGTCGTCCCGGTGATCGCCGCGCTCACCGCCGCCGGCGTCCCGACCAGCATCGACACCACCCGGGCCGACGTCGCCGCGGCCGCGCTGGACGCCGGTGCGGCGCTGGTCAACGACGTCTCCGGCGGCCTGGCCGACCCCGGCATGACGCCGCTGGTGGCGAGCGCCGGCTGCCCGTACGTCGTCATGCACTGGCGTGGGCACTCCCGGGAGATGAACGCCCTGGCCCGCTACCACGACGTGGTCGCCGAGGTGGCCGCGGAGCTGGCCGGACGGGTCGAGGCCGCGCGCGCGGCCGGGGTCGCCGCCGAGCGGATCATCCTCGACCCGGGACTGGGCTTCGCCAAGAACGCCGAGCACAACTGGGCGCTGACCCGCCGGCTGGACGTGCTGGTCGGTACCGGTCAGCCGGTGCTCTTCGGGGCCAGTCGCAAGTCCTACCTGGGCCGTCTGCTGGCCGCGCCGGACGGCACGCCGCGGCCGGTCGCCGGACGCGCCGACGCCACGCTCGCGACCAGCGTGCTGGCGGTGGCCGCCGGGGTGTGGGGAGTGCGCGTCCACGAGGTGCGCGCGACCAAGGACGCGATCGAGGTGTGGAGCGCGTCCGGCGCTCCGAGGTTGGCACAACCATCCGGGGGTACGCCGTGAGCGATCGGATCCGGCTGACGGGACTACGCGTCCATGGCCGCCACGGCGTCTACGACTTCGAACGCGCCGACGGTCAGGACTTCGTGATCGACGCCGAGCTGGAGCTGGACCTCGCCCCCGCCGCGGCCACCGACGACGTCACCCGCACCGTGCACTACGGCGAACTGGCCGGCCGCCTCGCCGCGATCGTCGCGGGTGAACCGGTCGACCTGATCGAGACACTGGCCGACCGGCTGGCCGCCGCATGCCTGACCGACGAGCGTGTCGCCGCGGCCACCGTCACCGTCCACAAGCCGCAGGCGCCGATCCCGCACGAGTTCGCCGACGTCGCCGTGGTCCTGCGCCGGGAACGTCCGTGAGCAGGGCCGTCCTCTCGCTGGGCAGCAACCTGGGCGACCGCATCGGCTACCTGCGCCGGGCCGTCGACCTGCTCGGCGACCGGGTACTCCTGGCCTCCGGGGTGTACGAGACGCCGCCCTGGGAGAACGACAGCGCTCAGCCCCCGTACCTCAACGGGGTCCTGCTCTGTCTGGACCCGGAGGCCGAACCGGCCGACTGGCTCGCGCTCGCCCGGGCCTGCGAGACCGACGCGGGCCGGGTGCGCGACCCGGAACACCGCTTCGCGCCGCGCACGCTGGACGTCGACGTGATCGAGGTGCACACCGCCGACGATCAGCCCGTGGTCAGCGCCGACGCCGAGCTGACCCTGCCGCACCCGCGCGCCCACCTGCGGGCCTTCGTGCTCAAACCGTGGCTGGACATCCAGCCGTACGCGCGGCTCACCGGGCACGGCTGGGTGACCGACCTGCTCAACCAGCCGGGGCTCGCCGCCGACGCCGCCGCGATGACCCCCCGGCCCGACCTCCTACTACAGTCGGACGCGTGAGCAACAACCCGAGCGGTCCGCGCGCCGACCCGTCGATGCGCCCGACCAGCATCTCGGCGCTGGTGGTCGCGGCCCTGGTCGCGGCGGCGGTCGGCTGGCTGCTGCTCAGCTTCTTCTACAACGAGTGGCCGGCCCCGCCCTGGCTGCCGGTCATCGTGATCGCCGCGCTGGCCGCCGCCGAGGGCATCCTCGCGCAGAACACCGCCGCCCGCGTCCAGCGCAAACGCGGCGCGCTCCCGGTGGAGCCGCTGGCCGTGGCGCGGTACGCCGTACTCGCCAAGGCCTCCTCGCTGGCCGGCGCCCTCTACGGCGGGTACTGCTCGGGCCTGCTGCTGTTCTTCGCGCTGGACATGTCCCGCGAGTTCTCCAACGACGCCCTGCCGGCCACCGCCGCCGGGGTGGCCGCGGCGCTCGCCCTGATCGGTGCCGCCCTCTGGCTGGAGCGCTCCTGCCGGGTGCCAGACCAGGACGACCCGGACGACCTGGACAAAGATTCCAAGCTGAACTGACCCGGCGCCTTGGTCTTGAACTCCGCTGGTGGTTACATCCGTATCCTCAGTAAGGGGCAGGGGCCGGAGGCAGAAGATGGCGTACGACGAGCAGGTCAGTGATCCGGCGGCGTACCGAGCGGGATACGCCGCGCACGACTTCCGGAGCAGGCACGGGCTCGATCCCGACCAGGACGGCGGATCCGCCCAGCCGCTGCGCCTGATCTCGAGCGAGGACACCGGCCGCGACCGGCTCGGCATCCACATCGGCTGGGAGATCGTGCTGCTGCTCGCCGTCGCGGCGATCGGCTTCCTGCTCTACCGCCTCGAACCGGACGCGCTGCGCCGTCCCGCACTGGACACCCTGCTCATCTGGGGCGCGGCGATCGGACTGCTCGCCCTCGGCGCCGGGCTGTCGCTGCGCGCCGGCGTACCCAACCTCGCGATCGGCCCGATCGCCGTCGCCGCCTCCCTGCAGTACGCCGAGAACGGCGACAAGGGCCTGCTCCAGGCGGCCGTCCCCGCGCTGATCATCGCCGCGATCGCCGGCCTGCTGGTCGCCATCCTGGTGGTCAGCCTGCACGTCCCCGGCTGGGTGGCCACCCTGGCGGCCGCGTTCGGCGTGGTCGTCTTCAACCAGCTGCGCGCCGGCCCGGTCAACGTCCAAGGCGACTTCGACCCCTCCGACCAGGCGTTCTTCCTCTTCGGCGGCTTCGCGCTGCTGGCCGTGCTGGGCGGCGCCACGGGCACCGTCGCGCCACTGCGGCGCTTCATCGGCAAGCTGCGCCCGATCGGCGACCCGGCCCGCCGCCGCGGCGCCGGCGTCACCGTACCCGTGGTCGCCGCCCTGGTCTTCTCCTCGCTGTTCGCGGTCGTGGCCGGCGTCCTGCTCGCCACCGTGCAGCCCGGCCGGCCGGTCACGCCGGCGCCTGGCTTCGAGTGGACCGGCATCGCGATCGGCGTCGCCATGCTGGCCGGGACCAGCGCGTTCGGCCGGCGCGGCGGCATCTTCGGCACGCTGCTCGCGACCGCCGCGCTCACCCTCTTCCTGGACTACGCCGACCGCCGCGACTTCGACATCGCGCTCTACGCGATCGCCGCCGCGGTGCTCGCCGCCGGCCTGGTGGTCACCCGCCTGATCGAGACGTACGGCCGCCCGCAGCCCCTCGGCGGCTCCGACGACGACTGGCAGATGACCGCCGCGAGCTCCGCGGGCACCTGGCACCCGGATCAGCCGGAGACCTGGTCCCAGCCCCCCGCCCAGCCTCAAGCCAGGACGGATCGCTGGGACGACGGTCCCTGGGGTGGAGGCAGAGCTTAATTGCTTCGCTTCGCTCCGCGGGGCGATCGGCCCCCTGATGCCGTTGAGATGGCCCGCGGTTTTCTGACGCCCGCAAAGAGCGACGGGCGTCAGAAAACCGCGAGCCATCTCAACGACGGGCCGATCGCGGGACGGAGTCACGCCACCTCGAACGTTGGGACGGGGTGCCGCCTAGACTGGGTGGCATGACGTCTGCGAGCTTTGCTGAGCTGGATGCGCTGGAGACGGAGCAGTTGCGTGAGCGCGCCTTCGCCAAGGCGCGGGAGCAGCGTGATGTGAGCTTCTTCTGGTCGGTGTTCAAGCACCTGCCCGACTCGGACGAGGCCTCCGCGCTGGACGGCGCGCCCAACTCGGTCGGCCCCACCATCGACGAGGCGGTCGCCCTCTGGCGCGAGCTGACCGGCCACCACTACGGCGAACAGGAACCTCTGCTGCGCGCGGCGTTCATCGACTATTTGCAGAGGTAGATCCCGTTCCGGGCATTTATGCCCGTCGTTTGAAGCTGTACGCCACCTGGGAAATAGCGGCGCATGGCTCTCGGTAACAAGTACAAGTCCGCACCAGGGGCAGGCACCTTCGCCGCGCTCATCCTGGTGCTCGTCTTCGGCAGCCCGTGGTATCGGGACTGGGCCGCGGACAACACGAACCCGGCCACGGCCCTCGGCTGGTGGCTCCGGCTGCTCGGCTGGCCGGCCTGGTACATCGACTCGGGCGACTCCCTGCGCGAAATCCTCGTGCAGGACCTCCGAGCGATCCTGGTGGTCGTCCTGACCGCGCTCTTCCTTTTCCTGCTGCCCGGTTCACAACTCGCCCGGGCCCGCGGCACCATCAGCCAGTTCTTCGCCGGCTGGGGTGCGTACATCTTCTCCTGCGGCTTCGCCGCCCTGCTCACCACACTGTTCCTGGCCAACCCGACGCTGCTCCGAGCGTTCGAGTCGGCCTCGTCCGGCGCCAGCTACGGCATTTTCGTCGGCTGGCTGATCGGACTGGCAACACTCGGCGGACGCCGAGGCACGCGCAGCTAGTCCCCTCCAGTGCAGCTAGTCCCCTCCAGTGCGGCGTGCCGTTGCCCGTCCCCCGCGGCACGCCCATGGCCGGGCGGTCCCCGCTCCAGGGAACCGCCCGGCTCGGGGTTGTCCACAGCGCCCAAGTGCCTGTGGACAGCAACCGAATAGTCTTCCCGACCGGCTAACGTCGACGGCCCACCCAGTGACGGGGTGGGGGAGGGGGCGGGTCGTCGGTCAGCGCGACCCACCCACCACCGGGGAGGGTGTCAGCTCAGGCGGCGTCGGACCCACCAGAAGGTCAGCGCCGCCAGCAGCGCCGAGACCACCAGGATCAGTGCCGTCTCGATCCACTGCAGTGGCCAGAAGCGGCTCGCCGGCTGGAACTTCGCGTCCTGGTGCAGGTTTTGGGACAGGACCCACTCCTCGCACCTCCTCGGGCCGCCGGCGTCGCGGCCGCAGAACGCCGGGTCGTACGGTCCGGTGAAGGTGGAGCCGTCGGCCTTGACCGCCCGGTTCGACAGGACCCAGGCGCCCGGCTCCGCCAGCCGGGGTATGACGTGGAGGCTGCCGTCCCCGCTCATCATGAGCTCCTCGAAGCCGCCGTCGAGGCCGGTCTGGGCGACGAGCGCCCCGGTGTAGTGCTTCGGCGGGATCAGGTTCGGGCGGACCAGCGTCGGCATCACCACCTGGACCGTGGCGATCAGGATCAGCGTCACCGCCATGGCCGGCACGGTGCGACGCAGCACGGTTCCGATCAGCACGCCCAGGACGAAGGCCAGCGCCGCGTACGCGATGGGCACGATCCCGCGCGCGCCGAACACCTCGGCGATCAGCCGGTTGTCGTTGGCCCGGTCGAACGGGACGGAGAACCAGGTCACGGCCAGGCTGAGCAGCCCGGCGGCGAGCATCGCGGCGCCCGCGCCGGCCAGCAGCTTGACGGCCAGCCAGCGGCTCCGGGTGATGCCCTGGCTCCACACCAGCCGGAAGGTGCCGGACTCCAGCTCGCGGGCGACCATCGGTGCGCCCCAGAAGATCCCGATGATCGCCGGGATCAGGTAGATCGCCGCGAAGCCGGCCCAGAAGAGCGGCTTGGCCGCGAGGTCGTCGGCACGAAGGAGGAAGTCCCGCACCTGCTCCTGCGTGCAATCCGTGGTGCACGACGCCAGGCCGGTGGACCGGTACAGGTCCATCAGGGCGGGGCGGGCCACCACTAGCGCGACCACGACCAGCGCCACCATCCCGGTCACCAGCCCCACGGGTGTGCGGAACTGACGCCACGTCAACCAGGTCATCGGTGCCCCTCCAATACCCGGGCCGGGGCGATCCGGCCGGCCTCGGTCATGTACGCCAGGACCAGGTCCTCCATGCTGAGCTGCTCCACCGTCCACCACGGATCCTCGATCGGGGCGGAGCTCCGCACGATCATCGTGCTCTGCTTACCGGTGTGGCTCTGGTAGACGACCTCGTGTCCGGACGGCAGGCTCGACGCCTCCCGCCGGGCGCCGGTCACCCGGTGGTGCTGGGCGAGCAGTTCCTCGACGTCGCCGGCCAGCCGGATCCGCGAGTCGACGAGCACGACCAGGTAGTCGCAGGTGCGCTCCAGGTCGGCGATCAGGTGCGAGGAGAGTACGAGCGACGTGCCGTGCTCGGCGGTGTGCTCCATCAGTCCTTGCAGGAACTCGCGGCGGGCCAGCGGGTCCAGGGCGGCCACCGGCTCGTCGAGCAGCAGCAGTTCGGGCCGCTTGGCGACGGCCAGGGTCAGCGCGAGCTGGGACCGCTGACCGCCGGAGAGCTTGCCGGCCCGCTGCGCCGGGTCCAGCCCGAGTTGCTCGATGCGCTCCCGGGCCAGGGCGTCGTCCCAGCCGCGGTTCAGGGCGCGGCCGAGGCGCAGGTGCTCGGCGATCGACAGATGCGCGTACGTCGGGGTGTCCTGCGCGACGAAACCGATCCGCGCGGTGTGCTCCGGCCCGTTGCCCGGCCGCTCGCCGAGCACCTCGATCGAGCCGGTGGTCGGCCGGAGCAGCCCGCAGGCCAGCTGGAGCAGGGTGGATTTGCCGGCGCCGTTCGGGCCGACCAGGCCGACGATCCGGCCGGTCGGGACGGTCAGCGTGCAGTCGTTCAGCGCGGTCTTGCGGCCGTAGTTCTTGGTGAGGCCCGTGGTGGCGATCGCATCAGTCATGATCGGGCCTCCGTTTGCGCGCGAAACGCGCTGAGGAACAGGGCCTCGATGCTTTCGTCCTCGAGGCCGGCCTCGCGTGCCCGAGCCAGCCACCGCTCCAGCTCGGCGCGCAGCGGGGCGTGGGCGGCCAGGGTCTTGTCGCTGAGCGTCCGGGCGACGAAGGTGCCGACGCCGGTGCGCAGCTTGACCAGGCCTTCGAATTCCAGCTCGCGGTAGGCCTTCAGCACCGTGTTCGGATTGATGGCGATCTTGCCGACCACCTCTTTGACCGTGGGCAGCTGGTCGCCCTCGGTGAGCAGGCCGAGGCGCATGGCGCGCCGGACCTGATGGATGAGCTGCATGTACGGCGCGACGCCGGACCGGGCGTCCAGATGGAATTCGATCACGGACAGCCTCCATTCAACTAAGGTGCTATGACACTAGCATCCTAGTTCAATGTGGAAGCTGAGAGTTGCCTAGGCGTTCGGCGCCTCGAAGATCGCCGAGCGGGAGATCGTGCCCACCGGCCTGTCGTCCTCGAGCGCGACCACGTTCAGGGCGTCGGCGGTGAGCATCGCGGCCAGGGCGTCGTAGAGGGTGCCGTCGGCCCCCACCGTGGGCAGCCGGTCGACGTTCTCCGCCTGGCCCAGCGGGCGCAGGGAGGCACGCAGCGGCGTCACGGTCAGCCGCCGGATACCCCGGTCGGCGCCCACGAAGTCGCGGACCTGCGCGGAGTTCGGCTTGCTCAGCAGCTCGGGCGGCGCGGCGTACTGCAGCAACTGGCCACCCTCGCCGAGCACCGCGATCCGGTCGCCGAGGCGTACGGCCTCATCGATGTCGTGGGTGACCAGCACGATGGTCTTGCGAACCGCGGCCTGGAGCCGCAGGAACTCCTCCTGGAGCCGGCCGCGCACGATCGGGTCCACCGCCGAGAACGGCTCGTCCATCAGCAGCACCAGCGGGTCCGCGGCGAGCGCCCGGGCCACCCCGACGCGCTGGCGCTGGCCGCCGGACAGTTCGTTCGGGTAGCGGCCGCCGTACCGGCCCGGGTCCAGGCCGACCAGGTCCAGCAGCTCGTCGGCGCGCTCGTTGGTCCGCTTCTTGGGCCAGCCGAGCAGCCGGGGGACGGTGCCGACGTTGGCGCGGATGCTCTGGTGCGGGAAGAGGCCGACGTTCTGGATGACGTAGCCGATCCGCCGGCGCAGCTTCACCGGGTCCTGGTCGGTGACGTCCTCGCCGTCGATCAGGATCCGGCCCTTGGACGGCTCGATCAACCGGTTGATCATCCGGAGCACGGTCGATTTGCCGGACCCGGACGGACCGATCAGCACGACCAGCTCACCGGCCGGTACGTCGAGGCTGATGTCGCCGACCGCCACCGTCCCGTCGGGATAGACCTTGCCCACGTTCTCCAGCGTGATCGACGCCGCGCTCCGGCCAGCGCCGGAGTCGTTGATCGCGGTAGCGTCCACGTATGTCCTTCCTGTCGTGGGGCCTCGCGGCGTCCCCGCTGGCCGCGCCCGCCGATGACGGGCCGGGAAACCCGTGGTTCTCCTGGCGCTACATCCACGACAACGCCGACGCGATTCTGGAGGCCCTGCGCTTCCACGCCGGGCTCACCGCACAGACCGTGCTCATCGCGCTGGTCGTCGCCGTGCCGCTCGCGGTCGTCGCCTACTGGATACGCCCGCTGACCGGCCCGATTCTTGCACTGTCCGGCATTCTCTACACGATTCCGTCGCTGGCGTTGCTGGCAATGCTCGCCCCGCTCCTGGGCGCCACGAACGTCGCGTCGGTGCTGATCGCGCTCGTCCTCTACGCCCTGCTGGTGCTGGTGCGTAACTCGCTGGCCGGGCTGACCGGCGTTCCGGACGAGGTCAGAGACGCTGCCGCGGGCATGGGGTACGGACGGTTCGGACGCCTGTTGCGGATCGAGCTGCCCCTGGCCCTGCCCGGCATCATCACCGGCCTCCGGCTGGCGACGGTGTCCACGGTCGCGCTGGTCACGGTCGGTTCGATCATCGGGCAGGGCGGGCTGGGCGACCTGATCCTCAGCGGCTTCCGGAACAACTTCTACAAGGCGCAGATCCTCACCGGCGCTCTCCTCTGCGTGGCCTTGGCGCTGGTGCTCGACCTGGTGCTGGCCGGGATCGGCCGGTTGCTCACGCCGTGGACCCGGGGGCGGACGTCATGAACTTCTTCGAACAGGGCTTCGTCTGGCTGAACGACCCGCTGAACTGGACCAACCCCGGCGGCATGCTGGACCGGCTCGTCGAGCATCTGACCATCAGCGCGCTGGCCGTGCTGCTCGGCTGCCTGGTCGGCTGGCCCATCGGCATCTGGCTGGGTCACCGCGGGCGGGGTGGCGGCGCGGTGATCACCGTCGCCAACCTCACCCTGGCCATCCCCACGCTGGCGTTGCTCACCATCCTGCCGCTGACCCCGCTCGGGTTCGGGCAGCCGCCGGTGGTGGTCGCGTTGGCCGTCTTCGCGGTGCCGCCGCTGCTCGCCAACGCGTACACCGGCCTGCGGCAGATCGACCCGGAGACCCGGGAGGCGGCCAAAGGCATGGGCCTGTCCGGCGGGCAGATGCTGCGCCAGGTGGAGCTGCCGCTCAGCGTGCCGTACCTGGCGGCCGGGCTGCGGACCGCCGCGGTGCAGGTGGTGGCCACGGCGGCGCTGGCCGCGTTCGTCAACGGCGGCGGCCTGGGCGAGATCATCAGCGCCGGGTTCGGCATCGGGATGAGCCAGGGCGGCGGCGGGCAGATCGTCGCCGGCGGCATCGTGGTGGCGCTCCTCGCGCTGATCGTCGAGGCGCTGCTGGCTCTCCTTCAACGTGCCGTCACCCCGAAACCGCTGCGGGTCCGCCGGCGACGCCGATCCGCGCCCGCCGCGGTACCGGCTGGGTAACGGTCGCCACACCACCTGCGAACTTGTCATACCCAGCAGGTAGGAAGGGCAGTGAAGATTTCACACGGGCATCGGCCCCTACCGACTCGCCCGTCGGACACGCGGCGCGGCCTCAGGGCCGAGCCGGGACACAGAAGGCGGCAGTAATGCGTCGACACCTGCTCATGACGGCCACTTCGTTGACTGCGGCCGTCCTCATCCTTTCCGGCTGCGGCAACGCAGGGTCGTCGGGCACCGAAGCCCCGGCCTCGAGCGCCTCGGGCGCCGGCTGCGCCCCGGCCGCCGGTGACAAGCTCGTCGTGCTCGACGACGACAAGAAACTGCAGAACACCGACAACGTGATTCCGGCGATCAACGCCAAGTCGTCCAGCCCCGAGCTGATCGCGGCCCTCGACAAGGTCTCCGCCGCGCTCGACACCACCAAACTCATCGAGCTCAACAAGGCGGTGGACGTCGACCGCAAGTCGTCCAAGGCGGCGGCGCAGGAGTTCGCGACGGCCAACAACATCGCGGCCGGTCTCACCAAGGGCAAGGGAGGCGCGATCACCGTCGGCGCCGCGAACTTCGCCGAGAACGCGACGCTGGGCGAGCTCTACGCGATCGCGCTGACCGCGGCCGGTTACACCGTCAAGGTGCAGCAGATCGGCAACCGCGAGCTGTACGAGCCGGCGCTGGAGAAGGGCGACATCGACGTCGTCCCGGAGTACGCCGCCACGCTGGCCGGCTTCATCAACGGCAAGGTCAACGGTGAGAAGGCGGCCGACCCGTCCTCGCCCGACCTGGACAAGACCATCGCCGCGCTGACCGAGCTGGGCCAGAAATCGGGCCTCGTGTTCGGCAAGCCGTCCACGGCACAGGACCAGAACGCGTTCGCCGTCACCCAGGCGTTCGCCGACAAGAACGGCGTGAAGACCCTGTCCGACCTCGCCGCCAAGTGCTCGGGCGCGGCCACCGTGCTGGGTGGTCCGCCGGAGTGCCCGCAGCGGCCGAAGTGCCAGGCGGGCCTGGTGGAGACCTACCAGTTCCAGGCCGGCAAGTTCACCTCGCTGGACGCCGGCGGCCCGCTCACCAAGACCGGCCTGAAGCAGGGCACGATCAGCGTGGGCCTGGTGTTCAGCTCGGACGCGGCACTCGCGGCTGGTTGATCTAGCAGCACGACGGGCAGCGCCGGGCCACTTCTCGAGGAAGTCTGGTGCTGCCCGTTTCGTACCCGGATGAGGATGAGTAGCATCGGCCCTCATGTCATCGGACCGGGTTGCTGAAAACGGGCAGAACGCGCGGCTGTTGCGCGCGCTCGTCTGGGGCGGCGTGAGCCTCGCCCCGGTGGCGGCGCTGGTCGTGATGGTGGGCGACAGCCAGGGGCCGATCCGCTTCGCGGTGCTGCTCATCGCGGTCTGCGTGGTGCTGGTCGGCGCCTCGCTGCTGGTGCGCAACGACCCGGTGCTGCTGAAGATGCATGTGGACGACCGGGTGGCCGAGGAGGTCGGCGCGCTCCGCGAGGAGATGCGCTCCGAGATCGCGACGGTCGCCGCCCGGGCCCGCCCGCCCGCGCCGGTGCAGGCCGCGCCGATGCAGCACCCGGCGATGCAGGCCGCGCAGAACCAGCACCCGGCGATGCAGCCCAAGCCGATGTCAGCCAAGCCGATGTCACCCAAGCCCATGCAGCCTCAGCCGATGGCCGCGCCGCCGATGGCCGCACCGGCCGTCGCGCCACCGCCGGGGCGAGAGCCGCTAGCGCCGGGACGAGAGCCGGGACGAGAGCCAGGGCGTGATCCCGGCCAGCGCACCGGCGGCCGTCCCCTGTCGAAGCCAGGCGCGCCGATGGGCGGCGTCGTCGTCGCTGCCGCGCGGGTCGCCTCAGCGCCCGGCTGGCCCGACGTCGACCCGGTGGAAGGGCCCGTCGAGCCTCCCCGACTGCCGCCGCCCCCACCCACCGCCGGCGGTCCGCACGGCAGTTCACACGGCGGCCCGCACGGAGCGGGCGGCCCGCACGGAGCGGGTGTCCGTCCGGTGCACGGTGGACGGCCGTCCGGCGGTGCGGTCGTTCCCGGTCAGCGTGGCGCGGGCCGTGGCGCCGCGTCGGTGCCCCCACCGGCGATGGCCCCGGTCTTCCAGGCACCACCCGAGCAGGCCGCCGCGGCGCAGGGCGGCACCTACGGCGCGGCGCGCCCCACCCGCCCGGGACCGCATCCGCCGCACCCCGGCGGCCGCCCGATCCAGGTCCGCCCGCCACAGTCCGGTCACGTCGTCCTGCCCGGCCGCGTACCGCATGCCGGGGCACGGCCGCCTCAGCAGCGGACGGCGCCGCCGGCGGGCGAGGTCTACGGCGCCGCCGAGGTGGCCGAGGAACTGCACGATTCCGGCGGCCTGCACCGGTCCGGCGACATCTACGACTCCGGCGACCACCGGTCCGGCGACATCTATCAGTCCGGGGACATCTACCGGTCGGGCGACATCTACCAGTCCGGCGACGCCTACCAGCCCGACGACCCCTATCAGTCCAGCGAGGTCTACCAGTCCGGCGAGGTCTACGGCGGCGGTGTCTACGGCGCCCGGACCGGCGTCGAGGAACCCGGCGTTCACGACGAGGGCTTCGACGAACACGGCGGGAAGCGGCGGGCCGACGTCACCGCGGTCGACCTCGGCTACACCGGCCGGCGGGCCAAGCCGGAGGACCCCGTCGCCGGCTACCCAGCCGTGGACGATTACGCGGCATCGGACGATTACGCGGCTGCGGGGGATTACCCGGCTGCGGGCGATTACCCGGCCGCGGTCGACCGCCCGGCCGAGTCCGATGCGAACGCCGAGCCGGACGAGAACGACGACGGCTACTACGGCAACGGCAACTACTGGGAGGCGGGCGGCTTCGGCAACGTCGACTCCGGCTACCCCGGTTGGACCGAGGCCGAGGAGCGCCACGGCAAGAACTGGTGACGCTATTTGTCGATGTCGCCGACGACGAAGAACATCGAGCCCAGGATCGCGATCAGGTCCGGGACGAGGCAGCCCGGGATCAGGGTGGCCAGGGCCTGCACGTTGGCGTACGACGCGGTCCGCAGCTTGAGGCGCCACGGCGTCTTCTCGCCCCGCGACACCAGGTAGTAGCCGTTGATGCCGAGCGGGTTCTCGGTCCAGGCGTACGTGTGACCCTCCGGCGCCTTGACCACCTTGGGCAGGCGCACGTTCACCGGCCCGCTGATCGTGTCCACCCTGGCCAGGCACTGCTCGGCGAGGTCCAGGGACACGTACACCTGGTCGAGCAGCACCTCGAAGCGGGAGTGGCAGTCGCCGGCCGTGCGCGTCACCACGGGCACGTCGAGCTGGTCGTACGCCAGATAGGGCTCGTCCCGCCGCAGGTCGAGGTCCAGACCACTGGCGCGGGCCACCGGACCGGACGCCCCGTAGGCCGCCGCCTGCTCGGCGGTCAGAACGCCGACTCCGACCGTACGCGCGAGAAAGATGTCGTTCTTGCGGATCAGCCGGTCGAGGTCGGGCAGCCGGCGACGGACCTGCCCGATGGCTTCCCGGGCACGCCGCGTCCACCCGGCCGGGACCTCCTCCTTGAGGCCGCCCACCCGGTTGAACATGTAGTGGATGCGCCCGCCGGAGACCTCCTCCATCACCGCCTGGATGGTCTCCCGCTCGCGGAACGCGTAGAACATCGGCGTGATCGCGCCGATCTCCAGCGGGTAGGAGCCCAGGAACATCAGGTGGTTGAGCACCCGGTTGAGCTCGGCCAGCGCCATCCGCAGCCAGACCGCGCGTTCCGGCACCTCGATGCCCATCAGCCGCTCGACGGCCAGCGCCACGCCCAGCTCGTTGGAGAAGGCGGACAGCCAGTCGTGCCGGTTGGCCAGCACGATGATCTGCCGGTAGTCGCGCACCTCGAACAGTTTCTCGGCGCCGCGGTGCATGTACCCGACGATCGGCTCGCACGCGGTGACCCGTTCGCCGTCCAGCGTGAGCTTGAGGCGCAGCACACCGTGCGTGGACGGGTGTTGTGGCCCGATGTTGAGCACCATGTCGGCGGTGTCGAGCCCCGCGCCGGTGCCGACGGTCATCTCCCGCAGATCGCTCACCCGAGCATCGTGCCACGCTCGGCGAGGCCGACCGACTGCAGCAGCCACCAGTGCCCGCCGAGCCCGTCCGGATCGGTCAGCTCGGCCGCGGCGCCGGCACCGCTCAGCGCACGCAGGTAGGCCGCCGGGTCGCTGCTCGCCAGTTCGAGCGGTGGTCGCGCGCCGTCGACCCCGAGAGCTCGCAGGGCCTCCCGCTGGGTGATCAGCGCGTACGGCCACCCGCCCGCGACCGCCACCGCGTCCATGGCGACGTGCGCCGTGACATCGCAGGAGCCGTCGGGCACCGGCGTCACCTGCCGTCCGCCCCGGAATCCGGCCAGCGTGCCCCGCTCCGGCCGCTCGGTCCGGCGATGTCCGTAGTCGACGGCCAGCGCCACGCCGCGCCGCAGCATCCCGACCGCCTCGCTCCAGGCCGCGTCCCGGGGCCAGCCGACCTCAGCCCGTTCGCCCGGGCGCACCGGCCACCACCTGTCGATCCACATCCGATCGGCCGCGTCGACGGGTGGTCCTGGCGTCTCCTCGCCGGTCCGCGGATCGACGAGCACCCGCCGCAGCATGCCGCGATCGTCCCTCTCGGCCACGTCGAGCGGCACGTTGTCCAGCCACTCGGTGGCCAGGACCAGCCCGGCCACGGGTCCGGGCAGGTCGGGCCGCCAGTGCACTCGCGAGTCCAGCCCGCCGGGTCGGGGCGCCTTCTCCACCGCCACGATCCGCAACCGCTCCACCAACGGTTTCGGCACGTCCGATTTGCGGATTTTGTCCCCAGCGGCCACCTCCTCCCCCACCCCGGTCACTGGGTGGGCGGAAAAGTAGCCGCCAGGTGTGACACTTTCCGGCGTCTGTCCACAGGACGCGTCCAGCCCCGCGAGCAGAGCGGTCAGTAGCTCACCCCGGCCGGCCCCGACATCGACCAGATCGAAGACCGCCGGATGCCCGAGCGCCGCATCAACCCGCCCCAGCAGCCGCCCCACCGCCCCCGCGAACAAGGGCGACGCGTGCACGCTGGTCCGGAAATGCCCACCCGGCCCGTCCACCCCCCGGACGAAGAACCCACCGGCCCCGTAGAGGCCGGCTTCCATTGCCGCACGCCACCCGACCCCACTCACCCCGCAACCGTAGGACACCCGCCCCCGGACCCCGTGGAGTTGACCACAAGCGTTGTTTCCGGGCGGTGAATCGAGCGCATACTGACACCCGACCGGTACCCCTGCTCAGAGGACTGGATCTACACATGAACAACGTTCCGCTGGTCATCGGCGTGATCGGCGCCGGCCGGGTCGGCGCCGTGCTGGGTGCGGCCCTGCGCGACGCGGGTCACCGCATCGAGGCCACCGCCGCCGTCTCCGCGGCTTCCCGCGAGCGCGCCGGGCGGCTGCTCCCGGGCGTGCCGATCCGCCCGGCGCACGAGGTGGCCCGCGCCGCGAAGGACCTGCTGCTCCTGGCCGTGCCGGACGACGCCCTCCGCGCGGTGGTCGCGGGCCTGGCCGAGACCGGCGCCCTGTCCGAGACCCGCATGGTCGCCCACACGTCCGGCGCGCACGGCGTGGCGGTCCTGGGCGACGTCAAGGGCCTGGCCCTGCATCCGGCGATGACCTTCACGGGCGGCCCCGCCGACCTGGATCGGCTGCCGGGCATCGCCTGGGGCATCACGGCCGACGACCGCCGCTTCGCTACCCGCCTGGTCGCCGATCTGGGCGGTGTCCCGGAGTGGATCGCCGAGGCCGACCGGCCGCGCTATCACGCCGCCCTGGCTCACGGCGCCAACCACCTGGTGACGCTGGTCAACGAGGCGGCCGCGATCCTGCGCGCCGCCGGCGTCGAGCACCCCGAGGCCGTTCTCCGCCCACTGCTCACCGCGGCGCTGGACAACGCGCTGCGGCTGGGCGACGCGGCCCTGACCGGCCCGGTGTCCCGTGGTGACGCCGGCACGGTGCGCCGCCATCTGGCCGCCCTTCCGCCCGAGTCGTTGCCCACCTATCTGGCCCTGGCCCGCCGCACCGCCGACCGGGCGATCGCATCGGGCCGCCTGCGCCCCCAGGATGCCGCCCACCTGCTGGACGTCCTGGCGCACGTGACGGAGGCGGTTCGATGACCGAGCTGGTGACCGAAAAGGCCGCCCTGAAGGCCCTGCCGGGCACGACGGCCGTGGTGATGACCATGGGCGCGCTGCACGACGGGCACCGTGAGCTGATGCGGGCCGCCCGGGCGCACGCCGACCGGCTGATCGTGACGATCTTCGTGAACCCGCTGCAGTTCGGTCCGGACGAGGATTTCGACCGCTATCCCCGTACCCTCGACAAAGATCTTGAACTTTGTGCCGCCGAGCGGGCCGATGTGGTCTTCGCGCCGAGTGTCGACGAGATGTATCCCGGTGGGCTGCCGGCGGTGCGGGTCGAGGCGGGCGCGCTGGGCGAGGTCTTCGAGGGCGCCAGCCGTCCCGGCCACTTCACCGGCGTGCTCACCGTCGTCTGCAAGCTGCTGCAGCTCACCCGGGCGGACGTGACGTTCTTCGGCGAGAAGGACTTCCAGCAGCTCGCGCTGGTCCGGCGGATGGTGCGTGACCTGGACCTCCCGGTCGATGTGCGCGGGGTGCCGACGGTGCGCGAGCCGGACGGTCTGGCCCGGTCCAGCCGCAACCGGTACCTGTCGGTGGCCGAGCGCGAGGCCGCGCTCACGCTGTCCCGGGCGCTCCACGCGGGTGCGGCTCAGGTCACTGCCGAGGGTGCGCTGTCGGCCGCCCACAAGATCCTCGACGAGGGTACGGGCGTCCGGCTCGACTACCTGGCTCTGACCGACCCGCTGCTCGGCCCCGCCCCGGCGACCGGTCCCGCCCGCCTGCTGGTGGCCGCCCGCGTCGGCGCCACCCGCCTGATCGACAACGTCCCCCTGGACCTGAAGGGCCCCTGATGCAGCGCACGATGCTGAAGTCCAAGATCCACCGCGCCACGGTCACCCAGGCCGACCTGCACTACGTGGGTTCGGTGACGGTCGACGAGGATCTGCTGGACGCCGCCGACATCCTCCCCGGCGAGAAGGTGGCGATCGTCGACGTGACGAACGGCGCCCGCCTGGAGACCTACACGATCGCCGGTGCGCGAGGCTCCGGCGTGCTGGGCATCAACGGCGCGGCCGCCCATCTGGTGAAGCCGGGCGACCTGGTGATCCTGATCGCGTACGGCGTGATGGACGACGCCGAGGCCCGCTCCTACCAGCCCCGGGTCGTCCACGTGGACCCGGACAACAAGATCCTGGACCGCAACAGCGACCCGGCCACCGCCGCTCCGGGCGTACCCGGCGTCTAAGCCTTCTCTTCGAAGGTCTGCACCAACCGGCCGCGAGCGTCGATGGCGTCGAGCAGATGCCCGCGCCACTCGTCGGCCGCCGTCGGGTAGTCCTCACGCCAGTGGCAGCCACGCGTCTCCAGGCGCGTGGCCGCCGAGGCCACCAGCGTCGACGCCACGGTCAGCAGGTTCGTCGACTCCCACGCGGCGTTGTTCGGCCGGGCCCGCTCGCCGCCCAGCCGGCCGAGTTCCTTGGCGGTCGCCGCCAGCGAGTCGGCCGAGCGCAGCACGCCCGCCCCGCGCGTCATCGCCCGCTGCAGGTCCGGCCGGGACGATGCCGGGATCACCCACGACTCGGCCTTGACCGGCGCCGGGTCGGCCCGCGCCGGCGGCTCCCGCCCGATGTCGTCGGCGATCCGTTTGGCGAAGACCAGCCCCTCCAGCAGCGAGTTGCTGGCCAGCCGGTTGGCGCCGTGCACGCCCGTGCAGGCCACCTCGCCGCAGGCGTAGAGCCCGGCGATGCTCGTCCGGCCGTGCAGGTCGGTGCGCACGCCACCGGAGGCGTAGTGCGCGGCCGGCGCCACCGGGATCAGTTCGGTGGCCGGGTCGATGCCCGCCGACCGGGTGGACGCCACGATCGTCGGGAAGCGGTGCTCCAGGAAATCCTTGCCCAGGTGCCGGGCGTCCAGGTAGACGTGGTCGGCGCCGGTGGCGCGCAGCACCCGGTGGATGCCCTTGGCCACCACGTCCCGGGGTGCGAGCTCGGCCAGCTCGTGCTGACCCACCATGAAGCGTTTGCCGGTCTCGTCGACCAGGTGCGCGCCTTCGCCGCGCAGCGCCTCCGAGATCAGCGGCCGCTGCACCGAGGTGATGCTCGCGGTCACGAACGACGTCGGGTGGAACTGCACGAACTCCACATCCGTGACCGTGGCGCCGGCCCGCAGCGCCAGCGCCACCCCGTCGCCGGTGGAGACCGACGGGTTGGTGGTCGACGAGTACACCTGACCCATGCCGCCGGTCGCCAGCACCACGGCCCGGGCCAGGATCGCGCCCACGCCGTCGTCGGCGCCCTCACCCAGCACGTGCAGCGTGATGCCGCAGGCCCGGCCGTTCGCCGTCCGCAGCAGGTCGAGGACCAGGGCGTGCTCGACCAGCCGGATCCACGGGTCGCGGTGCACCGCCTCGTGCAGGGCGCGCTGGACCTCCGCCCCGGTGGCGTCGCCGCCGGCGTGCACGATCCGGTCGGCCCGGTGGCCGCCCTCCCGGGTGAGCATCAGCGACCCGTCCGGATGCCGGTCGAAGGCGGCGCCGATCCGCATCAGCTCGCGTACGCGTGCCGGACCCTCCTCGACCAGGACCCGGACCGCACGCGGGTCGCAGAGCCCGACCCCGGCGATCTCGGTGTCGTTGGCGTGCGCCTCCGGCGTGTCGAGCGGATCGAGCACCGCCGCGATGCCACCCTGCGCCCAGCGGGTGGACCCGTCGTCGATGTTGACCTTGGTGACGACGGTGACGTGCAGTCCCCGCTCCCGCAGGTGGAGCGCGGCGGTCAGCCCGGCCACGCCGGAACCGACGACCACGACGTCGGTGGTCTCCGTCCAGCCCGGCTCGGGTGCGGCCAGACGACGGGGCAATGCGGGGAGATCCATCCGCTCAGTGTTCATCGACGGCACGAAAGTTTCGACAGTCGGGCCGCCAATAGTGCGCTCCGTTACTTGAACTGAACCGGCAGTCCCTTGACGCCGACGCCCCTGATCGAGGCGGTCAGCTCGGCGCCGTCCAGCCACGCGTAGCAGCGGACCTGGTGGTCTCCGAGCGCCCACACGTCCTCGCCGCCGGGCAGCGACACCACGCCGCTGCGGAACTGCAGGTCGGCGTCGTCGGGCACCTTGGCGTACGCGGCGACCAGCTTGCGGCATCCGGTGTGGAAGGCGGCCCACTGCTTGTCGGTCTTGGGGTAGACCAGCGACTTAGCGTCCCAGACCCCGACGAACTCGCCGTTGTGCCGGGCGCCGCAACTGGCCGCCGGCATCGTGCTGATCGCGCCCGCCGAGTCCAGCTGGATGGCGTAGCACCCGAGCTCGAGCCCCGATCCGGCCGCCTTCAGCGCGTCCCGGACCGTGCCCAGCCGCATGACCAGCCCGCCGTCGTCCTCGACCGAGCTGATCTCCAGCACTTCGCACCGGAACCACCGGGCCCCGCCGGTCCAGGCGGCCGGCGACGGATGCGTCACACCGATCCAGAACCGTCCCGTCCGCCACTGCGCGCCGACGTAGGCCGTCGTCTTCTGATCGCAGACCCGGTAGGCCGCGCCGGCTCCGGCGGATCCCTCGGCCGGTGGGGTGTCGGCTACGGCGGCCGGGTCCTGGTACTCGCCGACGAACACGGTCTCGGTCCGGTGCTTGAGGTCGCAGTCCACCTCTTCGTAGGCGGCCCGCGTACCGGTGGCCGAGTAGTTCCCCAGGTGACAGGTCTCCGCGACGGGTGTGAATCCGGTCGGCGCCGGAATGGCCGCCCATCCGTCGGTCAGGTTGCCGTCGACCCCGCCGGGGTTGCCACAGCCGGCCAGCGTCACCACGAGCGCACCGACCACCCACCCCCGAAACCGCACGACCCCGACCCCTCAGCAATGTCCGTTTTGTCGATCATAGGGCAAATGCCAAGAGCTTGATGTCGCATCGGGGTGGGTGGTACAGACCGCTGCTCTCGCCGAGGGTCGCTTCGCTCCACGTGCGTAAATGGTTGCGCTCCCCAAAACCGCGGGGGCCGGACGTGGAGGAGACTGCTGTGACAGGGCTGGATGCGGCTGCGGTGGAGCGGATCATCGGCACGGCGCTCGCCGAGGACCTGGGCGACCCGCCCCGGGACGTGACCAGCGAGGCGACCATCCCCGCCGATCAGGTCGACACCGCCGAGCTGGTCGCCCGCGCGCCCGGTGTGGTCGCCGGCCTGGAGGTCGCCGCGCGGGTCTTCGCGGCAACCTCGGGCGGGACCGCCACCTTCGAGCAGCTCGTGGCCGATGGGACGGCCGTGACGAGGGGTGACGTCCTCGCCCGCGTCACCGGGCCCACCCGCGCGCTGCTGACCGCCGAGCGGACCGCGCTCAACCTGCTCTGCCGGATGTCCGGGGTCGCCACCCACACCCGGCGCTGGGCGGACGTGCTGGCCGGCACCAAGGCGACCGTTCTGGACACCCGTAAGACCACGCCGGGGCTGCGGGCGCTGGAGAAGTACGCGGTGCGGGCCGGCGGCGGCACGAACAAGCGGATGGGCCTCTACGACGTCGCCATGATCAAGGACAACCACAAGCTGGCTGCGGGAAGCATCACAGCGGCCTACCGGCGCGTACGCGAGACCTTCCCGGACGTCGGGGTCCAGGTCGAGGTGACCACGGTGGCCGAGGCGGTGGAGGCCGTGGAGGCGGGCGCCGACTTCCTGCTGTGCGACAACATGCGCCCTGACCTGCTGCGGGAAGTCGTGGCGGCGGTAGGGGACCGGGCCGAGCTGGAGGCCACCGGCAACCTGACGCTGGAGACGGCCGCGGACTACGCCGCCACCGGCGTGGACTATCTCTCGGTGGGCGGGCTCACGCATTCCTCGCCGATTCTCGACATTGCGATGGATCTACGAGCGCGCTGACGCTCGCGGCAGTGAACAATCGGTTCCGTGCTGCTTTGTATCGACATCGGGAACACGAACACCGTGCTGGCCACCTTCGACGGGGACAAGCTGGTGCACAACTGGCGGATCAAGACCGACGCCCGGTCGACCGCGGACGAGCTCGGGCTGATGTTCCGCGGGCTGCTCGCCGGCGACGCGGTGGAGGTGTCGGGCGTGGCCGCCTGTTCGACCGTTCCCGCGGCGCTGCGCAGCCTGCGGACGATGCTCGCCCGCTACTACGGCGACCTGCCCAACGTGGTGGTCGAGCCGGGTGTGAAGACGGGCGTGCAATTGGCCATCGACAATCCGAAGGAGGTGGGCGCCGACCGGGTGGTGAACACGCTCGCGGCGCACGCGCTCTACGGCGGGCCGTCGATCGTCGTCGACTTCGGCACCACCACCAACTTCGACGTGATCAGCGCGAAGGGTGAGTTCCTCGGCGGGGCGTTCGCGCCGGGCATCGAGATCTCGTTCGACGCGCTGGCCGCCCGGGCCGCGCAGCTGCGCAAGGTGGAGCCCGCCCAGCCACGCTCGGTGATCGGCAAGAACACCGTCGAGTGCCTGCAGTCGGGCATGTACTTCGGGTTCGCCGGCCAGGTGGACCGGATCGTCGAGCGGATGACCGAGGAGCTGGGGTCGGTGCGCGCGGTGATCGCGACCGGCGGCCTGGCGGGGCTGGTCAAGGAGGAGTGCCGGACCATCACCGCATACGAGCCGATGATCACGCTGATCGGCCTGCGGATGGTCTACGAGCGCAACGTCTAGTTTCGGCGGCGCATTTATCTCGACGAGGAAACGTCGATGTTGCGGTTGCCGCACGCCTGCGCCACTGCCCGCCCATTAGTGACGCACAGCAACGCGGTTGATCTAGATCCGTATCTGCGCATCGCGCCGGAACTTTCCGCCGGGCGCCCGGCGGAAATGGAAATCCTGTTTCCGCTCGTCGGTCCGGGTGAGTGGCGACGATAAATCTGCCACCCTCCATTGACGGACGGCGCGGGCAGCAAGTTATTGTTCACCTGATAAAGCGCGGGATACACCGCGCGATGCTCGGAAGGATAACGGCGCGTGGCGAAGCAGATCATTCACAAGCTGGTCGATGACCTCGACGGCGGTGACGCCGACGAGACCGTCAAGTTCGCCCTCGACGGCATTCAGTACGAGATCGACCTGTCGGGGAAGAACGCCGCGAAATTGCGGGATGTGTTCGCACCCTTTGTCGGATCCGGCAGCAAGGTCGCGCGCGGTGGTGTCGTGGTCGGCGGGCGTGCCGCCCGGGGCCGGGGTGGCGCGACGGCCGACCGGGAGCAGAACAAGGCGATCCGGGACTGGGCGAAGAAGAACGGCAAGGACATCTCCGACCGGGGTCGCATCCCGCAGGAGATCGTGGACGAGTTCCATGCGAAGGGTCCGGGCCGGGGCTGAACCGCCCGCTCACACGTGTGGAGGGTCCGCGGCGCGAGAGCGCGCCGCGGACCCTCGCGCTTTTCGCCCAGCGTCCGGTCCGGGTGCGTACGGTTATCCACAGGGGTGGACAACGTTGTCCACAGGCTGTGGACAACGAGCGATCTCGTCCTAATTTCGCTGTGCGCGTACTCGATCGGGGTGGGGAACACCTGGTCAGCGTGCGAAGTTGGGGAGAACATCGGCGCCAGGGTGTCCCGCTCGAGCTGGTGAGCCCCCAGCGGACGCACCCGGCGGCGATAGAGTTACAGCACGGGCATCACCGATGCCCGTGCGCTGGCCCCGCCAGTTCAGAGAAGCTGAGCCTTGGCGCACGGCACGTGAGGAGCACGAGGGCATGTTCGAGCGGTTCACCGACCGAGCGCGACGGGTTGTCGTCCTGGCCCAAGAAGAGGCCCGGATGCTCAACCACAACTACATCGGGACAGAGCACATCCTGCTCGGCCTGATCCACGAGGGCGAGGGCGTCGCCGCCAAGGCTCTGGAGAGCCTGGGCATCTCCCTCGAAGGGGTCCGGCAGCAGGTCGAGGAAATCATCGGCCAGGGCCAGCAGGCGCCGAGCGGGCACATCCCGTTCACGCCGCGCGCCAAGAAGGTGCTGGAGCTCTCGCTCCGCGAGGCGCTGCAGCTGGGCCACAACTACATCGGCACCGAGCACATCCTGCTCGGCCTGATCCGTGAGGGCGAGGGCGTCGCCGCCCAGGTGCTGGTCAAGCTCGGCGCCGACCTCAACCGGGTCCGCCAGCAGGTCATCCAGCTGCTCTCCGGCTACCAGGGCAAGGAGCCGGCCGCGGCCGGCGCCGCAGCCGGCGAGGCCGCGCCGTCCACGTCCCTGGTCCTGGACCAGTTCGGACGCAACCTGACGCAGGCCGCCCGCGAGGGCAAGCTCGACCCGGTCATCGGCCGGGAAAAGGAAATCGAGCGGGTCATGCAGGTGCTGTCCCGCCGTACCAAGAACAACCCCGTGCTCATCGGCGAGCCGGGCGTCGGCAAGACCGCCGTCGTGGAGGGCCTGTCCCAGTCCATCGTCAAGGGCGAGGTGCCCGAGACGCTGAAGGACAAGCAGCTCTACACGCTCGACCTGGGCGCGCTGGTCGCCGGTTCCCGTTATCGCGGTGACTTCGAGGAGCGCCTGAAGAAGGTGCTCAAGGAGATCCGCACCCGCGGCGACATCATCCTGTTCATCGACGAGATCCACACCCTGGTCGGCGCCGGCGCCGCCGAGGGCGCGATCGACGCCGCGTCGATCCTCAAGCCGATGCTGGCTCGTGGCGAGCTCCAGACCATCGGCGCGACGACCCTCGACGAATACCGCAAGCACCTGGAGAAGGACGCCGCTCTCGAGCGTCGCTTCCAGCCGATCCAGGTGGGCGAGCCGTCGCTGGCACACACCATCGAGATCCTCAAGGGCCTCCGCGACCGGTACGAGGCGCACCACCGGATCAGCATCACCGACGCCGCCCTGGTGGCCGCCGCGACGCTGGCCGACCGGTACATCTCGGACCGCTTCCTGCCGGACAAGGCGATCGACCTGATCGACGAGGCCGGCGCCCGGATGCGCATCCGCCGGATGACCGCGCCGCCGGACCTGCGTGACTTCGACGAGCGCATCGCCCAGGTGCGGCGCGACAAGGAGTCCGCGATCGACGCGCAGGACTTCGAGCGGGCCGCCCAGCTGCGCGACAAGGAGAAGCAGCTCCTCGGCCAGAAGGCGCAGCGGGAGAAGGAGTGGAAGGCCGGCGACCTCGACGTCGTGTCCGAGGTCGACGACGAGCAGATCGCCGAGGTCCTGGGCAACTGGACCGGCATCCCGGTCTACAAGCTGACCGAGGAGGAGACCTCCCGGCTGCTCCGCATGGAGGATGAGCTGCACAAGCGGGTCATCGGCCAGGAGGACGCGGTCCAGGCGGTGTCCAAGGCGATCCGGCGTACCCGGGCCGGCCTGAAGGACCCGAAGCGCCCGTCCGGCTCGTTCATCTTCGCCGGCCCGTCCGGTGTCGGTAAGACCGAGCTGTCCAAGGCGCTGGCCGAGTTCCTCTTCGGCTCCGAGGACGCGCTGATCCAGCTGGACATGTCCGAGTTCCACGACCGGTACACGGTGTCCCGCCTGGTCGGTGCCCCTCCCGGTTACGTCGGTTACGACGAGGGTGGCCAGCTCACCGAAAAGGTGCGCCGCAAGCCGTTCTCGGTGGTCCTCTTCGACGAGATCGAAAAGGCTCACCCGGATGTCTTCAACACCCTCCTCCAGATCCTGGAGGACGGCCGTCTCACCGACGGTCAGGGCCGCATCGTGGACTTCAAGAACACGGTGATCATCCTGACCACCAACCTCGGTACGCGGGACGTGGCGAAGGCCGTGTCGCTCGGCTTCCAGGCCTCCGAGGCCGAGGAGTCGAACTACGAGCGGATGAAGCAGAAGGTCAACGACGAGCTGAAGAACCACTTCCGCCCGGAGTTCCTGAACCGCATCGACGACACGATCGTCTTCCACCAGCTCCGCCAGAACGAGATCCTGCAGATCGTCGACATCTTCGTCTCCCGGATCGAGACCCAGCTCAAGAACAAGGACATGGGTCTCGAGCTGACCGACAACGCGAAGAAGTACCTGGCGAACAAGGGCTTCGACCCGGTGCTGGGCGCCCGGCCGCTGCGCCGGACCATCCAGCGCGATCTGGAGGACACCCTGTCCGAGCAGATCCTCTTCAACGAGCTGCGCCCCGGCCAGATCGTGGTCGTGGACTGCGAGGGCGACCCGGCGAACATCGAGAAGAGCAAGCTGACGTTCACCGGGGCCGAGCGTGGCTCCAGCGTTCCGGACGCGGTTCCGGCCGACCTCGGCGCGGGCACGCCCGAGACCACCGAGTAAGGCTCAGTTTCAAGGACGGCCCGGCGGGTTCCGATCCGCCGGGCCGTTTCACGTCCCCGTCGCCGGTGCGTCTCCGGCCAGGACGAACTCGTCGCCGTGCGGCTCGACCAGGCCGTCGTCGACCAGCCCGGCCAGTGCCCGGGCCCGCTGGACCTCGTCGCTCCACACCACGTCGAGGCGCTGGCGGGGGACCGGGCCGGTGGCGTGCCGCAGCACCTCGAGGAGCAGGCCGCGGACCTGCCGGTCGGTGCCGGCGTAGCGCTGCGGTTTGCGGCTGGGCCCGTCCGGGAGTTCCTTGCCGGAGGCGCGCCACAGGCAGACGGACTCCAGCGGGCAGATCCGGCACCTGGGGTTGCGGGCGACGCAGACGATGGCGCCGAGTTCCATGAAGGCAATCGACGCGCGCGCGGCTCTGGGAGGGTCGGCGGGCAGCAGATCCTCGACGGCGACGAGGTCCGCCGCGGTGGTGGCCGGTCCGGCGTCCGGCTGTCCTTCCACCACCCGGGTGACGACCCGGCGCACGTTCGTGTCCACGACCGGGTGACGTTGCCCGAAGGCGAAGGTAGCCACCGCCCGCGCGGTGTACGTCCCGATTCCCGGCAGGGCGAGCAGCTCGTCCAGGTCGGAGGGGACGTGGCCGCCGTGCTTCTCGGTCATCGCCACGGCGCACGCGTGCAGCCGCATGGCCCGCCGGGGATAGCCCAGCCGTCCCCACATCCGGATGGCCTCGGACGGCGGGTCGGCGGCCAGCGCGGCGGGCACCGGCCAGCGGGTCATCCACGAGCGCCAGGCCGGCTCCACCCGTACGACGGGGGTCTGTTGCAGCATCACCTCGCTGACCAGCACGCCCCATGGGCTGGTGTCGGGCTGCCGCCAGGGCAGATCTCGGGCATTTACGTCATACCAGGCGATGGCGTTGTCAGCGAGCGTCATAGCGCCCCCTACTGTAGGGCTGTGCACGAGCTAGCCATCACCGTGATCGGCCCGGACCGCACCGGGATCATCGCCGACGTCGCCGAGGCGCTGGCCGAGGTCGGCGCCAACCTCGCCGACTCCACCATGACCCGCCTGCGCGGGCACTTCGCGATGACCCTGATCTGCACGGGTCCGGCCGCCGAGGCGGTCGAGGAGGCGCTCGCACCCCTCACCGCCGACGGGCGGCTGGTCGCGACCGTACGCGCCGTGCGGCCCGAGGCCGACGCCGCCGCACAGGGTGAACCGTTCCTGGTCAGCGTCCACGGCGCCGACCGCCTCGGCATCGTCGCCGCGGTCAGCCGCGTGGTCTCGGCCGCCGGCGGCAACATCACCGACCTGACCACCCGGCTGGCCGGCCCGCTCTACGTCATCGTCGCCGAGGTCGACCTGGACCCGGCGCACGCCGACGGGCTGGCCGAGCAGCTGGCCGTGGCGGCCGCTGAACTGGCCGTGGACGTGACGATGCGCCGAGCCGAGTCGGAGATCCTGTGACCTCGGATCTCCTCGACTGGAAGCCCGAACTGCTCGGGGTCGAGGGCAACGTACGTGCGGTGGTCACCGCCCCGGCCACCGTGCTCGGCACGCCGGGCGAGGACGTGGACCCGGCCGACCCGGAAACCGTCCGGCTCGCCGCCGACCTGGTCGCCACCATGCGGGTGTCGCCCGGCTGCGTGGGCCTGGCCGCGCCGCAGCTCGGGGTGAGCGCCCGGATCTTCGTCGTGGACGTCACCCAGCACCCGAAGACGGTTACCACGCACGGGACGTTCGTGCTGTGCAACGCCGCGGTGGTGGAGGCGAGCCGGTGGCGGCCGGGCCGGGAGGGCTGCATGTCCGTGCCGGACCTGACCGGCGACGTGAAACGGGCCGGCCGCGTCGTCGTCGAGGGTGCGCTGCCCGGCTCGGGCGACCCGGTCCGGCTGGTCACCGACGCTTTCGAGGCGCGGGCGTTGCAGCACGAGATCGACCACTGCGGAGGGAAACTCTTCCTCGATCGGGTGGCCGGCGCTCACGCGATCTATCAGCGCAAGGTTTACCTATAAACGAAGCACCGTCGCGTCCCTCGGCGCGTCGCGTCGTTAGAACAAGGCCCTCCGCGTACGGTGAGGCCATCATGCGATCGACGGTCGGTCCCCTTTCTCCCGCCGTTTACTGGCGGCGCCGGGTCGTGGTGCTGGGAGCACTGCTGCTCGTCGTCATCCTGCTCTTCGTGTCGTGCGGCGGCGAGGACGACAGCAAGAAACGCGGGTCCGGCAAGGGCACGGCGGCGTCCCAGGCGCCGACCCCCGAGCCGGATGATTCCAGCAGCCCCGAGGCGGAGCCGTCGTTCACCGACGACAAGCCCGCGGGCCCGGGCGCGCCAGATCCCGGCTCGTCGCAGTCCGGCGTGCCCGATCCTGGCCCCGGCACCGCACCGTCCGGCGGCACCGTGACCGGCACGAACAACAACGTGACCGCGCCCGCCGACGGCTCCTGCGCCGACCAGGAGATCACGCTGACCCCGATCGCGGCGTCCACGACCATCAAAAAGGGCACGTCGGTCGGCTTCCGGCTCAAGATCAAAAACGTTTCGGCCCGCTCATGTACGCGTGACCTCGGCGCCGGCGCGCAGGAGCTCTACGTGGACCAGGGCGCCCGCAAGTTCTGGTCGTCGGACACCTGCAGCACCGACCGCAGCAAGAACGTGGTCACGATGCGACCCGGCTCGGAATTCGAGTACACGGTCACCTGGAACGGCCGCCAGACCACCACGTGCACCGGCGGGATGCCGGGCGGCCCCGCGGCCCCCGTCGGCCAGTACGCACTGCGCGCCCGCCTCGACCGCAAGATCAGTGAGCCGGTGACCCTCACCGTCGCCGCGTGAAGGCGCTGATCTTCGACTTCGACGGTCTCCTGATGGACACGGAGACCACGCTGCTGGAGAGCTGGCGGCACGCCTGGCGCCGGCACGGCCTGGAACTCGACCCGGCAGGTTTCTTCGCCGACCACGGCGGCGACATGACCGCCCATCACCACGAGCTGCTCGCGGCGGCGGTCGGCCCGTCCTACGACCAGGCAGCCAGTCAGGCCGCGCGGACCGCGTACCGGAACGAATTGCACCGAACGCTGAACCTGGCGCCCGGCGTCGAGGGTTGGTGGGCGCGGGCCGAGGAACTCGGCCTGCGGCTGGCGGTGGCGAGCAGCTCACCCGAGTCGTGGGTGCGCGGCCACCTGGACCGCGTCGGCGTGCTCGAGTCCATCGAGGTGACCGCCTGCGGCGACGAGGTGGCGGCGCACAAACCGGACCCGGCCGTCTACCACCTGGCCCTGACCCGGCTCGGCGTCGCCCCGTCGGAGGCGATCGCCTTCGAGGACACCCCGCACGGCGTGGCCGCGGCCCAGGCGGCCGGCCTGTTCTGCGTGGCCGTCCCCAACCCCTACCTGGCCGCCGGCCGTTTCCCGCACGCCGACCTGCTCCTGCCCAGCGCCACCGCGATGCCCCTGGACGAGATCCTGCGAAAATCGGGTCGCGACGACGAAGCGGGCATGTGACGATCCGCCGATGACGTCGCAACTGTGGGACAGCTTCCGCGCCGAGGGCTACGACGAGGGCACCGACCGGATGCCCACCGACGCCGCCGTCGACTTTCTGGCCGCACTCGCCCCCGGCGGCAGCGCCGTGGAGTTCGCGATCGGCACCGGCCGCGTCGGCGTCCCCCTCAGCCACCGCGGCGTCACCGTGGCCGGCATCGACACCTCGGTGGCGATGCTCGACCAGCTCCGCCCCAAGCCCGGCGCCGACCGCATCACCATCGTCGAGGGCGACATGTCCATCGACCGCGTCCCCGGCGCCTTCGACCTGGCCTACCTGGTCTTCAACACGATCACCAACCTGCTCACCCAGCAGTCCCAGGTCGACTGCTTCCGCAACGCCGCCGCCCACCTCCGCCCCGGCGGCCACTTCGTGATCGAGTGCTACGTCCCCGACCTGCGCCTCCTACCCATCGGCGCGGTGGCCGTCCCGTTCGCGGTGGAGGACGAGTACGTCGGCTTCGACACCTACGACATGCTCACCCAGCGCCAGACCTCCCACCACTTCACCGTCGCCGAGGGCAGATCCCGCGCAGTCCGCTCCGAGCACCGTTACGCCTGGCCCTCCGAGATGGACCTGATGGCCCAGCTGGCCGGCCTGACCCTCACCGAACGCTGGGCCGACTGGACCCGCGCCCCCTTCACCGCCGACAGCAGGTCACACGTCTCGGTCTGGGAGAAGCCCCTCTGACGGCGCGCCACCAGCTGATGGCCGCGGTCCAGGGCGGAGAACCAGCTCTCGTCGGCGCCCGATATCACGTTCTCGCGCTGCTGCGCCGGCGAGCCCGCGCGCTTGCGGATCCCTTGCAGCCACCAGTCGTAGTAGAGACCGCCGGACACCGGTCAGCTTGCCGTCGACCGGCTGCGGCCAAAAGGTGCGCCCGGGCGGCTTCTGTTCGCCGCCCGACGGCTCACCGCCGTCATCGCGCCACCCGCCGGGCCAGCACCTGCGCGGTGGCGTCGGCCATCGGTTGGAAGATCGGCTTCGTCACGGTCGTGAACAGGGCGGTCAGGTCGGCGCCGGCCGTTTCCGGTGAACCGGTGTTGAAGGGAGGCTTCGGGTTGTACTCCATCCCCAGCTGGACGAACTCGGCGACCTCCCGGCCGAGGACCTCTCCCACAACTGCCAACCCGAAGTCGATGCCGGCGGTTATGCCGCCTCCGGTGATCCGGTTCCGATCCATGCAGACACGCTTGGTGGACACCTCGACGCCCAAGGCGGCCAGGAGGTCGCGCGACGCCCAGTGTGTCGCGGCGCGGTAGCCGTCCAACAGGCCCGCTGCCGCGAGGATGAGCGCACCGCTGCACACCGACGTGACATATCGCGCGGTCGCGGCACGGGCACGCAAGAAGTCTCGCAGCTTGATGTCGAGCATGGCGTCCCCGACTGAGCCGCCGGGCACGCAGACGATGTCCAGGTCCTGCGGACAACGTTCGATGGTGACATCGGGCGGGAGGCGGATGCTGGTGTCCGTGCTGATCGGAGTCAAGGTTTCGGCGACGAGCTGGACGTTCATGCCCGCGAGAGCGAACGCGGTGTGCGGTCCGATGACATCGAGCAGCGTCACGCCGTCGAACACGACGATGCCGGCGGTCACCACCGGCCGGTCGGGCAGGCCGGGTACCGGCGCGGATGGTTGGTCGGACATCGGCTCTCCCAAGGTGAGAAACAGGTGTGACGGGCCGGGCGGCGAGCTGAACCCGTTCACGATGATCGTGGCGCCGCACCTTGGGTGGCCATGGGCATTGTTGCCGCTTAACGAAATTTTCGTGCCACCGCCGTCAACTGTCACATTCAGCGATGTCACGAATTGCGCGGCCGTTGGCATTCCAGCCGCTTGTGATCGTTCCTCGGCCTGGACAGAGTCGGTGTCATGATCACGATTCCGTCGATGCTTTCCGAGCCCTTCGCCGTCGAGACCCTCCAATTCCTGAGGTCAGCGGTGCCCGAACCGGTGGCCAACCACTGCATCCGTTCGTACGTCTACGCCGAACTCCTCATCGACGAGTGGCACATGCGCGATCACCAGGAGTACCAGCCTCTCGAAGTCTTCTACGCGGTGACGCTGCACGACGTCGGGCTCGGCCCCGCCGGAGCGGAGCGGCCCGACCGGTTCGAGGTGGCCAGCGCCGACCTGGCTGGTGAGTTCCTGCAACGGCAGGACATCGGCCCGACCGAGATCGACCGGATCTGGGACGCGATCGCTTTGAACACCTCGACCGGCATCGCGCACCGCCGGAACTTGCTGTGTCGCGTCACCGCCGTGGCGACGGGGGTCGACTTCGGCGCGGACTCGGATTTCGTCACCGATGAGATGGCCGCCGGCCTGCACGGCCGCTATCCGCGTCGGGGAACCGCGTCAGCGATGCAGGCCGCCATCGTAGGGCAGGCGAGAGTCAACCCGGCCAAGGCGCCGATCGGCTCGCTGGCTCTCTATCTCCTCAAGACGGCGAACACCGGATTCGACGAGAATGTAGCGGCCCGGTGGGGCGACTGAAAACGGCGCGAAGAGTGGCAGGGTCCGCATCCGTTGGCCCGTCGGCGGCGGCTATCACCTATGGTCGCGGGCTGAATCCGTACTGTTTGCGGTACGACGAAGGACTCAAACCGCACTGCTGACCGAAATGGGTGCGGAAGTTCGCCGCCGAGCCCAAGCCACACATGCGGGCGACCTGCTCGACCGGCGCGTCCGTCTGCTCGAGCAACTGCTTCGCATGATCGATTCGCGCCCGTTGCAGCCATTTCATGGGTGGCAGCCCGGTCTCGGCGATGAAGCGCCGAATGAAGGTGCGCTGGGAAAGGTGTGCGTGAGAGGCCAAGTCACGCAGCGTCAACGGCTCACCGAGACGCTCGATTGCCCAGGCCCGGGTGGCCGCCAGCGAATCGGCCTGCGCCACCGGAAGGTGCCGCTCGATGAACTGGGCCTGACCCCCGCCGCGGTGCGGTGCGGCGACCGCGTTGCGAGCGGCCTGATTGGCGACCGCGGCCCCGTAGTCCTTCCGTACCAGGTGCAGGCACAAGTCGATGCCCGCGGACGTGCCCGCGGACGTCAACACCGTCTCCTCGTCGACGAAGAGCACGTCTTGATCGACCGTGATATCCGGATGCTCGCGGGCCAGGCGTTCCGTGTACAACCAGTGTGTCGTCGCGTGCCGCCCCTCCAGCAGTCCCGCCTCGGCGAGCGCGAAGGCGCCGACGCACAACGACACCACGCGTTGGGACCGCTGCGCACAGCGGTGCAGAGCATCCGCGACATCCGGCGGAAGTCCTCGATCGACGGCGTACGCAGGAACGAGCACCGTGTCCGCCCGCCCCAGATCATCCAGCGTACCGGCCCCGCTGAGCCGCACTCCGCCATTCGCCAGCACCCCCTCGCGGGCCGCGGTCACCACGGACACCGCGTACCGGTCGTCGAGAGAGCCGAGAATCGTGAGAGGCATACCCAACTCGAACGGGAGCACACCGTCGAGGGCAAGAACGGACACCCGATGACCGGTCATGGCAAAAAGCTAGCGCAGGACGGCGAACTTGCCTATCGTGCCCGGAGCCGACCAGAACCAGGATCCCTTCCATGGATCTCGCACCCGGCCTGGCCGACCCCGCCCTGCAGTCGTCAACCCTGCGCAAACTCGTGGTTGAGCACGTCTCCCGGAGCGAACCGGCCGCCGTCGCGCACCACAGCCTCCGTACCTACTTCTTCGCCACCAAGGCGGCCGAGTTCCGCCGACTCCGGCGAGATGTCGACTACGACGACGATGCGCTGTTCTTCGCCACGGTGCTGCACGACCTCGGACTCACCCGCGAAGGTGATATCCGCCCGGACCGCTTCGAGATAGCCGGCGCCGACCTGGCTGTCGAATTCCTGCGCGAGCACGGGGTGCAGCCGGAAACCACCGACCTGGTCTGGGACGCGATCGCGCTCCACACCGTTCCCGGGCTCGCTCAACGCAAAAGCATCCTCTGCGACCTCACGTTCGCGGGTAGCGCCCTCGACTTCGGACAGGACTCCGACTTCCTCTCCGAACAGGACGCGGCCGCGATCAACGACGCCTTCCCCCGCCTCGACGTCGTCCCCGTGATGACCGGCCTCGTCGTCCGGCAGGCCGAGCGCAACCGCGCCAAGGCCCCGCACCTCTCGGCCGCCGACATCTTCTACCGCGCAGTCCACGGCGGCGACCCCGACTTCCTATCCCGGTGGGGCAATTCCTGATGGTGCGTGCTCATCAGCACGCCGCCGGGGCGCGTAACGGGGGCTCTCCAGCAAGGTTTCGCAGGCACGTCAAGGTCTGGGTCGCTCCCGCGGGGGCGGGCGCCGTCAGACGTAGCGCTCGAGGATCGAAGCCTCGGCCAGGCGGGACAGGCCCTCGCGGACCCCTCGGGCGCGGGCGTCCCCGACGCCCTCGACGGCCTGCAAGTCTTCGACCGTGGCGCCGAGGAGGCGTTGGAGGCTGCCGAAGTGGCCGACCAGGCGGTCGACGATCGGGCCGGGAAGGCGCGGGACCTTGGCCAGCAGGCGGAAGCCTCGGGGGCTGACCGCGGCGTCCAAGGCGTCGGTGGCGCCGGCGTAGCCGATCGCCTTGGCCACCGCGACCAGGTCGATCATCTCGGTGGCGGTGAGCAGGTCGAGTTCGACCAGGGCCTCGTCGAGGGTGCGCGCCTTGCGGCCGGTCGGCAGGTAGTCGCGGATGACCAGGGTGCGGTCGGCGTCGACGCCGGCCATCAGTTCGTCGAGCTGGAGGGCGAGGAGGCGGCCGTCGGTGCCGAGCTCGACCACGTAGCCGGAGATCTCGTCGGCGATGCGGCGGACCATTTCGAGCCGCTGGACGACGGCGACCGCGTCGCGGACGGTCACCAGGTCTTCGATCTCGAGGGCGGACAGGGTGCCGGACACCTCGTCGAGCCGCAGCTTGTAGCGCTCCAGCGTGGCCAGCGCCTGGTTGGCGCGGGACAGGATGGCGGCCGAGTCGTCGAGGACGTGGCGCTGGCCGTTCACGTACAGCCCGATGATGTGCATGGACTGGCTGACCGAGATGACCGGGAAGCCGGACTGCTTGGCGACCCGCTCGGCGGTGCGGTGCCGGGTGCCGGACTCCTCGGAGGGGATCGCCGGGTCGGGCATCAGGTGCACGGCGGCCCGCACGATCTTGGTGCCGTCGCTGGACAGGACGACCGCGCCGTCCATCTTGCACAGCTCGCGGAGGCGGGTGGCGGAGAACTCGACGTCGAGGGCGAAGCCGCCGGTGCAGATGCTTTCGACGACCGCGTCGTGACCCAGAACGATCAGCGCGCCGGTGCGTCCGCGGAGGATCCGCTCGAGGCCGTCGCGCAGGGCGGTGCCGGGCGCCATCAACGCGAGATTGGCCCGCAGCGGGTCGGCGGTGACGCCGCCGCCGGTCAGCCCGGGCGGGCTGGGAACGATCCCACGGGACGCCGAACCGTTGACGCCCGGGCGTGTCACATTGCTGGGCGCGGCGGGCTTCGAAGGATCACGGTCGAGCGGCACCAACACATTCTACGGACTGTCAACCAGGTCAACGAGGCGCGGTGCGAGGAATGCTCCGTAGCGTGATGATCCGTGACCTTGCGTGATCACTTGGCGGAGAGGCTGGCCGCCGATCGCAACGCTGTGCGCAGGTCGCCGACCTCGATGACCTCCATGCCGCGGGGCGTGTCGCCGGCACAGCCGGGCGGCACCAGCGCCGCCTTGAAGCCGAGCCGCACCGCCTCGGCCAGCCGCCGCCCGACGGCGCCGACCCGGCGGATCTCGCCGGTCAGCCCGACCTCGCCGATCGCCACCAGATGGGGAGCCATCGCCAGGTCAAGGCCACCGGACGCGACCGCGAGCGCCACCGCCAGGTCGGCGGAGGGCTCGACCAGCCGGATGCCGCCGACGGTGGCCGCGAACACCTCGCGGTTGTAGAGCTTGAGCTGTTTGGTGCGGCGCTCGAGCACGGCCAGCACCATGGCCAGCCGGGCACTGTCGAGGCCGGACACGGTCCGCCGCGGCGAACCCTGCACCTCCGCGCCGATCAGCGCCTGCACCTCGGTGACCAGTGCGCGACGGCCCTCCATGGCGACCGTCACACATGTGCCGGGCACCGGCTCCTGATAGCGGGTGAGGAACAGCCCGGACGGGTCGGCGAGGCTGCTGATGCCGCCCTCGTGCATCTCGAAGCAGCCCACCTCGTCGGCGGCGCCGTACCGGTTTTTCACACCACGCACCAGGCGCAGCGCGGAATGCTTGTCACCCTCGAAGTGCAGCACCACGTCGACCAGGTGCTCGAGCACGCGGGGACCGGCGACCTGACCGTCTTTGGTCACGTGACCGACGAGCACGACGGCGATGCCGCGCTCCTTGGCCACGGCGACGATGGCGGCGGTGACCGCGCGGACCTGGGTGACGCCGCCGGGCACGCCCTCGGTGCCGGGCATCGAGATGGTCTGTACCGAGTCGAGCACCAGCAGGCCGGGCTTGACCGCGTCGAGGTGGCCGAGCACCGCGTCGAGTGAGCTCTCCGAGGCCAGGTAGAGCCGATCGTGCAGGGCGCCGAGCCGCTCGGCGCGCAGCCGCACCTGGCTCACCGACTCCTCACCGCTGACCACGAGGGACGGTGAGCCCGCACCGGCCGCCCACTGCTGGGCCACGTCGAGCAGCAGCGTGGACTTGCCGACGCCGGGCTCGCCCGCGAGCAGCACCACCGCCCCGGGGACCAGGCCGCCACCGAGCACCCGGTCGAGCTCGCTGACGTTGGTCGGCACCGCCTTGGCCGGGGCGGCGCTGATCTGGGAGATGGGACGGGCCGGCTCGGACGGCAGGCGGGAGGCGACGACGCGGCCGGACACCAGGGGACCGGTCACGGTGGACTCGATCACCGAGCCCCACTCGTTGCACTCCGGGCAGCGGCCCAGCCATTTCGGCGGCTGGTGTCCGCAGGCGTCGCAGACGTAGGCCGGCTTGGGCGCCTTGGTGGAGGCGCGAGTTGTCGTCACCGGGCCAAGCTATCCGGCCGGTACGACAACTTACTCGTGCTCGACGCCCTCGTTCTCGGCCGAGCCACGCGGCGCGGGCGAGAGCGGAACGCCGACCGGCGCCTGGAGCTCCAGCGGCTGAGCGCCGTTGCTGAACTCGAAGACCAGGTTGACCGACTGGCCGGCGACCACCGGGCCGGTGAGGCCGGAGGCGATCAGCTGCTGCTTGTCACCGGGCAGGAAGGACGCGGAGCCCATCGGCTCGAGCGTGATCCGGGCCGGTTCCAGCTGCGTCTGCGCCGGGGCCGGCGGCGGCAGGGCGGGGGCGGACGAGGCGTCGCCCGAGGGCACGTTGTCCGGCGTCTCGGTGTCCGGTGTAGCCGGCGGACGGCTGCCGGACGGCTCGGCGGCGGCGCTCGGCGGGGTGCTCGGGGTGCCGCCGGTCAGACCGACCCGGCCGGCCGCGACGACGCCCTGGCCCTCGGTGGCGCCGGACAGCGGCCGGCTGGTGATCGTCACCACGACCTGCTCGGTGGTCTGGTTGAACAGACCGACCTCGAGCTGCGCGTCGCTGTTGGCCGCGTACCCCTTCACGTCCTTGTAGACGACCAGCAGGTTGCGCACCACCACGCTGTCGTTCGAATTGTTCGCGTTCACGCCCGAGTTGGACGGCTTCTTCAATGCGGTCTCGGCGACCTGGCCGGCACTGCAGCCGGTCAGCGCGATGGCGGCGACCGCGACGGAACCCGCGAGCAGCACGGTGGACCGGCGACCAGAGAAGCGCATCGTTCAGCCTCCAACTCAAGGACAGTGGCTGAGGGTCAGCCTAGAGGTCCCTGATCCGGCCCGTGCGGCGACCCAGCCAATCAACGGAGGATCAACGGACCGGCCCGCTGAAGATCAGCAACACCACGTCGATCAGGGCCACCACGATCACGGCGCGGAACATCGCCACCGCGCGCCCGTTCGCTTTGCGAGCCGCGTACCAGCCGAGGGGAAGGACCACGACGGCGGCCGCGCCCGCGGCCAGGCCGGACCACGACGGCGGCCCGGGCGGCCCGAGGACCAGCGCGAGCGTCGCACCCAGCAGGAGCACCGCGGCGGCGATCTGGGAACCGGTGGCGCCGAGCCGATGCGGCAGGCCACGCACCCCGGTCGCGGCGTCGTCGGCCAGGTCGGGCAGCACGTTGGCGAAATGCGCGCCCCCGCCCAGCAGCGCCCCCGCCGCCACCAGCCAGATCGGCGGCGTGGGATGGCCGGGCAGCGCCACCACCACGAACGCCGGCAGCAGCCCGAACGCGACCAGGTAGGGCACCACCGACAGCGCCGTCGACTTCAGCGGCCAGTCGTAGAGCAGCGCGAAGACCCCGACCAGCGTGATGCAGACGGTCGCCGCCGCGCCGAACGGCAGCCCCAGCACCGGGATGAGAAGCGCGGAGATCAAACCCGCGATGCCGACGGTACGGCGGGGAACGGCGCCCCGGGCCACCGGCTTGTCGGCCCGTCCCGCCGCGCGGTCCCGGTCGGCGTCCAGCCAGTCGTTGACCCAGCCGACCGAGAGCTGGGTGGCGCCGACCGCGGCCGCCACCCCGAGGATCGCCCAGCCCCGATGTCCCGCGGCGACCGCCAGCAAGGTCATCGCCAGGGTGACGGCCCCGCCCGGCTCGGGGTGGGCGGAGCGGAGCAGCGCGAGAGCACGGGACATCCCTGCAGTGTGGTGGTTGGGCGCGGCCCGTGCCACGCTCGATCACATGCGGGCGCGAAACGACCCCGGACAGTACGACGAGCTGGCCGGCGAGTGGTGGCGGCCGGGCGGCACCTTCGAGCTGCTGCACTGGCTGGCGGCCGCCCGCGGGGCGCTGATCCCGCCGGCGACCCGGCCGGCGGCGGTGCTGGTCGACGCCGGCTGCGGCGGTGGCCTGCTCGGCCCGCACGTGGCTCGGCTCGGCTACCGGCACGTCGGCGTGGACCTGCGCCGGCCGGGCCTGGAACAGTCCGCCGCCCGGGACATCACCCCGGTCAACGGCGACGTCACCGCCCTGCCCCTGGCCACCTCCTGTGCCGACGTGGTCGCCGCCGGCGAGATCCTCGAGCACGTCACCGACCTGCCCGGCGCGGTCGCCGAGCTGAGCCGGGTGCTGCGCCCGGGTGGACTGGTCGTGCTCGACACCTTGAACGACTCCGCGCTCGGCCGCTTCATCACGGTCACCGCGGGCGAGGGGCTCGGCATAGCCCCGCACGGCCTGCACGACCCGGAGCTGTTCGTGAAGCCGCGGCGGCTCATCGACGAATTTCGCCGTCATGGAGTTGATCTGCGAATCCGGGGTATCCGCCCGACCATGACGGGGTTGCTGCGCTGGCTGACGGGCCGGCCGCCGGCCGGTGGCGGCCCGTTCGGCCGGATGGTCCCGACCTTCTCCTCCGCGGTGCTTTATCAAGGGCGAGGGCGCAAGCGAGAGGGGTACGCATGATCGACGAGGCCCGGCGGCTGGCGCCCCGGTTCGCCGCCCGCGCCGCCGAGCACGACCGGGACGGCAGCTTCCCCGCCGACGACTTCGCCGACCTGCGCCGATCCGGGCTGTTCGGGCTGATGGCGCCCGCCCGGCTGGGCGGTGCGGGCGCCGGGTTCGCCGACTACGCCGCGATCGCGTACGAGCTGGCCCGCGGCAACGGCGCCACCGCGCTCGTCTTCAACATGCACGCCTCGGTCACCGGCGCCCTGGCCGCCGTCACCGACGACCTGGCCGACGTGCTGGGCCTGCCGCCCGAGGCGCTGACCGCCCGCGACGACTACCTGCGCGCGGCCGCCGAGGGCCACTGGTACGCGGTCGCGATGAGCGAACGCGGCGCCGGTTCCCGGCTGTCCCAGCTCAGCACCAGCTACGACAGGGTGGACGGCGGCTACCGGATCACCGGCAGCAAGACGTTCTGCTCGGGCGCCGGGCACGCCGACGGCTACCTGGTCGCCGCCCGCAGCGCGGCCGACCCCACGCAGGTCAGCCAGTTCATCGTGCCGCCCGGCGACGGGCTGCGCGTGGAGCAGACCTGGGACGCGCTGGGCATGCGCGCCACCGGATCGCACGACCTGCACCTGGATGTGACCGTGCCGGAGGGTGCGCTGCTCGGCGGCGTCGAGGGCCTGGCGCTGGTGGTCGCGCAGCTCGCGCCGCACTGGATGGTGGCCAGCTACGCGGCCGTCTACACCGGGGTGGCCCGGTCGGCCGTGGACGCGGCGGTGGGCCACGTCAACAAGCGCGAACTGGGGCACCTGCCGGCCGTACGCGCAAGAATCGGCCGGGCCGACGCCCAGGTCGCGGCCGCCCACCTCGCCGTTTCCGAGGCGGCCCGCAGGGTCGACGAGGTGCCCGGCGACGCCGAGACCAACCGCTGGGTGTGGCGGGCGAAGCTGCTCGCCGGCACCACCGCCGCCGACGTGGCGGCATCCATGCTCGAGGCGGCCGGGACGTCGGCGATGCGCCGCGGCCACCCGCTCGAACGGCTCTATCGCGACGCCCGCGCCGGCTCCCTGCAGCCGGCCACCTCGGACGTGTGCGCGGACTGGCTGGGCGTGGACGCGCTCGGCGGCGATCCCGACTCGGAGGGGTCGGCGCCACGCTGGTAGGAGGCCCCCTTGCGTTCATCCCGGATTGCCGGCATCGGCATTTCCCTCCCCCCGTCCACCGACCAGGACGACCTGTGGTCCGGCTTCTTCGCCGGGCACTACGACAGCCGCCGGCGTGCGCTGGCCGAGAGGATCTTCAAGAATTCGGGCGTACGCAGCCGGCAGGCGGCCGTCAGCCCGCTGCTGGAGGACGTCTCCGAGTGGTCCACCGAACGCCGGATGGAGCGCTACATGGTGGAGGCGATGCCGCTCGGCAAGGACGCCATCGACCGCGCGCTGGCCGACGCCGGGGTCCGCGCCGACGAGATCGGCCTGTTCGCCGTCTGCTCGTGCACCGGCTACGCCACTCCCGGCCTGGACATCCTGCTCGCCCGCGACCTCGGCATGTCACCGAGCGTGCAGCGCCTTTTCATCGGGCACATGGGCTGTTACGCCGCGCTACCGGCGATGGGCACGGTCGCCGACTACGTGGTCGCCCACGACCGCCCCGCGCTGCTGCTCTGCATCGAGCTGACCAGCCTGCACGTCCAGCCGGCCGCCCGCTCCGACGTGCAGCAGATCGTGTCGCACGCGCTCTTCTCCGACGCGGCGGCCGCCGTCGTGCTCACTCCAGGCGACGACAACGACGGGTACGCCTTCAGCAGGCTGACCGCACTGACGGACACGACGACGGTCGACCACATGACCTGGGACATCACCGACGCAGGCTTCCGCATGGGCCTGTCCCCGCAGGTCCCGGCGGTGCTGGCCCGGCACGTCCGGGCCTTCGCCGACGACCTCGGTGTCACGGGCGCGGACGGCTGGGCGGTGCACCCCGGCGGCCCCAAGATCCTCGACGTCGTGGAGGAGCGGCTCGACCTGCCACCGGACGCGCTCCAGGCCTCGCGGAGCGTGCTCTCGGCGTACGGAAACTGCTCGTCCCCGACCGTGCTCCTCGTCCTGGACGCGCTCCGCCGCCGGGACCGGCGACCCGACCGCGTGGTACTGATGGCCTTCGGACCCGGCCTCACCCTGTACGGGGCGATGCTGGGACCTACTGTTGCGGGGTGACCGAGGAGCGCATCCGAGGCGTGACGCTGTACGCGCTGGCCGCCGTGGTGCTCCTCGGCGGCGGGCTGTGGTTCGTGCGGGCGGCGCCGCAGACCGGTGAGGACCCGCGCCTGCGCGCCTGGCAGCAGAAGGTGGAGCGGGTGCTGCCGGACGTGCCGCTGCAGGCTCTGGCCGACACGGTGACGCTGACCGGCGACCTCGCCACCGAACGCACCAGCCCCGTGGACCGCGGCTCCTACAGCCTCGTGATGGCGTGCGCGGGCACGGGGAAGGTTCGCGTGCGGGTCAGCAACAACCGGCGGGACTCGGGGCGGGCGATCTTGTGCTCGGAGAATCCGGTGGTCGGGCGGCTGGCGGTGGCGCTGGCGGACGAGTTCTACATCCAGGTCTCCGGCGAGGAGGATCACGGGGGCGCGGTCTTCCGGTGGCGGCTGGAGCGCAACCTCGGCTATTGATCGGCGCGCTCGCCGTCCGGGCTGGGCGATCGCCGCCGGGCCGCGATGCCGGACGACGCGGTGCACCAGGAGAAACGGCGTCTCGCCCGGAACATGATCGACGACGCGGTGGCCCGGGGCCGGACACCACCGTTGATCGTCGCGGACGCCGGATACGGCGATGCCGCCGAGTTCCGTCAAGCCCTCGAAGACCGGGCGATGACCTATGTCGTCGGCGTGACTGGCAAGCACACTGCGTTCACGATCGATGCTCAACGCACCGCGCCGCCCTACCAGGGTGCCGGACGCCGGCCACCAAAGATCCACCGCGAGGCCGCACCCACCCTGAAGACTCTCGTCATGGCCGCCGGTCGCAGCGCAGCTCGCAGAGTCGGATGGCGCCCGGATCCCGCCGCCGAGGCGGCCGGATCCAGATGATGTACGGCACCTTCATCTTCATGCGTGTCCGCCCGGCCAGCTGGACACACCGCCGCGCCGTGAGCTTCGGTGACCTGCCCCGCCGCCTCCCCGCCCCGGCACTGGGTGGGCGTCAACGTAGGGCTCGGGTACGACATTTTGTGGCGGCTGTCCACAGCGCCGTCAGAGGCGGGCGAGGTCTGCCTTGATCGCCAGGATGGACACGATGCGGAGCTCCTTGCGGACGATCTCGCCGCCGCGGTCGACCAGGAAGGCCGCCGCGGTGCCGTCAGGAGCCGACAGGCCGAAGTGCTTGCGCAGCTCGTCGGTCGGGTCGCGCAGCTCGCGAACGGTCTTACCCAGGCGTTGCGGGGCGGCGCCGGTGGGTGGCGTCGTACCGGCTGTGGGACGGATGGCGCTCACTGTGACCACCGCGATCTCCGGACGCACCGCGGTGATGGTGTCGTCGACCAATTGTTTGCAGTCGCAACCATCGGTGAGCAGGATTACGGCGGGTAGCTGACCACGGAGCGCAACCGCCTTGCCGTCCGGGCCGAGCAGTTCGAGCGCGGGCAGGGTGGTGCCGCGGTCGTTCGTCGTGGTCGCCGTGCGCTGGGTCGCCGGTGATCGGGCCGGGCCGGGCCACGCCGACGCGAAGAGACTCGCCACGGTCACGAGCAGAGCCATCGAGATGATCAGCACCGGGGCACGGACGCCGGCGCTCGCGATCCGGCGCAGGCGACGGACCGCCGGGCGGGCCGCGAACCTCTCCCACCGGGTGTGTGGCGCGGAGATCGCCAGCTCGGCCCGCACCGCCCTGACCTCGTCGGCAAGCTCCGACAGATCGTCGGGGATGACGATGACGCCCCACTCCTCGGGCAGCTCGGGGAGGTCATCGGGAGAGCCGCCGTCGTGCGGAGAGTCGCCGCCGTTGTCGCCGAAGCTACCCATGATTCACCCTCCCCCCAGGCCGACCACATGCGCCGTTCGAGGACTTCTGCCAAGCCTCTCTCACGCGGGGCCGGGACGCCAGTAGTGCGTGGTTCCGGTCCCCAGCGATAAGCTTGACCTCACAAAGACACCACTTCCGACATTTACGACTCCATCTATGCAGTCGTAACGCTGTGCTCACGCTGTGTCACGCAGGCAGCTCATCGGCCGCATGTCAAGCGGTAGAAAGGCCCGTCACAGGGCCTCTGAGCTGCACTAACAGTCACGGGCTGGGTGAGACATCGCTGCCTGAGCGTGTTACCCTAGACACAGCGAAAGGGGTTTCGAACCTATGGTTTTCAGTGTCGGCGAGACCGTTGTTTACCCCCACCACGGGGCCGCACTCATCGAGGCAATCGAGACTAGAACTATCAAGGGCGTGGAAAAGCTGTACCTCGTCCTGCGGGTTGCCCAGGGCGACCTGACGGTCCGTGTGCCCGCTGAGAATGCCGAGATCGTCGGCGTGCGTGAGGTGGTTGGCGAGGAAGGCCTGGGGAAGGTCTTCGACGTCCTCCGCGCACCGCACACCGAGGAGCCGACCAACTGGTCGCGGCGTTACAAGGCGAATCTCGAGAAGCTCGCCTCCGGCAACCCGCTCAAGGTTGCCGAGGTTGTTCGTGACCTGTGGCGTCGTGAGCGTGAGCGCGGTCTTTCGGCTGGGGAGAAGCGCATGCTCGCCAAGGCTCGCGACATCCTGGTCGGCGAGGTGGCCCTCGCGGAGAAGAGCACCAAGGACGAGGCGGAAGTCCTCCTCGACAAGGTCCTCACCGAGGCCTGATCCGCATCACCGCCCACAGCTCCATCTGAGAAGGACCGCGACGTGACCGCGCAGCTCAATGCTCGGGGTGACGTCGCGGTCCTCGTTCCGGCGGCGGGCGCCGGGGTGCGTCTCGGGCCGGGCGGGCCCAAGGCGCTCCGGTTGCTCGCCGGGGAACCATTGTTGGTCCATGCGGTGCGCCGGGTCGCGGCGGTTTCCAGCGTACGCATGATCGTGGTCGCCGCGCCCGCGGCCGACGTCGAGGCAGTGTCGGAGTTGCTCGCTCCGATCGCCCCGGTGACAGTCGTGGCCGGCGGCGCCGAACGTCAGGAATCCGTCGGGCGGGCGCTGGCCGCTGTGCCGGCTGATGTCCCGATCGTCCTGGTTCACGATGCGGCGCGTGCTCTCACCCCTCCCGCGATGATCGAGTCGGTCGCCGCGGCGGTTCGCTCGGGGTGGCCCGCGGTGATTCCGGTTCTGCCGGTCGTGGACACGATCAAAGAGGTCGCTCCAGCTCCCGCCCCCTCGGCTGTTTTGGCCGTGGCGGTGGGGGCTGAGGTTGTGGTCGGCACGGTTGATCGGTCGGTGCTGCGAAGCGTGCAGACGCCGCAAGGTTTTCGGCACGAAGTGCTGGCGGCGGCTCATGTGGCCGCCCGTGACCCGCTGACCGACGACGCGGGGCTGGCCGAGAAGGCCGGGATCCCGGTCACCTGCATCCCCGGATCCGAGCTCGCCCTCAAGATCACCCGACCCATCGACCTGGTCATCGCCGAAGCGCTGCTCGCGCATAAGGTGACCGGGTGATCTTTCCGCGGGTGGGCCTCGGCACCGATGTGCACGCCTTCCAGCAGGGCGAGGAGTGCTGGGTCGCCGGCCTGCACTGGCCCGGCGAGGTCGGCCTGGCCGGGCACTCGGACGGAGACGTCGCCGCCCACGCCGCCTGCGACGCGTTGTTCAGCGCGGCCGGTCTGGGCGATCTGGGCAGCAACTTCGGGACGTCACGGCCCGAGTGGGCCGGCGCGGCCGGCGTCACGCTGCTGACCGAGGCGGCGCGGCGGCTGGAGGCAGCCGGCTTCCGAGTGCTGAACGTCTCGATCCAGGTGATCGGTAACCACCCGAAGATCGGCCCGCGCCGGGATGAGGCGCAGCGAGTGCTCTCGGAGGCGGCCGGCGCGCCGGTCACCGTCGCCGGCACCACCACCGACGGCCTGGGCCTGACCGGCCGTGGCGAAGGACTGGCGGCCACCGCGGTCGCGCTGGTCCTCCCGCCCGGGTCCTGAGGCTGCCGCTGCGGCCGGCTTTCCGCCCGAACCCCTCCGCAGGGCGCGGGCGGGGCGGAGGCGTTCAGGTTGGTCGCCTACGCTCGGGGCGTGACCGCCACGCCGTCGGAGCCGGATACCACGCCTGAGGAGTATCGGCAGCGGGCTCTGCTCTTCGCCGACCTGGGGCGTTATGACGATGCGGCCGCTGAGGTCGCCGCGGGGCTGGTGGATGCGCCGCTGGATGCGGAACTGCTGGCCACGTTGGCACGGGTGCATCTTGTGGCTGATCAACCCGCTGAGGCCCTGGTCGCGGCGGATCGGGCCGTTTCGGCTGCCGCCGACACCTTGCCGGCGTTGGTGGTGCGGGCCATGGCGCTTGCTGACAACCGTCGATTCGGTGAGGCCGCGGTGGTGGCGGCCGACATCCTGGCGCGCTGGCCGGCGGATGCCTATGCGCAGCGCACCGGTGCGGCTCTGCTCAGCGAGTCGCGTAACGGGCAGGACGCTCTCAACGCCGCGTGGAACGGGGTTCGGGTCGCGCCGACCGATGCCGAGGCGCATCTGGTGCTGGCGGTGGTTGCCGCCCGGCTGCGGCTCTTCGATCTGGCGCAGCGTGCGTACGCGGAAGCCCTCGATCTTGATGACGCGATCGGGGACGCTCAGCTCGACGTGGGCATCGTGCGGCTGGAACGTCGCCGGTGGGCGCTGGCCTTGGAGGGACTGGCCGACGAGGCGGCGATCGACACGACGGCGCAGGCACGGCCGGAGGAGGCCGAGTTGCCGCGGGCCTATCCGGCGCCCGACCGGCCCGATCCGGCGCCGACCGCCTACGACTCTACGGCGGGGCTGCGGGGCGACGTCTTCCGTGAGCCGGCGCCGGTGAGCCGGCCGCGCGGTCCGGTGCTGGATCCGGCGGGGGACTCGCGCGACGCGGTGCGGCAGATGATCATGTACGGCAGCAACGGCGTTCTGGTGGCCGGCCTGCTGACGGCGTTGATGGCGCAGGCAAGCTCGGGGGCGTCCCGGGTGTGGGCGGGGCTGATCAGCGTGATCATCTTCGTGGCGATCCTGGTGTGGGTGAGCCGCCGCCTGACCGAGCCGACGGCGACCGCCCTGACGCGGCTGCGGCAGCAGGAAAAGCCGTTGGCGATCGCGGCCTATGCGACGTTCGTGGCACCGTTGATCGTGTTCGGCTATGCGCTGGTGGGCGGGCTGATTCCGCTGGTCGCGGCCATGGTCGTGGCGGCCGCCGCCGAGATGATCATCCTGGTCCGGCGCTGAGCCCGAAAACGGGAACTCAGGGAAGCTCGGCCAGCAGGACCTGGTCGCGGGTGAAGCCAGGTCCCCGGTCGATGGCGAGGTAGCCGTCGGCCAGTTGCCATCCTCGGGGCGCCCAGTCGGTGGCGTCGTGGGGATAGGCGAGCGGGAATTCCTCCCGGACCGCGCCGGTGGCGATGTCCCGGGCCAGCAGGTGGCGGGCGGCCGTCAGCTCGTAGGAAACTCCGCCCGCAGACCCCAGGACGACCGTGGAACCGGACGGCGGCACCACCGAAGTGGGCCAGACCTGTCCGGACGCGTCCCGCGCGCCCAGGCAGCCGACGCCGCAGACGACTCCGGTGAACGGACCGGTCGCGCCGGCCACCGGCTCCCCGGTGGCGGCCGACAGCAGCATGTCACCGCAGGCCAGCGCGTCGGCCGTGGCGAAGGCCGCTCCGGAGCACGGCCGGGACCACACCGTCGCGCCGGTGGACGGTGACAGCGCCCGAACCTGTCCGCCGGCCCGGATCAGCGCCACGCCGCCCGCCGAGTACAGGTCGGGCGGCGCCCACAGGACGGTCCGGGCGTCGGTGAAGCCGCCGGACGACGGCACCGACAGACGCCACCGGATCTTGCCGGTGAGGCCGTCGAGGGCGATCACCTGACCGTCCGACCAGCGGCTCACCACCGTCGTTCCGGTGGCCACGACGCCGGTGACCGACGCGGGCCAGCGGCGCAGGGACCAGAAGGGGGTGCGGGCCGTCTTCGCCGCCACCGGGCCGTCGGCGCGCACCTGCCTCGGCGAGACGAAGACCCGCAACCGGCCACCGACCAGCAGCGGCACCACGGACATACGCCCGGTCACGCCGGGGGGCGCGGAAGGCGCGGAGGGCGGGGCGGCGCCGGTGGAGTGCAGCTCGGCGGGGCGGAGGACCCGCCACCCGATCAGTCCCGTGACACCCACCAGCACCAGGGCGAGCAGTGATCGCGCCAGCATCGGCTGAACCTAGCTCAGGCGCCGGTCAGGCGGTCAGGCGGTCAGGCGGCGGCCGCCAGGTCGTCCAGATCCCGGCGCAGCGCTCCCTCGACCGTGCGGGCGGCCAGGCCGCCGAAGACCATGGCCAGGAACCGGCCGGCGGGAGCGGTGGGGGTGCCGTCCTGGACGACGGTGACCATCGTGCCGCCACGGTGGCGGCCCTCCAGGACGGGGACGAACGTGTACGTCATCCGGTAGTCGGCGCCGATGCCGGGCGACTCGACCTCGAAGTTGTCCAGCGAGGCGCAGGAACGGACCCGGAACTCCTCGGTGATCTCGCCGTCGTCGGGCATCGTGCGCGTCTCGCGCCACACCGTGCCCTGCGTGAACGGGCCGGGGGTCTGCACCTCGACGGCGGTGACCGTCGACAGCCAGCCCGCGCGGCCGGGCAGGTCGGTGAAGACTCGCCAGACCTCTTGTATCGGTGCCTCGATGAGCCGTGTGACAGCGACCGTCGACATTGCGTGACCTCCCGCGTACAAAGTACGGGCAAACGCGGGGTGTCGAACAGTGGTTATGAAGAGTAGCCACCGTTGATCAAGCCGAGCCGGACCATCTCGGTCAGCGGCTCGACGATCGTGCTCGCGCCGAAGCCGGCCCAGAGCGGCCGGATCTCGTCGCGGCGGGCGCGGGCCGGCTCGACCAGAGGCACGGGATGGGTCGCCCCGAGCGCCTCGGCCACCTCGGCGACCTCGTGGCCGTCGGTGGCCAGCAGCACCGCCACCAGCACGTTGAGGAAGCCATGGTGGGTGAAGCCGGTTTCCGGGTCGGTGTGCCGCAGCGCGTGCCGGATGCCGGCGGCCAGCTTGAACGGCAGCTCACGGTCGCGGCAGGCGCAGATCACCGCGGCCAGCTCGACGGGTGTGGGGAAGAGTTCCCCGGCCAGCCCGCCGACGCGGAACTTCGGCGCGATCCGGAGCCCGTCCGCGCGCATCGCCGCCACGGCGTCCAGTGCGGCCAGCAGGCCCCAGCTCAGCGGGATCTCGGCGTACACATCGAGGTCTTTGTCCGAAGTCGTCAATCGGCGCAGCTCAGCGAGGCCGGGCTGGGGGTCCTCGCCGCGCCGGGCGACCGCGGCCTCGATCGCGCGCACCGACGCGCCGCACGCCCGCAGCTTGGCGACCGCGACGGGCAGGATGGTCAGGGCCGCGTCGCTGATCACGCAGACCGGCAGGCCGGGAGGATCACAATCAAGATCAAGGAGCGATGAGGGTACGAGCAGAGCGCCGACCAGTTCGCCGTACCAGGCGTCCCGGTGCTCGCGGAACCCCGCGGCGGCGTGAGCGACGGTGGCGTCACCGGGCTGGAGCAGCGCGGCGTCATCGAGCAGCCCGGCGAACAGCGGAGGCACCATCGATGACACGAATCGAACCTAACGGACGCTGTGAGCGGTGTTCAACAGCGTCCGTCCGGCCGGGTGGGGTGATTGCCGAGGTCAGTCGATCCGGAACTGCTCCCCGTAGACCGCGAACACCAGCGGCGTGTTCAGGTCGAAGTTGCCGTTGTTGAGGAAGACGCGCTGCGCGGTGTCCACCCGGGACGTGTCCGAGTGCGCCTCCTCCTTTTTCATCTCGGCCACCCGCGCGTTGAGGAACGCGTTCAGCCAGGTGGCTTCGGTGCCGCCCTGGGACGGCGGCACCGCGTTGCGCAGCGCGGCCGAGCGGATCGAGCGCATGCCCTCGTAGCCGTGCATGACCGCGGCGTCGTAGTAGGCGAACTGGCCGAGCGCCCGGACGCCGTCGTTCTTCGCGTCCCGGACCGACGGGTTGAAGTAGACCCGGTCCCGCTCCGACTCCTGCGCGGCCTGGAAGACACTGTCGGCGGCGGCGGTACGCCAGTCGGCCGGGTAGTTCGGGTCGAGCCCGGCGTGCGAGTCCGACCCGTCCACCTGGCGCAGCGCCGGCAGGTACTTGGCGAGCACGTTGTTCGGCTTGGTCTGGGTGTACCGCTCGACGAGCTCGAGCATGTCGCCGGTGCCGGAGCAGAAGCCGATGATCCCGGCGGTGTAGCCGCGCCCGTCGCCGATGTCCTCGATGTACCGGAACTGGGCCCGCCAGTCGAGCGACGAGTTCTCGGCCGCGCTGACGAGCTTCATCGCGACCTCCTTCTTCGCCGGGTCGTCGAGCGGGGTGCCGGCCGGCGGCGGGTTCTGGCCGCCACCGTCGGGCAGCGTCCAGCGCTGGTTGGCGCCGGTGCCGCAGGTCCAGATCTGCAGCCGGGTGCCGTCGGCGGAGTTGTTGTCCGAGACGTCCAGGCACTTGCCGGAGCCGGTGTTGCGCAGGCGGCCGCTGTCCGCGGTCCACTGTTGCGCGGCGGTGCCGTTGCAGTCGTACAGCTGGATCTTGGTGCCGTTGGCCGTGCCGGCAGCGGTCACGTCGAGGCATTTGCCGAGCGCGCGGACGTCGCTGCCGACGGTCCAGCTCTGCGCGGCGCTGCCGTTGCAGGTGTAGAGGTTGATCGCGGTGCCGTTGGCGCCGGCGCCGCCGGCCACGTCGACGCACTTGCCGGCGAGGCCGGTGATCGGGCCGGCGCCGGCCGCGCTGGCCGGGAGGATGCCGGCCACGAGGGATCCGGCGGAGATGAGCACGCCTGCTGCGGACGCTATGGCGGCCTTGGGGATGGACATGAGCGCTCCTCATATTGACGGGGGAAGGTAACGCTATGTCAGTTAACTTGGTTTATCAATTCTCACTTGTCAATGTCTGCGAAGAGTCCGGCATCGCTTGACACTGATGCGGCACGCGCCTACGTTCCGTGACAACTGTTCGATGTCGTCGCAGTGCACTGGGGAGCATCGGTTGTCGCGACCAGCGGGTTCGTCGAAGCTCCTGCGTGCCATGAATGAGAGCGCGGCGTTCTCGTACCTGCTGGATCCGGGCATGCTGACCAGGGCCGACCTGCGCCGGCTGACCGCGCTGAGCACGCCGACCATCTCCGAGGTGCTGCGCCGGCTGACCGGCGCGGGGCTGGTCTCCGTGGTCGGGCACAACAGCGGCCGGCCGGGCCCGAACGCCGAGGTCTACTCAGCCAATCCGGACGCCGCGTGGACGGTCGCCATCTCGGTCCGTGACATCGGCGCCAGTGGCGCGCCGTCACTGGCCGCGGCCGTCTGCGACCTCACCGGGGTGGTCCGCGGCCGGGTCGAGTCACGCGTCGACTTCCTCGATACCGACCCGGTGGACGCCCTCGCCACCGTGGTGTCCCGGCTGCGCGCGGAAACCGGCGCGCCGGCCTCGTGGCTCCGGCAGATCCAGCTCGGCGTCGCCGGCTCCTACGACCCGCGCACCGAGACCATCCACCACGTCGAGGTCCCCGGCTTCGGGCGCAGCGGCCTGGTGCCGGAGATCGCCGCCCGGTTCGGCACCCGGGTGGACGTCGACAACGACGTGAACCTGGCCGCGGTCGCCGAACGCCGGCGTGGAGTCGGGCAGAACGCGGACGGCTTCGCCCTGCTCTGGCTCGGCCAGGACGGCCTCGGTCTCGCGATCGACATCGGGGGCGCGCTCATGCGAGGCGCGCGCGGCGGTGCGGGCGAGATCGGTTACATGCCGCTGTACGCCCCCGACTCGACCCACAGCAAGATCGCCCTGCAGGACCTGGTCGGTGGCGCGGCCGTGCTGGACCTGGCCCGCGAGCACGGCATCCCCGGCGAGACACCGCCCGAGGTGGTGTCCTACGCGGGCAAGCGACGCGCGGAGTACGCCGAGTTCTTCAGCCAGCTCGCCGACCGGGTGTCGGTCGGGCTGGCCGCGGTGATCGCGGTGCTCGACCCGCCGCTGGTGGTGCTCGCCGGCGAGGTGGCGCAGGCCGGAGGCGAGGCGCTGCGCGACGCGGTGGCCACCGCCATGCAGCGCAACGAGCCACTCCAGGCCCAGATCGCCGTCACCACGATCGACGACGACGCCGTCCTGCTGGGCGCCCTGGACACCGGGCTCACCGCGATCAGGGAGGCGCTGCTCTCAGCCATCAGCGATGCCTGAGTTCGCATAGTCTCGTGACATGGTGGTCGAGGTGGTGCTGGACGGGATCGCGTTGGGGGAGTCGGCTCGCTGGCACGGCGGGCGGCTGTGGTTCTCGGACTGGGTGGCCGGCGAGATCATCGAGGTCGAGCACCGGCAGGCGCGGGTCGCCGCCCGGGTCGACGGGATGCCGTTCTGCTTCGACTGGCTGCCCGACGGCCGGATGGTCAGCACCAACGGCCCGCACCAGCGACTGCTCGCGATCACGCCCGGCGGCGAGCACACCGTGCACACCGACCTGTCCGGCCTGGTCGCCCCGCACGCCTGGAACGACATCGCGGTCGACCCGCGCGGCCACATCTTCATCAACAACATCGGGTACGACTTCCCGGGGGGCGACCCGGCGCCCGGCCTGATCGCCGTGATCACCCCGGCCGGCGAGACCCGCCGGGTGGCCGGTGACCTGCTCTTCCCCAACGGCATGGCGGTCAGCCCCGACGGCGGCACCCTGGTCGTCGCCGAGTCGCACGGCGAACGCCTGACCGCCTTCGACATCACCACCGAGGGCAACCTGACCGACCGCCGGGTCTGGGCCGAGCTGCCCGGCGACGCCCCCGACGGCCTGTGCTTCGACGCCGAGGGCGCGATCTGGTACGCCTCGGTCCCCGGCAAACACTGCCGCAGGGTCCGTGCGGGCGGCGAGATCGTCCAGACGGTCACGCTGGACCGCGGCGCCTTCGACTGCGCCCTCGCCCCGGACGGCACGCTCTACGCCGTGACCGCCGACTTCGCCGACCCGGAGGCCGTCTTCCGCGGCGCCCGCACCGGCCGGCTGATCGCGGCCAAGGTCAATTTCTAAGATCCACTTCTGGGGGTACGAGCACACCGGCGCCTTGTCCCCGCTCCGCGGGCCGGGCGATCCGTCCAGGTCCGTGCCGCGACTTCCGGCGGCTACGGATCCGTCCGGCCGGTGTCCCGCCCCGGATCGCTTCCCGCGATGATGATGCTGATGACGAAACCACCGACGCTGTTCCTGACCGTGGGGCTCCCCTGCACCGGCAAGACCACGGCCGCCCGCCGCATCGAGATCGAGCATGACGCAATCCGTCTCACGAAGGACGAATGGGTGAAGGCCCTCTACGGGAACGGGAACCCGCCGTCCGCCGCGGACGTGATCGAAGGACGGCTCATCCGGATCGGGCTGCGAGCCCTGGAACTGGGCACCAACGTCGTGATCGACTACGGCCTCTGGAGCCGGGACGAGCGCTCCGCCCTGCGCCGGGCCGCCGCCGACCGCGGCGCGGCGGTCGAGATGCACTATTTCGAGGTCACCGCGGCCGAGCAGCGAAGACGAGCCGACCAGCGGCAGGCCGAGGCGCCGCACACCACCTGGCCCATGTCCGACGAGGAACTGGCCGAGTGGGCCGCCGTCATCGAGATCCCCACCCCGGGCGAACTCGACGGCACCGACCCCATCGGTGCCCCGCCACCCGGCTTCCCGACCTGGGACGACTGGCGCGCCCACCGCTGGCCCCCGTCCGTCTCCTGACGCGCGGCCGAACCCAGCCGCTTGCCCGGCTAGGCCAGGGCGACCTCGGCGGCTGACAGGAACGCGTCGTTCTCCTCGGGGGTGCCGATGGTGACCCGGACGCCGTCGCCCTGGAAGGCTCGGACGATCACGCCGCGCTGTTCGCAGGCGGCGGCGAAAGCGGCGGCCCGGTCGGTGAGCGGCAGCCAGACGAAGTTGGCCTGTGACGTCGGCACGTCCACGCCGAGTTTGCGTACCGCCTCGGTGACCCGGTCCCGTTCGGCGATCACCAGTGCGCAGCGCCGGCGGACCTCGTCCTCCTGGTCCAGTGCGGCGATCGCCGCGGCCTGGGCGACCAGGCTGGTCGAGAACGGCGTCACCACCTTGCGGACGGCGGCGGCGACCTCCGGCTGCGCGACCAGGAAGCCGATCCGCAGGCCGGCCAGACCCCAGGCTTTCGAGAGGGTACGCAGCACGGCCACGTTCGGCCGGTCGCCGTAGGTGGTCAGCGCGTCCGGCACCTGCTCGTCGGTGACGAATTCCCGGTACGCCTCGTCGAGGACGACCAGCACGTCGGACGGTACGTCGTCCAGGAACCGGTCGAGCTCGGCGCGGCCCACCGACGTGCCGGTCGGGTTGTTCGGGTTGCACACGATCACGACCCTGGTCCGGTCGGTGATCGCCGCGGCGATGGCCGGCAGGTCGTGTCCGTGCGCCGCGGTGTTCGGCACCCGGACCGAGGTGGCGCCCGCGGTGGCCGTGATGATCGGGTACGCCTCGAACGACCGCCAGGCGTACACGACCTCGTCGCCGGGCAGGCTGGTCGCCCTGATCAGGTGCTCGGCCAGGGCCACCGAGCCGCAGCCGGTGACGACCCGGTCGGCGGCCACGGCGTACCGGTCGGCGAGTTTGTCCCTCAGCTCCACCACGCCCATGTCGGGGTAGCGGTGGGATCCGAGCATGCTCGCCGCCACGGCCTCGACGACGCCGGGCAGCGGCCCGAACGGCACCTCGTTGCTGGCCAGCTTGATGGCTTCGGCGATGCCGAGTTCCCGCGCCAGGTCGGCGACGCTGCGCCCGGGTACGTAGCTGGGCAGCGCGTCCAGGTCGGCGCGGGTGAGCCGGGTCATCAGGGTTGTCCTTCCGAGTTGCCGCCGCCGGCGTCCGGGGAGGTGGACGACGAGGAGGATGACGTGCCGCCGGGGGCGACGGCGCTGTGCTGCCGGTTGTCCGGCGGGAGCGCGACGACGACCGTGCGGGCCGTCTTGTCGTGCAGTGCCTGTCGCAGCTGCTGGTCGAAGAGCGGCGACAGGGAGTCGACGAGTTGGAGCAGGAGCCCGAACCCGGCGCAGCCCCAGAACGGCGTCCACAGTCCGAGCCGTGCCCAGCGCTTGAACGCCCGCCCGAAGCCGAGCGCGTCGGTGTTCTCCACCGCCATCACCTTGATGCCCATCAGCCGCTTGCCGAGCGTCTGACCGCGGGATCCGACGGCCGGCGCCTCGTACAGCAGCCAGAGCAGCGTGGCGATGATCAGCATGGTCCAGAGCAGGTACTCCGAGCGGGCCGTGGGCTGCGGCTGCTCGCCGAACGGGTCGGCCATCGCGGCCCGCCACATCGGGACGAACTCGAGGTAGAACTGGTACGCGAACCAGCCGTTGACCACCACGTTGAGCAGCAGGACGGCGAACACGTCGACCAGCCGGGCGAGGAACCGCTGGCCCATCCCGGCGAGCGCGAACCCGTGCGGCCGGGCCTGCACGACCCAGCCGGAGCCGGGTGGCGGCGCCCAGCCGGGCGGCGGCATCCATCCGGGCGGGGGCGGCGGGTACCCGGGAGGCGGCGTCCAGGTCTGCGGGTACTCCGGGACCTTCTTCGGGTCCGGGGTGGCGGCGGGCGTGCTGACCGGCTCGGGAGCGGCCGGTTCGGGCTCCGGCTCCGGCGGCCCGGAGGGCGGCGTGGCGTCGGCCGGGATGGCCTTGCCGAACCAGCCCTCACCGTCCCAGTAACGCTGGGTCTCCGGGTCGGCCGGATCCTTGTACCAGCCGGCGGGCAACGAGCTCATGGGCCAACCTTTACCACGACCGTCTGGGCGAACTTGTCGTGGAGGGTCTGCAGGTACGGCTTGTCCCACAGTTGCCAGAGCCCGTCCAGCCAGCTGAAGAGCGGGATCACCACGCCGCCCACGATCTCCACCAGGTAGCGCTTCGCCGCCATGCCGCGGGTCAGTGTGGCCTGTGGGTCGAGCGGGACCACCCGCAGCTTCATGATCTTCTTGCCGAGCGTCTGGCCGTTCCGGTGCATGTATTCGACGTGGTAGCAGTAGTAGGCGATCAGCATGAAGAGGATCAGCCCGGCCTCCAGCAGCAGGAAGGGCCCGACGAAGTCGCCGAACGGGTCGATCTCGGCGGTGCTGCCCGTCTCGGGGTCGAATTGCAGGTCCGACATCGCGTTGAACATCACGAAGCCGAACGCCGGTACGAAGACGACCATCAGGACGGCGCTGACGATCGCGCTGTCGATGATGTAGGCGAGCAGCCTCGTGCCGAAGTCGGCCAGCGGCTGCCCGCCCGGGCTCATCGGTTGCGGCAGCGGTCGGTATTGCGGCTGCTGCGGGCCCTGATAGGGCGGGTAGGCCTGGTAAGTCACCGGGACAGTGTTACAGGTTTCCGCGCAGCTCTTGTTCCCGCTCGATGGCCTCGAACAGCGCCTTGAAGTTGCCCTTGCCGAATCCGAGCGAGCCGTGCCGCTCGATCAGCTCGAAGAAGACCGTCGGGCGGTCCTGCACCGGCTTGGTGAAGATCTGCAGCAGGTAGCCGTCCTCGTCCCGGTCGACCAGGATCGAGCGCTTCTTCAGCTCCTCGATCGGTACCCGCACCTCGCCGATCCGGGCGCGCAGTTCCGGGTCGTCGTAGTACGAGTCCGGCGTGTCGAGGAACTCGAGGCCGGCCGCGCGCATCGCGTCGACGCTGCGCAGGATGTCGTTGGTGGCCACCGCGACGTGCTGGGCGCCCGGGCCGCCGTAGAACTCGAGGTACTCGTCGATCTGCGACTTGCGCTGCGAGACGGCCGGCTCGTTGAGCGGGAACTTGACCTTGCGGGTGCCGTCCGCGACGACTTTGCTCATGAGGGCGGAGTAGTCGGTGGCGATGTCGTCGCCGATGAACTCGGCCATGTTGGTGAAGCCCATGACCCGGCGGTAGAACTCGACCCACTCGTCCATCTTGCCGAGCTCGACGTTGCCGACCACGTGGTCGACGGCCTGGAAGTAGCGCTTGGGCTGGACACCCGCGGCGATGGCGGCGCTGCGGTCGACGATCGGGCCGCGGGTCACGAAACCGGGCAAGAACGGGCCGTCGTACTGCGAGCGGTCGATCAGCGTGTGCACCGTGTCGCCGTAGGTGCCGATGGCGGCGAGCCGGACGGTGCCGTGCTCGTCCTTGACGTCGTACGGCTCGGTGACGCCGCGGGCGCCGGCCGTGACCGCGTGCTCGTAGGCCTTGTCGACGTCGGGGACGGCCAGCGCGATGTCCTTGATGCCGTCGCTGTGCGCGGCGACATGGTCGGCGCCGGCCGCGCCCGCGTGCACCGCACCGGTGATCAGGAAGCGGGCGCCGCCGCTGGTCAGCACGTACTCGGCGTGGTCGCGGTAGCCGTTCTCGGGGCCGCGGTAGGCCACGCAGGTCATCCCGAACGCGGTCGAGTAGTAGTGGGCCGCCTGCTTGGCGTTGCCCACGAGGAACTGCAGGTGGTCGACGCCCTGGACGGGGAAGACGTCGGCTGTCGGGGTCGCGCTTTCCATCATCTGCGTCATGGCGTGATGGTCGTCTCACGGCCGGTGAATGGGCAATAGTTGTAGTTTTGGCTGGTCAACCTGCGCAATCCGTAGAGTGGGAGACCGCGATGACTGGTCAGGATGTCCAGTTGGACGAGCTCGACGCGCGGCTGCTCTCGTTGCTGCGGGACGAGCCGCGGATCGGCATGCTCGAGCTCTCCCGCCGCCTTGCGGTCGCCCGCGGCACGGTCCAGGCCCGGTTGGACAAGTTGATCGCGCGCGGCGCGATCCGCGGCTTCGGACCCGACGTCGCGCCCGCGTCGATCGGCTTCGGCGTGACCAGTTTCGTCACCCTCGAGATCAGTCAGCGGTACGGGCACAGCGCGGTGGCCGACCACCTGGCGGCGATCCCGGAGGTTCTGGAGACGCACACGATCACCGGCAGCGGGGACCTGATGTGTCGCGTGGTGGCCCGATCGAACACCGACCTGCAGCGGGTGATCGACGAGATCCTGGGCTACGAGGGAATCCTCCGGGCGGCCACCATCATCGCCCTTGCCGAGCTCATCCCGTACCGGATCATGCCGTTGGTCCTTCAAGCCGCGAAGCGGTCTTAATAGGACGACACGGGCAATTACCCCCTCACGGACGTGGCGGGTGGATCTCGTTAGCGTGTGCTGTGGCTTCCGGCGGCACCCCGAGGGGGTATGTGGCGATCTTCATCGTCGTCGGCCTCGTCGTGCTCGCCCTCACCAACGTCTTCAACCCCTGGCCGAAGGTCTGGAGCTGGGTCACCGCCGCCGGGCCGATCGCCGACGGCGCCTCGCAATGGCAGATCAAACTCAGCGGATCGCCGGCCAGCGTGACCATCGCCGGCGACGCGGCCATCATCGAATACCGCACCCGGGTCGAGTCCTACGGCCTCGGCGCCGGCGTGAAACTGTGGCAGTCGGACGCCGACTGGGCCTCGGTCGCCGGCGTCGGATCGGACGCCGTGGTGGTAACCGGCAAACTGCTGACCAAGGGCTACCAGGTGCTCGACCCGCGCAGCGGAGCCGTCCGGCGCAGCGACAAGACGGCCACCGCGGTGTGGGCGTACCGGGACGCGATCGTCGACCTGAGCTGCGTCAAGGGCGGCGAGTGCGAGCTGACCGCCTGGGATCCGCGCGGCACCCGTCCGCTGTGGACGGTGAGCACCGGCGGCATCGGCTTCGTACTGGACGCGGCCAACCCCGACCTGCCGGACACCCACCCGATGACCGGGTCGCATGTGGACGGGCAGGTCGCCGGCCGGCCCTACCTGCCCTCGCTGATGGGCCTCCCGGACGGCGGCCGGGTGCGGATCGTCGACACCGCCACCGGCAAGGTCGTGCAGACCGTGACACCCAAGCCGGAGGAACGCGTCTCGGTGGCCGGCGGCCGGGTGCTCACCGTCACCGGCGAGGCCGGCGACGGCACCTGCTACTACAGCGTCGTCGCCACCGACCCGGGAGCCGGCGTGGTGTGGCAGCGCACCGGCCTGAACCTGCGCACCGCCGACAACGGCTCGTCCTGCAAGCAGGAACGGGATCCGGCCGGCGGCGACGACGTGGTGCTCGGCGTCGACCCGGTCGGCCGCGAGGAGCTGATCGCGGCGCACGACGGGCGGCGGCTCTGGTACGGCGCCAAGGACCAGGATGTGCTCGCCGTCAACGACGCGCACGCGATCATCCGCAGCGCCGACAGGAAGACGCTCACCGGACGGTCGTTCAGCACCGGGGACGTGACCTGGCGGCGGAGCGTCAACGACCAGGCCTCCGCGGCGCTCACCCCGTACGCCGCGATCGTGACGAACACGTCGCCACGCCGCGTCACCGCACTGTCGCCCTCCGGCGGGCGGGTGCTGGTCGACACGCGTACCGAAGCCTCGGTCTTCGCCTCCGGACCCGAGGGTCTGATCGTGGTCGACGGGCGGGACATGGCCTACCTGCCCTACCGGTGACCGAACTTTGATCCGGGGGAGTTCGCACTCTCGATACGCACTGGCTTAGGCTTGCCGCTCATGACCGCACCCTCCTCCTTCACCTACGCGCCTCTGCTGCCGGTCGGCGACGACACCACCGACTACCGACTGATCAGCGACGAGGGCGTGGACGTGGTCGAGGGGCCCGGCGGGCGCCGGTTCCTGACCGTCGAGCCCGAGGTGTTGTCCCTGCTCACGGCCGAGGCGATGCACGACATCGCGCACTTCCTGCGGCCGGCGCACCTGGCCCAGCTCGCCTCGATCATCGACGACCCCAAGGCGTCGCCCAACGACCGCTTCGTGGCTCTCGACCTGCTGCGCAACGCCAACATTGCGGCCGGTGGCGTGCTGCCGATGTGCCAGGACACCGGCACCGCGATCATCATGGGCAAACGTGGCCGGCACGTACTCACCGACGGCCGCGACGAGGAGGCCATCGCCGCCGGCGTGTACGAGGCGTACACCCGGCTGAACCTGCGTTACTCGCAGCTCGCGCCACTGACCATGTGGGACGAGAAGAACACCGGGTCCAACCTGCCGGCCCAGATCGAGCTCTACGCCGAGGACCCGGGCGGGCAGCCGGACGCGTACAAGTTCCTGTTCATGGCCAAGGGCGGCGGCTCGGCCAACAAGTCGTACCTCTACCAGGAGACCAAGGCGCTGCTGAACCCGGCGCGGATGATGTCGTTCCTGGACGAGAAGCTGCGGCTGATCGGCACCGCGGCCTGCCCGCCGTACCACCTCGCCGTCGTGATCGGCGGCACCAGCGCCGAGTACGCGCTGAAGACGGCGAAGCTGGCCAGCGCGAAATACCTGGACAACCTGCCCCGGCACGGCACCATGGCGGCGCACGGCTTCCGCGACGTCGAGCTCGAGGCGGCGGTGCTGGAGCTGACCCGCGACTTCGGCATCGGCGCGCAGTTCGGCGGACGGTACTTCTGCCACGACGTACGCGTGATCCGCCTGCCGCGGCACGGCGCGTCCTGCCCGGTCGCGATCGCGGTCTCCTGCTCCGCCGACCGCCAGGCCCTCGCCAAGATCACACCGTCCGGGGTCTGGCTGGAACGGCTCGAGGCCGACCCGGCCCGCTTCCTGCCCGAGGTCGAGCTGGGCGACGAGGAGGTCGTCCACGTCGACCTCAACCAACCGATGGACCAGATCCGGGAGATGCTCTCCAAGTACCCGGTGAAGACCCGGTTGTCGCTGAGCGGCCCGCTGGTGGTGGCGCGGGACATCGCACACGCCAAGATCGCCGAGCGCCTGGACGCCGGCGAGCCGATGCCGCAGTACCTGCGCGACCACGCGGTCTACTACGCGGGACCGGCCAAAACCCCTGAGGGGTACGCCTCCGGCTCGTTCGGCCCGACCACGGCCGGGCGCATGGACGCCTATGTGGAGCAGTTCCAGGCGGCCGGCGGCTCCCTGGTCATGCTGGCCAAGGGCAACCGTTCCGCCCAGGTCACCCGCGCCTGCCAGAGCCACGGCGGGTTCTACCTGGGCTCGATCGGCGGACCGGCAGCACGCCTCGCCCAGGACTGCATCCGGCACGTCGAGGTGCTCGAATACCCCGAGCTGGGCATGGAGGCCGTCTGGAAGATCCAGGTCGAGGACTTCCCGGCCTTCATCGTCGTCGACGACAAGGGCAACGACTTCTTCGCCGACGTCACCCGCCCCAACCCGCTCCTCACCATCGGGAAGCCCTGACTCTTATGTCCCGGCCCCAGATGGTGATCTTCGACAACGACGGGGTCCTCGTGGACAGCGAGCGCCCCGCATGACGGACCTCCCCGCGGCGATCGCCGGCCTCTGACCACTCGGCTCGGCCATCCGGCACGACGCAGGTTCTCGGTTCACCGTTACTTGCCTGCGCGGCGGGTCACGTAGGTCCCGCGCTGTGGTGCGGTGGTGACGAGGCCGCGATCGCGCAGCAGGCGGACGGCTGAGCGCACGGTTCCCCGGGCGAGTCCATACTCCTGCTGTAGGTAGGACTCGCTCGGGAGCGGATCGCCCTCCTTGAGTTCACCGCGCTCGATCATCCTCGCCAACAGGTCGGCGAGCTGCACATACAGCGGCGTGGGAGCGAGCGGGTCAATCACACGCCCACGGTAGGACGTCGGCGTGTTCGAAAGATCGTCGAATACGTTCTAGACGTTCAATACGTACAGGACTTAGAATTGGGGTAGCTCGCGAGTAGACAGCGTGGCGGATGGGTTCAGGTTCGCCCGTGGTCAAGACGAAAGGCCCGGCGCAGTCGTCGAGATGCGTCGGGCCTCTGTCTTGCTGGGAAGGGAAATTCCTGGTGCGCTGCGGAGCTTTGGCCGGACGGATCCGTGGCCGCCGGAGGGCGCGGCACGGACCTGGACGGATCGCTCGGCTCGCGGGGTGGGGACGGGGCTCTGGTGTGCCCGTACTCGGAGGAAGTGGATCTTTAGGCGCAATACCCCGTGACCGGGTTCATCCAGTCGAGCATCTTCGACTCGATGCGGGCGTCCAGGTCCTTCGTCGTCTTGATCGAGTCGAAGAAGGCCTTGTCGGTCGCGCTGCCGGTGACCTTCGCCGCGCTTGCTGTGCCGGCGGCCTTCAGGTCGGGGTCCTCGGCGGCCGCGACCTCCTTCTTGATCTGCGCGCCGACCTTCTTGAGCTCCTCGCCCGCGGCCTTGCGCGCCACCTCCGCCGAGCCGGCCTGCTTGGCCTCCTTGTTGGCGATCATCTTCCCCAGCTGGGTGGAGAAGCCGGCGAAGCCGTCCTGGTAGATCGCCGCGACCTTGTCGCAGACCTGCTTGGAGTTCGCCGTGTAGTCGGGCGCGTGGAAGGTCGACTCGGCCGTCGGGGAGGGCGCCGTGGGCGCCTGGTCCGCGGTGGTCGAGGCGTTGTTCGCGTCGTTCCCGCAGGCGGCCAGGGCCACCAGGGCACCACCCGCAACAGCGGCCAACAGAGCGCGTCGCATCAGCAAAGATCCTGTTCAGTAGGCAGTCCAAACGCTCGCCCACGGTACGTTCCGTCGTCCAGCGCGTCCACTGCGGTGTACGAATGGACTGTGACGACTGACGAGAGCGGTTACCGCATCGAGAAGGACACGATGGGCGAGGTCCGGGTTCCGGCCGACGCCCTGTGGCGAGCGCAGACCCAGCGGGCGGTGGAGAACTTCCCGATCTCCGGGCGTGGCCTGGAGCCGGCGCACATCCGGGCGCTGGCCCAGATCAAGGGTGCCGCGGCCCAGGTCAACGCCACCCTGGGCGTGCTCGATGACGACCTCGCCAAGGCCGTCGCCACCGCTGCCGCGCACGTGGCGGGCGGCGGGTACGACGACCATTTCCCGATCGACGTCTTCCAGACCGGTTCCGGCACGTCGTCGAACATGAACGCCAACGAGGTGATCGCCGGGCTCGCCGCGCGTGAGCTGGGCCGGAGCGTGCACCCCAACGATCACGTGAACGCCTCCCAGTCGAGCAACGACGTCTTCCCCTCGTCGATCCACCTGGCCGCGACCGAGGCGATCACCAGCGACCTCATCCCGGCGCTCGATCACCTGGCCGCGGCGCTCAAGGTCAAGTCCGACGCCTGGGCCGAGGTGGTCAAGAGCGGGCGTACGCACCTGATGGACGCCACGCCGGTCACGCTGGGCCAGGAGTTCTCCGGGTACACCGCGCAGGTGCAGTACGGCATCGACCGGCTCACCGACACCCTGCCCCGGCTGGCCGAGCTGCCGCTGGGCGGGACAGCCGTCGGCACGGGCGTGAACACTCCGCCGGGGTTCGCGCCCGCGGTGATCGCCACGCTCAAGGACATGACGGGACTGCCGCTGAGTGAAGCGCGCAACCACTTCGAGGCGCAGGGCGCCCGGGACGCGCTGGTCGAGGCGTCGGGGCAGCTCCGGGTCGTCGCGGTCGGCCTCTACAAGATCGTCAACGACATCCGCTGGATGGGCTCGGGCCCGCGGGCGGGGCTGCGCGAGCTGCGCCTGCCCGACCTTCAGCCGGGGTCGTCGATCATGCCCGGCAAGGTGAACCCGGTGGTGCCCGAGTCGGTGCGCCAGGTGTGCGCCCAGGTCATCGGCAACGACGCGGCGGTGGCGTTCGCCGGCAGCCAGGGTGACTTCGAGCTCAACGTGATGCTGCCGGTGATGGCCCGCAACCTGCTCGAGTCGATCCGGCTGCTGGCGGCGGCCGCGCGGATGCTCGCCGACCGCTGCATCGACGGTCTGCAGGTCAATGAGGAGATCGCCCGGGGGTACGCCGAGGGTTCGCCCTCGATCGTCACGCCGCTCAACCGCTACCTGGGGTACGACGAGGCGGCCGCGATCGCGAAGGAGGCGCTGGCCTCGGACAAGTCCATCCGCTCGGTGGTGCTGGAACGCGGGCATGTCGAGCGGGGCACCCTCACCGAAGATCAACTCGATCAGGCGCTCGACGTCCTCCGGATGACCAGGCCCTAGTTGTCCACAGGCGGGGCGTTTCCGGTTAGACGGCCTCGGTACCCTTGATTGGTGACGCTCCGCCTGCATGACACCGCGACCCGATCCGTCCGGGACTTCGTCCCGATGACGCCCGGTCAGGTCGGCATCTACCTGTGCGGTCTCACGGTCCAGTCGGTGCCGCACATCGGCCACCTGCGCTCCGCGGTCAACTACGACGTGTTACGGCGCTGGCTCCTGCACACCGGCCTCGAGGTCACCTTCGTCCGCAACATCACCGACGTCGACGACAAGATCCTCGACAAGGCCGTCACCCAGAAACGTCCCTACTGGGCGATCGCGTACGAGAACAAGCTCGCGCTCGAGCACGACTACGCCGCGCTCAACGTGCTGCCGCCCACCTACGAGCCGCTGGCCACCGGGCACATCACCGAGATGCACGACATGATCGACGATCTCATCGAGCGTAAACACGCCTACCCGTCCGACAACGGCTGCGGCGACGTCTACTTCGACGTGCCCTCGTTCGACGGCTACGGCTCCCTCTCCGGTCAGAAGCCGGAGGACATGCGCGCCCCGGCCGACGGCGGCGAGCGGGACAAGCACGACTATCGCGACTTCGCGCTGTGGAAAGCGGTCAAGCCCGGCGAACCGGCCGACGCGTCCTGGCCGTCGCCGTGGGGCCGCGGCCGTCCCGGCTGGCACATCGAGTGCTCGGCGATGGCCCGGCGCTACCTCGGCGACGAGTTCGACATCCACGGCGGGGGGCTCGACCTGACCTTCCCGCACCACGAGAACGAGATCGCCCAGTCACGCGCCGCCGGGCTGCCGTTCGCCCGCTACTGGGTGCACCACGCGCTGCTCAACCTCGGCGAGGCCAAGATGAGCAAGTCGCTGGGCAACGTGATCGACCTCGAGTCGGTCACCGGGCAGGGCATCCGGCCGGTCGAGCTGCGCTACTACCTCGGCACGCCGCACTACCGCTCGCGCATCGACTACTCCGACGAGGCGCTGCACGAGGCCGCCACGGCGTACCGGCGGATGGAGGGCTTCGTCCAGCGGGCCGTGGAGATCGTCGGTCCCGGCCGGCCGATGGACGTGCCGCCCGACTTCGCCGCCGCGATGAACGACGACCTCAACACGTCCGCGGCGCTCGCCGTGGTGCACGACACCATCCGCGAGGGCAACACCGCGCTGGCCGCGAGCGACGAGACCGGCGTCCGCGCCGCGCTCACCGCCGTCCGGGCCATGCTCGGCGTCCTCGGCCTCGACCCGCTCGACCCCGCATGGGGCGGCGGCCGCCGTGGCAACGACCTCAAGCCCGTGGTGGACGCCCTCGTCCACCTTGCCCTCGAGCAGCGTGCTCAGGCGCGGGCCCGGAAGGACTGGGCCGCCGCAGACGCGGTCCGCGATCAGTTGAAGAATGCGGGCGTACAGGTGGAAGACACCCCGGCCGGACCCCGCTGGACCGTGGGAGAGCAGCACTGATGCCCGGAAATTCCAACAACCGTAGCCGTCGTGTGACGTCCAAGAAGGGCGCCACGGTCGGTTCGGGCGGCAAGCGGCGCGATGCGCTCAAGGGCCGCGGCCGTACCCTGCCCGCCGACGAGCGCCCCTGGCACAAGGGCTACTCCGGCACCGAGGAACTGCCCGCCAAGACCGCTCGCAAGCAGGAAAAAGAGCGCAAGGCGGCGGCGGCACAGGGGCGCGCGCCCAAGATCGGCATTCCCGGCACCAAGGACACCACCTGGGGCCGGGGTGGTGGCCGGGGCGCCAGCGCCGGTCGTCCCGCCCCGCAGCGAGGCAAGGCGAACCCGCGCAGCGGGCCCCGGATCGCGCCGGGCCGCCGGTCCAACCCGACCAAGGAGGGGCCGGAGCTGCTGCTCGGCCGCAACCCCGTGGTCGAGGCGCTGCGGGCCGCCATCCCGGCGACCGCGCTCTACGTGGCGCAGGGCATCGACATCGACGACCGGGTGAACGAGATCATCCGCACCGCCGGCGACCGGGGCATCCCGATCCTCGAGGTGAGCCGCAACGAGCTCGACCGGATGACCGGTGGCGTCCTGCACCAGGGCATCGGGGTGCAGGTCCCACCTTTCGCGTACACGCAGCTCGACGACCTGATCGCGTCCGCCCTGGAGCAGACCGCGCCGCTGCTGGTCGCACTGGACGGGGTGACCGACCCGCGCAACCTGGGCGCGGTCATCCGCTCGGTCGCGGCGTTCGGCGGTCACGGCGTCTTCATGACCGAGCGCCGCGCCGCTGGCATCACGCCCACGGCCTGGCGGACCAGTGCCGGGGCGGCCGCCCGGGTGCCGGTCTCGCAGGTGGTCAACCTGACCCGGGCGATCAAGGCCTGCCAGCAGGCGGGCTTCACGGCGATCGGGCTGGACGCCGACGGCGAGATGGACCTCTACCAGCTGGAGGTCGCGGTCGGCCCGCTCCTGGTGGTGGTCGGCTCCGAGGGTCGCGGCCTGTCCCGCCTCGTCGGCGAGACTTGTGACCTGCGGGTGAGCATCCCGATGTCGTCCGAGGTCGAGTCGCTCAACGCCTCGGTCGCCGCGGCGGTCACCCTCGCCGAGGTCAGCCGCCGCCGCACCTACACCTGAGCCACCTGCCGCCCGTCGCCTGCCGCCTGCTCAACCTCGGATGAAGAGGGGCAGGCGGACGGCCGGGGGGAGCGGGGTCGGCGTCGGGCGTGCCCGGAACGACTGGATCATCAGGGCGGCGAACCGGCGCGAGGCGGCGACCCGCATGTCCGGCGAGTCGGCGCGGATGCCCTCGTTCGCCATCATCGCGAGCACCAGGTCCTCCAGTACGACGTCCTTGCGCAGGTCGCCGGCCGCCTTGGCGCGTGCCATCAGCTTCAGCAGCGCGCGCATCGTGCGGTCCCGGCCGTCCGCGAAGTCGAAGATGCGCGGGTACTGCGAGGTGAGCGCGCGGGCGAAGCCCCGATCGAGGGCGTGCACCACCAGCAGTTTCTCCACCACCAGGCAGAATCCCTCCCACGGGTCGCCGACCGTCAGGCCCTCGTCGACGATCGCGATGCAGACCGCCATCTGCTCGGCGAAAGCGGCCGTGAGCAGCGCCTCCTTCGTCGGGAAGCGGCGGTAGAGGGTGGCCACGCCGACCTCCGCGCGCCGGGCGACCTCGCGCATCGGCACATCGAGACCCTCCACGGCGAACGCCTCGCGGGCCACCTCCAGGATGCGGTCCCGGTTGTCGCGGGCATCCGATCGCAGCTTCTGAACCACTTGCTCCGTCACCAGTCTCACTTTAGCTAAACGGATCAGCTGTTCCGTTACGTTCCGGGGCATGAGAGCTGTTCAATTCTCCGAATACGGCCCTGCTGAGGTCGTACACGTGGCCGAAGCCCCCGCCCCGCACGCCGGACCGAACCGCATCCGCATCGCGGTGCGCGCCTCCGGAGTCACGGCCGGCGAGACCTACCTGCGCTCCGGGCGCCTCCGCGACATCGTGCCCACCGAATTCCCCTTCGTCACCGGCGTCGACGCCGCCGGGGTGGTGGACGAGATCGGCGACGGCGTCACCGGGGTCAGCCTCGGCGACGAGGTGTTCGGGGTGTCCGCGACCTTCGGCGGCACCAACGCCGACCACGCGGTGCTGGAGGCGTGGGCGCCCAAACCCGCGGAATGGAGCTGGGCGGAAGCCGGCGGCGCCTCGGGCAACGTCGAGACCTCCACCCGGGTGCTCGACCGGCTCGGCACCCGACCCGGCCAGACCGTCCTGATCCACGGTGCGGCCGGCGGTGTCGGCACGGTCGCGATCCAGCTGGCCGTCGCCCGCGGCGCCACGGTCATCGGCACGGCGAGCGCGCACAACCACGACTTCCTGCGCTCGCTCGGTGCGACACCCACCACGTACGGCCCCGGCCTGGTCGACCGGGTCCGCGAGCTGGCGCCGGCCGGCGTGGACGGCGTCTTCGACTGTGCCGGCGGTGCCCTGCCCGACCTGATCACCATCGCCGGGGACGCGGCGCGCGTGGTGACGATCGCCGACTTCGAGGCGGCGGCCCACGGCGTGCACATGTCCCACGGCGCTCCCGCCGGCGAGGTTGACCAGGGCGGCGAGGGCGGCGAGGGCGGCGAGGGCGGCGAGGGCGGCGCGACGATCGGTGCCGCTGATCCGCCGGCGTTGCACGGGCTGGCGATCGCGGCGGAGCTGGCTGGGCAGGGGCGGCTGCGGATCCCGGTGGCGGCCACGTTTCCGCTGGAGGCCGCGGCGGAGGCGCACACTCTGGTCGAGACGCGCCATGCCCGCGGCAAGATCGTGCTGCTGAACTAGGTCGGCCCTGAACTGGGTCGGCCCGCACCAGGTCGGCCCGCACCGGGTCGGCCCGCACCGGGTCGGCCCGCACCGGGTCGGCCCGCACCGGGTCGGCCCGCACCAGGTCGGCCCCGCACCAGGTCGGCCCCGATTTGGCCCAACTCACACCGGCGAAGCTGTGGATAACCGCCGAAAGCGTCTTGCCGAGCCGTACATTCTGACCCACCCAGTGCCGGGGTGGGGGTGGCGGCGGGGCCCGCGCAAATCGGTTTTGACCGATCAAACGGAAATGCTGAGAATCGCGCGGCGCGAGCGGGGCTCGTGTTTTGGCTGGTGGGACGCGGGTCGGGTGAGAGGACTTGTCGTCCGGGGGCCGTAACATGGCGGGCCGGGTGTCCGTTGGCGGAGGGCGGCGAGGATGACCGGACCTGGGGACGGCTTTGTGCTCGCCGTTGACCTCGGCACGTCGCACACGGTTGCCATGCTGCGCTGGCCCGACGGGCGTACGCGACCGATCCTCTTCGACGGGCAGCCGCTCCTGCCGTCGGCGGTCTACCTCGACGCCGAGCGCAGGCTCCACGTCGGACGGGACGCTCAACGCCTCGGGCACGCCGACCCGGCCCGGATCGAACCCAACCCCAAGCGGCGCATCGACGACGACGGCATTCTGCTCGGTGACGTCACCGTGCCGGTGGCCGACCTGCTCGCCGCGCTGCTGGGGGCGGTCGCCCGGGAAACCGTTGCCACGGCGGGGTTTCTGCCGCAGGCAGTGCTGACCTACCCGGCCGCCTGGGGACAGCGGCGGCGGGGGATCCTGCACGACGCACTGGGCCGGGCCGGGTGGCCGCCGGAGACCCAGCTCGTGCCGGAGCCGGTTGCTGCCGCGCGGTACTTCTCCGACGTGCTGCGGCGGCCGGTTCCGGTGGGGGCGGCGCTCGCGGTGTTCGACTTCGGGGGCGGGACGCTGGACGTCGCCGTCGTCCGCAACGAAGGGCTCGGTCCGGACGGGCGGCCGCGGTTCGAGGTGGCGGCCTCCGGTGGGGTGGACGACCTCGGCGGGCTCGACCTCGACGCGGCGCTGGTCGACCACCTCGGGAAGTCGCTCGCCGGCGGCGAGCCGGAGGCGTGGGGCGCGCTGGTCGATCCGCGCACGCTCGCGCAATGGCGCGCTCGGCGGCAATTCTGGGATGACGTACGCGGTGCCAAGGAGATGTTGTCGCGTTCCGCCCTGGCGCCGGTGGCCGTGCCGGGGGTGGAGCAGGCCCTGCACCTGACCCGGGATGAGCTGGAGGCGTCGGCGGGGCCACTGATCCGCCGTGGCGTGGCCGAGACCGGCGCGGTGGTCAAGGCGGCCGGGTTGACGCCGGGGGAGCTGGCGGGGCTGTTCCTGGTCGGTGGGTCTTCGCGGGTGCCGCTGGTGGCGCGGCTGCTGCACGGTGAGCTCGGGGTCGCGCCCACGGTGCTGGAGCAGCCGGAACTCCCGGTCGCCGAAGGTGCGGTGGTGGCGGTGGTCGCGGCTCGGGCAGTAGCGGGCGCCTCACCGGCGGCGTCGGTCTCCCCGGCGGGGCTGGCGGCGCCCCCGGCAGGCGCGGCAGCCGGACCAGGGGCGGCAGCCGGACCAGGGGCGGCAGCCGGAGTAGGCGCGGCGGCGGGAGCGGGCGCGCCTGGCATTGACTCGGCGGGACGGGGCGAGGCGGGGACCGGAACGGGCGGGCTGGACGGCACTCAGGTCGATGAGCGTGCTGGGTGGGATACCGGGACGGCGGCGGCTGTTCCGGATGACGAGGTGCGGTATCAGTCGGGCATTGCCAAGGCGGCGACCCCTACGCCCACGCCGGTGACCATTCCCCAGCAGGAGCCGGGACCTGGGCCGGACTATGCGGAGCCCGTCGACCCGTGGGCGACCGGTGAGGCGGCGGCCTTCGGGCCGAGCGGTCCACCGACCTACGCCGGCGGGATCGGGAGAGGAAACGGCGCCGGCACCGCGAGCGGGCCAAGCGGCGGAACCCCAGGCGGGCAAGGCAGCGGCGGGCTGGGCGGCGGCGACCCAAGCGTGCGAGGCAGCGGCCCAGGTGGACCAGGCGGCGGGCGCGGCGGCGACGGCAGGCCCGTCGGGCCGGTCAGCGGGGCGGGACAGCAGTCGTGGCTGGCGTCTGAGGAACAGCAGGGCGGTCAGAACGCGCACGTCCCGGCGTACCGGAAGAAATGGGTCTTGATCGTCGCTGCCGGCCTGGTCGTCGTGGTGGGGGCGGGCGCGGTGCTCGCGTGGACGCTGTGGCCGGGCTATCGGGCGCTGGACTTCCAGTCGCTGGACAAGTCGGCGGCCGTGACGATTCCGGCGGCGGTGAAGTTCAGCTCGAACTTCGCGGACACCACGATCGTCGGGGACCGGGTCTACTACGCGACCGAGGCGGACGAGGGTGTGCTCGGCGTGGTCGCCGCCGAAGCGGGCACCGGGAAGAAACTGTGGTCCGGCACCGATGCGGGGCTGGCCACCGGGTGGGACCAGATCGTCGGGCTGCCGGACGGGCTGGCCGCGATCACCGACACCGACACCGGGTCGGACTCCAAGCGGCTCGTCGTGCTCGACCGGGAAACCGGCAAGGCGCGCTGGCAGCACACCATGAAGGGCAGCGACGGCGTCGTCTTCATCGGGGGCAACGCCGTCATCGTGGACACCGACGGCAAGCGGCTGGTGGCACTTCGGGTGAGCAACGGCGAGACCGCGTGGGAACTCGCCGACCCGGCCAGCGAGTCCAGCGTCGTGCCGGCCCTGTTCACCAGCTCCACCAGCGACGACGTGTCGGGGGCGGCGGCCGTGTCCGGTGCGCCGTTCGCACCGGACCGTGGCGACGACACCCGGCTGCTGCAGGTGATGGGCGATCGCTCCGCGCGGGTCATCGACGCGAAGGACGGGACCGTGCTGGTCGAGCCCAAGGCGGACATCGCCGACACGGACGGGGCGGTGGCGGTGCACAACGGCCGGGTCGTCGTCGCTGAGTCGTCCGGCAACACCCTACGGATTCTCGCGTACGACCTGGACAGTCTCGGCAACCCCAAGGTGCTCGGTCAGGTCGCCAAGGAACAGCGGATCCAGCGCATGGCCCCGTGCGGCGACGACTACGTGTGCTGGGTCGAGACGGCTTCCTTCGACGCCAAGACCGCCCAGGTGGCGGGCATCAACGTGGCCGACGGCGGGAAGATCTGGCGGGTCGCGCTGCCCAACGCCGAAACGCTCACCCCGGTCGGCGACAACGTGCTGGTCAACCAGTCCACCCAGCCGGCCAAGGCGACCCTGGTCGACGCCACCACCGGCAAGGTGCAGTGGTCGGGCGAGGGTGCGGGCGCCCGGCTGGACGGCGGGAACGTGCTGCTCTTCTCGCGGGCGCTGTCCACCTCGGCGGAAGATCCGTCGTTGCTGGGACGGCACCTGGGCGACGACCCTGTGCAGCTGGGGCCGCTGACCGGCGTACGCACCGCCTCTTGCTCGTGGAACACCGAAGCCATCGCGTGCGTCGCTGACGAAGATCTCCGCTGGCAGCGCATCGCGAAATGAGAACGGCCCCGGCGGAAACCGCCGGGGCCGATCCATCAAGAGGAGATCAGGTCAGATCCGCTCGCCGCTCGTCGCGTTGAACGCGTGCACCTGGTTGATCTGCGGCTTGATGTACACGGTCTCGCCCATGTTCGGCATGGTGCGCCGGTCGGTGCGGACCACGAAGCGCTCCGAGCCCTCGTCCAGGGCCGCGTGGCCGTAGACGTTGGCGTCCGAGCCCAGGTCCTCGACCAGGTCGACGACGATCGGCAGTCCGCCGCCGGACTCCGTGACGATGTCCGTGGCCTCCGGCCGGAAGCCGAGGGTGACCTTGCCGCCGCCGCTCTGTGCCGCCGCGACCTGCTCGCGGGTCAGCGGGAGAGCCAGCGGGCCGAACGAGGCGCCCGCCTCGGTCAGCGCCACGGTCTTGATGTTCATCGCCGGCGAGCCGATGAAGCCGGCCACGAAGACGTTGCCGGGGGTGTCGTACAGGGCGCGCGGGGTGTCGCACTGCTGCAGGACGCCGTCCAGCATGACCGCCACCCGGTGGCCCATCGTCATGGCCTCGACCTGGTCGTGGGTCACGTAGACGGTGGTGATGCCGAGCTTGGCCTGCAGCGTGGCGATCTGCGAACGGGTCTGGACGCGGAGCTTGGCGTCGAGGTTCGACAGCGGCTCGTCCATGAGGAACACCTGCGGCTCACGCACGATCGCGCGGCCCATGGCGACACGCTGACGCTGACCACCGGAGAGCGCCTTCGGCTTGCGCGCGAGGTACTCGTCGAGCTGGAGCAGCGCGGCGGCCTCCTTCACCCGGCGGTCGATCTCCGGCTTCGGGGTCTTGCGCAGCTTCAGGGCGAACGCCATGTTCTCGTACACCGACATGTGCGGGTACAGCGCGTAGTTCTGGAAGACCATCGCGATGTCGCGGGACTTCGGGGGGAGGTTCGTGACGTCCTTGCCCTGGATCAGGATGCGACCGCGGTCGACATCCTCCAGGCCGGCGAGCATGCGCAGGCTGGTGGACTTGCCACAACCGGAGGGGCCGACCAGGACGAGGAACTCGCCGTCACCGATCTCCAGGCTGAGCTCGTTGACCGCGGGACGCTCGGAACCTGGGTAGATCCGGGAGGCCTTCTCGTACGTAACGGTAGCCATGCAGTATCAGCTTTCCTTTCCACCGGCAGGAACGTGCCGGACGATCCGAGTGGGAAGAGCATCGTTACGTTAGGTCTTTTTCACAGTTCTGCCAAGGTCCGAACGTGCTGACCTGGCGTTTCGAGGGTCAACACGGCCAACCGGTATGCTGTCCGGGCGCCCTTGTAGCTCAGCTGGCCAGAGCAACCGCCTTGTAAGCGGTAGGTCGCCGGTTCGAATCCGGCCGGGGGCTCTCTTCGCGCCGTACCGTCGGGGTCGTGTCCTCCTCACGTCGGTGACGAACCGTCTTCGGCGAGGCCGCCGACGCTTACGACCGCCTCCGCCCGAGCTATCCCACCGCATTGGTCGACGACGTGTCCGCTCTCGCCGCGCCCGGCCCGGTCCTGGAGGTCGGCGCCGGCGCCGGCTAGGCCGTGGGCACGTCGTTCGAGGAGCACGGCGGCACGATCACGTTCCAGGTACGTACGGACGTCGCACCGGCACGGCGTCCGGGCTGATCCGGTCGGCGAGCCGGCGCAGCGCCGTCACCGTCGCCCGGCGCATGGCCACCCCACGCTGCCGCGGCGGACGATCGGGCACCGTCGGCGCGTCCGGTCGAGCGGACAGCACGTGCCGCCGGGTCGCGTCGTCGGCCAGTTTCACGTGCAACAGGTCAAGCATCGGTTTCTCCCTCGAGTCTCTGCCGCAGGGCGGCCAGCGGGCCGTCCCAGTCGCGGGCCAGTGCGCCGAGGAACTGCTGGGCCACCCGCATGGGCGCGGAGTCCAGCCGGTAGCGCACGCGGCGCCGCTCACCCGGCTCGGCGACGGCCAGCCCCGCCTCGGTCAGCAGGGCCAGGTGCTTGGCGATCGCCTGCCGGGTGATCGGCAACCGGCCGGCCAGGTCGGTCGCGGTGGCCGGCCCTCTGGCCGCGAGCTCGGCCAGGATCGCGCGCCGGCTCGGATCGGCCAGGGCGGTGAAGACCTCGGCGGCCACCGCCTCCAGGTCAGGCCCTTTTGGTTCAGGCTGCGCCATCGTCGGGGCCGCCGTCTCGCGGTCAGGCTCGGTCATCGAGGTACGCGACCAGCTCGCCCAGCTCGCTCGTCCAGCCGCCCTGGTTGCCCTGCCACGCCACCTTGTGCTCGGCGTCGGTGGTCTGCGCGAACCCGCTCTCGACCATGGTCAGCGTGGTGCCGGTCGTGCTGGGCTCGAGCGTGAACTCCACATAGGTGCGTCGTGGGTCGCTCTCCGGCAGCCCGTAGATGTGCCAGGTGTAGCCGAAGACGTGTGGCGGCTCGAGGCGCTCGATGGTCAGCCGCGCGGTGTCGCCGCTGTCCCAGGCGAGTTTGGCCTCGCCGCCGACCCGCAGGTCGACCTCGGCGGTGTTGCCGAACCAGGTGCCGAGGCCCTCGGCGGTGGTCAGGGCCGCCCAGACGCGCTCGGGCGAGTGGGTGAGTTCCAGCGTGCGCTCGATCCGATCGGGGAATGGCATGTCGTCTCCCTTAGCAACTGATTGGTTGCTACTCAACTTATAGCAACCTTCGGGTTGCGTCAACGGAGCACATAAATCATCGGGACGAAGCGGCCCAGGAGCTGGTTGACACCCCACTGCAGGCTGGCCTGGGCGGTGCGGAAGGCGTCGGCTCCGTGCCGCTCGATCACCCGGTCACGCGTACGCCGTAAGCGCGCCAACCGGAGCAGGTCGCGCGACACCCACTGCTCGTGCTCCTCGATAAACTCCCGCCACCGCGTCCCGACCACATCCCTGCGAACGATCCGCAGATCGTGCCGGGCGAAGGCCGCCTCCAGGTCCTCCTCGACGAGGTTCCCGGCCACGTTGCCCAGCGGCTCGTGGATGTCCCGCGTCTCCACCGGATCCAGCGGCCCGTTCAGGACATTCGTGTAGATCACCACGTGGCCGCCCGGGCGGAGCACCCGGCGCATCTCGGCCAGCGCACCGTCCAGATCGGGCAGCACCTCGACGACGTCGCGGCACCAGACGGTGTCCACGCTCCCGGAAGCCTCGGCCAGGTCCTCCGCCACGCCGCGACGTACCGTGATCCGGTCCTCCAGACCGGCCTCCCGTACGGCGAGCCGCGCGCGCTCGACGTGCCACGGCACCGGATCCACGCCCGAGCCGGTCCCGGCGTGCCGCTCCACCAGCGTGACGAGGTGGCGGGCGTCGCGGCAGCCCACATCGAGAATGTGCCCGCCCGGCTCCAGGAAGGGCGCGGCCACCTCGAACAGCGAGTCCGGCCCCGGCGGATCCAGGCTGACGTCCAGCTCCTCGAACAGCCGCCGGCTGCCCTCGCTGTAGATCTGATCCATCTCCACCGGCCGAGCCTCGTCGCGGCCGGGTGCCGGTGTCGACCCGATATCAGCCCAGGTGCCGCTCCAGCACCGCGGCGGAGGTGACGGCCAGATCGCGGTCGAACACCTCGTCCTCGGGCACGAACACCATCGCCACTCCCTCGCCGAGCACCACATCCTGCTGGCGGGCGGTCGTGGTGCCCCGGAAGACGTGCACGGTCACGTCGTGCGGGAAACCCTCCTCGTACGGGCGCGGGCCGCTCCACAACGGAACCAGCCAGCCGGCGGTCAGGCCGGTCTCCTCCAGCAGCTCCCGCCTCGCGGCGTCGACCGGGGCCTCCCCGGGTTCGATCCGGCCGCCCGGCAGGCTCCACTGATTCGGCGAGGCCGGCGCGTGCTCATCCCGAAGCTGCATGAGCACGGCCCCCGTCGAGTCGACGAGCACCACGAGCGCGACCTCATATGTAGCCATCCTTCGATCTCACCACCGTCGTCAACGTCACTCGCTTCCGCCTGTGGACAACCGCCGAAATCGTCGGTGCCGCGAGCTACGTTTCCACCCACCCAGTGGCGGGTGGGGGAGGTGGCGGCGGCCCCACAGCGATTCTTTTTGATCTTCGGAGAATCGAACGTCGGTGTTTGGCCGCGTCCCCTGAGGGCGCGGCCGGTCCGGGCCCGATGACCGCGGGCGCCGAGGCGCTCGGCCGGGTCAGTGCTTGGCGCCGCGTCAGTGCTTGACGCCGGGTCAGTGCTTGGCGCCGCCGGGGGTCGGGCCGTAGACGAGGCGCAGGATCGCGTCGGTGAGGGTGTCGAGCAACTCGTCCTCGTCGTAGGCGCCGGGATTCGCGTAGACGTCGGCGAACGTGATGCTGCGCAGGTGGACGGCCATCTTGGCGACCAGGGCCGGTGGGCCGCCGACCGTGCGGCCGGCCCGGGCGTCGCGTTCGATGCGTGTGCTGAACAGGGTGCAGCCCTCGTCGACCAGCCGGTCGCGGACGTGCATCACCTCGGGGCCGGGGTCGGGCGTGACGAAGGCCTCGCGCAGCCAGCGTCCGTCGACCTTCCACCGGGTCAGGCCGGCGGCCAGGCCGCGGCGCAGGGCGTCCCGGTCCAAGCCGTCGGAGTTGATCCACTCGGCCATCTCCAGGTCGGCCTCGGCGAGACGCTGGTCGACGAGGGCGGCGAGCAGCGCCTGCTTGGACTCGAAGTAGAAGTAGAAGCCGGAACGCGCGATGCCTGCCGCGCCGGCCAACTCGTCGATCGTGACCTGGCTGATCGACTTGTCCCGGAAGGCCGACCGTGCGGCGTCGATCAGGGCCTGCTCCCGCTGGTCGCCCTTCGTGGGGGCGCGGCGGCTCTTGATGGCTGGCACAGCATCGACCTTAACAGTCCATCGGCTGGAATCGACGTCACATCGATTTTTCTCGACACCGTGTTGAGAATGGGTCTAGGTTCAGCCCCATGCCCCTGAAAACGCGCCTCGCACTGCCCGTCGCCTGCTACGCGGTGCTCCTCGTCTCGGCGCTGCAGACGCTGGTCGTCCCGGTCATCGCCGACATCCGGGCCGATCTCGGCGTCTCGACCAGCGCGGCCGGCTGGGTGGTGACCGCGAACCTGCTCGCCGCCGCGGTGCTCACCCCGATGCTCGGCCGGCTGGGCGACCTCTACGGCCGGCGTCCGGTCATGCTCGGCGTGCTGACCGTGGTGCTGCTCGGTTCGGTGCTCGCCGCCACCACCTCCAGCCTTCCGTTGCTGCTCGCCGGCCGGGTCGCCCAGGCGGCCAGCTTCGGGCTCTTCCCGCTGGCCATCGGCGTTCTGCGGGAGGAACTGCCGGCGCAGCGGCTGACCGGCGCGATGGCCCTGGTCAGCGGCATGCTCTCGGTCGGCGCCGGGTTCGGGCTGGCGGTCACGGGGCTGCTGATGCGCGACGGCGGCGACTACCACCAGCTGTTCTGGCTGGCGTCCGCGCTGACCGCGATCGGGCTGGCGGGGGTGTGGCTGCTTCCTCGCCGGGCGGGCGCGGCCACCGGCGGGCTCGACTGGGCCGGCGCGGGTCTGCTCGGGCTCGGCCTGGTGCTGCTGATCCTGCCGCTGGAGGAGGGCAACGGCTGGGGCTGGGGTTCGGCCCGGGTGCTCGGCTCGCTGGCCGGCGCGGTCGTGGTGCTGGTCGCGTTCGTCCTGTACGAGCGGCGGGTCACACACCCGCTGGTCAGCCCGCGGATGCTCCGGCACCGCCCGATCGTGGTCGCGAACGTGGCCGGCCTGTTCCTCGGCTTCTCGATGTTCGCCGTCTTCCTGGCCGTCTCCGCGCTGGTGCAGACGCCGCCCGGGGTCGCCGGCTACGGCTTCGGCGCCTCCGTGCTCGCCGCCAGCCTGGTCTACCTGCTGCCGGGTACGGCCAGCGGCGTGATCGCCGCGCCTCTCGGCGGCCGGCTGGTCGCCCGCTTCGGGGCGAAGGCGACGCTCGTGATCGCGGCGGTGCTGGCCGGCGTCGGATTCTCGATGCTCGCGGTGCTGCACTCGGCCACCTGGCAGGTCATCGTCGGTGCCTTGGCGGTCAACACGGCGGTCACCGTGGGGTACGCGGCCCTGCCCGCGCTCCTGATCGCCCACGTCGAGCCCGCCGAGACCGGCATCGCCAACAGCGTGAACTCGATCGCCCGCTCGGTCGGCATGTCGCTGGGCACCGCGTTCGTGGTCACCATGATGACTCGTAACCCGATTCCGGGCCCGGTGCCGTTGCCGCGGGAGGCGCAGTTCGTGACCGTCTTCGTGATCGGCGCGGTCGTGGCCGCGGTCGCCGCCGCCGTGGTCGGCTGGACCCTGCCCCGGGTGCGGCAGGCGAAGCTCACGGCGTCCGAGGTCGAGGCCGACGACATGCTGGGTGCGGCCGGGCTCGAGGTGCCGGTCAGGCACTGATCCTGCCTATGGTGGCTGGCATGCGGATCGAGCGTGTCACGGAGGCGGCCGAGGTGATGCGGGCGCCGGATCTCTTCGACGGGCCACCGCTGGTGGAGGCCACCCGGGACTTTCTGGAACGGCCGGGACATCATCTGCTCTTCGCCTACGACGATGCGGGGCGGGCGGTGGGGATGATCTCCGGGGTCGAGACGATCCATCCGGACAAGGGGACCGAGATGTTCGTGTACGAGCTCGGCGTCGCCCCGGCCGCACGGTTGCAGGGGGTCGGCACGGCTCTGGTGCGGGCGCTCGCCGAGCTGGGCCGCGAACGAGGGTGTTACGGCATGTGGGTCGGTACCGAGAACGACAACGCCGCGGCTCAGGCCACCTACCGGAAGGCCGGCGCGTCGGCCGAGGAACCGTTCCTGCTACTCAACTGGGACCTGACATGACCGCCCGGCTCGGGGCGGCTCCCCGGCCGTCGGCAGCCCGACTAAATGGACTCCATCGGATAAATACATTGACATGCGCGACTGTCTATGTCTCATCATCGTCACGAACTCCATCGACCATAGTGACTAGCTGACTACCCGGTCCGAGGATCCCCTGGTACGCCCGCGCAACCCCTCGCGGGCGACCATTGTCCGGAGGACCGTACGTGAGACATCGATCCGCCTGGAGCCGGCGCACCTGCGTGGCCGTGCTCGCGGTGGGGGTCGCCGTACTCGGCAACGCCCTTCCCGCGCAGGCCGCGCCCAACCCGACCGCGCCACCCGCCCAGGACACCCCTGGCGATTCGCCCAAGGAAGCCACCGCCGACACGCTCGGCTCGCACGACTCCGAGCTCCTCGCGCAGGCGGAGGCCAAGGGCGCCGCCACCGTCACGCTGATCATCGCCACCGATTCCGGCCAGGCCGACGAGGTCGCCGCCCAGGTCAAGAGCCTCGGGGGTACGGTGACCCGCCGGTTCGACACCGTCGGCTACGTGCTGGCGCAGGTGCCGACCGGGAACGTCCTGAAGGCCGCGAAGCTGCCCGGCGTCACCGCGATCGACCTGGACGAGAAGATCCAGCTGCCGGACCCGTCGGCCGAACTCGGCCGCACCAAGGGCGTGAAGCAGACGGCGACGCTGCCCGGTCCGGGCCCGCGGACGCCGGCCGCCAACGCGTACATGCCGACCGGCGAGATCGGCTCGGTCCAGTTCAAGCGCAAGCACCCGGAGTGGGACGGGCGGGGCGTCACGATCGGCGTCATGGACTCCGGTGTGGACCTGGAGAACCCGGCGCTGAAGACCACCTCCACCGGCGAGCGCAAGATCGTCGACTGGGTGACCGCGACCGACCCGCTGCTCGAGGGCGACGGCAGCTGGCGGGCGATGCTCAACGCGCCGCCGGCCAGCGTGAAGGTGCCCGCGGGCTCCTACCTGTACAGCACGTTCGCCGAGGCGATCACCGGCCCCAGCGACCCGGGCGGCGACGTCAACCGGGACGGCGACACCAACGATGTCTTCGGCATCCTCTACGACCCGGCCTCGCACGACATCCGGGTGGACACCAACCAGAACCGGGACCTCACCGACGACGCCGTGATGCGGCCGTACAAGGAGAAGTTCGACGTCGGCTACTTCGGCACCGACAACCCGGCCACCGCGGTCGCCGAGCGCATCCCGTTCGTGGTCGAGTTCCGGGAGGACGTCGACCTGACGCCGGCCGGTCTGCCGGGCCGGCTCGCCGACTTCGTCAACATCGGCATCCCGGAGAGCCTGCACGGTTCGCACGTCGCGGGCATCCTGGCGGCGAACAACATGCTGGGCAACGACAACCTCGACGGCCAGGCGCCCGGCGCCAAGATCGTCTCCTCGCGGGCCTGCTCGTGGGGTGGCGGCTGCACCGCGGCCGCGCTGACCACCGGCATGTCCGATCTGGTCATCAACCGTGGCGTCGACGTGGTGAACATGTCGATCGGTGGCCTGCCGGCGCTGAACAGCGGCGACAACGCCCGCGCCGAGCTCTACAACCGGCTGATCCGCGACTACGGCGTCCAGCTGTTCATCTCGGCCGGCAACTCCGGTCCGGGTGTGAACACCGTCGGCGACCCGTCGGTCGCCACCGACGTGGTGAGCGTGGCGGCGAGCATCAGCAAGGACACCTGGCTGGCCAACTACGGCTCGGTGGTCCGCAAGGACATGGCGATGTTCAACTTCTCCTCGCGGGGCCCGCGGGAGGACGGCGGCTTCAAGCCGAACATCACCGCGCCCGGGTCGGCGATCTCCACCATCAACATGTGGCTGGACGAGCCGAGCATCGCCGAGGCCGGCTACACGCTGCCGATCGGCCTGAACCACCAGAACGGCACCTCGATGGCCTCGCCGCAGGCGACCGGCGCCGCGGCGCTGCTGCTCTCCGCGGCAAAGGCCACCCACAAGGACGTCTCACCGGCGCAGCTGCGCAAGGCGATCTACACCTCGGCGAAGCCGATCAAGGGTGTGTCGGTGGCCGCGCAGGGCGACGGCCTGATGGACGTCAACGGCGCCTGGTCGCTGCTGTCCCGCACGATCGACGACCTCAAGTACGAGTCGTCGGCGCCGGTGTGCACGCCGCTGTCCGGGCTCCTCGAGCCGACCCCGAACCAGGGCGTCGGCATCCACAACCGTTGCGTCGCGGGCGAGGGCGGCCAGCGGGCCGGTCAGGCCAAGGTCTACAACGTGCGGATCAAGCGGACCAGCGGTTCGTCCCGGACGGTCCGGCACCGGCTGACCTGGGTCGGTGACAAGGGCGCCTTCAAGTCGGCCGGCAACGTGCAGCTCCCGCTGAACAAGACGGTCACGGTGCCCGTCACGGTCACCCCGAAGGACGGCCTGAACGCGGCCATCCTCAAGGTCGACGACCCGATCACCCAGGTGGTCGACTTCGAGATCCTGAACACGGTGGTCACCTCGGTCACTACGAAGAAGCCGGGGTACGCGCTGACCGGCGAGGGCAAGGTGGACCGCAACTCGTCCGTCTCGTACTTCGTGGTCGTGCCGGAGGACGCCACGTCGCTCCAGGTCGACCTGGCCGGGCTGAAGGGCGCCTCGCAGACCCGGTTCATCGCGATCAACCCGTACGGCGTGCCGATGGACTCGACGTCCAGCCTGGCGTGCTACCCGAACTTCTCCGACCCGGCCGCGTGCAAGCCGGACGAGCGTTCGTACGACGACCCGATCCCGGGCGTCTGGGAGATCGAGGTGGAGTCGCGGCGCACGTCGCCGCTGCTGTCCAACCCGTACCGAGTGACCGCCAAGGTGCAGGGCATCACGGTCGACCCGGAGACGCTCACCCTGGAGAACGTCAAGCCGGGCGTCCCGGCACCGGTGAGCTGGACCGTCAAGAACCTGTACGGCCCGATCACGCTCTCCGCGCAGGGCGGTCCGCTGGGCAGCTCCAAGTCGGAGCGTCCGACCATCGCCGACCAGGCGAAGCAGGAGTTCGAGGTGGTCGTCCCGGCCGGTGCGACCCGGCTGGACGTCTCGATCGGCAATGCGGCGGACGCGGCGGCCGACCTGGACCTGGCCGTCTATCTGGGCGACGACCTGGTCGCGCAGCAGGCGGACGGCGACGCCGAGGAAGCGGTGTCGATCCCGGCGCCGGCGGCCGGCACCTACACCGTCGTGGTCGACGGTTACGCGGTGCCGTCCGGCAGCACGGCGTACGACTACCTCGACGTCTACTTCAGCCCGGCGCTCGGCTCGCTGGACGCGGAGCGGACGGCGACGCCGCTGGCCAACAACGCCTCAACGACCGTCACCGGCGCGGTGAACGTCACGGCGCCGCCGACCGAGGGCCGCAGGCTCTTCGGTGAGGCGGTCTTCGTGACCAGCCAGGGCGCGGTCGTCGGCCGTGGCCCGGTAGTCATCGGCTCCGTCGGGTAAGCATCGCGGTAACGGAGCAGGCCCCTTCCTCAACGGCGAGGAGGGGGCCTGCTCCGTTGCGTCTACTTGAAATCCGGGTCCTCGCCGGCGATCGGACGGCCGTCCGAGAACGGGCGCTCGGACGCCTCGTCGTCGATCGGCTCCTCCTGGAGGCGACTCTGGTCGTCACCGGGCCCGGCAGTGTCCGACCCGCCGGCGCCCGGGGCCGGGGCCGCAGTGTCGGGGGCCGGCGCGGCGGTGTCCGGGGCCGGGGCCGCAGTGTCCGGGGCCGGCGCTGTGGTGTCCGGCGGGACGTCCGTGCCGCCCTGCGGCAGGCCGCTCACGTCCGACGGGTCGTCGGCGGCCACGGGCAGCGTGCGCGCCGGCTCGTCCGGCAGCAGGCCGCCGAGCAGCGGCAGGTTGCTGCCGACCAGCCCGGACTCCTGGCCGGCGACCGGGCGCTCGAGACCGGACGAGCCGCCGCCGTTCAGCCCGCCGAGCACCGGCAGCCCGCCACCACCCAGCAGGTCGCCCACCACCGGCAGCCCGAGGCTGTTGTTCGGCCCGTCGGCCGGCTTCGCGTTCTTCTCCGGCGCGGTCCCCGCACCCGGCAGGCCCGGCGCGGTCCCCGCACCCGGCAGCTTCGGCGGCGTCACCGAGTTGTCGCCCGGCTTGAAGTCGACGATCGGCGGACCACCGAGCGGGTTCTCCATCGTGGTGTCGCCGCCGAGCGGATTCACGCCGCCGACCGCGCCGCCGGGATCGAGCACACCGCCCAGCAGGCCACCCGCGCCCTGGTCGGTGGCGGGCAGCGGCAGGTCGTCCGCCTGCGCCGGCGCGGTTCCCAGCAGGAGGACCCCGCCGGCCGCCACCGCGGCGATCAGGTACCTACGCATCTTTCCTCCGGTCTTTGACTTCAGGACAAATGGCTCGGAAGGGGCAACGAATGTCCGACGCACCAGGTTCCGGTGACGGCCATGATTACGATCGGACCGTGAGTGCCGACCAGCAGCCAGGAGCGTTGCGCCGCGGGCTCATGTCCCGGCTCCAGCAGCGCCTCGCGAACGGCGCGGACGGGCGCCCGCACTTCGTCATCTGCGGCAGCGACTCGCTGGTCTACACGCTGGCCGAGGAGCTCTCCAACGCCGGCCACCGGATCAGGATCACCCTGGTGGTGCCACACCGGCTGCGCGCCAACGTCCCGGATCTCGGGGGGCTTCGAGGCGTACGCGTGGTGCGCGCCGACCGTCTCGACGAGTCGACGTTCCGCGCCGCGGGCCTGGCCGGAGCGGCGGCGCTGGCCCTGGTCATGCCGGACGACGTGACCAACCTGCACGCCGCGCTGTGCGCCCAGGCGGTCGAGGCCGACCTGCGGCTGGTGCTGCGGATGTTCAACACCGGTCTCGGGTACGGTGTCCGCAAACTGTTCGACGACTGCGCCGTGCTCAGCGACGCCACGATGGCCGCGCCCGCGTTCGTCGCCGCCGCGCTGGGCGAACCGGCGCCCACCCACTTCCGCCATGCGGGCCGCACCATGCACGTGGCGCGCCGGTCCGACGTACCCGGGAAGAATGTGGTCTGCACCTTGACCATGCCGGACGGGTCGGGTGAGGTCGCGGTGCTGCCCGCCGACCCGGCGCCGGGCGAGGGCGGCGACAACGACCTGGTGCTCGCCGAAGCGTCCCGGAAACCGGCCGGGCAGGCGGTGGCCGCCCGCAAACTGGTCCGCTCGTCCCGCCGGCTGCGCCCGTTCCGGGCCACCGGCCGTGCCATCCGTGCCGCGATGAACCGCAAACTCGGCGTCGCCGTGCTGACCACCCTGGTGATCACCGTGCTGGCCGGCGCCGTGCTCGCGCACACCGACAAGGTGCCCGGCGGCTTCTGGACGTCGATGTACGTGACGCTGCTGACCGCCGTCGGATCGTCCGATGTGGAGGTCGACCGCAACGGCGTGGCGCAGGCCGCCCAGCTGATCCTCACGCTGGCCGGGGTCGCGCTGATCCCGCTGATCACCGCGGCGGTCGTCGAGGGCATGGTCAACGCCCGGCTGGAACTGGCGAACGGTCAGATCCGCGGCGGGCACACCGACCACATCGTGCTGGTCGGCCTCGGCAGCGTCGGCACCCGAACCCTCCGGCACCTCAATGACCTGGGCCTGGACGTCGTCGCCATCGACCGCGACCCGAACGCCCGCGGCGCCAAGGTGGCACGGCAGCTCGGCGTCCCGTTCATCGTCGGCGACGCGTCCTCCGACGAGACGCTGCGCCAGGCACACATCGACACCGCCAAGGCGCTGGTGGTCGTCTCCACCGACGACGTCACCAACCTGCAGGCCGCCCTGAACGCGCGGGCCGCCCGCGCCGACATGCGCGTGGTCCTGCGCCTCTTCGACGACGACTTCGCCCGCCGCGTCCAGAAGGCCTTCAACATCAACATCTCGCGCAGCGTGTCCCGCCTCGTGGCACCGGCCTTCGCGGCGTCCCTGCTCGACCGCGACGTCATCGTCACGATCCCGGTCGACCGGCACGCGCTTCTGGTCGCGGCCGTCCGGGTGCTGCCCGGCTCACCCTTGGACGGCGCGGCGCTGGAGCAGGCGGACGCACTGACGAGCGTCCGGGTGATCGGCATGTCCACGGCCGACTCGGAGTGGGTCGACTGGTCCCCCGACCGCCGCCGGGTCCTGAACGCCGGCGACCGCGTGGTGATCGTGGCCCGGCGGGCCGGCCTCCGGTCCCTGCTGGAACAGGCGACCCCGCCGCCGTCACCCGCGCCGGAGCCCGCGTGATCGGGCCCGCTATGGCAGCGGCTGCACGTCCTCGAGGGCGCTGACCTCGACGCCGAGGACGGCCTGCTCGTCGGGCTTGTGGGCCAGGACGTCCGTGAGGTAGCCCTGCACCGCGGGGGCCATGCCGATGTCGCGGCCGGCCTGCTCGGACAGCAGCCACTTGTGCTGGATGATCTGCGAGAAGATCTCCTGCGGCTCCAGCTTGCGGCGCAGGTTGGCCGGCACCGCGCGGACCACCGGCTCGAAGACCTCGGTCAGCCAGCGGTGCGCGGCCTGCTGCTCGTCGGTCAGGTCGCTCTCCGCCCGGTACGCGTCCAGGTCGTTGAGCAGCTGGCGTGCCTGGTTCTCCTCGGCGTCCAGGCCGGTCAGGCGCAGCAGGCGCCTGGTGTGGTAGCCCGCGTCGACCACCTTGGGGCGGACCCGGTAGCCGCCGTCCACGGTGGACATCGCCACCTCGGCGACGTCGAAGCCCAGGTCGTTGAGGCGGCGGATGCGGCCCTCGATGTCGTGCCGGGCCTCCCGCGGGATCTCCTGCTCGTAGGTGACCTCGTGCCAGAGGCGCTCGTACCGGGCGACGATGTCGTCCACCACCGCCTCGGGGTCGATGGCCTCGTGCAGCAGCTCGGCCGCCTGCAGGTCGAGGCTCTCGCCGTAGATGTTCAGCCGGAGGATCTCGATGTCCTCGCTGCGCTGGCCCTCGGAGAGCTTCGGGTAGAGGTTGCCGGTCTCGGCGTCCACCAGGTACGCCGCGAAGGCGCCGGCGTCGCGCCGGAACAATGTGTTGCTCAGGCTGCAGTCACCCCAGCTGAACCCGGTCAGGTGCATCCGGACGATCAGCGCGGCGAGCGCGTCCAGCAGGCGGTTCATCGTCTCGGGGCGCAGCACGTGCGAGAAGAGCGCCCGGTAGGGCAGCGAGAACTGCAGGTGCCGGGTGATCAGCACCGACTCCAGCGGCTCGCCGTCCTCGGCCACCCGATCGGTGACGATGGCCACCGCCTCGACGGCCGGGAAGTCGATGCGTTCCAGGGCGCGGAGCAGGTCGTACTCCTTCTCGGCGATCCGCTCGCGGGTCTCCTTGAGGGCGTACACGGTCTCGTTCAGCTTGACGAAGCGGACGATGTGCCGCGAGATGCCCTGGGGCAGGGCGACCAGGTGATCGGCCGGCCACTCCTCCAGCGGGATCGACCACGGCAGGTCCAGCAGAGCCGGGTCGACGAGGGCGGACGTGATGCGCACCGACCCAGTGTGCACGGTCTCCGGCGCGCGACGCTGCCGCACGTGGCTCGTTACACACACTGCCAGATCGCCGTATTGGCCTTTATGTGCCTTTCATGAGCTTCGGGAGCAGCATGCGACGCAAGACCGGCCTCGCCGTGGGGGCGTGCGCCGCCCTGGTACTCGTGGGTTCAGCGGGCACGGTGGCCTGGAAGCAGCAGGCCGACGAACTGCGGCCGGTCGGCGCCTGGCACGAGGCGACGGCCGCGGACCGTACCCCGGTGTCCCTGGCCGAGGCCGGGACCGGCGCCGCGACCGAGGCGCGACCGCAGCAGCAGAGCATCCCCCGGAGGAAAACCGCCGGCGAGAAGCTGCCGGAGAGCGAGGACCCGCGCACGCACGCCGAACCGGTCAAGCAGAAGCGCGAGATCGTCGAGGAGAGCGCGGCCGCGGCCGCCGCCAAGGGCCGGCAAAAGGTGGGTGAGCTGCTCACGGTCGGCAAAATCCTGGGGTACGCCCGGAAGCCCGCCAGGGAGAGCTTCCGCTACCCCGGCGCCTCGTACGTGAAGCTGCACTTCGACCGCATGATGATGCTGCCCGGCGACTACGTCACGGTCTCCGACGCCGAGGGCGAGGAGTCCTACCGGTACGACGCTCCGCCGCTGCTCGAGGGCATGTCGGTGGACAAGTGGGCGATGTCCGTGACCGGCGACACCGCCGTGGTGGAGGTGCACCGGACCGCCGACCCGCTGGGCGCGCGCTCGCTCGGCCAACACTCGCTGGCCAAAGATCTCGGGGTCCGGGTGGACCGGGCGGCGCGTGGCTTCTCGCGTACCGAACAGAAGGGTGTGCCCGAGGAGAGTCTCACCGCGCCGGGCCGCACGGGCCGCGAGGAATCGGTCTGCGGCTCGGACGAATCGCGGGACGCGGTCTGTTACAAGGCGAAGGACCCGGTCGCCTACACCCGGTCCAAGGCGGTCGCCCGGCTGCTGATCGACGGTACCGAGCTGTGCACAGGCTGGCGGGTCGGCACGAAGAACCGGATGCTCACCAACAACCACTGCTTCGACAGCTCGGACACCGCCTACGACACGGAGGTCTGGTTCAACTACCAGTGCGCGGCGTGCGGCGGCTACGACACGTACAAGCCGACGAAGGTGTGGGGTGACCAGGTGCTGGCCACCAACCGCACGCTCGACTACACGCTGTTCACGGTGGAGAACTTCAAGGCCGTGCAGAAGTTCGGCTTTCTGACGCTGGACACGGCCCGCCCGGCGAAGGGCCAGCCGCTGTACGTGCCGCAGCACCCGGCCGGCGATCCGGCGCGCATCGCCGGTGTGCTGGGCGACAAGGCGGACAACTGCGGGGTGTCCGACCCCGGCTACACCGGCTACACGGCGGACTCGGACGTCTCCTACTACTGCGACACCGAGGGCGGCTCGTCCGGCTCGCCGGTGCTGTCCCGCAAGACGAACAAGGTGGTCGCCCTGCACCACTTCGGCGGCTGCCCCAACTCCGGGGTGCGCGCCGATCTGCTGTCCCGGCAGCTGGCGAGCAAGCTGTAGGTACCGTGGTCGCGTGACCCGACCGCGCAGCTGGTGGCCCGACCTCGTGTTCGCGGCCGGGTTCGTGCTGCTCACCGTGCTGCTGGCGCAGGGACATCTGCTCGGTGCCGACGCGGCCGTGTCGGACTGGTCGGCCGCGCACCGGCCGCCGATGGCGTACTGGATCGCCCGGGTCCTCAACAGCCTGGGCCAGGGCGGCTGGCTGCTGATGCCGCTCACGGTGACGCTGGCCGTCCTGCTGGCCTGGCGCCGCCGCTCGGTGCGGCCGATGCTGGTGTTCTTGGCCACGGCGGCGCTCACCTACGTGACGATCGGCCCGGCGAAGATCCTCTTCCAGCGGGCGGCGCCGGCCTTCACCGGCCCCGACCGGACGGTCCTGTTCAACGAGGCGGCGGTCGGCCAGTACGGCATGAGCTACCCGTCCGGCCACGTGGCGAACGCGGTCGTCTGGTACGCGGTGATCGCGTTCCTGCTGGCCGGACTGGTCGGCGCGCTGGGCCCGCGAGTGGTGGTCGCGCTGCGCGTGCTGCCGCCGGTGATCGTCTTCTGCACGACCACCTATCTGAGCTGGCACTGGATCACCGACTCGATCGCGGGGCTGTTCCTCGGGCTGGTGCTGGCCCGGTTGCTGGCCCGGGTGCCGTGGGAGACGTTCCCGCTCCCGCGGTGGCTGACCAGGTTCGAGGCCGGACGCCAGGTCAGCCACCGACCCGTGAGCTGATCTCCATGCCGTCCTCGACGGGGAAGTCGACGCTCACGTAGCCGTTGGCCGGGTCGCGCACATAGTCGACGTACTCCTTCATGCTCGTGAACGTGGAGTCGTCGCCGACCACTACCGCGCCCGGCGCCAAGCGGTCCTCGAGCAGCCGGAGCACCGGCAGGCACACCGGTTTCCAGCCGTCGAGCAGCAGCACGCCGATCGGTCCTTCCAGGTCGGCGAGGGTCTCCTGGGCGTCGCCGGGCAGGACCGTGACCAGGTCGGCGACGCCCGCTTCGGCGAGGTTGGCCCGCGCCGCCTCGATCTTGACCGCGCTCAGCTCGGTGGTCACCACCCGTCCGACGCCGTTGTCGCGGACGGCGGCGGCGAGGTAGAGCGTGGAGATTCCGTAGGACGTGCCGAACTCCACCACCGTCTGCGGGCGGGCCGCGCGGGTCAGTGCGTACAGCAGCCTGCCGCCCTCGGCCGAGACGGGCATGTAGACCTCGGCCAGCGCGTCGGCTCGTTCCTGGTCGCTGGCGTCGTCGGGCAGCGGCGGGATCTCCAGCCGGTCGTCGCGCTCGGCCCCGGCGTGCAGTCGGTCCAGGACGCCGCGAAGTGGTTCCGCGAGAAGAAGAGAAGTCATGCCCAAAGAGTAGACGCAACGTTGCGTCTACTCAAGATGGCGCTAGCCTGGGCCGGTGCATCACGGGAACCGCCACGGCCGCAGCGAAGAGGCCCGGCGCAGCGTGCTCGAGGCGGCCGACGACCTGCTGGTCGAGCGGGGTTTCGCCAAGCTCACGATCGAGGGCATCGCCCAGCGCGCGGGGGTGGCGAAACAGACCGTCTACCGCTGGTGGTCGTCGAAGACCGAGATCCTGCTGGAGGCGTTTGTCGAGGACGCCGCCGAGGAGCTGACGCCGCCGGACACCGGTGACCTCGAGCGGGACTACCGGGAACACCTCCGGCGGCTGGCCCGGTTCCTGACCGAGTCGGACGCGGGAGCGGTGTTCCGGGCGCTCACCGCCGAGGCCCAGCACGATCCGGCGCTGGCCGCCCGGCTGCGGGCCGTGCATCTGGACCGGCAGCGGGAACGTGACCGGCTGCCGCTGGAGCGAGCGATCGAGCGGGGCGGTCTGTCCGCCGGCGCGGACCTGGACGCACTGGTCGATCGCCTGGTGGGCCCGATCTATTACCGGGCGCTGGTCACCGGGCAGGAGGTCACCGACGGGTACGTCGCCGAGCTGGTCCGGACAATCCGCGTCTGATCAGCGGCGGCGGGTGCGGGCCCGGGTGGAGCGCAACCGCCGCAGCCGGCCGACCAGCACCGGGTCGTGCTCGAGCGCGCCCGGATTGTCCAGCAACGCGTTCAGCAGCTGGTAGTAGCGGGTCGAGGACAGCTCGAAGGTGTCCCGGATCGCCTGCTCCTTGCTGCCCGCGTGCCGCCACCACTTCGACTCGAAGGCGAGGATCCGCAGCTCCCGCTCCGAGAGGGCAGGGGCAGGGGCGGCCGGCGCCTCGGCCGGGTGCGCGGCCGGGCAAGGCGCGGGCGGCCGCTGCGACGGCACGGAAGGGTCCGGCCGCTCCACATCGGACGGCGGCGTTTCGGGGTGCATGGTGCTCCTGAGCGTGGGATCGAAGAGCATCGTATCGACTCGATCCTCAAGCTACCTCAAGCGACGTCTCTGTTACGCATAGTCCACATAGCGGCACCCACAATGACGATGAAGATCACCGCCCACAGCGCGCCGGCCATCGGCCAGGTCAGCGTCAACGAGTCGGGTACGCAGCCGTTGACCCCGGAGTAGTTGCAGGAGTTGTAGTTCTCCAGCTTGACCTCCTTGCTCATCCAGGCGAACGCCCAGACCGGCAGCAGCCAGATCTCGCTGTACGGCACATCCGCGTTGCTGAGCACCAGGTAGAGGCCGAACTGCAGGACCACGACGACCCCGGCCGCCACGCCGAGCGCGACCGCGGTGTGCCGGCCGAGCGACGCCAGCCCGAAGCCGATCGCCGCGCCGAGCAGGATCAGCACGATCGCCCGGACCTCGGTCAGCGCGGTCGATCGCCAGCCGCCGGCGGTCATCCCGTCGGTGGTGCCGCGCAGCCTCGCGATCACGACGAAGGTGAGCGTCCAGAGCACCGCGACCACCGCGCTCAGCGCCGTCATCGCGCCGAGCAGCACACCGAGCTTGGTGGCCAGCACCTGCAGCCGGCGCGGACGCCAGAGCAGCAGGTTCATCATGCTGCCGCTGCTCCACTCGGCGCCCACGTAGGAAGCGCCGACCACGAACCCGAGGAGCACGAAGATCGCGGCGAAGGTGGTGATCACGGCGCCGAAGTCGCTCTTGAAGACGAACGACGACGGCAGGTACCAGTCCAGCGGGAAGTCCTGGGGCTGCGGCGGGGTGAGCTGCGTGCAGTCGGCGGGGTAGCCGTTGGTGCCGGGCGCCAGCTCGCAGTTCCGCCGCTCCTGCTCGGCCTGGCGCACCGTGTCCTGGTACTCGCGCTCGGCCGCCACCTTGGCCTCGGCGATCTGCCTCGGGCCGACCTTCTCGTTGCTGAGGAAGAAGCCGGCCGCGATCGCGACCATCACCGCCATCGTCCCGGCCACCAGCCAGCGCACGAACCGCCGCTTGGTGAGCCGGCGCAACTCCGCCGTCGCCAGGCTCATCGTCCCCACCCGCCGCTCGCGGCCGTGGTCTCGTCGACCTGCCGGCTCTCGCCTCGCACCGGCGCGGTCCCGGTCAGCTCCAGGAAGACGCTCTCCAGGTCGACCGCGACCGGCGCGAGCTCGCTCACCCACACCTCGTGCTGCGCGAGCACCCAGGTGATCCAGGCCGGTCGTTCCACGCCGCCGACCATGACGTGGTCCTCGGCCGGGGTGACCTGGGGCGCGCCCGCCGACCGCAGCAGCTCGGCCACGGCCAGCAGATCAACACCGGGTTCCACGCGTACGCGGACAGCAGCCGACCTGTGGGTCGCGAGCACCTCGGCCACCGACCCGGCGGCCACCCGGCGCCCGGCCGAGATGATGGTGACCGAGTCGCAGATCAGCTGGATCTCGCCGAGGATGTGGCTGGACAGCACCACCGTCATGCCGGATTCGCTGAGGGTGCGCATCAGCGAGCGCATCTCCCGGATCCCGCCCGGGTCGAGCCCGTTCGCCGGCTCGTCGAGAATGAGCAGCTTCGGGTTCTTGAGCAGCGCGGACGCCACCGCGAGCCGCTGTTTCATGCCGAGCGAGTAGGTCTTCACCCGGTCCTTGGCGCGGTCGCGCAGCCCGACCAGTTCGAGCACCTCGTCGATCCGCCGGCGGTCCACCCCGCCGGCGTCGGCCAGCAGCGACAGCGTGTCGCGGGCGGTGAACGGCAGGAAGAACTGCGGGCTCTCGACGATCGCGCCGACCTGTCCGGCCACGTCGGGCAGGTGCGCGGGAAGCTCCCGGCCGAGGATCGCCATGCGACCGCCGTTCGGCTTGATCAGGCCCAGCAGCGTACGCAAGGTGGTGGTCTTGCCTGAGCCGTTGGGCCCGAGGAAGCCGTGCACCTGACCCGCCTCGACGACCATGTCAAAGCCGTCCAGCGCCCGGCGTACCCCCTTGCGGCTGCGATAGGACTTCCGCAGACCTTCGATCTCGAGTACGGCGGTCACGGAAGTGACCCTATGTGCCTCGTTTCAAATTCCGACGCAGGTCAACGCCTCGGAAGCGAATGTGCAACAGGGCATCAGGCGACGACCACCTGAACGCCCGCCTCGCGGAAAGCGTTCAACGCACTCTCCGGGGCGCTGTTGTCGGTGACCAGCACCTCGACCTTGCTGATCGGGCAGATCCGGGCGAAGGCGTGACCGCCCAGCTTGGACGAGTCGGCGATCACCACGACCCGCTTGGCCCGGGCGACCATCAGGCTGTTCATCGCGGCCTCGCCCTCGTGGTGGGCGGCCGCGCCGAGCTCGACGTCCAGCGCGTCCACGCCGAGCAGCACGACGTCCAGGGTGACCTCCTTGAGCAGCGCGCCGCCGAGCGGCCCGACCAGCTCGAAGGACTGCGGGCGGACCACGCCGCCGGCCACCACGATCTTCATCCGGGAGCGGACGAGCAGCTCGTTGGCGATGTTCAGGGCGTTGGTCACCACGGTGAGCTGGGCGCCCTCGCCGCTGGTGTTGAGGTCGGGGCGGACCGCCAGGGCCCGGGCGACCTCGGTCATCGTGGTGCCGCCGTTGAGCCCGACCACCGTCCCGGGCTCGACCATCCGGGCCGCCGCCTCGCCGATGCGCTGCTTCTCGGCCGAGTGCTTGGCGCTCTTGTAGCGCAGTGGCAGGTCGTACGAGACGCCGTTGGCGACCGCGCCGCCCCGGGTCCGGGTGATCATCTGCTGCTGGGCGAGCTGGTCGAAGTCGCGGCGGATCGTGGCCTGGGACACGTCCAGCCGTGCGGCCGCGTCCTCGACGGTCACCCGCCCGCTCTCGGCGAGTAGCTCGAGCAGGGCATTCCACCGCGCGTACCGATCCACCCACCACTCCTCGATGCACGTTCCGTGATAAGAGTGTGCACATTAGTGCGCGAAAAGCGGCGAAGCAAAGATCTCGGCTGCGCGAACGTGACTCGACTGTTGCGTGGGCGCGGGAGATCCACGCAGAATGCAGCTCGAAAGGGCACCGTACCGAGCGCTTATGCGCATCCCCCGGCGGAGGAACCCGACATGACGCACGTCCGGACCGAGATCGCCAGCCAGCCCGACTGCTGGGAGCGGGCGGCGAAACTGGCAACCGCGCCGGGGCTGCCGGTCGCCGGCGAGCGGGTCGCCGTGGTCGGCTGCGGCACGTCGTGGTTCATGGGTCAGTCGTACGCGGCGCTGCGCGAACAGGCCGGTCAGGGCGAAACCGACGCGTTCCAGGCGTCCGAGTTCCCGGCCGGCCGGCGGTACGACCGGATCGTCGCGATCACCCGGTCGGGCACCACCACCGAGGTGGTCGACCTGCTCGGCGCCGTGCGCACCCCGACGACCGTGGTGACCGCCGATCCGTCGCAGCCGGCCGCCACGCTGGCCGACGACGTGATCGTGCTGGACTTCGCCGACGAGCAGTCGGTGGTGCAGACCCGGTTCGCCACCAGCGTGCTCGCCCTGCTGCGGGCCGGGCTGGGCGAGGACATCGGCCCGATCGCCTGCGACGCCGAGGTGGCCGTACGCCTGCCCCTGCCGGTCCGGACCGACACCACCCAGATCACCTTCCTCGGCCGCGGCTGGACCGTCGGGCTGGCCCACGAGGCCGCCCTCAAGTGCCGCGAGGCCGCGATGCTGTGGACCGAGGCGTACCCGGCGATGGACTACCGGCACGGCCCGATCTCTGTCGCCGGCCCCGACCGGGTGGTCTGGGCGTTCGGCGACGTGCCCGCGCACCTGACCGACGACGTGGAGGCGACCGGCGCGGCGTTCGTGCACGCCCGGCACCACGGCGGGTACGGCGCGATCGGGCGCTGGTGCGGCGGGCGTACCCCTCTCGACCCGATGGCCGACCTGATCGTCGCGCAGCGGGTGGCCATCGCCCTCGCCGAGGCACAGGGCCTGGACCCGGACCACCCCCGGAACCTGACGCGTTCCGTCGTCCTGCAATGAACGGGCCGGCCATGAACCGGGTCGTCATCGCCTTGGACGTGGGTGGCACCGGCATGAAGTGCGCGCTGGTCCACCCGGACGGCCGCGTGCTCTGGACCGAGCGGCATCTGACCCGGGCCGAACGCGGTCCCGAGGCGGTGACCGAGAACATCCTGTCGGTGGCGCTCGGGCTCCGCGAGAAGGCCCGTTCCGACGGGCTGGAGCCGGCCGCGGTCGGCCTGGTCGTGCCCGGCGTCGTGGACGAGGCGAACGGCGTCGCGGTCTGGTCGTCCAACGTCGGCTTCCGGGACGTGCCGATGCGCGACCTGGTCGCCGCGCACGTGGGGTTACCCGCCGCCCTGGGACACGACGTCCGGGCGGGCGGCATGGCCGAGGCGCGATTAGGCGCCGGCCGGGGCGAACCGCACGTCCTGTTCATCGCGATCGGCACCGGCATCGCGGCCGCGCACGTGGTGAACGGCGCCGCGTTCGCCGGGGCGCACGGCGCGGCCGGTGAGGTCGGGCACGTGATCGTGCGGCCGGGCGGACCGCTCTGTGCGTGCGGCGGCCACGGCTGCATGGAGGCGATCGCGTCGGCGTCGGCGATCGGCCGGAGCTACACCACGCTGTCCGGGGTGGCCGGGTCCACCGCCTTCGACGTGGCCACGCGGGCGGCGGCGGGCGAGGCTCTCGCGCGTACGGTCTGGATCGACGCCGTGGAGGCCCTGGCCGACGGCCTGCTGACCGCCCAGGCCCTGTACGACGCCGGGATGATCGTGGTCGGCGGCGGGCTGGCCGAGGCCGGCGAGGACCTGCTCGCGCCGCTGCGGGCCGCACTCGACGCGAGGAAGCGATTCCTGCGGCTGCCGCGCGTGGAGCGGGCGGCACTCGGTGATACCGCGGGGTGCCTCGGCGCCGCCCTCCTAGGACTGGACGCTCTTACGTGAAGATCCCTGGTCGCATCGTCCGCCCCGGCTCGATCGTCACCGGCCACGTGGAGGTGTCCGGGCCGGCGATCATCTCGGTCGACGCGTTGCCGGTCGAGACCACCGACTACGTGGTGCCCGGCTTCGTCGACCTGCACTGCCACGGCGGGGGCGGCCACTCCCTCGCCACCGGCGACGCCTCCTCGGCGGCCGAGGCCGCGGCCTTCCACCTGGCGCACGGGACGACGACGTTGCTGGCCAGCCTGGTCAGCTCGCCCCTCGCCCTGATGCGGGAGGCGGTCGCCGCCTACCAGCCGCTGGTCGCCGATGACGTCATCGCCGGGGTGCACTTCGAAGGGCCCTATCTCTCCGCCGTCCGATGTGGAGCACAGAACACCGACTTCCTGCGCGACCCGGACCTGTCCGAACTGCGCGAACTCGTGGCGTCCGGGATCGTCCGCGCCGTCACGATCGCTCCCGAGCTGCCCGGCGCCCTGGACGCGATCTCCTTCCTGGACGAGGCGGGCGTGGTCGCGGCCATCGGGCACACCGACGCCACGTACGAAGAGACCCTGAAAGGTGTTGAAGCCGGCGCCACGCTCGGGACGCACCTCTTCAACGGGATGCGCCCGGCCCACCACCGCGAGCCCGGCCCGATCATCGGCCTGCTCAGCTCGCGGCGGGCCGTCGTCGAGCTGATCGCCGACGGCGTCCACCTGCACGACGGGATGCTGGCCTTCGCCGCCCGCACCGCCGGCCCCGACCGCACCGCCCTGGTCACCGACGCGATCGACGCGGCCGGCATGCCCGACGGCACCTACGAGCTCGGCGGCCAGACCGTGACCGTGGCGGACCGGGTCGCCCGCATCGGCACCGGCTCGATCGCCGGCAGCACGCTGACCATGGACGCGGCCCTGCGCCGGGCGGTCGGCGCGGGCCTCTCGCTGCCGGACGCGTGCACGATGGCGTCCACGACCCCGGCCCGGGTGCTCGGGCTCTCGGACCAGGTGGGCGCCCTGGCGGCCGGCCTGCGCGCCGACCTGGTCGTACTGTCTGAAGATCTCCAGGTCAAACGCGTGATGCGAGCCGGAGTCTGGCTCTGACGAGCTGCCCCCTACCGGACTCACTATCCACCTAGGATCGTCGATGTCCGGATTTTTCCGATCGACGGGGGAACGTCTTGAGGAAGCTACTGACCGGCATCGCCGGGGCCCTGCTCGCCGCCATGCTGATCCCGGCCGCGCCGGTGCACGCCGCCGCCCCGCCCGGCACCAGCCTGCAACTGATGTCGTGGAACATGTGCGGGTCGAAGCGCGCCACCTGGAACTGCGGCGCGTACGGCACGGTCGCCGACAAGCTCGGCGTCGTCGAATACCACGTGGCGAACAACTTCGTGCAGGCCATGCTGCTGCAGGAGATCTGCGAGAACGACCTGAGCGCCCTGATGGGCCGGCTCGGCGCCGGCTGGAGCAGAAGCTTCGCCCCCTACCGGTACGCGAACGACGGCGTCCTGTCCAACACACCGTGCGGGGACTCCGGTACGGACCGGATCGGCACCGCCATCGTCGTGAAGGCCGGCCTGTCCGATCCTCGAACCATCGCTACGACCCAGCCGTGGACCGGGCTGCAGCGCCCCTTCCAGTGCGCGACGGCGACCTACTTCAACAGCATCCGCCTGTGCAACCTCCACCTCACCCCGCGGGCCGGCAATCCCGACCACCCCGAGTGGGAGTACGCCGACGACCAGCTCGCCGAGATCAAGACCGTGGTCGACGGGTACGAGCACGTCGCCTTCGGCGGCGACCTCAACGTGGTCCCGCCGGACTGGGCGGCCGACAGCTCCCGCGACTGGCTGTGGCCGGCCGGCCTGTACTGGAACGGCCCCGGCACCCCCGGCTACCGCGAGTGCGACCAGACGGACGCCACCCGCACGGGCCGCTCGACGACCGTGTGGGGCGTCAAGTTCGACCACATCTTCAGCACCCAGCCGAAACGCTGGTGCGCGGTCGGCACGTCGGCCTACTCCGACCACGCGGTCGTGATCTACAGCATGGAAATCGCCTGACGGGTTTCCGCGATTCGAGACAGCGGACTCCGGCACCTATGGGGTCCGCTGTGACGCGAAGGTTCCTCCGGCTCGCTGATGGGCAGGCGTTGCCGCCGACGTTTTCTGGTGCGCGGCGCTGCTGCCGGCGTTTCCGCTGGGGGCGGGGTGGGGTCGGGCCGGGTTTGCCAGGCGCCCGGGGTGCCCGCTCACCGTCGCTGCCGCCGCTTGCGGTGGTAGCCGGGCGCGGCGGTGGTAGCCGGGCGCGGCGGTGGTAGCCGGGCGCGGCGGTGGTAGCCGGGCGCGGCGGTGGTAGCCGGGCGCGGCGGTGGTAGCCGGGCGCGGCAGTGGTAGCTAGGCGCGAGGGTGATAGGTCGAGGCGATATCTGCGGCGTTGACGGTCGGCCCGGCTCTTGCGCGCCGACCGCACCGGGCGGCCGGTGGTAGGACCGGGCGCTATCCACTGAGTTTCCCCCGCTCTGAGCTACCACGCGCGCGGACCGTGGTGGCTCAGGGCGGCACTCCGGCCCGGATGCCGCTCTGAGCCACCACTGCGTGCCTGTCCTACCGCTCGTGCCTGCTCCTACCACCGGACCGAGCCCGGCCACGGCCGCGAGCGGCGGCAGAAACGGTGAGCGGGCACCCGGGCCGCATGGCAACCCGGCCCGACCCCACACCCTGCGGAAACGCCGGCAGCAAGGCCGGACCAACTCTTCGCCCTGAAAAGGTGCCACCCGACCCCACACCCTGTGGAAACGCTGGCAGCAAGGCCGGACCAAACCTTCGCCCTGAAAAGGTGCCACCCGACCCCACACCCTGTGGAAACGCCGGCAGCAAGGCCGGACCAAACCTTCGCCCTGAAAGGTGCCAGTGGTAGAACCTGGTGGTATCTGGGCCTCCGATATCGCCAGCTTTCCCGCGAGTTCGGGAATTCTGAGGGTTAGTCGGTGCGAACTCACGGGTGTGGTCGGCTGCAGGTAGCCGATGGGACGCCGGGTCACGGGATCTCGGGTCTGTGTCTCGATGCAGTTCGCGTTCCTGCCGGTGTGCCCGGCGGAGAAGGGGGCTGTTCTGGTCACGGCCGGATACATCGTGTATCCGGCCGCTACCAGCGCCTGCATCCACGGGCCCCGATCGGTCTCGATCCCGACAAGCCGCAGCTCAATTGTGCAGCGCTCGCCGATCTGCGGGGGCTCGGCGGCTGGGGACGGGCCGATCAGCCCGCGGCGGACGGGCTTGGGCGGGTGCGGCGGCGGGCGGCGGGTGTCTGGCCGTAGTGCCGGCGGTATGCCTTGATCAGGTGGCTCTCGTCGGTGAAGTGCCAGCGGGCGGCGAGTTCGGAGACCGTCCACGTGGTGGAGAGCAGTTCCGTGCCGGCTCGTTCCAGGCGTCGTTGCCGGACGTAGCCCATCACTGAGATGCCTTCCCGGGCGAAGGCCCGGTGCAGGGTACGAACGGATACGTGCAGCGTGGTGGCGATCGCGGCCGGGTTGAGGCCGGGGTCGGTGAGCAGCCGCCGGTCGATGCACTCCCTGGCTGCGGCGACCAGTGCCGGTGATTGGTGGTCGTCGTCGATGACCTGCTGGTCGAGCAGGCCACGGAACAGCTCCAGGGTGGCGTTGCGGGCGGCGGCGCCGACGCCGTCGCCCAGGTCGAGGCAGCTGCGGATGTGGGCCAGGAGCAGGCGGGCGGCCGGCGAGTCGCGGTCGGCGGGCACGGCTGATCGGCGGGCTCTGGGGCCGGCTTCCTCGATCGGCACCGACAGCATGAGGGCGTGGGTGCCGCGGTCCACCTCGAAGTCCCACGGCTGATCGTTGCGCCGGATGTAGGCTCGGCCCGGCCCCACCACCGCGGAGCGTCGCGCCGAGCCGAATCGCCACTCGCCCCGGAAGGTGAAATGGCTGACCACCCGGTCGGCGAGGTGACCGTGCGAGCCGCCGGTCCGGCCGGCCACGGCGTCGCTGTACTGGTCCTCGACGACCAGGTCGAGAATGCCCAGGCGGCGGATGCGGACCCGGTAGGAACCCTCGCTGTGGCGGGGCAGCGTCAGCGGTGGAGGGGGGACCAGATCTCCGGCCTGTTGTCGCCACGCGGTCCGCAGCGTGTCGTCGCGGCGGTCGTCGGCGTAGTCCACGTTGATGTCGATGTCGAACCGTCTGCGAGCGCGATCTCGTCGCATCAACATCTCCCGCCGCTGGTGTGCTCATGGTATTCAGCGGGCACCCGCCGGGCGGCGTGCTTGGTGCGTCCGTACACACCGGAATGTCTCGGCGCGTGAGTTGGCGCGTGGATACCGCCGGCGTGGCATCGCCGTACCGGTGCGCGCGGGCGCCGCGTCCTAGCGTGACGCAATGTCCGAAATTTTGACTTCCGTCTTCGACCGGCTCGTCGACGCGCGACCGCCGGCCGAGCCCACCGTCCTCTTCGAGACCGCCACGGTGCTCGGCGGCAGCATCGCCGGCCTGCTGGCGGCGCGGGTGCTGGCCGACCACGCACGGCGGGTCGTCATCGTCGAGCGGGACGAGCTTCCCAGCACGCCGCAGCCCCGGCCCGGCACGCCTCAGGACCAGCAGGTGCACACCCTGCTCCCGGCCGGTCAGCGGTGGATCGAGCGGTGGCTCCCGGGTTTCACCCAGGTCGCGGTGGACCGGGGTGCCGTCCTGTCCGGGCCGGGCACCACGTCCACCGCCTTCGACGGCCACCGGCAGGTGCGTACCGACACCGACTTCTGGCTGCTCGTGGCCGGCCGTCCGCTCCTGGAAGCCTGCCTGCGCGAGCAGGTTCTCGCCCGGCCCGAGGTGTCCGTCGTCCGCGGTCGCGTGACTGGCCTGCGGTTCCGGGACGACGCGGTCAGCGCGGTGACCTACCTCGACGACGATCGCGAGCGGGTCCTGGCGACGGACTTCACCGTGGACGCGACCGGCCGCGCGAGCCGGCTGCCGGCCTGGCTCCGGGAGCACGCCTTCGACCAGCCTCGACTCGAGCGGCTGACCGCGCCGATCAACTACGCGACCGCCCTGTTCCGCCGCGACGAGCCGACGTCCGAGCTGGAGATCGCCTGCGCGCTGGGCCTCTTCTCGCCCGGGCACGGGGCCGGCGGCGTGTCCGTCGCGGCCGCCAACGCGATCGAGGACGATCAGTGGATCGTGATGCTGATGGGCTACGACGATTCCCGGCCCGGCCGCACCCTCGATGAGTTTCGCGAGATCACCGCTCAGCTGCCGGGGGTCTTCGGCCGGGCCGCGGGCGGGCCGATCACCCGCGAGATCCTCACCTACCATCAGGAGGAGAGCCGGCTACGCGACTTCACCGGGCTGCGGCGCTTCCCGGCGCGGCTGGTCAGCGTGGGTGACGCCGTCGCGTCGTTCAACCCGATCTACGGGCAGGGCATGAGCTCGGCGGCCCTGCACGGCTCGTGCCTCTCCGCCCATCTGACCGGCGGACCCGATCTGAGCGCCCCGGCCACCGGCTTCTTCGAGCTTCAACGGATGGTCGTGGACGCGGCCTGGGCGATCTCGGCCGGCGGCGACGCCGAGCGCCTCGACGCCGTGCACGGCACCGAGGTTCCCGCCGAGGTGAGCCGCCAGCGCCAGATCCTCCGGCAGATCATCGGCGCCACGCTGAGCGACCCGGTCGTGGCCGAGGCCTTCAACAACGTCTCCTACATGCTCCGGCATCCGGCCACGCTCGCCGATCCCGCCATTGTCGAACGTGCCGTCGCCGCGACCACCGGTGCCGCCGGCTGAGACCCGCATCCCCGGCGGGGTCGGGGTCCGGCGCCAGGTTCGATCTCGTCATCCGGTCGCGCCGGACCGTCACCGCCGAGGGAAACACCCCAGACCGCCGTGGGGAAGGCCCGCGCCGCGGTGGGGTGCTGCCGTCGGGACTCTCATAGTCCTACCACTGCCGGGTCTGGACGTGGGGCCTAGCGTGGGCTCGGTGTTCACCGACATCGAAAGCTTTCAGCAGGCGCTTGCGGCGACCGGGCTGGCGCCGGTGCTGGGCGGGCGGCACGACGAGGCGGAGTTTCGGGCCGGGGTCGCGGCTCGGGACTTCGGGTCGCTTCGGCTGATCGAGCTGGTCACGCCTGCGGGGGAGTGCTTTCGGACGGCCCGGATCGCCCGCGCGGTGGACGAGGAACTGTGGCAGATCGAGCTGATGACTCGGGGGCGAGCGCGGGTCGAGCAGGGATCCGGTAGTGCCGATCTCGGGCCGGCCGACCTGGTGCTCGTCGACCCGGCGCGGCCGGTGCGGTTCGCCAGCACCGCTTCGCGGCATGTGAGTGTGCTCGTGCCTCGGCGGGAGCTTCGGCTGCGGCCACGGGACGCCGAGCGGCTGGTCGGGGTCGGCATCCGCGGGGACCGTGGGCCGGCCGCTCTGGTGTCCGCGCTGATCAACGCCCTGCCTCGGTCGAGGGTGGTCGGCGGTGGGCTCGCGGAGCGGTCGGCGGGGGCGGTGATCGAGCTGATCTCGGTGGCGTTGGAGGAGCAGCTCGGCGGCGTGAGCCCGGACACCGACGAGGCGCTGCGGCGGCGGGTTGTGGGATTCATCGAGGCGCGACTGTCCGAACGGGAGCTCGGACCGGCCTTCATCGCCAGGGCGCACCACATTTCCGTACGCCGGTTGCACAAGCTCTTTGAAAGCGAGCCCCTCACGGTGGCGGCGACGATCCGACGGCGCCGGTTGGAGCGCTGCCGGGCCGAGCTCGTTCGGGGCGACCGCACGGTGACGGCCGTGGCGGCCCGCTGGGGCTTCACCGATCCGGCCCACTTCAGCCGGCTCTTCAAGGCGACCTACGGCTACAACGCGGCGGCGCTCAGATCCAGCAACCGGGCACGGACGGTCAACGCGCCGGCCGGGCGGCGCGATGAGGATGGTGGCGCTCACAACGGAGAAAGGTGATCACGTTGGAACAGTCGGTTGAGGCGATCAGTGCCATTCCGCACCGGATGTACGAGGCCTGGAACCGCGGGGACGTCGCCGGGTTCTTCGCCGACTTCGCCGAGGACGTCGTCTTCGCGGAGCTGGAGGGGACCATCTATCGCAGCCGCGCCGAGGCGGTCGCTGCGCATGAGGTGCTCCTGGACACGGTCATGAAGGGCTCGCGGCTGGAGCGGGGCGAAGTCCATTTCGCCCGGATCGTCAGCCCGGGCGTCGGCGTCGTCCACAGCCGGGTCGGCATCCTCATGCCGGGCGAGCAGGAGCCGCCGTCGACGCGGTACTCCATGCAGCTCTTCGTCACGGTCTGGCAGGAGGACCGCTGGGTGGTGGTCGCCTTGGAGAACGCGCGCCTGCTCTCCCTGCAGAGCATGGCCGCCTTGGAGTCCATGCCTGCCTCGTGAAGCGATGGCCGCGGGGGCCCGCGCCCGCCTGGTGAAGGACTAGGCGCGGGCGTGCTGCTCGGCGAAGTTGGCCAGCCAGGAGACCTGAACCGGGTCGAGGGACGGGCGGATCCGGCTGCGGGCGGTCGCCACGTTGGCCGCGGTGACCGTGGTGGCGTCGAGCGACTCGCGCATCGCCGACAGGGCCGACTCGCGGATCAGGGCCGCGCAGTCGGCGGCCGAGAAACCGTCCAGGTCGGCGCCGAGCGCGGCCAGGTCGACCTCGCCGTCCAGGGGCACCGAGCGGGACGACGCCTTCAGGATCGCCGTGCGCGCCTCGCCGTCCGGTGGTGGCACGTAGACCAGTCGTTCCAGGCGGCCGGGGCGCAGCAGCGCCGAGTCGATCAGGTCGGGGCGGTTGGTCGCCCCGATCACCACCACGTTGCGCAGTTCCTCGACGCCGTCCAGCTCGGTGAGCAGGGCCGCCACCACGCGGTCGGTGGTGCCGCCGTCGGTGCCCTGGCCGCGCTGCGGTGCGAGGGCGTCCACCTCGTCCAGGAAGACCAGCGTGGGTGCGGCCTCGCGGGCGCGGCGGAAGAGCTCGCGGACCGCCTTCTCACTGTCGCCGACCCACTTGCTCAGCAGCTCGGCGCCCTTGACGGACAGCACGTTCGCCCGTCCCGTACCCGCGATGGCCTTGACCAGAAAGGTCTTGCCGCACCCGGGCGGGCCGTAGAGCAGCACGCCCCGCGGCGGCGAGACGCCCAGCCGCGCGAACGTGTCCGGATAGGTCAGCGGCCACAGCACCGACTCGGTGAGCACCTGCTTGACGTCGGCCATGTCGCCGACGTCGTCCAGCGTGACCGACGCGACCTCGAGCGTCGACTCGGCCATCGACGTCGGCCGGACCACGTCCAGCGCCGCCTCGAAGTCCGGCATCGCCACCGTGGGCGACTCCGCGTCCTTCTGCCGCAGCGCCGCCCGGACACCCGCCTCCCGGGCCAGCGCGCCCAGGTCGGCCGCGACAAAGCCGGGGGTACGCCCGGCGACGTCGTCCAGCCGTACGTCCTCGGCCAGCGGCATGCCCCGGGTCAGCACCCCGAGCTGCTCGCGGCGCATCGCCTGGTCGGGCAGCGCCACCGCCAGCTGCACCGCCAGCAGGTCGGGCGATCGCAGCTCCGGGTCGACCGCCTCGGGCCGGCTGGTCGTGCAGACCACCGCCACGCCGGCCTTGACCGTTTCGGCGAGCACCTGGCGGAACACCGTCGCCATCGGACCGGGCTGTTCGCGCGGGGCGAGCGCCTCCACGTCGGCGACCAGCAGCACCGAGGGGCCGCCCCGGCGGGCGTCCTGGGCGGCGGCGCGCAGCCGGGTCGCGGCGGCGTCGTTGGTGAGCGCGGCCAGCTCGGGCGCCCACAGCGGGAAGACCTCCGCGCCCACCCCGGCGGCGACCGCCCGGACCAGCGCGGCCTTGCCCGACCCGGCCGGACCCGAGATGAGGACGCCCAGCGACACCGTGGTGCCCAGCCGGCCCAGCACCTCACCGTGGTGGAAGCCGAGGTCGAGCAGCTCGGTGAGTTCCTTGGCCTGGGCGCGGAGCCCGGGCAGGTCGTCGATGCTGGGCGGCGGCACCTCGGGATCGGTCGTGGCCCGTTCCCGGGGCTTGGCCGTCGTGCCGACGGTCGGCCGGGTCTGTTCGCCGTGCTCCCAGGCCACCAGGGTGTCCATCGTGACCAGCGCCGCGTCCGCGTCGTCGACCGCCACGACCTCGAGCAGTGTGCTCGTCCAGGCGTAGCCGACCCGGTTGGACAGGCTGCGCCGGGCGCCCTCGACGGCGGCCCGGTGGTCGGCCGGGAGCAGCACGTCCTGTGGCAGCAGCGACACGTCGTCCCCGGCGCTGACCACCTTGCCGAGCAGTGCCAGCCGGAGCATCTCCGGCGAGATCACGGCTACGATCTCGGCCGGCCCGCGCAGGGCGACCCGGCGGGCGGCGACGACCGGGATCGGCGTCACGGTGACCTGGCCGCCGTCGCGCATGCCGAGGTTGCCGATCGTGAGGTCGTCCGCGTAGAGCAGCGCGCGGCTGGCGGTCCCCTCGGCCTTGGCCGCGATGCCGGCCGTCGTCCGGGCGCCGACCAGCCGCAACGGGTCGCCGGGGTTGATCGCGAGCGCGGCCATCACCTCGGGATGCAGGCGAACGATGCCGCGGCGTGCGTCAAGTGCCGCGGGCCGCTGGGTCACGGTCAGCGTGAGATCGTCTGCCACGCGTACAAAGCTATCGTCTCCGCGCCGGTCGCATCCCCTCGCTGGTAAGGGCTGTTCGCGACGGTGGAGACCGAGCGCGTCACTCACGCGGGTTGCAAGTCGAGGTGGGTCGCGAACAGCCCTCAGTTCACAGCACTCGCACAGTTGAAGGGAGATAGTTTTGGCCGCATGCAATCAGGCCGTCGTAGGGTTCTGTCCGCCGCGGCGGTTCTGGTGATCGTCGCGGGTGTCGTGGTTGCCGCCGTGGCGCCTGATCGGGACTCCTGGACGACGTCCGATCAGATGATCGCCGTGCCGGAGGCGCCGGGCGGGGCCGGGACGATCGACCTGGACAGCCGCCTCTACCTGCCGCGCGACCGGGACGGCAAGGTGCCCGCGGTGCTGCTGGCGCATGGTTTCGGCGGCACCAAGAACTCCGTACGCACCGATGCCCAGTCCCTGGCCGAGCGCGGCTACGCGGTGCTGACCTGGACCGCGCGGGGCTTCGGGCGCAGCGGCGGCCAGATCCACCTGGACAGCCCGGACTACGAGATCCGCGACGGGCAGCGCCTGCTCGACTGGCTGGCCGCCCGGCCCGAGGTGCGGACCGATGCGACCGGCGACCCCCGGGTGGGCGTGGTCGGCGGGTCGTACGGCGGCGCGCTCGCCCTGCTGCTCGCCGCCCAGGACCGGCGGGTGGACGCGATCGTCCCGCTGATCACCTGGAACGACCTGGGCCGCTCCTTCCTGCCGCAGTCCGCCGACACCGATGCGACCGGCGTGTTCAAGAAGGGCTGGGCGGGGCTGTTCTTCGGCAACGGCGCGGCGGCACCGACCTCGGAAGGTACGGCGGAGACACCCGACGGCTCGGGGGAGCAGCCGGAGCTTCCGCAGACGCTGCCGCCCGGCATCAACCCCGCCTGCGGACGGTTCGCCGCCGACGTGTGCGCCGCCTACCTGAGCATGGCGACGACCGGCATCCCGGACGAGGCGGCGCTGGCGGTGCTGCGGAAGTCCAGCCCGGCGCCGGTGCTCGGCAACATCAAGGCGCCGACGCTGCTCATCCAGGGCGCGGTCGACACGCTCTTCCCGCTGTCCGAGGCGGACGCCAACGCCCGGGGCATCGCGGCCGGCGGCACACCCGTCCGGGTCGCCTGGTTCACCGGTGGCCACGACGGCGGGCTCGGGCCGCAGACCGACCAGGACCGGACCAAGTTCCTCACCGCCCAGTGGCTCGACCACTACGTCAAGGGCGAGGGCGCGGCGCCGGCCGACAGCTTCACCTACTCGCGGGTGGCCGGGTTCAGCGCGCTGGACCGCGGGCTGGTCACCAACGGGTACTCGGTCGACGCGTACCCCGGAATCAGCGGGACCGGTCGCAGCGAGATCTCCCTGAACGGCCCGGCGCAGCCGATCGCGAACCCGCCCAACGGCAATCCCGGGGCGCTCTCCTCGCTGCCCGGCATCGGCGGCCAGCTCTCCACCGTGCTCGCGGGCGTGGCCGGCGACATTCCCGGCCAGCACGCCACCTTCGCCTCCGAACCGGTCGCCACCTCGGTCGACGTGGCCGGCGCGCCGACGGTCCGGCTGCGTGCCGCGTCACCGACCGGCGAGGCCACGTTGTTCGTCAAGCTTTACGACGTGGACCCGGCCGGCGTCGAGACCTTGAGCGCGGGGTTGGTCGCTCCGGTCCGGCTCACCGGCCTGCCCAAGGACATCGCGCAGGCGCAGCCGGTGACCGTCACGCTCCCGGCGATCGTCCGGCGGATCCAGGCAGGCAACGCGCTGCGGATCGTCGTGTCCACCTCTGACCAGGGCTTTCTCACTCCCGCCGCGCCCACCACCTACACGGTCGCGGTCGAGCCGACGCTCTCGCTGCCCACGATGGTGGGCACGCCGATCAGCAACCCCCAGGTCATTTGGCGGTACGTGCTGGCCGGCCTGCTCGCGGCGATCCTTCTGGGACTGGTCGTGGTGCTGCTGGTGCGCCGCCGCCGGGCCGCCCGGGCGCCGACCGTCGAGGAGTTCGCCGACACCCCGCTGGTGGTACGTGGCCTGCGCAAGGAGTACGCGGACGGCTTCGTCGCGGTCGAGGAGATCAGCTTCACCGTCGAGCGTGGCCAGGTCGTCGGGCTGCTCGGGCCGAACGGCGCCGGCAAGACCACCACGCTGCGCGTCCTGATGGGCCTGACCATGCCGACCAGGGGCGACGCTCTGGTCTTCGGCAATCCGCTGGTGCCCGGGGCGCCGATCCTGTCCCGGGTCGGCTCGCTGGTCGAGGGGCCGGGCTTCCTGCCGCACCTGACCGGCGAGCAGAACCTGCGGGCGTACTGGCAGGCGACCGGGCGGCCGTGGGCGGACGCGAGGTTCGACGAGGCGCTGGAGATCGCCGGGCTGGGCGACTCGGTGCACCGGCGGACCAAGAACTACAGCCACGGCATGCGGCAACGCCTGGCCATCGCGCAGGCGATGCTCGGGCTGCCCGACCTGCTGGTGCTGGACGAGCCGACCGACGGGCTGGACCCGCCGCAGATCGCCGAGATGCGCCGGGTGCTCCGGCGGTACGCCACCGACGGGCGGGCGGTGCTGGTCTCCAGCCACCTGCTCGCCGAGGTCGAGCAGACGTGCACGCACGCGGTCGTGGTGAACAAGGGCCGGATCGTGGCGTCCGGGCTGGTCGACGACATCGTCGGCGAGTCGCCGTCGGTGCAGATCGAGGTGACCGACGTGGCCGAGGCCGAACGGGTGCTCGCCGGGATGGACGTCGCCTCGGTGCTGCCGGACGGCGCGACCGGGCTGATCGTCGACATGAACGGCACCGCGCGCTCCGAGGTGGTGGCGTCGCTGGTCAGAGCCGGGGTGGGCGTCGACCGGGTGGTGCCGCGGCGCCGCCTGGAAGATGCGTTCCTGGCCTTGGTGGGGGAGAACTCGCGAGGAAGTGGAGACCGATGAGCGCCGCTACCGGGTACCGGCCGTCGGCCACGTTGCCGATCTGGGCCGAGGTGAAACGGCAGGCTTCACGCAGGCGTACGCAACTCGCTCTCGGTTTTATGGCTCTTCTGCCCTTGATCGTGCTGGTGGCGTTCGAGTTCGGCGGGTCGGACGACGACGACAACGGCGGCGGGCAGTTCTCCAGCCTGGTCGACCTGGCCACCTCCGGCGGGCTGAACTTCGCCCTGTTCAGCCTGTTCGTCTCGGCGTCCTTCCTGCTGGTCGTGGTGGTCGCGCTGTTCTGCGGCGACACCGTGGCCAGCGAGGCGTCCTGGGGCAGCCTGCGCTACCTGCTCGCCGTCCCGGTGCCGCGGGCCCGGCTGCTCGGCGTCAAGCTGGTCGTGGCACTGATGTACTCGCTGCTCGCCCTGCTCACGCTGGCCGGGGTGGCACTGCTGGTCGGCACCCTGCGGTACGGCTGGCACCCGCTGGGCAGCACGATCGCCGCTGAGATCCCGCCCGGCGAGGGCCTGCTCCGGCTGCTCGGCATCCTCGGCTACCTCGCCGTGATGCTGCTGATCGTGGCCGGGCTGGCGTTCCTGCTCTCGGTGCTCACCGACGCGGCGCTGGGCGCGGTCGGCGGCGCGGTGCTGCTCTGGATCATGTCCAGCATCCTGGACCAGATCGAGGCGCTCGGCGTGGTCCGCGACTTCCTGCCCACCCACTACAGCGAGGCCTGGCTGGGCCTGCTCTCCACGCCGATGCAGACCGACGACATGGTGCGCGGGGCGATCTCCGCGGTCAGCTACGCCACGATCTTCTGGTCGATCGCGTTCTGGCGGTTCACCCGCAAGGACATCACGTCGTGAGCGTCACACTGCGTTTTCCGTGAGCGCCATGTGCACGTAGTGTGTGGGAAACAACTGAATACCTCATCCAGAGGGGCAGAGGGAACGGCCCGACGAAGCCCCGGCAACCACCGCGCAGCGGCAGGTGCTAATTCCGGCCCAGCCTTTCCGTGCTGGGAAAGATGAGAGGAATCTCCATGACGTCCACCGTCAGCGCACTCGTCGCCGGCCCGGCCCGCGCCCTCGTCTGCCGCGCCTGCGGCGCCGAGTTCCCCCTCGCCGCCCAGCACGCCTGTTACGAGTGTTTCGGGCCGCTCGAGGTCGCGTACGACCCGGCGGCGATCGCCCAGGTGACCCGCGCCCAGATCGAGGCGGGCCCGCAGAACATCTGGCGGTACGCGCCGCTGCTCCCGGCCGGTCAGGACCCGGCCTCCCGGGTGACCCTCGACCCCGGCCTCACCCCGCTGGTCAGCGCCCCGGCACTGGCCGCCGCGATCGGCCTGGACGCGCCGCTCTGGGTCAAGGACGACTCGGCCAACCCGACCCACTCGTTCAAGGACCGCGTGGTGTCCGTCGCGCTGACCGCGGCCCGCGCCCTCGGCTTCACCCGCTTCGCCTGCGCCTCCACCGGCAACCTGGCCAACTCGGTCGCCGCGCACGCGGCCCGGGCCGGCGTCCCCTCGATCGTCTTCATCCCGGGCGACCTGGAGCAGGGCAAGATCATCACCACCGCGGTGTACGGCGGCGAGCTGGTCGCGATCGACGGCTCGTACGACGACGTGAACCGGCTCTGCGGCGAGCTGGTGGAGACCGACGAGTTCGAGGACACCGCGTTCGTCAACGTGAACGTGCGGCCGTTCTACGCCGAGGGCTCCAAGACCCTCGGGTACGAGGTGGCCGAGCAGCTCGGCTGGCGGATCCCCGCGCAGGTGGTCATCCCGATGGCCAGCGGCGAGCTGCTCACCAAGATCGACAAGGCGTTCAGCGAGCTGGTCGAGATCGGCCTGGTCGAGGCCCCGGCCGGTGGCTGGCGGGTGTTCGGCGCCCAGTCGGCCGGCTGCAACCCGATCGCGACGGCCCTGCACAACGGCACCGACCAGGTCGTCCCGGTGAAGCCGACCGGCATCGCCAAGTCGCTGAACATCGGCGACCCGGCGGCCGGCGCCTACGCCATCGAGGCGGTCCAGCGCACCGGCGGCTGGATGGACTACGCCGACGACGACGAGATCCGCGAGGGCATCCAGCTGCTGGCCCGGACCACCGGCGTGTTCGCCGAGACGGCCGGCGGCGTGACTGTGGCCGTGCTCAAGAAGCTGGTCGCCTCCGGCAAGCTCGACCCGGCGAAGGAGACAGTCGTCTTCAACACCGGCGAGGGGCTGAAGACGCTGGACGCGGTGGCCGACCGGGTCGGGCCGACGCACCGGATCAAGCCGTCGCTGCGGGGCGCCCGCGATGCCGGCCTGCTGGGGTAACCGCGCTGGTTAGTTACGGCTGGTAGTCGTTGATCCGACAGTAAGTTCGTTTTTCCATCCTCCGAGGACTTGCGAACCGATCACCACGTCGGCAAGATGCTCTCTGCGGGAGGACGCGACGCCGTACGAGGCCCCACCTTCGAGCTTGGCGACAATCTCTACCGGGGCCCAACGACCCAGTGCCGGAGGCGCTGTGCGAGCGTCCTCCCGACCAATTCTCACCTTCGGTAAATCGGTCGCGGCGGACAGCCGGTGCGTCCAGTCTGTCCTGATGAGCATCGACGTCGCTGTGTTCCCGGCCTCCGACGAGGCGACCGCCCGCGAGGCCATCCAGGTGGACAGGGCCGCGTTCGAGTACCAGACGCCGGACATCCCGTACTCGCCGGAGGACTTCGTCCTGGAGTCCTGGCGCAACCCGTTCCCGGGCCATCGCAGCATCCGCGCGGTCGCCCGGCTGGACGGGCGGGCGGTCGGCTACGTCGCGCTGGGCCTGCCGCTCCTGGACAACCTGGAACTGGCCAGCCTCGACCTGAACGTCCTGCCGGACTTCCGCCGGCGCGGCGTCGGCCGGGCGATGCTCGACTTCGCGATCGAGCAGGCCCGGGCCGAGGGCCGCAAGCACCTCACCTCCGAGACGGTGCAGACCCGGCCGGACGGCGACGCCTTCGCCGCGGCCCAGGGTGCGAAGGCGGCCCTGCCGGAGACGCGCAGCCGGCTCGACCTGACCACCGTCGACCAGGATCGGTACGACCGGATGCTCGCCGAGGCCTGGACCCACGCGGACGGCTATCGCGTGGTGAGCTGGGTGGGCATGCCGGCCGAGGAGTACCTCGACGCCATCGCCTACCTGGACGGCCGGATGGTCCAGGACGCCCCGATGGGTGACCTCACGATCGAGCCGGAGAAGGTCGACGCCGATCGGATTCGCAAATCCGAGCAGAACCGGCTCGACCGGGGCATCGACCGCTTCCACACCGGAGTTGTGCACGAGGCGACCGGGCGGATGGTGGCCTGGACGACGCTCTCCGGCCCGCCCGCGCTCGAGACCCACATCTGGCAGCACATCACGATCGTCGACCCGGACCACCGCGGCCACCGGCTCGGCATGATCGTCAAGCTGGAGAACCTGCGGCACACGCTCGCCCACAAGCCGGCGCTGACCGCGATCGACACGTTCAACGCCACCGCCAACGACTTCATGCTGTCGATCAACCGGGAGATGGGCTTCCGGGCGGCGGACACCTGGATGCAGTGGGAGCTGGCTATCTAGTCCTTCTCCGGCTGGTCCTTCTCCAGCGGACGGGGACGTCGGTGGGGTAGCCGCCGGCGTGCAGACCCGCGTGCTTCTCCAAGGCGTTACGGCAGCCGTACGAGCCGGTCACCGCGTACGAGTAGCCGCACAAGAGGTAGTAGACCGGCCAGAACAGCGGTCCGAGGACGGCGTACTGGCTGACGTGCCGGCTCTCGTGCTCGAAGAGGGCGGACCGCTTCTCGTGCAGCAGCCACTCGGCGGTGCGCTTGGTGATGATCACCGACCCGACGGTGAAGCAGGTGTTCCGCGGGATCGTGCGGGCGTAGTTCTCGGCGATCAGGACGCCGTCGCGGCCGCGACGGATCGTCGCGCCGGTGAGTTTCGCGATGGCCAGGCCGACCAGGGTCGTCCCGTTGATCGCGGTGAGCACCGTGCGCGCACGCATTACGCGGCCCGGCGCATCTGCGGGTGTCGGCGGGCGGCCATTACGCGGCCCGGCGCATCTGCGGGTGTCGGCGGGCGGCCATTACGCGGCCCGGCGCATCTGTAACTCGGTCAGGGCGGGGATCACCGGGTGCGGCACGCGGACGCCGGTGTCGGTGAAACCGAGGCGTTCGTACGCCCGGACCGCCCGATCGTTGCCGACCACCACCTCCAGCATCAGCTGGTCGCGCCCGGCCTCCTTGGACCAGGCGGCGACCGCGTCGACCAGATCGGCCAGGATGCCCGTGCCGCGCCGGGCCGGGGTGATGTAGACCGCGAAGACGACCGTGGTCGAGAGGTCCTCGGGCAGCACGGTGCCCCCGGCGTGCCCGACCAGCGGCCCGCCCGGGTCGGCCACGAACTGCGCCAGCGTCCGGCCGGCGCTGGCCTGCGTGATCCGCCGGCGGTAGTCCTCGTGCGAGCGGGCGGCGGCCGCGGCCAGGGTCTCCAGGAAGGCGAGCGGGCTGTCGGCGAGCATCTCCAGGCGCAACGCCCTCATCCGGGCGGCATCGCCGGGCGTCACCCGGTGGACCGTCTCGGTGGACGTGACCGTGGATCGGGGGCCTGTGCGCAGCGACACCATGATGCTTGCCTACCTGGCGGGAGGAGGGGGCGGCAAGCAGGTTGCGCGTATCCGACGTCCACTGCCATGGATTTCGCCACTGGCGTAACTAGTCCCGGGACTAGAGTCCTTTCCTTGCACTCGACCCCGGAGAGTGCTAAACATGGGCTTGGCACTCGCGACCGGTGAGTGCCAAGCAGGTCGGGACGGTGGGGTTCCGGCCGGGCGCCGCCATCGGCGCCCCGGCACGGGGCCGGTCGTCGCGGGCTATCCGGCTCGGCCTGAGGACGTCGCATCGCCAGGTGGCGACGTCCGCAGAGGTTCTTCAGTGATTGTCCGGGAGGACACAGCCGTATGGCCAAGATCATCGCATTCGACGAGGAAGCTCGTCGGGGCCTCGAGCGGGGCATGAACCAGCTCGCCGACGCCGTGAAGGTGACGCTCGGCCCCAAGGGCCGCAACGTCGTGCTCGAGAAGAAGTGGGGCGCTCCCACCATCACCAACGATGGTGTGTCGATCGCCAAGGAGATCGAGCTCGAGGACACCTTCGAGAAGATCGGCGCTGAGCTGGTCAAGGAGGTCGCCAAGAAGACCGACGACGTGGCCGGCGACGGCACGACGACGGCGACCGTCCTGGCCCAGGCACTGGTCCGTGAGGGCCTGCGCAACGTCGCGGCCGGCGCCAACCCGATGGCCCTCAAGCGGGGCATCGAGGCCGGCGTGGCCAGCGTCATCGAGGCGCTGACGCAGCTCAGCAAGGACGTGGAGACCAAGGAGCAGATCGCTTCGACCGCCTCCATCTCCGCCGGCGACACCACGGTCGGCGAGATCATCGCCGAGGCCATGGACAAGGTCGGCAAGGAAGGCGTCATCACCGTCGAGGAGAGCAACACCTTCGGGCTCGAGCTGGAGCTCACCGAGGGCATGCGCTTCGACAAGGGCTACATCTCGGCGTACTTCATGACCGACGCCGAGCGCATGGAGGCCGTCTTCGACGACCCCTACATCCTGATCGCGAACAGCAAGATCTCCGCGGTCAAGGACCTGCTCCCGATCCTGGAGAAGGTCATGCAGGGCGGCAAGCCCCTCGTGATCATCGCCGAGGACGTGGACGGCGAGGCCCTGGCGACCCTGGTCGTCAACAAGGTCCGTGGCACCTTCAAGTCGGTCGCCGTCAAGGCGCCGGGCTTCGGTGACCGCCGCAAGGCCATGCTCGACGACATCGCCATCCTCACCGGTGGCACCGTCGTCAGCGAGGAGGTCGGCCTCAAGCTCGACGCCGCCGACCTGTCGCTGCTGGGCCAGGCCCGCAAGATCGTCATCACCAAGGACGAGACGACGATCGTCGACGGCAACGGCAACGCCGAGCAGATCCAGGGCCGGGTCAACCAGATCCGGGCCGAGATCGAGAAGTCGGACTCCGACTACGACCGTGAGAAGCTGCAGGAGCGCCTGGCCAAGCTGGCCGGCGGCGTCGCGGTGATCAAGGTCGGCGCGGCCACCGAGGTCGAGCTCAAGGAGCGCAAGCACCGCATCGAGGACGCCGTTCGCAACGCGAAGGCGGCCGTCGAGGAGGGCATCGTGCCCGGCGGCGGTGTCGCGCTGGTGCAGGCCGGCAAGACCGCGTTCGACAAGCTGGACCTGGTGGGCGACGAGGCCACCGGTGCCAACATCGTCAAGGTCGCGCTGGACGCCCCGCTGCGTCAGATCGCCGTCAACGCCGGCCTCGAGGGCGGCGTCGTGTCGGACAAGGTGCGCAACCTTGAGATCGGTCACGGCCTGAACGCCGCGACCGGCGAGTACGTCGACATGCTGGCCGCGGGCATCATCGACCCGACCAAGGTCACCCGCTCGGCGCTGCAGAACGCCGCGTCGATCGCCGCGCTGTTCCTCACGACCGAGGCGGTCGTGGCGGACAAGCCGGAGAAGAACCCGGCTCCGGCCGGTGGCCCCGGCGGCGGCGGGGACATGGACTTCTAAGTCCACCTCGCAACTCAGCACTTCAGCACGCCGGAAAGGGCGGGCCGCATCAGCGGCCCGCCCTTTCCCTATGCCCGGCGGGTCCTCGTCGGGCGGGCCCGAACCGGACAGTCCGGGGTCAGCCTGACGCTTGGGACGGCCGGGTGCAGCGAAGGTGCTGGTCAGAGCCGTTGTCGTTACAAGCGGCCGCGGAGCGCTAACGTCATACGGGTGCGTGATCCCTCGGTATCCCGGTACGCGGCCGGCCGGCTCTCCCCGATCCGCCGTACCAACGACCTGAAACGCCTGCGTGACGAGCAGTTCGACGTGCTCGTCATCGGTGGTGGCGTGACCGGCGCCGGCGCCGCCCTCGACGCCGCCTCCCGGGGGCTGAAGGTGGCCCTGGTCGAGGCCCGCGACCTCGCCGCCGGCACCTCCAGCCGGTCCAGCAAGCTGATCCACGGCGGCCTGCGCTATCTGGAACAGCTCGAGTTGCACCTGGTCCACGAGGCGCTCACCGAGCGGGGCCTGCTGGCCAGCCGGATCGCCCCGCACCTGGTCCGCCCGGTGCCGATCATGGTGCCGTTGGAGCGCGCCCGCCCACCGGCCCGCGTGTGGCACCGCGCCTACTACGGGCTGGGCGTGGCGGCCTACGACGTGTTCGCCGGGGTCTTCGGACCCGGCCGGGGCATGCCACTGCACAAGCATCTGAGCAGCCACGGCGCCCGGCACCTGTTCCCCAGCCTGCGCGCCGACCGGGTGGCCGGCGCGATCCGCTACTACGACGGCCAGGTCGACGACGCGCGGCTGGTGGTCAACCTGGCGCGTACCGCGGCCAGCCTGGGCGCGGCCGTGGTGACCAGTGCCCGGGTGGTGGGCTTCCTGCGTGAGGCGCGCGAGGTGGTCGGCGTCCGGGTTCGCGACCTGGAGTCGCCCGACGAGCCGGACTTCGAGGTCAGAGCACGCACGGTGGTTGCCGCGACCGGTGTGTGGAGCGACGACATGTCGCAGATGCTCAGCGATGTCGGTGTACGCCCCGGCATGCGCGTCCGGGCGTCCAAGGGCGTCCACCTGGTCGTGCCGCGCTCGGCGATCACCGGTGAGGCGGGTCTGATCCTGCGTACGGCCACCTCGGTGCTCTTCGTCATCCCGTGGGGCGGGCACTGGATCATCGGGACCACGGACACCGACTGGCAGCTCGACCGGGCCCACCCGGCGGCCTCCGCGCGGGACATCAGCTACCTGCTCGACCAGGTCAACATGTGGCTGGACCGGCCACTGACCACCGACGACATCGAGGGCGTCTACGCCGGGCTGCGCCCGCTGCTGTCCGGCGAGGCGGACTCCACCTCCAAGCTGTCCCGCGAGCACGCGGTGGTCGAGCCGATGCTCGGGCTGATGCTGGTCGCCGGCGGCAAATACACCACCTACCGGGTGATGGCCGCCGACGTGGTCGACCGCGCGGTACGCCGGTTGGGCGGCCCGCCGCGCCCGTCGCAGACCGCCGAGCTGCCCCTGCTCGGGGCGGACGGCTATGCGGCGGCCTGGCGGGACCGGCTGGACACCGCCCGGCGGCACGGCGTCACCGCCGGGGTGGTCGAGCATCTGCTGGAGCGCTACGGCACGCTCACCACCCACCTGCTGGCCATGATCAACACCGATCCGGCGCTGGCCGCGCCGCTGACCGGGGCGCCGGAATACCTGGCGGCCGAGGTGGCGTACGCCGCGCAGGCCGAGGGGGCGCTGCACCTCGACGACGTGCTCACCCGGCGTACCCGGATCTCGATCGAGACCGCGCACCGCGGCAGCGAGACCGCCAAGCACGCGGCCGCGATCATGGGCGAGGTGCTGGGCTGGGACGACGCCGTGCGGGCGCGCGAGATCGAGCACTACCTCGCGCGGGTCGAGTCGGAGCGGCAGTCGCAGAAGATGCCGGACGACGCGACCGCCGACGCCGCCCGGATCGGGGTGCCCGACGTGCGCGGATACGCCTCGGACCGTCCTTGATCCTGGTTTCCCGGTGATTCTGGTGGACCGGCCGGTCTGGCCCGCTCACGGCCGGCTATGGGCGCACCTGGTCAGCGACGTGTCGTACGAGGAGCTGCACGTCTTCGCCGAGATGCTGGGGGCACCCCGGCGGGCCTTCGATCGGGACCACTACGACATCCCGGAGGCCCGCTTCTCGTCGGCGCTGTGGCTGGGCGCGACGCTGCTGCCGTCCCGGGACCTGGCCGCCCGGCTGCGGTCGAGCGGGTTACGCCGCCCCAAGCACCTCAACCGTTGAGCTCGCGTTCCAGATTGGCCCGCGCCTTTGCCTCCCACGCGTCCCGCAGCGGCTGGTGGCGGTAGATCGACGGTAACTCCAGCAGCGCCTTCAGCACCTGGGCGCGGCCGTCTCTGAACGCGTCGTCGGGCACGTGCGCGTACTCCCGCCGGATCGCCGCCGTATACGCCGCGTAGCGGTCCTCGTCGGCTGCCAGGATCGCCAGATCGGCGTCGCAGAGCAGCTCACCGTCGGCGTCGTCCTCGCCGGTCGCGTGCCCCGCCGTCAGCCCGACCAGCCGCGCCACCTCGGCCGCCACCTCGGCCGGTGCGCCCAGCGTCGTCAGCAGCCCCTCGGCGAACTCGGCGCTGTCCCGCTCGTTAGCGTCACCCAGCGCCTCCGGGTCGTAGATCGCATCGTGCAGCCACGCCGCAACGCGCACGCGGTCCGGATGCGGCGCGAGCGCCGCATGACGATCGATCACCTCGAGTACGGCGGACAGATGCGTCACGTCGTGATACTGGCGTTGCGGTTCCGCCCAGCGCGACAGCAGGTAGGCGCCCGCCGCATCCAGGTCATCGTCCGCCGCGGTTGCCCCCGCGCCCCGAACCGCCGCACGCCATTGCTCGCCAAGACTCGTCACCCCCTAAGTTTGGTTCATGACCGAGGCGGGTGCCGAACCCACCGACCGCAGGGTGGCGAAAATCCTGGCCGGGATCCCCGGACGCTCCCGGAACAGCGTCGCCGCCGCGTGGACCCGGGTGCGCGGCGGGCTGTTCCTGGCCGTGCAGGCCGCGCTGGCCGCCGGGCTGGCCTGGTTCCTCGCCCACGACGTGTTCGACCGGCCGACGCCGTTCTTCGCGCCGATCGCCGCCGTGATCACGCTGGCGTCGTCGGTCGGCCAGCGCGCCCGGCGCACCGCCGAGCTCGTCCTCGGCGTGGCCATCGGCATCGGCGTCGGCGACGCGCTGATCTTCGTCATCGGCAGCGGACCCTGGCAGATCGGCCTCATCGTGCTCGGCGCGGTGCTGGTCGCCACCGCGGTCGGCGGCGGCACCCCGCTGGTCGTGCAGTCCGCCTCGTCCGCCGTGCTCGTCGCCACCCTGACCACCGGGCCCGGCCTTCCGTACACCCGGTTCCTGGACGCCCTGATCGGTGGTGGCGTCGGCCTGATCGTGATGACGCTGCTGCTCCCGCTCAACCCCCTCACCGTCGTACGCCGGGCCGCCGACCCCGCGCTCACCGAACTCGCCGAGGGCCTGCGCGCCGTCGGTAAAGGCCTGGCCGACGGCGACGACGAGGAGGTCGGCGCGGCCCTGACCCGGCTACGCGCCGCCGAGGCCGCCTTCGCCGCGTTCACCGCCGCGGTGGCCGCCGCCCGGGAGAACGTGGCGTTCGCCCCCGCCCGGTGGCGCACCAAAGGCGCCCTCGCCCAGTACGTGGACGGTGCCCAGCAACTCACCCACGCCCTGCGCAACGTCCGCGTGCTGACCCGGCGGGTACTGACCGCGATGGGCGACCAGGAGACCATGCCCGAGGTCCTGCCCGACTCGATCGGCCTGCTCGGCGACGCGGTCGACCTGCTCCGGCAGGAGTGGGCCAGGGGCGCCGAGCCGATCGCCACCCGCGAGCGGGCGCTCCGGGCCGCCGCCGAGGCCGGTCGCGGCTTCGACGAGGGCGTCGGCTTCTCCGGCGGCGTCGTCGTCGCCCAGATCCGGACCACGGCCACCGACCTGCTCAGGGCCACCGGCATCGAACACGCGGAGGCGCCCCGCCTGGTCCGCAAGGCCGTGGGCTGGCAGGCCAAACGCCGGGCCGGCCGGTACCGCACCGCCCGCCCGCGCCCCGGAGCGTCCGGCAACCACACCCCCTGACCTCCTGCCCTTCGCCGCCACCCGCTGTCCTCGGCGGGCCCTCTCCGTCCCGCTCCGACCTGTTCGTCCCGGCTCGGGCCAGCCGGGCCGGATCCGGATGGCTACGCTGGTCGCTATGGCCGAACCGACCCCGCCGAGCGGCATGCCCGACCCGCATACGCGGCCGGTCGCGCCCGCGAGCGCCCCGCCGCAGCTCTCGCAGCCTTCTCAGGGGCAGCCTCTCGAGGGGCAGCCGCCGGTCATCGCCGCGGTGCCCAGGCGCAAAACCGGGTGGCGGCGCTGGCTCCCGCTCACCCTGGTGATCACCGGCATCGCCGCCTGCTCGGTGGTGATGCTGCTGGTCCTCGGCTTCAACAACGGCGTCCAGGGCCTGATCGTCGGCCTGATCGCGGCGATGCTTCCGGTTCCCGTACTCGTCGGGTGTTTCCTCTGGCTCGACCGCTACGAGCCGGAACCCAACCGCTACCTGGTCTTCTGCTTCGCCTGGGGCGCCGCCGTCGCCACCCTCACGGCCTACTGGGTGAACAACGGCGCCGCCTGGCTCTTCGACCAGCTCGGCCTGCCCGACGCCCTGGTCGCCGTGCTGGTCGCGCCGTTCATCGAGGAGTCGATGAAGGCGCTCGGCCCGCTGCTGCTCTTCTGGCGCCGCCGCGGCGAGTGGTCCGGCATCACCGACGGCATCGTCTACTGCGGAATCTCCGCCCTCGGCTTCGCCATGGTGGAGAACGTCCTCTACCTGGGCGGGCACGGCTACGCCGCCGGCGCCGAACAGTACGGCCCGGCCACCGGCATCCAGAACGTCTTCCTGATCTTCATCGTGCGCATCCTCTTCACCGGCTTCGCGCACCCGCTCTTCACCTCGATGACCGGCATCGGGCTCGGCCTCGCGTCCCGCTCCAACGACCGCCGGGTCCGCTGGCTCGCCCCGATCGGCGGCCTGCTGCTCGCGATGATCCTGCACGGCACGTTCAACCTGCTGCCCACACTGTCCGTGGCCACCGGGCAACCCCTGATCATGCTGTACGGGTATCTGGGCTTCATGGTGCCGTTCTTCTTCGGCACGGTCGGCTTCGCGATCGCGCTCCGCGGCCACGAGGGGCGGCTCAGCGAGCGCATCCTGCCGGGCTACGTGGAGGCCGGCTGGTTCGCGCCACCCGAGGTGGCCAGCCTGAGCAGCCTCGGCCGCCGCCACTCGGCCCGCCGCTGGGCACACCGGGTGGCCGGCGCCGGCGGCATGAAGGCGATGCGCAGCTTCCAGTTCGCGGCCACCAGGCTGGCCATCGTCCGCGACAGCATGCAGCGTGGACTGCTCCGCAAGCCTGAGGACCAGGCCCGGGCCATGGAGGAGGAGCAGGAGCTGCTGACCGCGATCGGCGGCTACCGGGCGGTCTTCTCGGGCCGCGACCCGCAGATGCCTCGCGCGTTCTGGAACGGCGCCGACTACCAGATCGCCTTCCCGGACGGCGTGACCCGCACGGTCGCCGCCCCGATGGAACCGGTCGTCCCCGTGCCGATCCGTCTGGCACAGCCGGCCATGGCGTGGTCCGGCTACGGCGGGCAGCCTCCGGGCTACGGCGCCCCGCCCGGGTACGGCGCTGCCCCCGGGTACGGCGCTGCCCCCGGGTACGGCGCTGCCCCCGGGTACGGCGCTGCCCCCGGGTACGGCGCCGGTCCTGGTTATGGCGCTGCCCCCGGTTATGGGCCCGCCCCCGGTTACGGTGCTGCGCCTGGTTACGGCGCTGCCCCCGGTTATGGGCCCGCCCCCGGTTACGGTGCTGCGCCTGGTTACGGTGCTGCGCCTGGATATGGGCCCGCCCCCGGTTATGGCGCTGCGCCTGGCTACGGCGCTCAGCCCGGGTATGGCGCGCAACCCGGTTACGGGCCGCAGCCCGGGCCGGCGCCGCAGATCAGGCCGCCGGCGCCCTCGCGGCAGGAATACCCTGCCTACGGCGACCCGACGAACTACGGAAGCTCCGCGCCGGCAGCGCCGCAGCCGCCGTCCACGTCGTGGAACCCGGCGCCTCCGGTTGCGCCGCCGCACACCACCGGCTGGGGGGACGCTCCATCGTCCGCGGCTGGGAATCCTGGCTACAGCTCGCCGTGGCCGGAATACCACTCGCCGTTGTCGCCCGGTTCGGGTTCGTCGGCACCGGATTCCGGCTCGTCCCGGGACTCCGGCTCTTCGGGCTCGTCCTGGGACTCGGGCTCGTCGGGCTCGTCCTCGTCCTCGGACTCCGGGTCGTCGGACTCCGGGTCGTCCTCGTCATCGGGGAGTTCCTCGTCCGACTGACCGGACCACCCACCTTCGGCCGGATGCCGGCGCAACGGCCTCGAGTGGCAGCTCGTCGCCGAGGCATCGGGGACTGTGTGCCCGGCGTAGCCTTCGCAGTTTGATCTTGAAGTTGTTCTTTCAGAGGTAGAGACCGGTGCCGTCGGACTGGACCCGGCTGGCGGCCACCGCGTGGACCTCGCGCTCGCGGAGCAGGGTGTACTCGCGGCCGTGGAGCTCGACCTCGGAGCGGTCGTCGGGGTCGAAGAGCACCCGGTCGCCCACCACGATGGAGCGGACGTTCGGGCCGATGCCGACCGCGGTCGCCCAGGAGAGGCGGCGGCCCATCGACGCCGTCGCCGGGATCACGATGCCGCCGCCGGAGCGGCGCTCACCCTCGCCGCCGTCCATGCGGACCAGGACTCGGTCGTGCAGCATGCGGATCGGCAGCCCGGTGTCGGTGGTGGTCTCGGGAGTCACGACGGAGACGGTACGCCCGCCGCGCCGACCAGGAAACTCGGCCACGCGGGGCGCGGAAACTGTCGTGCGGTACCACTACGGTTGTCGGGGTGAGTCGGATCCAGCGTGTGCGGGACAACCTGCGGCGTGCCTATGACAGCGGGCGCGAGTCCGTGCGGGTCGCCCGCGCCGAACGTGAGCGGGAACGCGCCGAGCCGGACGTCGAGTTCGTTCCCCCGCCCCCGCCGGACCCGGCGGACAACCAGTCGACCAACAGCCGCGACGACGCCGAGGTGCCGCACCCGCTGCGGATCGCCGCAGCCTGGTCGTGGCGCCTGATCGTGGTCGGGGTGGTCGGCTGGGCGCTGCTGCGCTTCGTCGGCATCATCAGCATCGTCATGATCCCGTTGGCCATCGCGCTGCTGCTGTCCGCCCTGCTGGCTCCCGCGGTGGGCTGGCTGCTCCGGCTGAGGCTGCCGCGGTCGCTGGCCACGTTCCTGGTGCTGATCTGCGGGCTGGCGGCCGTGGCGGGCACCCTGACGCTGGTGGTCAACCAGTTCGTCGACGGGCTGCCCAAGCTGACCGACAACGCCAGCGCGGGCATCCGGCAGATCCAGCAGTGGGCACGCACCGGCCCGCTGCACCTGTCGGACGCTCAGGTCGACCAGGCCATCGACCAGCTGCAGCAGTGGGTGAACGCGAACACGTCATCGCTCACCTCGACCGGCATCTCGACCGCGGCGACGCTGGCCGAGATCCTGGCCGGAGCGCTCCTGGTGCTGTTCGCGACGTTCTTCTTCCTGCGCGACGGGCGGAAGATCTGGCGGTTCATCGTGCGGCTCTTCCCGGTGAACGCCCGCTGGTCGCTGTCCGACGCCGGCGACGCCTCCTGGGTGACGCTGGGCGCCTACGTCCGCGCGACGGTGCTGGTCGCCTTCATCGACGCCACCGGCATCGGCCTGGCGCTGGTCATCCTGGACGTCCCGTTCCCCTTCCCGCTGGCCGCGCTCGTCTTCCTGGGCGCGTTCATCCCGATCGCCGGCGCCAGCATCTCCGGTGCGGTGGCCGTCCTGGTGGCCCTGGTCGACAGGGGCTGGGTGATCGCACTGTTCGTGCTCGGCGCGGTGATCGCCGTGCAGCAACTCGAGGGCCACATCCTGCAGCCGCTGATCATGGGCCGGGCGGTCGCGATCCACCCCCTGGTGGTCATCGTCGGCATCGCATCCGGCGTGGTGGTGGCCGGCGTGATCGGGGCCCTGGTGGCGGTGCCGTTGATCGCGGTGCTCAACACGGCGGTCCGGCGCCTGGCCCGCCGCGTACCCGAGGTCCCACCCGATGCCGTGGTCGTGACAGCTCAGCAGCCGGCTTAGCCGCGGTTCGCGGTTCGTGGGTGCGGCGCCGGGTGGGTCCGGGCGTGAGTGGTGGGTCCGGGCGCAGGTGGTGGGTCCGGGCGCAGGTGGTGGGTCCGGGCGCAGGTGGTGGGTCCGGGCGCGAGTGGTAGGCCTTGGCGGTATCCGGCATCGATTTACCGTCCTGAGCTACCACCGTCCCCGCGAGTGGTAGCCAGGCGCGACAAGTCTGTCCCGGATAGCGCCCGGTCCTACCACTCTCGTGCCCGGCGACCGCCTTGAGCGGCGGCAGCGACGGTTAGCAGGCACCCCGGCGGCCTGACAGCCGGCGTGACCCCGGCCTGGCGTGGCTCTCGGGCTCGGCGTGACTCCCGGGCCTGGCGTGACTCCCGGGCCTGGCGTGACTCCCGGGCCTGGCGTGACTCCCGGGCCTGGCGTGACTCCCGGGCCTGGCGTGACTCCCGGGCCTGGCGTGACTCCCAGGCCTGGCGCGGCTTGGTGGGTGGCGGGGCTAGGCCTTTGGGGCGGCGAGGCGCTTCAGGGCACCCAGCGCGACCTCCTGGCGGGTCGTGTACCAGAACGGCGGCAGGGACTTGCGGAGGAACGCGCCGTAGCCTCGGGCGGTCTCCAAGCGGGAGTCGAGGACGGCGACCACGCCCTTGTCGCCGGTGGAACGGATCAGGCGGCCGACGCCCTGGGCCAGGCGGATCGCGGCGATCGGGACGCTCACCGACGAGAAACCGGAACCGCCGGCGGAGTCGACCGCCGCTGCTCGGGCGGCCGCCAGCGGCTCGTCGGGGCGGGGGAACGGGAGCCGGTCGATGACCACCAGCTGGCAGGACTCGCCGGGGACGTCAACGCCCTGCCACAGCGACATCACGCCGAACAGGCAGGTCTCGCGCTCCTCGCGGAAACGCCGGACCAGCAGCGGCAGCGCCTCCTCGCCCTGCAGCAGCACCGGGAGCGTGGTGCGGGCGCGGACCAGTTCCGCCGCCTGCGTCGCGGCCCGGCGGGACGAGAACAGGCCCAGAGTGGCGCCGCCCAACGCGTTCACCAGCTCGAGCAGTTCCTCGCCCGCCTGGTCGGGCAGGCCGGACGCCGCGGGGCGGGGCAGGTGCGACGCGACGTAGAGGATGCCCTGTTTCGGATAGTCGAACGGGGAGCCGACGTCGAGCGACGTCCAGCCCTCGCCGTGGGTGTCCTGCGGGACGCGCGGCGCGGGCAGGCCGAGCGACCGGGCGACCGTGTCGAAGCGGCCGCCCAGTGTCAGGGTGGCGGAGGTGGCGACCACCGTGCGCTCGTCGTACAGCCTGTTCGCCAGCGTGCCGGCCACTGACAGGGGGGCTACCACGAGGGCGCGGCGGCCGTTGCCGAGGTCGGATTTCTCCACCCACGCGACGTCGAAGTCGGACTCCTCCAGCAGGCGGCGTGCGGTTTCGGCGATCTCGTCCAGGGACGCTTTGGCCTGCTGCTTGCGTACCGGATCGGGGTCGTCGCTCTTGATCTCGCCGATCGCGGACAGGGCCGCGCGGGTGGACGAGTCGATGAGGATTACGGCCTGGGCGAGCAGCGGCGGGAGGCCGGTGGTGATGCGGCCGGCGGGCATGTCGGCCAGGCCCACCGTCAGCGAGTCGGCGGCCGTGGCCAGCGCCTCGGCGGTGTCCTGCGGGAGCAGCGTGCGGGCGCGTTTGGCGGCGCGTTCGAGCACCTCGGGGGTCAGCTCGGCCTGCGACGCGGACGAGACCCGGTCGGCCAGCTCGTGCGCCTCGTCGATGACCAGCAGCTTGTGCGGCGGCACGATGTTGCGCTCGGCGAGCATGTCGACGGCGAGCAGGCTGTGGTTGGTGATGACGATGTCCGCCTCGCGGGCCCGCACGCGGGAGGCCTCGGCGAAACACTCCTGACCGTACGGACACCGGGCCGCACCGACGCAGTCCCGTGCGGGCATCGACACCTGCCGCCAGGCTGTGTCGTCGACGCCGGGGTCGAGCTCGTCACGGTCGCCGGTCTTCGTCTTCTCCGACCAGGCCTGGAGCCGCTGGATCTGCTTGCCGAGCCGGCCGGCCTCGCCCAGCCACTGGGTGCGTTGGGCGGGCGCCGCGTCGAAGAGCGTGTCGGTGGGCTCCTCCTCGTCGGCGTGCTCCATCTTGGCCACACAGAGGTAGTGGTGCCGGCCTTTGAGCACGGCGAACTTGGGTCGCCGCCCGAGCACCGGCTCGACCGCGTCGGCCAGCCGGGGAAGGTCGTGCGCGATCAGCTGGTTTTGCAGGGCCAGGGTGGCCGTGGACACCACGACCGGGCCGTCCACCAGCAGCGAGGGCGTCAGGTAGGCCAGGGACTTGCCCGTGCCGGTGCCCGCCTGGACGAGCAGGTGCTCTTTTTCCTTCACGGCCCGCTCGATGGCGTTGGCCATCTCCTGCTGGCCCGGACGCGCCGCGCCGCCGGGCACCGCGCCGACCGCCGCGTCGAGAAGATCTGCGGCTTTGGCTTTGCGGCGGGTGGCGGCGGTCATGACCGCCTGCACCGAGCGGCAGGTGCCGGCGGCGGACCGCTCGGCCGGAGGCGACGGCCAGAAGGGCATGACAAAGAAGGCTCGACCACGTCGGAGACCGTACCCGCAGCCACCGACAAATTCCGTGCACCGTTAGGGTGCCTGTCATGCCGAGCGAGACGGTCCGGGTGGTCTATACGAAGTTCGACGGCTCGGCGCACCGGGACTATCCGGCCCGCAAGCTCAGTGAGGATGACCTGGGCATCTGGGTCGGCGTGCCCCGTGGGACGGCCTCGGTCTACCACGGCCGGCCGTCGGTCGAGCAGATCCCGTTCGTGCTGCTGATCCCGCATGCGGCGTGGTGGACCGGCATGTTCAACCCGCCGCCGCGCACCAGTGAGGTCTACTGCGACATCACCACCCCCGCGCGGTGGGAGGGTGACACGGTTCACATCGTCGATCTCGACCTGGACGTGGTGCGGCGGCGCGAGACGCAGGCCGTCGAGCTGCGCGACGAGGACGAGTTCGAGGACCACCGGGAGCGGTTCGGCTACCCCGCCGAGGTCGTCACCGAGGCGTACGCGGCGGCGCGCAAGCTGATGGTCGCCCTGGGCGACGGCTCCGAGCCGTTCGCCACGCAGTACCGCAAGTGGCTGTCAGACGTCGTCGACTGACCCCAGCTTCTCCGGGTTGAGCTGGTGGTAGACGGCGGTGACCCGGCCGTCGGCGATGGCCAGCACGAAGACCGACCGGAACCCGCGGCCGTCCGGGTAGGCGCCTTGCACATGCAGCCCCAGGTCGCCGTTGACCAGCACTGGCGTCATGGTCATGTCGGTCATCCCGTGGAACCGGTTGCCCATGATGCCGATCCAGAAGCGGGCCACCTTGTCCGCGCCGAGGATCGCCCGGCTGCCGGCGTTGACGAAGCCGCCGCCGTCGCCGATCGAGACCACGTCCGGCGCCAGCACTGCGGCCAGCGCCTGGGTGTCGCCGGAGTTGGCCGCCGCCAGGAACGCCTCGAGCACCCGCCGCTGCTCGGGCAGGTCGGCGTTGTGCCGGGCACGGTCGTCGGCCACCGCCCGGCGGCCGCGTGAGGCGTGCTGGCGGGCCGCGGTCACCGTGGTGTGCAAAACCTCGGCGATCTCCTCGTACGGCACCGCGAACGCGTCGTGCAGCACCAGCGAGACCCGCTGCTCCGGGGTGAGTTTCTCGAGGACGACCAGCAGCGCCAGGCCGACCTCGGTGCGCTGGGTGACGCGTTCGGCCGGGTCGTCCAGGCGGGTCACGACCGGCTCGGGGAGCCACTGCCCGGGGTACGCCTCGCGCCGTACCCGCGCCGACTTGAGCACGTCGAGGCTGAGCCGTCCGACCACGGTGGTGAGCCAGCCGCGCAGGTCGTTGATATCGCCGACCCGTCGCGCCTTGTCGAAGCGCAGCCACGCCTCCTGGACCACGTCCTCCGCCTCGGCCCGGCTACCGAGCATCCGATAGGCCACGGAGATCAGGTGCGGCCGTTCGCGCTCGAACTCTTCTTCGGGGGACATGGGGGTAATTCTCTTCGACATTGCCTGATAGCGGCAGCCATCTGTGTCACAGTGGCAGCACCGAACGTACGATTTGTCCGATCTCGGAGAAGCCGTGGCGAACGATGTGATGAGTGTTGCCGCTGGTGCGCTGACCGCCAGGGTTGCCGCGGTGTGCCGACCGGCGCCGTACCAGCCGTCCGGGCATGCCCTGGCGGGAGCCGACGACGCCGATCCGCTGCCCGATGTCCTCCGGAGCGGACTGGCCGGCCTGACCGTGCCGGTGCTGCCCGGACCGCACGGCGAGCTGTTCATCGGGCCCGGGGCGCCGCAACCCGGGCGTACGCTGCGCCGTCTCGTCCTCGGGCCGCTGCTGGCCCGCGCCCGGTCCCGGGGCGGCCGGCTGCGCCCCGACCAGACCGTCCCGTTCCGGCTGGTCGTCGAGTTCATCGGACCCAGCCGCGACGCGCAGACGCTGCTCCGCGCCTATCGGATGCTCGAACAGCAACTCCGCGACCACGCCCCGCTGCTCAGCCGCTGCGTGGACGGCAAGCTGGAGCCGGGAGCGGTGACCGTCGCGGTGGCCGGCATTGTGGACGTCCGCGAGCTCCTCACCGCGGAACGGCACCGCTACGCGTTCGCCGACGGCACCTTCGACGACATCGGCTCCCGGTCGGCGCCCGCCTCGCTGGTGCCGATGATCAGCGAGCCGTGGTCGCGGCGCTTCGGCTGGGACGGCCTGGAACCCATCACCGCCGAGGAGCGGCATCTGCTGCACGCCATGGTGCGCGCGGCGCACGAGGACGGGCGTACCGTCCGCATCTCGGGTCTGAGCTCGGGCGCACGCAGCGCACGTCGCGCTGTCTGGACCGAGCTCGGCCTGGCGGGCGTCGACGTGCTCGCCGACGCCGATCATGCCGGGCTGGCCCGCCACCTGCGACGTCATCCGGTGCGTCCACCGGCGGCGGTGCGCACCTCGGTCGGCAAGCCGATCCGGACGTCGGCGCCGGCCCCGCGTGCCGTGGTGTCCGACGAGGCGATCGCGTTGCGTAGGGTGAACAGCGCCTGACCGGCGGGTGATCGGGGCAGGAGCCGGGGTGGGCGACTCAACGTGCCTCCCGGGCGTTACCTATTGTTCCCAAAGAATCTCCGCTCCCGTCGATCGAGGTCCGCGCCGTGAAGTTCTCCTTCCGCCCCACCGAGGGCGCGTTCTACGAGCTGTTCACCCGTGCCGCCCACAACCTGGTCCGCGGCACCGAGCTGCTCAACGAACTCGCCCTGCCCGGAGTGGATGTGCAGTCGGTCAGTGAGCGGCTCACCGACGTCGAGCACGACAGCGACGAGATCACCCACACCCTCTACAAGAAGATCAACTCCACCTTCATCACGCCGTTCGACCGCGAGGACATCTACTCGCTGGGCTCCCAGCTGGACGACGTGATGGATCACCTGGAGGCGGTCGGCAACCTGCTCTACCTGTACGGCCTGACCGAGCTGCCGTCCCTGCCCCGCGAGATGCACGAGCTCGTCAACGTGCTGGACCAGCAGGCGAAGATCACCGCCGAGGCGATGCCGCGGCTGCGCTCGATGAAGGGTCTCGAGGAGTACTGGATCGAGATCAACCGCCTGGAGAACGACGGCGACCGCGCCTACCGGATGCTCCTGGTCCGGCTCTTCAGCGGCGAGTACGACGCCCTGACCGTGCTGAAGATGAAGGAGGTCGCCGACGAGCTCGAGGCGGCCTGCGACGCGTTCGAGCACGTGGCCAACACCGTCGAGACCATCTCGGTCAAGGAGTCGTAGTTGTCCGCCGAGCTCATCGCCGTCCTCGCGGTGATCGCCGTCGCGCTCGCGTTCGACTTCACGAACGGCTTCCACGACGCGGCCAACGCCATCGCGACCAGCATCAGCACGCGGGCGCTCACCCCCCGCGTGGCTCTCGGCATGGCGGCGATCGGCAACTTCATCGGCGCGCACGTCGGCACGAAGGTCGCGGAGACCGTCGGCAGCGGGCTGGTCACGTTGCCGACGAACGTCGCCAGCCTCGGCGTGGTCTTCGCCGGCGTGCTCGGCGCCATCTGCTGGAACCTGATCACCTGGTACTTCGGCCTGCCGAGCAGCTCGTCGCACGCGCTGTTCGGCGGCCTGGTCGGCGCCACGATCTTCGCCTCCGGCGGCGAGGTGCAGTGGGCGAACATCGTGGAGAAGATCCTGATCCCGATGGTGCTGTCGCCGGCCATCGGCCTCTGCCTCGGGTTCGTGGCGATGATCGCGGTGCTCTGGATCTTCCGCAACGGCCACCCGGCCCGGCTCAACCGCGGCTTCCGGCGCGCGCAGACGGTCAGCGCCGCGGCGATGTCCGTCGGCCACGGCATGCAGGACGCCGCCAAGACCATCGGCGTGGTGGTGCTCGCCCTCTACGTCGGCGGCTTCCAGCCCGACGCCAAGCACATCCCGGAGTGGGCCATCTGGGCCTCGGCCTCGGTGCTCGCGCTGGGCACCTACTCGGGCGGCTGGCGGATCATCCGTACCCTCGGTCGCAAGATCATCGACCTGCGCCCGCCGGAGGGTTTCGCCGCCGAGACGGTCGCCAGCGTGGTGCTCTACTTCAACGCCCTGGTGCTGGGCGCGCCCATCTCGACCACCCACACGATCACATCGGCCATCATGGGCGTGGGCGCGACGAAGCGGCTTTCCGCCGTCCGCTGGAACGTCGCCGGCAACATCGTCCTCGGCTGGGTGATCACGTTCCCGGCCGCGGGCACCTTCGCCTGCCTGCTCTACCTGGTCGTCCGCCCGCTCTTCAGCTGAGGCCGGCCGCCCGGGCGGCGGGTCAGTAGGCGACGCCGATCTGTTCGCGGACCATGTCCAACAGGGTCATCACCTCGAGGGTCGTGCCGATCGGGACCAGCGGGCTCTCCAGCAGGCCGGCGTCCAGGCAGCGCTGGACCTCGGCGGCCTCGAAGCGGTAGCCGAGGCCGTCGTAGTCGCGCTTGTGGTCCTCGGTGCGGTCGCCGCGGGTCACCGTGAAGCCGCGCGGCGCCCAGAAGCTGTCGGCGATCTCGATGCGGCCGGTCTCCCCGGTGATCGTGGCGCCGTTGCGGGACGGGCCGTCGATGCTGCACGTCAGGGCGGCCACCGCGCCGTTGTCGTAGCCGAACAGCAGGCCGGTGGTCTCGTCGACGCCCTCGGGGGTCAGCTGGGCCCAGGACTGCACCGAGGCCGGCGCGCCGAGGAAGAGGTGGGCGAAGTGGATCGGGTAGACGCCCAGGTCGAGCAGCGCGCCGCCGCCCAGCTCGGGGGCGCGCAGGCGGTGCGTGGGCTCGAAGGGGCCCTGCAGGCCGAAGTCGGCGTGGATCGCTTTGACCCGGCCGATGTGGCCGTCCTCGACCAGCTGGGCGATCTCCAGGATGACCGGGTTGCAGCGCATCCACATCGCCTCCATGAGGAACGCGCCGTGGGCGCGGGCCTCCTGCACCAGCAGTGCGGACGACGCCAGGTCGAGGGTCATCGGTTTCTCACAGAGGACCGCCTTGCCGGCCCGCAGGCACTCCAGTGCGGCCGCCTCGTGCTGGGCGTGCGGAGTGGCCACGTAGACCACGTCGACCTCGGGGTCGGCGGCCAGGTCGGCCCACGAGCCGTGCGCCCGCGCGAAGCCGTGCCGCTCGGCGAACGCGTCGGCCGACGCCTGCGTGCGTGAGCCCACCGCGGCCAGCTCGGCGCCCTCCACCAAGGGCAGGTCCGAGGCGAACGAGGCCGCGATGCCGCCGGTGCTCAGGATCCCCCAACGCGTCGTCATGATCGCCACCGTATCGTCCGGCGCGTGCCGGTGGGAGGATCCACCCGTGACTGACGGATACCCGCTCCCACCCGCCATGATCAAGCGTGCCCGTGAGTTCAGCGGGCCTGCCGCCGCGGCCCGTCCCGCCGCCACGGTGGTGCTGCTCCGTGACCGGCACCCCGGGTTCGAGGCCTACGTGCTCCGGCGCGCGGCCGCGATGGCCTTCGGCGGGGTGTACGCCTTTCCCGGCGGCGGCGTCGATCCGGACGACCGGCCGGAAACCGTACGGGAGACCTGGTCCGATCTGCTCGGCGTGCCCGGCGCGGAGGCCCGGGCGGTGATCGGCGCCGCCGTCCGTGAGCTCTTCGAGGAGGCCGGTGTGCTGCTGGCCGGCGGCATCGAGGACGGCGGGGCCCTCACCGACGTCGCGGGCCCGGAGTGGGAGGCGGACCGGCTGGCCGTGCAGCGGCGCGAGCTGCGGATGGCCGATCTGCTGGCGCGGCGCGGTCTGCGGCTGCGGGACGACCTGCTGCACCCGTGGGGCCGGTGGGTCACGCCCGAGTTCGAACCCCGGCGGTACGACACGTGGTTCTTCGTCGCGGCGCTGCCGGACGGGCAGGAGGCACGGGACGTGTCGGGGGAGAGCGACGGCGTCGCCTGGATCCGGCCGGGGGACACCGCCGGGCTGACGATGCTGCCGCCGACCCGGGTGACGCTGGACGCGCTCAGCGCGTACCCGAGCATGGTTGAGGTTTTCGGTGCGAAGCGTGACGCCGCCGTGCCGGTGCAACCCCGGGTGGAGCTGACCGGCGACGGCGGCGCCGTGTTGCGCGTGGAGGCCTAGACAGGCCCTAGCCGAAGCGGCCGGTGATGTAGTCCTCGGTCTTCTTCTCCGTGGGGTTGGAGAAGATCTTCTGGGTGTCGTCGTACTCGATGAGGCGGCCGGGGTCGCCTGTCTTGTCGATCGAGAAGAAGCCGGTCTTGTCGCTGACCCGGGCGGCCTGCTGCATGTTGTGGGTCACGATGATGATCGTGAAGCGGTCCTTCAGCTTGAACATCAGGTCCTCGATCGCCAGCGTGGAGATCGGGTCGAGCGCCGAGCAGGGCTCGTCCATGAGGACCACCTGCGGCTCGACCGCGATCGTGCGGGCGATGCACAGGCGCTGCTGCTGACCACCGGAGAGACCGGCGCCCGGACGGCCGAGGCGGTCCTTCACCTCGTCCCACAGGTTCGCCGACCGCAGCGAGTTCTCGCAGGCGTCGTCGAGCACCGACTTCTTCTTGGCGCCGTTCAGCTTGAGGCCGGCGACCACGTTCTCGTAGATCGACATCGTCGGGAACGGGTTGGGCCGCTGGAACACCATGCCGATCATGCGACGGACCGCGGTCACGTCCACGTCGGCGTCGTAGATGTTCTGGTCGTCGATGGTCAGCCGGCCCTCGATGCGAGCGCCCGGCAGCACCTCGTGCATGCGGTTGACCGACCGCAGGAACGTGGACTTGCCGCAACCGGACGGCCCGATCAGGGCGGTGATCGTCTTCGGCTCGACGGTCATCGAGATGCCGTCGATCGCCTTGAAGCTTCCGTAGTACGACGTCACATTCGACGCCTCAATGCGCTTGGCCATGGGTGACACCTCTTGTCAGGAAAGCCTGTTGCGGCGGGCGAGCAGCTTGGCGGCGATCGTCAGAATCAGTACCAGGGCGACCAGCGTCAGCGCTGCCGTCCAGGCGCGGTCCGGCGCGTACCGGGACGCGTCACCCGCCTGCTGGTAGACGAACAGGGCGAGCGACGACTGGTTCCCGGCGAACGGGTCGAAGTTGATCGCCGCGGCGCCACCGGCGACGAGCAGCACCGGTGCGGTCTCGCCGGCCGCGCGGGCGACGGCGAGCATGACGCCGGTGACGATGCCGGGGAGCGCGGTGGGGAGCACGATCTTGAGGATCGTCTTCCACTGCGGCACACCCAGCGCGTACGCCCCTTCGCGCAGCGGCCCGGGCACGAGCCGCAGCATCTCCTCGGTCGACCGGACGATCGTCGGCAGCATCAGCACCGTCAACGCCAGCGAGGCCGCGAAGCCGGAGAACCGCGGCGTGCCGTTGTTGAACCACGGGCTGACGATCAGCACCCAGAACGCCAGGATGAACAGACCGGCGACGATCGACGGGATGCCGGTCATCACGTCCACGAAGAAGCGGACCGTCAGGGCGAACCGGCCCCGGCCGTACTCGACCAGGTAGATCGCGCCGAGCACACCCAGCGGCACCGCCATCAGCGTGGCCAGGCCGACCTGCTCCAGTGTGCCGATGATGGCGTGGTACGCGCCGCCGAGCGGATCCCGCGCGCCGATGTTGTTCATCGACGAGCCGAAGAAGTTGCCGTCCAACCGGCCGGCGCCCTTGGAGATCAGCGTCCAGACCACCGAGGCGAGCGGCAGGACGGCCAGGATGCAGGCGGCGTAGATCAGAGCCTGCATGATCTTGTTGCGCGCCGAGCGGCGTCCCTCGACCCGGGTGGCGGCGACGAACAGGCCGACCAGGTAGAGGATGCCGGCGACCACGGCCACCAGCGGCCAGCCGCCGATGCTCAGGCCGAGCACCAGCGCCGCGGCGACCACGATCGCCGCGACCGCGATGACCAGGTTGACCGCCACCGGCAGGCGCTTGCTGCGCAGCCCGGACGGCGTCATCACAACGTCGGAGAGTTCCTTCTGCAAGAGGCTCATGCGGCACTGTCCCGGAACTCGCGACGACGGTAGATGATCGCCCGCGCCGCCATGTTGACCACCAGCGTGATCGCGAACAGGACCAGGCCGGAGGCGATCAGAGCGCCGCGGCCGGTGGCGTTCGCCTCGCCGAAGGTGTTGGCGATGTTGGCGGCGATCGAGTTACCGCCGTTCTCGATGAGATTGAAAGAGATGTTGAAGACGATGCCGAGAGTCAGCGCCAGCGCGATCGTCTCGCCCAGGGCCCGGCCGAGGCCGAGCATGATCGCGGCGATGATGCCGGGCTTGCCGTAGGGGACCACCGCGGTGCGGATCATCTCCCACTTGGTGGCGCCCAGCGCCAACGCCGCCTCCTCGTTCATCCCCGGGGTCTGCATGAAGACCTCGCGGGACAGCGAGGTCACGATCGGCAGCACCATGATCGACAGCACCAGGCTGCCGAGCAGGATCGAGCGGCCGAACGGTCCGTCCCCGCCGAAGATCGGGATCCAGCTGAAGTACTCGTTGAGCCACAGCGACAGGTCGCGGACCGGGTTCAGGAACACGTCCCGGCCCCAGAGGCCGAAGACCACGCTGGGCACGGCGGCGAGCAGGTCGATCACGAAGCCGAGCGGCGTGGCCAGCCGCTTCGGCGCGTAATGCGAGAGGAAGAGAGCGATACCCAGTGCGATCGGCACCGCGACGATGAGCGCGATGACCGACGACAGGACGGTGCCGAACGCCAGCGCGGCGATACCAAAGTTCGGCTCGGCATCATTCGGGAACCACGCCTTGTAGGTCAGGAAGTTCTCGGTGTTGGCCTGCAGGGCCGGCACCGCCTTGGAGACCAGGAAGAATCCGATGGCCACGATGATGACCAGCACCATCGCTCCGGCCGCGGTGCTCAGCCCTCGGAAGCCGGCTTCCATGCCGAAACGCTTCTTGGTGGGCAGTGCGCCGCCGCCACCCAGGGACGGTCCAGCGGGGGCGTTCGGCGATACGCCGGTGCCGGCGGGCCGGGCGTGACGTCCTGTCACGCCCGGCTCGCCGGCCGGTGTCGTCGCCGAGCGGGAGGGGATGTCACCCATTCGCTCGCTCGCTTTTGATTAGAAGGGGCTGTCGAGTGGGTCAGGCGATGGCCGCGACAGCGGTCTCGACCTTGGCGCGAACCGTCTCCGGCAGGGGGGCGTAGCCCAGCTCGGCGAGGGACTGCTGGCCGCCGGTGCTGGCGGTGTAGGTCAGGAAGCCCTTGATGGCGGCCGCCTTGGCGCTGCCCTTCGAGCAGGCGATCTCGTACGTGACCAGGACGATCGGGTAGGCGCCCGGCTCCTTGGTCGCGTAGTCGATGGACAGCTTGAGGTCGTTGCCGGTGCCCTCGATCTTGGCGCCCGCGATGGTCTTGCCGGCGCTCTCACCGGTCAGCTCGGCGAACTCGCCGGCGCCGTTCTTGATCTTGGCCTTCTTCAGGTCGCTGTTCTCGGCGAACGAGAGCTCGACGTAGGAGATGGTGCCGACGGTGCTCTTCACCTGGGTGGCCACGCCGTCCGACTTGGCCGCGCCGGTGCCGCCCGGAGCCTTCCACGCCTTGGCGTTGCCGAAGGTCCAGACCGACTCGGCGGTCTTGCTCAGGTACTTGGTGAAGTTGTCGGTCGTGCCCGACTCGTCGGAGCGGTGGACCGACTGGATCGCGGTCGACGGCAGCTTCGCCGACGCGTTGTCAGCCTTGATCTTCGGGTCGTCCCACTTGGTGATCTTGCCCGCGAAGATGCCGGCCAGGGTCTCCGGCGAGAACTGGAGGCCGTCGACGCCGTCCAGGTTGTAGACGACCGCGATCGGGCCGATCACCATCGGGAGGTTGAGGGCCTGGCCGCCGGCGCACTTGGCGTCGGCCTGCGGCTGCTCCTCCTCCTTCAGCGCGGAGTCGGAACCGGCGAAGTCGGCGGTGCCGGCGATGAACGCCTGGATGCCCGCGCCGGAGCCGGTGCCCTCGTAGCCGATCTTGGCGTCGGCGCACTGTCCCTGGTAGGTCTTGATCCACTCGTCCATCGCGTTCTTCTGAGCGCTGGAACCCTGAGCGGTGATGTTGCCGGCCACGCAGTTCGCGTTGGCCGCGGAGGCGCCGCCGGCGGACGGGGAGGCCTCGTTGTCCGAACCGCACGCGGTGAGCGCGAGTGTCGCAGTCAAAGCAATGCCGGCCACGTAGCCGAGCCGCTGGAGCTTCACGGTTGTCCCTTCGAATGGATAGCGCGCCGGTGTAAAACCGGCTCATCCGAAAGCTAGGAGGACCAGATGACTTGCTTCAGGGGCCGAAATGAACGCAGCGTGAACAGGTGCACGCCTCAGGGTTTCCGTGGACTGAGGATGTGTTGTCCGTTACGTGAACCGACGGGCGGGTTGCCTGATCGTCAGGCCCCGCGGTGGTACATCACGTCGGTGGCGTGGACGCCGAATCCCAGGCCCCGGTAGAGCCGGACGGCCGCCTCGTTGGACTCGTCGACGTAGAGCATCGCGGTGCCCAGACCCTGCTGTTTCAGGTGGGTCAGCCCGGCCACGCTGAGCGCCCGGCCCAGCCCTCGCCGGTGGCCGCCCGGGTCGACGCCGAGCACGTAGATCTCGCCGAGCGCGGGATCGACGGCGGTCGACGGATGCACTTTCGTCCAGTGGAAGCCGAGCAGGGTGTCCGCGACGTCGACGGCGAGCAGGAAACCGGCCGGGTCGAACCACGGCTCTTGCTCACGCAGCGTGAGGTCGTGCTCGGTCCAGCGCCCCTGCTCGGGGTGGTGGGCGAACGCCCGGGCATTGACACCCAACCAGGCCGCCTCGTCGTGGCCGGGGCGGAACTGCCGCACGGTGACGCCGTCGGGCAGCCGGTCGGGCGGCAGCGGCTCGGCCAGCGACCGGCGCATCTGCCAGAGCACGCGTTCCCGGGAGAAGCCGAGGCCCTCGGCGAAAGCCCGTGCGCCGGGATCGTCGCCGTGCGCCCAGAAGCTCGAGGGACCGTCGCCGGCCGACTCCAGCAGCGCGGTCCCGACGCCGCGGCGCCGCACGGAAGGATGCACCACGAGCTCGCCGGCGCCGTCGTCCACGGTGGCGAAGCCGGCGTCGCCGGCCAGGAAGAACACACCCCGCGCACCACGGACGCGCAAGACCACGTCCTCGGACAGGGGGTAGACGCCGTCGGCGAGCTCAGCCGCGTCGGCCAGGTCGAGGATGGCGGTGATTTCGTCGGGAGTAAGCCGGTCCGTGCGCCGAACCGGCTCCACCCGCGTCATGTGAAAAAGACTAGACCGGCAGCGAGACAGGCTCGTTGTCGGGCAACTGGCGACCGCTCGGCGGGGTCACGAACTTGTAGCCCACCTGGCGGACGGTGCCGATCATCGACTCGTACTCCGAGCCGAGCTTGGCCCGCAGCCGTCGCACGTGCACGTCGACCGTGCGCGTGCCGCCGAAGTAGTCGTAGCCCCAGACCTCACGCAGCAGCTGGTCGCGGGTGAAGACCCGGCCCGGGTGCTGCGCCAGGAACTTGAGCAGCTCGAACTCCTTGTAGGTGAGGTCGAGCGGGCGGCCCTTGAGTTTCGCCGCGTACGTGTCGGGGTCGATGTTGAGCTCGCCGGCCCGGATCGAGCCGCCGGCGCCGGCCGTCGCGTTCGACAACCGGCCGACACCCAGCCGCAGCCGGGCCTCGACCTCGGCGGGACCGGCGCTGGCCAGGATCACGTCGTCGACGCCCCAGTCGGCGTTCAGCGCGATCAGGCCGGCCTCGGTGACCACCGCGACGAGCGGGACACCCAGTCCGGTCGCGTGCAGCATGCGGCAGGTCGCCCGGGCCTCGGAGAGCTCCGAGCGCGCGTCGACCATGACCGCGTCGGGGCTGGGCCCGGAAACCAGAGTGCGTACGTCGCGGGGCGCCGTACGCACGGAGTGGGGCAGCAGGTCCAGGGCGGGCAGCACGGCGGAAGGCTCACCAGCACGTGCCGTCACCAACAGGAGGATTTCCACACTCACCTCGATCCTTACGGGCCCGGAAAGGGGCCACGCAGGTGACCCGGCCAGAACTCAGCCGGAGGAACAGTCCCGGCGTCACCGACGGGTGGGCTGCGCATACCTTAACCGATGCATCGCGTTGTTCACCCGGGTCGCACGCGCCTGTGATGTGGCGTACGCCTCCGTGCTGGTCGAAAGCGACTACCGGGTGACCGAACGGCCGAGTGGTAACCATCCGTTCATCCGACTGCCGCGCCCGGACGTGTCGTGCCGTTCGTCTGGCACGATCGCAGTCGTGTTCCCCTCCCTGCCGAATGACGGCGACCGCGATTCGTGGGATTCCGACTCTGGCTTCCCTCGTGCGGCCTCCGGTGCGTACGGCGCGGTGCCCGACGAGCCCGAGCCGCCGGCCGTCACGCCGGCCACCGACGAGGTCGACGAGGAGGACCACGAGGTCGTGGTGGTGCCGGTCCGCCGGTCGCTGTCGGTGGCCATCGCCGGGTTCGCCGGGCTGCTCGGCGTCGCGCTGATCCTCGGCGCGCAGACCGCCGGGCCGGATTCCCGCTGGCCGTTCGCGCTGGTCCTGTTCGGTGTGCAGCTGCTCTTCGTGCTGGCCTGGACGATGGCGATCCGCCCGCCGGTGCCGCTGCTGATCATGGGCGTGGGTGTGGCCGCGGGCGGGGTGGCCGACCTGGTCGCCACGAACGCGGACTCGGCGGCGCTGCTGCCGCTGTTCCTGGTGGCACTCGCCGGCGTCGTGCTGGTCGTCGGCGGCCAGTTCGCGTTCCGGCTGGACCGGCTCCAGGTCCGCGACGCGATCACCTCGACGGTGCTGATCATCGGCGGCGTGGTGACTCCGGCCGCGTTCGTGGTGCTGTCCCGTGAGCCGGTCGGCACCCAGACCCAGATCGTCTGCCTGGCCGCCGCGACGGCCGGACTGCTCATCGCCCGTCTGGTGGACGCGATCTTCCCGAAGCCACGGATCGCGCCGCAGGTGCCGCGCGGCGCGACCGGCATCATCGTCGGCGCGATGCTGGGCACGCTGGGCGCGGCTCAGCTGGGCAGCGTCATGGTGCTGCCGTTCACCCCGGCGAAGGGCGCGATCATCGGCCTGGTCGCGGCCGGGGCGGCGGTGCTGGTCGACCTGGCGATCAACTTCACCGAGGCGGGCCGGGACCAGCCGGACCAGGCGCCCACGTTCTGGCTGGCCCGGCACATGCAGGGCCCGCTCGGCGCGTTCGCCGCGGTGGCACCCGTCGCGTACATCCTGAACTCCTTCTATCTGACCTGAGGCACCCCGTTTCGCGGAGCGGTGGACGGGGGCATATACGGTCCTCCACGTTCGCGACTCGTAGAGGAGAACCGGTGGCCGAGGTGTACGGGCAAGCACGCCCACGCAAGCGCTGGGGACGGCGTCTGCTGATCACCTTCATCGTGCTGCTGGTCCTTCTGGGCCTGATCGCGGTGGTGGCCGACCGGCTGGGCGCCTCGTTCGCCGAACAGATGATCGGCGACCGGGTCAAGGCGCAGATCACCGAGCAGAAGGCGACGTCGGCCGAGCCGGACGTGTCCATCGAGGGCGTTCCGTTCCTGACCCAGGTGCTCAAGGGCGAGTACCAGGAGATCCAGATCCGGCTGCGGGACTTCTCCGGTCCGGCGGGCAACGGCGAGACGATCCGGATGCCGCTTCTCGACGTCCGGGCGCTGGACGTCCGCGCGCCGCTCGAGACGCTGCGCACCCGCCAGGGCGACATCGTGGCCGGCACCATCACCGGCACCGGCACCGTCGATTACGCCACGCTGGCCGAGCTGAGCGGCGAGGACGGCGTGAAGCTGGCCGAGAAGGACGGGAAGCTGGCCGTCACCGCGCCGGTGAAGATCCTCAACCAGCAGGTCACCGTCAACGGCACCGCCAATCTCGAAGTGGCCGAGGGCAACGTGATCCGGGTCCGTTTCGACCAGGTCACCGCCGAGGGTCTGCCGGATGTCCCGCTGGTCCAGAACGCGCTGAACAACTACGCCAAGCAGCTCGCCATCGACGTCAAGGTCCCGGCGCTCCCGTTGCAGCTGAATGTGGAGAAGGTGCAGCCGACTGCCGGCGGCCTCGCGGTCACCGCGACCGCCAAAGAGGTCCCGCTGAACGGCGCCGGTGGCTGAGCGTGTGACGGTCGTCCCGGATCGTGGTCGGCTGTGTTCCGGTGGCTGGAACCGCTGGTAGGGTCGGCCACATGAGCCTGTTGCTCACCAAACGGCGCGCGGTCGACCTGTGCCGCGTGGCCGCCTGCCTGTGTCGCCCTGTCATCTGACGGGGTCATTCCGGCTGCGCTCTTTATCTTTCGCCCGGCAGTGGCGCCGTTCGCATTTCACGCTGATCCGACCCTCAGGGTCCGTGCGTGTGCGGACCCTCCCTCTCATCCGACATAGGGAGAAATCTCCATGAGCCGCGACTCTGCGCTCGTATCTGCCGACTGGGCCGAGAAGAACCTGGACACTCCGGGTGTCGTCTTCGTCGAGGTCGACGAGGACACCACGGCCTACGACGGCGGGCACATCCCGGGCGCCATCAAGCTGGACTGGAAGAAGGACCTGCAGGACCAGGTCCGCCGGGACTTCGTCAACCAGGAGCAGTTCTCCGCGCTGCTGTCCGAGCGGGGCATCAGCAACGACGACAAGATCGTGCTCTACGGCGGCAACAACAACTGGTTCGCGGCGTACGCGTACTGGTACTTCAAGCTCTACGGCCACGGCGACGTCGTGCTGCTCGACGGCGGCCGCAAAAAGTGGGAGCTCGACGCCCGCACGTACACCACCGACGTGCCGCAGCGGGCGAAGACCAGCTACACCGCCTCCGCACCGGATGTGTCCATCCGGGCGTTCCGCGACGAGGTCGTCGACGCGATCGGGACGAAGAACCTGGTCGACGTCCGCAGCCCCGACGAGTTCGCCGGCCGGCTGCTCGCCCCGGCACACCTGCCGCAGGAGCAGGCGCAGCGCGGCGGGCACATCCCGACCGCGGTCAACGTCCCGTGGAGCAAGTCCGCCAACGAGGACGGCACCTTCAAGTCCGACGACGAACTCGCCAAGATCTACGGCGAGGCGGGACTGGACGACGGCAAGGACACCATCGCGTACTGCCGCATCGGCGAGCGCTCCTCGCACACCTGGTTCGTGCTCAAGGAACTGCTCGGCAAGGAGAACGTGAAGAACTACGACGGTTCGTGGACCGAGTACGGCTCGCTGATCGGCGTGCCCGTGGTGCTCGGCGACGAGCCCGGAAAGGCCTGATCATGACCGCACCCGACATTTCCGGTTGCGCCGCTCCGGACCAGTCCGCGCCGATTCCGGCCGGCGTCGACCTGGAGAAGGAGACGGTGATCACCGGCATCGTGAACAACGCCGAGGGCGAGGCGGTGGGCGGCGCGTACGTCCGCCTGCTGGACTCCTCCGGTGAGTTCACGGCCGAGGTGGTGACCTCGCCGCAGGGAGTCTTCCGGTTCTTCGCGGCGCCGGGGTCCTGGACGTTGCGGGCGCTCTCCCGCCACGGCAACGGGGATCTCGTCGTCGACGCCGCCCGCGGTGTCAACGAGGTCGGCCTGAAGCTCGCCGCCTGACGCTCTGTCGCAGAAGGCCGGGCCCCGTCACCGGGGTCCGGCCTTCTGCGTGTCACGATGGTCGCCGTGACCACGCCGACCGCCCAGGAGCCGCGCGTCCGACGGCCCTGGCTACGGCGGCGCTGGCTGAGTGTGGTCGTGGTGCTCTGGATCGTGCTGGTGGCCGGGCTGGGCCTGTGGTCCGTGCGCAACGACCCGCCGACGGTTCCCGAGCAGCGCGACATCGCCGAGGCGATGCCGGTGCTGGAACGGGCGAGCGGCGCGGTGTTCGAGGCGGCGGCGGCCGGGCGGGACCGCGCGGCCGAGATCGACGACGTCCGGGTACGCCCGGGCTGCCGCGTGACACCGGTGAGGTCGGGTGTCGAGGCGACCCGGGTGGTGACCGTGTACGTCCGCGGCGACGGCGCCCTGCCGGTGCTGAAGGCGATCGCCGCCGCGCTGCCGGCCGGCTTCCACGCGCGGGCCGACGCGAGCACGAGCGGCCGCCGGGTGGGCCTGGAGGCGGATGCCGGTGGCTACGTGGCGATCGACGCCCGTGCCGACGCGGCCAGCCAGGTGCTGCTGATCGAGATATCCACGGGTTGCCGTCCGGAGGGTGACCTGACGCCGCCCGTTCCCGCGGTGGCGGAGCCGCCCGCGCAGCTGACGGCGGTGGTGCGGGCTCTCGGGCAGCAGGCGGCCGGTTCCGTCGGTCTGAGCACGGTGGCCTGTCCCGGCGGCGGGTCGGGGCGGACGTACACGGTGGACGGTGTGCCGCCGCCGCGGGATCTGGGCGCCGCGTTGCAGCCGGTGGTGGGCGGCGCCTCGGTGGTGCGCGCCGAGCCGGGCGGATGGGCGTTCCTGGCCGGCGGGCGTGCGGTGGCGGTCACCAAGCGGGAGTCGGCGCTGCGGGTCAGCGTCACCGAGCCCTGCAGTCGATAGACAAATATCGATGGGCTGCGTTACCCTCCGGTTACGCGCTTAATCGAACATTTTCTATCAACGGTGAACGCCCCTGGAGGCAGCCGTGCGTCGTCGAACTCTCCTGGCCGGTGCCGCCGCGGCCGTACCCGTCGCCTCGCTGATCGCCTCGCCCGCGGCCGCCGCCGCGCCCGGATACGTAGTCAACCGGGCCCCGCTGCGGCCGGACGCGCTGATCCGCCTGACACCCGGCTCGACCCGGGCGACCGGCTGGCTCGCCACCCAGCTGAACTACCAGCTGACCGGGCTGAACGGCAGGATGACCGAGGTCTCGCACTTCCTCCAGTACACCAACACCGGCTGGATCACGCCGAGCCTGGCCGGCTGGGAGGAGCTGCCGTACTGGCTGAAGGGCTTCGGCAGCCTGGGCTACACCACCGGCGACAGCCGCGTGCTGAGCGAGACCCAGCGCTGGATCGACGGGGTGCTCGCCACCCAGGCCTCGGACGGCTTCTTCGGACCAGCACGACTTCGCACGAGTTTGAACAACGGCCCGGATTTCTGGCCGCACATGCCGATGCTGCACGCCATCCGCTCGCACGCCGAGTACACCGGCGACACCCGCGTCGTGCCGTTCCTCACCCGGTTCTTCCAGTACGTCAACTCGCGCCCGACCAGCGTCTTCCAGTACGACTGGGGCAGCTTCCGCTGGGCCGACACGCTCGAGGTCGTCTTCTGGACCTACAACCGCACCGGCGACGCGTTCCTGCTCGACCTGGCGCGCAAGATCCACCAGTACTCGCAGAACTACGTGAACAACCTGCCGACCGACCACAACGTCAACCTGGCGCAGGGCTTCCGGGAACCGGCCGTCTACTCGGTCCTGTCCGGCGACACGGCGCACCGGCAGGCCAGCTACAACGACTACAACCAGATCATGGCGCAGTACGGGCAGTTCCCCGGCGGCGGATTCGCCGGAGACGAGAAGGTGCGCCCCGGCTTCGGCGACCCGCGCCAGGGCTTCGAGACCTGCGGCATCGTCGAGTTCATGGCCAGCCACGAGATCCTCGCCCGGATCACCGGCGACGCGCTGTGGGGCGACCGCACCGAGGACCTCGCGTTCAACTCGCTGCCCGCGTCACTGGACCCGCAACAGCGCGGCATCCACTACGTCACCGGCGCGAACAGCATCGCGCTGCGGGACCGGCCGGGCAGCCAGGGGCAGTTCCAGAACTCGTTCGCGATGCAGGCGTACATGCTCGGCATCGACAACTACCGGTGCTGCCCGCACAACTACGGGATGGGCTGGCCGTACTACGTGGAGGAGATGTGGGCGGCCACGCCGGACGGCGGGCTGGCGGCGACCCTGCACGGGCCGTCACGGGTCACCGCGAAGGTCGCGGACGGGACCTCGGTGACGATCACGGCGGACACGACCTATCCGTTCTCGGACACCATCACGTACACCGTCAGCACGCCCAAGTCCCTCGCGTTCCCACTGCTGCTGAGGGTGCCGGGGTGGTGTGCCGCTCCCATCGTCACTGTGAACGGGGCCGCTGCGCCTGGCGTCGCCGGTCCGGCGTACGTTCGCATCGAACGGACCTGGACCACCGGTGACCGTGTCGTTCTCCGCCTGCCGATGCAGGCGCGGACGCGCACCTGGACGGGCAACCACGGCGCGGTCTCGGTCGATTTCGGGGCGCTGACGTTCTCGCTGGCGATCAGCGAGAACTGGGTGCAGACCGGCGGCACCGCCACGTGGCCGACGCGCGAGGTGCGGCCCGGTTCCCCGTGGAACTACGGGCTGGCGCTGAACGGCTTCGCGGTGACCACCGGGCTGGGCAACGCGGCCGACCCGTTCACGCCGGCGAACGCGCCGGTCCGGATCACCACCGGCGCGCGCAAGATTCCCGCGTGGAAGGCCGACGCCGACGAGATCGTCACGCCGCTGCAGGACAGCCCCACGCCGTCGGCCGAGCCGCTGGAAACCGTGACGCTGATCCCGATGGGCGCGGCCCGGCTGCGGATCACGTCGTTCCCGCGGATCGGCGACGGCCGCCCCTGGACCGAGCCCGGCGTGGCGTTCCGCATCCAGAACCAGAACTCCGGCAAGGTGCTCGGCGTCGACCAGATGTCCACGGCGGACTCGGCGCGCGTGGTGCAGTTCGCCGACAGCGGCACCGCCGACCACCTGTGGGTGCCGGTCGACAACGGCGACGGCTGGTTCCGCATCCGTAATGCCAACTCCGGCAAGGTGCTCGGCGTCTCGGGCATGTCGACCGCGGACAGCGCGCAGATCGTGCAGTTCACCGACAACGGCACCGCCGACCATCTGTGGCAGATCGTCGACAACGGCACCGGCTACGCCCGCATCCGCAACAGGAACTCCGGCAAGGTGCTCGCGGTCGCCGGCATGTCCACCGCCGACTCCGCGAACGTGGTGCAGTTCGCCGACAACGGCACGATCGACCACAACTGGCGGCTGATCCCCGACGGCCGCGTCAAGATGCAGGCCACCCATTCCGGCAAGGTGCTGGCCATCCAGGACATGTCGACAGCCAACGGCGCGCAACTCACCCAGTGGCCGCCCACCGGCACCGCCGACCACGTCTGGCACTTCGAGGACGCGGGCAGCGGCTACTTCCGCATAGTCAGCGACCACAGCGCCAAGGTCGTCGAGGTGACCGGCGGCGCCACCACGGACGGCGCCCGCATCGTCCAGCGCGACTACGCGAGCGCGGCCAACCAGCAGTGGCGTCTCGCCTGGACCGGCTTGTCGACGTTCGCGATCGTCGCCCGCCACAGCGGCAAGCTGCTCGAGATCTCCGGCCAGTCCACCGCGGACGGCGCCGTCGCCACCCAGTGGGGGGATCTCGGCCTCGCCAACCAACGCTGGCGTCTCGTCCCAGGCGCCTGACAAGAGATCAGGATCAAGAGCTTGATGTCGTAGCCGGGTGGGTGGTGCTGACCGCCGCTCCCGCCGAGGGTCGCTGCGCTCCACGTGCGTAAGCGGTTGCGCTCTCAAGAGCGCAACCACCGGGTCTCTAGGCGGCCGCCCTGATCTCGTCGCGGGCGGGCAGGCCCAGCACCGAGCGGGAGAGCAGCGCGCCACCGGCCACCGCCGCCGGCATCAGCAGCACCGCACCCAGCGGGATGAGGAAGCAGAGGAACACCGCCACGCCGAAGCCGAGGGCGACGGGCCGGCGCGTGCGCAGGACCGCGCGACGGTCGCGGAGGCGGCGGCCGCGGCGCTGGAAGGGGACGCCGGTCAGTTCGACCGCCAAGAGCCAGCCGCCGACCGCGCCACCGAGGACGATGCCGAGGATCTGGCCGACCACCGGGATGAGCCCGAGCAGGAAGAGCGGGACGCCGAGCAGGATGGTCAGCCCGATCAGCCGCAGGCTGTCGACCAGGCTGCGGCCCAGCGAACGCCACCAGACGGTCTCGACCGCGTCGGGCACGCCGCCGAAGCGGTCCTCGACGAGCTCGGAGATCTTCTCGTAGAACGGGTCGCCGATCATCAGCGTCACCGCCGTGAAGGTGAGGACCGTGAGCAGCCCGGCCACGCCGACCAGGGCCAGCCCGGCGAACACTCGCAGCCCGTCACGTAGGCCGGCCGACCAGTCGTCGGCGAACCAGGTGACCGCGGTGGCCAGGTCGTCGATGAAGACGATCAGCGTTACCAGCGCCGCGGCGTACAGCAGACCGGAGATCAGCGCGGGCAGAACGCCCAGGCCGAACAATCCTGGCCGGCGAAGCACCTGGCCGAGGCCCCGGCCGAGCAGGCCGGCACCGGTGACGAATTCGCGAACCGCAGCGCCCATCCCGACAGGGTAGGGCGAGCCGACTAGTGGCGCCGGAGCAGCCCGGCGCCGATGCCGCCGCCGGACGACGACGGCGGGTCGGAGGACGGGGTGGCCGTCGGCGGCGGGGGCTCGCTGGTGACCATCGTCGGCGTCGGGACCGGCGGGTCGGTGAGCGGCGGCAGCGTGGTCAGCGTGACCAGCGGGCCGCCGGGACTGGCCGCGGCGGGCGACGACGGCGACGCGATCTCCGGCGCCACGGGGGGAGCGGACGGGGCAGCCGTCGCCGCGCGTGCGGGAGTGCCGGCCGCGTAGCGGCCGGGCAGCCACACCGGCCGCGGCGACGTGGTGTCCTTGACCGGTGCCGTGCCGATCGCGCCCGACCCGCCGGGCGTGGCGGCCGAGGGAGGCTTGTCCGTGGTGAAGGGGTTGCCGAGGGTCCAGCCGAAGGTCACGGCGAACGGCAGCCCGAGCGCTATCAGGCCGACGAAGATCGATTTGGGGGAGAGCCGCACGTCTGGAACACCGGTCGGCGGGCCGGAAAGGTTACGGGCTCAGGCGTTAAGGAATGTGGAGATGCGCCCGCGCAAGTCGGACCGGTTGGTCCAGAGGACCGACGGGCGGTCGTAGACGTGCAGCTCAGCGCCCGGAATGGCGGCGGCGAGGCGTTCGGCGGCCCGGACCGGGTGTACGTCGTCACCGGCGCAGCCGAGCACCAGCGCGCGGGCGGTGACCGCGCCGAGGGCGCCGAGATCGGGTACGGCGGGCGTACCCCACAGCGTTTCCAGGTCGGGCGAGAGCCCGTCGCGCATCAACTGCTCGACCCGGTGCCGCAGATGGCTCCACCCGGACGGGGTGTTGCGCACCGCGGGCGGCAGCTCCGCGTCGATCGCCTCGGCGACCAGCGCCGCCTCCCCGGTGTCGAGCGCGGCGAGGAGCCGCCGCAGCCGGGCGACCGCGGCCGGCGGGCGTACGCCGTCGAGCGGCGCCGGCAGGTAGAACACGACCCGCTCGAACCTGTCCGGCGTGTCGGCCAGCAACCGGCAGAGCGCACCGGCGCCCATGCTGACCCCGAGCGCCCGGGTGGCCGTCACGTGATCGGCGACGGCGCGCAGGTCGGCGGCCAGATCGGCGAAGCTCCACGGCCCGGCGGGCGAGTCGGAACGCCCGTGGCCGCGGAACTGGAAGAAGACCCGCCGGCCGGTGACCGCGCTGCCCAGCGGCCGGGTGCCGGCGATGTCCCCGGCGAGCCCGTGCGCGAACACGGTGACGGGCGTGCCGACGCCGGTGGCCAGCTGCTCGAGGCGCGGCCCGCTGGGCGTGGCGATCAGCTCGGTGGGCGGCGTCGGGAGGGTCGGCCGTCCGGTGCGCGGACCGGTCGGTCCCGGTCCCCAGGTCCGTGGCCCGCCGTCCGGAGGCGGCGGCCAGCGGAAACTCCTCACCAGAAGCCTTTGCCATCCGTCAGGTCGCGCAGGCCCTGCCGGACGTCAAGCAGGTAGATCAGGGCGGCCGCCACGCCGACCAGGCCGAAGATGCCGGTGGCGCCGCCGCCGACGCCGAGGAAGGTCAGCACGAAGCAGACCACGAGGATGGCCAGCCACGCCCCCTTGGGCAGGGTGCCGATGGCCTGGAACCCGTCGCCGCGCTGGGTAACGCAGTGGATCACGGCGACTGCCTGCACGATCAGCGACGCGATGAGCACAGTGAGCGCGATGGCGTTCTGCACCGTGATGAAGAAGATCGGCGCGCTAAGGGTGGCCATGACGTCAAGTCTATGCCGGAGGCCCCAGCAGCCGCTGGGGCCTCACGAAGCGGTGGATCACTTGTCGGTGGACGGCTTCGCCGGGGCGGTCTTCTTGGCGGCGACCCGCTTGCGGGGCTTCGCCTCGGCGGCCTGGGCGGCCTCGATGGCGGCCGGCTCCTCGGTGGTCTCGATGTCGGCGTTGACCACGTCGGCGGCGTTGACGACGCCGGTGCCGACGACCCGCTCGCCGCGAGCGACGAGCGCGGTGTACGCCGCGATGGCCCGCTCGGAGGCGACCTGCGCGAAGGCGACCGCGTTGGACGCGGCGTTGTCCCGCAGCTTGTCGAAGTCGGTGGTGTTGGCCTTCTCCCGGAGGTCGGCGGCCTGGGTGTTGGCGGCCCGCAGCGACGCGGTGGCGCGCTCGCCGAGCTCGTCGACCAGGGCCGGGAGCTTGCGGAGCTGCTGGTACGCCAGGTCACCGGCGCCGGCGGCGGCGTACAGCGGGGCGGGAAGGCGGGTCTTGGTCTGCTCGGGCATTACTTCTCCTCCGTAGCGATGCTGGTGGTCTCTTGAGCGAGCCGTGACCGGATCGCCGCCTCCTCGTCGAGGTCAGGCGTCGTCTCGATATCGGGCTCGGAATCCGTGGCGGCGGCCGGCTCGTTTCGCGCGTTCTCGTTGCGGAACGTCTCGTAGATCTGGGAGAGCGACTGCTTCTGCGCGATCGTGAGGTCCGGGTCGACGGCGATCGCGGCCAGCACGCCCGGCTGGCCGTCGCTGTCGAGAAGGCCGGCCCGCAGGTACATCGCCGGGGTGGACACCCGCAGCGCGCTGGCGATCTGCTGCAGCACCTCGGCGCTGGGCTTGCGCAGGCCCCGCTCGATCTGGCTGAGGTAGGGGTTGCTCACCCCGGCCTTGTCAGCGAGCTGCCGAAGCGAGATCTTGGCGGTCTGCCGCAGGTCACGGATGAACGTCCCGATGTCCTGCGGTAGTTCCTTGTTGTCTCCGGCCATGCGATCGACGTTAGCCCGCTCTGCTAGCTCCTGCAAGCAAAACGCTAACTCCAGCTAGCGTGAATCAGGTCACCAGGTGCTGCGCACCTCGCCGACCGGTTCACCGCCGCCCAGGATCAGCTCGGTCAGGTGCGGCGCGTCCACGCCGAGTCGGCGCAGGCCCGAGAGGAGCACCGGGGTACGCGCACGCGAGCTGCCGTCCGAGATCTTGAGGGCCACCGCACCGGCCCCCGGCATTGCGGCCGCCACCACACCCTCGGCGCCGACCTTGGTGAGCAAGCCTGGAACGGCCCGCATCAGCACGGTGTCGTCGGCGCCGGTGCCGGCCACCAGCTCCGGATGCGCCCGCATCTCGTCGGCGACCTGGCGTTCGGGACTGCCCGGTGCGGCGTCCACCAGCGCGCTGAACGAGCGGGCCAGCCCCGTCAGGGAGAAGCCGAAGAGCGGCGCGCCGCAGCCGTCGACCCCGGTCATCGCGATCGGCTCGCCGGCCAGGGCGGCCACCGTTTCGGCCAGCGCCACCTGCAGCGGATGCTTCGGGTCGAGGTACGTGTCGGTCGGCCAGCCGTTGGCCACGCAGGTGGCGAGCATCCCGGCGTGCTTGCCGGAGCAGTTCATCAGCACCCGCTCGGGCCCGCCGCCGGACCGCAGCCAGGCGTTCCGGTCGGGCTCGGCCAGCGGCAGCGACGCCGGGCAGCGCAGCGCGCCGAGCTCCAGACCGGCGCTCCGCAGGATCTCCTGGACCATGCGCACGTGGACCGGCTCGCCCCAGTGGCTGCCGCTGATCAACGCGAGCGCCGCGCCGTCCGGGACGGTCAGCCCCGCGCGCAGCATGCCGACCGTCTGCAGGGGCTTGTTCGACGAGCGCGGGAACATCGGCCCCGTCACGTCACCGGCCGCGGCGACATCCGGCGTGACCACGACCGAACCGTGGTGCACGCTCTCCACGAAGCCGGAGCGCACCACCTCGGCGAGGATCATGCCGGGATGCCGAGAAGCCGGCGTGCCTCGGCGGGCGTCACCGGCGGCCGCTGGGCGAGCTGGGCGAAGCCGACCGCCCGCGCCACGAGCTGCATGTTCGACTCGACCGGGCGGCCCTTCGCGTACGTGACGGTGTCCTCCATGCCGACCCGCAGATGCCCGCCGGCGGACAACGAGGCCAGCATCACCGGAATGGTCGACCGGCCGATGCCGGTGGCACTGAACGTCGTCCCCTCCGGCAGATCACGGATCGCGGACGCGCAGGCGACCAGGGCCTCCGCGGTACCCGGCATCCCGCCGGGCACACCCATCACCAGGTCGACGTGCACATGCCCGCCGACCGGCAGCCCGTGCTTACCCAGCAGCCGCTGCAACGTGGTCAGCTGGCCCAGGTCGAAGATCTCGTACTCCGGCACGATGCCGCGCTCCTGCATGCGGGTGTGCAGGTCGACGACGAACGCCCAGCGGTTGAGGAACACATCGTCACCGAAGTTGACCGTGCCCATCGTGCAGGACGCCATCTCCGGCCCGGCGTCCAGCACGGCCAGCCGCTGGTCCTCCGGGTCGGTCACCGCGCCGCCCGAGGAGAGCTGCACGATCAGATCGGTGGACTGCCGGAGCGCCGCCACGGTCGCCCGCAGCCGCCCCTGATCGAGCGTCGGCCGCCCGTCATCGTCCCGGATGTGCACATGGATGATCGCCGCGCCGAGCGCCTCGCACTCCTTAGCGGTGGCGACAAGCTCATCGAGCGTCACCGGCAGCGCGGGTACGGCTGCCTTGCTGCTCTCCGCGCCGGTCGGCGCAACGGTGATCAGGGTGCCGGTCATGCCCGCATCCTGCCACGCCGCTTACCGAAGCAGCCGCCACTCCCTCCCCGCTCCCTCTCCGCAGGAGGGAGGCTCGCGCTGCTCGACAGCCCGCCCCTCCCGACCCCACTCCCTTCCCCGGCAGGAGGTTTGCTCGCGCGGCTCGACGATCCACCCCAGGGCGGTTTCAAGGGGCCGTTGCTACACCGGTGGTGTCGGGGAGCTCAGCCAGGTGGTCGGCCGGCGGTCACGGTCGCTGCCGCCGCTATCGCGCGGCGGTGGGCCCATCGCTATCGCGCGGCGGTGGGTCCATGCGGGCGTGCCAGGCGCCCGGGTGCCCGCTCACCGTTATTGCCGCCGCTCGCGGCCGTGGCCGGGCGCGGCCGGGTGGTAGGAGGGGGCGTGAGTGGTAGGCCAGGCTTGCGGTGGTGGGACGGAGCGGCATCCGGGCGCGGCCGGGTGGTAGGAGGGGGCGTGAGTGGTAGGCCAGGCTTGCGGTGGTGGGACGGAGCGGCATCCGGGCGCGGCCGGGTGGTAGGAGGGGGCGTGAGTGGTAGGCCAGGCTTGCGGTG
>NZ_BSTL01000011.1:0-57186 GCF_030269485.1 Actinoplanes sp. NBRC 103695 | reverse complement strand
GGTGGGACAGAGCGGCATCCGGGCCGAAATAGCGCCCTGAACCACCACGGTCCGGGCGCGTGGCAACTCAGAGCGGGGGAAGCTCAGTGGATAGCGCCCGGTCCTACCACCGCGAGCGGCGGCAGAGACGGTGAGCGGGCACCCGGGCGCCTGGCAACCCGGCCCGACTTCACACCCAGCGGAACCGCCGGCAGCGGCGCCGCGCATCGGAAGGGCCGGCAGCGGCGCCGTGCATCGGAAGGGCCGGCAGCGGCGCCGCGCACCGGAACCGCCGGCAGGAACGCCCGCCCACCAGGAAGGCCGGCCGATCAGACCTTCACCGCGAACGGTCTCCAGCTCGGCTGTTGCGACGATCCCTTGAACCCGAGCCGGCACTGAATGTAGCGCGGGTGCGCGGCGGATCGCCGGGTTGTCCACAGGCAGGCTGGACTGTGAACAGAGCGGGGCGTGGCTCAGGTCGGGTCGATGGCGGCGGCTGACTCGCCGATCGTCAGGCCGGCGTCGTCGGCGACGTTGCGCTTGACCACCGCCAGGGCGATCATGCCCAGCTCGTGGTGGCGGACCGCGGTGCCCACGAAGCCGACCTGGCGGCCGTCCAGCTCGATCGGCGTGCCCTGGGCGGGTGGCTGGTCGGTGGCCACGCCGTCGAGGTGCAGCAGGACGAGGCGACGCGGTGGGCGGCCGAGGTGGTGCACCCGGGCCACGGTCTCCTGGCCGCGGTAGCAACCCTTGTCCAGGTGGACGGCGCTCGCCAGGAAACCGGCCTCGGCGGGGATCGTGCGGTGGTCCGTCTCCCAGCCCAGTCGCGGGATCCGGTGGGCGACCCGCATCGCCTCGTACGCCCACAAGCCGGCCCGGGGCACGTCCAGGTCGGGCACCTGGCCGTGCGGGACGAGCAGGTCGACGCCCAGCGGCACCCGGCGGACCAGCATGCCGTTCACCTCGGTCGCCGCGTACAGCGCGGTCGGCTCGGCCGGCACCGAGCCGGCGGCGAATTTCGCACCGGGCACCGGAACCAGGCGAGGCGCGCCGAGCTCGGGGAAGAGGTCGGCGGCGCCGGGGCCGACCAGCGACCAGACGTCGCGCTCGGCGGACGCGTCACGTGGCTCGACCTTGGTGAAGAACCGCATCATCTCGAGGTATTTCAGCAGGCCCGCCCCGGCGCCGGGCTCGGTGTCCAGCCAGGCGGTGGTGCCGTCCTCGGTGATGAGGGCGTGCTGCTCGACGTGCCCGTTGGGGGACAGGACCATGAGCTCGGAGGCCTGCCCGGCGCGCAGGTCGATCAGGTGCTGCGTGGTCAGGGTGTGCAGCCAGGAGGCGCGCTCCTCACCGGGAACGGCGAGCACGTCGCGGTTGGACCGGTCGACCAGGCCCACCGCGGTCTCCAGCAGGCGCTGCTCGCGCACCGGGTCGCCGTAGTGCGCCGCGACACCGACGTCGGCCGAATCGGGAGTCAGGTCCTCGATCGTCACGGTCGTCATGGCTGTGCTTCCTTTCGCATGCCCTTGCCCTCGCCTGCGAGGCCGTCCGCATGCGTGGGGTGCTGCTGCCGCTCGGTGCAGGCGGTCATGCTGAAGCCTTGCAGTCCCCGCACTCGCCGAACAATGAGACGTGCCCGACATCGACCCGGAACGAGCGCTCGGCCAGCAGCTGCTCGGTGAGTGGGCGCATCACCGACGGGTCGACCTCGGCGATCGAGCCGCACGCCCGGCACACCAGGTGGACGTGCTGGTCCTCGCCGACCGCGTGGTAGGTCGGCGAGCCGTGCGACAGGTGGGTGTGGTTGACCAGCCCCAGCTCCTCGAGCAGCTCGAGGGTGCGGTAGACGGTGGTGATGTTCACCCCGGCCACCCGCTCGCGCACATAGGTGTGCACCTGCTCGGGGGTGGCGTGGCCGAGCTCGTGGACGGCCTCCAGGATCAGCTGGCGCTGCGGGGTGAGGCGCAGGCCGCGTTCCCGGAGCATCGTGGCGAGGGTCGAGGCGGACACGTTACGAGCATAGTTCGGCCGTGCGGCTAATCTGCGCCGGTGGACGTGCTGATCCCCGCCGGGACGATGATCCGGCCCGATGATCGCGGGGTGCTCTACGGCGAGGGCGTCTTCGAGACGCTGCTCGTCGAGGGTGGGAGGGCTCGGCTGCGGGCCGCCCATCTGGCCCGGATGGCACGGTCGGCGGCGCTGCTGGGGATCCCGCTGCCTGATCCGGCGCCGCTGGTCGACGAGGCGGAGCGGGCCTGGCCGGAGGGTGAGGGTGCGCTGCGGCTGGTGTGCACGGCGGGGCCGGCCGGTGGGGAGCCGGTGCTCTACGCGACCGTTTCTTCCGTACCCCCGGCGGTGATCGCACAGCGAGCAACCGGTGTGCGGGTGGTGACCGCCGAGGCCGGGGTGTCCCACCGGCGGCCCGCATGGTCGCTGACGACGGCGAAGACGATCTCCTACGCCGCGAACCTCGCGGCGCGGCGGGCCCGGGCCGAGGAGATGTTGTGGATCTCCACCGAGGGGTACGCCCTGGAGTCACCGACCGCGGGCCTGGTGTGGCTGGCGGACGGCGCATGGCACGGCGTCGCGGGCGGCGGAGTGTTGCCGAGCGTCACCGCAGCGGCGATTCTATCCGAAATAGGCGGTAATTACAGCTCTGTGACGGTCCCTGAGCTGCACCGATCGGACGGCGCCTGGCTGGTCTCGGCCCTGCGCGGCGTCGCCGAGGTGACCGAGCTGGACGGCCGGGAGCGCGCCCGGTCACCGTGGACCGGGCGCCTCCAGGAGATCATCGGCCGCGCCGGCGCGTGAGTCAGCCGCCGGCGTGTGAGTCAGCCGCCGGCGTGTGAGTCAGCCGCCCGCGCGTAAGTCAGCCGCCGACCCGGATGAGCCGAGCCGACATGTGCGGGTGCGGGCCGTCGCCGCCGGCCACCATCTCGTGCGCGTAGAGCAGGGCACCCTCGACGATGCCGAACAACCGCTGGGCGCCGGTCACCTCGGCGCCGGTGGGCGTGCGCACGATGGCGTCCGCCTCCATCTCCAGCCGGGTGCCGTTCGCCCGGCCGAGGTACAGCTCCATCACCCCGTCGGGCGAGATCATGGTGGCCTCCATGTCGTCCGAGGGCCGGTCGTCGACCAGCACCGGACGCCAGAAGCCGAACTCGCGCGCCGCCGAGCCGACCGGTTTGGAGTCGCCGTCGAGCACCCAGGCGCGCGACTCGTACATCAGGAACGGCCGCCCGTCGTGGCTGATCGTGATCTCCTGCGCGAAGTCGTAGTCCTCCGGCGCCGGGAATCCACCCTGGCCACGGCCGCGCCACTGCCCGACGAACGGCAGCAGGCCGAGCAGCGCCGGGTGCAGGTCAGGTCCCTTGCGCAGGTCGTATGTGTCCTCGTAGGGATACGGCTCGACGGGTGGCGCGTTCAGCCACGGCGGCGGGCCGATCGGGTTCTCGTCCGTCACCAACGCCCCCTAGCAATACGAATGGCCAGATAGCCGACGCCGCCGGCCATGGCGCCCAGTCCCGCGACGAGCAGGCTCACGAATCCGATCTCGGTAACCATGGGGACCCATCCTATGCTGAGCCGCATGGCACGCATGCTCGTCGTCAAGGCGACCGCCGGTTCGGACGCTCCGGAGCGCTGCTCGCAGGCCTTCACGGTGGCCAGCACGGCGGTCGCGTCCGGTGTCGATGTCTCGTTCTGGATGACCGGCGAGTCGACCTGGTTTGCGCTGCCGTCCAGGGCCGCGGAGTTCGAGCTCCCGCACGCCGCGCCGCTGCCCGAGTTGCTCGGCATCCTGCTGGAGGCGGGCCGCGTGACCGCGTGTACACAGTGCGCGGCCCGCCGCGGCATCGGCCCCGACGGCGTCCTCCCCGGCATCCGGATCGCCGGCGCCGCGGTCTTCGTCGAGGAGATCATGAGCGAGGGCGCCCAGGCTCTCGTCTATTAGCGGGCAGCCAGGTGTGGGAGGGGTAGGTCCTCCGGCTCGGGCGGGAGGTCGTCCACACCTGAGGCGACCGCCTCGGCGTGCCGGCGGCGGGCCGACGGGACCAGGAGCGCGGCGACGATGGCCAGGACGGCCACGCCGGCGCAGACCCAGAAGCCCATGGTGAACGCGTCGTCGGTGGGCAGGCCCCGCGGCGTCGTGTTCGAGGCGATGACCGCCGCGATGACCGCGGTGCCGATGCTGCTGCCGACCGTACGGGCGATGGTGTTGACGCCGATCGCCTCGCCGGTCTGGTCCGCCGGGACGCTCTCGATGATCGCGTTGGACATCGCCGCGAAGCAGAGGCCGATGCCGGCGCCGACCAGCACGCCGGAGAGGACGACCTGCCACAGCTGGCCGTGGCCGAGGGCGGGGACGGTGAAGCCGGCGACCACGACGACCGCGCCGAAGAACATCGGCACCTTGGGGCCGTAACGGCGGTCGAGCAGGCCGGCCAGCGGGCCGAAGATGACCATGGTGACGACCGTGGGCAGCAGGAACAGGCCGGCCTGAGAGACGGACTTGCCGAAGCCGTAGCCGGTCAGCGCGGGCAGCTGGAGCAGCGTCGGCACCAGCAGGAACGTGCCGAACATGGCGAATCCGAGGATCAGCGCGACCAGGTCGGTCGCCCACACGCCGCGGATGCGCATCAGGCGCATGTCGATCAGCGGCTCCTTCGTCCGCGTCTCGACGACGACGAAGACGACCAGCGCGACGGCTCCGAGGGCCAGCAGGCCGATCGTCGAACCCGAGCCCCAGCCCCACTCGCGGCCCTTGCTGATCGCCAGCAGCAGCGAGACCAGCGATACCGAGAGGATCGCGGCGCCGGCCCAGTCGAGGTGGCCCGGCTTACGCACGTCCGACTCGGGCATGCCGAAGAGGGCGCCGAGCAGCGCGACCACGACCAGCACCAGCGGCAGCCAGAACAGCCAGTGCCAGGACAGGTGCTCGACGATCGGGCCGGCGGCGACGATGCCGATACCGGCGCCGACGCCGAAGATGGCGGAGATCAGGCCGACCGTGACGCCGACCCGCTCGCGTGGCAGGGCGTCGCGGACCAGGCCGATGGAGAGCGGCATGATCGCGCCGGCCGCGCCCTGCAGAGCGCGGGCGACGATCAGCACGGCCAGGTTCGGCGCGAGGGCGGCCAGGGCGGTGCCGATGGCGAGGATCGCGAGTACGCCGATGAGCACCTTCCGCTTGCCGACCATGTCACCGAGTCGTCCGAGGATCGGCGTGAGCACCGACGCGGACAGCAGGTACGCGGTGATCACCCAGCTGGCGTCGCCGCTGGAGACCTCGAGCTCCCGCGCGATGGTCGACAGGGCGGGTGCCACCAGCGACTGGAGCACGGCGAAAGCCAGGCCGCCCAGCGACAGGTAGATCACGAGCAGGGTGCCGTTGACTTGACGGCGTGGCTGAGTCATGAACCCCAGTGTGGGGGTAGTTCCCCGGATAAGTAAACGGTTGTTTACGTCACACCACGCCATGGATACGCTGCACGGCATGACGCAACCCCCGCGCCGCCGCGACGCCGCCGGCACCCGGCAGGCGCTGCTCGCCGCGGCACGCCACCGGTTCGCCACCAACGGGTACGCGGCGACCACCGTGCGCGACATCGCCGACGAGGCGGGCGTCAACGTCGCCCTGATCAGCCGCTACTTCGAATCCAAGGAGGGCCTCTTCGAGGCGTGCCTGACCGGCGCCGTGGACGAGATCGGCCACAGCGTCGCGGCCGGCATCCCGCTCGACGACCTGCCCCGGATCATGGTCGAGAAGATGCTCGACGACCAGGCCGGCAAGCACCGCCTGCTGCTGCTCCTGCGGACGGCCGGCGACCCCGCCGCCGACCAGGTCCGGCGCAACGTCCTGCGGACCATCGCCGAGCGCCTGGTCGCGTCGGCCGGTCTGGACGCCCCCGACGCGGTCCTGCGTGCCGAGATGGTGCTGGCCACCGCCCTGGGCCTGGTGCTGATGCGGTCGACGATCGCGGTGGAACCGATGGCGTCGGTCGACCAGGAGGACCTGGTGGAACCGCTCGGCGACGTCATCACAGCACTGCTGCGGCCCAGTCCCCGAGCATCCTGATCAGACCCTGGAGACGCAGCATCGCGCTGTCGCCGGTGGTGTCCTTGCCGTACGTCTGCTGACCCAGCGTCCCGTCGCGCTTCATCCGGCCGAGCAGCGCGGGCGCGAACCAGCTGTACTTGGTAACGCCGAACAGCATGATCCACCGCCGGACGTCGTCGGCCGAGCCGGTCCAGCCGCCGTCCCGCAGCCCGCCCGCGTACTCCGTGATGACCGCCTCGGCCAGGGCGGGAAGGACGGTGTGGTCCATCAGGCCGTCGGTGACGCTGTCGATGATCAGGTTGGCCGGGTCCTCGCCGATCCCGCCGTCGCCGGCGAACGCCCAGTCCAGCAGCACGCTGGTCGAACCGTCCTCGATCAGGTTGTTCGGCCAGACGTCGAGGTGGCACAGCGTCCGCGGGACCGCCTCGCACCGGGCGATCAGCGCCGGCCGCGCCACCCACACCGCACGCAGCTTTTCCAGGGCGTCCGCCGGCCACAGTGGATGCGTCCACGGCTCGTCGGGTGAGAGCCGGACCGAGGTGCTCGGTCCGTGTTCGAGATATTGCGCCAGCCAATGCCGGGAGAGCCAGGGCAGATCCGGTACGCGGTCCGCGAACGGCGCCTGCGCCCGGCCGAGTTGCCGGGCGAACGCCGCCAGCCGGCTCACCGGCCACGACATCCCGGGCGCGCCGGGCATGTCGGCCAGCCACAGCTCGATCTCGCCGTCCGTCCGGTCGACGGTCCGCAGCAGCGCCGGCGGCACGATGCCGGCGTCCGCGTACGCCGAGGCGGCGAAGCCGGACCGGTAGGCGAGCACCTCGCGCTGCCAGTAGTTCCAATGTGCCGGGTCGTCGCTGGTCGGCCAGGTCACCGGGTGCAGCGGCGGTAACGACGGCGGGCGGGCGACCTTGAGCACGCCCTCGCCGGGCACCCGCCAGACCCCGCCGGTGGCGGCGTTGCCCTTGTTGTGAATCAGAGTCTCAAGCTGAGGCACGGACCACCAGTTCGGTCGCGAGCACGACGGACTGCGGCACGTCCAGATCGTCGTTGACCAGGCCGAGCATCTGCCGTGCCATGGTGCGCCCCATGTCCACTATGGGCTGCCGCACCGTGGTCAGCGGCGGATCGCTGTACCGGCTGATCTCGAAGTCGTCGAAGCCGATCACCGCCACGTCGTCCGGCACGGTGCGCCCGGAGTCCTTGAGGGCCCGCAGCGCGCCGTGCGCCATCATGTCCGACGCCACGAAGACCCCGTCCAGCTCCGGGTCGTCGGCGAGGAGCTGGGCCATCGCGCGTACGCCGGAATCGCGGGTGAAGTCGCCCACCGCGACGTGCCCGCTCAGCCCGGCCTCCTCCAGCGCCGCCCGGTAGCCGTTCAACCGGTCCACCCCGGCCACCATGTCCTGCGGGCCGGCGATCGTGGCGATCCGCCGCCGCCCGCCGGCCACCAGGTGCGCGACCGCCTGGGCCACGCCGCCGAAGTGGTCGACGTCGACGTACGGCACCGGCGACTCGGCAGGCGTCATCGGCCGGCCGCTGCACACCACCGGGATGCCCAGCCGGGCCAGCGCCCCGGGCAGCGGGTCGGCGCCGTGCATGGACGCGAACATGACGCCGTCCACGTGACCGGCCATCGCGTACCGCTCCACCCGGCCGTGGCTGGCGGGTGACCCGGCCATCATCAGCACCAGCTGCTTGTCGGCAGCTTCCAGCTCCTGGCTCACCCCGCGGATCACCGCGGGGAAGAACAGGTCGTCGGAGAAGACCCGGCTCGCGGTCTCCGGCAGGATCAGCGCGATCGACTCGGTGCGCTGCGTGACCAGGCTGCGTGCCGCCTGGTTGGGCACGTAGCCGAGTTCCTGCACGGCGGCGTTGACCGCGTCCCGGATCGCCACCGCGACCGTGGTCGAGCCGTTGACCACCCGGGACACGGTGGCCCGGGAGACACCGGCCCGCCGGGCGACCGCCTCGAGGGTGGGCCGTTCCCGGGTCACCATCGACTCACCCCAAGCCGTTGCGTCGGATCACGTCCGAGTACCAGAGCGCGCTGTCCTTCGGGCGGCGCTCCTGCGTGGCGTAGTCGACGTGGATCACGCCGAACCTTTTCGCATATCCCTCGGCCCACTCGAAGTTGTCCATCAGAGACCACACGAAGTAGCCCCTCAGGTCAACCCCGTGGGAGATGGCGTCGAGGCAGGCGCGCAGGTGGCCGTCGATGTACTCGATCCGGCGGGTGTCGTGCACCTCGTCCGAGCCGGCCGCCGGGCCGTCCGGGAACGCGGCGCCGTTCTCGGTGATCATCAACGGTACGCCGTAGTCGTTGTGCAGCCGTTCCAGCAGCAGGGTCAGCGCGGCCGGCTCGATCAGCCAGTTCATGTCGGTGACCGGGCCGGCCGGCTTGGTGAAGTCGATGCCCTCGGTGCCGGGGGCGGCCGGCGATGCGGGCTGCCCGGGCTTGGCCGACACGTAGGACGGCGTGTAGTAGTTCACGCCGAGCACGTCGATCGGCTGGTTGATCTGCTTCTCGTCGCCGGCGGAGATGAAGTCGAGCGGCGTGAACCGCGCCATCAGCTCCCGCATGTCGTCCGGGTAGGCGCCCTTGATCAGCGGGTCCAGGAAGATCCGGTTGTGCAGGCCGTCCGCGATCCGCGCGGCGGCCAGGTCGGCGGGGCTGGTCGGGTCGACCGGGATGACCGCGTCCGGGTTGAGCGTGATGCCGATCGTCTGGGCGCCGGCCGCGCGCAGCGCCTCGGTGGCCAGGCCGTGGCCGAGCAGCAGGTGGTGGACGGCGCGGAAGGTGGCGGCCGGGTCCTGGATGCCGGGCGCGTGCACGCCCGCGGCGTAGCCCAGGAAGGCCGAGCACCACGGCTCGTTCAGCGTGGTCCAGGTGCGGACCCGGTCGCCGATCCGGCCGTACACGATCTGGGCGTAGTCGGCGAACGCGAGAGCGGTCTCCCGGGAGGCCCAGCCGCCGCGGCTCTCCAGCGCCTGGGGCAGGTCCCAGTGGTAGAGCGTGATGACCGGGTCGATGCCCTTGCTCAGGAGCTCGTCGGTGAGCCGGTCGTAGAAGTCCAGCCCGCGGGTGTTGACCGGGCCGGTGCCGTCCGGCTGGATCCGCGGCCAGGCCACCGAGAACCGGTACGCCTGCAGCCCGAGGTCTGCCATGATCGCGACGTCGTCGCGGTAGCGGTGGTAGTGGTCGCAGGCCACGTCGCCGGTGTGCCCGGCGTGGACCCGGCCCGGCGTACGCGAGAACGTGTCCCAGATCGACGGCCCGCGCCCGTCCTCGGCGGCCGCCCCCTCGATCTGGTACGACGCCGTCGCCGATCCCCACACGAATCCGTCCGGGAACCGGGCCGATGCGGGCTGAGCCGCTTCGCCGGGGTCCACCGACTCGGACGTGACGGTTGCCGTCATGCCTTCACCGCTTCCTACGACTGGGTGTACGTCCGCTACAGACTAAATCCCCGAGCGGTTGCGGTAACCCACCGATAGTTGCGGAACCTTGTCCACGATATGGGATCGCCTACGCCGCGTGCAGGGCGTGCACCAAGCGTGGGTCGCCGGTCACGGACAGCGTTTCGGCCGGACGCCGGCCCATCAGCACCAGCTGGAGGTCGCTGGCGGTCCCGGTGGCCTCGGCCCGCGGGTGGTGGTCGTCGGTGTCCAGGATCGTCCCGGTGTCGAGCAGGGCCACGCCGGTCCCGCGCAGCCGGATGAACCACTCGTACGCCGCGTCGGTCGCGGTCAGGTGCACCACGCCGGAGAACTCGGTGCGCTCCAGGCGGCGTCCGGCCGGCAGCCAGGTGTCCAGGATCTCCATCACGCCGTCGGCGGCCAGCTTGGTCTCGATCGGGGTGGGCCGGCCGGCCGCGCTCTCCGCGTCCCACCGGTGCACCGAGACCTCGTGGGCCATCCGGCGCGACCAGAATCCGGCCTTCTTGGCCTGCGCCGGCCAGGTCCAGGCCGGAAATTCCGGGTCCAGCGCGTCCAGCGTCTCGATCGTGCCGGTGAGCTCGCGCCGCAGGCCCTCCAGCGCCTCGGACCACTCCGGGCGGGGCGGGGGCGGCTGCTTCTCCGGCGCGGTCGTCACGCCGCGCGGCGCCGACTCGCGCACCCGGCGCAGCACGCCGGTGAGATGCTCGACCAGGTCGGCCGCCGTCCAGTCCGGGCAGCCGGGCACCGGCGCGTCGGAGCCGGCCTCGGCCACCGCGTCCTGCAGCGCCGGACCGTCGGCGCGCAGAGCGGCCAGCCAGAAGTCCTTGGTCGCGTGCAACCTGTTCATGACAGCTCCCTGCCCGAGTCCTGCGAAATCGATGAGCCTAGGGTTTAACCGTGTCCGAAGTCTCCCCCGTGCAACGAGTAGAAGCACCCCCAGGTTCACTCGGGGCCTACACGACGCTACGCCTCGGCGGTCCGGCCGGCTTACTGACCGTGGCCACCGAACCCGACGAAGCGGTTCAAGCGGTGCGAAACGCCTCTGTCGCCGGGGAGCCGGTGCTCATCCTGGCAGGAGGGAGCAACCTGGTCGTCGGCGACGCCGGGTTTCCGGGCCACGTCGTGCTGCTTCGTACTCGCGGGATCAGCGAGATCGGGCGCGACGACGACTCCGTCACGCTCCGGGTCGCGGCCGGCGAGGTCTGGGACGACTTCGTCGCGCGTACGGTCGCCGAGGGCCTGTCCGGCGTGGAGTGTCTGGCCGGTATCCCTGGGTCGGCCGGCGCCACCCCGATCCAGAACGTCGGCGCGTACGGCCAGGAGGTCGCCCACACGATCGTGGCGGTGCACGCCTACGACCGGGTGGCCGGCGAGCTGGTCACGATGACCGCGGCGGAGTGCGGCTTCGGCTACCGCGGCAGCATCTTCAAGTACAGCGACCGCTGGCTGGTCCTCCAGGTCGACTTCCGGCTCGCCCGCAGCCGGGACTCGGCACCCGTCCGGTACGCCGAACTGGCCCGCCGGCTGGGCGTTGAGCCCGGCGACCGGGTGCCGCTGGAGCAGGCCCGCGACACCGTCCTCAAGCTGCGCGCCGGCAAGGGCATGGTGCTCGACCCGGACGACCGGGACACCTGGTCGGTGGGCTCGTTCTTCACCAACCCGGTGGTCGCCGAGCTCCCCGAGCCGGACATGCCGCACTGGCCGACCGAGGACGGGCGGGTGAAGATCCCCGCGGCCTGGCTGATCGAGCACTCCGGTTTCGCGAAGGGCTTCAGTACCGGCGGCGGGGTCGCCATCTCGAGCAAGCACACGCTGGCGCTGACCAACCGCGGCACGGGCACCACCACGGCGCTGCTGGAGCTGGCCCGGGTGATCCGGGACGGTGTGCGGGACCGGTTCGGCGTCGACCTGCATCCCGAACCGGTCCTCATCGGTTGTGAGTTCGGTTAGCCGAACTCACCTCCACCCGAAGATCTGGGTGTAATACGGCGTGCCGTCGGCCGCCCGGCGGGTGGCGATGCCGACCGACCGCACCTCGCAGTTGAGGATGTTCTGCCGGTGCGGCGGGCTGGCCATCCACGCGTCCATCACCTGGCCCGGGCTGCGGTAGCCGTAGGCGATGTTCTCGGCGGCCGGTTGCCGGTACCCGGCCTCGTGGGCGCGGACGGCGAAGTTCGAGCCGTCCGGGCCGGTGTGACCGAAGTTGCGGGTCGTGGCCATGTAGCCGCTCTGCTCGATGGACGCGTGGAGCAACTCGGTCTCGACCCGCAGCGGCTCGCAGCCGGCTTCGGCCCGGACCTCGTTCGTGGCGGTCAGCAGCGCGTAGCTGAGCATCCCGTCGGGCGAGTACCGCGGCGCGGCGGCCGCGGGCGAGGGCAGAGCGAGCAGAGCCGGCACTGCGAGGCCGGCGACCAGGGACTTCCACACCATGGGGTGCCTCCCGATAGAGGCCGGGCGTCCGTCGCCCGGTATCACGTATCGGACCTTCTTTCCGGCCGTCCGTCCGATTTATCGTGATTCTTACCGTCCGATTCGCTCGAAAGAGTCACGCTTGGTGTTTGAGGGGTAACTGGATCCGCGCTCCCGTGCCCGCCTCCGTGTCGTTCGTGAGCTCCACCGATCCGCCGTGCCGCCCGGCGATCGCATCCGCCAGCAGCATCCACAGCGCGGTGCTGCGCCGCCGGTGCGGTGGCTCGGGTGCGGCCAGCATCCCGGCCATCAGGGACTCGTCGGTGAACGGCTCGGCCTGCCGCGCGACGATCGTGATCGTCCAGCCGTCGTCCACCGTCGAGGCGGTGATCGCCGCCGACCGGTCGACGGCGCCGCTGGCCACGGTGCCGAGCACCGCGTAGAAGAGGTCGCGCAACAGGGGCCGGTCGGCGTACGGGTCGGGACCGGCCCCGATGTCGAGGGTGGCCGCGGTGTGCGGTTCCCGGCCGGCCAGCAGGTCGACCGCCTCCCGCAGGATCGGCGCCAGCGGCACGGTGGCCGGCTGCAACGCCAGGTCGCCGGTCTGCAGCCGGCTGACCACCATCAGGTCGTCGACCAGGGTCAGCATCCGGTCGGTGTTGCGCCGGACCGCGGAAAGCGCCAGCGAGCGTTCGTCGGGCGCGAGATCGTCGTGGTCGAGGCTTTCGGTGAACGAGGCGATGGTGGTCAGGGGCGTTCGCAGCTCGTGGGAGATGACGGCCAGGAAGCGGGCCTGTAAAGCGGCGGTCACCGGATCCACGCGGACCGGCCCGGACGGCTGATAAGCACGCTAAAGTTTAACTGTCCGTATTTGACTGGACACATCACGCTATCGCGGTGTTTCGCGTGTTTCGCGTGTACCGGCACGACGGGGGTTGTGGCGATGTTTACAACGAGCATGACGTGCTCCGGTGACGCCGGATGAGCCGGCTGCTGGTCGTCGAGGACGATCCGGACATCGCGCTTGCCCTGCGCCTGCTGTTCAGCCGGGCGGGCTACGAGGTGGCACACGCCGGTGACGGCCGGACCGGCCTCAAGGAGGCGTACGCCGAGCATCCCGACCTGGTGGTGCTCGACGTCGGTCTGCCGGAGATGGACGGCTGGCAGGTGCTCGAACGGCTTCGTGACGTCTCCGACGTGCCGGTGCTGGTGCTCACCGCGCACGGCCAGGAGGCGGAGAAGGTTCGCGGCCTGCGTGGCGGCGCCGACGACTACCTGACCAAGCCGTTCGCCAACAACGAGCTGCTGGCGCGGGTCGAGGCTCTGCTGCGGCGCTCGTCGGCCGGGCAGAACAGCTGGGCCAGTCAGATCTACGACGACGGTCTGGTGCATCTGGATCCGACCAAGCGCCGGGTCTACGTCAAGGGCGACGAGAAGCGCCTGACCCCGACCGAGTTCCGGTTGCTCAACGCGCTGGTGCGGCACGCGGGCGCGGTGCTCAGCCCGAACCAGTTGCTGACCCAGGCCTGGGACGACCCGACCGGGATCGGTCAGGAACGGGTGAAGTTCGCGGTTCTCCGACTGCGTCGCAAACTCGGCTGGTCGGATCCGGACGAGTCGCCGATCGAGTCGGTCCGCGGGTTCGGCTACCGGTACCGGAAGGCGTCCGGGGACGACGGATAAGGGTGCGGCCCCGGTGTGCTCAGGTTGCGCGTACACGGGTCGATCAGGGTCCTTGAAGGCTTGAGCGGGAGGTAGGCGCACGTGGAAGACCTTGGTGAGATCGTTGGCGAGTTCCTCATGGAAAGCCACGAGAACCTGGACCAGATCGACCGCGATCTCGTCGACCTGGAGCAGGACCCGAACTCGCGCGATCTGATCTCGCGCATCTTCCGGGCGATCCACACGATCAAGGGCACCAGCGGATTCCTGGCCTTCGGCCGGTTGGAGACGCTCGCCCATGCCGGAGAGTCGCTGCTGTCCAAGCTGCGGGACGGCGTCATGCCGGTCACGCCGCAGACGATCACCACGCTGCTGGCCACCATCGACGGCGTCCGGTCGCTGCTCGCCGAGATCGAGGCGAACGGCAACGAGGGCGACGTCGACGTGGAGAGCATCATCAGCGCGGTGCACGCCCAGATGCAGGCTCCCCTCGCAGAGGAGAAAGCTTCTGCCGAGCCCTCGGCCGAGGCGGCCGCCTCCAACGAGCCGGAGGTGGCGCCCGCACCGCTCGACGAGCAGGGCAGCCGCCCGGCGCCCGAGCCGGTCGAGGGTCAGCGCCGCCCGCTGGGCGAGATGCTGGTCGAGTCCGGCGCGGCCCAGCCCTCGGACGTCGGCTCGGCGCTGCAGTCCCAGCTCGAGGGCGACGAGCGCAAGCTCGGCACGATCCTGCTGGAGGAGGGCAAGGCCCAGCCGGCCGCGGTCACCGAGGCACTGCAGCAGCAGGCGCCCAAGCGCAGCGTCGCCGACTCGGCCATCCGGGTCGACGTCGACCTGCTGGACAACCTGATGAACATGGTCGGTGAGCTGGTGCTGGCCCGTAACCAGCTGGTTCGCGGCGTGATGGAGGTGGGCGACTCCGGCCTGGTCCGCAGCGCCCAGCGGCTCGGCATGATCACCAGCGAGCTGCAGGCCGGGATCATGAAGACCCGGATGCAGCCGATCGACCACATCTGGTCCAAGCTGCCCCGGGTCATCCGGGACCTGTCCGCCTCGCTCGGCAAGCAGGTCCAGCTGGTCATGCAGGGCAAGGAGACCGAGCTGGACCGCAGCCTGCTGGAGGCGGTCAAGGACCCGCTGACCCACCTGGTGCGCAACGCGGTCGACCACGGCATCGAGGAGACCGAGCGGCGGGTCGCGGCCGGGAAGTCGCCGGAGGGCACGCTGACCCTGCGGGCGTACCACGAGGGTGGGCACGTCGCGGTCGAGGTGGCCGACGACGGCGCCGGTATGGACGTCGACCGGATCGCGCAGAAGGCCGTCGAGAAGGGCCTGATCCGCGCCGACCAGGTGGCGAGCATGGACAAGCGCGACATCATGGCGATGGTCTTCCAGCCCGGCTTCTCCACCGCCGCCAAGGTCACCAACGTGTCCGGCCGCGGCGTCGGCATGGACGTGGTGAAGACCAACATCGAGCGGATCGGCGGCGCGGTCAGCGTCGACTCGACGCTGGGCGAAGGCACGGTGTGGCGGCTGAACATCCCGCTCACGCTCGCGATCATCCAGGCCCTGACCGTGGACTGCGGGGACCAGCGCTACGTCGTACCCCAGGTCGCGGTCCTTGAACTGGTCTTCATCGACGGCCAATCCACCAAGATCGAGTACGCGTCCGGCGCGCCCGTCTACCGGCTGCGCGGCAAGCTGCTCCCGCTGGTGCGGCTGGACGGCGCGCTCGGCCTCGAGGTCGGCGGCGACCAGGGCGTCTACATCATGGTGCTGCAGGCCGACGGCCGCCGTTTCGGCCTGGTCGTGGACCGCGTCCTCAACACCGAAGAGGTCGTCGTCAAGGCGCTCAACAGCAGATTCAAGGACATCGGCCTGTACGCCGGAGCGACCATCCTCGGTGACGGCAAGGTCGGCCTGATCCTGGACGTCTCCTCGCTCGCCCGGCGCAGCCACCTGGCCGCCGACTCGAAGGAGAGCACGGTCGGCACGTCCCGGGAGTCCAAGCTCGCGACCAACGGCGAGCGGCTGCTGGTCACCGCGGTCGGCGAGCGCCGGGTGGCGATCCCGCTGGACACGGTCACCCGGCTCGAGGAGTTCCCGCGGGACCGGATCGAGCAGGCCGGATCGCGCGAGGTCGTGCAGTACCGGGGGCAGATCCTGCCGCTGGTCCGGCTGTCGCATCTGCTCGGGGCGTACACCGAGGAACTCGAGGGGGACACCGTGTCGGTGGTGGTCTACAGCGAGGGCGGCCGCAGCGTGGCGCTGGTGGTCGACCGGATCGTGGACATCGCGGAGAACTCCACGACCGCGCGCCGGGACGCCGAGGAGGACGGCCTGGTCGGCACCGCGGTGATCCAGCAACGGGTCACCGAGTTGCTCGACGTGCGCCGGGCCATCCTCGCCGCGGACCCGAACTTCTATCAGGACAGCGACGACCCGATGCTGGTGGAGGCCTGACATGGCGAGCCGGCAGTTCGCCACCTTCGAGGTGGCCGATCAGCTCTTCGGCGTCGAGGTGGACACCGTGCAGGAGGTGCTCTCGTACAACGAGTACACCCCGGTGCCGCTCGCCCCGCCCGCCGTCGGCGGCCTCTTCAACCTGCGCGGTCAGGTGATCGCGGCGGTCGACCTGCGGGTGCAGCTCGGCCTGCCCCGGCAGTCGCTCGAAGGCCCGGTGATGAACGTGATCCTGCGCGGCGACGGCGAGCCGGTCAGCCTGCTGGTGGACCGGATCGGCGAGGTGGTCGACCTGGACGACGAGGCCTTCGAGCCGCCGCCGGACACGCTCGGCGGGCCGACCCGCGAGCTGGTGGTGGGCACCTTCAAGCTGGACGGGCGGCTGATGCTCGCCTTGGACGTACGCCAGGCCGTCGACACCTATCGAGCCACCACCTGATGTACAGCCTGGTCAGCGCTCCCGTCCTCGGCTTCGACCTGACCCGCCTGGGCGGCGGGTCGGCCACGGCCGAGGTGATGCTGCGCGGCCTCCGGCTGGGGCCCGGCGACCTGTCGATCCTCGCGGAGCGTCTGCCGCACGAGGACCTGCGCGGCCCGCTGTGGGTCGAGGTGGAGAGCGCCGCCCGCCGGTTGCCGTCGTTGAAGAAGCTCAAGGAGGACGACCCGGCCGGTGCGCTGGCCCTGGTCGAGCGCGCCCCGATCGGTTCGGTGGACGCGCTGCTCACCTGCCTGCGGTACGACGTGATGGCCTGGACGTGGCACGGCACCGGCCGGGACGCCCAGCAGTCCGAGCCGGCCGCCGCCGCCACCGCCCTGCTCTGCGACGCTGCCGTGGCCAGCTATCTGCGCGAGGTGCTGGACGAGTCGACCCGGCGGATGCTCGGCGCCGGATGGGTGTCCGCGTTGCGGAAGCTGCCGTCCGGCGCGCCGATCGACCTCGGGCCGCACCACTACGCGTTGTCCGCGTTGCTGGAGCGGCTGCGTGGCATCCGGCACCGCGATCTGACCCGCCTGACAGCCTCGGCGGAGGACGCGCGGCGCAACGCCGGAGGGTGGTCCCCGGCCGTTCATTCCGCGTCCTGGGCGGCCTATCTGTCGGATCGGGTCCGCACTGCCGCCGCAGCACAGATGCTGTTGGTGCAGGCCGTCGACACGGCCGGTATTCCGCTGGCCGATCGGGCCGGTGGGGTGTGGAACATGCTCAGCGGCGCGGTCCAGGCGCTGGTCGTGCGTGACCTCTTGGACACCGCCACGGCACACCGGCTGCTCGCGCCGGTGGTCGCGGCGCTCGGCCCGTCCTGGCTCGGCGAGAAGGGGGTGATCTGATGATCGCTGTCCTCGTCGTGGACGACTCCGTCGTGGTTCGCAAGCTGATCACCGACGCCTTGGGTGGTGCGCCAGGCATCTCGGTGGTCGGCACGGCGGCCAACGGTCAGCTGGCCCAGGCCAAGATCGACCAGCTGAAGCCGGACGTCATCACCATGGACATCGAGATGCCCAAGATGAACGGCATCGAGGCGGTCAAGGAACTGCGCAAGCGGCACCGGACGCCGGTCATCATGTTCAGCACCCTGTCCGCGGCGGGCGCCTCGGCCACGCTGGAGGCGCTGGCCGCCGGCGCCACCGACTACGTGACGAAGCCGTCCAACGTCGGCTCCATCGCGGAATCGGTCGCGGCGGTGCGCGAACAGCTCGTACCCAAGATCCACGCGCTGGCGAAGAAGGGCGGCCCACGGCCCACCCTGCGCGGGCCGCAGCGCCCACTTTCCGCACCCGGCCGGCTCGCGCCGCCGAAGCTCCCGGCCCGGCCCGCCCGGCCCGGCCCGGCGGCCGTCCGGCGCGGACCCCAGGGACGGGTCGACCTGATCGCGGTCGGCAGCTCCACCGGCGGACCGGACGCGCTCACCAAGGTGCTGCTCGGCCTGGCCGCCGACCTGCCGGTGCCGATCGTGGTCACCCAGCACATGCCGCCGGTGTTCACCAAGATGTTCGCCGAGCGGCTGGACCGCAGCACGCCGCTGCGCGTGGTCGAGGCCGGCGACGGCATGGAACTCACCGCCGGAACCGTCTACATCGCCCCCGGCGACAAGCACCTGGTGCTGCAGCGCAAGGGCACGGCCGTGGTCGCCCAGCTCAGCGGCGCCCCGCCGGAGAACTCGTGCCGGCCGGCGGTGGACGTGATGTTCCGGTCGGTGGCCCAGGTCTACGGCGGGTCCGCGTACGCCGCGGTGCTCACCGGCATGGGCCACGACGGCCGGGTCGGCGCCAAGGTGCTGCGCGACGCCGGCGCCGAGGTGCTCGCCCAGGACGAGGCGAGCTCGGTGGTCTGGGGCATGCCCGGCGCGGTCGTGCAGGCCGGGCTCGCCGACGAGGTACTGCCGCTGGACCGCATCGCGACCGGCCTGCTCACCCGGCTCAAGGTCGGCCGATCCGCGGCGGTGGCCCGATGACCCTCTCGCACACCGACTTCTCCTACGTCTCCACACTGGTGCGCCGCGAGGCGTCGATCGTGCTCGCCCCCGGCAAGGAGTACCTGGTCGAGGCGCGGCTCATCCCGGTCGCCCGGGCGGTCGGCGCGGCCGGTGTCGCGGACTTCCTGGCCGATCTGCAGCGCCGCCCGAACAAGCTGAACGAACGCAAGATCGTGGACGCGCTGACCACCAACGAGACGTCCTGGTTCCGGGACCGGGAGCCGTTCACGGCGCTCACCGACGTGGTGCTGCCCGAGCTGGTCAAGTCCCGGGCCTCCCAGCGCAAGCTGCGGGTCTGGTCGGCGGCCAGCTCCAGTGGCCAGGAGGCGTACAGCCTGGCCATCACCATGCAGGAGCACCTGCCGCCGGGCTGGTCGTACGACATCATGGGCAGCGACATCTCCACCGAGATGATCAAGCGGGCCGAGGCGGCCGAGTACAGCCAGGTCGAGGTCAACCGCGGCCTGCCCGCGGCGCAGCTGGTGCAGTACTTCGAGCGGGCCGGCGCGCACTGGCGGATCATGCCGGCGCTGCGCCGCAACGTCAGCTTCAAGCTGATGAACCTGACCGCCCCGTTGCCGTCGATGCCGCCGTTCGATGTCATCTTCCTGCGCAACGTGCTGATCTATTTCGACGTGGCGACCAAGAAGAACGTGCTGCGCAACGTCGCGCGGCTGCTGCGGCCGGACGGCTGGCTGTTCCTCGGAGCGGCCGAGACCACGATCGGCATCGACGACAACTACGAACGGGTGGCGGCCGGCCGGACCTCTGCCTACCGGATCCGCACCGCGGCACCCGTCGGCGCCGCAAGGAGAGGATGAATCCGCATGCGCGCCATGGTTATCGACGACTCCCGAGCGATGCGCATGATCCTCAAGCGCATCGTCAGCAAGCTCAACTTCGAGGCCACCGAGGCCGGTGACGGGCAGGAAGCCCTGGACCTGCTGGCCACGATGACCGAGGTGCCGGAACTGGCCCTCATCGACTGGAACATGCCCAACATGAACGGGCTCGAATTCGTCACCCGGGTGCGGTCGGAACCGCGCCTGCGGGAGATGACCCTGGTCATGGTCACGACCGAGAGCGAACAGAGTCAGATCGTGCGGGCGCTCGCGGCGGGCGCCCACGAATACGTGATCAAGCCCTTCACCGAGGGCGCGATGATCGAAAAATTGGCCCTGCTGGGCCTCGTCCCGACCGGAGCGAACTCATGAGCGTCGACGTCGTGGTGAAAGAGGGCGACCTCGCCGAGATGGTGGAACAGGTCTGGGTGTCCTACCTGGACCCGGAGGGGATCAGTCCGCTGATCCCGAACGGCGACGACAAGCAGCCGTCCGAGGTGCACTCGTCCGTCTCGATCACCGGAGCCTGGAGCGGACACGTGGTCTACGCGTCGTCCATCCACGCCGCGAAGAAGGCCGCGGCCGCCTTCCTGGCGATGGAGCCCGACGAGGTGAGCCAGGAGGACCTGACCGACGTCCTCGGGGAACTCGCCAACATCGTCGGCGGCAACGTCAAGGCGATGCTGCCGCCCGGCTGTCTGCTGTCCCTGCCGCAGGTCGTGATGGCGCCGGACACGGCCACCAGATATCCGGCCGCCGAGCGGATCAGCGGCCTCTACGGGGTCTGGGACGGCGAGCCGGTGTCGGTGTCGATGTGGCAGAGCCGGGAAGCGAGGGGAGAGGAACTGTGAAGATTCTGATCGCTGACGACAGTCGCGTGATGCGCCAGATCGTCACCCGGACGCTGCGTCAGGCCGGTTTCGGCGACCACGACCTGGTCGAGGCCGCGGACGGCAAGGAGGCGCTGGACAAGGCCGCCGCCGAGAGCCCCGACCTGGTGATCTCCGACTGGAACATGCCTGAGATGACCGGCATCGAGGTGCTGCGCCAGCTGCGTGGGGCCGGGAACGAGGTGAAGTTCGGCTTCGTCACGTCCGAGTGCACGCCGGAGATGCAGCAACAGGCGGAGGCGGCCGGCTCCCTGTTCTTCATCGTCAAGCCGTTCACCGCGGAACGTTTCGAAGAGGCCTTCTCACCAATCTTGGGATGATATTCATGTCTGACACCTCGGTTATCCCCGGTTCCCACCTCGTTCGCAACCTCTATGAGGACCTGCTCGGCCGCGACTGCAACGTCAGTCCCGGCGACCCCATGACCGCCGAGGACCTGCCCGGCGCCAGCATCGCCGTCTACACCGACAGCCAGCAGCAGATCTATGCCGTGATGGGCATGCAGCTCTCCTTGGCGGCCAACGTCGGCGCGGCCCTGGGCCTGCTGCCGGCCGGCGCCGCGGAGGACAGCATCGACGAGAAGAAGCTGGCGCCCAACCTCGCGGAGAACGTCTTCGAGCTGTTCAACGTGCTGACCTCGCTGCTGAACCGGGAGGGCGGGCCGCACGTCAAGCTCTACCAGGTGGTCTACCCCGGCATGGAACTCCCCAACGACGCCCGCGCGCACTTCCTCGCCCTGGGCCGCCGGCTGGACCTGACCATCGAAGTAAATCGCTACGGCAAGGGGAAGTTCTCGTTGTCGATGGCTCATTGAGATCAAGAGCTTTCGTTGCCCGCGTCCGTCGGGGTACGGACCGTATGCTCCCGCGGGCACCGGGAGAGGGGCCCACCTGACGGTGCCCCTCTCCCTTCCGGGTTCGTGCGTGCAAGGACAAGAACTGACCGCAATTGCTGACACGCTTTCGGCATGGCCGTTCTCACCGACCGCCGGCTCAACCGGGCGACGCTGCACCGCCAGCTCCTCCTGGAGCGGTCAGCGGCGACGACGCCGCTGGACGTCCTGAGGTTGCTTGTCGGGTTGCAGGGTCAGGATCCGGAGCTGCCCCACATCGGGCTGTGGAACCGGCTTTCCTCGTTCCGGACCGAGGAACTCGACGAGCTGCTGGAGCGGCGGGCGGTTGCCCGGGGGACGCTCTTCCGGGGCACGCAGCATCTGCTGGCCGCCGACGACTACGTGTGGGTCCGGCCGTTGCTGCAGCCTCTGCTCGGCCGGATGTGCACGACGCTCTTCAACCAGTGGGTGCCGGCGGCGGCGCATGACGAGCTGGCCGCCGAGGCGGCGCGGCTGCTGGACGGTGTCACGCTGAGCCGGCCCGAGCTCGGGCGTGCGCTGCGGGAACGCTGGCCGGAGCAGGAGGGCGTCTTGCTGGCGCGGGCCGCACAGGTGGCGCTGCCGATCGTCCACCCGTACCCGGACGGGACCTGGGGCAGGCGCGGGCCGACGCCGTTCGCACTGGCCGAGCAGTGGCTGGGGCGGCCCTTCGCGACCGGCGTCGAGCTGCGTGAGCTGGTACTGCGCTACCTGGCCGGCTTCGGGCCGGCGAGCGTGCGGGACATGCGGGCGTGGAGCGGCCTGACCCGGATGAAGCCGGTCTTCGAGGCCCTGCGGCCCGAGCTGGTCACCTACCGCAGCGAGCACGGGACCGAGCTCTTCGACCTGCCCGGCCGCGACCTGCCCGAGGAGGACCTGCCGGCGCCGGTCCGGTTCCTGCCCGGCTTCGACAACGTGACCTTCGGGTACGCCGACCGGCGCCGGATCATCGACGACGAGCGCCGGCCCGTGCTGGTGGAGTTCGCCGCGTTCACGGTCGACGGCCGGGTCCGCGGCGCGTGGAAGATCCGCGCCGGCGTCCTCACGATCCGGCCCTTCACCCCGCTGACCAAGACCGAGCTGGCCGACGTGGAGTCCGAGGCCGAGGCCCTGCGCGCCTTCACCGGCGCGCGGGAGCTGGCACTCTCAGCCGGCTAGATCCTGTCTCGTGGACCCCGCCTCGCACTGGGGTGATCCACGAGACACCAGGCTCAACCGGCCAAAACGAGAGCCATCCGGCCCTGTCGGGTGCGTTTGGCCTCGTACATGGCGGCGTCGGCGCGCGCGATCAGGGACTCGGCCGGGGCGCTGCCCGAAGCCGCCCACGCGACGCCGATGCTGGCCTGCGGGTGCATCTCGGTCGCGCCCACCTCCAGAGTCGCCGCGTTCAGGGTCGCGACCACGGCCTCCGCGATGCGGGCCGCCCGGTCGATGCCGGACACGTCGGCGCAGATCACGACGAACTCGTCCCCGCCGAAGCGGCCGATGACGTCGGCGGCGCGGACCGCGGCGCGCAGCCGGTCGGCGACCAGCCTCAGGAGCTCGTCGCCGATTGCGTGCCCGTACTCGTCGTTGACGGTCTTGAAGCCGTTGAGGTCGATGAACATCACCGCCGTGCCGCGGCTGCCCGGGCTCGCCAGCTCCTGCTGGAGGGCGGCCAGGGCACTGGCCCGGTTCAGGCAGCCGGTCAGCGCGTCGTAGGTGGCCCGGTGCCGGAGCTCCTCGCGCAGCCGGGACGCGTCGGTGATGTCGTTGAAGCAGACGATCGCGCCGTTCACCGCGTCGTCCTCGCCGGTCAGGGTGCGCAGCAGGGCGTGGATCCGGCGGTGGCCGGCGCGCGCGTCGACGTAGCCGTACTCGATGTCGATGTCGTCCTCGCCGCGCAGCACCGCCTCCACCGCGGCCCGCACCGCCGGCCGGTCGTCGGCGTCGACGGTGTCCAGCGGGAGCGTGTCACCGACCGTCGCGCCGGTGGACCGGGCGACCCGCGAGTTCTGGTAGACGACCCGCCCGTCCCGGTCCAGTTGCAGCACGCCGACCGGCAGCGTCTCGGTGAGCCGGGCCAGCATCCGCTCGTTGGCGCGTAACGCCTCCTGCGCCGCCATCTCGTCGGTGATGTCCAGCATCTCGGCCAGGACGTGCGGCAGGTCGGCGTCGTCGACGTGGCTGTGGTTGGTGATCTCGAACCAGATGGCGGTTCCGTCCTTGTGCAGGTGCCGCAGACGCACCCGGCGGGCGGCGCCGGGCGGCGCGGCGAGCATGTCGATCCAGCTCGTGATCGCGCGCGGGTGGTCGTCCGGGTGCACCAGGTCGAGGGCGCGGCGTCCGGTCAGCTCCTCGGCGGTCCAGCCGAGCACCAGCTCGACCGTGGGATCCACGTCGATGACCTGGGCCGCGGGGCTCTTGCGCATGCTGATCAGGCGCGGTTTGACCGGTCCGATGTCCAGCGCGCGGGCGGAGACGCTGCCGGCCGCGCCGGTGACCAGGCCGATGTAGACGCCGTGCGAGTGCCGGGCGTCGATGAAGTGCAGCCGTACCGGCTGCTCGGGCGCGGCGAGCAGGCGCACGTCGCAGTTCGCCACGCCCTCGGCGTGCACCTCGTACCAGGCCTCGAAGACGAAATGCTGGTCCTCGGCGACGACCAGGTCGAGCGCGGAACGGCTGTTGCTGATCGGCTGGTGCTCGATCAGCTCGAGCGTCGGCGGCACCGACACGAAAAGACCGTTCTGACTGATCCCGGTGATGTGAGCGTCCGGGTACTGCGCGAGGGCGGCGGTGAGCACGGCATCCAGCCCGGCATGGTCCATACCCCTCTGATCGGCCTGTTCTAGCCGCCGGTAAGGGAGACGACCGCGGAGACTGCCTTGTCGATCAGGCCGTCCAGGGCCCGGGGCAGCATCGTCACCGCGGTGCCGGCCAGCGTGAGGACCAGCAGGATCTTGGCGGGGAAGCCGAGCTGGAACGCGTTGAGCGCGGGCGCCACCCGGTTGAGCAGGCCGAACGCGACGTCCGTGAGGAACAGCACGGCGATCAGCGGGCCGGCGATCTGGAGCGCGGCGAGGAACATCTCGGCGATGCCGGTGATCAGCAGGCGGCTGAACGTCTCCATCGAGATGTTCGCGTTCAGCGGCAAGGCCCGGTACGACTGCATGAACCCGCGCAGGATCAGCTGGTGACCGTCGGACGCGAAGAGCAGCGTGGCGGCGGTCAGGTTGTAGAACCGGCCGAAGATCGAGCTCTGGTTCATCGACAGCGGGTCGAACGCCGAGGCCAGCGTGAAACCGCCGAACACGTCGATCAGGTCGCCGGCGGCCTGGATCGCGGCGAACAGCAGCGCGGTGATGAAGCCGAGCGACGCGCCGACGAACACCTGGAGCGCGGCGCAGGCGATCAGGTCCGGCGTCTCCAGCGAGGGCAGGCTGCCCCGCAGGTACGGCGCCATCGGCAGGGTGATCCCGATGGACAGCAGCACCTTCACCTGGCGCGGGATGAGCCGGCTCTGGAACGGCGGGCAGATGGCCAGCCACGCGCCCGCCCGGACCGCTCCCAGCATGATCGTGAGCAGCTCGTTGATCGGGACGTCGAAGTTCACTGGTAGCTCGCGACCAGCGCCGTGATGATCAGCCCCCAGCCGTTCACCAGCACGAACAGCAACAGCTTGAACGGCATCGCCACGGTCACCGGCGGCAACATCATCATGCCCAGCGACATCAGGGACGCGGACACGACCATGTCGATGATCAGGAACGGGATGAAGAGGACGAAGCCGATGATGAACGCCGCCCGGATCTCGGAGAGCACGAAGGCCGGGATCAGGGTGGTGAGCTCGACGTCGTCCTTGTTCTTCGGCTGCTCCTGACCGGACACCTTGACCAGCAGCGCCACCTCGTCCTGGCGGGCGGTCCGCCACATGAAGTCGCGCAGGGGCTCCACGCCGTCCTTGAACGCCTGGCTCTGACTCTTGTCGCCCTTCAGATAGGGCTGCACGCCCTGTTCGTTCACCTGCGAGATGGTCGGCGACATGATGAACAGGCTGATGAACAGCGCCAGCCCGGCCAGCACCTGGTTGGGCGGCATGCTGGTCATCCCGAGCGCGTTCCGGGTGATGCCCAGCACCATGAAGACCTTGGTGAAACACGTGCAGAGCAGCAGGCCCGCGGGTGCGATCGAGAGCAGCGTGAGGCCGAGCACGATGACCAGCGAGGTGGCCGGCTTGCTGCCGTCCGGGTTGGTGCCGCCGACGTCGATGTTGATGCTCGGCGCCGAGGGTGGCGCCGGTGGGGCGGGCGCCGCCCACGCCACGTCCGGCAGGAGCACCAGCCCCACACCGAGACCCAGGATCAAGATCAGCAGGGTACGCCGCATGTCAGCGCCTCGTGGTCCGGTCGCGCAGGAAGTCCATGGTCGATCGCCAGGTCTTGGGCGACAGCGCCGAGCCGTCCAGCGGCCCCGGCGTGGCGACCGTGTTCGTGGGCAGGTCGAGCGCGTCCCGCTTCTCGTGCGGATGGGCCGCCTGCTTCTGGAAGACCGCCAGTTCCGTCTCGCCCAGCAGGCTGACCTGCTGGTCGGTGACGCCCAGGATGAGCGCCTTGTCGGCCACCTGGACCACGGTGACCGCGGCGCCCCGGGCCAGCTGCTGCCGGGTGAGTACCGACAGCGTTCCCGTCCCGCGGTGCCCGCCCAGCGGGCGCCGGGCCATCTTGGCCAGGCCCCACATCAGGCCGAAGACGACCAGGAGCGAGAAGCCGATCCGCAGGGCGAGTTCGAACAAGGGGTCACTCCCGTTCGGTGCCCGGGGAGACGATCTCGGTGATCCGGATCCCGAAGTTCTCGTCCACCACGACCACCTCGCCGCGAGCGATCAACCGGCCGTTGACCAGTAGGTCGGCCGGGCTGCCCGCGGCCCGGTCCAGCTCGACGATCGCGCCGGGCGAGAGGGACAGGAGCTCGCGGACGCTCATCCGGGTCCGGCCCAGCTCGGCGGAGACCTCCATCTCGACGTCGTGCAGCATGTCCAGGCCGCCCCGGATGGCGGCGGCGCCGGGCGTCCGGGGGGCCACGCCGCCACTGTCGCCGTCGGACGGCCACGGGCTGAGCGCGAGCGCCACCACGGCCCGGGTCACCCCGGCGTCCAGCAGCGGCACGGCGACCGCGTCCGGCTTGGCGGCGATCGCGCTGAGTGCCACGCCGGGCTCCATCAGCTGGCCGGGGTCGAGCACGGTGGGGCCGAAGGCGCGGGCGGCGGCCTCGAGCGCCGGGCGTACCGCGGCGGTCAGGTCGAGCTCGCCGAGTGGGCTCTCCTTGAGGGCGTCGGCCAGGTCCTGACCGACGACCACGACCACCTCGCCGGTCGCCGCGCCGCTGAACCTGGCGGTGATCGCCTGGCCGTCGGTGAGGATGTCGGCGGAGGCCGCGACGGGTTCGCCGGCGACCAGCTCGCGGCTGGTCGGCAACACGCCCAGCGCGGCCTCGGCGGCGGTCCGGGCCAGCATGAGCTGCGGTGCGGTGATCGTCGGCGCGGTCATCGGCGGCCAACCTCCTTCGACTTCGGCGGCGTGGTCATCGGCGGCCGACCTCCCTCGACGGGGCCTCCTTGGGCGCCGGCACGACCAGGACGGCGAGCCGCGCACCCTGGTTGCCGGGGACCGCATGCGCGAACACGGTCTCGTTGACGGTGACCTCGAGCGGCAGGCTGGTCGAATGACTCAGCGGCACGACGTCGCCGGGTCGCAGATCCACGATGTCATCCGTACGCATACGAATGGGCTGGAATCGAACGGCTACGTCGATCGGCGCCGCGGAAAGCCCGGCGGTCAGATTGCGCGACGAGGTGTCCCGGACCATCCGCTCGGCGGCGGTCAGCTCGATGTGCTCCTGCTTCTCCAGCACCGGCAGGATCGTGTTGAACGGCAGGCAGATACTGGCCACGCACTCCTCGGTGCCGATCTTCACTTCGAACGACGCGACGACCACCGCGTCGCTGGGCTGATGGGCGCGCAGGAACTGGGCGTTGTACTCGATGTCGCGCAACTTGGGCGAGATGTCGACCAGCGTCTCGAAGCCGTACCGGAGCTCGCCCAGCATCCGTTCCAGCAGGCCGCGCAGCAGCGGCATCTCGACCTCGGTCAGCGGGCGTTGCGGCTGGGCACCGCCCGGGCCGCCGAGCATGTGGTCGATCGCGGTCATCGCGGCCGACGAGGCCATCTCCATCAGCACCGTGCCGGGCAGAGGATCGATCGAGACCGTCGCGAGGACGGTGGGATTCTCCAGCGAGCTCACGTACTCGTCGTAGTTCAGCTGCTCGATCGAGGCGAGCGTGACGCTGCTGACCACGCGCAGTCGCGTGGTCAGCAGGTTGCCGCAGCTGCGGGCGTACGTCTCGAAGCAGATCTGCAGGGTGCGCACGTGCTCACGGGACAGCTTGATCGGCCGGCGGAAGTCGTACGCCACCGGCCCGCTTCCGCGGCCTGACATCTTGCCCGGCGGGCGCGCTGCGGTGGAGGTCACATGGTCATAATCGCGTCATTTCACCCCACCCCGTGCCGCATTGCGCAAGATGCCTTGTTCCAGATTCGCTTTCGAGGCGTTGAACTGGCGGCGAATCTGGAACTTGGCAGAGGGCAGGTCCGGCGTCTGCCAGGCCTGCCCATCTGCGTGCTTTGCGTTACTGCGTCACGAACTGGGTGAAGTAGAGGCCCATCACGGGCGACTCCTCCTCACCCTCCTTCAGGTAAGCCTTCTCGATCTTCTTGAGCAGGTCTTCCTTCTTCGTCTCCCGGCCCTTCTCGGTCTCCAGCTCCGCGATCTTCACACCGGTGTACTCGTCGATGGCCAGGTCGATCGCCTCGGCGATGTCCGGGGCCTCTTCGCCGGCGGCCTCGGTCAGCTGCAGCGTGAAGGCGAGCTTGAGATAGTGGGCGTCGGCCAGGTTGATCGTGATCGCGTTCTCCATCGTCACCACCGCGCCCTTGACCGGCTCGACCGGCTCGGCGGCGGCCTTGTCGCCCTTCAACATGAAGAACGCGCCCGCACCACCGCCGCCCAGGACGACCACGGCGATGATGATGATCATCAGCATCTTCTTGGACTTCTTCGGCGCCTCGGCGGCGTCTTTCTTTTCTTTCTCAGCCATTTCGGTCCCCCTGTCGCTCAGTCGTGGGTGGTGGTGGTCGTGGTGGTCTTTTCGGCAGGAGCCTCGGCGTGCGTAGCGCCGGCGTGCAGCTTGGCGTCGTCACCGGCGACGGTCGGCAGCAGCGCCGCCTGCTCCGCGGTGAGCTGGGTGAGGACCACGACGTCGACGCGGCGGTTCATCGTCACGGACCTCGGGTCCTTCGGGTTGATCAGCGGCTTGGTGTCGGAGAACCCGACCGCGCTCATCCGGTTCTTGGTCAGGCCGTGACCGGTCAGGTAACGCACCACGGTCGAGGCGCGGGCCGCGGAGAGTTCCCAGCCGCTCGGGTAGTAGGTGGTCGTGGCCTTGAGCTGGTTGGTGTGCCCGTCGACCTCGACGCTGTTGGGCAGGTTGGCGAGCGCCGGCGCGATCGTGTCGAGGATCTTCGCGCCACCGGGCTGCAGGTCGGCGCGGTTGCCGGCGAAGACCACGTCGTTGGTGACCACGGTGATCACCAGGCCGCGCTGGTCGATGGTGAACTTGACCTGGTTCTGCAGCTTCGCCTTCACCAGGGCGTCGGTCACCTTCTTCTCGACCTCCTTGAGGTTCTTGGCCTCCTTGGTCGCCGCCTCGGCATCCTTCGAGGCCTTGGACCGGTCGGCGGCCCGCAGCGCGGCCTCGACCGCCTGCTTGTCCTTCTTCGACATTTCGGCCGTGCCCGAGCCGCCCTCACCCGGGTTCGCGCCCGGGTCGATCGGCACCACCGAGGTCGAGTTGCCCGAGCCGTCGAGCGTCGCGGCCGAGCCGCTGAACGCCGCGCTCTGGGCGCCGAAGCCGTCGGACAGGCCGGACGCCAGCTCGGCGAACTTCTTCTGGTCGACGCTGCTCATCGAGAACAGCACCACGAACAGTACGAACAGCAGCGTGAGCATGTCAGCGTAGGACACGAGCCAGCGCTCGTGGTTGACGTGCTCCTCGTGCTCCTCGTGACCGCCCTTCTTCCGCTTGCTCCCGCCGCCTGAACTCACCTAAATCACGCCGCCTTCTTCGTCGATGCGGCCTCGGCCGCCGCAGCGGCGTCCGGGGGCAGCAGGGAACGGAGCTTCTGCGCCACCAGGCGCGGGTTCGAGCCGGCCTGGATCGCCAGCACACCGTCGATGACCAGTTCCATCTCGTCCGACTCGATGCCGGAGAGGCGGTCGAGACGGGCGGCCATCGGCAGGAAGATCAGGTTGGCCGAGAGCACGCCCCACAGGGTGGCGACGAATGCCGCGGCGATGGAGTGGCCCAGCGACTCGGGCTTGTCGAGGTTCTCGAGCACGTGCACCAGGCCCATGACCGTGCCGATGATGCCGACGGTCGGTGCGTAGCCGCCCATGTTCTCGAAGATCTTCTTGCCGGCCTTGTCGGCCTTCTTCTTCGCGGCGATCTCCGCGTGCAGGATGTCGTGCAGTTCCTCGGGGTCGGTGCCGTCGATGGCGAGCTGCAGACCGCGCTTGAGGAACGGGTGCTCGACGGTCTTGACCGCGTCCTCGAGGGCCAGCAGGCCCTCGCGCCGGGCCCGCTCGGCCAGCTTGACGACCTCGTCGACCAGCAGGTTCGGCGGGGAGACCTTGGCCAGGAACGCCTTCTGGAGCAGCTTGCCGACGCCGAGCGCGTCCTTCATCACACCGCCGGCCATGGCGGCCATGAACGCGCCGCCGAAGACCAGGAGCATCGACGGGATCAGGATGATCGACGCCGGGCTGCCACCCTCCAGGATCTGGACGGTGAACACGATGACGACGGCGACTACGACACCAATGATGCTGGCGAGATCCATCAGCGGTCCTTCCGGTGCAGCGGGAGCACGACGGCGTCCTGCTCGACGTTGTCCGAGACCGCGGTGGCGGGCTCACTCTCGAGGCGACTCGCCTGGGCGATCAGGGAGGCGCGGTAGTGGCGCACCGAGTCGATGAACTCGGGCACGGATTCCGAGATGACGTACTTGGTGCCGTCGACCAGCGTGATGACCGTGTCGGGCGTGCAGTCGGCACGCTCGACCAGGTCCGGGTTGAGTGCGAACACGGCACCGTTGATGCGGGTTACGAGGATCAAGACGTCCATCCTTGGTCAGTCATGTTTCGGCTGGGTGGGCCATCCGTAGCCCGTCAACTTGTCCATCGGCCCCCGCCCGGTTGCCGATGAGCGCGCATTAGTCGCCATCCGGGTGTAGAAAAGCGAGGCTGGGGCGGGCATGGTGCCCACCCCCGCCTCGCCATTTGCACGATGCAACGGGACCGCCCGCGATTGCCGCCGGCGAGTTGCGGACTAAACCGGCCGCCGCGGGGTTTGCAGCAGTCGTTTTCGGCCGAAACTCGCCGGTTACAAGGCGATCGCCGCGGAGCGAAGCGGAGCCAGCCAGCTCAGCGCTTCAGGTTGACCAGTTCCTGGAGGATCTCGTCGCTGGTGGTGATGATCCGGCTGTTGGCCTGGAAGCCGCGCTGGGCGATCACCAGGTTGGTGAACTCCTGGGCCAGGTCGACGTTCGACATCTCCAGCGCGCCGCTGGTGATCAGACCGAGCCCGGCGGTGCCGGCCGAGCCGACCTGCGCCAGGCCGGAGTTGACCGTGCTGCGGAACATCGAGTCGCCGATCTTCTCCAGACCGTTGACGTTGTTGAAGTTCGCCAGCGCCACCGTGCCCAGCGTCTGCTTGAGGCCGTTGGAGAAGACACCGACGATCTGGCCGGTGTTCGACACCGTGTACGAGTTCAGCACGCCCGCCCCGGATCCGTCCGAGTTACTCACCCGGGCCTCGGTGTTGCCGCTGAACTGGGTCAGGTCGTGGATGTCGAAGCTGAAGTCGCCGATCTGCCACTTGCCGGAGTCCGCGCCGGTGTCCGGGTCCGGCGAGCCGACCGCCCTGCCGTCGGTGAACGTGATCGCCTGGCTGCTGCCGTCCGGCAGTGACGCCGTCCACTCCGTCGCGGCCGTCTTCTCGAACGTCACCACCATGGTGTTGGCGGCGCCCGCGGCGTCGTACACCTTGATCGGGATCTCTTTTTTCGTGCCGATCAGGGACTCGTTGGAGAAGTTGCCGGTCAGGGTGATGTTCTCGGTGATCTCGGGCTTGAGGCTGATGCCGATCGGCAGCTTGATGTTTCCCGGTGTGCCGGAGGTGTTGACCATCCCGTCGCTGTCCGCCGACCAGCCCTGCACGATCTGACCGCTCGGGGTGGTCAGCGAGCCGTTGGCGTCGAAGGTGAAGGATCCGGCCCGGGTGAACAGCGACTCCCCGCCGCTCTTCACCACGAAGAAGCCGTCGCCTTGGATCATCATGTCCGACGACTTGCCGGTGGTCTGCGCGGCGCCCTGGCTGAAGTTGGCGTTGATGCTCGCCAGCCGCACGCCCAGGCCGGCCTGCGCCGGGTTGGTGCCACCGGACTGGTTCTGCGGGGCGCCGGCCGCGTTGACCATCTGCGACAGCGTGTCCTGGAAGACGGTCTGGCTGGACTTGTAACCGGTGGTGTTGACGTTCGCGATGTTGTTACCGGTGACGTCCATCATCTGCTGGTGCGCGCGGAGACCGCTGATGCCGGAGAAGAGGGAACGCAGCATAGGTCAGACTTCCTTCTTGGTGGTGGAGGTGTCGGAGGTTTGCTGGACTTCCGTGACCTTCGACAGCTCCACATCCGTGTTCCCGACCGTGAGGGTCGGGCCGCTGTCGCCGTTGAGCTTGGTCTTCGTCACGACGCCGGTGTAGTCCATGCCGTCGGCGCCCTTGTACGTGACCGTGCGGCCGACCAGCGAGCTCGCGCCGATCAGCTGCTGGGCGGAGAGCATGTCGGCGATCTCGCCGAGCTTCTCCACCTGGGTGAACTGGGCCGTCTGCGCGAGGAACTGCGTCGAGTCGGCCGGGTTGCTGGGGTCCTGGTACTTGAGCTGGGCCACCAGCAGCTTGAGGAACGTGTCCTGGTCGCCGAGCTTCTTGGTGCCGGCGTCCGTGCCGCTCTTGTTGGTGTACATGGAGGTGGGCGACACGTTCGCGGCGTCGTACTCCCGGCTCACGTTTCCACCGATCGGCGACGTCATGACGATTCCCCCTGAACGTTGGCGGCTCTTACTCCCTGGTTTTCGGCCGCTCACGCGATCCGCTTAGGCAAGGATCACGGAAGGTGAGGGAGGTGAGAGTGGGCCGTGAGCGAGAAGACCGAACAACCCACCGCGCAGAAACTCAAGAAGGCCAAGCAGGAGGGCCAGATCGGGCGCAGCCAGGACGTCGGCGCCTGGTTCGGGATGCTCGCCGCCAGCATCGTGCTTCCTCGTACGCTCAGCTCGGCGATGGACCACGCGCGTGAGCTGATGGCCAAGGTCCCGGACGTGATCGCCGACCCGGACCCGGCCCTGGCCCTGGGCATCATGAAGGACGGTCTGATGAGCGCCGTCTGGGCGGTGCTGCCGCTGGCGCTCACGATGATGGCGGTCGGCATCGCCGCGGCCGGCGCCCAGGGTGGCATCCGGGTGGCCACCAAGCTGTTCATCCCGAAGTTCAACCGGCTGAACCCGTTTCCCGGCATCAAGAAGATGTTCGGGCCGCAGTCGTTGTGGGAGGGCACCAAGGCGCTGGTCAAGACCGGGGTGCTGGCCGGGGTGCTCTACCTGACGATGAAGGACATCGTGCCGCTGCTGATGACGGCCGGCCGGCTCCAGCTCGCCTCGCTGCTCGCGGTGATCAACGACGCGGTGCTGACGCTGATCCGGTCCGCTTCGGTGGCGGGCATCGTGATGGCCGCGGCCGACTACTTCGTGGTGCGCCGCCGGACCAACAAGCAGCTGCGGATGACGAAGGAGGAGGTCAAACAGGAGAACAAGAACTCCGACGGTGATCCGCACGTGAAGGCGGCGATCCGGCAGCGGCAGATGGCGATGGCCCGGAACAGGCAGATGGCCGACGTGCCGACCGCGGACGTCATCCTGGTCAACCCGACGCACGTGGCGGTGGCGCTGCGCTACGAGCCGGAGAAGGGCGCGCCCCGGGTGGTCGCCAAGGGCACCGGTCCGATCGCCGGCAAGATCCGGGATCTGGCGGCCGAGCACCGGATTCCGATGGTCCAGGACGTCGCGCTGGCCCGGGCGCTGGAGTCGGCGGTCGACGTCGGCATGGAGATCCCGGCGGACTTCTTCGGCGCGGTGGCGAAGGTGCTGGCGTTCGTGATGAGCCTGAAGAAACGGGGCTCGGCTGCCGGGTTGCATCGAAACCCGAACCCCACCCCAGTACCGGCATAAGCGAAATTTCCGCACATCACGCCCGGTTTCGAGAGACCATCGGGGTGAGGGGAGGAGGCCGTGGAAAAAAAGAGACTCAGCAGGCTCGCCGTGCCCATCGGGGTCATCGGCATCATCGTCATGATGGTCGTGCCGCTGCCGACCTTCCTCCTCGATCTGTTCATCGCCATGAACATCACCATCGCCCTGCTGGTGCTGCTCGTGTCGATGTTCGTGCAGAGGCCGCTGGACTTCTCGGTCTTCCCGGCGCTGCTGCTGGTCATGACGCTGTTCCGGCTGGCCCTGAACATCAGCGCGACCCGGCTGGTGCTGCGCGACGGCGACGCCGGCAAGGTGATCCACGCGTTCGGCGACTTCGTGGTCGGCGGCTCGCTGGTCATCGGCCTGGTGATCTTCCTGATCCTGATCATCGTGCAGATGATCGTGGTCACCAAGGGCGCCGAGCGGGTGGCCGAGGTGGGCGCCCGGTTCACCCTGGACGCGATGCCCGGCAAGCAGATGGCCATCGACGCCGACCTGAACGCCGGACTGATCGACGAGACCCAAGCCAAGAAACGCCGCGCCGACGTGACCGCCGAGGCCGACTTCTACGGCGCCATGGACGGTGGCTCCAAGTTCGTCAAGGGCGACGCCATCGCGGCCATCATCATCACGGTGATCAACCTGGTCGGCGGCTTCGCCGTGGGCATCCTCCAGCACGGCATGTCGCCGGCCGACGCGATGAACCAGTACAGCCTGCTGACCGTCGGCGACGGCCTGGTCTCCCAGATCCCGGCGCTGCTGCTCTCCGTCTCGACCGGTCTGATCACCACCCGCTCGGCCACCAGCGGCGACATGGGCACCAGCGTCACCCAGCAGCTCAGCCAGAACAAGCTGGCGCTGCGCATCGCCGGTGGCGCGGCGCTCGGGCTGTGCGTGATTCCCGGTCTGCCCAAGCCCCCGTTCCTGATCATCGGCGTGCTCACGCTGCTCATCGCCCAGCGCCTCAAGGACCCCGAGCCCGAGCCGGAGACGCCGGTCGGGGCGGAGGAGGGCGAGCTTCCGGCGCCGGACTCGCCCGAGCAGCTGATGGGCGAGATGCGGGTGGACCCGCTCGAGCTGGCGCTCTCGCCCGACCTCGTCGACCTGGTCGACACCAACGGCGGGGACCTTCTCGACCGGGTACGCGCGCTGCGCCGCAAGATGGCCATGGAGCTGGGCGTGGTCATGCCTCCGGTGCGTACCCGTGACGACCTCGATCTGCCGCTCTCCTCCTATGCGATCCGGATCTCCGGTGTCGACGCGGGCACCGGGCAGGCGCCACCGGGAACAGTGCTGGCCATCGGCGACGGCCTGCAGGGGCTGCCCGGCCGGGCCGGCGTCGAACCGGTGTTCGGGCTGGCCGGCAAGTGGGTGCCGGCCGAGCTGCACTACCAGGCCGAGCTGTCCGGGGCGACGGTCGTGGACCGGGCATCGGTGATCATCACGCACCTGGCCGAGGTGGTCCGCACCAACGCCAGCCGGCTGCTCGGCCGGGAGGACGTCCGGCAGCTCACCGAGATGGTCAAGCGCACCCACCCGGTGGTGGTCGAGGAGCTCACGCCGGCGCAGCTCAGCCTCGGCCAGGTCCAGAAGGTGCTGCAGGGCATGCTCGACGAGGGCGTCCCGATCCGCGACCTGGTCCGGATCTTCGAGGCGCTGTCGCTGCGCGCCAAGATGTCCCCCGACCATGACGGCCTGATCGAAGCGGCCCGCAGCGCGCTCGGCCCGGCGATCGCCGCTCAGTACGCCCAGCAAGGCCGGCTCACCGTGATCACCTTGGACCCGTTGCTCGAACAGGGCCTGCTCGAGTCGCTGCGGCCCAGCGAGAACGGTGTGTTCATGGCGATCGACGGCATGCGCGCCGAGGCCATCGTCAGCGAGGCCGGCAGCCTCGTCGAGGGCGCCGAGCAGCAGGGCGTCACACCCGTTCTGGCCTGCTCGCCGCAGCTGCGGCTGCCGCTGATGCGACTGCTCAAGGCCGGTGCGCGCCGGATTCAAGTCCTCTCCTACACGGAGATCTCAGGTTCCACCGCACAGATCGAGACGATGGGGGTGGTGAACGGTGCCTACGCGGGTGCTGCTTGAGGGACCGGCCATCGAGCCGTTGCTGGCTCAGGTTCGCGAGGAGTACGGCTCCGGGGTGCGGATCATCTCGGCCGACAAGGTCCGTAGCGGTGGCTTCGGCGGCTTCTTCGCGAAGCAGCACTACGAGCTCTCCGTCGAGGTGCCGGACGCCACTGACGACAGGAAGACCATGCCTCAGCGCAAAGCCCCGGCCATGGAACGTCCGGCCGTGAGCCGCCCGGCCAGGGAACGGCCGGCGCCGCCGAAGCCACCGGCGCGCGAGGAAGCCGCACACACCCTCGAGCAGCTCCTGGAACGGGCCGAGTCCCGGGACCGGATCGTGCCCGACGAGCCACCGGCGGAGAAGCCGAGGCCGAAGCCGGCGCCCGCCGAACGGCGGACGGAGCGGGACGCGGGGATCGAGAATCTGGAAGCGATCAACCGGCGGGACCTCTCGGACAACGCGGCCGCCTTCGCCGAACTCATGGCGGGCCTCGACGCGGCCAACCACATCGCCACCGCCGCGCCCCACCGCCCGTCGCCGCGGACCAGGTCGGAGGACAAACCCGAGACCCCGACGGTACGGCCGTTCCGCCCGGCCGCGGCCGCCGAGGCGCCGGTCAACGCGCCACTGCGGCCGCTCCCGCCCGTACCCAGTCTTGCGGAGCTGATGGGCGGCCTCGGGGTGACCGAGCCGAAGAGCCCGGCCCCGCAGCCCTCCGGGCCCTCGTCCGGACCCGCGTCCGGGCGCCAGGCAGGACCCGCGTCCGAGCCTCCGGCCGGACCCGCGTCCGAGCCTCCGGCCGGACCGGGGATGACGGCCGCGGACGCCTTCGGCCTCAACCAGACGCTGCCTCCGCCGAAGACCCCGCCGACGCCGCCCGCGGCCCCGGAACCGACCTCCGACGCCACGACCCCGGCGCCGGGCACCGACGTGGCGCTCCGGCCGATGCGCAGCGACCCGGTGCACACCGACCCGGTGGTCAGCAACCTGGTGTCGGTGGGCATGCCCGAACTCCTGGCCGCCCAGATCACCGGCGGCGACACGTACGCCGGGGTGCTCACCGCCCTGGCCTCGCGCCCCGCCGCACCCGCCATCCCGGACGGCTCCGGGGAGATCCTGGTCCTGGCCGGCGACCTGACCTACGCTCTGCCGATCGCCCGCAATCTGCTCGACCAGGCCGGCCTCGACCCCACCCACCTGCTGCTGGCCGGCACCTCGGCGGCCGGCACCGGGCTGCATTCCTCGCGCGTGCTGCACAACGCCAAAGAGGCCGGCGCGCGCTCGGACAAGCTGCAGAACAGCACGTCGGCCTGGGTGGTGGTGATGGACGCCCGGGTCGGCGCGACCGACCCGATCTGGGTCAACGACATGTGCGACGCGATCGGCGCGACCGCGCTGTGGGCGGTGGTCGACGCCACCCGCAAGACCGCCGACACCGCGCGCCACCTGCGGGCGCTCGGCGACGTCGAGGCGCTGGTCGTGCACAGCGTCGAGCTCACCGCCGACCCGGCCACCGTGCTCGGCCTGGACCTGCCGATCTTCTCGCTGGACGGCAAGCCGGCCACCCCGCACGCCTGGGCGGCGATGCTCTGCGCCCGGATCGCGGCGGACGTGACACCGCAGATCGCCGCGCCGCGCCGGCAGGTGCGATCCGCGAGATGATCCGCTGGTCGGTGCTGCTGTTCGCGCTGCTGATGAGCGCACCGGCGGTGTACCGCTTCGTCCTCGACGAGATCGACGTTACCGAGATGCTGGTCCGTTTCCTCATCGCGGTGCCGATCGCGGCGATCCTGCTCGCCGGGCTCCGGTTCGTCACCGCCGGGTACGGCCGCACCGACGAACCGGGCACCTCGATCACCCCGTCGCCGGCCTCGGACCGCGACGACCGCTCCTGACCGGGAACATCGCCGAGCGCCGGAAGGAATGGAACTAGTTGATCAGCGTGCGGAACTTGTCCGCCGCGCCGTCGGTGACCGCCTTGCCGTGGCCGAAGACGACCACCTCGAAGTCCAGGGCGGCCAGCCGGCGCAGGCTCTGGTCGGCCTCCGCCCGGTCCTCGGTCATCACGCCCGGCGAGCGCCGCACCTTGCGGCCGTTGCCGGCGGCCGCGTCGCCCGCGAAGAGCACGCCGCCCGCGCGGTCCAGCAGGTAGGAGACGTGCCCGGCGGTGTGGCCGGGGGTGTGCACGGCGGTGAATCCAGGCACCGAGGTCGCCCCGTCGGCGGACAGCATCTCGTCGACCGGCGCCGCCTCCGCGGGCTTCATGACCTTCGCCAGGAGCCGCTGGAGCGGGGTGAGCGACGGTGCCGGCGCGCCCTCGATCGCCGGAGCGTCCAAGCGGTGGGCCACCACCCGGGCGCCGGATCGGCGGCGCAACTCGGCCAGCCCGCCCACGTGGTCGGGATGCCGGTGGGTGAGCAGGATGGCGGTGACGTCGCCGATCGTGCGGCGGATCTCCCGCAGCCCCTTGCCGAACTCGGCCGAGCGCCCGGGCAGACCGGTGTCGACCAGCACCACCCCGGTGTCGGTCACCACCAGGTGCGCGTGCACATAGCCGAGGCTGATCTCGAACACGCCGTCCACGATCTCCCGCATCGCGCCATCGTCTCATCCGGCCCGGTGTCCCTTTTTGATTAGCCTGGGAGTTTCGTTGATCATGTTTACCGGGAACACCTGCGCTCGGGCAGTGTCCTGGCCGGAGTGGGCGCGGCCGGGTTCGGCGGAGCGTCGAGACGCTGACCGCCGCCCGGGCCCGCCGCGCCGCCGTCCGGGCCGGGATGTGACGAATGCTGGCACACTCCTGGCGTGAGACGACGCGCAGCAGCATTGATGTCGCTGACGGTGCTCGCCGGCTGCACCGACTCGCCGGCCCCGCCGCCTGCGCCCCCGTCGGCCGCCCCATCCGGAGCCACGTCGCCGGCCCCGGTGCAGGTGCGCGAGGTGGACGCGGCCGGCGACCGTCTCACCATGACGGTGCAGCCCCTCGCCCGGCGTGACGAGACGGTGGTCCTCACCATCGCCACCCGGCTCGACGCGGCGCACGACGGCGTCAGGTCGGCCCGGATCACCGACCCGTTCTCGACCCTGACCAGCTCCGCGTTCGACACTGTCCGGCTGGTCGACCCGGCCGGTCGGCGGGTCTGGACGATCGCGCCGGGCGCCGACGGCAAGGGCTGCATGTGCACCGGGCCGCTGCGTGCCGATGTCGGCGAGACCCGGTCGTTGCAGGCGGTCTTCACCGGCGTGCCGGCCGGCGTGACCCGGCTGGCGGTGATGCTGCCGTACGCCGGGGTGTTCCCGGACGTGCCGGTGGTGCCCGGCGACCTGCCCGGCCCGCTCGACGTGACCGGGGCGGGCGCCTCGTACAGCGCGTCCCTGGACGCCTGGACCGAGCGGCTGGACGCGCCGATCACCACCCGGCGTACGCCCAGCCAGGTGGATATCAACCTGGACGCCGACGTGCTCTTCCGGGTGGACGAGGCGACGCTCACCCCTGCCGGGACGCGGGCGGTGCGGGCCATGGTGACGGATCTGCAGGCGGCCGGCCCGGCGGCGCTGACGATCACCGGGCACACCGACAACACCGGGGCCACGGCACACAATCAAGAGCTTTCCGAGCAACGAGCGCGTACGGTCGCGCGGGCGATGACCGGGTCGCTGCCTCCGAAGTCGTGGCCGCAGACGGTGGCCGGCCGGGGCGAGCAGGAGCCGGCCGCCTCGAACAAGGAGGCGGATGGCCGCCGCCGCAACCGCCGGGTCACCGTGTCCTACCGGCTGGCCACGCCCGCCGCCGCTCCGAGTGCGCTGGCTCCGAGTGCGCCGGCTCCGAGTGCGCCGGCCGGGGCGAGGGCCGTGCCGCTGCCGAAGACCAAGGGAACGGTCGGGACCGCGACGGCCGGTGCCGAGGTGGCGCTGCCGCTGAACCGCGGAACGCTGCGCCTGACCGCGGCCCCGGCCCGGACTGTCGGCCCGTTCCTCCAGGTCGATCTGTTGGCAACGAACATCGGCGACGACGACGCGACCATCCACGACTACCTCGGCCAGGGGGTGTTCACCGTCCGCGACGAGTTCGACCCGTTCGCCCGTTTCGGCGCGAGTGGTGTCCGCACGCTGGCGGGCGGCTCGGTGGGCTACAACCTGGACTACGTCATCGCTGGAGGCGGCCACCGGTGCCTCTGCGACCGGGTGCTCAATCAGCGGATCCCGCCCGGCAGCACGCGAACCATCGCGCTGTGGTTCCCGGCCCCGCCGCCGGGCACGACCGAGATCGCCTTGGACGTGCCGGACAACTTCCGCCTGACCGGCATCCCGATCAGCTGAGGCGCGAGGCGGCGACGGCCGAATCGATCTGCGCGCGGTTGCAGCTCGGGTGCAGGCGCTCAGCGTTCCGCGTCTCGGGCCGATGCGGCAGATGAGGAACGAGGAGGACTGGGTGAATCGTCTGTTTCGGTTGGGGCCGGTGTTGCGTGCGCGGAAGGCCCAGGAGGATGCCGCGCGCGGTGCGGTGATCCAGTCCCGTCAGGAGATCCGGGAGGCGCAGCAGCTGGCCAAGCGGCGGGCGCTCGACCTGACCGGCGCCGACGCGCCCACCGAGGGCACCGCGAGGGCCATGGTCGCGTCGATGGTCGCCCGGCAGTCGCTGGCGCAGAGCCTGACGAACGCCCACCGGATGGTCGCCGACGCCGAGGAGGTCACCAGGGAGAAGGTGGCCGAGCTCGCCGACGCGGCCAAGCGCCGGCGCGCGGTGGAGATGATGTCCGAACGCCACGCCGAGACCGTCCGCAACCACGACCTCAAGGTGGACCAGGGCAACCTCGACGAGCTCGCGATCACGACGAAGGCGCGTAACGCCGCGCGCGGCCTCGACGGGCAGACCGAAGAGCGGGCCCATCTGTTGCGTACGGGTGCGGGCACGGCCGCGAACCGGGAGGCCGACCGGAGGGACGCCGCGCTCGCCGTGCACGCCACCCGCAGCCAGCTGCTCGACCTCGTCGACGCGGCCCAGGCGATCGCCGCCCGCCGCGGTGACCTGGCCGAGGCGGTGCGGCACACCGAGCACGCCGAGTCCACCCAGCCCGCCGAGCACGCCGAGTCCGCCCAGCCCAGCGAGTCCGAGTCCGACAAGCCCGGGCCGACATGACGTCGATGGGCCTCACGGGAGTCCTCTCCCGCATCTCCGAGTTGCAGTCGCAGCTCGGCCTGACCCCGACCGCCACCACCGCGACAGCGGCCAACGGAGCCAGCTTCGCCACGGCGCTGGCCGACGCCACCACGAAGGGCGGCACGTCCGGCGGGGTCACCGGCGACCAGATCGTCACGTCCGCCAAGAAGTACCTGGGCACCAAGTACACCTTCGGCAGCACCGACCCCAGCAAGGGCCTGGACTGCTCGGCGCTGGTGCAGCGGGCGTACAAGGACCTGGGTATCGAACTGCCCCGGAACTCCTGGCAGCAGGCCAAGGCGGGCACCGAGGTGAAGAGCCTCAAGGAGGCGAAGCCGGGCGACATCCTGGCCTTCGACTCGCCGGTCGACCACGTGGCCATCTACCTCGGGAACAACAAGATGATCGCCGCTCCGAAACCCGGCGACCATGTCAAGATCCAATCGGTGTACGAGACGCCGACCCACATCCGCCGCGTCGTCGGCACCGAGGCAGCCGCCGGAGCGACCGGCGCCGCGGCGGTGAACGGCGCCGCCGCGGTCCGCCCGGCCAATCTCCAGCGCTCCGGGCAGCTGTCCGGTGTCCCGTTCGCGGACCTGTTCGTCCAGGCCGGCAACAGGTACGGCGTCTCGCCCAAGCTGCTCGCCGCCGTCGCCAAGGTGGAGTCGAGCTACAACCCGAAGGCGGTCAGCAAGGCTGGGGCGCAGGGCCTGATGCAGCTGATGCCGGGCACCGCGAAGGGCCTGGGCGTGCACGACTCGTTCGACCCCGCGCAGGCGATCAACGGCGCGGCGAAGCTGTTGTCCCGCAATCTGAAGGAGTTCAAGTCCCTGCCGCTGGCGCTGGCCGCGTACAACGCGGGCGGCGGGGCGGTGCACAAGTACGGCGGCATCCCGCCGTTCGCCGAGACCCAGGCCTATGTGCCGAAGGTGCAGAAGGCGTTGGCCGCCCTGGGCGGCTGACTGTTCCCCCATCGATGAGGAGAAGAAGATCAGATGAGTACGCCGGGCTCCGTGACCGGGCCGGACCGCCGTCCGGCCGTCGACGCCACCCGCCGGGGCGCTTCGGGGCGCCAGGGCGAGGGCGGCGAGGAGTTCGGCACGGCGCTGTCCGCCGAACTCGGCCGACCTGACTCTGACCAGGACCGGCTCAGCCAGGACCGGTACGCCCGCAACCAGGCGGCCCAGTACGGCAACGCGCAGGTCCAGGCGGCCCGGGACCGCGTCGCCGCGGGCCGTGCTGCCGCCGGGCGCGCCGCGGCCGACCGGGCGGTGACGGCAGATCGGGTGATCGCCGGCCGGGTCGCGGCTGCGGAACGGGCCGCTAACGCCAGGGCCGCGCATACCACGAGACCCGCCGCGCAGGGCAACCTCGACCGGCCCGGTGCGAGTCGGGTGGGTGCGAATCGGGTGGGTGCGGACCGGCTGGGTGCCGATCGGGCGGGTGTGGCTCGGCCGGGTGTGGATCGGGCGGGTGTGGATCGGGCGGGTGTGGATCGGCCGGGCGCGGATCGCGTGGCCGGGGATCGGGTGGCCGGGCAGGTGGAGGCGCGGCAGGCCGCCACCGAGCGGTCGCAGGCACGGGCGGCGTCGCAGCGGACCACGGCCGACCGTTTCGTCGGTTCCGGCGACCCGGCGCCCACCGAAGCGCCGACGGGACAGACCGAACCGGCTGCCCCGCAGCCCACGACGGTCACGCCGACGACCGTTCCCCTGGTCGCGGCACCGGTGGTCGCGGCACCGGTGGTCACGGCATCGGTGGTCGCGCAGGGCACGGTCGCCTCGGCGGAGCCGGCCGCGGTGGCGGCGGGCGTGTCAGCGCTTCCTACCGGCCAGCCCGCCGCCGACGGGACGCCGCGGGTCGCCACACCCATGCCGGACGCGCCCGTGCAAGGCGGACCGATCGCTCCGGCCGGCCCGGGCGCGGCCGCCGGCGCAGGAACGTCGACCGGTCTGTCCATCGAGGGTCTGACGCCGGTGACCACCGACGCGGCCCGCGCACCTGACCTGGCCGCGCTGCCCGCACCGCAGGGCTCGGCGACCCAGGCGCCGACCACGTCACCCCTCACGACCTCGGCGACACCGGCCCAGCCGTCCCTGACTCAGCCGTCTCTCGCTCAGCCGTCCCTCACCCAGCCGTCCGCGACTCAGCCGCCTCTCGCCCCGCCGGCCCTCGACCAGCCGTCGGGTCAGCAGGCCACGCCGCCCGCCGGGCAGCCGGTCGCCGGGCAGCCGGTCGCCGGGCAGCCGGTTACCGGGCAGCCGGTCGCTGGGCAGCCGGTCGCTGGGCAGCCGGTCGCTGGGCAGCCGGTCGCTGGGCAGCCGATCGCCGGGCCGCCGATCACGACAGATCCCGCCGCCGCGACAACCCAGCCCGCCGCGGCCGTCTCCCCTCAGGGCGCGCAGGGTGTGAGCCCGCAGACCGGAGCGTTCGTCGCCGCGAGCGCACTGACCGACCCGGCCGCCACACCACCGGCCGCCACGTTGTCGACAGCCGAGGGAATCCCCGGCGCCCTGCCTCCCGCCGCCGGGTTCCAGGCCGACCTGGCAGCCCAGGCGGACCTGACGGCAGGCGTACCCGGAATCACCGGAATCGCCGCGACCGCACCGGCCGCACCCGCCGCACCCGCCGCCCCGGCCGCGCCTGCCCCGCCGGCGCCGCACGTGCCGGTCCCCGGCAGCCCCGCGACCCAGATGGCGATGCGCATCGCGCCGCTGCGCCTGGAGGCCGACGGCATCCACCGGCTGACCGTCAACCTGCACCCCGCCGACCTGGGCCCGGTGCAGGTGGTCGCCGAGATCCGCAACGGCCAGATCAACGTGCAGCTGTCCGGCTCGACCGACGCCGGCAACGACGCGCTGCGCAACGCGATGGACGACCTGCGCCGCGAGCTGGAGCAGTCCGGCTTCTCGAACACCAACCTGGACCTGCGCCAGGGCTCCGGCCAGCAGGAACAGGCTCGCCAGCAGTTCGCGTTCATGGATTCTCGACGCTCCGGCGGAGGCCCGGGTGGCGGTCCCGCCGGCTCCGGCGCACCGGCCGACGCCCCGGCGCCGACCGTGCCACGCGCCGAACCCGCAGACGGCCGGGTCGACATCGAGGCCTGACCGCTTTGCTCTGAGCACATATACGCATCAGGCGGTGGGTGATGTGTATATGTGCTCAGAGCAAAGCGCCGGCGAGGGAACGAGGCGCGGCGGGGGAAAGAGGCGCGGCGGGGGAAAGAGGCGCGGCGGGGGAAAGAGGCGCGGCGGGAGTAAGGCGGTGGCGAAGCGGCGGGGCGGGGTTCAGCTGGCGGCGATCAGCTGGCGGAGCTCGTTCCAGGCGTCGTCGGCCGTCACCCGCTCGTCCAGGCCCTGGCGCAGGAATGACGTGATCTGCGGCCAGACCGCGGTCGCCCGGTCCGCCTCCAGGTTGGTGCCGGGCACGTAGGCGCCGATCTCCACCAGTTCGCGCACCTCGCGGTGGGCGGCCATCATCCGGCGCAGCTCGGTGGCGTCCGACTTCTGCTGCGGCGTGGTGATCTTGTTGGCCACCCGGGAGATCGAGTCGAGGGCCTGGACGCTGGGGAAGTGGCCGGCGGTGGCCAGCTTGCGGTCCAGCACCACGTGACCGTCCAGGATGGAGCGGGCGGCGTCGGCGATCGGCTCGTTGTGGTCGTCGCCCTCGACCAGCACCGTGTAGAGGCCGGTGATGCTGCCGCGGGCGCCCGGGCCGGCGCGTTCCAGCAGGCTGGCCAGCATCGCGAAGACCGACGGCGGATAGCCACGGGTGGCCGGCGGCTCGCCGACCGAGAGCCCGACCTCGCGTTGCGCCATCGCCGCGCGGGTCACGCTGTCCATCATCAGCAGCACGTCCTGGCCCTCGTCGCGGTAGTACTCGGCGATCCGGGTGGCCACGGCGCCGGCGCGCAGGCGTACCAGAGGAGGGGTGTCCGAGGTGGCGATCACCACCACCGAGCGGGACAGTCCCTCGGGTCCGAGGTCGTGCTCGATGAACTCGCGCACCTCGCGGCCCCGCTCGCCGACCAGGGCGACCACGTTGAGCTCGGCGGACGTGCCTCGCGTGATCATGCTCATCAGGGTGGACTTGCCCACACCGGAGCCGGCGAAGATGCCGATGCGCTGGCCGCGGCCGCAGGGGACGAGCGTGTCGAGCACCCGTACGCCCAGCGACATCGGCGCGTCGACCAGCTGACGCTCCATCGCCGAGGGTGGCGCGGCGTCGATGCCGACCAGGTCGCCGCGCAGCGGTGGGCCGCCGTCCATCGGACGGCCCAGTCCGTCCAGGATCCGGCCGCGCAGGTCCGGACCCACCGCCACGCGCAGCGGTCCGCCCGTGCTCACCACCGGTTCGCCGGTGCTGAGGCCGGCGATCGGACCCAGCGGCAGACAGGAGATCCGGTCGGCGTCCAGCGCCGCGACCTCGGCGAACACCGCCGACGAGCCCTCGCCGATCTGCAGCAGCTCGCCGACCCGCGCCTCCAGTCCGCCGACGGTGACCCGGAGACCGACCGCTCCGGTGACCCGTCCGCGGCTGAGCGGGCGGGCGGCGGAGAGCGCGGCGTCGATGCGGGCGCGGAACAGGTCACTCACAGGCGCAGAGCCTCCCGGGCACGTTGCACCGCCGCCGCGATGGACGCGTCGACGGTGGTGGAGCCGGTCTCCGCGGTGGCGTCGCCCGGCCGCAGCGCCGGGTCGGGTCGCAGGTGGACCGGCCTTCCCGCGTAATTGTGGTCGGCCGAACCGGTGTCACCGACCAGATTGCGGTAATCCTCCGGATGCAGGTTGACGACGATCTCGCCCTGATCGGGCGCGGCGGCCATGGCCCGGCGCAGGGCGTCGGCGGCACGGTGCTCCGGGTCGTCGAGCGCTCGCCCGACGATCGCCTCGGCCAGCTCGAACGCGTGCGCCAGCACCGCCTCCTGCAGCTCGTGCAGGGTCGGCATGAGCTGGGTCTCCAGCCCGGTGACCGCGCGGCCGAGCGCGTTCACGGCCTGGGCGAGCGCGGCCGTCCGGCGCTGCTCGTGCGCGTGCTCCATGGCGCGCGCCCGGTCCGCCGCGGCCACCGCCTCCAGCCCGGCGGCCCGCTGGCCCTGGGCCCAGCCCTCGGCGTACCCGGCGGTCCGGGCCTGTTGTTTGGCCCGCTCGACCGGGGCGCTGTCGATCGGCGGCTCGCGGCGCAGGTCCGTGCCGAAGCGCGCGGCCGCCGCCGTGTCGGCGACGTTGCCGCGTAGCACCGGCGGACGCTCGTCAGGCAATGAGCTCCTCCTGCTCGCCGCCGCGCTGGATCTCGATCTGGCCGGAGTCCTCCAGCGAGCGGATCACCGAGACGATCTTCTGTTGCGCCTCCTCGACCATCTTGACCTTGACCGGGCCGAGCAAGTCGATCTCCTCGAGCAGGTTCTCCCGGCCGCGTTCGGAGAGGTTGCCGGTGACCTTGTCCCGGACCGCGTCGTCCACGCCCTTCAGCGCGGTGGCCAGGTCGGCCGGCTCCACCTGGCGGAGCACGAGCTGGATCGACCGGTCGTCCAGGTTGACGATGTCCTCGAACATGAACATGCGCCGGCGGATCTCCTCGGCGATCTCCGGGTTGCGCGCCTCCAGCGCCTCCAGGATGAGCCGTTCGGTGGTCCGATCGGCACGGTTGATGATGTCCACGAGCGGGCCCAGGCCGCCGACCGTGGAGAGCTCGTCCGGCTGGAGCACGCTGGAGAGCTTGCGTTGCAGGGACACCTCGACCTGGCGGATCACGTCCGGCGAGGTGCGGTCCATCACCGCGATGCGGTGCGCCACGTCGGACTGCACCTCCGGCGCGAGACCGGACAGGATCGAGGAGGCCAGGGCCGACGGTACGTGGGCCAGTACCAGCGCGATGGTCTGCGGATGTTCGTACTGCACATAGGACAGCACCTGACGTGGATCGGCGTGGCTGAGGAAGTTGAACGGCATGTCGTTCATCGACGCCTGGAGCCGATCCAGGATCAGGTTCGCGCGTTCGGTGCCGAGGGACGCCTCGAGCAGCTCACGGGCGTAGCCCATTCCGCCGGCGCCGGCGTGCTTGGTCGTGGCCAGGGCGTAGAACTCGTCGATCACATCGACCACCACCGCGGGCTCCAGCTTCCCGAGCCGGGCGATCTCCGCGGACAATTCCTCGACCTCGGCCTCGCTGAGGCTGGCCAGCACCCGGGTCGAGTACTCCTTGCCCATCCGCACCAGCAGGATCGCGGCCTTGCGCAGGCCGGTCATCGACGTCGTGCTCAATACCGGGGTGGTCGTCAACGTGGTCCTCTCTCAAACCGCGGGGGGTGGATCGGTGGTTCAGCGGCCCGCACCGAGCCAGCCGCGCAGCAGAGCGGCCATCTCCTCGGGTTGGTCCTCGACCATCTGCTCGATCTCGCGCTGCCGCTCCTCCAGGGCTTCCTCGGCGCGGCTGGGCGCCTCGATGGACGGGCCGGGGATGGACGCGTTCAGCTCGGCGAGACGCTGCGCCTCCAGGGCGGCCTGCATCTGTTCCAGGTGGGCGAGCTCGGTGGGGCTGAGCGCCTTGCGCTTCCTCGCGCGGCGGCTGGCCCGCCAGGCGATGAGGAGCAGGAGCAGGACGACCGCGACCAGGGCGGCGGTCTTGACCAGGGACTGCTGCTTCTCGGCCTTGGCCGCGTTCGAGGACTCCGCCAGCGTCTTCTGGGCCGCCTCGGCGGCGCTGGTGTCGAACGGCATGGCCGCGATCGCCACCGAGTCGCCGCGGGTGGCGTCGATGCCGGCGGCCGTGCTGACCAGCTGCTGGACCTGGGCCGAGTCGACGGTGCCGGCCGTGGTGGCGTTCAGCAGCACGGCCACGGACAGCTTCTTCACGCCGCCGGGGGCGCTCTTGCGGACCTCGTCCACCTGGTTCACCGCGTTGTTGCGGGTCTGCTGGGTGTTCTCGTACTGGCCCGCGCCGGCGGTGCTGGTGTTGCCGTTGGGTACCTGGATGTTGTCCGGGCCGAGCACGCCGCCCTGGCCCTTGCCGTCGTCGCCGTTGTAGGCCTCGCGGCTGATCTGCTCGGAGAGCGCCGCCACGGACGGGTCCGAGGTGTACTGCCGCGACGTCGTCGAGGTCTGGTCGAAGTCCAGCTCGGCGGTCGTGGTGACCACGGCGTTGCCCGGTCCGACGACGCTGTCCAGCATGTTCTGCAGGGACGTGTTCAGCCGGTTCTGGTAGGCCGCGGTCTGCGAGTCGGCGCCGCTGTCGCCGCCGGTGGCCACCGCGGCCCCGCCGCCGGTGGAGAGGATCTTGCCGTCCGCGCCGGCCACCGTGACCTGGGTCGGGTCGAGGCCTTCGACGCTGGAGGCGACCAGGTTGACGATCGCCTGCACCTGCTGGTTGGAGAGCGGTTTGCTGGCCGAGGACTGCACGAGGACGGAGGCGGTGGTCTTGTTCTGGTCGTCGGCGAAGACGTCCTTCTGCGGGATGACCAGGTGCACGGTGGCGGCCTCGACGCCGTCGATCGACTTGATCGTGTTCGACAGCTCGCCCTCGAGCGCGCGCTGGTAGTTGGTGTGCTGCATGAAGTCGCTGGTGGTGATGCCCTGCTGGTCGAGCAGGGCGTACCCGGTGTCGGACTCCCCGGGCAGTCCTTCGCCGGACAGCTGCAGCCGCAGGTCGTAGACCTGATCCTGGGGCACCAGAATGGTCTGCCCGCCGTTGGCCAGCTCGTACGATGTCCCGGTTTTCTGCAGCGACTCGACGATCGCGCTCGCGTCCTTGCTCGACAGATTGCTGAACAGGGCGGCGTACGACGGCTTCGATGCCCAGGTGGCGAAGAAGTAGCCGCCGACGGCGAGGGCGACGACCGCGAAGAGTGTGACGGCCTTCTGTCCCGGGGTGAAGGACTTGAAGGCGTCGCTTGCCTTGCGAACGGGTGCGGGGAGACGGTCCGACATGTCAGGCCTGCATTCTCATGATCTCCTGAAAGGCCTCCAGCGCCTTGTTCCGGACCGCCATGGTCAGCTGCAGACCGAGCGCGGCCTCGGTGGAGGCCATGGTGTACTGCGCCGGGTCGGCCAGGGTGCCGTTGGCGACCTGGACGGCCAGGTCGGACGCCTTCGTCTGGGCGGCCTGGACGCTCTCCAGACCGGAGGACAACATGCCGGCGAAGTCGGTGCCGGCCGTGCCCGTGGGGGCGGTGGCCTCGGTGCCCGAGGTCTTGGCCATCTCGGTGACGCGGCTGAGCGCGTCGACCGGGCTGACCCCGGAGAAGCCACTGATCGCGCCGATCGGTGAGGTCATGGTCAGCTCTTCCCGAGGTTGATGGCGGCGTTGTACGAGTCCCGGGCCCGGTCGACGACGGACAGGTTCGCCTGGTACGCGCGCTGCGCCATGATCATCTGGGCCATCTGGCTGCCGAGGTCGATGTCCGCCCGGCGGACGTACCCCTCGCTGTCGGCGAGCGGGTTGTCCGGCTCGTAGGAGAGCTTGCCCTCGGCGCTGCCGTATGCGATGCCGGTGACCTGGGCGCCGTTGCCGTCCTGCGCCTCCTGGGCCATCACGTATCGCGCCTGGAAGGCGTTCTCCGAGGTCCGGGAGACGTTGTCGACATTGGCGATGTTGTCGGACACCGCGTCCAGCCACTTGCGGTAGACGGTGACGCCGGTGCCGGCCACGCCGATCGCGTTGAAGGTGCTCATCTGGATCAAGCCCCCTTGATCGCGTCGCGGATCAGGCCGTACTTACCGTCCAGCGCGCGGATGGTCAGCTGGTACCGCATCGTGGTGTCGATGTGCGAGAGCGTCTCCTCGTCGAGGTTGACGTTGTTGCCGTTCAGCCGCGTCGGCTCCAGCGAACGCGCGACGCTCGGCGTGACCGACTGCGGCGAACGACCGTGCTCGACCGCGCTGCTCAACGCCTCTTCGAACTTGACCTTACGGGCCTGATATCCCGGCGTCTCGATGTTCGCGATGTTGTCCGCGATGGCGGTCTGACGGGCGGCGAGGCCGGCCACGGAGACCTTGAGCGAGGAAGTGGACACGTCGTTGAACACGGCAGTTCCCTCTCGGTCGAGCAGGTCGCCGGTCCGTGGCGGTCGTTGAGCGATCCGTCGCTCGTATCATCCGATTCGGCTCCTCGGGGGATCCGCTTAGTGTCAAACGGTTGCCGCGGGGTTGTAAGAGAAGGCTGGACTTGGGCTCCCCCAACTCACCGGTTACCAGGCAATCGCCGCGGAGCGAAGCGCCACCAGTCACATAGCGCGGTCGAGATAGACGGGGCGTTTGACGGCCTCGCCCGTCTCGATGCGGGAGTTCATCGCCATCTGCTGGCGGGTGGCGACCATCCGGCGGGCGATCTCCTCCGCCGCGCGCAGCTGGCGGGTGAGGATCTCGTCGGCGCGGGGCCGCAGTTCCAGGGGGAGGGCACCGAGTTCGGTGGGCGGCTTCCACAGGTTCGCCGGCGGATGCTCGGCGTACCGGTGGTCGTCGGCCAGCATGGCCTCGGCCGCCACGACGTCGAGTTCCATCTCGTCTAGCGCGGCGACCCACGCGTCCCGCCAGTCCACAGTCACACCGATGCCCTCTCTCGTCTCAGGATGACTGGGCGGCGGCCTCACGCCAGGCGTCGCGCAGCGGCTCGACCAGGGCCCGGCAGGCGGCGACCCGGTCGGCTTCGCGCCGGATGTTCGCCCCGATCAGCTCGGTGAGCAGGAAGCCGTACAGGTTGGCCAGGCCGGGTGCGCCGGACCAGGCGTCCAGGTCGAGCGTCGTACGCAGCTCGAGGATGATCTCCTGGGCGTGGGTGAGCTTGTCGGCGGCCTGTTCGCGGCTGCCCGCCCGCAACGCCTCCTCGCCCTGCATCAGGTCCATCACCAGGCGGTCGTAGAGCATGACCAACAACTTGCCGGGCGAGGCAGTGTTGATCGAGTCCGCCAGATAGCGGTCACGCAGTGCGGGAGAAGACATCAATTCCCTCGTGTCTAGGTCAGCCGAGCTGACTGGAGAGGTAGGAGGACTGTGACTTGAGGCTGCTCAGCGCGGTCTCGAGGGCCGCGTACTGCTTGGTCAGGGTGGTGCGTCGCTGCTCCAGCCGGACGTCCCAGTTGTCGATCTGGTCGTTCATCGAGTCGATCAGCGACTTGCGGCCGGTGACCGCGTTGGTGACGTTTGTGGTCTGCTTCTTCGCCAGCGCCTCCATGGTGTTGCCGAAGGCGATGCCCGCGTCGGTGAACTTGTCCGGGTCGGCGTTGTAGGACGCCTCGAAGGCCTCCTTCTTGAAGCTGAGCGTGCCGTCCTTCTCGAGTTGCACACCGAGCTTGCTGAGGCTGCCGATGTCGGTCTGGCCCTGGCTGACCGCGCTGAGCACGTTCTGGCTGATCTGCCGGACCATGAAGTCGGCGGACAGCGCCGAGCCCTTCTTGGTGGTCGCGTCGTACTTGGTCTGCTTGGTGACCTCGCTGAGCACGGCGTTGGCGGCGTCCACCATCGCCTTGATCTTGTCGGCCATGCCGCTGATGTCGGCGCCGACATCGACCGTGACGTTCTGCTCCTGCTTGGTGGCGGTGAGGGTCACGCCGTTCATGAGGTTGGTGAAGGTGTTGGAGCTGCTGGTGACGGAGTAGCCGCCGTCCTCGTCGGCGCCGCCGACCTGGAGCATGGCGTCCTGCGCGGCGACAGCGGTCTGCAGCGCGAAGTCGGTGCCGTCGATGGTGAAGGCGTTCGCCTCACCGGTCTTGGACGAGGTGAACTGAAGCACGCTGTCACCGGTGCTGGTCTTCACCACGGAGGACTTCACACCGATGCCTGCGCTGTTGACCGCGTCGGATACGTCCTGCGCGGTTCGCTTGCCGGCCAGGTCGATGGTGACCGGGTCGCCGGTGCCGATGGTGATGGTGAAGGTGTCGCTCGAGGTGATGTCCGCCCCGGAGTCGACCCGGGTCGTGGAGATCTGCGCCTTGGCCAGCCGCGCCACGTCGAAGGTCAGCGAGCCGGTCTGCGGGCTGGTGACACCGGGGGTGGCCGCGGCAGTGACCGCCGTGGACGTGGACGCGGGCTTGATGGAGCGCCACGTGGACAACTGGCTCAGATCGTTGCCGGCGGTCTTCAGCGCCGCCAGTTTGGTGTTGACCGATTGGTAGGCGGTGACCACGCTCTCGGCGGACGAGACCTTGGATTTGAGCCGGGTCTGCGGTAGCGCCTCGATCTGCATGAGCTGCCCGATCATCGAGGAGGTGCTCATGCCGCTCACGAGGCCGTCGACGGTTGTACCCATGGACGCCCCCTTTCTGCCGGTGGTGCGGGATGTACAGATGTGCTGAGGGCGGCTGGCGCCGTCTGCCAGCCGCCCTCAACCTGTTCGGTCGCGCGTTGTGTTCAGTTAGGGACTACCGGTTGCGGTTCGGTTAGCGGAGCAGCGAGAGCACGTTCTGCGAGGCCTGGTTGGCCTGCGACAGCATCGACGTGCCGGCCTGGGTGAGGATCTGGCTCTTGGTGAAAGAGACCATCTCCTGCGCCATGTCGGTGTCCCGGATCCGGGACTCCGACGCCGACAGGTTCTCAACGGCGACGTTGAGGTTGTTGATGGTGTGCTCGAACCGGTTCTGGTACGCACCGAGGGATGCACGCTGCTCCGACACCAGCTCGATGGCGCTGTCGAGGGCCGTGATGGCGGCCGGGCCGGCCGTGTCCAGGTCCTGGCCGGCGGTACCCAGCGTGGTCGAGCTGATTTCGTCGATCGTGATGTCCACCGTCTCGGTGGCGTTGGCGCCCACCTGGAAGGACTTGGCCGTGTAGCTGCCGTCGAGGAGCTTCGACGTGCCGAACGAGGTGGTCTCGCCGATCCGGTCCAGCTCGAGGTTCAGCTCGTCGAACTCCAGCTGAGTCGCCTCGCGGGCCTTCTGGTCGTTACCACCGGTGTTCGACGCCTGCACCGAGAGGTCACGCATGCGCTGCAGGATGGAGTGCACCTCGTTCAGGGCCCCTTCAGCGGTCTGCGCGACGCTGATGCCGTCCTGAGCATTGCGAACGGCGACCTTGAGGCCACCGGTCTGGGCGCGCAGGCCCTCGGAGATCGAGAGGCCCGCAGCGTCGTCAGCCGCCCGGTTGATACGGAAACCGCTCGACAGCTTTTCCAGCGACTTGGACATCTGGCCGTCGGTGACCGACAGGTTCCGGTAGGCGTTCTGTGCGGCGACGTTGTTGTTGATGCGAAGACCCATGGTGTGTTTCCTCCTTGATGAGGGTCTGATCCGGGCTCATCCGTGAACCCTTGGCTTACGCCCTGAGTGATCGGCCCATTGCCGTCAGTCATGAGAAGTATCCGAGACGGGTTCGCACTTGTTTCGAAAACGCGAGAAACGAAGCGCCCCGGACGGCAACCCAATGGACCCCAAATCCTCAGAGACGTACTCCCGTTGCCGACCCTCTTGGTGAGCGGGGGAGAAGCTTCCGCGGATGGAGGACCGGCGTGAGCCTTACCGACCTGTCCAGCGTCCTGTGGCGGTCCCGCGAACTTCTCGAGCTGCTGTTGTTCAAGCTGGAGGAGGAGCAGTTGCTCCTCGCGGCGAACCGATCGCGCTGGCTGTCGCACGCCACCCGCGAGGTTGAGGTGGTGCTGGATCAGATCCGGCAGACGGAAGTGGCGCGTGCGGCGTACGCGCAGGCCGTGGCCACCGAGCTCGGCCTGCCCGCCGAGGCCTCGCTGGGTGAGCTCGCCGACGCCGCGCCGGCCCCCTGGTCCGAGCTGCTTCACCAGCACCGCAAGGCTTTTCTGACGCTGACCTCGGAGATCAGCGCGATGGCCGAGGCGAACCGGGACCTGCTCACCGCCGGCCAGCGGGCAGCTCGCGAAACGATGCTCGCGTTCGCCGGAACCGTGGAAACCTATGGCCGACAAGGACAAACCGTCAACGGCGGCATGCGCCGCCCCAGCCTGGTGGACGAGGCGATCTGATGGCAAGCAGCTTCGGGGGCATTAATACTGCTCTGACCTCGCTCTACGCGCAACGTCGAGCCCTGGATGTGACGGGTCAGAACATCGCGAACGCGAACACCGAGGGCTACACCCGGCAGCGTGCCGAGATGCAGTCCCAGGTCGGCTCGATCTCGCCGGCCATGTACTCCAGGACCGACGGCCTCGGCACCGGTGTCGCGGTGTCCGACGTGCAGCGGCTGCGCGACGAGTTCCTGGAGAACCGGGGCCGCGCCGAGCATTCGAAGAGCTCGTACCTGACCCAGACGACGTCGGCGTACAACTCGATCGAGGACATGTTCGCCGAGCCGGGCGACACCGCGCTGGCCGCGCAGATGCACGACATGTGGGGTGGCTGGAACGACGTCTCCAACAACCCGCAGCTCGCCGCCACCCGCTCCACGCTGCTCCAGCAGTCGTCGACGGTGGCGGACGGGCTCAACAGCGCGCACTCGTCACTCGCGGCACAGTGGTCACAGAACAACACCCAGCTTTCCGCGTACGTGAACGAGGTGAACACCGCGGCCACGTCGATCGCCCAGCTGAACGACAGCATCGTCAAGGCGAAGGCCACCGGTCTGACCGTGAACGAGCTGGAGGACCGGCGCGACCTGCAGGTGATGAAGCTGTCCGAGCTGACCGGCGCCACCGCGTCCGCCCGGGCCAACGGCGCGGTCGACGTGTTCGTCGGCAACTCCACATTGGTCAGCGAGTTCACCACCCGCAATCTGGAGGTCTCCGGCGCCAGGCGGCTGGACGACCAGAACGCCGACCCGATGACGCTGCGCTGGGCGGACACCAAGACCGCGGTGCAGGCCGGCGGCACGATGGGCGCGATGGCCGACACGATGACGACGATCATCCCGGCCATCTCGGACGCCCTGGACGCGGTCGCGAAGAACCTCGCCGACAAGGTGAACGCGTTGCACAGCAGCGGGTACAGCAAGGACGGCGGCACCGGACGGGACTTCTTCACCAGCAGTTCCGGCGGTGACATCACGGCCGGCACGATCCGGCTGGCGATCACCGACCCGGACGAGGTCGCGGTCTCCGGAGCGCCGGGCACCCTGGACAACACGATCGCCGAGCAGATGGCCGACATCGGCGAGGCGATGGACGGGCCGGACCGCGAGTACCGGGGCATGATCGGCCAGCTCGGCGTCGCTTCCCAGGCGACCATCCGGCGCAACGACATCCAGGCGACCGTGACCGAGCAGGTGGACGCGTCCCGCGAGGCGTACTCCGGCGTCAATCTCGACGAGGAGATGACCAACCTGCTCACGTACCAGCGCGGCTACGAGGCCGCGTCCCGCGTGCTGACCACCATCGACTCGATGCTCGACCAGCTCATCAACCGCACCGGCCTGGTCGGCCGATAAGGAGTAACGAACCCATGGCGATCAGCGGCGGACGTGTCACCGAAGGCAGCATCCATACCCGGGTGCTGGCCAACCTTCAGCGCAACATCGCGAAGGGCGAGAAGATCCAGGAGCAGCTGTCCAGCGGCAAGCAGATCAACCGGCCGTCGGACTCACCGACCGGCACGGTGTCGTCGCTCCAGCTGCGGGGCGAGGCGCGAGCCAGTCAGCAGTACGCGCGGAACGCCGACGACGGCATCGGCTGGCTCGGCACGATGGACGACACGTTGATGAGCGTCTCCTCGCGGACGATCGCGGCGCGCGACCTGGTCGTGCGCGGCCTTAACCAGGGTGCCCTCGACCCGACGGCCAGCGATGCCATCGCGACCGAAATTGAACAGATTCGGGCGCAGCTGATCAGCTACGGAAATACGAAGTACATGGACCGTCCGGTGTTCGGCGGCTCGACCACGGGCGAGGTCGCGTACGACCCGAGCGGCGCCTATGCCGGCGATGGCGGCAGCACCTCACGGACCGTCGGCGCCGGCTCGAAGGTGCGCATCGACACCACCGGCCCGGAGGCGTTCGGTTCCGGAGATACCCAGCTCTTCAAGGTTTTGCAGGACGTGGCGGACAGCATCCGGGCCGGCGACGCCACGACGACCGCGGAGAACCTGAAGAAGCTTGACGCCGCGCACAATCTCGTGAAAACCACTCTTTCGGATGTTGGCGCTCGTTACAATCGGCTAGAGCAGATGAAACAGTCCGCTCAGGATCGATTGCTGACCGTGACGACGCAGCTGTCCGATATCGAGGATGTCGACCTGCCGAAAACGATCATGGAAATGCAGCTTCAGCAGACCTCGTACCAGGCAGCTTTGGCCGCCTCGGCCAAGGTGATCCAGCCCTCGCTCATCGATTTCTTGAGGTGACCATGAGCACGCAAGCAATCTCTCGAACGCACGGGGATCAGATGATCACGACCATTCCCACGATCCACCTGGCCGCGCCCATGCCCGGCTTCCCGGCGCACACCCGCTTCGCCCTGGTCCGGCTCAACGATGACGGCCTTCTCTACGCCTTCACGTCGCTGGACAACCCGGAACTCCGCTTCCTCGTCGTCCCGCCGGACCCGTTCTTCGAGGACTACACGCCCGAGATTCCGGACGAGGCGCAGGCCTTGCTCGGGTACCCAGAGGCGGAGGATGTGATCACCATGCTGGTGATCACCGCCGGCAAGGAGGCCACCGCCGCCAACCTGATGGCGCCGATCGTCATCAACACGGTGAACCGGATGGCCGTCCAGGTCGTACTGGCGGGCACGGACATGCCGGTGCGCGCCATCCTCAACCGGAAGTAGGCATCGGGCCCAGCACACGGGCGACGACCAGGTCCTGTCCACGGATGGAAAGGGGCACCGGTGCTCGTGCTGACCAGACGGGCCGGCGAGAGCGTGATGATCGGCGACGACGTCGTCATCACCGTCCTCGAGGCCCGGGGCGATGTCATCCGGCTCGGCATCCAGGCGCCACGGGACGTACGTGTGCATCGCGAAGAGGTCTATCGCGAATTGCAGGCGGCCAACATCGAGGCGGCCTCACCCACCGACGCGGTGGTCGAGGAACTGTCCCGGACGCTCCGGCCATCGTCCGAACCGGACGGTGCTGACGACAAGTAGCACGACGAAAAGCGCCCCGCCGGACCACCGGCGGGGCGCTTTCGTGAGTCGGATCAGGCGCAGGGCTTTGTAGGTCGTATCAAACCCCGACCTAGCTAGAGACTCTTCGCGGTGGAGGTCCGGCTCGCCTTGCCGGGTCTCCTCGGGTTGCCGGGTCTCCTCGGTGCGTGCGCTTGTTGCCGGCGCTTTCGCCGGGTGTCGGCTTTCGGTTGGTCTGCCAGGCGCCCGGGTGCCTGCTCACCGTCGCTGCCGCCGCTCGCGGCTCTGCCCGGGCGCGGTCAGTGGTAGCCGCGGCCCGCGGTGGTAGCCGGGCACGAGGGCGGTAGCCGCAGCCCTGCGGTGGTAGCCGCGGCCGGCGGGGTGGTAGCCGGGCACGAGTGGTAGCCGCGGCCCGCGGTGGTAGCCGGGCACGAGGGCGGTAGCCGCAGCCCTGCGGTGGTAGCCGCGGCCGGCGGGGTGGTAGCCGGGCACGAGTGGTAGCCGCGGCCCGCGGTGGTAGCCGG
>NZ_BSTL01000010.1:209441-361973 GCF_030269485.1 Actinoplanes sp. NBRC 103695 | reverse complement strand
ACGGCACCGACCACCGCACCCACGAAGAACAAGACGCCGCGATCGGCGACTACATACGCTGGCATAACCAGCGCGCCCGACCGAAAACCGGATACGCCACCCACTCCAAAATCCGCCGCCCGGATTACCCCTCCAAGGCCGCATGACGAGGCACTAGCTGCCAGGATCGTTCAGCAGTGGACTGGCGGCACGAGCCGCTATGCATTGGCGCCAGGCTGCGCCGCAGCATCCGACTGGCCTACGCGGCGGGCTAACACGAAGATCTGCGCCAGCGCGGTGAGTACGGTTTGTACGCCCACATCAACGTCCACGACCACTACAGCCTGCGAGTCGGCCCCGATCCACGATTCCGGGCCGGTTTCGTTCTCACAACTCATTCTCACGTAAGAGTGTCGCGACGAGGTTCTGAGAAATGTTTGTGCGAGCATCTGGGCATGGTCGCCGAGGAGAGCCGTGAATCCGATTCGCGTGATGCCGACGATGTCGAGCGGCACCCGTGCCCGCGGTGTCAGGCGCAGCCCGGCTCACCGTGCCGGTCGCGATCCGGCGCGGTGGCCACGTCGTACCACACCGGCCGGTTCACCAAGGTCCGCCGGCTGAGCAAGGCCCTCCGGGTGCTGACCCCGGCCGACCGCGGCCCGGGCCAGCCGTGGCGCCCAGGCACCCCGCCGCCAGCACCCCTACCGGCCGACATCCCGGCCGCGGACATCCGCATCGGCTACGCCCGCTGCAGCACCCTGACCCAGGAACTCCAGTCCCAACTCGACGCGCTCGCCGCGCACGGCATCCCCCGCGACAAGATCTTCGCCGAAAAGATCTCCACCCGGGTCCGGGTCCGGCCACAGTTCGAGGCGGCCCTCGCCCTCGCGCGTGAGATCAAGGCCCACGCCCCGCACTGCCGGGTCATCCTCACCGTCAACGAGATGAAACGCCTCGGCCGCGACGCCGCCGAACTCACCGCCCTGGCCGACCACCTCAGCGCGCACGGCCTGGTCCTGGAGATGCTCGCCGGCCCGCTGCCCGGCCTCTACGACCCCGCCGGCTCGGGTCGCATGCTGTTCGCGTTCTTCGCTGCCATGGGCGAGACCGAGCGGGAGAACATCCGCGAGGCCACCCTCGAAGGCCTCGACGCCGCAGCCCGCAAAGGCAAACACGGCGGCCGACCGCCGGTCATCACCGACGACATGCTGCACACCGTGCTGCGCCGCCGCGCCAACGGTGAGACCGTCGAGCAGATCCAACCCGATCTGGTGATCCCGACCGGCAAACGCACGGGCCGCAACCCCAGCGTGGCCAGCATCTACCGCGCGCTCGCCGCGTACGAGAAAACGCAGGCGTACCCGGACGCCGTCGAGCAGGCTCGAACCGAGCACGCCCAGCGCACCGGCGCCGACCTCCCGGTGACCGTGCGGCCCCGCGCCGCTCGCGTCCTCGACCCGATCGACCCCGAACTGGCCGCCAGAATCCAGGGCCGCCCTCTCGACCGGACCAAGTAACCCCTGTTGACCTCGGACGAGGAACGCAACGCTCAGGCCCTCAACCCAAGATCATCGCTAGCGCCAGTTTCCGTTCCGATGTTCCTCGAGCCCCGTCTCCCAGCGCCCAGCCACCCCTCGTCCCAGAACCACGACCCCATCAGCGGACGTCCAGTCACGGACATCGGCGCGGTAGCCGTGCGCTCTGGCCACCCGGCTGTGCGCGGAGTCATCGGCCCTCGTCAACGCGATCTCAGGCGTGCCGGGCAGCGGGCTCGCCACGAGCACAGCGTCAAGGTTGCCGGCCACGGCGCCGATCCGTTCCTCGAGGGCGACGAGAAACTGCGGGCGTAGCGGCGCGATGAAGTCGTCGTCGGCTGTCCACGAGTCGAGCCACGCGCGATCGATGTCGGCGGCGACCACGACGTAGCCGGGAAAGGACAGGATGGCCGCACGGCCTGGAGCCGGTCCGGGGACCAGCTCCAGCCACGGGTCTCCGCCGAGGCGCTCGCCCGTTTCGAGGCGGGCGATGACCTCAGCGAGGGTCAGGCCGACTTCTCCTCGCGCTCGCGGCGAGCACGACGGCCCACGAACTCGCGCGGGACGATGGTCGGGTTGACGTTCTCCAGGACGACCTCACGCGTGATGAGCACGCGGGCGGCGTCGGGATTGCTCGGGACCTCGTACATCACGGAGAGAAGGACCTCTTCCATGATGGCGCGCAGGCCGCGGGCGCCAGTGCCGCGGAGCATGGCCTGGTCGGCGATGGCCTCCAGGGCGCCGGTGTCGAACTCGAGCTCGACGCCGTCCAGCTCGAACAGGCGCTGGTACTGCTTCACGTAGGCGTTGCGGGGCTCGGTGAGGATCTTGATGAGCGCCTCGCGGTCGAGGTTGCGCACCGTGGTGATCACCGGGAGCCGGCCGATGAACTCGGGGATCAAGCCGAATTTCAGCATGTCCTCGGGCATGACCTTGCTGAAGATGTCGTCGGTGTTCCGCTCCGAGATCGAACGCAGGTGCGCGCCGAAGCCGACGCCGCCCTGACCGACCCGGGACTCGATGATCCGGTCCAGTCCGGCGAACGCGCCGCCCACGATGAACAGGACGTTCGTCGTGTCGATCTGGATGAACTCCTGGTGCGGGTGCTTGCGGCCGCCCTGCGGCGGGACGTTGGCGACCGTACCCTCGAGGATCTTGAGCAGCGCCTGCTGAACACCCTCGCCGGAGACGTCGCGGGTGATCGACGGGTTTTCGCTCTTGCGAGCGATCTTGTCGACCTCGTCGATGTAGATGATGCCCTGCTCGGCGCGCTTGACGTCGTAGTCTGCGGCCTGGATCAGCTTGAGCAGGATGTTCTCGACATCCTCACCGACGTAGCCGGCCTCGGTCAGCGCCGTGGCGTCCGCGATGGCAAACGGCACGTTCAGCATGCGGGCCAGCGTCTGCGCCAAGTGCGTCTTGCCGCAGCCGGTGGGGCCGATGAGCATGATGTTGGACTTGGCCACCTCGACGTCGCTGCCCGCTCCGGGTGCGCCGGACGACTCGGCCTGGATCCGCTTGTAGTGGTTGTAGACGGCGACCGAGAGCGCCTTCTTGGCCTGTTCCTGGCCGACCACGTAGTTGTCGAGGAACTGGCAGATCTCCATCGGCTTGGGAAGCTCTTCCCACTTCACCTCGCCGGTCTCGGCCAGCTCTTCCTCAATGATCTCGTTGCAGAGGTCGATGCACTCGTCGCAGATGTAGACCCCAGGGCCCGCAATGAGCTTTTTGACCTGCTTCTGGGACTTCCCACAGAAGGAGCACTTCAGTAGGTCGCCACCGTCACCGATCCGTGCCACCTACGGTCTCCCTGCACTCATCGGCCGGCTGTTGCCCGCCCCTTGGCCTTGAGGACGATCCGCCTCGACGCCGTTTGAACCTCACCTGCACAGCTCATCGACTGCGGACCCGCATTACTGAGGTTGCATGAACGACGTTACCCGCTGTTGGGCACTTCTCCGACCCCCCAAAACGGGCGTGTCAGGGGCCGGTAAGTCTAGCTCCCGACGATCCGGCCCCTGCCAGTGGTGCTCAGCTGCCCGCGCCGACCGTCTGCAGGCTCTTCTTGCGGCTGACCAGGACGGTGTCGACCAGGCCGTATTCCTTGGTCTCGGCCGCCGTCATGATCTTGTCACGGTCGATGTCCTTGCGAACCTTCTCCGGGGTCTGGCCGGAGTGCTTGGCCAGCAGCTCCTCGAGCTGGGTGCGCATCCGCATGATCTCCCGGGCCTGGATCTCGATGTCCGAGCCCTGACCGTAGCCGCCCTCGGTGGCCGGCTGGTGGATGATGATCCGCGAGTGCGGCAGCGCCATCCGCTTGCCCGGCGAACCGGCCGCCAGGAGCACCGCGGCCGCGCTGGCCGCCTGGCCCAGGCACACCGTGATGATGTCGGGGCGGACGTACTGCATCGTGTCGTAGATGGCCGTCATGGCCGTGAACGACCCACCGGGCGAGTTGATGTACATGGTGATGTCGCGGTCCGGGTCGGTGCTCTCCAGGGTGAGCAGCTGGGCCATCACGTCGTTGGCCGACGCGTCGTCCACCTGAACGCCGAGGAAGATGATCCGGTCCTCGAACATCTTGTTGTACGGGTTCGACTCCTTGACCCCGTACGACGTGCGCTCCACGAACGAGGGCAGGACGTACCGGTTGTGCACGGGAGCGAACCCTGGAGGCATGGAAAGGTCGGTCATGTGTCTGCTCCTCAGTTCAGCGTGCCGGCGCCCTCCGGGACCTGAGTGGCCCCGGTGATCACCTTGTCGATGAAGCCGTAGTTCTTGGCCTCTTCGGCCGTGAACCAGCGGTCGCGGTCGGAGTCGGCCTCGATCTGCGCCTGCTCCTGGCCGGTGTGGAAAGACACCCGCTCCTGGAACATGCGCTTGGTGTAGAGCATCTGCTCGGCCTGGATGGCGATGTCGGCGGCCGTACCGCCCATCCCACCCGACGGCTGGTGCATCATGATCCGCGCGTGCGGCAGCGCGAAGCGCTTGCCGGTGGTCCCCGCGCAGAGCAACAACTGCCCCATCGACGCGGCCATGCCCATGGCCACGGTCTGGACGTCGTTGTCGATGAACTGCATGGTGTCGTAGATCGCCATGCCGGAGTAGACGGAGCCACCCGGCGAGTTGATCCACAGGTGGATGTCGCGCTCCGGGTCCTCCGCGGACAGGAGCAGGAGCTGCGCGCAGATGCGGTTGGCGACCTGGTCCGTCACCTCGCTGCCGAGGAAGATGATGCGCTCGCGCAACAGCCGGTTGAAGACCGAGTCGTCGAGGTTGCCAGTGAGGTCACCGCCCCGCAGGGCAGGACTCGCAGGGATGTGCAGGTCGGTCATGGCAGCCCTTCACCGCTGACTGAGCCGGCCGAGCGATCCGGCCGGCAAGTGGTCCTGAATACGACCAACGTAACCGGTCGGATGCCCGGCGGCTTCCCGCTCGGGCGGGTGTTCGCTGTCAGCGCAGGGGTCAGTGGTCGTGACCCTCGTGCTCGGCGGCGTTGGCCTCGCGGAGATCGTCCAGCGTCAGCGTGTTGCCCTCGGAGTCCTGCATCGTGACCTTCTCCAGAACCGCGGCCAGCGCCTTGCCCCGCCGCACGTCGCCGAACACGGCGACCGCGCTGCCGGACTGGACGAGCTGGTCGTAGTACTGCTGAGGAGACATCTGGGCACGCTGGGCCCGGTGCACGATCTCGTGGCCGAACTCGTCGTCGGAAACCTGGATGTCGTCCGCGTCCGCGATGGTGTCGAGAAGGAGCTGGATGCGCACGCCCTCGGTCGCCGCGTCGGTCAGCTCGGTGTCGATCTGCTCCTCGGTCTTCTCCTCCGAGGCGAGGTAGTCCTCGAGGGTGGCGCCGATCCGCTCGAGCTGGTCGGTCATGGCCTGTTTGCGGCCCTCGACCTCCTCCTTGACGACGCCCTCGGGCGCCGGGATCTCGGCGGCCTCGACGAGCTGCTTGAGGGCCTCGTCACGGGCCGCGTAGATCTGCTCGACCTTCTTCACCTTGCCGAGCCGCTCACGCAGGTCGCCACGCAGCTCCTCCAGCGAGTCGAACTCGCTGGCCAGCTGGGCGAACTCGTCGTCGATCTCGGGCAGCTGCTTGTCCTTGACGCTGCGCACCTTGACGTCGACCTCGGCGTCGCGGCCGGCGAAGTCGCCGCCGACCAGCTGCGTGGTGAAGGTCGCGTCGGCGTCGGCGACCAGGCCGACCAGTACCTCGTCGAGGCCGGGGAGCAGCTGCTTGCTGCCCACCTCGTGGGAGATGTTGGTGGCCGAGCCGCCCGGAACCTCGACGCCGTCCACGGTCGCCTTGAGGTCGAGCTGCACGTAGTCACCCTCGGCGGCCGGGCGGTCCACGGTCTTCAGCGTGGCGAAACGCTCACGGAGGCCGTTGACCTGCTCGTCGATCTCGTTGTCGCCGATCTCGACGGCCGGGACCGTCACCGAGATGGTGGACAGGTCCGGGATGGTGATCTCGGGGCGGACGTCGACCTCGGCCGTGAACTTCAGCGGCTCGCCGTCGGTGAACTCGGTGATCTCCACCTCGGGGCGACCCAGCGTCTTGACGTCGTGCTCGCGCACCGCGGCGAGAATCTGCTGCGGGATCGCCTCCTGCACGGCCTCGTTGAGCACCGTGCCGCGGCCGACGCGCTGGTCGATCACCTGGGCCGGGATCTTGCCACGGCGGAAGCCCGGAATCTGCACCTGCGTGCCGATCTCCCGGTACGCCTTCTGCAGGCTCGGCTTGAGCTCGTCGAACGGCACCTCGATGGCGAGCTTCACCCGGGTCGGGCTCAGAGTCTCGACGGTGCTCTTCACAGGCGTACTCCTTGTTACTTCGAATGGCGTGTGTCAGTCGGGGTGGCGGGATTTGAACCCACGGCCCCTCGCTCCCAAAGCGAGTGCGCTACCAAGCTGCGCCACACCCCGTGGCGGGGCAAGTGTATGCGGTCGGCGCCGGACGGTGCGCTCCGGAGTCACCCGGGCGACTCGCGGGGTATCCGGTTCGCGTCGACCAAGGACGTTCAGTACGCTGTAGAAGCACCAACGCGGGCGTAGCTCAATGGTAGAGCTTCAGTCTTCCAAACTGACTACGCGAGTTCGATTCTCGTCGCCCGCTCCACGAGTCCCAGCTGCCCAGATGTTCGTCGATGCAGCGAGACGTTCAATCTGGTCAAGCTTGATGTGGTCCCGCCGTGCGACACGCCGCTCACGGCGGTGAACCAGACGGCCATGCCCGCGCGCATTGCCGGCCACGGGGAACAACGATTCTGAGAGCCGGATTCATGGAGTACGGCGACAGGAAGATGCCGCCGTACCCGGGCCGCCCGATCGGCGAAGCGCGACAGACGGCTCTCAGGAGGCTCCGCGGTCGCCGGCGGCACCCGTCCCTCCACAGACAGGGCAGAGGGTAGCCGGGGCGTGTTTGTCCTCGAAGCCGTCGCCGACGAAGTTGAAGGTGCGCTCCGGTTCCTGATCGATCCAGCCCGTGCCGCGGCAGTTGAGGCATCGCGGCTGGGGAAGGCCGGTGGTCCACGTGTTGCGCCGTCGAGTGGTGACGATGCGGGCGAGGGACCAGACGCCGCCGAGCACCTTGACGACCAAGAGAACAGCGGCCAGCACGAGGAGCAGCAGGACGACGACGAGGAGCCATTTCATGAGTCCACTTCCCGCTGCTGCTTCGCCTGTACCGGATGAACCGCCGGCCTGACTTTCCGGGCTCGCGGATCGAGGTCGGGTGGACCGGCATCGACGGCCGACCACCTGGTGACCTGTACCCGCTCGATGCGCGGCGGTCGCCGGATGACCAGAACCGGATGACCAGAAACTGACACCTTAGCTTTACGTACACCTTTCCACCGCGATGAGTCATTGATTGACTTGGGTACCACATGTAGTTCAGCGTGCCCGGAAGGCGGACTTTCGCCGAGATGACCGACGTCGTGCCGTACCCGACTCCGTTGCCTCGCCTGGCGGCACCCGGCGAGCGCCTCGGTTGGATCTTCAACGATCGCAATCTGTACCGGCGCAAGTACATGGAGCCGCCGCCCTCACCCAGCATGGTTCCACCGCAGCTGGTGGACCGGGTGGTCCGGGCGCAACGTGAGATGGGCAAGCGCATCGCCATCTCGCTCGGCCTGGGCGTCGGCCTGGCGGTGCTGGTCAGCTGCTGTGGCAGCTTCGCCAACGCCGGCGGCGCCAGTACCGGCGCAGGCGCGGTGATCTCGGTGTTCGCCTTCCTGGCATTGGCAGCCGGTGTCGGCGGGGCCGTCCTGGCCGGTGCCGCCCCCGGCAGGGCCAAGAAGGCCCTGGAGACCGCGCAGCAGCAGGTCCAGCAGGAGTACGCCCACGCGTACGCCGCCTGGGACGGCCGCCGTGGATGGCACGACCAGCAGCAACAACAGGCCGTCGACGCGATGTTCGAATGGGGTGCGGCCGCCCCGCCGCCCGGCACCCGACGGGTCGACATCATCGGTGGCACCACGTACGGATGGGAGGCCGCCCTTACCGTCTTCGGCGGCTCCCTGCTCGCCACCCGGGGCCACATGACCCTGGTCGACTTCACCGGCGAGGCGCTCTGCGGCGAGCTGATGCAACTCGCCGGCTCGACCGGGCGCTCGGTGCACGAGTACCGCATGCCCTCGCAATTGGCCCAGTTCGACCTGGTCGGCGGCCTGGAGCCTGCCGAGCTGGTGGACTGCCTGGTAGAGGCCATGTACGGCGACGCCGAAGGTTCGAGCCGCGCCGAACGCTCGCAGGACTCGATGCTGCTCGGGGAAATCTGCGGGATCCTGTCACCGACCATCAGCATGGCCCGGCTGCTGGCCGCATTGCGGGTGCTCACGGATCGCCCCGCGCAGGCCGCTCTCGCCCAGGACGAGGTCGACCGGCTGCTCGATCTGCAACCCGACGAGAGTCGCCGCCAGATGCACCAGCACCTGCGCCGGATCGAGGCGTTCCTGCACCCGCTGGAGACGATGGGAAGCGGGTCGGCCGAGCCCGGCACCGCCGATCTGACCTGCCTGGTCGCCGATGGCGGCGGGCGCAACGCGCAGAGCGAGCTGCTCAAGGATCTGCTGGTCCAGTGGCTGGCCCGCCAGGTCCGGCACGAGGCGGTGCCGATGGGCTCGCTCGTACTACTCGGTGCCGACGAGGTGCATCACCGCTCGATCGAGAAGCTGAGCACGCTCTGTGAGCGCCGCGGGATTCGGCTGGTGCTGTTCTTCGGTCATCTGCGGGAAGAGTCGCTGCACACCATCGGCGGCGGCGAGGTCGCGTTGATGCGCCTCGGCAACCACCAGGAGGCGACGCAAGCAGCCGACTTCATCGGCAAGGGACACAAGTTTGTGCTCAGCCAGCTGACCCGCACGCTCGGCGGCAACGAGACCCACACCATCGCCGACACCATCGGCGAGTCGGAGACGCACGGCGGCTCGGACGGAAGTAGCCGCAGCGGCCTGCAGTTCAGCAGTCAGAAGGGCAGTAACTGGAGCAAGACCCGCAACTGGAGCCAGACCGAGTCTCAGGCCAAGGGCACGAACTGGAGCGACGCGCAGTCGGTGCAACGGGTCTACGAATACACCCTCGAGCCGCGCGTCCTGCAGGACCTTCCCGAGTACGCGATGATCCTGGTCAAGGGCGAAGGACGCGGCTCGGTCGTCCAGGCCGTGGAGGTCGATCCGGCGATCGTCACCCTGCCGCGGGTGTCCATGGCCCCGCTGGATCTGGCGCCGCTGCCCCACCCGGCCGAGGCCGTCATCCCGGCCACCCGCCAGCCCAGCCAGGTCACCGTCTCCCAGCCGCACCCGCTGACCGCGCACGACGCGACTGCGCGGGACATGAGTAACCCGGCGCTGCACGGCTGGGGCGGCGCGCCCACCGGCACACCGCAGCCTCAGTATCCGAGGCAGCCCTGTCAGGGACCGTGGGGCGGCAAGCAGTGACCGCGGCCGGCGAATTGTTCAACCGGCTGGCGGTCATCCGTGTGCTCGAACTGCCCCGGCGGTCGTCGCCGCGCGAGGACGCCGGCACCGACGTGGGCCGCCGCCAGCGACTCGCCGGGATCGTCTCGGCATATCACGCCGGGACCGGCCTGCTACTCGGCTGGCATCGGCCGGCCAGGTCCCAGCCGATCGAGGTGTTCGCGTCCGGTGGCGTGGCGGGCGAGCCGGACGACGCGGGTCTGACCCCGCTGTCCATCCCGCCGGGCGCGCTCGGGCTGCCGTACCCGGAGCATGACCTGCTCGATCGGCTACGCGCCGTTCCCGCATGGACCCGGGTGGCCGGGCTGACCGATGGACTCCTGGTCGACGACCAGAAGGCGCCCGACGAGGACCTCCGGCCGACTCTCGACGAGTGCCTGCTACATGTGTGGCACGCGGGCTTCGCATGGTTCGTGCTGGCCGAGCCGGAGCCGGCGTCCGAGATCGCCACGGCGGCGCGCCAAGTCGGGTTCGAGGAGCGGCAGGCGCGGGCCAAGACGCAATCGCCGGAACACGCGGTGGCCGCCGCCCGGTTGCAGCGTCGCCACCGGGAACTTCAGCAGGGTCGATCCACCGGCATGTGGCGCGTCCATCTGCTCGTCGGCGCCCACTCTCCAGCTGCTGCCGGGGCCGTCGCCGGGCTGCTCTGCGCGTCGGCCGACCTCAGCCGTCAGCCGTACACCCTGGCCCCGACGGACGTGATCGGCGATCTCGGCAAGGTACTGGCCGACGACGTGCCCGGCTCGCCGGTGCTCGCCAGCTCCCAGCTGCTCGCGTCGATCGCGGTGGCTCCCTTCGAAGAGGTACCGGGGCTGCGGTTCGCGATGCGCTCCCAGTTCGACGTCACCCCGGAAACCAACGGTCAGACCGGCCGATCGGTGACCCTCGGCGAGGTGCTCGATCGGACGGCCACCCCGGTCGGCCCGCTCGAGATTCCACGCGGCAGCCTCAACCGGCACACCTTCGTCTGCGGCGCGACCGGCGCCGGTAAGTCCCAGACCGTACGCCACCTGCTTGAAGGCGCTACTGCGCAGCAGTTGCCGTGGCTGGTGGTCGAGCCGGCCAAGGCTGAGTACCGGCAGATGGCCGACCGCATCGGCGGCGAGAACGTGATCACCATCCGGCCCGGCGACACTGAGGCGCCACCCGCGGGCTTCAACCCGCTGCGCCCGGCCGACGGATTTCCGCTGCAGACGCACCTGGACCTGACTCGTTCACTCTTCCTCGCCGCGTTCGAGGCGGACGAGCCGTTTCCGCAGGTGCTCAGCGCAGCCCTCACCCGTTGTTACGAGGAACTCGGCTGGGACCTCGCGCTCGGCGAAGCCCGCATCTCCGCGCATCAGCCGCGTTACCCGACGCTCGGCGATCTGCAGCGCACCGCCGAGCTGGTGGTGGACCAGATCGGTTACGGCAAGGAGATCACCGACAACGTCCGCGGCTTCATCCGGGTCCGCCTGTCCAGCCTGCGGCTCGGCACCACCGGCCGGTTCTTCGAGGGCGGCCACCCGCTGGATCTCGCCGCCCTGATGCGACACAACGTCGTCTTCGAGATCGAGGACGTGGGCGACGACCGGGACAAGGCCTTCCTGATGGGCGGGCTGCTGATTCAGCTCACCGAACACCTGCGGGTGGAGACTCGGCGCGAGCCCGACGTGCTTGCGGCCGGCCTGCGCCATCTGAGCGTCTTCGAGGAGGCGCACCGGTTGCTCCGCCGCACCGAGCAGGCCGGACCGGCCTCGCATGCGGTTGAACTGTTCGCCGCGCTGCTGGCCGAGATCCGCGCGTACGGCGAGGGTCTCGTCGTGGCCGAGCAGATTCCGAGCAAACTGGTGCCCGACGTCTTGAAGAACACCGCGGTGAAGATCATGCACCGGTTGCCGGCCGCGGACGACCGCGCTGCGGTCGGCGCGACCGTCAACCTGACCGACCACCAATCCCAGTTCCTGGTCACCCTGCCGCCAGGTGCGGCAGCGGTCTTCGCCGACGGCATGGATCAACCTCTGCTGGTACGAATGCCCGACGGCACACCGCGCGAGCGAGGCGGACGCACGATGACCGCTCCAGCCGGAGCGGTCATCGGACGGCGCAGTGTGACCTGCGGCGGGGCATGCTCGGATGTGGCGTGCACGTTGCGCGACATGCGGACCGCCCAGCACGTCCTCGAGGACGAACCATGGCTGGTCTTCTGGGCCGAGCTGGCCGTACTCGGCCATCTCACCGGCTGGCCGACCCCCTCCCCGCTGGCTCACCGGTTGCGGCAGCTGCTCGACATGCCCGCCCGGCTACGCGAATGCTCGATGTCTCACGCCGTCGACGGGGCGGTCGCCGCACGGTCGCCGGTGCTCACTACCACCACCGATCCAGCCTCGATGGCCGTTCATGTGCTCGCGTCCATGACCGGCTACCTGCGCGGTGTACTCGACTGCGCCGACGAGGAACTGGCTTTCCTGGCCAGGCCGTACCGGTGGTCGCGGCTGGCCGACGAGCTGTTCACGGCCTCGGCGGCGGTGGACGGCGCCGGGCCGCGGCACGAACTCTCGGCCCGGTGGGAACAGGTCTACGGCAGGGCCGTGACCGGGGACAGCATCGGTGCACAGGCGGCCGTCGTCCAACGATGGCTCGACGCGGATATCTCGGATGCGGCTGTACGACGCGATGTGGCTTTCGGGATGAGCGAGCCCGCGGCACTGGAGCGGGCGGCCGGGTCGGTTTTCGGGGCCGCGGACTGGGCCGATCGGGTGGCGACGATGGTGACCGAGAACTTCGCCAACTGCCGTTGGCCGTCCCGGTTCTTGGTGCCCGCTCCGGGCGCGGGCGAGGCGGACGATGACTGACGCCACGAGATCGGACGCCCGCCGCCAGGCCGTCCGTGATGCGGTCGGGAAAGTGAGAACGGTGCGGCTCGAGGACTTGATCCGAAACGGACCTGGTGACAGGGCGCGGACTCAGTGATGGCCGAGAACATTCAGGAGACCGGATCGCCCGAGCCACCGCCGAAGCCGGCGGAGGTCCCGAAGCCGACAGCGCAGTCGAATCGCGCGGAGGCAGTGGAGAATCCGCCGCCGGAATCGCAGCAGTCGGCCAGGCAGGACGCCCGTGACAGTGCCCATTCCGAACATCGCAAGGCAACTGGCGTTCGTGAGCCTCAGGGCTCGTACCACACTCCGGAGTTCCAGGGACGACTGGATCGGCAAACGGCAGCAAAGGACGGCCCGGAAGGTCTGCGGCCCACACCGGAAGTCCAGACCGGGCTCGATACACACACGGCCGCGAAGGTGGAGCGGGACGGCTCGGCGCGGCAAAATGCGGGCGGGCAGTCATCGGAACGGGCCGCCGCCCATCAATCCGCCGCCGATGAGTACATCAAGGCCAACCCTCAAGCGACCCCGAGCGTGACGCCGGAAGCCCGGACTTCGCCGGCAGACGCGACACAATCACAGGCTCAGTCAGCGCAAGAGTCGCCTCACGGCGAGCCGAACCGCCATACCGATGTGGTTGACGAACCGGTGCGGGCGGTGGACGAGAGTCACGCACGCCAAGCCGTCGGCGACCAGTCGCGGCAGGAGGCACCCGATGCCGGAACTGATGGACGCGCTCCCGCCGCGGAGACCGATCAGGTCAGCGGCGCGGGCGGGGACTGGGAGACGATCGATGAGCAGCCCGGCGGAGCCGTGGGACAGGTCCATCCGCTGTCGTGTACGTCGGCCTGCGGCGAGATGCTCTCCGGGCGGCCACAGGACGAGTTCATCGAAAAGCTGGGGGTTCCCGCCGCTCAGGGCGATCTGGCGAAGGCGTTGGGTCCGGAATGGCGAGCCGTGGCCATCGACCCTGGGCAGCCGGGGGCAGTGAGCGGCCTCTGTGAGAACGGACCGTGGGCGGCGGACCTGTGGAACGCCGGCGAACGTATTCACCACACGGTCATCGTCGATGGAATCGACGACAACAACCAGGTGAGCATCCGCGATCCTTGGGACGGAGGCAGCACGTACCGAATGTCCTGGAATGCTTTTGACGGGGTGTGGAGCGGCGTAGCTGTCATCAAGCGTGAGGAGTGAGAGTCAAAGATGGGTCAGTGGGTTCTGCGCGGTATCAGCGCTGCCGGTGAGGGTGAGTACGCCGCGCACTTCAAGTCAGGCGACGATGAACGAACGTTCCGGTTCACCGTCGACTACATCGGCAAGGGCGAGAAGCGCGTGCTGGCTTTCGAGGCGGCCGATTTCGAGAAGGAGACGCTCTACAGCCGCGACACGGCGCGGGCCGTCGTCGAAGCCGTCTCCGCGTTCCACAAGGCTACGGCCGGGCCGGTGCTTTTTGCTCTTCCGGGTGAGCCGCCTGAAAGATGACCTCGAACCGGTTGAGAAGTGAGGGCTTTAGCCGGCCGGGCAGGATAACGAGGCCCTGACACAGGAGCGGTCAGTCGTCGTCGCCCGCGTGGCGGTTCTGGTGGTCGCCGTCGCTGTCGGGCCTGTTGACGCGGCCGTGGTGGTAGTGCTCGTGGTTGTCGCGGATGCCGTCGTTGTCGGTGTCGGGGTCGTGTGGGTTGCCGTGGCGCTTGTGGTGTCGCGACTCCCAGCTGTTCGGCATGCCGTCGTGGTCGTGGGCCTGGGAGGTGGCCTCGGCCGGCGCGGTGGCCGTCGACAGGACGACGGCGGCTGCGAGGGCGGCGATGGCGGCGGCGCGGTACGAGCGGTCGATGCGCATGGCGTGCTCCTCACGGCGGGGGTGATCTGACCATCGGCCGCCAGGGTTGCCGGCTGTTGCCCGCCGAGGTGCCGGCGAGTTGCCGGATCCAACGTAGTCAACCAATTACTCAGAGTGCCGCTTGACATGTGACCAAATGGTCACCTAACTTGGCGTCATGACGGATGACGACCGGGTGTTCAAGGCGCTCGCCGATCCGAGCCGTCGATTTCTGCTCGATCTGCTCTTCCAGCGCGACGGCCGCACGCTGACGGAGCTCGAGTCCGAGCTGGCGATGACGCGCTTCGGCGCCGCCAAGCACCTGCGGGTGCTGGAGGACGCGGGACTGGTCGTCGTCCGCCGCTCGGGCCGGGAGAAGTTGCACTTCCTCAATCCCGTGCCGATCCGGCTGATCCATGACCGGTGGATCGACAAGTTCACCGAACGCCAGGTCACGGCACTGGTCGATCTCAAGAACGCGCTGGAGGACGAAGAATGACCACCACGACGCAGGTGCACCGGATCTGGATCAAGGCCGCGCCGGAGCGGATCTGGGCGGCGATCGTCGACCCGGAGTTCAACGGCAGGTACGGGTACGCAGCCGCCGCGAGGTACGAGCTGAGTCAGGGCGGGCGGTTCGAGCAGTTCGCCAACGACGGCATGCGGGCGTTCGCCGCCCAGCACGACTTCGCGATGCCCGATGTCATCGCGGACGGCGAGGTCATCGAGGCCGACCCGCCGCGGCTGCTGCGGCAGACCTGGAAGCTGCGGATGGACCCGGGGACCGCGGCCGAGCCGTACTCGATCCTGACGTACTCGATCGAGGAGTCGAAGACCCAGCCGGGCACCTGCAAGCTGACGGTGACGCACGAGCTGCCGGAGTCGCCGAAGTCGGCCGCGATGGTGGCCGGCTCCGACGAGGAGGGCGCCGGCGGTGGCTGGGCCTGGATCCTCAGCGACCTCAAGTCGCTGGTCGAGACGGGCAGCGGCTTCAACGGGTAGCAGACGGCGGGCCGAAGGTGGCCGGGTCCACGGTGAACGGGGTGAACCGGCCCTGGAGGACCCGGCCGACCGGTGCCGCGACGGTGCCGCGGAAGCGGTCGCCGAAGGTTAGAACAATCCTAAAATCCATCGATACGCGTCCATCACCCAGTCGGTCTGGCGCAGGTGCGCGACGCCGACGCCGATCAGGAAGATCGCGGTGACGATGTGCGAGCCGCGGGCGCCCCGGCGGACCCGGTGGAACTGCTTCTCCAGCACCAGCCGGCCGACCATCCGGCAGAGCGCGAAGAGGCCACCGGCCACCAGCAGGCTGCACACGAAGATGATCACCGGGCCGGTGAACCCGCCGTCGGTGGAGATCGCCCAGATGCCCCAGCAGACGAAGGCGAACAGCAGGCCCGCACTGGTCCACTCGCCGCCCCGGCGCAGCTCCCGCCAGGAGAACCCGCGCGGCTGCGGCGCCCCGGCGCCCGGCCAGCCGGTGCCGGTGGGCTCGTGGTCGGCGGCGAACTGCGCGGTCCGGGGGTGCGGGTTGACCGAGGCTCGGCCCCGGCTGAACGGGCTCGGGTCGGGTGGCACCGGCAGGCCGTCGGGTGGGACCGCCTGAGCGGTGGGCTGCTCGCCCCACGGGTCCTGCGGCGGCATGTCGAGCGTCCGCTCCGACCACTGCGGTTGCTCCGGCATTGTGCTCCTCCCGGACGATATCGGGCACGACGCAACGGACGTTGTGCGTCTTCGAGAGTAGCGACGCGGCAAACCGTTGGCCTCGGCGTGCCCGGTCCGTTACACAGAACGGCATGACCATGGGAGATGACGTATCGATCCGCGTCGCGGCGGCGGACGACTGGGACGCGATCCACCGGCTGCTCAGCATGGCCTTCCACGACGTCGCCGAGGACGAGATGCGGCAGGTCGAGGGCTCGGTGTACGAGCCGGAGCGCGGCCTGGTCGCCACGAACGGATCGGCCGTCGTCGGGCACGCGGCCGCGTACACCAGGGAATTGACCGTGCCTGGAGCGATCCTCCCCGCCGCGCATGTCACCCTCGTGAGTGTCGCGCCCACCCATCGCCGGCGCGGCATCCTGAGCCGGATGATCCGGCGGCAGCTGGACGACATCGCGGCCGGCGGTCGCGAGCCGATCGCGGTGCTCTGGGCGAGCGAGGGCCGGATCTACCCGAGGTACGGCTACGGCCTGGCCGCCCAGCGCCTCACCCTGAGCGCGAAGACCCGCGAGCTGGCCTTGCCCGGCTCGCCGAGGGACAAGAGCGAGCTCCGGCTGGTCGACCCGGGACAGGCGGTCGGCGAGCTCACCAAGCTCTACGAGCAGCTGCGCGCGGAGCGGGTCGGCTGGTCCTCGCGGGACGACCGGTGGTGGCGGTTCGTGCTGGCCGACAACGCCACGCTGCGGCGTGGCGCGACCGAGCTGCACGGGGTGGTGCACGACGGCCCGGACGGACCGACCGGCTACGCGACCTGGCGCACCAAGGGCGGCTGGGACGACACCGGCCCGACCGGCCGGGTGCAGGTGCACGAGGTGGTCGCCGCCGATCCGGAAACGTACGCGAGCCTGTGGCGCTTCCTGTTCGGCATCGACCTGGCTCGCACGCTGCACGCCACCTACCTGCCGGTCGACGACCCGCTGACCCATCTGGTGACCGAGCCGCGGCAGCTCGGCACGAAGCTGCAGGACGGCCTCTGGATCCGGATCGTTGACCTGCCGGGTGCGCTGGCGGCCCGCCGCTACGCCGCCGAGGTCGACGTGGTGCTGGACGTGACCGACGGGCACTTCGAGGCGAACACCGGCCGGTGGCGGCTCACCGGCGGCCCGGACGGCGCGGCCTGCGTGCCGAGCGGCGACCCGGCCGATCTGGCCTGCACGTCGGTGGAGCTGGGTGCGGCGTACCTGGGTGGGACGTCGCTCGCCTCGCTGGCGGCGGCCGGACGGGTGCGGGAGCTCACCCCGGGCGCGCTGAACCGGGCGTCACTGGCCTTCGGGTGGCACCGGATGCCCGCACCGCTGCAGATCTTCTAGGCTCGGGGCATGGTCGAACCGGAGCGGCGCCGACGACGAGTGCGGACCTCGAGCACGACTCCCCCGCCGCCCGTGGAGGAACCGCAGCCGAAGCCCCGCCATGAGGAGGCCGCCGAGCGCGGCCTGCGCGGCCTCGTCGGTTCCGGGTCTTCACAGGTCAGCGTGGGTGCGGCGATGCGGGCACGGGACGCCGCCCGGCCCACCGAGGAGGACCTGGCCGAGGCCGAGAGGCTGCCGGTCGTGCGGCGCAACTGGACGCCGCGCGAGGAACTGCCCCGCAATCGTTAAGACGCGGGGAGAGCGGGCAGCGTCCGGGTGCGCTCGTACTCGGTGAGCTGCTCGATCCGGCGCTGGTGGCGCTCGTTGCCGGAGAACGGCGTGGCCAGGAACGCGTCCGCGAACGCGCTCGCCTCCTCGGGGGTGTGCTGGCGGGCGCCGATCGCGCACACGTTCGAGTCGTTGTGCTGCCGGGCGAGCTCGGCGATCTCCACCTTCCAGACCAACGCGGAGCGCACCCCGGCGATCTTGTTCGCGGCGATCTGCTCGCCGTTGCCGGAGCCGCCGATGACGAAGCCCAGGCTGCCCGGGTCGGCCACCACCTTGGCCCCGGTGGTCAGGCAGAACGCCGGGTAGTCGTCCTCCGGGTCGTAGGCGTGCGGTCCCACGTCGACCACGTCGTGCCCCTGCTTGGTCAGGTGCTCCACGAGGTGGTTCTTCAGCTCGAAGCCGGCGTGGTCGGAACCGAGGTAGACGCGCATGGGAGCGATCCTTTCAGAACGTCAGGGCGCTGCGCAGCACAGCGGCTATCTGGTCGGCGGCGGCCCGCGCGGCGTCGATGACCGCCAGCTTGCGGGCGAAGCCGTGGTTCATCTGGGCGTACCGGGTGTGCACCACCGGGACACCCGCGACGGCCAGCGCGTCGGCGTAGTCGGCGGCCTCGTCGCGGAGCACGTCGTACTCGGCGGTGATGATCAGCGTCGGCGGCATGCCGGCCAGGTCGGGCGTGGCCAGCGGCGCCACGTCCGGGGTGAAGCGCAGCGCCTGGTCCTGCACGTAGGCCGACCAGGCGAGCTGCATGGAGGCGCGGTCGAGGCCGTAGGAGCCGAGCTCGGCGTACGACTCCGAGGCGCAGAGCGGGTCCAGTGCCGGGTAGATCAGCACCTGGTGGTCGAGCGGGGTGGCCGCGTCACGCTGGCGGCGCGCGACGACCGTGGCGATCTGGCCGCCCGCGCTGTCCCCCGCGATCGCGATCCGGGCCGGGTCAAGACCAAGATCAAGACCCTCTTTCCTGATGTACGCGAGAACGACCTCGACGTCCTCCAGTGCGGCCGGGAACGGATGCTCCGGGGCCAGGCGGTAGCCCACCGACACCACCGCGCACCCGGACCGGTGGGCGATCCGCCGGCACAGCCGGTCGAAGGTCTCGATGCTCCCGTAGGTCCAGCCGCCACCGTGCACGTACACGACGACCGGAAGCCCGAACCCGGTCGCGTAGAGCCGGCAGGGCACCCCGTCGGCGTCCAGGTCGGCGACCACCGGCAGCGGGAACGCCGGACCGCACTCGGCCTCGTTGGCGGCCTCCATCGCGTCCCGGACGAACTGGAGCTGGGCCGCCGGATCGCTCGCCAGCACCTCGGCGGGCGGCCGCTGCCGGAGCGCGACCGCCGCCGTGACCTGCGGGTGCAGCATCAGCCGAGCTGGGCCAGCACGAGTCCGCCGCGCGCCTTGGGCGTGAACCAGGTGCTCTTGCGGGGCAGTTTCTGCCGCTGGAGGTTGACCGTGACGAAGTCGTCCACGGTGACCGGGGCGATCAGCACGGCCAGCTCGGAGCGGGCCGCGTCGACCTCGTCGCGCAGCCACTCGGCCGGGTAGTCGCCGCCCACGTAGCTGACCCGCTTGTCGCCGGGGTCGAGACCGAGCACCCGGCCCAGCAGCACCCGCTCGACGCGCGCGTGGTCCAGGTTCTCCACGTCCGGCAGGTTGGGGTCGGCGGGCAGGTCGACGGCGTAGGTGCGGCCGTCCACGTACAGCTCGATCGTGCCCTTGCCCGGGATCCGCGCGGGCCGCGGCAGATCGGTGACCGTCGCGCCGGCCGCGGTGAGCCGCTCGACCAGCTCGCCCGGCGGCACCGGCAGCTCGCTGATCAGCCGGTTGTAGGGCTGGATCGCGACCGAGGCAGGCGTGGTGACCACCGCCAGGAAACGGGGCAGCCCGCCACTCTGCGCGGCCAGGCTGCGGTGGTTGCCGTCGGCGACGACCAGCTCGCCCCCACCGGCCAGAGCCAGCAGCTCATCCTGCTCGGGGCCCGCGGGCAAGGGCCAGATCTGATGGGTACGCCCGGACTGGTCGGTGTCTTCCGCGGCCGGCTCCCCCGCCGCGTCGGCGGCCGCCAGCAGCGCCGCGTGCAGGTCGTCCCCGCGGCCGGTCTGGAGCAGCAGCACCGGGGACAGCAGCGCACCGACCGTCTCGGCCAGCGCGACCCGCTCGCGCACCTTGGCCAGGAACACGTCCTCGTTGCGGATGACCAGGCCGGGCTCGTCGGCGCTGGCGGAGATCTGGTCGGTGTCGATCATCGCCCAGAGGCCGACCGCGGGCGGCTCCCCCGGCGCGGTGATCCGGTAGAGCACGGCGACCTGCTCGGCCGGCGTGTAGTCGCCGTGCTCCTGCTGGGCGGCCAGCCGGGCGGCCGCGTCGGGCAGCGCCTCGGTGAAGGACCGGCCCCGGGAGTCCGGAGCGAGATGCGGCATCTCGATGGCGAGGGAACTGGCCGGGTTCGCCGCGATGATCGCGGTGATCTCGGCGTCATCAGCGAATTCGTCGTAGTTCTGCGCGCCGGTGATCGCGGCGGAGATCCAGGCCCGGGAGATCGGGTGGGCGACCGTCATGCGCGCAGGTTACCGGGCCTGCCCGCGGTGCCGTCCGACGGGCATGTTCCCGCGTGACCGCTGCAACTGCGCGCGCCGCCAGTCGTCGACCTTGCGGCCGATGGGCATGCTGACGACCGTGACCGGCGGCGCCACCATCGCCGCCAGATCAGGGTCGGTCCAGATCCCCCGGTGCACGGCGATCGTCGAGGTGGCGACGCTGTCACTCGCGCTCACAGGAAACCCTCCGGGTTGTCGAGGCCCATCACTCCAACTAGTGACGCACCCCATCCAACGACCCTCGGGGCCCTGAAGGTGCTCTCAATCGAAAATCGGGCCCAGGTCGCGGGTGCGCTTGAGCTCGAAGAACCCGGGTGTGCTCATGCACAGCCGGACACCGTCCCAGAGTTTGCCGGCCGCCTCGCCCTTGGGCGCCGGGGTGACCACCGGGCCGAAGATCGCCACCGGCTCGCCGTCCGGGCCGGGCGCGTGGATCACCGGGGTGCCGACGTCCATGCCGACGGGCTTCATCCCCGCGTCGTGGCTCGCCCGTAGCTTGGCGTCCCACTTGTCACTCCCGGCCTCGGCCGCCAGCGCCGGGTCCAGGCCGGCGTCGGCCAGCGCCTCGGCGTAAAGCTTCTCGCCACGCTCGTACTTCTGCAGGTGGATGCGGGTGCCGAGCGCGGTGTAGAGGTCGCGCAGGACCTCCGGCCCGGCGGTCTCGGCCGCGGCGATGCAGACCCGCACCGGACCCCACGAGGTGTCCATCATCGCTCGGTAGTCGCCGGGCAGGTCACGTCCCTCGTTGAGCACCGACAGGCTCATCACGTGGAACTCGATGTCCAGCGGGCGCACCCGCTCCACCTCGAGCAGCCAGCGCGACGTCATCCAGGCCCAGGGACACACCGGGTCGAACCACATGTCGACCGTTTCACGTTCCGTCATGCTCTGATCCTCTCTCCGTAAGCTGGCCCGTTCCGGGTGACGTGCACCACGGCCCCAGGACATAGGGTGACGTGGAAAGCTTCTCGACGGGGGTCGCATGGCCCCCCTGCGTGCGGAATGGAGTGATCGTGGCCGGAGTTCGTAACCTGACCCAGGTCGAGGCAGCCGAGCGGGCCCGCCTGCTCACGATCGACGGGTACGACATCACCCTCGACCTGACCGACGGCTCGGGCAACCCGGGAGAGGTCACCTTCCGCTCCACCACCCAGGTCACGTTCACCTGCGTCGAGCCCGGCGCGGAGACGTTCATCGAGGTCGCCGCGACCACCCTGCACTCGGCCACGCTGAACGGCGCGCCGGTGGACACCTCCGGCTGGTCGGCCGAGACGGGCCTGACGCTGACCGGGCTGGCCGCCGCGAACACGCTGGTGGTGGAGGCCGACTTCGCCTACTCGGCGAGCGGTCAGGGCATGCAGCGCAGCATGGACCCGGTCGACAAGGAGATCTACCTCTACAGCCAGTTCGAGACCGCGGACGCGCAGCGGGTCTTCGCCTGCTTCGACCAGCCCGACCTGAAGAGCAACTTCACCTGGCACGCGACCGTCCCGGCGCACTGGAAAGTCGTCTCCAACATGCCGGTCGAGAGCGAGGCCAAGGCGGGCGTCGGCGCCAAGACCGTGCACTTCCCGCCGTCGGTGCGGATGAGCTCGTACATCACGGCGCTGTGCGCGGGGCCGTACACCGAGGTCCGCGACGAGCACGACGGCATCTCGCTGGGCGCGTTCGTGCGCGCGTCGATGGCACGGTACCTGGACGCCGACGACATCTTCGCCGTCACCAAGCAGGGCTTCGACTTCTTCCACGAGCAGTTCGGCGTGCGCTACCCGCTGCCCAAGTACGACCAGCTGTGGGTGCCCGACTTCAACGCCGGCGCGATGGAGAACTTCGGCTGCGTCGTGCACGCCGAGGCGCACTACATCTTCCGGTCGCAGGTCACCGACTACGAGTACGAGCAGCGCGCCAACACGATCCTGCACGAGATGGCGCACATGTGGTTCGGCGACCTGGTCACCATGCGCTGGTGGAACGACCTGTGGCTGAACGAGTCGTTCGCCGAGTGGGCCAGCCACTGGTGCAACACCAGCGCCACCCGCTTCACCGACGCCTGGACGACCTTCCTGTCGATCCGGAAGAACTGGGGCTACCGCCAGGACCAGCTGTCCTCGACGCACCCGGTGTACTGCGAGATGCCCGACCTCGAGGCGGTCGAGGTCAACTTCGACGGCATCACCTACGCCAAGGGCGCCAGCGTCATCAAGCAGCTCGTGGCGTACGTCGGTCAGGACGCCTTCCTGGCCGGCCTGCGCGCCTACTTCGGCAAGCACATGTGGTCCAACGCGACCTTCGACGACCTGCTCACCGAGCTGGAGACGGCGTCCGGCCGGGAGCTGCGCAAGTTCGCCGCCCAGTGGCTGGAGACCGCCCAGGTCAACACGCTGCGGCCGGTGATCGAGGTGGGCGCGGACGGCACGTACACCAGCGTGGTGGTGCAGCAGGAGGCCCCGGCCGCCTATCCCACGCTGCGCACCCACCGGATCGGCGTCGGCCTCTACGACAAGCAGGGCGACCAGCTGGTCCGCCGCGAGCTGCTCGAGCTGGACGTGGCCGGCGAGCGCACCGAGATCGACCGGCTCGTCGGTCAGCCGGCGGCCGACGTGCTGCTGCTCAACGACGACGACCTCACGTACGCCAAGCTGCGCCTCGACGAGCGTTCGATGGCCACCGTGGTCGAGCACATCGCCGGTTTCGACTCGTCGCTGGCCCGGGCGCTGTGCTGGGCCGCCGCCTGGGATATGGTGCGCGACGCCGAGCTGGCCACCCGCGACTACCTGGCCCTGGTGTGCAGCGGCCTGCCCGCCGAGAAGGACATCAACCTGACCACGGCGACCCTGCGCCAGGCGCAGACGGCGCTGACCATGTACGCCGACCAGGAGTGGGCGCCGACCGGGTGGGCCCGGCTGGCCGAGACGGCGGCGGCGGCCCTGGCGGCGGCAGCGCCGGGAAGCGGCTTCCAGCTGGCCTGGGCGCGCGCCTACACCGTGTCCGGCCGCGGCGCCGGCGACCTGGCCACGCTGCGCGGCTGGCTGTCCGGCGACGGGGTGCCCGAGGGCCTGACCGTGGACACCGAGCTGCGCTGGTCGCTGCTGCAGACGCTGGCCGCGGCCGGCGAGGCGACCGACGAGCAGATCGGCTACGAGCTGGACGGCGACCGCACGGCCAGCGGCGAGCGGGAGGCCGCGTACGCCCGGGCGCTGCTGCCGACGGCGGAGAACAAGGCGTCGGTGTGGGCGAAGCTGACCGGCGACGAGGAACTGCCGAACTGGCTGCACCGGTCGCTGCTGCAGGGCTTCCAGCACTCCACCCAGGTGACGTTGACGGCGCCGTACGCCCAGCGCTTCTTCGACGTGGTGGACACGGTGTGGAAGCGTTCGGACAGCGAGCCGGCCCAGGAGTTCGTCATGCTGGCGTACCCCGCCTACCAGGTCAGCGACGAGACCGTGGCCCAGACCGACGCCTGGCTCGCCGGCAACGGCCACAACCCGTCGCTGCGCCGCCTGGTCGCCGAGGGCCGCGACGGCGTCGTCCGAGCCCTCAGGGCCCGAGCCCGCGACACAGCCGCCGCCTGACCTGGGCGCCCGAGCGGCCACCTGATCACCCGGCGCGCCGCCTGACCTGGGCGCGCCCGAGCGGCCACCTGATCACCCGGGCGCGCCACCTGACCTGGGCGCGCCCGAGCGGCCACCTGATCACCCGGGCGCGCCACCTCGTCCGCTCATGCGCGCGCCGCGGCGACTTGATCGCCTGAGCGGCGCGCCTGATCGTCACCTCGTCACCACCCAGCGTGAGTACGCTGGGTGCGTGACGACCGGTCCCGCCTCACTGGTCCGCTGGACCGCCCCCGCCGGCCCGTGGACGGAACCCGACCTGCACCTGTTCCCGCAGGACGGCCACCGCTACGAGATAGTCGACGGCAGCCTGCACGTGACGCCACCACTCGACGCCCCTCACGAGGCGATCGTGCGAGCTCTGGTGACGACCTTGCGGGGCGCGGCCCCCCAGGGCTGGTGGGTGTGCGCCCGCTTGGGCGTGGCCACCGGCCCAAGCCACCTGGTCCCCGACGTAACGGTGCTGCGCCCAGACTCATCCGGCGCAGTCTGGGCGGACCCCGCCGACGTGGCCCTGGTCGTCGAGGTAGAGGGCCCAGCAAGCAGCCGCTACGACCGCCTGCTGAAGCCGTCTCTGTACGCCGAGGCAGGAATCCCGCACTACTGGCGCATCTCCGACGGCCCCACCTTGCACGCCCACACCCTCAAAAACGAGGGCTACGCCCAACCCCAGAGCATCGCTCCCCCAGAGCTGGTGAAGCTGAACGCCCCGTACCCAATCCGGCTAGCGCCGTCCACGTGGGTCTGAGCGGCACTGTCTCCGACCTGCACCCACTGTCTCCGACCTGCACCACTCGCTCCGACCTGCACCACTCGCATTTCGCCCGCTGACGACTTGGCCGCGAAAAAGCACGAGGCGAAGCCGTGGTGCTTTTTCGTGGCCAAGTCGTCAGCTCCTCGGGGCGAAATGCCCGGAGGAGCGAAGCGACGACCAGCCAGCTCAGCAGCCGCGTGCAACCAGCCCAGCCAAGCTCAGCTCAGTGTTTACCAGCGTGAGTAGCCAGTTGGTCCAAGCCCGACAGCACCCCGCCAGCCAGGTCCCCACCCGCGAACGAAGCGGCCATCGACAAGGCAGCCAGCTTGGCATCCCGGTCGGAGATGCGCTTACGTGCCTCGCTCCCGGTCACGATCTCCAGCACGCGCTGGTTGGGTGACACCGCGATCAGCACCGCCAGCGGGGAGCCGGCGATCTCGCGGTGCAGGTTTTCGGCCGTCTGGCGGACCGGCTCGGCAAGCTCGCCGACGTAGACGCTGAAGATCAGCCCGGTCTGCTGGTCGGCGACGCGCATCGCCTCGTCCAGGCGGAGCAGTTGCCGGGTGGTGAACGGGCCTTCCAGCGCGGCGGCCGCCGGCTCGGACTTGTGCGGGTCCTCGGTCAGTGTGGGACCGCCCGGCGTCTCCACCGAGCTTGACGGGTGGGGCCCCTGCGAGGTGCCCTCGGGTCCGTCCACGCCTGTGGTCGAGCGCTTCAGTGCGGTCTGGTCACCAGCGGTCACTTGCGCCTCCAACCGGGCCGGGGCGGACGGGCCGGCCGTCCGAACCCTCGATGACGCCGGCCTCGATGGCGGGCACCGCGGGTCCGGTCCGCTCCGGGGCGGCGAGGAACCAGGTCGGTGCGAAGTCGTAGGGACGGCCCGGTCGGTAGCGCCGCGAGGGGCGCCCGGAGTCGCTGCCGGCACGGGCCAGCATGACCACGATCGCGATGACCGCGAGCGGGATCAGCGCGTAGACCAGGACAGTGTTCAGCACGGACACGCCCTCACGGTAGCGGAGTGCGGGTTCTCCCACGCCGTCGGGTCTCATACCCGCATCTCATGCGATGGGGATCTCGGCGGATTACGCCTTCAGGTGCGAAAATCACCCTCACGCGCCGTTCGGCGATGATCGTGTCGAGGGGGAACTCAATGCGCAGGTCCGTCCCGGCCGCACTTGCGGCGCTAGCCGTCTTGATCTTCGCCGCGCCCACTCCCGCGTCAGCGGCGGCCGCGGTCTTCGTGGAGACCAACCCGAGCACGGTACGCGCCGGCGACGAGATCGGCGTCCGCGCGAGCTGCACCGACAACCTGAATCCGGCGACGGTGGCCGCCGATCCGTGGGGTTCGGTCCAGGTCAAGCCGAGTTTCGGTTTCCTGACCGCGACCGTGCGCATCGCGCGGGACACGAAGGCCGGCGACTACCGGGTGACTCTGCGCTGCCCGGACAGGCAGACCGCCACGTCGGACCTGCATGTGGTGGCTCGTGTCGAGCCGACCCGGGGCCCGGCCACCGGCGGCGGGGGCACCGCGCCCGGCCGGCAGGCGCCGCTGCTGATCGGCGGCGGGGCGGCCGCGATCCTGGCCGGTTTCGTGCTCGCCCTGGTCGCCCTGCGCCGCCGGCGTCTGGGATGAGTCCCGCCCGCCTGCCGGATTCGGTGCGCGGGAAGCGCCCGGCCGTCGTCGTGCCCCGGCAGCGCGTCGCCGGGCCGCGCGTCACCGGGCAGCGAGTCACCGGGCAGCGCTTCGCCAGGCCGCGCGTGGCGGGAGCGCCCCGGCCGGTCCGGGCGGTGCGGCGTGGGCGGCTGCCGATCGGCTGGATCGCCGGCGGGCTGGTCTTCCTCGGGCTGTTCTGTGTGGGCATGGGCCTGGGCAACGCCACCAGCCTGGACATCGGCAGCTGGTTCCGCGGCCCGGACGAGCCCCCGCCGCGGGCCTTCCCGGTGCTGGAGCCGAGCCGCCCGCTGCGGCTGACCATCCCGGCGATCAAGGTGGAGGCGCCGATCCTCGACGTCGGGCTGGCGAAGGACGGCTCGGTGGACGTGCCGCCGCTGCAGCGCCACAACGAGGCCGGCTGGTTCGACCAGGGGCCGACGCCGGGCCAGTTCGGCCCGGCGCTGATCGTCGGGCACGCGGACACCCGCACCGGCCCGTCGGTCTTCCACCACCTGGCCAAGCTGAAGCCCGGTCAGGTCATCGAGGTGCTGCGGGACGATCGCGAGGTGGCGCTCTTCACGATCAACTCGGTGGAGAACTTCGGCAAGGCGAAACTGCCGATCCAGCGCGTGTACGCCGACTACAGCAGGCCGTCGCTGCGGCTGGTCACCTGCGGCGGAACGTGGCTGGGCGGCGCTCAGGGCTACAGCGACAACATCGTGGTCTTCGCCAGCCTGACCGGCACCCGGAAACGCTAGGCCGCCGCCCCGGAGCCCGCCAAATCGGCCGTGCCTCACCAAGCGGCCGCACCGCTCAGCGTCAGGCAGCCTCGCCCCGCATCAGGCGGCTCCGTCCCGCGTCCGGCAACCTCGGCCCCGCGTCAGGCGGCCTCGCCCCGCGTCAGGCGGCCTCGGCCGCGGCGGGCACGGTCGGGAGGTCGAGCCAGTCGGACCAGCGCGGGTCGGGCGTGCGGTGGCCGAGCACCCGCCAGGCCACGCCCCGCGGTGCGGCCGGCGCCTGGTGCAGCCGCCAGCCCAGCTCGCCCGGGGTCTTGTCGCCCTTGCTGTGGTTGCACTTGGCGCAGGCGGCCACCACGTTGTCCCAGGCGTGCAGGCCACCACGGCTGCGCGGGAAGACGTGGTCGATGGTCTCGGCGGAGCCCCGGCAGTAGGCGCAGCGGCCGCCGTCGCGCGCGAAGATGGCACGGCGGGAGAGGCCGATGTGGGTGCGGTAGGGAACCTTCACGTATCGCGTCAACCGAACCACGGACGGGATCGGGAGCGTGTGATGGGCGCTGTGCAGCAGTCCGTCGCCGTCGGAGACACACTCTGCCTTAGCGGTCAGCACGAGGATGGTCGCTCGACGCACCGATACGACGCACAAGGGCTCGTAGGTAGCGTTCAAAACCAACGCGGATGAGCCCACTGTGGGTCGTATGTCAGGCATCGTTGATCACCCTTCGGAGTGTGTGTTGCTCTTCACCGCTCCCGATGTGCTGGACGTGTGCTGGATGTATACGCCGGGGAGCCCGGCGATCTCCGGTACCCGTGCGCCAATAGTCCCTGATGAATCACGGAATTGCGAGCACAATCTGTGGCCGCCCGGTAAACGTCTGAGGTCCCCCGTAGGAGGGAGGGCGTCCATAGCCTCGTTCGAGGCTCGGGTTCTCCGCGCCGTCCGAAGGACCAGGCGCCGGTAGCGGCACGGTAGGTTGGTGTCCCGTGTTTCCCTTAGCTCCAACTCCTGATCCCGGTTCGTCCTCCCCCGGCTTCGACTTCTCGACGCCGAGCATCAAGGACATCACCGACGGCTGCAACGCCGACGCGCTGTGCCGCCAGGTCTACGACCTCACCGGCAACCAGTGGCTGGCGAACAGCAGCTACGTGATCATCTTGAAACCGCTCCGGGTGATCGGCATCATCCTGGCCGCGATGCTGATCCGCTGGATCATCCACCGGGCGATCCAGCGTCTCGCCAACAGCACCTCCCGCGCGTCGATGCCGGCCCTTCTGAAGCCTCTGAAGGAGCGCACCGCGCAGACCGCGGAGGAGGGCACGTTCATCCCGGAGCGCCGGCGGCAGCGCGCCGAGGCGATCGGGTCGGTGCTGCGCAGCTTCGTCACCGCGATCGTGTTCACCATCGCGGTGCTGCTGGTGATGGGCGAGTTCGGCTTCAATCTGGCGCCGCTGCTGGCCAGCGCCGGGATCGTCGGCGTGGCGCTCGGTTTCGGCGCGCAGAGCCTGGTCAAGGACCTGATCGCCGGCTTGTTCATGCTGCTGGAGGACCAGTACGGCGTCGGCGACTCGGTCGACCTGGGCGACGCGAGTGGGGTGGTGGAGTCGGTCGGCCTGCGGATCACGACGGTCCGCGACGCGCGCGGCGTGCTCTGGTACGTCCGCAACGGCGAGATCCTGCGGGTCGGCAACAAGAGCCAGGGCTGGGCCATGGTGGTGATCGACATCCCGATCGGCTTCGTCAACTCGGAGGAGGCGATGTCGGTGATGCGGACGGCCGCGCTGCGCGTCGCCGAGGACCCGGCGCACGCCACCGAGTTCCTCGAGCCGCCGGACGTGGTCGGTGTGGAGACCATCACGGTGGACGGCGCCACCATCCGGACGATCGCCAAGACCACCGCGGACGGGCAGATCGCCGTGCAGCGGGAGTTGCGCCGGGCCCTGTCCGAGTCGCTGGAGACGTCCGGCATCTCCGGTCGGATCGCCGCCTCGCGACTGCTCCCCCGGCCCGCCGCCCCGTACGGCTCCGCGAGCGAGACCGGCGGACCCAGCTGAAAGGCCCAGCTGAAAGGCCCGGCTGAAAGGCCCGACCGAGTGACCCTGCCCGAGGGCCCGATCAAAGGCCCAGGTCAGGCGAACGGGTGATGTCCAATCTCGCCCGAATGAGGTCTTATCCCGCCGTACGCCCTAGCCACCGGTCGGCCGATCGGGCAGAATCCCGCACAGAGCATCTGCACGTGCAGCTACAAGTTCGCGAGCGGGTGTGGTTGTCCAACAGAGCGGGGGGCGGGTGTCCGACGACCGACCGGTGACCTTCCGGGACGTCTTCGCCGTGTCCGAGTACCGCGCGGTCTATCTCGCTCTCGTCGCCTCCTGGATCGGCGACTATCTGGCCCGGGCCGCGGTCACCGTCCTCGTCTACGAGCGCACCGAGTCGGTCACGCTGTCCGCGGCCGCCTTCGCCACCAGCTATCTGCCGTGGCTGCTCTTCGGTCCCCTGCTCGCCGCGGTCGCCGAGCGGCACTCGTACCGATCGGTGATGGTCCTCGGCGACCTGACCCGCGCCGCCCTGATCCTGATCCTGGTCGTCCCCGGCGTGCCGTGGCCGGCGATCCTCGGCCTGCTCTTCGCGGTGACCCTGGCCGGCGTGCCGATCCAGGCCGCCCGGTCGGCGCTGATGCCGGTGATCCTGAGCCGGGCCCAGCTGGCCGTGGCGATGGCCGCGAACGCCACCACCGTCCAGGCCGCGCAGGTCGGCGGCTACCTGATCGGCGCGGCCGTGGCGGCGGCGCTGAACCCGCATCTGGCGATGGTTCTGGTCGGCGTGCTGTTCGCCGTGTCGGCGCTGCTGGTCGGCGGCGGGATCGGACGTCGGCCGCCCGCGATGCCCGAGGAGCAGCGCACCCACCTGTTGCGTGAGTCGGCGGACGGGTTCCGCCTGGTCTTCGGCAGCCCCGCGCTGCGCGCGATCGCGCTGCTCGCCTTCTCCATCTCGGCGTTCTCGATCGTGCCCGAGGGCCTGGCCGCGGCGTGGGCCGCGCAGGGCGACCCGAGCTCGGTGACCCGCGGCGTCGACCAGGGACTGATCATGGCGGCCGGTCCGGTCGGCTTCGTGATCGGCGGCCTGATCACCGGCCGGCTGGTCACCCAGGCCACCCGGCACCGGCTGATCCGGCCGCTGGCCGTGCTGGCGCCGCTCATTCTGGTCCCAGCGCTCACCGCCCCGCCCGTGCCGGTTGTGGTGATGCTCACGCTGCTGTCCGGCGCCGCGCTGGGCGGCCTGATGCCGACGCTGAACACCCAGTTCGTGCTCTGCCTGCCGCACGGCTACCGGGCCCGCGCCTTCGGCGTGATGCAGCAGGGTCTGCAGGTCGCCCAGGGCGGTGCGGTGCTGCTCACCGGCTTTCTGGCCGACCGCGCGTCGGTGCCTCTGGTGGTCGGGTTGTGGAGCGTCGGCGGGGTCGGGCTGATGGTGGTGCAGGCCCTGCGCTGGCCGCGGACCGGACCGCAGGCGGAGGCGGTGGCCGAGACGCCACCTCCCGCCCGTCCGCGGTTCCGCGAGGCGGCTGGCAGGATGGATGGGTGACCGCACCCCGAGAGTTGCCGCTGACGCCGGCGGCCAAGGAACCGCCACCGGTCGAGGAGGCGAGCTTCTTCGTCGCGGTCGGTGGTGAGCCGACGTTCCGGCGCCTGGTCGACGTCTTCTACGAGGGCGTGGCCGGTGATCCGATCCTCCGGCCGATGTACCCGGAGGAGGACCTGGGCCCGGCCGCCGACCGGCTGACGCTGTTCCTGATGCAGTACTGGGGCGGCCCGAACACGTACTCGGCGTCCCGCGGGCATCCCCGGCTGCGGATGCGGCACGCGCCCTTCCAGGTGAGCCCGGCGGCGCGCGACGCGTGGCTCAAGCACATGCGTACGGCGGTCGACTCTCTTGGTCTGCCAGAACCGCACTATTCGGCCCTCTGGAACTATTTGGAGAAAGCCGCCCAATTCATGGTGAACTCGGACTGATCGCATCCATGGGACGGCTTGTTCGTTGATCGGGTTGACCGCCACCCGACTCTGGAGCCGCCCAACATGCGTCGACGCCTCTCCGCCGCCGCCCTGCTGACCGCCACCGCTCTGCTGACCGCCGCCGGTCTGGCCGTCGCGGGACCGGCCGCCGCCGATCTGGCCCACCCCAAAGTGGTCTCGGTCAATCCCGTGGACTTCACCCCGCATGTGACCGGCGGCACCGTGTGGGCCATCGCCGTGGTGGGTGACACCGTCGTGGTCGCCGGGAGCTTCACCGAGGTCACCAACAGCAGCAAAACCAGGACGTACGCCCGTCGCAACATCTTCGCGTACGGCCTGAACGACGGCGTTGTCCGCCCGTTCGCCCCGTCCGTCGACGGCGCCGTGTACTCCCTCGCGGCCGGCGCCGGTGGCACGGTCTATCTGGGTGGGGCGTTCAAGACGGTGAACGGCGCCGCCCAGCGCGGCCTGGCCCGGGTGTCCCTGAGCAACAGCCAGCGGGTTCCCGGCTTCCTCGCGACGCAGAACTGGGGTGACGCCCGGGCGCTCGCGGTCCGCGGCAGGTGGCTCTACGCGGGTGGCACGTTCACCGCGATCAGCGGCACGCCCCGGGTCGCGCTGGCCCGGATGGACGCGAACACCGGCGCGGTGGACCGCGGTTTCGACGCCCGGCTCTCCGCGCCCGGCCTGCAGCGGGCCCGGGTCGAGCACCTCGACGTCACCGCGGACGGCACCAAGCTGATCGCGATCGGGGCGATCCTCAAGGCGGGCTCCGCGGACCGTACGCAGATCGCCATGTTCGATGTCAGCGGCGCGACCGCCTCGCTGTCCAGCTGGTACACCAACGCCTACAAGCCGGTGTGCATGGCGGGCTTCGACACCTACCTGCGGCAGGTCAAGTTCTCGCCGGACGGCCGCTACCTGGTGGTGGCCGCGACCGGCCGCGCCTCGTCCCCGGTCAAGCTGTGCGACTCGGCGGCCCGTTTCGAGGTGGCCGGCGCCGGCCTGCACAACCCGACCTGGGTCCAGCGGACAGGCGGCGACTCCCTCTACGCGGTGGCGGTAACGGGCGCCGCGGTCTACCTGGGCGGCCACCAGCGTTACCAGGACAACCCTTACGGCAGCGACGCCAAGGGCCCCGGAGCCGGCGCAGTCAAGCGCGAGGGCATCGGCGCAGTAAGCCCCACCACCGGAAAGTCCCTCCCGTGGAATCCTTCCCGCAGCCGAGGCGTAGGCGTAAGGGCACTGATCCCCACCGCCAACGGCCTGCTGGTAGGTAGCGACACAGACAAGCTGGGCAGGGAGTACCACGGCCGAGTCGGCATGTTCCCGCTCAACTAACACAAAGCGAAGCAACAAGAGGGCAAAGCGCAACCACCCGCAAGCGGGCAAAGCGCAACCACCCGCAAGCGGGCAAAGCGCAACCACCCGCAGGCGGGAAAGCGCAACCACCCGCATTTCGCCCGCTGACGACTTGGCCGCGAAAAAGTGCCAGGCGAAGCCGAGGTGCTTTTTCGTGGCCAAGTCGTCAGCTCCCCGGGGCGAAATGCCCGGAGGAGCGAAGCGACGACCAGCCAGCTCAGCAGCCGTACACACCCAGCAAATCCAAAAACAGCACGTCACCGCACCCAGCCCAGCCCATCCCGGGCTAACCCAAGCCCCACCCAGGCAACCCAAGCCCCACCCGGGATAACCCAAGCCCAACCCGGCCTAACCCAAGCCCAACCCGGGTTAAAGCAGAGCACCCTCATCATGCAGCCAGTCCACAAACGACGTGGCAACAGCAGCACCGCAGTCCAGCATCTCCACAAGCAGGGCATCATGAGCCCCCGAGTTGAGCGGCACCTGCAGCTCCGCGTAGATCGGAAGCTGCCCCCGCTCGGTCGGGTCGCCCACATACGCCTTGCAGAACCGGCGGGTGTGGTTCCACTCGTTGACGACGCGGTAGGCCCGGTCGGCCCAGTCCGGCGGCACGGTGGAGTGCGGCCGGGCTCGCATCACCAGGATCTCGTCGTCGGGCCCTTCGAGGGTGAACAGCACCGCGTGCCGTTCCCACATGGCCAGCAGGCTCCCGCCGCCGTCGGCGAGGAACCGGATGTCGAGCAGATCGAGGGCTTTGCCGATGCGGTCCAGCGTGACTGGCTGAACCTGGTCGCCCTCGTCGATCGTGGACAGTTCCGCCGGCGGAGCCGCATGTCCGGGCTCACGCTGGGCGGGTATCGCGACGCGGACGCTGCTTTGCAACGCGACCTCGCCACCGGCCTCGGGCCGGCCGCCCGCGGACGATCCTGGCCGCCATGACCACCACGGCATCGTTGTGCACCTCGCTCCCCAGCAGGCCGAACCGCCGGACGTAGCGGTGACCCCGGGCAGCGACGCTACCCGTACAGATCTCGGAGGTCATCCCCCCAACCGGAGGGCGCGACCGGACAGTCGATGGGCCATCACCCTTTCGGGTGAGTCGAGATGGGCATAACAGCCAGATTCTTGACCCGCTGTAGCCATGCAACTCCATATGGTGCGGAAAGTCCCACCCAGCGTCCCGAGACGAGCACTCTCGCGTCAGGACCCTCCACATCGGCCGGTCCGAGAAATCCCATCCGTGACACCGCCTGAACGAGTCGTTGCGGAATCTCCACTGAATCGCCATCGGCAGTGGTGACTACGAGTGCAACGTGGTCAAGCAAAGCGTCACGAACGGCGCGTTGTCCGACCGCCCGGCCGAGCCCACCACCGGTGACTTCGCGCAGTGTCCCGGCCGCGGCCACGGCGAGCCGCGAGAGCTCGGAGACGGCGACATGCTCGACGACGGCACCTGACGGCGCCGGGAGTGGCCACCGCCAGTCGGCATCACGCCGCGGCGGAAGCTCAGGGGACGAAACGGAGAGTGTGGCCAGCAGCTCGGCGGCCGACACGGTCACGTCGCCCTCGACGGCGCCGTCAACCTCGCGGGTGACCAGCACGTCCCACGGCAGGTGACCCCACAGCGCGACCCGCGGGCCGGACGGTCGCAGGCGCACCGGGGCGCCGCGGTCCAGCCGGACCAGACGCGCCAGGAAGGCGCCGGCGTCCGGGATTCCGGAAAGGCTCATTGCTCGACGTACGGCTTGAGGAAGTCCCGCTCCGCCTCGGACAGCCGGCGCGGGAAGCCCTCCGCCAGGTTGTACGGCACGCACCAGGATTTGGCCCGCCCGGCGAGCTCACCCTCGTCGAAGAGCTCGTACGACACGACGAAGCTGGCCGCACGCAGCTGCGAGACCCACGTCTCGATGCGGACCGGACGTCCGAAATCCACCGGTCGCAGATAGTCGACCTCGTGCCGGGAGATCACGATGCCCTCCTCGAACGAGGTCACGCCCTGCTCGCGCGCGGCGAGGAAGAACATGGCGACGCGCGCCTCCTCGTACAGGGTGAGGAAGCGCGCGTTGTTGACATGGCCGTACACGTCCATGTCGGACCAGCGGACGGCCACGTCATGGACGTATTTAGTCACGAGTCAGCTTGCGGTAGGTGACCCGGTGCGGGCGTGCCGCGTCGGCGCCGAGGCGGTCGATCTTGTTCTTCTCGTACGCCTCGTAGTTGCCCTCGAACCAGAACCACTTGTCCGGTTCCTCCTCGGTGCCCTCCCACGCCAGCATGTGGGTGGCCACGCGGTCCAGGAACATCCGGTCGTGGGAGATGACCACGGCGCAGCCCGGGAAGTCGAGCAGCGCGTTCTCCAGGCTGGAGAGCGTCTCCACGTCCAGGTCGTTGGTCGGCTCGTCGAGCAGGATCACGTTGCCGCCGATCTTCAGCGTCATCGCGAGGTTGAGCCGGTTGCGCTCGCCGCCGGACAGGACCTTGACCGGCTTCTGCTGGTCCGGGCCCTTGAAGCCGAAGGCGGCCACGTACGCCCGGGACGGCATCTCGACCTTGCCGACCATCAGGTGGTCCAGGCCGTCCGAGACGACCTCCCACACGGTCTTGGTGCCGTCCAGGCCGGAGCGGTTCTGGTCGACGTACGACAGCGACACGGTCTCGCCGACCCGGACCTGGCCGGCGTCCGGCTTCTCGAACCCGACGATGGTCTTGAACAGCGTGGTCTTGCCGACGCCGTTCGGGCCGATGATGCCGACGATGCCGTTGCGCGGCAGCGAGAACGACAGGTGGTTGATCAGGACCCGGTCGTCGAAGCCCTTGACCAGGTCGTTGGACTCGATGACGGTGTTGCCCAGGCGCGGGCCCGGCGGGATCTGGATCTCCTCGAAGTCCAGCTTCCGGGTCTTCTCCGCCTCGGTGGCCATCTCCTCGTACCGCTCGAGGCGGGCCTTGCTCTTGGTCTGCCGCGCCTTGGCGTTCGAGCGGACCCACTCGAGCTCCTCGGAGAGCCGCCGCTTCATCTTGGCGTCCTTGCGGCCCTCGACCGAGAGTCGCTGCTGCTTCTTCTCCAGGTACGTCGAGTAGTTGCCCTCGTAGCCGATCGCCCGGCCGCGGTCCAGCTCGAGGATCCAGCCGGCCACGTTGTCCAGGAAGTACCGGTCGTGCGTGATGGCGATGACGGTGCCGGCGTACTTGGCCAGGTGCTGCTCCAGCCACTGCACGCTCTCGGCGTCCAGGTGGTTGGTGGGCTCGTCCAGCAGGAGCAGGTCGGGCGCCTCGAGCAGCAGCTTGCAGAGGGCGACCCGGCGGCGCTCGCCACCGGAGAGCTGGGTGACGTCGGCGTCCGGCGCCGGGCAGCGCAACGCGTCCATGGCGAGCTCGAGCTGCGAGTCGAGGTCCCAGGCGTTGACGTTGTCGAGCTGCTCCTGCAGCTTGCCCATCTCTTCCATCAGCTCGTCGGTGTAGTCGGTCGCCATCTCCTCGGCGATCTTGTTGAACCGGTCGAGTTTCGCCTTGGTCTCGGCGACCGCTTCCTCGATGTTGCCGAGGACGGTCTTGGTCTCGTTGAGCGGCGGCTCCTGCGCGAGCATGCCCACGGTGAAGCCGGGCATCAGCCGGGCCTCGCCGTTGCTCAGCGTCTCCAGGCCGGCCATCACCTTGAGCAGCGTGGACTTACCGGCGCCGTTCGGGCCGACCACACCGATCTTGGCGCCGGGCAGGAAGCTCAACGTGACGTTGTCGAGCACGACCTTGTCGCCGTGCGCCTTGCGCGCCTTCTCCAGCGTGTAGATGTACTGGGCCACGGTGCGGCCTACCTCCGTGTCGACGACGATTGTGAGCTATCGGCACCCATCCTCCCAGGGCACCAGTGTTGCAACCCCGCCGACCCTCCCCCGCATTCCTCAGCCGATCGCCGCCTGGGTCTCCTTACCGCCGTCCCGGTGGGTCACCACCAGCCGCTTCTTGGTCACGGAGAGCGTCGTCCCGTCGTTGGCGGTGGCCAGGTAATCGTCCGAGCGCCGCTCGACGCCGGCCAGGAAGAGCGCGGTCTCGCCCTCGATCCACTGGTCCTCGCCACCGTTGTCGGCGTGGTAGAAGAGCTGGTCGGACGCATCCCGGCAGATGTAGACGTCCGAACTCTTGGTGCGCAGATGCAGGACTATGACCAGCGGTCCGGGGTATCCGGCGTTTGCGGCGGCGTCGAGGGTCTCCGGCCGGCAGGGCTCGCCATCCAGAGAAGGCGAAGGATCGGGCGCGGCTGGGCTGTCGACGATGGCCGGGGTGTTGTTCACCGGGTTCAGCGCCTCGCGGCGGTCGCGCTCGTTGGCCAGGAGAATGCCGGCGGAGATGCCGATGATGCTGAGAAACGTGGTGGCAATGACCACAGGGAAGAACAGGGGCCGTCGCGGCGGGGGAAGATCATCGGACAGGCTCACCGGACCAGGATGCCACCCAGCTGCCACAACCGGGGACTCCGCATCCAGCTACGCACAGTAGGCTCGTCGGTGGGAACTAGCAACGACCCGGAGGTGCACTCAGCGTGGCCGAACGAAGTTCCTTCGTCGTTGTCGCCAACCGTCTGCCCGTCGATGAGGTGATCAGCGACGACGGCGAGCGGCAGTGGCGGCCCAGTCCGGGCGGTCTGGTCACCGCCCTGCATCCGGTCCTCGTCGAGCATCGGGGTACCTGGATCGGCTGGGCGGGCGGCGACGGCGACGCCCCGGACCCGTTCGAGCTGGAGGGCATCAAGATCCACCCGGTGCCACTGAGCGCCGAGGAGCTCGAGCGGTACTACGAGGGCCAGTCCAACGCCACGATCTGGCCGCTCTACCACGACGCCGTCGAGACACCGGTCTACAAGCGCCGGTGGCGCGAGGCGTACCGGCAGGTCAACCAGCGTTTCGCCGAGGCCGCGGCCGAGGTGGCCGACGAGGGCGCGACGGTCTGGGTGCAGGACTACCAGCTCCAGCTGGTGCCGGCGATGCTCCGTGAGCTGCGCCCCGACCTGCGGATCGGTTTCTTCCTGCACATCCCGTTCCCGCCGATCGAGCTGTTCATGCAGATGCCGTTCCGCGCCGAGGTGCTGCGCGGGCTGCTCGGCGCCGACCTGGTCGGTTTCCAGCAGCGGCTGGCCGCACAGAACTTCGTCCGGCTCGCCCGGCACCTGCTCGGCCTGCGCTACGAGGGCCAGTCGATCCAGGTGGACGGCCGCAAGGTGAAGGCCGGCGCCTTCCCGATCAGCATCGACACCAAGGACATGGAACGGCTCGCCGCCGACCCCAAGGTGCAGGCCCGGGCCAAGGAGATCCGGGCCGAGCTGGGCGACCCCGAGACGATCATCCTGGGCGTCGACCGGCTCGACTACACCAAGGGCATCGAGCTGCGGCTCAAGGCGTTCCGCGAGCTGCTCGCGGACGGCAAGCTCAAGGTCGGCGACGCGGTGATGGTGCAGGTCGCCACGCCCAGCCGGGAGCGGGTCGAGCACTACCAGACCCTCCGCGTACGCGTGGAGCGCGAGGTGGGCCGGATCAACGGCGAGTTCGGGCGCGTGGGTGTGCCCGCGGTGCATTACCTGCACCAGTCGATGCCCAAGGCCGAGCTGGCGGCGCTCTACTCGGCGGCCGACATCATGATGGTCACGCCGCTGCGTGATGGCATGAACCTGGTCGCCAAGGAATATGTGGCGTCCCGCGAGGGCCGCGGCGGCGCGCTGGTGCTCAGCGAGTTCGCCGGCGCCGCGACCGAGATGCGTCAGGCGTTCCTGTGCAACCCACACGACCCGGACGGCGTCAAGGACGCCCTGTTGCGCGCCGTGGCCGCCGAGCCGTCCGACCAGAAGCGCCGGATGCGCACCATGCATCGCCACCTGCGCAGCCACGACGTCGCGGCCTGGGCGAAGAGCTTCCTGGACGAGCTCGGCGTACCCGACGAGAGCTAGAGGTAAAGGCAGAAGGGGTGGCCGTCCGGGTCGATGTAGACCCGGACGTCGTCCTGCGGCTGGAAGTCCGCCAGCGTCGCGCCCGCCTTCTCGGCGTGCCTCCCGGCCTCCTCCAGATCAGCCACCTGGATGTCCAGGTGCACGCTCATCTGGGGGTCGCCGGGCTTCGCGGGCCAGACCGGGCGCCGGTAATCGCTCTCGGTCTGGAAGGACAGGCCGGCGCCACCGGCGGGTGCCGCCAGCCGGACCCATCCCGGATCCTCCGAGATCACCGACCAGCCCAGCAGGCGCTGGTAGAAGGCGGCTAAATCGTTCGCGTCCGGGGCATCGAGGACAACCCCGGTAACCATCATCTGTGGTCTGGGCTCCATTTCGGTGAGTTACCCCTCAGTCACAAGATTCACGCCACGATTGCGGCGACTTCTCCGATCACGACGACCGCGGGCGGCCGGATGCCGGCCTCGACGACGTCCGCCGCGATCGCGCCCAGGGTGGTGCGCAGGCTGCGTTGTGCGTCCGTCGAGCCCTCCTGGACGACGGCGGCCGGGGTCGCGTCGTCCCGCCCGTGCCTGATCAGCGCCTCGGTGATCGACTTCAAGTTCTTCAATCCCATGAGTACGACCACCGTCCCGCGCATCCGGGCCAGCGCCGCCCAGTCCACCAGCGACGCCGGGCTGTCCGGCGGCACGTGCCCGGACACCACGGTGAACTCGTGTGCCACCCCGCGCTGGGTGACCGGGATGCCGGCCAGGGCGGGCGCCGCGATCGCGCTGGTCACGCCCGGCACCACCCGCACCGGGACACCGGCCTCGGCGCAGGCGATCGCCTCCTCGCCGCCCCGCCCGAAGACGTACGGGTCACCGCCCTTGAGCCGCACCACGAACTTCCCGGCCTTGGCCCGGTCGACCAGGATCCGGTTGATCTCCTCCTGCGCGGCCGACGGCCCGTACGGGATCTTGGCGGCGTCCACGAACTCGGCGTCCGGCCGCAACTCGCCCAGCAGCGACCCGGGCACCAGCCGGTCGGCGACCACGACGTCGGCCGCGGCGAGCAGGCGCCGGCCCAGCACGGTGATCAGCTCGGGGTCGCCCGGACCGGAGCCGACCAGCGCCACGCCCGCAGGCATCGGCTCGGCCGCCGTCGCCGACTCCAGGGCGCCGGCCACCAGGTCACGGACGCCGATGGCGCGGCGCCTGTCGCCGCTGTCGGTCACCGCCACGGTGATCTCGCCGTGCCGGGTGACGGCCGGGGTCCAGGCCGTCGCCGCGTCGCGGTCGTCCGCGCGTACGCAGAAGATCTGGTGCTCCTCGGCGGCCGCACTGACCGCTGCCGCCGCGACGGGATCGTCGACCGCCACCTGCACCAGCCAGGCGCCCCGCACGTCGTCCGGGTGGAAAGAACGTTCGTTCCACGTCAGCCGGCCCTGGTCGGCCAGCCCTCGCAGCGCCGGGGTCAGCTCGGGCGAGACGACCTCGACCCGCGCACCGGCCGCGAGCAGCGCGGGCATCCTGCGGGTGGCCACCGCGCCGCCGCCGACCACCAGCACGCGCCGGCCGTCGAGCCGGAGAGCCATCGGATAGAGGTTCATTTCTCGGAAACACCTGCCGAGTCGAAGGTGGCGACGTCGTGCAGCACGCGGACGGCGGCGGCCACGATCGGGAGCGCGAGCAGGGCGCCGGTGCCCTCGCCGAGGCGCATGCCCAGGTCGAGCAGCGGGGTGAGGCCGAGGTGGCCGAGCGCGACGGCGGCGCCCGGCTCGGCCGAGAGGTGCCCGGCGACCATGGCGGCGACGGCGTCCGGTGCGAGGGCGGCGGCGGCCAGGGCGGCCGAGGCCGCGATCACGCCGTCGATGATCACCGGGATGCGGCGCTCGGCGGCGCCCAGCAGGAAACCGGCGAGCGCGGCGTGCTCCAGGCCGCCGACCGCGGCCAGCACGCCGAGCGGGTCGGCCGGGTCGGGGTGGTGCCGGACGAGGGCGTCGGCGATGACCGAGACCTTCCGGGCGTACGTCTCGTCGTCGATGCCGGTGCCGCGACCGGTCACCTCGTCGGCCGGACGGCCGGTGAACGCGGCGATCAGGGCCGCGGCCGGGGTGGTGTTGCCGATGCCCATGTCGCCGGTGAGCAGGCAGCGGGCACCCCCGTCGGCGAGCGCGTGGGCCACCGAGATGCCGGTCTCGACGGCCTGCCGGGTCTCGGCGGCGGTCATCGCGGGCTCGGCGGTCATGTCCCGGGTGCCGCGGCGGATGTTCGCGTCCAGCAGGTTGCGGCCGCCGTGCAGCTGGATCGCCACGCCCACGTCGACGACCAGCACTTCCGCGCCGTTCTGCCGGGCGAACGCGTTGACCACCGCGCCACCGGCCACGAAGTTGGCCACCATCTGCGCGGTGACCTCCTGCGGCCAGGGCGAGACGTTGCGGGCGTGCACCCCGTGGTCACCGGCGAAGACCGCCACGGTGGCGGGCTCGGGCAGCGGCGGCGGGCAGCGTCCGGCCAGGCCGGACAGGCGTACCGAAAGCTCCTCCAGCGCGCCCAGCGACCCGGCCGGCTTGGTCAGCCGGGCCTGCCGCTCCCGGGCCGCGGCCATGGCCGCCTCGTCCGCCGGACGGATCGCGGCGACGGTGGTCTCCAGGCTCACAGCAACTCCTCCAGGGTTTCTACGAACGCGTCCGTGGTGGCAGTGTCGCGCACGGCGATCCGGAGCCAGTCGGGGCCCAGGCCGGGAAAGGTGTCGCCGCGTCGGACGGCCCAGCCGCGTCGGCGCAGCTCAAGGCGGATCTTGTCGGCGCCGGCCAGGCGAACGGCGACGAAGGCGGCGGCCGGTTCGCCGGCGATCGTGATGCCCGGCACATCCCGCAGCGCGGCCACCAGGTGCGCACGCTCCGCAGCCAGTTCCTCCGCGATGACACGCTCCGTGGCGACGGCGTGGTCACCGGCGATGACCGTAGCGGCCGCCAGCGCGGGCGTGGACACCGGCCACAGCGGGAGCTGCGTCCCGAGACGCTCGATCAACCCGGCCGGGGCGAGCGCGTAGCCGATTCGCAGGCCGGCCAGCGCCCAGGTCTTGGTCAGGCTGCGCAGCACCAGCAGCCCGGGCAGGTCGCGGCGCTCGGCCAGCGACTCCGGCTCGCCCGCGACACCCGGCCGGAACGTCGTGTCGGCGAACGCCTCGTCCACCACCAGCACCCGGCCGGGCCGGGCCAGCTTCGCGATCTCCGCCGCCGGATGCAGCACCGATGTCGGGTTTGTCGGGTTGCCCACGATCACCAGGTCGCTGTCGGCGGGCACCAGCCGCGCGTCCAGCCGGAAGCCGTCCGCCTCACTCAGCAGCACCCGCTCGACCTCGTGGCCCGCGGCCAGCAGCGCCGCCTCCGGCTCGGTGAACTGCGGGTGCACCACGACCGGCCGCCGCACCCCGCGCAACGCCTGCGCGATGATCACGAACGCCTGGGCCGCGCCCGCGGTGAGCAGCACCTCGCTGCGGTCGCGGCGGTGCCGGGCCGCGACCGCCCTCGTCGCTTCGCTCCCTTCCGGGTACGCCGCGAGCGAGGTCAACGATGCCGCGATCGGCTCGGACAGCCACCGTGGCATCGGCGCACGGCGGACATTGACGGCCAGGTCGATCAGGCCGTCGCCGACCTCGGCATCGCCGTGGTGCCCCAGGTCGTACGTCATGAGATCAGCATGACCCACCGCGATGTCACCCTCACTTCAGCCGTTTGATCCGTATGTGAGGTTTATTGCCCTACCTTCGAAGAGTGATGAAGCGACCCCTCTCCGCAGTCGGCCGCGTCGCCCCCCTCATCCGGGCGGGACTCATCGCCGGGGTGGTGATCGCCGGGCTCGCCTACCCGCTGACCGCGATGGCCGGATACGGGATCAAGGCCGGGTCGGACGCCCTGCAGAGCCTCCCCGAGGAGCTGTCCGTCGCCCCGTCCGCACAGACCACCTACGTGTACGCCAACGACGGCAAGACCCTGCTCACCACGTTCTACGAGGAGCACCGCAAGCCGACCAAGCTGGCCCACATGTCGCCGTACATGACGCAGGCGATTGTGGCGTCCGAGGACACCCGCTTCTACGAGCACCACGGCGTCGACCCCAAGGGCGTGGCCCGCGCGTTCATCGCCAACCAGCAGGCCGGCGGCGTCTCCCAGGGCGCGTCCACGCTGACCATGCAGTACGTGCGCATGGCCCTGCGCGACGGCGCGAAGAGCCCCAAGCAGGCCATCGAGGCCACCGAGCAGACCACCGCCCGCAAACTGCGCGAGATGCGGCTGGCCATCGAGGTGGAGAAGCGCCACAGCAAGCAGGAGATCCTCGAGCGCTACCTCAATTCGGCGTATTTCGGGCACCGCGCCTACGGGATCTACGCAGCGTCCCAGGTGTTCTTCTCCAAGTCGCCGCGCAAGCTCACGCTCACCGAGGCCGCCCTGCTCGCCGGGCTGGTCAAAGCCCCTTCCGCGTTCGACCCGGCGGTCACCGACCAGCGCGCGGCCACCGACCGGCGCAACTACGTCATCGACCAGATGCTCAAGATGGGCGTGATCACCGCCGAGCAGGCCACCACCGCCAAGAAGACCAAGATCAAGCTGCGGCTGAGCTCGCCGCCCAACGACTGCGTCTCGGTCTCCCGGACGCACAACGACTGGGGCTTCTTCTGCGACTTCCTGCGCAGCTGGTGGCTGGAGCAGCCGGCCTTCGGCCGGACCGCCGCCGACCGGGAGGAGGCGCTGCGCCGGGGCGGGTACCGGGTCGTCACCAGCCTGGACCCGAAGATCCAGAAGTACGCGATGAAGCACGTGCTCGCCAAGGAGAAGCGCAAGAGCAAGTACGCGCACGGCGAGGTGCTGATCCAGCCCGGCACCGGGCAGATCAAGGCGATGGCGGTGAACCGCACGTACTCGCTGGACCAGGGCGACAACGGCAAGCACACCGACCGGGCCAAGCGTAAGGAAGGGCTGAAGGGCAACTACCCGAACACGGTCAACCCGCTGCTCGGCGGCGGCGACATGGCCGGATACCAGGCCGGGTCGACCTTCAAGATCTTCACCCTGCTCGCCGCCCTCGAGGACGGCAAGCCGCTGACCACGTCGTTCAACGCGCCGCCGGTGTTCCGGTCGAAATACATCACCTCGCCCGGCCCGTCCGCCTGCGGCACGCACTGGTGCCCGAAGAACTCCAGCAAGTCGATGAGCGGCCGGCAGACCATGTGGAGCGGGTTCGGCAAGTCGGTGAACACGTACTTCGTCTGGCTCGAGCAGAAGATCGGCTCAGAGAAGGCGGTGCGGATGGCGGAGAAGCTCGGGCTCAAATGGCGTACGGACGTCGACCGGATGATGGCCGGGCCGGACCGCGCCGACGGCTGGGGCTCCTTCACCCTCGGGGTCAGCGACGCCACCCCGATCGAGATGGCCAACGTCTTCGCCACCCTCGCCGCGAAGGGCAGGTACTGCGAGCCGCTGCCGGTCCGGTCGATCGCCCTGCCGGACGGCAAGCCCGCGGTGTTCAAGGGCGTCGAGGTCGCCCGGCCGCGCTGCCACCAGGCCGTCAAGCAGGACGTGGCGCTCGCCGCGACCGACGCCGCCCGGTGCGTGACCGGGTACGGCGCCGCCAAGGGCGAATGCGGCGGCTGGGAGACCTCGCCGATGGTGCACGCCGTCCTCAACCGGCCGGTCGCCGGCAAGAGCGGCACCACCGACGGCAACAAGACCGCGTGGTTCTGCGGATTCACGCCTCAGCTCGCCGCGGCCGCCTTCGTCGCCGACCCGGACAACCCCGACAACGTCGTCGGGTCCGGCCGCGGCACGATCTCCAAGTTCACCGTCGCCGAGACCCTGAAGGACGCCCTCAAGGGTCAGCCGAAGCTGAAGTTCAAGGAGCCACCGTCGTCGATGGTGCGGTGAACCCGGGCCGCCGGCGGCGCCCCGTCTCGTGCCAGCGCGGGTCACGACCGGCCCGCGCCACCACCAGATCGAGCAGCGTGGCCTCGTCGTCCGCCTCGACGGCCGGCCCGAACAACCCCGGCACACCCCGCTCCGGGCCCCGCGAGATGAACTCCAGCAGCGACTCGAGGATCCGCGGGTCGGCGGCCATCTCCTGACCGGTGGCCTGGGCCAGGTCCCAGCTGTGCAGGACGACCTCGTCCATCGCGACCAGGCCCATCTCGGCGGCCGGCAGAGTCACGCCACCGGCGGTCGCGGTGCCGGTCCAGGCGACCGGGTCCTTCCAGGCCGTCGCCAGCTCCTCCAGCAGGACCGGCATCCGGCTGCGCCAGTGCGGCGGCAACTCGGCGGCGGACGGCTGCGGGGGCGGGCCGTCCGTGCCCGGACCGTCCGCGGCCTTCCGCGCCGCCGCGGCGAACGCGTAGGACAGGCCCTGGATGTGGTGCAGCAGGTCGCCGACCGTCCAGTCGGGGCAGGGGGTCGGTGCGGTCAGGTCCTCATCGGCGACCCCGAGCAGCAGGGCCCGGAGCCGACGCACCGGAGGGTCGAAATCCAGGGGAACTTGGTCGGCCATGCGTCCGCCTCCTCGTCTTTCGCTCGACTTCTCACGACGGAGGTCTTGCCCACAGGTTACGGACGTGTCACGACATCCGCTGTGTCGGCATCGACGTCGATGATCCGCGGGACTGTCAACTCGGCCGTCCTCTCGTCCCGGAGCTCCGGAATCTCCTCCAGCACAGGCGCCGCGAGCTGCTGCGGCGCGGCCGTCTGGAGCAGGTGCGGCGCGGGCTGGAGCTGCGGCGCCGGGAGCTGCTGCGGCCCGGCCGCGTTCACCAGCCGGCGGGCGATCTCCGGCGCACCGGCCCAGTGGATGCCCAGCTGGGACGCGTGCACCTGGCGCCAGACGAAACCCTCCGTCGTGCCCGACCAGGACCACGCCGGACGCTCGCCGGCGCGCGGCGTGACGACCGCGCGGACCTGCTTGTAGCCGGTGATCCGCGCGCCGGCCGGAGCCAGCAGCGAGGCGGCCGGCGCGGTGGCCTCGCGGTAACCGGCCACGATCTGCTCGCCGGTGCGGGCGCCCGCGTCCAGCACCCCGCACATCGGCAGGCCGTCCAGGTCGCGGACCAGCCAGGTCAGACCGGCGCCCTCGGCCACCACGGGCATGCCGTCCGCGGCGAGACGCGCCACCTCGGCGGCCAGGCGGCGGTTGGCGGACAGCTCACCCGCGTACGACTCGGGCAGGCCGGCGCCGACGACGAGTCCGCGTACACCAGGGGGAAGTTGCTCGTCGCGCAACGGATCGACCACCGCGACCTCCGCACCCGCCGCGGTCAGCAGCTCCGCGGTCTCGGCGTAGGAGAAGGTCCCGCCCGGACCACCGGCCACCGCGATCACCGGTCGCGGACCGGCCGGCGGCGACCCCGCGACCGCCTCGGCCGGCGACCACGCCGGGCCCGGCAGGGTGGGCGCCGACGACGCCAGCGCGAGCATCTGATCCAGGTCGATGCCCTGGCCGACCGCCTCGCCGAGCCGCTGCACAGCACGCGCGGCATCCGCGCTGCGCTGCGCCACCGGCATCGCACCCTGGGCCCGGCCAGGCAGAACGTTGGGGAGATCGCCGCGACGCAACGCGCCCAGCACCGGCATGCCGATGTCGTCGAGGGCGCTGCCCAGCAGCTGCTCGTGCCGCGACGACGCGACCCGGTTGAGGATCACGCCACCCAGGCGGACCATCTCGTCGAACATCCGGAACCCGTGCACCAGCGCGGCCACCGAATGACCCATCGACGCCACGTCGATCACCAGCACGACCGGCGCGTGCAGGGCCGCGGCGACCGAGGCGGTGCCGTCGATCTCCGGCTGACCGGTCAGGCTGTCGAACAGGCCCATCGCGCCCTCGATCACCGCGATCCGCGAGCCGGCCGCGCCGTGCGCGAACAGCGGCGCGATCCGAGCGGCGCCGACCAGGCGGGTGTCCAGGTTGCGCCCCGGGCGTCCGGCGGCCATGCCCAGGTACGCGGCGTCGGTGTGATCCGGCCCGACCTTGAAACCGGCGGCGGGCACACCCCGGGCCGTGTACGCGGCGAGGAGACCGACGGCGATCGCGGTCTTGCCGTGCCCCGAGGCGGGCGCGCTCACGACGAGTCGCGGTTGAGCGGTCACTGCCAGTTCCCCCTTCCGGCATCCGTGCGGATCTCTTCCGCCATCCGTGCGGATCTCGCACCCTACCCGGACAGCTCCCGCGCGCTGCGATCTCGGGGTGCCCGGTAGCCTCGCAAGGGTGTACCGGTTCCTGCTGACGCCGCGCTGGCTGGCCGCCGCGGCGCTCACCGTGACCTCATCCGTGGTCATGGTGTTCCTCGGCAATTGGCAGCTCCACCGGTACCAGGAGCGGAGCGCGATCAACGCCCGCATCGACGCGGCCGAGGCCGGCACGCCCACGCCCCTCGAGTCGGTGCTCACCCGACCGGGTGGCGCCGGAAAAGCCGGTCCGTCCCCCGGCGAGAACCTCGCCTGGACCAAGGTCACGGTCACCGGGCGTTACGACCCGTCGCACGAGATCCAGGCCCGTGGCCGCACCGTGGACGGCCAGGTCGGCTTCGAGATCCTGACCCCGCTCGTCCTCGCGGACGGCACCGCCGTGCTCATCGACCGGGGCTGGGTTCCGCCGGCCGAGGGTGGAGCGGTCGCCGCCCCCGTTGCGCCCGCCGCACCCACCGGCACGGTCACCGTGGTCGGCCAGGTGCACCGCTCGGAGAGCAAGCCGGCCCCCATCAACCGCCGCGACGGCCGCCTCGACACCCGGCGCGTGTCCCTGCCCCGCCTGGCCGCCGAGATGCCCTACCCCCTCTACGGGGCATATCTCCTGGCGTCGGAGCCCGAACCTGGCTATCTGCGCATCCCGATCGACCATGAGGACGCCTGGCAGAACGGCGGCTACACCGTCCAGTGGTGGCTCTTCGCCGTGATGGCGCTGGTCGCCTTCGGGTGGCAGGCCCGCAAGGAGGCGCACGGTGACGGCCCGCGCCCCCGCCGCGACCGGGTCGCCGACGCCGACCGAGCCGCCCCTGGCCCCGCCGCTGATCCTTCTGCTGCCGGCTCTTCTCCCGCCGCCGATCCTTCCGCTGCCGGCGGTTCTTCGGACGCCGTGGTGCCCTCCGCTCGGCGTCCCATCTGACGCGTGGCCGACACCTACGCGGAGGATCTCCGCTTCGCCCGCGAACTGGCGGACGCCGCCGACGACATCGCCCTCGGCCTCTCCCACCTTCTTTACGCCGACCTCCGTCGGCACGGGGACTGTGTGGGCTGTGTGGGCTCGGTTACTGTTCGAGGGTGACCTCCGCACCGAGCGATCCCTGGGGTGAGCAGACGCCGCCGCCGAACGAACCGGCAGCTCCGGCCCATCCCCCGGTGTCCGCCGAGCCGGCCCCACCGGCATCCGGCCATCCCGGTGCGCCCTCCGCCCCCACCTCGGGCTACCCCGGCCAGCCCACACCGACCTCGGGCTACCCCGGCCAGCCGACGCCCACTTCCGGTTATCCCGGCCAGCCGACCCCCACCTCGGGCTACCCCGGCCAGCCGACGCCCACCTCGGGCTACCCCGGCCAGCCGACGCCCACCTCGGGCTACCCGGGCCAGCCCGCGCCGACCTCCGGTTATCCCGGCCAGCCCACCGCTCCGGTCACCGGCCAGTTCGGAGCGAACACGTTCCCTCAGCAGGCGGTGCAGCCCTACCAGAGCCCGGCGGATCTGCTCCCGCCCGGCCCGGTGATCGTCCAGGTAGGAGAGATCGGCGTCACCTCGACCGTGATCCACACTCCGGCCGGTGACATCCCGCTGGCCGGCTCCAACTGGCAGGTACACGACTACTGGCACCACGAGCAGCGCATTCCTCAGTGGGCGATCATCTGCGCGATCGCCGGTTTCTGCATCCTCACGGTCTTCAGCCTGCTCTTCCTGCTGGCCAAGGAAACCATCTCGCGCGGCACCGTCCAGGTGACGGTCACCAACGGCACCCGCCAGTACGTGGCGCGCATCCCCGTGACCCACCAGTCGCAGGTCGCCGCCATCCACCACCAGATCAACTACATCCGCTCCCTCGCCGCCCTCTAAACGAGCGAAGGCCCGGCCCGGGACAAAGCGGGCCGGCACGGAAACCAGGCCCGCGCGAACCGGGCCGGCGTGGAAGTCGCCCAGGGCGGAAGCGAGGTCGGCGCGGAAGCGAGGTCGGCGCGGAAGCGAGGTCGGCGCGGAAAGTCAGGCCGGCGGGATCCCGATCGCCTTGACCATGTCGATCGTGTCGGCCTCCTCCGCCTTCTTGTCGTCGCGATAACGCAGCACCCGCGCGAACCGCAACGCCACCCCGCCCGGATAGCGCGGCGACGTCTGCACCCCGTCGAAGGCGATCTCCACCACCTGCTCGGGCCGGACCGTGACGACCCACCCGTCGTCGCCGGTGGAGAGCTCCTGGAAACGCTGCGTCTGCCAGCGCAGCAACTCGTCGGTCAGCCCCTTGAACGTCTTGCCCAGCATCACGAACCCGCCTGTCCGCGGGTCGCGCGCGCCGAGGTGCAGGTTGGACAGCCACCCCTTGCGCCGCCCGTGTCCCCACTCGACGGCCAGCACCACCAGGTCGAGGGTGTGCCGCGGTTTGACCTTGACCCAGGCGGATCCGCGCCGCCCCACGTCGTACGGCGCCTCCTGCGCCTTGACGACCACGCCCTCCTGACCGGCGGCCAGCGCCGCGGCGAACGCCTCCGCCGCCTGCTCCTCGGTCTCGACCGTGCGCCGCCCCACGATCAACTCGCCGGGCACCGCCTCGGTCAGCGCCGCCCACCGCACCCGTCCGGGCTCGTCGAGCAGGTCGGTGCCGTCGAGGTGCAGGAGGTCGAAGAACCACGGCGTCAACGCCGGCCCCGCGGCGGGCCCGGCCGCCTTCCCGGCACGCGCTCCACGGGTGGCTGCCCGGCTGGACGTCTCCTGGAACGGCCGCGGCCGCCCGCTCGCATCCAAGGCCATCGCCTCGCCGTCGAGCACGACCTCGCGCACCGGCAACGCGCGCGCCGCCGCCACCACGTCGGGCAGCCGCGCGGTGATGTCGTCGAGGCTCCGGGTGAACACCGACACGTCGTCGCCGGAACGGTGCACCTGGATGCGGATGCCGTCGAGCTTCACGTCCACGGTCGCCGGGGCTCCGGTGGCGAGCAGGGCAGCCGACACATCGGGCGCGCTCTGTGCCAGCATCGGCGTCAGCGGCGTCCCGACCCGCAGGCTGAACCCGCCGAGCGCCGCCGCGCCCCCGGTCAACGCCGCCACGGCCACCTGCTTGAGGTCGCCCGACAGGAGCAATGCTCTGCGTACGGCGGTGAGCGGCACCTCGGCGGCCTTGGCGATCGCATCGGCCAGCAACCCGGCCTGCGCACCCTGTCGCAGTTCCCCACCGAAGAGCCCGACCAGCAGCCGCTGCTCCTCCCCGGTCGCGGCCGCGAACAACGCCCCCAGCAGGTCCCGCCGCCGGGCCTGCGACCCGGCCCCGGCAACCACCGAGATCTCCGCGATGGCCGCATCAACCACCGCAACGGTCAGCGTGGCGACCTCGGCCGGCGCCGGCCGGTCGCGCAGGCTCGCATAGCCGACCCCGGTCTGCCGCTGCCGCAACTCCCCCGCCAGATAGGCCGACCCGGCCGCCAGCTCCTCCGGCTCGAGCCGCCGCAGAGCGTCGGCGAGCAACTCAACCTTCGCCTTGCGCCCCGAGGTGGCAGCAACAGCCGCCGAAGTGGCGGCGACATCAACGAAAAGCACGAGCTCATCCTGGCAGCTGCCTACGACATTTTCCCTGGTGCGAGCGGAACCGATGGACACGGCGGACCGGCCCCGGCGCACTCCCCCGTTGAGTGGCCGAGCCCGGCCCGCGTTCGGCCCGGATCGAAGGCCCGGACGATCCGGGTCACCCGGGCCGGAAAGGACAAACGGCCCGGGAGCTGTTGGGGCGGGTGGCCGGTCCGTTCGTGGGCAGGTGTACGAACCGGCCACCCATGGGGTGGGAGCCGCGGGGACACGCGGCCCCGCGAACCCGGCCGGGGACAACAGCCGGGCGACTATCGGCGGTGCAGGCTATCGGCGGTGCAGGCTATCGGCGGTGCGGGCTATCGGCGGTGCGAATCCTCACGGTCGGACGAGTCGAGAGGAAGGTCGGACGAGTCGGGAAGGGAATCGGACGAGTCGGGAAGAAAGGAGTGGAGGCCGGAGAGCTCCAAACCAGGGCCCGGACGGACGAACAGGGCGCGAGCAGGCGGCGGCACCAACTCATCGGTGCCGGGTCAGGCCGCTATCGGCTCGACCACCCGGAAGCCGCGCGCCCGGATGGCGTCGGCCACCCGGCTGAGCTCGGCGTCGACCTCACAGAGGGCCGTGGACAGCTCGGCCAGGTGGTCGTTGAGCGCGGTGTCGTCCCACCCGGAGATGTCCACATCCACCAGGGCGCTGACGGCGGAGCGGAGGCGGGTGATCAATTCGTTCGAACGCATGTTCGAATCTTAGTCCCGCATTGATCACCCGAGCAAGCCCGGATCACCCATCCGGGTACAGAGGGAGAGAAGAGTGACGCCCCCGTCCCGGAAGGCCGGAACGGGGGCGTAGAAGAGCGGTCAGGAGCCGAGCTGCGAAACGTTGCGCAGCAGGAGAGCCTCGGCCAGGCAGACCCGCTGGAACTCGCCGAGATGCAGGCTCTCGCCGGGCCCGTGCGCGTTCGAGTGCGGATCCTCGACGCCGGTGACCAGGATCGACGCCTCGGGGAACAGCTCGCGGAAGGTGGCGATGAACGGGATCGACCCGCCGACGCCCATGTCGACGGGCGCGGTGCCGTCCCAGGCGTCGCGGAAGGCGGCTCGGGCCGCGTCGTACACCGGGCCGGTCGCGTCGATCACGCACGGGTCGCCGACGTTCTCCAGCTCGACCTCGACCTTGGCGCCCCACGGGGCGTGCTTCTCCAGGTGGGCCTTGAGCGCCGCGTACGCCGAAGAGGGGTCGTCGCCCGGCGCCAGGCGCACGCTGAGCTTGGCCCGGGCGGCGGGCTGCAGCGCGTTGGCCGCTTCCTGCGCGCCGGGCGAGTCGATGCCGAGCACCGCGATGGCCGGCTTGGTCCAGATCCGGTCGGTGATCGTGCCGTTGCCGATGAGCTGGACGCCGTCGAGGATCCCGGCCTCGGCGCGGAACCGGTCGAGGGGATAGTCGACGGTGGCACCCTCGCGGCCCACCAACCCGTCGACCGCGACCTCGCCGGCCTCGTCGTGCAGGGTGGCGATGAGCCGGGCGAGCACGGTCAGCGCGTCCGGCACGGCGCCGCCGAACATGCCGCTGTGCACCGCGCTGCGCAGCACCTTGACCTCGACGAAGGCGCTGACGAGCCCGCGCAGCGAGGTGGTCAGGGCGGGTACGCCGATGTCCCAGTTGCCGGAGTCGGCGATCACCATCACGTCGGAACGCAACTGGTCGCGGTATTTCCGGAGGATCGCGTCGAGCGAGTCGGAGCCGTACTCCTCCTCGCCCTCGGCGAACACCACCACGCCCACCGGCAGGTCGTCACCGAAGGCGCGCAGCGCGGCCACGTGTGCCATGACGCCGGCCTTGTCGTCGGCCGCGCCTCGCCCGTAGAGCCGCCCGTCCCGCTCCGAGGGCTCGAACGGCTCGCCGGTCCACAGTGCGGGGTCACCGGCCGGCTGGACGTCGTGGTGCGCGTACAGCAGGACGGTCGGCGCTCCGGGCGGCGCGGGCCGGCTGCCGATCACCGCGGGCTGGCCACCGTCCTCCTGGACGATCCGCGTCTCGAGGCCGCAGCCGCGCAGCAGCTCGGCCACCGCCTCGGCCGAGCGCTGCACGTGCGAGTGGTCGAAGCCGGGGAACGCCACGCTCGGGATACGAACGAGGCGTTCCAGATCGGCGCGGACGCCGGGCATCTCGCGCGCGATCGCCGCGCGCAGATCGTCGTCGGAAAGGGTCATGCGGCGACTCTATGCCGGGTCGGCCGGCGGCGTGTTCCCCTCTTGCTCGCCGGGCCGCTGTCCCCAGGTGCGGGCGCTGCGGGCGGCCGATCCGGCCAGGTCGGCGGCGCCGTCGCCCACCTTGCGCAGCAGCCCGACCAGCGGGTCCTGCGACTCGTTGAAGGTTTCCCGGTACGAGTTCGCTGCGGCCTTGACGTCGTCGCTGACCGAGGCGTTGCCGTCGCCGTCGCGCCGCGGGTACTCGCCGCCGAGGATGGCGCCGTACTCCCCCGAGTCGACCCACTTGCGCAGCGCCGCCGCCCGGGCGACCGGGACCGGGTGGCTGGAGTAGATCGTCATGCCCAGCTTGAGGACGCTGTCGCGCAGGTCGCCGCCGCTCTCGTACTCGGCTGCCTGCTCGAGGAAGGCGGTGGTGTCGATCTGCGACAGGTCGCCGCCGCCGGCCAGCTTCATCAGCAGGCGGATCGAGGCGGCCGGGTCCTGGCCGGCGAGCAGGCCCGCGCGGTCGGCGGACAGCTCGGCCTTGCGCCACCACTCGAACATCGCCGCGATGATGGCCCGCAGCGCGATCGCCCCGACCGGCAGCCAGGCGAGGTTCGCCGCCCACTTGGTCAGGATCATCATGATCGTCTTGTAGACGGCGTGGCCGCTGCGCACGTGCCCGATCTCGTGCCCGAGCAGGGCGCGCATCTCCTCGTCGTCGAGCTTATCCACCGCGCCCGTGGTGATCACGATGAACGGCTTGTCGATGCCGATCGCCTGACCGTTGATCATCGGGTCCTGCGACACGTAGAGCTGGGGCAGCTCGGCCACGTCGAGCGTGGTGGCGGCCTCGGTGAAGCGCTGGTAGATCGCCGGGTACTGGCGGTGGTCCACCCGGATCGCGTTGGCCAGGAAGGCGAGCCGGAAGGCCCGCTCGTTCCACATGCCGAAGAACGCCTTCACCACGTCGTCGAATCCGCGCAGCTCGCGCAGCGCCGTCAGGGCGCCGCGGTCGGCCGGGTGCTCCCAGGCACGCGAGCTGATCCCGGTGAGCGTGATCCGGCGTCGTGCCGGCCGGGTTTCGTCCTCGGTCGTCATCGTCCCCACCCGCTTCCTCGCGCCGTCTGCACGGCTGATCGTCACCTACCCCGGCGAACTCCGCCAGAGCCGTTCGTACCGGCCGTCGTCGCCGGTCGCCGCGCCGTCCACCAGCAGGTCGGCGTGCGTGGCCGTGCCGTCGGCGGTGAAGTGCCGGGCCTCGGCCCGCCGCCAGCGCTCAAGGTACGCCGCAAACGCAACGTCATGTCCCCCGTCGCGCCCTTGGTCGCGCTCCATGACCCTGCCCACGCGGAGCTCGAGGGGCGCGCTGACGAACACGCTCAGGCTCAGCTCGGGCCGGATCATCTCCCGCGCCGACGACACGCCCTCGACGATGAGCACGTCCGGAGGGTCCACCCGGACGACCTCGTCGCCGAAGCGCCCGCGGCGCCAGTCGTAGCGACGGTATGCGGCAGTGGTCCTCCGGCGCATCGGGGATAACACTGATTCCTCCAGCCGGTGCCAGAACGTGAACTGGTCGTCCCAGCCGTCCAGGAGGTCGTCGGTGTGCACCACGGGCGCGCCGGCGGCCCGGGCCAGCCGGTCGGCGAACCAGGTCTTGCCCGCCCCGCTCGGCCCGTCCACCGCGACCAGCCGGGTGTCGCCCAGGCGCGGGTGCGTGACGCGGACGGCGGCGGCCAGGTCGGCGAAGCGTTCGGCGGTCACGGCGCTCCCGGCGGCAGCACCGGCAGTCCGGCGGGTGCGCCGTCCGAGATCAGCCGCCACAGCGCCGCCGTGTCCAGGTGCTCCTCGACCAGGTCGGCAAGCAGATCAAGACCCTTTTCGCGTACGGAGGTGAAGCTCGTGCCCGGCGCCGGTTTCCATCCGGCTCGCCCCGCCTGCCGCGCGGCCGTGACGAGGAAGCGGCGGCGGAACTCGTCGGACTCGAACGCGCCGTGCCAGTGGGTGCCGCTCACGGTGGCCGCCACGGCGCCTTCGGGACGCCCGTCGGCGTAGGTCAGCAGTGGTTCCGGGGCGTCGGCGCTGGACACGTACCCGTGATGGATCTCGTAGCCGGCGACGGGCGCGCCCAGGGCGTACCCCATCGAGGTCTGAACGGTCTTGATCTTGCCGAACGTGACCTCGACCGGGAGCAGGCCCAGGCCCGGCACCGTGCCGCGGCGTGACTCGACGTCGTCGTGGATGGCCCGGCCGAGCATCTGGAAGCCACCGCAGATGCCCAGGACCGGCCCGCCCCGCCCGGCGTGCTGCTCGATGGCCGCGGCCAGACCGGTCTCGCGCAGCCAGGCCAGGTCGTCGACGGTCGCCTTGGAACCGGGCAGCACCACCAGGTCGGCGTCGAGGAGATCGGCCGGTTCGGTGGTGAGCCGCACCCGGACACCCGGTTCGGCCGCGAGGGCCTCGGCGTCGGTGGCGTTGGAGATGCGGGGCAGCCGGATCACGGCGACGCGCAGCCAGTCGGTGCCGTGCGGCGGGCCGGGGCGGCCGAGGACACCCACGTACGCCAGGGAGTCCTCGCCGTCGAGCCAGATGCCCGGCGACCAGGGCAGGACGCCGAGCACCGGCCGTCCCGTCACCTTGGTGATCATGTCCAGGCCGGGCTGGAGGATCTCCCGGCTGCCGCGGAACTTATTGATCACGAAGCCGGCGATCCGGGCCTGATCGGCGTCGCTGAGCAGGGCGATCGTCCCGTGCAGGGCGGCGAACACCCCGCCGCGGTCGATGTCGCCGACCACGATCGCCGGGAGGTCGGCGGCGGTGGCCAGGCCCATGTTGACGAAGTCGCCGTCCCGCAGGTTGATCTCGGCCGGGCTGCCGGCACCCTCGCAGATCACCGCGTCGTACTCGGCGCGAAGATCGGCCAGCGCGGCGTACGCGGTCTCGGCGAGCCGCGGCTTGATCGAGCGGTAGTTGCCCGCGGTGACCGTGTCGACCGCCTCACCGAGGAGGACCACCTGACTGGAGCGGTCGCTGCCCGGCTTGAGCAGCACCGGGTTGAAGCGCAGATCCGGCGCGACCCCGCAGGCGGCGGCCTGCATGGCCTGGGCCCGGCCGATCTCCCCGCCCCGGCCGTCCGGCCCGGCCACCACCACCGAGTTGTTCGACATGTTCTGCGCCTTGAACGGCGCCACCCGGACCCCGCGCCGCCGCAGCCACCGGCAGATCCCGGCGGTGAGCACGCTCTTACCGGCGTCCGAGGTGGTCCCCGTCACCAGGAGCCCCTTACCTGCTTCGCGCACCCCTGAACGCTAGCCGCAGCCCCGCCGCCAGCAGCAGCGCGCCCGCTCCCACGATTCCGGAGATCCGCGCCGCGCGCCGGGCGTCGGCCGCCGACGGCTTGGGCCCGTCGCCCAGGAACGGCCGCACCTCACTGCGCCCGAAGTACACATTCCGCCCGCCCAGCCGCACGCCCAGCGCACCCGCCATGGCCGCCTCGCACTGCCCCGCGTTGGGCGACGGGTGATCGTTGCGGTCCCGCCGCCAGACCCGCATCGCCTCCCGCCGGTCCTTCGCGACCGCCACGGTGAACAGGCCGGTCACCCGGGACGGGATCAGGTTGAGCACATCGTCCAGCCGCGCCGAGGCGGTGCCGAACCGGGCGTACCGCGCGGACCGGTGCCCGACCATCGCGTCCAGCGTGTTGGCCGCCCGGTAGCCGAGCAGCCCCGGCAGACCCGCCACGCCGCCCCAGAACAGCGGCGCGACCACCGCGTCGGACGTGTTCTCGGCCACCGACTCGACGGTGGCCCGGGCCAGTTCCCGCTCGTCCAGCGCGGACGGGTCACGCCCGCAGAGATGACCGAGCCGCCCACGCGCCGCGGCCAGGTCGTCGCGCTCCAGGTGTCCCGCCATGGTCCGCGCCTCGGTGCGCAGCGTCCGGCCGCCGAGCACGGTCCAGGTGGCCGCGGCCACGATGACGGCGCGGGCGATCGGCCGCGCCCGGGTCAGGTGGGCGAGGCCGGCCCCCGCGACGACCGGCGCCCCGACGGCGACGGCCGTGAAGACGGCCCCGTTCCGCCGGCGGGGCCGGTAGAGGCGTCGCTCGAGGGCACCGGCCGCCGTCCCGAATCCGGCCACCGGATGCCACCGCCGCGGGTCACCGAAAGTCAGGTCGAGCAGGTAGCCGGCGGCTAGCCCCACGGCATCAGCGCTGTTGATCACGTACCCGATTCTGCCAGGTCTTTCGCCCCATTTCTGGTCCTTAGTGGACTATGGTCGTCAGGTGACCGATCAGGGGTACGCCTTCGACAACGCCAACGCCCAGGCGGGTGACCACCACCGGGCTCTCGCCGACCTGCTGGACGCCGAGACGCGAGCGCACATCGAGGACCTGATCGACCTGCCGGGCAAACGCTGCCTGGAGGTGGCGGCGGGCGCCGGCAGCATCGCGTCGTGGCTGGCCGAGCACGCCGCCGAGGTGCTCGCCACGGACATCGCGCCGCAGCACATTCCGGCCCGTCCGCGCCTGACCGTCCGGCAGCACGACATCGTCACCGGCGAGCATCTGGGCCGGTTCGACCTGGTGCACGCTCGCCTGCTGCTCGGCCATCTGCCGCAGCGGCTGGACGCGCTGCGGCAGATGGTGGCCGCCGTCGCCCCCGGCGGGGTGCTGCTCACCGAGGACTTCACCACCGGACCAGGGACATTCGTCTCGTACGCCCCCGATCCGGTCACGACCGGCGCACTGTCCCGCTACATGGAGGCGCACCTGGAGGTGCTCGCCGCCCACGGCAGCGACCGCCAGTGGGGGCATCGGGCACCCGCCGCGTTCGCCGAGGCCGGCCTCACCGACGTACGCCTCCGCGTCCACGGCGGCAGCTGGCACGGCGGCGATCCGGGCTGTCGCCTGCTGCTGGCCAGCCTGCCCCAGCTGCGCGACGGGCTGCTGGCCCGCGGGCTGACCGACGACGACCTGGCCCTGGCGGCCGAGGCGCTGATGGATCCGAGGGTGATCCTCAGTGGATTCCTCACCCTCCAGACGAGTGGCCGCGTCGCCTGACCATCCGTTCCCCCCGGTCGCCGAGCGGCTGATCGCATTCGGCCACACGGCTGGAGAGCGTCCTGGTCGAGTGTGGACGATCAAGCGATGTGTCGCCGCCGCGCGCCGGCGCATCCTGTGACCGTGACGTACCAGCCTGTGCACCCACCGCAGCCCGGCCTTGCGCGTCGGGCCTGGACCCGCATGACCCCACTGCAGCGAGCCGGCGTCCTCCTCGGCGGAATCCTGGTGCTCTGCTGCGGCGGCGTCACCGGCATCGGAGCCATCGGAGCCACCAGCGACAAGCCGGCGGCCGACCTGAGCGCCGCCGACGTCCCCATCCCTTCCTCGACGTCCAGCAGCACCCCCGCAACCCCCGCAACCTCCGCCGCCCCCGCAACCCCCGCGGTCGAGAAGCGCACGGTCACCGAGACGAAGAAGGTCCCGTTCAAGTCCCGCACGGTCCGCGACCCCAACCTGGAGAAGGGCTCGAAACAGACCCGCACCGAGGGCGCCGCGGGCGTAAGAACCCTGACCTACGAGATCACGCTCACCGACGGCAAGCAGACCGCGAAGCGCCTGCTCAGCAACAAGGTCACCCAGCAGCCGACCACCAAGGTCATCGTGATCGGCACGATGAGCGAGCCCGAGCCTGAGCCCGAATCCGACTGCGACCCCAACTACAGCGGCTGTGTCCCCGTCGACAGCGACGTCGACTGCTCCGGCGGAAGCGGCAACGGCCCCTCCTATGTCAGCGGCGTCGTCAAGGTCACCGGCTCCGACATCTACGACCTGGACCGCGACAACGACGGATACGGCTGCGACTGACACACTCCGGCCCGTGGAGTGGACCTTGCGCCCGGCGCAGACCACGGACATCGACGGGCTGGCGGACCACCATGACCGACCGGCGGGAGGGCGGCCGCCCGGGTGAGCCGAACCCCGGGCAGCCACCCCCGATGCCGTCGCCCCGAGGCCTTGCCGGGGGGACGTCCGGTCCCCGGAGCGACGGCGGTCTAACCCCGGATCAGGCCGGGATCGGCTGGCGGCGGTTGCGGCGCGGGCGCCGCGGGTTCACCTCCTCCTCCAGGCGCTCCACCTCGATCTCCACCTCGGGCGCCGGCGCCGGGGCCGAGGGCGACCCCGGGGCCGGCGGCTCCGGGTCGTCGTCGCCGTCGCCGGGCTTGGGCGTCGTCTCCTTCTCGAACGGTTCGAAACCACCGCCGCCGAGAACCGCCGTGACCGGGTCGAGGCTCGGCGGCTGCTCGGTGAACTGCGGCTCGGTGGCGTCCGCGTCGATGCCGTCGCCGAGGACCACCGGCTGGTCCGGCACCGCCTCGGCGGCCTCGCCACGAACCACCCCGTCCGTGTCGGGACCCTCGGCGCTCATCACGCTCGCCGGTCGGGTGCGGAACAGCCGGGTGCGGCCGCGGGCCAGGTCGTGGCCCACCGACATGGCCTCCACCTCGTACGAGGTGCGGGGGTTGTTCTCCGAGTCCACCCAGTCGCGGGTGTAGAGCCGGCCGACCACCACGATCGGGTCGCCGACGGCCACCGAGGCGCCGACGTTCTCGGCCAGACGGCGCCAGCAGTTGACGCGTACCCGAAGGGTGTCGCCGTCGACCCAGCGGTTGTTGTCCTTGTCGTAGCGACGGGACGTGGAGGCGACGCGGAAGTTGGCGACCAGCGTGTTGCTCTTGATGGTGCGCCGCCACTCCGGCGCGGTCAGCACATTGCCGACCACAACAATGGGTGTGTCGTACACGATCTGCCTGTCCTCTCTGGGGTTGTTCGGTTGTGCGTGAACCATCGCCGGGCTGTCCAAGATCACGTCGGGGGCCTGTGGACAAGGTCGGACTGTGGATAACCGGGTCGGGCGTTTAGCCTGGTGGCGTGGAGACCGACGTCCTGGGCCCGCCGTACGAGCGGCACACCATCGATCTGGGAACCGACGACGAGGGCAAGGTGGTGGCGACGCTCGTCCGACGCCGGGCCGAGCAGCCGAACCCGAGCAGACGCGCGGTGCTCTACGTCCACGGCTTCGTCGACTACTTCTTCCAGACCCACCTGGCCGACTTCTTCGTCGAACGCGGCTGGGACTTCTACGCGCTCGACCTGCGCAAATACGGCCGCAGCCTGCTCCCGCACCAGACCCCGAACTTCTGCCGCAGCCTCACCGACTACTTCCCCGAGCTGGACGAGTCGGCCCGCATCATCCGCAGCGTCGACGGCCACGACCAGATGCTGGTGGTGGCTCACTCCACCGGTGGCCTCACCACGTCACTGTGGGCGCACGCGCGGCAGGGGCAGGGCCTGGTCGACGGACTGTTCCTGAACAGCCCGTTCTTCGACTTCAACAACCCTTGGCTGGTACGCCGCCCGCTGATGGCCGTGCTGACGGCGGCGAGCGCGAAGCGCGCCCCGTACCGGATCATCCCCGTGAAGGCGCTGGGCCTGTACGGCCAGAGCCTGCACGCGACCGAGCGCGGCGAGTGGGCCTACGACCTGAACTGGAAACCGGTCCTGGGTTTCCCGGTGACGGCAGGCTGGCTGCATGCCATCCGCAGCGGCCAGGCCCGGCTGCGCCGCGGCCTCGAGATCGACGTGCCGGTCATGGTCGCGTGCTCGACCAGGACTTTCCGGGGCAAGGCCTGGGACGACGACGTACGCCTGACCGACGCGGTCCTCGACGTCGACCACATCGCCCGCTGGTCACCCCGCCTGGGCCCGCACGTGACAATCACCCGCTTCGACGGCGGCATGCACGACCTCACCCTGTCCGGCAAAATCGTCCGGGCCGAGGTCTTCCGCGAGCTCGCCCGCTGGACCGACGCGTTCGTCCCACCGCCTGGAACAGGCCCGATCGAGGTGCCCCCCGCACCGGAGGACAAGGCGGACGACATCAGCGCGACGACCGCCTAAGATGTGCAGGCCAGCACCAGGCGCTCGTAGCTCAGCGGATAGAGCAATGGACTTCTAATCCATCGGTCGCAGGTTCGAATCCTGCCGGGCGCACTGAACCTGCCCTGGGGCCCGAGCCCCAGACCCCACGCCGTGGGGGCAAGCCCCCCGGATCCCCCATCGGTGCGGGCTGACCCGGGGGAGTCGGTTGCGCGCAGCATCCGAGGGGTTTCCTGCCAGGCGATCGACGTCCGAGACGTACGATCCGAAACTCTTGATCCATTGGTCGGAGGTTCGCGTTCTGCCGGGCGCAGGACGTGCCCGAACATTTGCTCTACGACCTTGATGTCAACGCCGGCCCCACGCGATCAACACGTCGCGAAGGTCCCCAGCGTCGCACTTGAGCGCACCGAACTGGTCAACACCCCAGACGATGACCTCCGCAATGTCGAGATGATCATCGCCGATCTGAAACCCTACGTCGGCGTCCTCAGGCAGAGCCGCGATCCGCTGCAACAACTCATCCCGCATCATCATGACTGATCCTTTCGTTGGAACCGGTCCCGACCCAGCCCAGGAACCGGTCATAGAGGTCCGACACGATCCCCAGCTCGGCGAAGTCGGCGGCAGCATCCGCCAGACACAGGGCGAGATAAACGAGCACGGCCGTGCGGTAGGTAAGGGATTGCACGACAAGGCCGATCCGCGCCTCAAGACACGGCCACTCGTCACCACAGGACTGGCAGCGCCACTCCGGCCGACATGGCAGGTGCTCGACAGCGGCTTTCTCGGCTGCAGTCACGATTTGGACGGTCGAGTAGATGCCTGGTCGCCGTGACGATCAGGCACCGCAACGAACGTCAACGAGCCACACCGAGGACACCATCGACTCTTCGTCTTGAAGGCGAGCAGGCCGGCAAGAAAACCGATGACCAAAGCCGCCACCACCACACCAACCGACATCACGTCCTCCGCTCGTTCATCTGTCGCGCCTCCCCATCGGAGGAAATCGACCGCTGTAGGCATCGATGGTTAGTCGCGCGACTATGCCTCGCAACGGTTACGCGGCAGAATGGCCCGAGAAGGGACCGAACGTCTGAGGCCCGTTTCGCGACGGCGCGACAGGCGGTTACGCGACGATGCGTAAGGGAGTTGCGCGGTGACCAATGACCACATCGGATCGACCGTCCCTCGCCGCCAACTCGGCCGCAGGCTCCGCGACCTGAGGGAGGACGCCCGGCTGACCGTCGCCCAGGTCATCGCCGCATTGGAGTGGTCCAAGCCGCGTCTGTGGCGCTACGAGACGGGCCAGGTCCCAATCCACCCGAATGACGTTGAGGCCATGTGCCGGCTGTACGGCGCGAACCGCGAGCTCACCGAGGCACTGAAGACGCTGGCCCGCGAAACAAAGTCCAAGGGTTGGTGGCACGCCTACTCCGAGATCCCCGAGTGGTTCGAGCTGTTCCTCGGCATGGAGGCAGCCGCGTCCCGCCTCCGGCAGTACGAGGCCGAGGTCATCCCCGGACTTATCCAGTCCGCCTCCTACGCCAGCGCGATCATCCCGCGAGGCATCGTCAGCGATCCCACGCCCGAGGTCATCGAGCGCCGAATGGCCATGCGCTTGCAACGCCAACAGATCCTGACCCGCCGCGACCCCAAGGCTCCAGACCTGGAAATCTTCCTGAGCGAGGCAGCCCTGCTACGCGGTTTCAGCCCAGAGATCATGGTCGACCAGCTAACGACGTTGCTGACGCTGTCCGAGCGCCCCAACATCACCATCCGCGTGGCCCCACTCGCCGCCGGCCCACACCGCGCCTTCCACGGATCGTTCGTCATCCTCGACTTCCCGGAGGAGACACCAGTCCGCGGCCCCGAGCCCACCACCATCTACTCGGAGCACCCCACCGGAGCCCTCTACCTGGACAAGCCCAACGAAGTCGAAAGCTACTCAAGAATCTGGTCCGACCTCGATAGAGTGGCACTCGATCAACCAGGCTCCAACCACCTGATCCGACAGACGCTCAGGGAGTGGTCGCAGTGAAGCCCAACCTCGACGGCGCCATTTGGCGCAAGTCCAGCCGCAGCGGCAGCGAGGGCAACTGCGTAGAGGTAGCCACCAACCTCCCCGACCTGGTAGCTGTCCGAGACACCAAAGATCGAGACGGCGGCACGCTCATGTTCTCTCCACGGGAGTGGGCGGCCTTCATCGCAGGCGTTCGAGGCGGCGAGTTTGACCTCTGACGCAAGCGGTCGATTCGCGCGGGGTCAGTTGGCTCTTCCGGCTGACATGCGCCGAAAAGCGAGCCTCTTGGCGCGCTCATTGACCCTGACGATCCGGGGGAGAGAGAAGCGAGGAAAGCTCTCCGTTGCACGGCTTGCACAGGCCGGTTAACCGATCTACTGATCAAGCCCATCGGCCAGCAGCTACGCCTGGACAAGTTAGCGACCTGCTCTGTGGCACACAGTTCGATACATGGTCGCCTGTTAGTGGAAGTTTCGTTCAGCCGATCGGCTCGTTGCGTAAAGTGCAAACCACACCAAAAACCACGTTTATGACGTGCAAAAGCAGACCTATCGCACCTTTCGCACCAGTAAGCGCCGTGCCGTCACGGTTGTAATCATCGACCAAGATCCCTAAGAAGAGGCGCAACGGCCCATACTGGCAGCGGCTTGCGCGACGATTGGGAGGGCGGCATGACGGACCTCTTGGAACTACTAGCTACGAGCCGGCGAAACGTTGATCTGCTGACTAGCCCGTCAGCATTGCTGGCCGCGGCGTCTGAGGTCCGCAGCTTCGCAACGTTGTGCGGCGCTACACGCCTAGTTGCGGCGAGCCCTCCGGCTGAGCGGATCGTGGGAGCAGCTCTACTCCTGCTCAGCCAACAGGAGTGCCTTGAGCCAGCACCGCCCCCCGCCGCGAGAGCCGTGCTGGTCGTGGACATCAACATCGCGAGCGGCACCTCAATGGCAGAGACTGTACGCAGAGAACGTGATGGCGGAGCCAGCAAAGTCGAGGGCTTTGTCCTTCATGCTCTTCGCGGAGCGGTTGGGCCAGCAGAGTGCGGCTTAGATGGCCTGAAGATCCTTGATCGTTCAACCGTCATGTGTGCTCAGTAGCCAGACCGCTCAACGCGGCAGCCGCCGCCTCCTTACGCGAGCTGGCGATCGCCCTGCCCCTCTCGTCAGCCTCGTCCTTAGACAGGCTCAAGGACTCGCCGACCTCCTTGCCGCCCCTAATATGTACGGACGTCACTCTGCTTCGCGCAACGAATGCAAGGGCTCCTTCAACAAGTAGCCGAATCGAGCTCGCATTGCGTCGCGTCGCGACCCTGGCGAAGTCGGCTACGCGTATAACGACGATGTCAACGCTCGTCCCGCTCAACTTGCTGCTCAGGGACTTCCCAAGAAGATCAATCTGGTTCACCGTGGAGTCTTGGTTCGACTTCAACGCGAAGGATTCGATCAACCGCGGGTCCTCGACAGATCCCGACAAAATCACGCACTCCGCCGACGGAGGGGCAGATGGCTTGACGACGATGCCAAGAGCGATCACTGACATAATCTACCCTCTTCACCATGACTTCAGGGCTGATGGTGCCGCCGGGCACGCGCATCGGTGATCGCTACGACGTCCTCGAGGCACTAGGCGAAGGCACGCAAGGTCAGGTGTACCGCGTGCTCGATCGAAACCTGGGAGTGGAACAAGCTCTAAAGCTGCTCCGACCCCAACCCGGAGAGCCCGCGACGTGGGATGAAGCGAAGATCCTTAAGCGTTTGGAGAGCGATTACCTGCTGAGGGTGTTGAACGCTGACGTAGCAAGTCCAGCCGATCTCCGCTACATCACAACGCCACTCTTGCCCGGCGGCGACATAGAGGCGAAGATTCGGAACCGCGGTATCACCCCATCGAAGGCAATCCGCTGGGGGATGCAGGTCGCACACGGGCTTCAGCGAATTCATGATGAACGCCTACTACACCGCGACATCAAACCGGCCAACGTCTATTTAGACAGCGCAGGCGACGCGCTGCTGGGAGATCTTGGGTTGGCGATTCAAATGGGTCCCGACGGAAAGAGCCCTCCGAGAGGAACTCCGCAAACGATGGCACCCGAAGCGCTCAGCACTTTCGGAAAATGTTCAGTGCGAACAGATATATATTCACTGGCTGCGACTGTTTTCTTTATGATGACAGGTCAGTATCCGGTGTACAACAGAGGCGATGTCGCTAAACGCGTTCTCAAGGGAGAGCGGCGATCCGTTAGAGATCTTGCACCCCACGTTTCGAGGGCGACAGGCACTGTTATTGAAAGGAGCCTGTCATACGATCCGGAAGGTCGAGCTGCCTCGGCCAGGGACTTTGCTAATCAACTGAGTCAGGCATCTCCCCACCCAAGAGAGTGGTCACTGTTAGCCGATCACGAAGATCATCAGATTTGCCTCCGCGGCGAGCCATTCAGGTTTCGTAGAGGAATCACGGTTTGCGCCATTCCGTCGGGCGGCAAATGGAAAACCGAGGTCTATCGAGATGGCGGCCGGCGTGCCCGGAAGCTCGAAAAGGATGGCTTGGCCTACGAAAGGATCGCAGTAGAATTACGCAAACTGGCGGAAACCCTTTAACGATCCATCCGGTGCTCACGAGAGCTGATATAGTGCCAGCCTGCCAAACCGCTTGGATAGACGGACTGGCGCAACCCATTGCTATACGCTCGGCGCATGGACCTAGTTCCTGCACTCGCCGCCGACGTCAGCGATTGCCCTTCTTCTTCGGCTTACGCCCGCGAAGACGGTGCTTGGCTCGCCTCACTGAAGGCGGGCTAGGACTACCAAGGCGATTGGCGGGTAGGAGACCGAGCTTATTGACCAGGTCGTCGAGTTCATCTGACTCACCGGGCCGCCGATTGTCGTACATAACGAAATCGATATTCGCGCGGCAATCGATGATAATACGCAAAGCTCGATCGGCCTGAAGCTGATGCTTCTTCGCCAACATGTATCTGCGGAGCCGGTCGACCGCCTCGTCAAGAGCCATGCCGTCTGGTCTCGTTTGCACACGCCCATGTTTACTCTTGCGCCCTTCGGAATACCATGCCCGGCGAGCTTCTTAGTGTCGACGACCGCTCCGCTGGCCTCGAGCTCGGGATAGCCGACCTGCTGGTTGTAGCTGATCGTCGCGCCGCGCCCGGTCTTGGCCTCCACCGCCACCCAGTTCCCGGCCTTGTCCTTGCCGACGTAGTCGGCGACAAAGACGTTCGCCGTGACTGTTCCGGAACCTCACCTGCTTCTCGACATTGGTGAACCCCTCTGTCAGCATCCGCTGCAGGGATGCAGCTTCCCCAGCGCGCCATGCGGCAGTCCCGTTACCGGGCACTCTCCCAAGTTGTTCACGAGGACAGGCGAGTCGCCGGCGAGCACATAGTACGTGTGGCATATTCACCGCCGACACGGCGCGTGACTTATCGGTGCGGGGCTCTCACCTGGTCTTTCTCGGAACGGTCCGGAAGCGGATCGGGGCGTCGGGTGGCATTGACGGCAACCGTGACGGCAACGTGGGCAGACAGCCAGCGACGTTGGCGTCCGTCGGGCGAGTCTGGCGCGGCTATCCGAGGTACGGCGCGGTGGCGGAGCCTGAGCCTGACGGTGTCATTGATCGGGATGCGGTCGAGTCGGCCGGGGCGACGAACCGCCCGCAAGATGGCCGATGTGTACGGCGTGGCCTCCATAACCGCCCAACGCGCCCTACGCGAGCTGCAACACCGGCGCATCACCTACGCCGTCGCCGGCAAAGGCACCTTCGTCCACGCCGACGCCTTCGACCTCCTGCGCGGCGGAGTCCTACAGGAGCCGATCGACGACCCCGAACTCAGGCGCCGGGTCGCGGCCAACCTCGCCGACCGGCAGGCGATCACCATCCGCTACCACCAGGCCCGCGCCATCGACGAGAAGAATGCCGCCCTGCGAGACTTCCTCGGCCACGCCGACACCCACAGCCAACTCACCGACGAGGTGATCAAATACCAGACCGACCACGGCAACTTCGCCAAACCATCCGCCGTCGCAACCGTCACCAGCGACGACGAGCCGCCGGCCGCGCCCACCAAGCGGCGCAGCAGCCGCCGCACCCGCGGCACCAAAGCAGTAGCCACCAGCCGCGGACCAAGCTGGTTCAAAACTGCTCTACATAATCAAGGGCGGCCCCGGCCGAAGCCGGGCCGCGCGAACGCGCTATAGGCCTACGGCCCCCGCGCCGACAAACCGAGGCCGCCAACCAGACCAGACTCCTGGAAGGGCTCACGGGCCCAGGTTTCGAGCCACGCGACCATCTATCGACGCACAAGAATGCGTGGCCAATTGTGACGGCAACGTACGCCGCCGCCGACGCACACCAGTGACACTCAGGCGCGCACTGGTCGCGCCCTGCCACCCGGACCTCTACCGCCCAACGGAACTAGCCGCCCCACTACTCAACATCATCCGCCCTATTCGCTCCGAGCCACGCCAACCAATCTTCAAAAGATTCCCGCACGTTGGAATCCGAACGATAACCACTCGGCCACAGATCCGATGCCGCACCTACATAGGCGACGCCATGGAGTCTGCGGCCAACAATTCCTTGTCGAAGGTCGGCAAGCACACCTTGGTCATTCTTGATCAAGTTGGGACCTTGCGTCAGCTACTTGTACATTCCGCGACGCCGCGGGCGTATTCCTCTACGTCAAGCACTTCGCCTCACTCGTCGGGCCCGACCACTCTTGCTCTACGCGAGAGACGTTGCAACACTTCCGCGCTCGGCTCCAGAACCCGCGTTCCCCTCAGGCGGACATCTTGGAGATCCGACAGTCCCAGCAAAGGCTCCACAGAATACACGGCCCCAGAATTAGTGATACGAAGCTCCCTCAGCGACCGCATGCCAGAGAGTTCACCCAGATCCAGATTCGATGAGCCCTGGGGCTTCGCAGGCCCGATGATCCACAGCCTCAGCAAGTCCCGCACAGAACGGAGCGGAGCGAGGCTCTCCGCGTGGATCTCCAGTAGTTCAACCTCAAGGAGAGACCGACATTTTCCTATACCTTCAAGATTTACGGCCTGACCCATTCCCTCCACCTTCAGCCAGCGCAGATGCGGAGCTCCGGACAGAAAGTCGAGTTCTTTCCGCGCGAATGACCACACGGTCAGGTTCTGAAGTCCTGTATACGCAGAGAGATCGAGAACGCCTGGTCGATCATCAATACCGAGCGATGTGAGAGTATCACTTGCGGAAGCACGAAACGGAACCTGGCTTCCCGTGAGGAGAGTCAGCTCCTCGACCTCCGGCAATGAAAACGCTCGAGAGTCATCACGTACAGCACCGTCAACCTCCACATACTTGAGACCTGGAAGTCGCTCAAGGAAATCTACATCATCAAGTTCCAGCCCCCGGGGGACGCGAATGTAGACTCCATTGTGCCCGCCGTCAATGAACACTCCCTGGAGATCAGCGAAATCCTGGCTCGATCCGATCTCCCGCTTTAGCACATCGTAATCTGCCCGCATCACATCTCGTTCCTTCTGTTCAACAGGACGCCCCCGTTCACACCACCGAACTGGTCGATGGCCTCCTGTTCCGCCTCACGAATTTCAGCCCATGTCTTTCCAGACATGTCCTTCGTGCTCACGAAGTCCACATCGTCGTAAGTGTATCCCGCCTTGTAGACTGCGGCATTCTCGTCCGTGAAGGATTTATGAAGTCGCTTATGAACAGTTGCGGTCGCCTCTTTTCCGGCGGATCCAACATAAGCTCTGCCATCCCGCATGACGATGATATAGATCCCGTGATAGTTCGGCGCCTTCGCAAAACCGAAGGTTGGGCAAGCGGTGTTGTGTACGAGCACCGGAGTATTCCCGGCGAATACATAGTAGGTGTGGAGGTCGTCGATAGTGAGGTTGTAGGCGGTACTGGTGCGGGTGGTGGTCCAGTCAAGGCCGGCGTTCGATGCCAGGGCGAAGCCGCCGGTGTAGAGGCGATCGCCGGGGTCGAGGTCCTGAGCTTCCTGCCATTCTTGGTCAGTGGCGTTCCAGAAGGGGTGATCCTCGGTTGTGGTGACCCGGCTGCCGTTGGAGAGCTGGAGGTCGACGAGTTGGTCTTGGTGAACCCAGAGATGGGTGACCTTGCGTGGGCCGGCCTTGCCGGTTTCCGGGTCGGTCGCCCGGACCTCGTCGCTGACCTTGATGTCCTTGATCGGTTTTGTGGAGCCGTCGGCCATGACCACCTTGGTATCACCGCTGAAGCTCCGCAAGCAGGAGCCAAGATCCTCGAGGGTATCGGCCCCACTCCCGGCTCTGCCGGCTCGGCCCGCTCGTAGGGCGGTCAAGGCCGTCTTGCCGCCCTTGACCGCTACCGCAGCCTTGCCTACCACGGGGATCACGCCAATGGCCGTCCAGATGCAACCGGCTACGCTGCCGTTAGCGCAGTCGCGGACGTCGGCGATGCCGGACAGTTCGTAGAAGAACTCGGTCGCCGCTTTCGACTCCTCCTTGCGCATCTTGGCGCACTCTTCTTCATTGTTCGTGCAGTACCAGCGACGCAGTGCCTCGGCCTGTTGGGTCTGCGAAAGCTCGTGGAACCGCTGGCCCTTCTTCCAGTTGCCGACCGGGTCCAGACCGGTGCAGTTGTCCTCGGCATCCGAGCAGCGGGCGCCTTCTTTCACGACCTGTTCGATCGACTTCTTCTCGGCCGGGCCGGAATCGCTCTTCTTTGCGTTCTGCGTCAGCGCAGCCTTCGAGCAGCGACCTTCATCGGCGCACTGGCCACCGCCAGGGTCGGTGCCTGCCGGGTCCGAGAAGGTGACCGGGTTGTTGTTGGCGTACGTGTAGCCCTGCCACTGCTGCGGCGAAGCCTTGTCCTGCAACGGGTCCAGAGAGATGAAGTGGCCGTTCACCGGGTCGTACTCCCGGGCGCCCAGCCTGGTGAAGCCGGTGGTCGAGCTGGCCGGCTTGTTGAGGAACGCACGGTTGTCGGGGTAGACGCCGGCCGTGCCGCGTGGGCCGCCGTACGGGGTGAACTGGCGCCAGGTCGGTGTCTGGCCGGTGTTGTCCAGGTACAGGTTAGGCGTGCCTTGGCCGTCGCTCAGCTCGAAGCTGAAGTCGGTGTTGGCGGTGCCTTTGCGGACGGCGACAGCGCCGCCGGGCAGGGCGTAGTAGCGGGTGCCGGTGACCACGTTGGTCGACGTGTTCAGGACGTGCTGCTGGGCGCCCAGGTACAGGGTGGTGGTGCCGGGATCCTTCTGCAGCAGCAGGTTGCCGTCGGCGTCGTAGATGTTCGTCGACGTGCCGGACGGGCCGCTCACCTTGGTCAGCTGACCTGCGTCGTTCCAGGTCAGCGTCTGCGCGCCCTGGCCTGCGTTGCGGCTCGTCATGTTGCCCGAGGCGTCGTAGGCGTACGAGGTGGCGGGATTCGGCGCGGTGCTGGTGGTGCTGGTCAACGTGTGCGGCTGGCTCTTACCGTTGCCGTCGTACCGATAGTCGGTGGTGTTGTCCGTGCCGCCGGTCAGGTTGCGCTCGATCTGCGCCTGGCGATTGCCGACCTCGTCGAACGTCCAGCTCGTCCAGTACGCGCTGCCGCCGCCGATCGTGTTGCCGACCATGCTGCGGTTGGCGGCGGTCGGCTGCGTCGCGCAGTTGTCGGTCGCCGTCCAGGCCTCGGTCAGGCGGCGCAGTTCGTCGTAGGTGTAGCACTGGGTCTCCGCCACGTTGCCGGACAGCGTCCGAGTCGTGGTCTGGGCAAGGATGTTGCCCACCTTGTCGTGCCGGTACTGCTGCTTCTCAATCTCCGCCTTGTTCGGCTGGCGCGCCACCGTCCGTTCGACCAGCCGACCGGTGTGCGCGTCGTAGTCGTTCTCCACCGCGGCGAAGTTGGTCGAGTTGCCATACTGCGCGTAGTTGATTCGACCGTACGCATCATAAATAGTTCTGTCCGTGTACCCACTGTTTCCGCCGAGCCGCTGAATCTGGTCGAAGGCGTCGTACGCACCGAGCGTGGTCTCGGCGGGCAGGCCGCCTTTCGCCGGGTAGAACTCCTTCAGCGGCAGGAAGTTGTTCGGCGTGTACTGATGGGTGAAGTCATAGGTACCGCCGAGCGCGCCCTCGGAATCCGGGATCGTGATCGACTCGCCGGTCGGCTTACCGGCGACGTTGTAGCCCTTCACCTGCGTCTTGTACTCGCGCCCGTCCCAGTAGGCGGCGCTGGAGGTGAGCTTGCCCTTGGCGAACGGCATGTTCGGCACCGCGTTGTCGGCGTTGTCGAAGACCCACCTCGCGATCCGGTTGGCGTCCGTCTGTGCGTCCGACGGCGAGGCGTAAGCGGCCGTCTTGCGGTTCAGCGCGTCGTACGTCGCGGAAATCGTCTTCTGCCGAGCATCCGTGGTGGCGAGCACGTTGCCGTTCTCGTCGTACGTCATGGACGTGTCGCCGCCGTCCGGGTCGGTCCGGCCGACCATGCGGCCCAGCAGGTCGTAGCGCGCCGTCCAATCGTTGCCGAGCGCGTCGGTGAGTTCGTTCTGGTTGCCGCGGACGTCGTACCCGTACCGGGTGGTGGTCGTGGTGCCGCCGCTGACGGTGAAGTTCCCGGTGAACGTGTCGGCCGGGCGGGTCACCATCGGCCGGGTGCTGTACTGCACCAGGCTGGTGGTGCGGCCCACCGGGTCGGTGACCGTGCTGGTCACGGTGCCGCCCGCCGGTGGGATGACGGTGGTGCGGTCGCCGCCGTGCACGGTAACCGTCTCGGAGACGGCGACACCGTCCTCGGCCTGCTGCACGATCACGGGGCGGCCGAGCCCGTCGTACGTGGTGAAGGTCTGGTTGGGTACGACCTTCGGCAGATTCGGAACGGTAATGATCCGGGCCGTGCTCGGCAGCGTGGTCGAGTCCCACCAGCCGTTGAAGGTGGCCTTCACCCAGCCGTGGGTGTCGTAGAACGTGTCCGTCACCATCCGGCCACCCTGTGGCGTCTGAGCCTGGGTCTGCCGGGGCCGGAGCTGAGCGTCGTACAGCTGGATCGTCTGCACATAGCTCTTGCTGTCGTTCATCACGTTGGTCGTGGTCGAAGAGGCACCGGTCTGCGACACCACGTACGCGAAGGTGCGGTCCGCGGGCTGGGTCTTGGCGCGGGAGTTGAGCCAGACCGCGGTCGAACGCCCGAGCGCGTCGTACTCCTGCTGGGTGAGCTCGTCGTTGCGGCCCAGCGTGCTCACCTGGTTGCCGCGCCGTGGCTCGGTGGTGGTGGTGATCCGCTGCTGGAGCGCGTTCCGCACGGTCATCCCGACCGGCAGGCCGTTCTCGTCGGTCGCGTACGTGGTGAGGGTCTGGCTGCCGTTGGCGTCGTAGTTCTCGGTGGTGCGGCCGATCGTGTCGGTCTTCGACCGGGTGGTGGTCTGCCAGGTGTACGCGCCGTCGGCGAAGCCGGTGGCACGGCGCACCATCGTCGCGATGCCCCGGTCCGGCACCCTGGCCTGCGGGTAGTCCGTGGACCAGGCGTGGTCGTCGAAGAACGTCCGGGTCGCGTCGATCACCTCGGCCGGGCGGTTCACCGACGCCGGCGCCGTCAGCGTGTTGAAGGCGGCCGGCCGGGTCGGCTTGGTGCCGCGCACGAAGCCGCCGCAGGCCTTGGCGAAGGTCTCCGACTGGCTGGTCAGGCCGACCAGGTTCCGGGTGGTGTTGACCGGGGCGTAGGCGTTGACGGTGCACCGGTCGTAGGCCGGATCGACCGGATCGGTGTGCTTGTACGCGGCCTTCAGCAGGCCGAACGCCGACGACGAGACATCGTCCTCGTAGCTGTTGTCGGTCTGGGTGGTCCGCCAGCCTCCGCCGGGTAGCGCCTGGCGGTCGTAGGTAAGCGCAACCGAGATCCGGTTGGCCGTGAGGTCCTCGAGGTTGTAGGCGTTCCGGTCGCGGGTGGCGCTGGGGGCGGAGACCCAGTAGACGGAGATGTTCGAGGTCTCCAGGGCACCGCCGTCACCCTTGAACGACCTCGTCTCCAGCGTCGCGCCGGCCAGCTCGTCCCGGTCCTCGTGGACGCCGCCGGCTGTGTCCGTGACGTTCACGACGGTGGAGTTGTTGTTGCGGGACAGGCCGCGGTAGTACGTCGACTCCGACCGGGTCTTCCGGTCGCTGAAGCCGTCCCCGGAGCGGGTGACCACCTTTCCGTACCCGCGGAACTGGCCGTAGGTGCGCTCCTTGGGCTTGACCAGCTCGTTGTCGTCGAAGCGCCAGCCTGGGTCGTCGTACTCGTAGGAGGTGGCGGTGGTCACGGCACCGCCGGTCGGGTCGGTCTGGATGACCAGGGTGACGGCGTACTTGTTGAACCAGTCGTCGATCGGCTCGTCGCGCCCCTCCGGTGTCCAGTTCACCGGGTAACAGGAGGTGCCGTTGGTCGCCGGCGCCGGTTTGGTCGATCCGCAGGGCTTCGTCAGCTCGTACGACGCGGTGATCACCGAACCGGACTCGGTGGTGATCGACTCCAGCCGGTGGCGGTAGAAGGACGGCCAGCCGCTGAGCGTGTCGACCCGGTTGGGCAGCGACTTGCTGGCGAACTTGATCGGCGGGAGCTGGATGAAGGTTCCCTTCTCCACCGGGTTGTATCCGGTGCGGACGACCTGGCTCAGCCACAGCGTCGGCTGCTTGCCGTCACCGGTCGCCGGCATCGTGTGGGTCAGGGCGTAGGCGTCGACCGGCTCGTGCCGCCGCGAGACCGAGGTGTACTGCTCCGTGACGACGGATGACAGCCGCTTGGTCGAGAAGAACGACGGGCCCCAGTTCTGCTTGCAGTCCTTGGAGCTCGTGCTGCTGGGGCAATAAAGGTCGAACGGTACGTCCGGGTACTGCGTCTTGGTGGAGTCGCTCAGCGCGCCACAACTCGACGCGCACCGGTTGTCGACCTTGAAGACGATCCGGTTCGGCGCGACCGCGTAGACGTTGCCGCCGGTGAAGCCGTACTCGATGCGGTCGAGGTAGCTGTCCCGCACGTATTCGTCCTCGGACGAGCCGTTGTTCCGCCCGTACTTGTTCTTCTCCTGCGTGTAGTAGTAGGTCATGGCGCTGCCGCTGACGTCCTCGACGTAGTCGAGGCTCCACCGGCGGGCCATGGTGCACCACGAGTTGTCGAATCCGGACGCCTGGTGACACGGGCCGGTCGCCCGCGGGGAGTAGACCGGGACGGTGTCTACCGAGTTGGTGGTCAGCCGCTGGCTGGTCCAGCCAGGCAGCCGGTTACGCCCGAACTGGTAGACGGTGCCGTCGCGGGTGGTCACCTGCCAGTAGTTCTTGTCGTTGGCGCCGGAGCCGTTGTCGAAGTTCACCGACCGGGTGATCTTCTCGCCGCCGTCCGACTCGGCCTTCCACACGTTCTTGGCCGCGTCCCAGACAAGGGTGCTGACCGCGCCGTTGAGCGACATCGTCAGGACCGGCCCGGCGTAACAGAGGTCGCTGGTCTTCTTCGGCGACTCCACCCCCTCCGGCTTGTCCTTGCAGGAGGTGAAGGTCTGTTCGATGTACGAGCGCGGGGTCCCCCAGCCGTCACCCGCCCAGGACGCCTGCGACTGGGTGGACGCGGTCTGCCCGTCCACCGAGGCGGAGTCGTAGGAGAGGCCGACGCTGGGCACGACGCCGGACACGGCCGGCGGGATGATGACCGGCACATTGTAGGAGAACGAGCCGGAGTTGCTGCCGGCCGACCACGATCCGGACGGCTTGAGGTCGGTGGCCGCGAAGGTGCCGCTGTCGCTGCCGGTGCCCGCCGCGGCCGCGAGGACCATGGGCTCGGCAAGGGTCACCTCGGCCGAGACGGTGCGGGTCTGTGGGTCGTTGCGCGATTCAAGAGGGGTACGCGTGCGGCATGCCGCCGCCTCGGGCGTGGTGGCCGCGCAGGCCGGCATCCGGAAGAGCCGGAGGCGGGCGCCGTAGTCACCCCCGTACGCCTCGGCAAAGGTCTTGTAGTCGACGCCGACCCGCACCTTGCCGGCGGCCGCCGCATCCGGCGCGACCGTCATCATCAGGCCGCGCAGACCGGACTGGTGCGCCTGCGCCTCACCGATCACCCGCACCCGGGCCGAGCCCCGGCCGCCCTCCAGCCACACCGGCAGCGCGGCCGACCGGGCGCGCGAGCCGCCAAGGGTGAGCGTCGCCTCGGCCGCGGACGGCATCCGGGTCGCGGTCGGCTGGTAGGAGGTGGCCGCAGCGTTCGGCGGTGCCTTGAAGCGGGTCGGCACCGACGTGACACCGGTCACCGAGCGGCCCGGGAAAGGCTTCGGCGAGGCCGGCGCCGGTTCTGGTTCCGCGTAGGCCGGCGCACTCACCGAAACCGTCAGAGCGCAGGTCACGGCCGCTGTCACTGCGAACAACCGACGCATGCGAGATGACACAATCCGATCCGGACTGTCCACAGTGTTTCCCCGTTCGCGTATTCAACTGTGCGTCCCTGACGCTCTGGGAAAGGACCTTACAGCGAGCACAGTCCTGGCAACAGACGGTCGTCGATTGGTTCCCCCGTGAGCTCCCGACCACCTAAGGTTTTGATGCCGATGCACTGATGCTTGTCGCTTCGAAGGCGGTCGTTATGACGGGGAAACGACGCCGCGGCCAACCGGCTGTGGCAATCACCACACTGCTGACCACCATGACGACGCTGGGGGTGGTCGGCGGACCGGCCGCCGCCGCACCGGAGCCACCACCGAGCGGGCTGGGTTCCCGGCCGGCCGCCGCCGACACCCGTACCCTCACCGCCGACCAGGCTGCTGCGCGGGCCCGGACCACGAAGCAGGCGGTGGAGGCGACCGAGGCCGCCTCGGAGACCGACACCCTGATCGCGAACGCTGACGGATCATTCACGCTGACCCGCACCGCGGTGCCCACCCGCGCGCGGATCGGCTCATCCTGGCAGACCCTTGACCCGAACCTCGCGCAGAACGCGGACGGCACCTGGTCGCCCCGGGCCAGCAGCACCCCGCTGAAACTCTCCAACGGGGGCGAGGGCGCCATGGCCACCATGTCCCACGCCGGGCTGTCCGCGGGCATCGTCCCGCCGCAGTCGCTGAACCCACCGGAGATCACCGGTGACACCGCGACCTACAAGCAGGTGCTGCCCGGCGTCGACCTGCGTGTGACCGCACGGATAACTGGTGGCTTCTCAGAGGTCTTCGTGGTCCACGACGAGGAGTCCGGGGAGAACCCCGACCTCGAGAACCTCACCATGCCGACCCAGCTGTCCGGCATGACCCTCGCAGCCGACACCACCGGCAACATCACCGGCAGCGACCGGACCGGGGCGACCGTGCTGACCTCGCCCGCGCCGGTGATGTGGGACTCCACCACCGGGCCGGCCACGAAGAGCGGACCGGCACCGACCAGGTCCAGCTTCCGCGGGCCGGGATCCGGCGCGAAGATCGCACCGGTCAAGGCCGCGGTGACGAACGGCAAGATTCAGCTGACCCCGGACCGGAAACTGCTCGCCGACAAGAAGACCAAGTACCCGGTCTACATCGACCCGGCCTTCACCTGGTCGGCGGTCGGCGCCAAGAACAACGGGTGGGCGACCCTCCCGGAGACCTTCCCGAACAGCAACTACTGGCGGGACACGCCTGACCCGCGGGGCCGGATGCAGGTCGGCAACCCGAGCAACCAGATCAAGTCGCGGACGTTCATCAACTTCCCGATCGCGACCTCGACGCTCACCGGCGCGACCATCCACACCGCGGTCATGAAGATCACCCAGACGCGCGCCTGGTCCTGCAACCCCAGCCGGGTCAATCTCCACGCCCCGGCGACCGTCCTCACAGCGCGCAACGCGACCTGGACCAGCTGGCGGAACCAGAGCCTCGGGTCGGTGATCGACAGCAAGAACGTCGCGCACGGCTACGAGGGCTGCCCGGCCGGCGGCGTCGCCTTCGACATCAAGGACGCGGTCGGTGCCGCCGTCACGCAGAAGAAGGCGACGCAGACGTTCGCGTTGGTGGCCGACGATGAGAACTCGGACAACGGCTGGAAAGAGTTTCTCGAGACCAGCCCAACCATCGAGATCACCTACAACCACCGGCCGGACACGCCCACCGGCCTGTCGACCTCGCCGCCGACCGCGTGCAGCGCGGCCAGCCCGACGGTGGTCGGCGACGGTGAGATGACGCTGTACGCCCCGGTCTCGGACCGCAACGGCAGCACGCTCGGCGTCATCTTCAGCGCCTGGAAGACGAACGACCCGAGCGTGATCGTCGCCTCCTCCAACCAGAGCCTCACCTACCGGTCCAAGACCACTGCCGCCATCAACGTCAAGGTCGACAAACTGCGCGCCGCGAGCGGTTATCCCAGCAACCCGGTGGTCACCCAGTTCTCCTGGAAAGTCCAGGTCACCGATCTGAACCTGACCAGCGCGTGGTCGGTCACCTGCAACTTCAAGTTCGACCCGACCCGTCCCGGGCCTCCGGTGCTCACGCCGATCGGAGACGGCACGAAGATCGGCGAGTCGGTCACGGTCAACATCGCCAAGCCGCTTACCGGGGATGCTCCGGCCAGCTACCTCTATCAGCTCAACGGCGGGCCGTACGGTCAGGTCAAGGCCACCGACGGCAGCGCGGAGATCGCCGTCACCCCGCGCCGGTTCATGAACACCCTCACCGTGACCAGCGTCTCCGCCGGCGGAAACATCGGCGACAGCAAGGCGGCCAAGTTCAACTCCGATCCTGCAGAGCGCGCGTTCGACGGCGACTTCGACGGCGACGGGCTCAGCGACCTGGTGGTGCCGGGCAGCCGGTACAACCTGGCCCCCGGCCTGTGGTTCTCCGCCGGCGAGAGCAACGGGAAACTGGCGCCGGCCGCGGTCAACCTCGGCTCGCGCGGCAACGGCGCCTTCGCGACCGAGAACCCGTCCGACTTCGATGGCGCCCAGGTGGTCCCCGGACGGTTCGCCGGCACCGGGTTGCAGGACGTGTTCGTCTACTACCCGAGTGGGACCCACGCCGGTGAGGCGGTGATCCTACGTGGAAACGGCGACGGCTCGCCCATCCAGGCCCAGCTCAGCGGCACGTACGAAAAAATCAACGCGGGCACCTTCTTGGATCAGAACGGGCTCGACCCGGTGCAGCTGATCAACGCGGGCCACTCGCCGGACAGCGCCTACCCCGACCTGCTGGGCATCGTCGGCAACGCGGACATCAGCTACCTCAACTACTTCCCGAACAAGGGCTCGACCGGTAATTACCCGACCATCCAAACACTGTCCCAGCAGCGGACGCCGACCGGCCAGCTGGACTGGAACACCTGGACGCTGACCAGCGCGCCGATCGACGGCCGGACCACGATCTTCCTCTGGCAGAAGTCCAGCGGAAAGCTCTACGCCTGGGACAACGTCATCTTCGACACGGTCACCGGCGTGATGTCCTTCACCCAGCGGACCGTTGCCGTTTCCTGGAACGCGGGCAAGGACATCACGCCCTACAGCGGTGACATCAATGGTGACGGTTCCCCCGACCTGTGGGCGGTCGGCGCCGGCGCCAGCGCCGCCGCGAGCCTGATCACCGCCAACGGCATCGTCAACGCGACACCCGAGACGGTGCTGACCGCCAACCACGCCTGGAACCTCAAGGACGCCGAGGACGGGGCGGTCACCGGCGAGAAGGTCGCCAAAGACCGGGTCGGCATGCTGAACCTCACCGGCTCGGCCAGCGCCGCCTGGACCGAGGGCGACGTCTTCGACCGAAGCGTGCGGTTCGACGGCAGCACCGGCATGCTGACCACCGCGGGCCCGGCGTTCGCCACGAACAACGACTTCTCGGTGAGCGCCTGGGTGAAGCTGGACCGGACCAGCGGCACGCTGTTCTCCCAGGACGGGACGTACTACTCCGGCGTGAAGGTCTGGATCGACGACGCGACCGACAGCTGGCGGTTCTCCATGTCGACCGCCAACACCAACTCGCCCACCTGGGTCAACGCGATCGCCCGCAACGGCACCGCCCGCGTCGGCGTCTGGACCCACATCAGCGCGAGCTACACCCGCTCGACCGGCACCCTCGACCTGCACATCAATGGCAAGGACGCGGCCACCGCGGTCATGCTGCCCTCCTGGAACGCCACCGGCGTCTTCCGGGTCGGCGCGTCCGGCTCGGCCAACAACCCGCCGATCGGCTTCCTCCAAGGCCAGGTGGCGGAGGTGCTCACCTACACCTCGGTGATCATCTACGACGCCGGGAACCCGAACATCCGTGACTTCAGCGGCGACAACAAGACCGACATCTTCGCCGTGCACGGCGGCGACGGCCGGATCTTCATGTACCGGGGCAACGGCGCCGGCCAGTTCATCCGCGGCGCCGCCACGGTCGGCACCGGGTTCGCCGACAAACGCTTCATCGTCGGCCCCGGCGACTTCGACAGCGACGGCAACGAGGACATGCTGGCCTGCTGGCCGAACGGAAACCTGTTCCTCTTCAAGGGGAACGGGGCGGGCGGCTGGCTCAACGGCGGCAGCCCCGACGCAGCCGGCAGCGGATGGCACAACCACTCCGCCGTAACCACGCCCGGGGACTTCGACCGGGACGGGTTCCCGGACATCATCAGCCGCCGCGAGGACGGGCACATCTACCTCTACCGCGGTAACGGCGCGGGCCTGTGGCGCAACGGCAACGACCCGCTCAAGCTGTCCACCGGCAACGCGCCCTTCGCCCACTACGCGAGGCTGTTCTCGGCGGGCGATTTCAGCGGCGACGGCAAGCCCGATCTGTTCGCGGTGGCCGGACCGAACGACCCGGTCCCCGGCAAGCTCTTCCTCTACCGCGGCGACGGCAGCAACGGCTGGCTGAACGGCAACGCACCGGACCACATCGGGGATGGCTGGCTCAACCACACCGCGATCTGGTCACCCGGCGACTTCAACGGTGACGGCTTCTCCGACGTGATGACTCGGGAGTCCAACGGCCAGATCCTGCTCTACCGCGGCGACGGCGCCGGCAACTGGCAGAACCGGAACCGGGCTGACGTCATCGGCGACGGCTCGACCTGGAACTCGATGAACAAGTTCATGTAGCAGGAGCGCACTGCTGAGTGGCCGCGGCTGTCACCGGCCGCGGCCACTCTGTGGGTCGTCACCTCGACCTGCGCACCACCTCAGAGCTGCTGTTTCTCAGTCGGCTCCCGGTTCACTCTGACCTGCTACGGTCTCCGAGACCGCTTGCAACTCGCAATCACTCGGGAGGTTCGCCGTGTCGGACACCACCTGCCACATGTCAGTCTCGCTGGACGGCTTCGCTGCCGGCCCGGACCAGAGCCGAGACAACCCGCTGGGCAAGCGGGGCCGCGAGGTCCACGGCTGGCACATCGGCGACCCGCGAGCCAACGAGGCCGACAAGGTCGCGAACGGGTGGCTCATGCGCCCGCGCGGCGCCTACGTGATGGGCCGGAACATGTTCGGCCCGATCCGCGGCGACTGGGACGAGGACTGGACCGGCTGGTGGGGCGCCGAACCGCCGTACCACGCGCCGGTGTTCGTGCTCACCCATTTCAAGCATGACCCGATCCAGATGGAGGGCGGGACGACCTTCCACTTCGTCACCGAGGGCTTCGACGCGGCGTACGCCGCAGCGCGCGAGGCCGCCGGCGACAAGGGCGTGGACATCGCCGGTGGCGCCTCGACCGTCCGGCAGGCCCTGATCGCCGGCGTGATCGACGAGTTCACCCTCGACATCGCCCCGGTGCTGCTGGGTTCGGGTGAGCGCATCTTCGACGGCGTCGAGTCCTTCGGCTTCGAGCCCGCCGAGGTCCTGCACTCTCCGCTGTCCACCCACATCCGCTACCGCCGCGTGAGCTGAACTCCGCCGGCCCCGCCTCTGGTCACCACGCCATCGTCGACCGCTCTCCCTGAATCCCGGCCGGGTGAGGCCTGATGAAGTCTCGGTGAAGGTACGGCAGGATGACCCGGTGAGTCCTGTGAGCCGTAATCGCAAGAGCGATAAGCCCCGCCGGTCCGATCGGCGGATTCTGCGTCCGGTGGTTGCCGTTCCGGAGGAGTGCGACTGCCCGGAGTGTTCGGGCGCGGATTTCGACCCGCAGGCCTTGATCGATGATCTGGCAGCCGGTGCCGCCGGGCTTCTCGCCGGCGATGATCCCCTGGAGGCTGAGTTGTTCGGGGCCAGCTTCGTCGCAGCGGGACGGATGGCGGGCGAGGAGTTCACGGAGGCGCTGGCCGAAGGCATCGTTCCGGCGCTGGCGCAGTTGTCCACCCCGGAATCCGTCGGCGCGCTGGTCGCGATCGGTGCGGTGGAGAGCGGTGTGGGGGCCGCGGATGCCGCTCGGCTTCTCATCGAGGGCGGACTGCCCGCACCGGCGTGGATGAGCGCGCTGGACGAGCCGATCAAGGCCGGAATCTGTCGCCGTTACAGTGACTCGGCCGGCGAAGCGTCGATGCTGCTGTGTGCCTTCGAACGATCCGGGCGCTCGCACGGCTTCCTTGTTCAGGTCGATCACACCGACTGTGACGCGGCAGCCGAGATCATGTTGTTGCCTGGCGAGGTCCTGGACCAGGTGACAGGCAGGATCGCCTCGGAGCTCAACGCCGAGGAACTGGATCCCGCAGAACTTCGCTGGCAGGTTGAACGTGCCCTCGACGCCAGGGCAGTGCACGACACGGAAGACGACGCGCTGGGCTTGGACGACGCCGAGGAGGACGGGCACGACTACCACACCTTGGCCGTCGTGGTACGTGCCCGGATGGGTGTTCTTCCCGAGCCGCCTCGCCCACCGGCCGCGCACGGCGACAACGACCGGCAGACTCCGCTGGACCTGGTCAAGATGCTGACGCGGTTCACCGAGCCGATTCCGGCCGGCCGACGGCAGGTCCTTGCGCCCGCCCGCAAGCTGCCGGCGAAGCGGAAGAAGTCCGACGGGCCGGCCCCGATCTATCAGATCAAGGTGAGCCTGCGTGGCGCGAGGCCGCCGATCTGGCGACGTCTGGAGCTGCCCGGCGACACCAGCCTGGCCGACCTGCACCACATCATCCAGACGGTCTTCGGCTGGGAGGACAGCCACCTTCACGCCTTCGAAACGCCCTACGGCACCTTCGGCGTCGCCGACCGTGAGCTGGGCCACCGTGCCGAAAAGCCGGTGACGTTGGAGCAGGTCGCAACGGGCGTCGGGGACAAGGCGCGGTACCTCTACGACTTCGGCGACAACTGGGAGCACGAGATCACAGTGGAGAAGCTCCTCGACCGCCAAGCTGTGCAATACCCACGCTGCACAGGGGGCCGGCGCGCCGCCCCGCCCGACGACTGCGGCGGCATCTGGGGATACGCCGACCTGCTCGACATCCTCGCCGACCCGACCCACCCGGAACACTCAGAACGACTGGAATGGCTGGGCCTCACATCAGCCGAGGACCTCGACCCGACCCGCTTCGACGCAGCTGAGGCGACACGGATGCTGGCCGAACCACGGTGACGTGCGGGGTTCGGAAACCCACCGCACTGTCGCTCGAATTTGGGTGATAGAGACCCTCGAATTTTGGTAGCGCTCCTGCCTACCTCACGTCCAAGAAATGAACCCCGGGCGGTACCGAGGCAACACCTCGATACCGCCCGGGTTCGTTGTCGTCAGGTCACTGGTACGGCAGGGTCACCGTCGAGAGTGCCCCCAGCGACACCGTGCTCGGCGCCGAGCCGATGGCGCTCCAGATCTCCACCTTGACCGTGCCGTTGGCCAGGTTGCCGAAGGCTCCGGTTGTGGTGATCTGGCCGACGGCGTCGGAGTACCGCTCCCAGCCGGTGACCGGGTCGGTGGCGAAGTAGCGGTACGTCTCGACCCGGTCGAAGCTGCCGTTGCCGGTCAGGTCGTACGAGACGCGGACCTGGGTGGCGTTGCCGACGGAGGTGGCCGAGTCCACCGAGAGGCCGAAGGCGGTCGCGGCGCCGGACCGGTAGGCCAGGGTCAGGCCGGTCGCGGTGAACGTGGTCGGCGAGTGCGGCTGGTTGTCGTTGTTGCCGGACGCCTTCGCCACGGTCGCCGTGCCGGCACTGCCCGCGGCGCCGGCCAGGACGCCGCTGGTCTGCAGGTATCGGACCGCTCCCCCGTCGGTCGGCGGATCCGTGGGCGGATCCGACGGCGGGTCGGAGGGCGGGTCGGAAGGCGGGTCGGACGGCGGGGTGATCCCGCCGCCGGTGGCGTTGCCGCCGGACCAGTTCGTCGCGCCGCTGGCCACCGTCCGGCCGGCCGGCACCGCCAGCGTCCGGCCGTCGGAGAACGTCACCGTGATGGCCGCGTTGGTGATATTGGACGCCACGTACGTCTTGGCGCCGTTCTTGCTGAACACCCGGTACAGCGGATGGTTGGCGGTGACGGTGAGGTCGGTCGTGCCGAGGGCGGCGAGGTTGCGGATCCAGTGGAACGTGTGCGCCTTCGTCTCGCCTTCCTCGGGGGTGTATCCGCTGTTTGCCCGGAACTTGGCCAGGGCCGCGTCGCCGTCGCCGAGCGCCAGGTACTGCCAGGCGATGTCCTGCCAGAGCGCCGGTTCGTGCCCGGCGTTGCGTACCATCTCGGCGTAGTTGCTCCGGACGTAGGCCGGGTCGTTGCCCATGTAGAAGTGCCCGCCGGTGACCGGCAGCATGTTGATGCCGTGGATCTGTTCCGGCGCTGAGGCGAACCAGGTCGCGTACGCCCCGCCGTCACCCCAGACCATGCCGACGGTGCCGTGGCCGAACGCCGCCGGGAAGTTCTCGTTGCGGGTGTCGAACCAGTACTCGTTGATCGCGGCCGACTGCGTCGTGTAGATGAAGATGCCGGCGTCGCGGATCGCGGTGTTGCCGGTCGCCTGTCCCCATTGGATGAGGCCGTTGGCGAAGTTCATGCCCTCCGACGAGGACTCCTGGTTGTTGCCGGCGAAGAACGCGCCGTGCCCGGCCGCCCAGTCGTGACCGGCGTAGATGTCGAAGTCTCTGAGGTACGGGAACCGGTTGTCGCCGCGGTCGTAGTTGTTGGCGTCCCGAATCAGCAGGTCGACCATGCCGCCGTACTGGGAGTTCGCCGCCCAGGACGGGTCGAACTTGGCCAGCGTGGCGGCGGCGGCGATGAAGTAGCCGTATTGGAAGTGGTGGTCGTTGAGCTCGGCGTCGGATCCGTACGACGCGGGGTAGCCGATCAGCGTGCCCCAGTTCCGGTCGTAGTAGAACAGCTTCTGCGCCTTACCCGGCGAGGCGGTGAACCAGTCGGTCAGCCGGCTGCGGATGGCCGCCAGCGCGGTGTCGCGGACGTCGGTCTTGCCGAGCTGGTCGGCGATCTCCGCGATCCGCGCGCCGATGCCGAGCGCCTTGCCGGTCCAGTAGGTGTCGTTGCCCGCCGGGTTGACCGGGTTGTTCTTGACCTGGTCGAGGTAGCCGTTGAGGGTGGCGAGGTCGGCGCCGGCGCTGTCGGCCACCGCGGGCACCTCGGGCAGAACCCCATTGAAAATCGCAGACGTCGTGTACGCCGAGGCGCCCACGAGAACCTTCATCGCTCCGCGCGCGGTGACGTAGGTCGGTGTGATCGGCGTGGCCCCGGTCAACGCCCGCCACTGGTGCGGGTAGAGCCCGATGACGGTTCCGGTGCCGGATCCTTCACGCGCGGTGGTGTTGTAGGTGTACGTCGTGGCGACCCGGCTGGTGGCCTGGTTGTACGAGTACGACACCCGGGTGCCGGTGACGTGGTTGTGCGCGTAGGCGCCGTAGCTGGTCGCCAGCGCGACCTTGTCCGCGACGCCACTCGGCAGCACCGCGATCGAGAAGTAGCCTTTGCCGCTCAGCGTGGAGGTGATGACGTTGCCGCTGACCGACCAGGTGGCGCCGGTCGGCGCGTACGCGACGTAGTCCTTGCCGGCGACCGAGTAGCCGATCCGCGCTCCGCTGTTGGACCAGATGGTCGGGGTGCTCTTCGCGGTGATCTGCGCGTTGCCGCCGGTGATCTGGAAGTACGCGAACGGCAGGCCGTGCCCGATGGTCGCCTTCATGGTCCGGGTGCCGTCACTCCAGTACGGCGTGACGGTCCAGTCGGTCCAGCCGTCGACGAGGGTCCGCGGCGCGTTCAGCCCGGTCACCCCGGCGGTGAAGTCCTCCTGGTAGATGTAGTGGTACTCGCCGACGCCGGTGGACGACCCACTGATCTGCGGCGTGGTGTTGTAGGAGAATCCAAGCCCGGCCGAGGTGGTGTCGTAGGCGGTCGGGTGCGCGTGCAGGTTCTCGCTGTAGGCGCAGTCGAACTTCTTGTAGACCAGCGACGACCACCAGTCGTTGGTCGGCACCGGGCCGGCCGGCGCGTTGGCGGTCATGAACTGGCGGGGGTTCGTGGCCAGGTCTCCACACCCGACGGGCAGGCTCGCACCGGCCGGCAGGGTCTCGGTGTAGCTGCCCGCGCCGACGGTGGCGGCATCCGCCGTGCCGCTGAGGGCCACTGCTCCAAGTCCGGCTGCGACAGCCGCGACAACCGACAGCACGAGGCTCCGATAGAAACGGGCCGCACCGCCTGATTCCGTATGTAGGACGACCGATCCCATTCACGCCTCCACTATTTTCGACCGGCGGCAGCCGCCTGTGAGAGCGCTCTCTCGTGCCTGGACTGTAGGTGTGAACAGTGCATGTCGTCAATGTTTCGGATTTCTTTCCCGTGCTCCGAGAGCCTCGGTCGGTACGGCGTCAGTGCAGTTGGTGACGCAGGGCAGTCAGCAGTTCGGTGCTGGTGAATGGCTTCTCCAGCAGATGGACGCCGGCGGCGAGGGTCCCGTGGGTGGTCAGGATCGGTTGTGCGTATCCGGACATGAACAACACCTTGGTTTCGGGCCGGGCGACGGCGATCGTGTCAGCGAGCGTCTTGCCGAGCATGCCGGGCATGATCACATCGGTGAGGAGCGCGTCGATGCGTCCGTGGTGCTCCTCAGCTTTCCGCAGCGCGTCGGCCCCGTTTTCGGCAGCCATCACGGAGTACCCGGCGCGGCGCAGGATCCGCTCGGCGACCTCCCTCAGAGCAGGTTCGTCTTCCACCAGCAGGATGGTCTCGCCGTGGCCGTCGAGATCGCCGGCCGTGGTGGCCTGCGGCGGGGGTGCGGGGGCCGCGTCGCTGGCCGGCAGCAGCAGGGTGATGGTCGTGCCGAGACCCGGCTCGGAGTAGATCTGCACCGTCCCGCCGGCCTGGGTGATGATGCCGTACACCGTTGCCAGGCCGAGGCCGGTGCCCTGCCCGCTGGGTTTGGTGGTGAAGAAGGGGTCGAAGGCCTTCTCGATGACATCCTTGGGCATGCCTTCACCGGTGTCCGATACCCGGACGCGGACATAGCGGCCGGGGTTGAGCCCGGCGCGAGCCGCGGCGTGGTCGGTGTCGACGTCGACGGCCGCGGTATCGATGGTGAGATCCCCGCCGGCCGGCATGGCGTCGCGGGCGTTGACGGCGAGGTTGACGAGGACCTGCTCCAGCTGGCCGGGATCGGCCATGACTGCCGGCACGTCGGTCGGAGGGCCGGCGGTGAGGGTGATGTGTTCGCCGATGGAACGCCGCAGCATCTGGTGGACCTCTGCGATGACCGTGTTGACGTCCAACGGCCGGGGCCGGATCACCTCCCGCCGGGCGAACGCGAGGAGTTGATGGGTGAGGTCGCTTCCGCGTCGCGCGGCCCGGACGATCTGCTCGGCGTCGTCGGCGTGCGGTGTGGCCGCGGCGTCCTCGACGATGAACGTGGCGTAGTTCAGGATGACGGCGAGCAGGTTGTTGAAGTCGTGGGCGATGCCGCCGGCCAGCTGGCCGAGGCTTTCCAGGCGTTGGGTGCGCTGCATGCCGGCCTCGGCCCGCTGTCGTTCCGTCTCGTCGCGTAACCGCTGCTGTTCCGCCTGAGCGGCGAGCCGGTCGGTGATGTCGCGGATGGCGGCCACGATGACCAAGCCGTCGTCGGTGTGCAGGGCGCTGCACACGATCTCGACGGGCAACCGGTCGCCGCCACGGCGTAGCGCGGCGCGGCCGGCCCACGCCGCGCCGGCGTCCGACGGAGTTGTGACGTGTTCGATGTCGAGGACGGTGGCGTCGCCTTTGGTGCGCAGCACCGCCGAGGTCGCGGGAAGTCCTTCCGGCAGCAGCGACCGCACCGGCAGATGTATCAGGTCGTGACGGGGAATGCCGAACATGCGCTCCGCCTCGGCGTTGACCAGTACCACCCGGCCGTCCTCGTCGACGCCGAGCAACGCGTCCGGCGCCGCGTCGAGGACCGCCTGCACGTGTGCTTCGGTGCGTTCCCGCTCGCTGATGTCGCGCGCGGTGGTCGTGATGCCGACGATGGCGTCATCGGCATCGCGTAAGGGAGACACCAGGAGGGACACGGCGATCGGGTTGCCGTCGGCGCGGACCCGGACGGTGCGGTAGCGGTCCACGCGGCCACCGACGCGGACGAGCGTCCGAATCTCCGCCTCGTCGGCGCGTCTGTCCACTGGCACGATGACGTCGATCGACCGGCCGAGCATGGCGGCCGCCTCGTGGCCGTACAGCATTTCGGCGCCCGGATTCCAGGACAGGACGGCGCCGGCGACATCGGTCGTGACGATGGCGTCGTGCGACGACTGCACGATGGAGGCGAGCAACGCTCGAGCTTGTTCCGCCCCCCTGTGCGCGGTGTCGTCACGCAGCACCGCGGTCACGAGCGTCTCGCCTTCCGGTGAGGCCAGCACGGACAGCGACACCTCGACGGCGAAGTTGGCGCCGTCACGACGGCAACCACGCAACGCCAACCGGCGCAGCGGAGGGTGCGCGCTGCCGAGGTATCCCCCACGCAGCGCCGGGTGCCGGGCACGGACATCGTCGGGTACCAGCGCATCGATCGATTCGCGGAGCAATCCGTCCGGCGGATAGCCGAACATCTCGTGGGCGCGCCGGTTCGCCATCATGATCGTGCCGTCGGACCGGCTGATGATCACCGCGTCCGGCGCGGCGTGCAGCAACATCGCGGCCAGCGACCCGAAGGACTCCACGATCTCCTCCGTTTTCCGGTGCGGCCTGCGACACCTCGGCCATGAGCACCAGCGCATCCTTTTTACCGCACGTAAGGTGAGGAGTACCGGAAATAGCCATAATTGGGGCGAATAGCAACTAAATGAAAGGGCCAGCAGATGAGTACCGAACCCCCACTATCGGCCGGAATCGATCCCAACCGGCCCAGCGCCGCCCGCATCTACGACAGTTTCCTCGGTGGTACCCACAACTTCGCCGCCGACCGGGCAGTGGCTCAACGCGCCCTCGAGCTCGTGCCGGAGCTGCCGAAGATCATGAGGGCGAATCGTGCATTTCTGCGCCGCGCAGTCCGATTCGCCGCCGACGCCGGCATCCGGCAGTTCCTGGACCTCGGTTCGGGGATACCTACCGAGGGCAACGTCCACGAGGTAGCCGCCGACATCCTGCCTGACGCCAGGGTCGTGTACGTAGATCTGGAACCCACCGCGGTGCTGCACGCGCGTGACATCCTGGCGGGCGTGCCTCGCACCGTCGCGGTGCGAGGTGACCTGCAGCATCCGTCGGCGATTCTGGACGACCCTCAGCTGCGCGAGATACTCGACTTCGATGAGCCGATCTGCGTCCTCATGATCGCAGTGCTGCACTTCGTTCCCAGCAGCCCCGCCCTGACCGCGGCGTTACGGCGTTACCGCGACCAGGTCGCACCAGGTAGCTACCTTGTCGTGTCCCATGCCACGGGTAGCGCCCACCCGGACGCGCTGGCCCGGATCGCGGAGCTGTACAACCGCACCGGGACACCGCTGGTCCTGCGCGACACCGACGGACTGGCGGCCGTCTTCGACGGCTGGGATCTGCTCGACCCGGGAATCGTCTACGGACCTCGATGGCATCCGGATCCCGCGGATCCCGAAGTCGACGACCCGGCCGCCTACATCACCCTTGCCGGGGTGGCTGTCAAGTCGTGAGACCGCTATTCCGGTCGGAGCTCTCCGTACGTCAGGGACAGGGTGAAGACCGATCCGGTGTTCAGGGTCGAGACGACACTGACGTCACCGTCCATCGCGCGGGCCAGCCGGCGGGCTATGAACAGACCCAGGCCGGTGCCGCTGGTGCTCATCGTCATGGGATCTTCCACCCGGTGGAACTTCTCGAAGACCTTGTCGAGCTGGTCGGTCGGAATACCGTAGCCCTGGTCCCGGACGTCGACGTGCACGCGGGTCTCGTCGAACCGAAGGCCGACCCGCACCTCGGTGTCCTCCGCGGAGTACTTGAGACCGTTGCCGATCAGGTTGGCGAGCACCTGCAACGTGCGCCCCGCATCGCAATGGGCAGAAACGGGCATCTGTGGCAGGTCCACCCGGACGCGGGCCGAACCCAGATCCCGGGCGGCTTGAGTGACCAGCGCGCATAGATCGTGAGCCGCTGAGGACACGTGCAGGGAGATGTCGTCCGGGTTGTCACCGAACCGCGAGGCGAGCAGCAGATCCTCCACCAGCCGGGAGAGGTGCCCGGCGCGGTCCCCGATCAGGTTCAACGCGTCCAGTCGCTTCTGGGGAGTCATCCGCTCCCCCCGCTTACGCAGCAGATCGACATAGCCGATGATCGGCGTCAGCGGCGTCCGCAGCTCGTGCGACACCATGGCGATGAAGTCGGATTTGAGCCGCTCGGTGCGGTATTCGCGGGTCAGGTCGCTGATCACCACCACGTCGCGGACGAGAGCGGCGAGAGTGAAGTTTGCCGAATGGGCCAGACGCAGGCGGCGTTGCTCCCCGTCGGGGCGACGGACGGTGAGTTCGGAGACTGCCTTCGGCTGCGCCACCGACACCGGCATGAGCAGCATCTGTTCGTCCTCGACGGGCACGTCGAGGACATCGGTGACCGCCCGGCCGACCGCGTCGGCCGCGTCGATGCCGGTCATCTCGGCCAGCGCCCGGCTCCACATCTGGACCAACCCGTCGCCGTCGATCACCATGATGCCCTCGGCGGACTGCTCGACGACGGCCTGCAGTTTGCTGGTCTCGTCCACGAGCCGGTCCAGGTGCTCGGCGCCGCGCATGGCCACGGCGAGAGCACTGGCCAGTGAGGCCAGCAAGCTGATGTCGCCGGTCGTCATCCATCCGCGATCGCGGCGATGGACGGCGAACGCCGCCGTACCGAACCGGCGGCCGCCGCCCTGGATCGGGACGACCACCATCCGGCGCAGGCCTGCGGGCAGGTCCTCGGACAGATCCACCGGACCGTCGATCCGGCGCAGACCAGCGAGGTGGGGCGGAATCGGGCCGTGCCGCAGCGAACCAGGGGCGTCGTCCTCCACCGAAAGCGCCACGTCGTCGTTCTCCAGCATCACGACGGCCAGGTCGGCGCCAAAGGCCTCCCGGACCAGGACGACGAAGTGGCGCACCACATCCTCGCGCTCGGCGAGCGCGTGGGAAAGCTGAAGCAGGCAGCCGGACCGGGAACGCTCCTCGGCTTCCCGTGCCGCCGCCCGGTATGCGTAGGTGACCGCGAGAGCGGGCATCGCCATGAACGGCAGCAGCAATGGTGCGTGCAGCGCGATCTCCGTGGTGGTCAGCCCGGTCGCGACCGTCCCGATGGCCATGTATCCGGACAGCCGGGCCTCCGAGCGGACGATCAGCCAGGGCGGCTGGGAGTTGATGACGCCCAGGATCTGCGCCAGGCAGAAGAGGTTCACCATCGTGAAGGCGATCGTTGCGACCACCACGCCGACGAGCACGTGCAGGGTCATCACGCCGGGGGTGCCGGCCACCAGATGCACGATGATGATCAGTACAGACGTGGCGGCCGTGTAGGTCCCGACGTTGAAGAGCGCCTTCACGACTGGCCGCCGCTGCAGTCCGCTGGCGAACATCAGCCCGCCGGCCGCGGCGATCAGGGCGTCCCGGGGCGACAGGAGCAGGACGTCGATGATCAGCGCGACCTCGTAGAGGCTGAGCTCCTCGACGGCCTCCCCGTGCCGCAGTCGCACGACGGTCATCTCGGCGAGGCAGGTCAGCACCGTCAGGCCGGGCAGAAGCAACGCCGTCGGCACACCGAGCCCGCGCAAGACGCTGCCGTGCTCGGAAAGTCCCAGGATCACCATGGTGGCCAGCCCGGAGCCCAGCAGGACGACCGCCACCACCCGGCGCAGGATCGGATCGCCCAGCTGTGAACGCACGGCGCCGGCCGCCCGGGACAAACCCGGGCGGCCGGCGCGTGACGGAACCGTGCTCACGACAGGGGCATCCACGCCCAGGCGCGGGCGGCCCATCGGTCGGCCGCCCAGGCCCGCGCCGTCCAGTCGTCGGCGGCCCAGGCGCGGGCGGTCCAATCGGAGCCGGCCCAGGCGCGTGCCGCCCAGTCGTCCGACGCCCAGGCTCGCGCGGCCCACGCCCGAGCCGCCCAGGCCCGGGCCGCCCACTCACCGTCGTCGCCGGCCCAGGCGCGCGCTGCCCAGGCACGCGCTGCCCAGGCCCGCGCTGCCGGGTCGAGTTGCGCCCAGGCCCGGGCGGCCCAGTCCCGAGACCCCGGGGTCAGCTTCTTCCAGGCCCGTTCGGCGCCATCCGTGTCGCCGTCCACGACGGCCTTCGAGAACGCCGCCCACCGGCTCGCGTCGCGCCCGATCGTGGCGGTGTCGTCGTCGTACTGCTTCTGCGCCTTGCTGACGCGCCAGCCGGACGCGGACCTGAGCACTCGAGAAGCGTCCAGGCCACCCGCGCCGCCGCCGTCCGCCCGGCTCAACCCGGCACTGGCGTACGTCGTGGTGGTGAGCAGGTTCTTCACCGCGTCCGGCCGCAGCCGGGGCTGGACGGCGAGGGCACCCGCGGCGACGCCGGAGGTCACCGCCGCGGCCATCGACGTCCCGGAACCGCGGAAGTAGCCGTTGCCGACCCGGGCCTGCGGGTTGCCCTTGTCGACCACGCTGCCCGGCGAGCGCAGGCTCACCACGTGACCGCCGACGGCTACCAGGTCGGGCTTGGCGTCGCCCTGCCAGGTGGGTCCGCGCCCCGACCAGGTACCGACCACGTCGTCGCCACGGCCGGCCGTTCCCTCGGCATCAAGGCCACCCGTGGTCAGCAGCAGCGGGTCGTTGCCCGGGGAGGTCACCGTGCCGGTGCCCGGGCCGTCGTTCCCCGACGGCACGACCACCATGACGCCCTGGTGCCACAGCGATTCGAGGGCCTGCGTCAACGGGTCGATCTGGTAGGGCAGTGGGCTGTTCGAGGACAGCGACAGGTTGACGACCTGCACGTCCTCGCGATGGTCGCTGACCCACTGCAGGCCGCGGAGCACGGTGGTGAGGTCGGTACGCCCGTCGGCGTCTGCGACCTTGACGTCGATCAGCTTCGCGCCGGGCGCGACGCCGCGGTAGGCGCCTCCCGAGGCCCTGCCCGAGGCGGCGATCAGGCCGGCCATGAACGTTCCGTGTCCGTAGCCGTCACCGGTGCCGGTATCGGTCAGGTCGACCCGGTCGGCCACCTGCCCGGCGAGGTCGGGCACGTCGGCGATACCGGTGTCCACCACGGCCACCGTCACCCCACGTCCTTCGTTGCCGTCCGCGGGCAGACCGAGCATCTGGCGTACGGCCACCCCGCCGGCCGTACCGCCCGGTGTCGCCGCTTCGGCCACGGTGATCTCACGCTCGGGTGCGATCGACCACGCCGGGTCGAGGGTGCTGCCCTGCGCCAGTCGAGCGGCAACGCCGCGGACGACCGGTAGCTTGGCCACCACCCGGCCGCCGGCCGCCTCGACCGCACGTGCGGCCCCGTCGGCGTCCGAGCCGGTGACCACCACATCCCGCCACGCGGCGGCGACCGGATGCGCGCCGGCGGCGACCGGGAGGCCGGTGACGGCCAGCGCCGCAGCGATGACCGTCGCCATGCGCCTGCGGTTTCCAGCGGTCATTGATAAGCAGCTCAGTCTCATGCTGCAATCTCCCAGTCACTGTAAGTAGTCGAGGGGGGTGTGGAGAAGTAGCGCGAATCGGCTGCTGTCTCGGGTGACCCCTATCGGCCGGTCCGCGGCCGTCATGAGCAGGATCGCCTCCGGTTCCGGTCGACCGTCGTCATCGGTCGTTGGCGCCCGCCTGGTCGTTCAGCACGCCGTCGATCAGGTCCAGCACCGCGTCCGGGGTGAACGGCTTGGCGAGGTAGTAGTCCACACCGCTCGCCCAAGCACGTGCGTCGGCATCCGCCTCAGCCGCGGCGGTCAGCATGAGGACGGGCACCGGTTCGCCAGGTTGGGCACGGATGGCGCTCAGCACCCCGAAGCCGTCGAGTCCCGGCATCATCACGTCCAGCACCACGAAGTCGGGGCTGGACGCCTCCACCGCACGAACGGCGGCCAACCCGTCCACGGCGACGCTGACCTCGTACCCGTCCATCTCCAGCACGTCGATCAGAAGTTGCCGGATCGCCGGGTCGTCGTCGACCACCAGGATGCGTGCCATGACTCCTCTTCCCCGATCGAGCCGCCGCGGCGGCGCCGATGATCATCGACTGCGGTCGTCGTCCCACTGGCCGGCATCGCGCGAAGCCTCGTCGGCGGCCGCGCGCCAGTCGATGCCCTGGGCCCGTAGTTGCGGATGGGACAGCAGGTGAGCCAGTTCCTCATCGTGGGTGCCGGCGCCCGGGCAGGCCGACTCGGTCTCCTGGATCAGCAGATGGGCGGTCCGTATCGACGCGGCCACCCCCAGCCCGGAAGTGTCCGGCGATTGCGGTGTGTCGCGCTGCGCCACCGCGGCGATGATCGGCGGGTGCAGACCCCACAGATGCAGCAGTTCCACGCCGACGTCGCGGAACGGAACGTCGTCGCGCGTCTGAGCGGCGAGGTCGACCCTCGCGCCCCGGCCGTCGGCCACCGCGGCAAGGCAGATCAGCCGCCCCACGTCCTGCAGAAGAGCCGCGGCCTGCGCATGCGGCCGGTTGGCCGGTGAGGCGACGAGTTCGACCAGGCGAGCCGTCGCCACCGCATGCCGCCAAGCGGCCTCGAGGTGCCGTTCGATCGCCGGGGCCCAATCCGTGGTGGGCTGCAACGCCCACACGGCGCCGACCACCGCTTGCACCATCGGGAGACCCATCGAGTGGGCTATCGACTCGACCGAGGAGTTGCGTGGCCGGGAACCGAAGAACCGAGAATTCGAGAGCTGGAGCAGCTTGGCGGTCAGCCCGACATCGTGCATCGCCGTCCGCGCGGCGAGCGACAGGTCGACGTCCGGGCCGAGAAGGGCGACGATTCGTTCAGCGTGCGCCGGCAGGGCGGGAATGGCACGGACACCGCCGGCGATGCGCCGGGCCGCGCTGTCATGGCTCTGGGAGGTCCGGGCCAACATCTGCTCGATCACCGCGACCACGTCCTCCGCCTTGGACGGCTTGGTGAGGAAGCGATGGCCGGCGACCGACACGCGAATCGTCGCGTCCGGTTCGATGTGCCCGGACAACACGACCCGGCCGACCTGCGGGTGACGTTCGCTGACGTGGGTGAGCAACTCGGCGCCGTCCATGCCCGGCATCCGCATGTCGGACACGACCACGTCGCACGGCGACGTCCCGAGCAGTTCGAGGGCCTCCACGCCACCGGTGGCGAACGACATCTCCCACGCGCCACGTTTGCCCCGCAGCGAGCGACGAAGCCCGTCCAGGATCGACGGCTCGTCATCGACGAACAGGACTGAGGGCTTACTCATACCGAGGCGTTCTGCTTGCCGTCGATCGGAAGCCGCAGGATGAACTCGGTACCCTCGCCGATCACCGATCGCATCCCGATCGATCCGCCGTGTTTCTCCATCACCGCGCGGGCAAGCGCGAGCCCCTGCCCGGTGCCCTTGCCGATCCCCTTGGTGGTGAAGAAGGGCTCGAAGATCGACTGCTGGATGTCCTCCGGAATGCCCGGCCCGTTGTCGGAGAATCTGATGACCGCGGCGGGGCCGTCCGTCGCCGAACTGATCCGGATCTCGCCCCGTTCATCCTTGTCCGTCAAGGCGTCGGCGGCGTTCACCAGAAGGTTGAGGAAGACCTGGTTCAGATCGCCGAGGTGGCACCGTACGTCGGGCAGCTCACCCAGCTGCAGGACCACATCGGCGACATACTTGACCTCGTTGCGCGCGACGGTGACGGTGGACCGGATCGCCTCGTTCAGATCCGCGTAAGCCTGCTCGGTGGAGTCCTTGTAACTGAACGACTTCATCGACCGCACCAGCGACGCCACCCGCTCGGTGCCCTCCAGGCTCTGACTGACCGCATGCGGAATCTCGATGGCGAGGTATTCGATGTCCGCCTTGATCTCAGCCTCATGCGCCCGCCGGATCCGCTCGTCCCAGTTCACCTCACCCGTGGTGGGCGCCAGGCACGCGCGATACACCAACAGCAGGTCCAGCATGTCCTGGTAGGCCTCTGCCAGGAACCGGGTGTTGTCCCCGACGAACTGGATGGGCGTGTTGATCTCGTGTGCCAGGCCGGCGGAGAGGCGGCCCAGCGATTCCAGTTTCAGGGCGTGGCGGGCTTCGACCTCGGCGCGTCGGGCCTCCGCGTTCTGCTCGACGTCCGTGGCGATCACGATCCACTGCTGGAGCCGGCCGTCGTCGACGCACACCGGCGTGAAGCTCACGCTGTGCCGGCGAAACGATCCGTCTGTCCGCTTGATCCGGCATTCGGCCACATGCGCTTCCGGCTCGAGGCGGGCGGCCTCCCAGCCGCACCGCAGCGCCTCGACGTCGTCGGGATGGACGATCGAGTCCCACCGGGAACCTTGCTGCCCGGTGTAATCCCGGGCGCGCGGATTGGTATAGACGATGTCACCCGGGACGGATGTGACCCACATGCCGTGGGGTACCGCTGCGGCAAGGACCGCCACATCGACGCTGGGCGGCGAAAGAGCGTGCCGGGTCGAGGTGTCATCACGACCTGAGGTCATCCGAGGCGTTCGATGTCCAGACACACTCGCACTCCTCAGCGACCGGGGCTGTGGATACTCCTCCCTCTTCCCGTTCGGCCGGCCGCGGTCTTACCTGAGGCCTGGACGGCCCCTATCCGCGGACCGTCGGCGTTGTATCGATGTGGTCGAATGGCGCATGCGACGTAACCGCACCTTTCGATTGATCGCCGGAGCGGGTGTGCTGGCCCTCGCCGCCGGCTTCGCACCGAGCGTTGCGCAAGCCGCACCGAGCGCCGCCGGTGTCACCTGGGGTCCGTGCGCGGACGCGGACGACGACCTGCCCGCACGCCTCGTGTGCGCCACCCTGACGGTGCCGGTGGACTGGGCCCAGCCGGGCGGCGCCACCTTCCAGCTCGCCCTGGCCAAGCTGCCCGCCGCCGACCCCGCGAAGCGCGTCGGCTCGCTCTTCGTGAACCCCGGCGGCCCCGGCGGATCGGGCGTCTCGTTCGTCTACGGGGCCGAGTCCTCCTTCTCGCCACAGCTGATCGACCAGTTCGACTTCGTCAGCTTCGACCCCCGCGGGCAGGCCCGCAGCAAGCCCGTACTCTGCGATGGTGATCTTGCCGTTGCGCAGGACCAGCAGTCCTTCCCGTCGTCGGCCGTGGAGTACGAGCGGCTGCGCCGGACCAACCGCGCGCTGGGCGAGAGCTGCGACCAGCTGAGCGGGCCGCTGGCACGGCACGTCGACACGACCAGCGTGGTGCGGGACATGGACGCGGTGCGCGCCGCGATCGGCGAGAGCAAGATCAGTTACTACGGCGTCTCGTACGGGACGATGATCGGCCAGCAGTACGCCGAGCTCTTCCCGGACCGGATCCGCGGCCTGGTCATCGACTCCAACATGGACCACAGCCTGGACATCTGGAACTACCAGAAGTGGGAAGCGACCGCCATGGAGGGCTCGTTCCTCCAGTTCGCCGCGTGGTGCGGACGAACCCCGACGTGCGCGCTGCACGGCGAGGACATTCCGGCCTACTTCGATGAGCTGTACGCCGAGACGGACAGCACCGACCTCCTCTGGACGACGTTCGGCTACATGTACGACCCGGCCGACTGGTTCGAGTTCGCCCAGTACCTCGAGCAACTGGGCGGCGGAAGCCGGAGCGAGAGGCGTGGCGAGCCGGTCGAGCTGGGCTACCGCCCGGTGATGTGCCAGGACTTCATCTTCGACACCCGGCCGTACTGGGCCGTCGCCGCGCTGAAGGGCCGGCTGGCCAAGCTCGCGCCGCACACCAAGCTCAACCCCCTGGCCTGGACCGACCTCACCGGCTGCCAGAACTGGCCCGGCGCGGTGGTCAACCCGCCGCACCGGCTCAACGCGTCGCCGGAACTTCCGCCGATCCTGATGACCAACAGCCGGTACGACATCGCCACCCCGTACGAGTGGGGTCAGAGCCTGGCGGCGCAGCTGCCGAGCGCGACCTTCGTCACCTACGACGGTGTCGGGCACGGCGACTACTGGCTGAGCCCGTGCGCCCGCGCCGCGATCGACACCTACCTCGTCACGCTGCAGACACCCCCGGCAGGCACCCACTGCCCGGCCGTCTTCCCCACCACCGCCAACAAGAACAAGAAGAGCCTGATCAACCCGCTGACCGGTCAGCTGACCCGCTGACCGGATGCGGATCGCGCCCGCCCCCCACGGGCGGGCGCGATCCGCTACGTTCGGCGGCCGTGAAGCTTCTTCGTTCCGCCTCAGTGATCCTGATCAGTGTCTCCGTGCTGGGCCTCGCGGCCTGCGGCGAGAAGAGCGACCCGCCGACCGCCGCCTCGACGCCGTCCACCAAGGCGCCGGTCTCCATCCCACCGTCGCCGCCCGCGTCGGCGGGCGACAGCCAGGGTGGCGGCACCTCCGACAAGGAACGCTGCGCCGCCATCAAGACGTCCGGCGACAAGTTCAAGGCCGACCTGCTCGCCAAGATCCAGTCCGGCGACGCCCAGAACCCGGAGACCTACCGCACCATCCTGTCCGACTTCGCCGGCAGCATGAACAACCTGGCGGCGGGCGACAGCAAGGTCGCCAAGGCCACCACCACGATGATCGCGGAGCTCGAGAAGGCCGCCGCCGCCCCCGACCCGGTGAAGGCGGCCGACGGCGACGCACTCACCAAGGCCGCCGGCGACGTCGAGTCCTCCTGCAAGGCCGCCGGCTACACCCTCAAGTTCGGCTGAGCGAAGTTCGGCCGGCGACCAGGCAGGACATCCGGCTTCCCCCGAAAGCCGGATGTCCTGCCCGCCGTGCGGGGTCAGACGCTGGCCAGGGCCTCCGTCGGGGCGAGCCGGGACGCGCGGACCGCCGGGTAGAGGCCCGCGAGCGCCCCGATCAGCACGGTCGCGGCCACCCCTCCGGCAAGGACCCAGGCGGGTACGACCGCCGGCCAGCCCTGCAGCGTCGCGTACCCGCCGGTCACCACCGAGCCGAGCAGCGCGCCCCCGGCCCCGCCGAGCAGTGACAGCATCAGCGACTCCGCGACGAACTGGGTGCGGATCTGGCCGCGGGTCGCGCCCAGGGCACGTCGCAGCCCGATCTCCGGCCGCCGTTCCAGCACCGAGATCACCATCGTGTTGGCGACCCCGATCCCGCCGACCAGCAGCGCGACCGCACCCAGCCCAAGGAGCAGCGCGGTGAACGTCTGGTCGGTGGCCTCCCGGGCGGCGAGCGCGTCGGACGGCCGGGACACCTCCACCTCGTTCGGCGACCCCGGGTTCGCGGTTGCCGCCAGCACCGCCTGGACGGCCTTGACCTGGGCGTCGTCGGCTCGCGTGTAGACGGTCGTCGGATGCCCGTCGAAGCTCAGGTAGTCGAGGGCGGCCTGCCAGCCGATCAGCGCCGCGGTGTCGAGTTCCGGCGCCAGCGGCACCGCCCGCAGCACCCCGACCACGGTGAACCATCGGCCGCCGAGCAGCACGTTCACCCCGATCCGCCCGATGCCGAGGCGGGCCGCGGCCTCGGCGCCGAGCACCGCCGCGGGGTACCTGGCCGTCGACGCGTTCAGCCAGACGCCGGAGCGCAGCGTGGCGCCGACCGTCGCCGGCAGGTCGAGGCCGGCCGCTCGTACGGTCAGGCCTCCGGTCTCGGCCGCGGGGATCCGGTCGTTGCGGAACGCCTTGGCGCCCGCAACCGTCCCGGTCGCCGCGACCTGCTGGACCGGCCCGATCCGGCCGATCATGCCGACCGACTCGTCGGGCAGGTAGGCGTCGTCGCCGAACATCGTCTTGCCCGGGCCCACGGTCAGCAGGTTGGTGCCGAGCGCGGCCAGCCGCTGGTCCAGCTCGGCGGCGCTGGACGCGGAGATGCCGACCACCGAGACCATGGCCGCGATGCCGATCGCGATGCCCAGCGCGGACAGGAAGGCCCGCATCGGCCGGGCCCGCAGCCCGGTACCGCCGACGCGCACCACGTCCCGCGGACGCATCAGGGAGGGCGACAGCACTAGACCACCCTCCCGTCCCGCATCGGCACCTGCCGGGGCAGCGACGCCGCGATCGACAGGTCGTGCGTGATCAGCAGGACCGTGGTCCCGGCCGCGTGCAGCTCGCTGAGCAGCTCGATCACCGCGGTCCCGGAGGCGGTGTCCAGGTTGCCGGTGGGTTCGTCGGCGAGCAGCAGCGTCGGCTCGCCGACCACCGCCCGGGCCACCGCGACGCGTTGCCGTTCGCCGCCGGAGAGCTCGTGCGGCCGGTGGGTGAGGCGGTCGCCGAGGCCGACCCGGATCAGGGCGGCCTCGGCGGCCCGCTTGCGCTCCTTGTCGGGTACGCCCGCATAGAGCAGACCGTCGGCCACGTTGGACACGACGTCCCGCCCGGCCGCCAGGTGGAAGTGCTGGAAGACGAAACCGATCCGCTGGGCGCGCAGAGCCGACAGCTGGCGGTCGGACAGCACGCTCACGTCGTACCCATCGATGTGGATCTTGCCGGTTGAAGGCCTGTCCAACGTGCCGATCAGGTGCAGCATGGTCGACTTGCCGGAGCCGGACGGGCCGACGATGGCGACGAACTCACCGTGCTCGACCCGCAGGCTGACGTCGTCGAGCGCGGTGACGCCGCCCGGGTAGGACTTGCTGACCCGCTCCAGGTCGATCACGCCGCTCACGACGGCACCCCCACGACCGTGCCCTCGGCGACGCCGCCCCCCTGGAGCTCGACCTTGCCGTCGGCGAACATGCCGGTCTCGACGGCGACGATCCGGCTCGTCGAGCCCTCCACGACCTCGACGCCGTAGCCGCCCTCGGCGAGCGCCAGCAACGCGCCCACCGGCACGGTCAGCACGTCCTTGGCCTGCGCGGCGGTGAACGCCACCGTGACCGACGCCGCGCCCAGGCTCTTCGGCGCCTTGCCCTTGTCGAAGGCGACGGTCACGTCGAGGGCGGTGCTGTCCGGCTCCTGGCCCTCGCCCGGAACCACCACGCTCTCGCTGGACGCGATCCGGCCGCCGACCTCGCTGCCGTCCGGCAGGGTGATCCGCACCGGCGCGCCGACCTTGACCAGCCGCTGGTCGTCGACCTCCAACCGGACCGCGGCCACGCGCGTCGTGCCGGTCACGTTCAGCACGGCGGCGCCCGGTTGCACCACGTCGCCCTTGGCCGCGGCGAGGCTGTCCACGCGTACCGGGCCGGGGGCGATCACCAGCTGGGCCGGGTCGACCCGGCCGGTCTCGGTGAGGCCCAGGTCGTCCTGCCACTCCTCGACGGCTTCCGCGGTGGACGACGTGTACTCCTTGTCCACGGTGAAGCCGCGGTAGCCGAGCGCCCACAGGTTCTGTTCCAGCTGTTTGACGTCGGCGCCCTCCAGGCCGGAGCGGAGTTCCCGGTACGCGGGCAGCGACCCGTAGAGCAGCACGACCGGCTTGTTGTCCAGGCGGTAGAGGGCCTTGCCCCGGGTCAGGGTGGCGCCGGCGCCGGGCAGCCTGGTCAGCGTCCCGTTCGACCGGGCGGAGATCGCCGTCGTGTCCCCGTACCCCAGGTCTCCGCTCTTGTCCTCGCTGTCGATCAGCGTGCCGCGCGCAACGGTGGCCGTGGCCGGCGGGGTCGCGCCGGGGTCGGTGCTGCCGCCCTCCGCCTCCGGCAGCCCGGCCACGAGGACCGCCGCGGTGGCCGCACCGGCCGTGACGACGGCGGCCACCACCACTCCCGCCCGTTTCACTCGCCGTCCGAACTGTTCGACTTGCCCTCGCCGCCGCTGCCCGGCGGCGGTGACGGCTTGAACTGCTTGCATGTCTCCTCGGCCTTCTTGAACTCGGCGCTGTCCGGGTCGATGCCCGTGCCGCCCTTGTTCTCGATCTGGATGCCGCCGTCCTCGCCGGGATCCGGGAAGTCCGGGAAACCGTTCTCCCGCATGCACTGGGAGAGCTTGCGCAGCTGCGCGGTGATCGCCGGGTCGGCCTTGCGCCGCTCACCACCGTTCGGCGTGAACGCCTTGCAGGCCGCCATCGCCTTGTCCACGGTGGCCTTCGACGAGCCCTCCGGGATCATGATCGAGAAGCGGTGCGGGTCGGTGGTGTCCGGGTCGGGGAAGTCCGGGAGACCGTTCTCCCGCATGCACTTGGCGAACTTGACCTGGTCGCCGTCGCCGCCGTCGCCACCGGCCGCCGCACTCGACGAAGCGGTCGGGGTGGCGCCGCCGGCCGTGGCCACGTTGGGCGTCTGTGGATCGCCGGCGCATCCGGCCAGCAGGAACAGTGGGATGAGAAGCAGTGTTCTTCGCATGCCGCCCAGTGAAGGACGTGTCGTATTTCCCGGGCGTCAGCGAAAACGATGACGCCCAGATGACATCACCGTGGGTCACCATGGGGGGATGCGGATCCTGGTGGTCGAGGACGAGCAGCTCCTGGCTGACGCGGTCGCCACCGGGCTGCGACAGCAGGCGCACGCCGTCGACGTGGTGTACGACGGCGGCGCCGCCCTGGAACGCACCGGCGTGCACGACTACGACGTGGTGGTCCTCGACCGCGACCTGCCGGTGGTGCACGGCGACGAGGTGTGCCGCCGGATCGCCGACGCGGGCGCCCCGATGAAGGTGATCATGCTGACCGCGGCGAGCAGCGTCGACGAACGGATCGACGGCCTGGAGCTCGGCGCCGACGACTACCTGCCCAAGCCGTTCGAGCTGCGCGAACTCATCGCCCGGGTGGCCGCGCTCGGCCGGCGGTCCCGGTCCGCCGCCCCGCCGGTGCTGCGCCGCGCCGGCATCAGCCTCGACCCGCACCGGCGCGAGGTGTTCCGCGACGGCCGCTACGTGCCGCTGTCCCGCAAGGAGTTCGCGGTGCTCGCCGAGCTGCTGCGCGCCGACGGGACCTCGGTCTCGGCCGAGCTGCTGCTGGAGAAGGCGTGGGACGAGAACGCCGACCCCTTCACCCACGCCGTACGCATGACGATCCTCAAACTGCGACGCAAACTCGGCGACCCGCCGGTGCTGCTGACCGACCCGGGAGTGGGGTACCGCATCCGATGAGACTCCGGCTGACCCTCGTCTACGGAGGCCTGTTCCTGCTCGCCGGCCTGCTGCTGCTCGCCGTCACCTCCCTCCTGGTGTCCAAACAGCTACCCACCAAGATCGCTCTCCGGGTGGAGAACGTCCGGCCGCCGCAGCCCGGCGTCGGCGGCGACACCACCTTCGTCCAGCGGTTCGCCGAGGACGCCCGGGACGACGCGTTGTCCACGATCCTCACCCAGGGTGGGATCGCGCTGATCGTGGTCGCCTCGGTGGCGATCGCGCTGGGCTGGCTGATCGCCGGCCTGCTGCTGCAACCGCTCAACCGGATCACCGCCGCGGCCCGCCGGATCGCCGACGCGCCCGCCGCCGACGGCCGCCTCCGCGAGCGGATCGCGCTGGACGGCCCCGACGACGAGATCAAACGCCTCGCGGACACGTTCGACCTGATGCTGACCCGCCTGGACCACGCCTTCGACGGACAGCGGCGGTTCATCGCGAACGCGTCGCACGAGCTGCGTACGCCCCTGACCCTGAACCGCACCCTGCTCGAGGTCGCGCTGACCCCGCCGCAGGTGGCGCCCGAGATGCGCCAGCTCGGCGACACCCTGCTCGCGATCAACGACCGGCACGGCCGGCTGATCGACGGCCTGCTCATGCTGGGCAGGTCGGAACGCGAGCCCGCCAGGATGTCCTACGTGGACCTGGCCGACGTCGCCGACCACGTGGCCGAGACCGCGGACACCAAGCTGGCCGAGGCGCCCGTGCTGGGTGACCCCATCCTGCTGGAACGCATGGTCCAGAACCTCGTCGAGAACGGCCTCCGGCACAACGTGCCCGGTGGCTGGGTGTGCGTGGTCACCGGCACGTACGGCCCGCACGCGTTCATCGAGGTCGGCAACACCGGCCCGGTCGTGCCGCCGTACGAGGTCGAGGGCCTGTTCGAGCCGTTCCGCCGGCTGGGCACGGAACGCCTGGCCTCCCCCGGCGCCGGCCTCGGCCTGTCCATCGTCCGCGCCGTCGCCCGGGCCCACGGCGGCGACGCCCGAGCGGTCGCCCGCCCCGACGGCGGCCTCGTCGTCACGGTGACCCTTCCGCGGGTGGCGGACCCTATGTAGGGTGCGTACATGCCCCGGATGACGGCGTCGGTGCTGAAAGTGGTGGCCGCCCTGCTGGCCGCGGGCGGCGACGAACGCTATGGCCTCCAGCTCATGCAGGCGACCGGCCTGCCCAGCGGCACGCTCTATCCCATCCTGGTCCGCCTGCAACAAGCCGGCTGGGTCGAGTCACGCTGGGAGCAGACCGATCCCGCCGCCGAGGGCCGCCCCGCCCGGCGCTACTACCTGCTCACCGCCGACGGCACGGCCGAGGCGCGGCGCGAGGTCGCCCTGATGCGGCAGCAGATGTCGCCGTTCCTGGGCGAGGCGCCGGCATGACCTTGACGCTGCGCCTGGCCCACCTGCTGCTCAGGGCCGCCGCCCGCCGCTGGCCGCCCGACATCTCCGCGGACCTGCTGCGTGAGTGGCAGGCTGAGTTGTCCGCCGCCGGCTCATCACGCTTCCAAATCCTCGGGTACGCGGGGAGCCTCGCCGTCGCACCGACAGCGGACGGCCCGTCCTGGGCGACGAGGTTCGCGACTGTGGCAACGGCGGCCGGCGCGACCCTCCTGGCGGGCGCCCTGAGCAACGCCGTCCACGCCACCACCGCGATCCTTCTCCTCCCCGCGGCCCTTCTCATGGCCCTGGCCGCCTGGCGCGCCCGGATGTCCCCGGCCGCGGCCGTCCTGCTGCTGACCCCGCCCCTGTTCGTCTTCCTCTTCATCGGCAACGCGGTGTCGGTCATGCCTTTCATGGGCTTCCAAGACGTGGCCCCCGCGGTCGCCACCTGGGCCGTGGCCATGCTCGCCACCATCCGCCTCCTCCGAAGAGTCCCCGCGCTCCTCCTCGGCAGCACGATCTCGTTGATCGCCGCCACAGCCGCCGGTTCCCTGCACGCCGCCCATTCCCTGGGCGTCAGCCTCTGGTCCGCTCCGATGTGGTTCCCGCTGTCCCTGCTGCCGCCAGAAACCGGCCACGCCTCGGCACTCCTTCTCGCCAACGCCGCGGTCATGACCACCCCACTTCTCCTCTGCACCGTCTTCGTCCTTGCCCTGGCCCTCCCCCGCCGCACTCCCACCACCACGCGTACCCCTGGCCGCGCCGTCGTCGTCCCGACCCTCCCCCGCCGCGCTCTCACCACCGCGCGTGCCACTGGCCGCGCCGTCGTCGTCCTGATCTTGGGGGAACCGGGATCCCCGCGCCGCCAGGCAACCCTCGGCGCGGCCACCGCCCTGGCCGCCGTGGCAGTCTGCGAAGCCACCCTCCTGGCCACCGCCGACCCCACGGCCCTTGCCGGCCGCGTCCTCGACCATTCCGCCGTCTTCGGTTTCGGCTTCGCCGCCCATCCCACGGGCCAAGCCGTGACGGCCCTCCTCGCCGCGGCCCTCACCCTCCGCCTGACCGAGCCCGCCACACCTCGATAACAGTCCCGCCACGAGCCTTCCACCACAGTCCAACCCCTATGTAGAGTTCCTACCATGGGATTCAATCGGTGGGCGTGGGCAGGCGCGACGGCGGCCGGCGGCGTGACCGGCTGGGCGATGCTGTCCCGCCCCGTCGAGGCCCGCCTGTCCGACCTGCACGTCTACCTGGGCGCGGCCGCGGCCCCCAGCCTCTACGACTTCATCCGAGGCGACGCGCCCTTCACCTATCCCCCGTTCGCGGCCCTGCTGTTCCGCCCGTTGACGGCCCTGCCGCTGCCCGCGGTCCAGATCCTCTGGACCCTGGCGACGATCGCGACCGTCGCCGCCGTCGCGATCCTCACCACCAGGCAGTCCCACCGGCTCACCGACGTGAGCGGCTGGCTCGCGCTGGCGCTGATGCTCTCCGCCCCGTTCGCGTCCAACCTGCGCTTCGGCCAGGTCAGCATCTTCCTGGCGGCGTTGGCGCTGACCGATCTGCTGATCCTGCGCAACACACGCTATTGCGGAGTCCTCATCGGACTGACAGCGGCCGTCAAGCTGACACCGCTCATCTTCATCCCGCTGCTGTTCCTGGCCGCCCGCCGCCGCGCATCGCTGGTCGCGGCCGGCACCTTCGCCGCCTGCACCGTCGTGGCCGCGGCAGCCCTGCCCAGCGACAGCCTGCGCTACTGGACCACGGAGGTCTTCCAGGTCAGCCGCCTGGGCCACATCACCTCGGCCGGCAACCAGTCCCTGAACGGCATGCTCCTGCGCCTGTCCGTCCCCGAGACACCGCGCACCCTCCTGACCTTGACAATCGGAGGCGCCGTGGCCGCCCTGGCCCTGTGGCGAGCCACGCGCGCGGCCCGCTCCGGCGACTGGCTGACCGCAACCGTGACAACCGGCGCCGCGGCCGTGGTCCTGTCCCCCGTGTCCTGGACCCACCACCAGATCTGGCTGGTCCTGGCCGTGCTCCTCCCCCTGCCGACCCGCCGAGCCCAAGCCGCCTGGACGACCGTGGTCCTGACAGCCATGCTCCTGCCGATCACTGCCGTGGACCATCCGCTGTGGACGAACTCCCGCCTCTTCCTGGCCGTGGCGATCGCCGCCGTGATCCCCTTCCGCACAGCTCTCACCGGCCAGCGCATCCCCCAAGCCCGCAGCCCCCTCAACCCGACGCCCCCGCTCGCGCCCGACCCGAGAACTCACACGCACACGTGACTCACCGGCTCGAAGCGCCCGCGTTGCCGAGGAGGGACGCCGGCGCTGTAAGACACCGGCGCGGAAGGCGTTGTCGCGGAAAGACACCGAGCAGAGGCGCCTGATTTGACACGGGGGCGACGGGAGTCGGCGCGGAGGCACCTGCGTTGGCGCCGAGGGGCCGTCGGGGTCGCCCCACAGTGTCAGGGGACAAGCACTAACTTCCCGGTGACCAGGCGATTTTCGAGCCGCCGATGCGCTTCAGCCGCTTCAGCGAGCGGCAACACGGTCACCTCGGGCGCGATCTCCCCACGGGCAAGCATCCCGACCAGGCCGGCGACATCCGCGCGAAACCCCGCCGGATCTTTCTCGACCGCACTCTCCACGGCATGAAGCACAAGCCGCGCCCCCGGCGTGAGCTTGGCCCGTGCAATGGCGGCAACGGTGCGACCAAGCGCACCCATTTTCGAATGCCCCGCACCGGCCGCAAAGCTGAACCCGTAGGCGACCACCACACCATCGCGCGCGGCCGCCCGCCGCGACACCGCCAACGACGGCCCACCCACAGGATCAAAGACCGCCGCAACCGGTACGGGCACCGCGGCAGCACCCGGAACCCAGGTAGCGCCAAGTCCTTCCACGCGTCCCCGGCGTGCCACCCCGGACGTGCCGAAGACCGCAACCCCCGCCGACCGCGCAATCTGCGTCAACGCCGACCCCACACCCCCGGCCGCCCCCAGCACCAGCACCGACTGCCCCGCCCGAACTCGGGCAACCCGATGAAACATCTGCCAGGCAGTGAGATAGTTCAACATCAACGCGTCAAGCACCGCGGCATCCGGCCCTTCAGGCAGAGCCACGACATGGGTAGCCGACGCAACCACATGGGTCGCATAACCACCCGTGCCGACAAGGGCGCCAACCCGCTCCCCCACACCAAGCTCGGCAACACCGGCCCCCACCGCCAGAACATGCCCGACAACGTCAAACCCCAGCACGTCAGGCAACCGCCCCGGGTTGAGCCCTTGCCGGGTAGTGACGTCATTGAAGGCAACACCCACAGCCTCAGCCAGAATCAGAACCTGCCCCGATCCAACCTCCGGCACATCCCCCGTCTCAACAGCAAGCACCTCAGGCCCACCCGCCGCGGTCAGCCGCACCCTAGTCATCCTCATGACCCCATCGTCGAGCCAATACTTGATAAACTCAATGATTAACCCGAGTGATCACCGTTACGCACCAACGCACACCCCACTCGCCGGCCACGAGCTCCGGCCCACCAAATCCGCGCGTCTATGAGCTGGTCCTGCCGATTACCTCAGACGTCGAGGCAACCGCGAGAGACGCAACCGCGAGAGACGCTGACTTGATGGCTCCCCAAAAGCGAGGGGCCGACAGATCCCCGGAGCGAGAGCGGCCCCGGTCAAGCAAGTCCGCCGCCGCGAGCACATCCCTCAGCGCACAAGCTCCAGCGCGAGCGGATCTCTCACCACGAACCAGTCCGCCACCGCAAGCGGATCCCGAGCGCGGCAAGGCCCAGGCGCGCAAGACCCTGACGCGCAAGACCCTGACGCGCAAGACCCAGGCGCGCAGGACCTTGGCGCGCAAGACCTTGGCGCGCAAGACCTTGGCGCGCAAGACCTTGGCGCGCAAGACCTTGGCGCGCAAGACCTTGGCGCGCAAGACCTTGGCGCGCAAGACCTTGGCGCGCAAGACCCAAGCGCGCAAGGCCCCGGCGCGATTCCGCTAACCCGGCGGAAGGAGTCGATCAGCGGCAGCGGCTGCCAACTCGGTGGAAGGAGGCGATCAGCGGCTGCCAACTCGGCGGACGAGGGCGATCAGGGGCTGCTAACTCGGCGGACGAGGGCGATCAGCGTCGGCGGCGCGAGCGTCGAGGCGGGCTTGTCGCCAGGCGTGGCGGGCCACCATGCCCGCCTTGCGGCGAGCAGCTCTGTCACGTCGCTCGGCGGCAAGCTCTGCCCGCTGCCGTGCGGCTTCCGCAGCAGAAGCGACCAGCCGCGCGTGCCACTCCTCAGCGTCGCTCGAGAACCGCCCCGACGAAATGCCTCCCGGCTCGGTTCCGTCAGTCAAAGTGCGGAGCCCATGCGACTCATCCTCGGCATCGAGACGACCGGAGGATGAGCGACGTCCCGCGGCCGCCGCGGAAACGTCGGTAGCTGCGCGGCACTCGGACGCGGACGCGCAGTCGGAGCCGGAAGCCCAGGCGGAGGCAGACGCGGAAGCACAGGCGGAGGCGGAGGCGCACTCGGAGGCGGAAGTGCGGTCGGTGGTCATCTGCGGTTGTAGAGACGCATGGTCAGGGTGCCGAAGATGGCGGCCAAGGCGGCGCTCGCTATGAGGGTCCAGGTGATCTCGGCCGGGTTCCAGGTGCCGTCCATGGTGGAGCGGACCGCGGCGACCAAGTGGCTGATCGGGTTGATGTTGACGAAGGCCTGCAGCCAGCCGGGCATGGTGCGTGGCTCGACGAAGACGTTGCTGAGGAAGGTCAAGGGGAACAGGACCATCATGCTGACGCCCATGACCGATTTCTCCGAGCGGAGGATGAGGCCGAACATGGTCCACACCCAGGAGAAGGCGAACGAGAAGACGACCAGCAGCGCCATGCCGGCCAGGACGCCGGGGGCGCCGCCGGCGGGGCGGAAGCCGAGGATCAGGCCGACGGCCAGGATGACCGTGGCGGCGAGGATGTAGCGGAGGACGTCGCCGAAGATCATGCCGATCAGGGCGGACGGGCGCCACACGGGCAGCGTCCGGAAGCGGTCGAAGACGCCTTTCTCGATGTCGGTGTTGAGGCCGACGCCGGTGTACATGGTGATCATGACGACGCTGGTGACCATCACGCCGGGGAGGAAGAACTGCAGGTAGTCGCCCGTCGACCCGGCCAGTGCGCCGCCGAAGAGGTAGGTGAACATCAGCGTCATGATGATCGGGAAGGCCGTGACGTCGAAGAGCTGCTCGGGGACGTGCTTGATCTTCAGCATCGCCCGCCAGCCGAAGGTCACGGACGCCGACCAGGCGCTGGGGCGGCGCGGGCGGTCGCCGCGGACGAGCACGGCCGCCAGGGTGTCCGCCGACGGCTGGTAGGCGGTGGTCTCGGTGGCTGTGGTGGTCATGCTGATCTCACCTCGGTCAGAGCCAGGAAGACCTCGTCCAGACTGGGCTGGCCGAGGGAGAAGTCGTCGACGACGATCCCGGCCCCGGCCAGCGCGGCCAGGGCCCGGGAGGCGAGCTCGGCGGCGCCCTGCTCGGAGCCGCCGGCGTCCACCCGGGCGCTGAGCGCGACCGGGTCGGCCTCGAGGGTCACCGCGGCCGCCAGCGATGTCGCGAGAAGTCGCTCGGCGGCCGATCGCTGGGCGGCGTCGCGGAGGCGCACGTGGACGGTGCCGGCCCCGATCGAGGACTTGAGCTGGCCGGGTGTGCCCTCGGCGATCACCTTGCCGTGGTCGATCACCGCGATGCGCCCGGCCAGCTGGTCGGCCTCGTCGAGGTATTGCGTGGTGAGCAGCACGGTGGTGCCGTTGGCGACCACCACCCGGATGATGTCCCACACCTGGTTGCGGCTGCGCGGGTCGAGCCCGGTCGTCGGCTCGTCGAGGAAGAGCAGGTCGGGCGTGTTGAGGATGCTGGCGCCGATGTCGAGGCGCCGGCGCATGCCGCCGCTGTACTTTTTCACCTGCCGGTCGGCGGCGTCGGTCAGGCCGAACGCCTCGAGCATCTGGCCGGCTCGGGCGCGCGCCTCGGGCTTGCGGTAGCCGAGCAGCCGGGCCAGCAGCACGAGGTTTTCGTGACCGGTCAGGTCCTCGTCGACGGACGCGTACTGCCCGGTCAGGCTGACTCGCCCGCGCACCGCGTCGGCGTCGCGGACGACGTCGTTGCCGAAGACGGTCGCCGTGCCGCCGTCGGGCCGCAGCAGCGTGGCCAGGATGCGGACCACGGTCGTCTTGCCGGCGCCGTTGGGGCCGAGCAGGCCGTAGACGGTGCCGGCGGGCACGCTGAGATCGACCCCGTCGACCGCGCGGTTGTCGCCGAAGATCTTGACCAGGCCGCTGGTCTCGATGGCCGGTGCGCTCATGGCAGACACTTTGCCATCGGGTTGTGACAGTTTTCGGGGCAAGCGGTTGACCTGGGAAATCCCGTTTCGTAATCGAGACGGGACTGCCAGGGTTCTCCCATGCGGGGACGGGACACCGGAAGGCGGGGGCACGGATGATTCCGGCGGTGGGAGTGCGGATCGGCTGGCGCGACCTTCCCGCGCACGTCCATGACGCGGTGGCGGAGATCCTCGGGTCGGCCGTGGCGGAGGCGGTGTCCCAGTCGGGGGGATTTTCCCCGGGTACGGCCGACCGGGTGATCACCACGACCGGACGACGCGCCTTCGTGAAGGCGGTCAGCCCCGATCAGAACCCGAAGTCGGCCGAGATGGCGCGGCGGGAGGCCGAGATCAACACCGCCCTGCCCCGGAGCACCCCGGCGCCCCGCCTGCTCGGGACCTTCGACGACGGCCACTGGATCGTGCTGGTCCTCGAGGACGTCGACGGCCGGCACCCCCGTACGCCATGGGAGAAGAGCGAGCTCGACGCGGCCGTGCGTGCGGTCCGCGACCTCAGCCTCTCCCTCACGCCGTCGCCCCTGCCGCACAGCCAGACCGCCGCGGAGACCCTGGCCACCGACTTCGGCGGGTGGAGCCGCATCGCGGCGAACCCGCCGGCCGACCTCGAGCGCTGGCTGCTCCCCCGGCTGGACGAGCTGGCCGGCATCGCCGCCCGCGGGCTGGCGTCGCTGACCGGCGACACCCTGGTGCACCTCGACGTACGCCCGGACAACATGCTGATCACCCCGGCCGGTGACGTCCTCTTCGTCGACTGGCCGCACGGCTGCAACGGCCCGGACTGGCTCGATCTCACCCTGCTCGCGCTCAACGTCGAGGTGCACGGCGGCGACGGCGACGCGCTGCTGCCCGCGGCGGGCGTGGACGCGGTGATCGGCATCGTCGGCTACTTCCTCGATCAGGCCCGCCGGCCGCCGCCCCCGGGGCTGCCGACCGTCCGCGCGTTCCAGCGCGCCCAGGGTGACGCACTCCTCCCCTGGATGCGGCGGCGTCTCACGGGTTGAGCCGACTACCCTGGAATTTCCCCAGATCTAGATCGGAGCCAAGGTGCGAGTCCTCCTGCTCGAGAACATCCACGCCGACGCGGTCGCGCGGCTCGAGGCGGACGGTTACGAGGTCGAGTCCGTGAGCTCGGCCCTCGACGAGGCCGAGCTGATCGAGCGCATCCCGGGCGTGGGCCTGCTCGGCATCCGCTCCAAGACCAAGGTCACCGCGGCGGTGCTGGAAGCGGCCGACAGCCTGGTGGCGATCGGCGCGTTCTGCATCGGCACCGATCAGATCGACCTGGTCGCGGCCGCCTCGCGTGGTGTGGCGGTGTTCAATGCGCCGTTCTCCAACACCCGTTCGGTGGTGGAGCTGGCCGTCTCCGAGATCATCGCGCTGACCCGCCGGCTGACCGAGAAGAACACGGGCATGCACGCCGGCATCTGGGACAAGTCGGCCGACGGCAGCCATGAGATCCGCGGCCGCCGGCTCGGCATCGTCGGTTACGGCAACATCGGTACGCAGTTGAGCGTGCTCGCCGAGAACCTGGGCATGCACGTTTCCTTCTACGACACGGCGGACAAGCTCGCGCTGAGCAACGCGCACCGCTGCGCCAGCATGGAGGAGCTGCTGGAAACGTCCGACGTGGTGACCCTGCACGTGGACGGCCGCCCGGGCAACCTCGGTTTCTTCGGCGCCGATCAGTTCCGCCGGATGCGCAAGGGCACGATCTTCCTCAACCTGTCCCGCGGCATCGTGGTCGACCACCTGGCTCTGCGTGACGCGCTGGTCAGCGGTCACCTGGCGGGCGCGGCGGTGGATGTCTTCCCGTCCGAGCCCAAGGGCCGCGGCGACGAGTTCGTCTCCGAGCTGCGTGGCCTGCCCAACGTCATCCTCACGCCGCACATCGGCGGGTCCACCGAGGAGGCGCAGTCCGACATCGGCGATTTCGTGGCCAACAAACTCGCCCATTTCGTACGCGAGGGAAACACCACGCTGAGCGTCAACCTGCCCGGCGTCGCGCTGCCTCAGCAGGACGGCATGAGCCGCATCGTCCACGTGCACATCAACACGCCGGGTGTGCTGGCCCAGGTGAACAGCATCCTCGCCGAGCACAAGGTGAACGTCGAGGGTCAGCTGCTCAGCACCCGCGGCGAGTACGGCTATCTGATCACCGACATCAGCGGTGGTTACCCCGACGAGGTTCTCGACAGGTTGAGGGCCATGGACCAGACGGTACGGCTGCGGGTCCTCAGCTGAGGGTCTTGACCGTCAGCAGGGTGAGCCGGGACTCCGCCGCGACGTCGTAACGATTGGCTGTCTTCCAGTCCTTCGGCGTCAGGGTGGAGCCCGGCTCGAGGTCGCGCAGCGTACGCGTGCCGGCGGCAACGGTCTTGACCCCGCCGTCCACCCGGACCCGCACGGGGCTGCCGGACGGTGACGAGAGCGACAGGTCCTCGATCGCGCCGGCGATCCGCACCTGCACGGTGCCGGTCGGCCGGGGCAGCGTCATGCTGACCCGCCGGCTGGAGCCGGTCAGGTCGACCTGGCTGAGCTTGCCGCCGGTCAGGTCGACCAGCTGCTCGTCGGCGCCGCCGGTGAACCGCAGCGCCCAGGTCACCTTGCTCGACAGCAGGATTTCGACGTTGCCGCGGGCGCCCTCGCCCTTGGCCTCCAGGAGCAGTCGCACCTTTTCGGCGTCGACGGTGGGCCGGGGCGCGGTGCCGGAGTCGTCGGCCGAGGAGATCCGGTAGAGCTCGTTGCCCAGGTCCTGGGTCTTCACGGTGGCCCGCTGGGTCCCCGCGACCAGTTCGAAGGCGGCGCTGGTCCGGTTGCCGAGCGGCGCCGTGGCGACCGAGTCGTCGGGTGCTTCGGCCTTGTCGCTGGTGTCGTTGCCGAGCTGGAGGACCGAGCCGAGGCTCTTGTCGTCGCCGGAGAAGTAGGCGACACCGGCGCCGACGCCGCCGAGCAGCACCAGCGCGGTCAGGGTGACGGTGGCGGCGGTCAGTGCCTTCGACCGGCGCGGCGCGGTCTGGTGGTGGTGCGCGGCCGCGGCGTCCGCCCGGTGCGCGCGGATCTCGTGGTGCTGCTGCTCGTCGAAGAACCCGGCGCCGGCTTCTTGCGCGGGCTGCTCACCGCGGCCCATCGGCATCTGCGTCTGCCAGTGGTGGGTGCCGGTGTGCGACTCGGCCGTCCGGACCGGCAGCTCGACCGCGATCGGCTCGGGCTGGGCCGGGGTCTGATACCGGTCCGGCGCCTGATGCTGGGACGACGCCGGGTAACCGTGCGACGGCGCGGCGACCGGACCGGCCGGCGAGACCGGCGACGGGTCGTGGCCGAACCAGTTCCCGCTGATCGGCTCGTCGGTCATTCCGAAGGAGGCTCGGCTGCGCGAGCCGGTGTCGGACGGCGCGGGCTCCTCGGCGGCGGCGTGCTGCGGCGTCTGCGGCGTGGACCCGAACGCGTCCCACGGCTGTTGCCGCTCCTCCTCGGTGAAGGAGTTGCTGGCCGGTGGGCGGCGGAACATCGGTTGCTCCCCGGTGCTGCGAAGACGGTCGCGGTTGGCCCAGTGGGCGCCCGAGCTGGTCGGTAGATCGGCCACGACCACATCGGACGCCGTGGCCTCATCGGCTGGTGAACGTTCCACGCGATGTCCTCCCGATCGCGTCGGCGCCGACGATCGTTCGCCGCTGCGCTTCCGGGGAGTGGTACGGATGACGGCGCGCTGCGGATGAGTCACGGAGTGAATTACTCTCCGTCACCAGTCCCAGGTCAAGCGCCACCCAATGGTGCACTCTGCGCGCAAAAAGCTACTGAATGATGCCCCGCTGGCGGGCGAGTGCGACCGCCTCCAGCTGGCTGTGCGCGCCGAGTTTGCCGAGCAACGCCTTCACGTGGCCGCGGCAGGTGTGCACGCTGATCCCGAGTCGCCGGGCGATCGCGCGGGGATCGAGACCGGCCGCCATCAGCTCGAGCACCTCGTGCTCCCGGGCGGTCAGGCCACCGGGCCGCGGGCCCGCCACCGGCGCGGTGCTGCGCAGCAACCGGGCCAGGATGTCGGTGGAGACGGTCATGCCGCCGCCGTGGGCGGTGTGCACCGCGTTGAGCACGTCACCGAGCGGCCCGTTCTTGGTGAGGAACCCGGCCGCGCCCGCGGCGGTCGCCCGGCCGACCAGAGCCTGCTCATTGCTCGCTGTGAGGATCACCACTCTGGTGTCCGGAAAGCGGTGCCGCATCAGCTCGGCGATCGCGATCCCGTCTGAATCGGACAGTTCCGGGTCGAGCAGTACGACATCCGGACGCAACTCGCCAACCAGACTCAGCGCTTCCTGCCCGGTCCGCGCGTGGCCCACCCAGCGCAGGTCAGGCTGGCCGTTGAGGGCCACGCCAAGCAGGTCGGCGAAAGTCTGGTGGCCGTCGACAACGAGCACCGTGATCGAACTGTCACTCATCCGCCACCTCCTTCGAACACATCCCCCGCGCACTACACAGTCGCCGCAGTCTATGTTCACGCATCAAGATTGCTGGCCGTATGAACAGCCCGATCCGATCCACGCACCGGGATCGAACTGGATGCCCGCCCGCCGAACGGATGAGGCCGACCGGTCGCTATAACAGATCTTTCGGTCGAGGGAACCCCCTCACGTCACAGGAGAATCAGCAGTGTGCTGACACCCGTACCCCTGACTCCGGAGATCTCCCTCCACCTGGCCGAGCCGAACCGCGGGTTGTTCGACGGCGCCTTCCACAGCGACCGGCCGCCGCCGTTCTGGGAGTTCGCGTGGGCCGGCGGCCAGGCGCTCGCCCGGTACGTCCTGGATCATCCCGAGGTGGTCCGCGGCCTGCGGGTGCTCGACCTCGCGACCGGGTCCGGCCTGGTCGGGATCGCCGCGGCCAAGGCGGGTGCGGCGCTGGTCACCGTCGCCGATTCGGACCCTCGCGCGGTCGAGGCGGCCCGGCGCAACGCCGCCGCCAACGACGTTTCGTTCGGCGACCCGGTGGAACAACCTCCGCAGGTGCTGCTCGCCGGTGACGTCTTCTACACCGTCCGGGTGGCCGAGCAGATGACGGCGGCGCTGCTGGACGCTCGCCGGTCGGGTGCCCGGGTGGTGGTCGGCGACGCTGATCGCGGCTTCTTCCCGCGGCGGCTCTTCGACCGGCTCGCCGAATATTCGGTTCCGGTCCCGCGCGCGCTGGAGGAGGCTGAGTCGCTGATTGCGGCGGTGTGGGAGATGCGAAACACAATGCTTTCACCAACCAACAACTTGTAGGCTGCACGCAAATGGAACAGGAACAGAGCGCGACCGGCCGCCTCGCCGGAGAACTTGTGCGATTCGCACGACTGGGTGTCCGCGCCAAGGGCATGCTCAGTTTCGGTGACCTCGGGGCGGACTTCTCCGCGCTGATGCTGTTGTTCCCGCTGCGTCACCTGGGACCGATGCGGGTCACCGACCTGGCCGAGGTCAAACGGGCCGACCCGTCGACGGTCAGCCGGCAGGCGGCTCAGCTGGTCAAGGCCGGACTCGTCACACGCGAGGCCGACCCGGCGGACGGCCGGGTGTCCCGGCTGGCGGTGACCGAGACCGGGCTGGCCGCGGTCGCCGAGCTGGCCGAGGCGCGCAACGCGCTGATCGGACGGGTCATGCGGGACTGGCCGGCGGAACGCGTCGACCTGTTCGCCGGCCTGTTCGTCGAATTCAACAACTCAGTCGAGGCGCTGCTGCGTAGTGACTCGGCCGTGACACCACGGGAGATCGCGTGAGTAACACCAGCACAGCGCCGGCGGGCGGACCCGCCGCCCGGTCAGCCGACTTCACCCATCGCCAGATCCTCACGGTTCTGGTCGGGCTGATGATGGGCATGTTCCTGGCCGCGCTCGACCAGACGATCATGGCCACCGCGACCCGGACCATCGCCGACGACCTCAACGGCTTCGACCTGCAGGCCTGGGCCACGACCGCGTTCCTGATCACATCCACGATCTCGACGCCGCTGTACGGCAAGCTGTCCGACATCTACGGGCGGCGGCCGTTCTTCCTCTTCGCCATCGGCATCTTCATCGTCGGCTCGATGCTCTGCGGCCTGTCCGAGAACATGTACCAGCTGGCGGCGTTCCGAGCGATCCAGGGCATCGGCGCCGGTGGCCTGATGTCGCTGGCCCTGGCCATCATCGGCGACATCGTGCCGCCCCGCGAGCGGGCCAAGTACCAGGGCTTCTTCCTGGCCGTCTTCGGCACCGCCAGCGTCATCGGCCCGATCCTCGGCGGCTTCTTCGCCGGCGCCGACAAGATCCTCTGGATCGACGGCTGGCGCTGGGTCTTCTACCTGAACGTGCCGATCGGCGTCGCCGCGATGATCGTGGTGGCCAAGGTGCTGCATCTGCCGCACACCCGGGTCAGCCACCGGATCGACTGGCCCGGTGCGCTCGCCCTGATCACCGGTCTGGTGCCGCTGCTCATCGTCGCCGAGCAGGGCCGCACCTGGGGCTGGGACTCCGGCCGGGCGATCCTCTGCTATGCGATCGGGGTCATCGGCCTGGTCGCCTTCATCTTCGCCGAACGGGCGTACAAGGAGGAGGCGCTGCTGCCGCTGCGGTTGTTCGGCAACCGTACGGTCGCGGTGTCCTCGATCTCCAGCACCATCCTGGGCATGGCGATGTTCGGCGGCCTGATGACCGTCCCGCTGTACCTGCAGATCGTGAAGGGCTCCTCGGCCACCGCGGCCGGCCTGCAGATGATCCCGTTCGTCTTCGGCATCATGTCCGGCTCGATCCTGGCCGGTCAGCTCATCTCCCGGACCGGGCGGTACCGGATCTTCCCGATCATCGGCAGCATGCTGATGGTCGTCGCGCTGGGCCTGTTCGCCACCATCGACGCCGACACCCCGCTCTGGCGGACCATGCTGATCATGGTGGTGATGGGCCTCGGCCTGGGCGGCAACATGCAGCCGATGATCACCGCGGTACAGAACGCGGTGAGCCCGCGCGAGATCGGCGTGGCCACCAGCTCGGTGGCGTTCTTCCGCTCGATGGGCGGCACCCTGGGTACGGCGGTCTTCCTGTCGGTGCTGTTCAACGTGCTGCCCGGCAAGATCGGCACGTCGTTCCAGTCGGCGCAGGCCACACCGGAGTTCCAGCGGGCCCTGGCCGAGAATCCCAGCGCGGCGCAGACCCTTCAGCAGGCCACGAGCGGCGGCGGTGACCTCGGCGACACGTCGTTCCTGAGCCGGCTGCCGGAGGTGCTGGCCCACCCGTTCAAGGTCGGCTTCGCGGACGGCATCCAGGTGGTCTTCCTGATGGCCCTGGCCGTCATGATCATCGGGCTGGTCGTGGTGTTCTTCCTGCCAGAGATCCCGCTCGCCCAGCGCTCGGCACAGCAGCAGCGCGCCGACGCCGACGAGGCCGAGGCGGCCGCGGCGGCGACGGAGACCCCGGCGTCCAGCGGTGGCGCCCACGAGGACGGGCAGCAGGCGCCGGACACCCATCACGAACCGGAACACGCCAAATAGAGCTGAAACAGGGCCGCGGAAACGCGGCCCTGTTTCAACGGGTGTCTCGGGTCCGCGCGGCCGCGGCGATCAGGCGCTCGGCGACCGACTGGCGGTCCATGCCCAGGCGCTGAGCGGTCTCCTGGAGGACGTCGTACGCCTCGCGGACCCCGCACCCACGCTGGGCGATGATCACCCCGATGGCGCGGTCGACCGTGGCGCCCTGGACCAGGGCCGCTCGCCGGGACAGTTCGCTCAGCAGGATCTCGGCCTGATTGACGACGGCCATCGCGGTCAGCAGCAGATCGGGCCCGATGCCCTGCGGCGCCCGGACGTAGATGCTGAGGGCGCCCACCGCCGATCGCTGCACGTCCAGCGGGATGGCCGCCACGGCGTGCACGTTCTCCTGGCGGGCGCAGTCGGCCAGGTCCGGCCAGCGCGGGTCGCTCAGCAGGTTCTGGGTGATGACCATGGTCCGGGTGCGCGCCGCCTCCAGGCCCGGCCCCTCCCCCGTCTCCAGCTGGCACTCGTCCACCGCACGACCGTCGCTGCCGGAGGCGGTCAGGGTGGGGCCGACGCCCTCGGTGATGAGCACCACCGAGCAGCGCACCGCCCCGGGCACCGCGGCCACCGTGAAGATGGCCAGGCGCTCCAGGGCCTGATTGACGTCGTCCGCGGACAGCAGCCGCTCGGACAACTCGTGAATCAGGCCGGCGAGCTCCACGGCCGTGGTGTCCGGCAGGGCGATCTCACGTGACGAGCCGGGCCGGACGACCTCATCGGGGAGGACGACCTCGACGGGCGGGTCGGCCCCGTCCCGGGGCGCGGGAAGGCCGGGCCCGACGGCAGGGGCGTCGTGGTGGGCTGGGATGACGGCATCCGTCTCGGTGAGGTGGACCGGTCCCGAGTTCGGGGCACCGGCGCCCTGTCCCGGGTGGAGGGGACGGGCGGTGCGGCGTGTCTGGTTCGGGGCCGAGGCGATGGCCGCCGGCGGCGTGGACCGCTGACCGGCGCGCTCGGCGCTCCGTCGGGGTGCGGGCACGCGTGGGATCCTCCCACGTATCGAGGTGGACACGAAAGTTTTGTGCCTCTACCGGGTGCCTTCGGCCCTTTCGGTGGGTGCGACTGTCTCCTGAGATGTGCGGTTTTCCCGCGAATAGTCTGGATTGTCCTCGCGGGCGTCCGAATCGGCGAGGATGGCCTCGGCCTGAGCCTTCGGGTCCGCGCTGCCCGCGGCACGCTCCTCGGGAAGCAGGTCGGCGGCGCGCTGGAGGTTACGAGGGTCGGTCATGAAGATCGAGTACCCCCCGGAGCGCAACGTAATGCGCCGCCCCCGGGAACCCCAGGGGCGGCGCATAGGCGTCGGTGTGCATGTCGCCTCGCGGCGAGTGGCTCATCACGGCTCCAGCCGAACGGTATTCCGTGAAGGCAATGGGTGAGGCCCGGGGACACTGGACACACCGACATCTGTTCACAACCGTCGGCCGCGCCACCTGATTCCAGCAGCTGTTGTGACCCAGGCCACACGCTAGAAGTCCTGGGTGAGACGGTGCCGGTCCACCTCGCGGCCCGGATTACGGGCCATGTACTCGGTCTCCAGTTCCGCCGTGCGCCGCAGATGGTTGTCCAGGGCGGCGTCCGGCCCGTAGCGCAAGGTGTCCAGCCGCGTCCGATGCAGGCTGGCCAGTTCGCGGAACAGGTCGTCGTCACCCAGACCGGCCGGATCGATGCCGGTCTCCGAGATCGTCAGTCGTTCGTCGCTCATGGCTTACCTCCACCCGACAGGTAACCGTGAGCGCCGCCCCGAAACCCGCGCGACTACCCTTCATGGCATGAAAGGGCTGCTGACCCCGGCGTGGATCCTTCGCCACGTGGTCGCGCTCGTTCTCGTGCTGGCGTTCCTCGCGCTGGGCTGGTGGCAGTACACGCGCGCCACCGGCGGCAACGCACTGAGCTGGGGGTACGCCTTCCAGTGGCCGGTCTTCGCCGGTTTCGTGGTGTTCATCTGGTGGCGCGAGGTGCGCCTGGTGACGAAGCCGGCCGAGACCACGGAGCCGGAGAAACTCCCAGATACGCCTGTTACGGTCGGCCGCCCGATCCGCGTCCCGTCCCGCCCGGCCCCCGAGCCCGGTGCCGACGAGCCGGAACTGGCGGCGTACAACGACTATCTGGCCTGGCTGAACGCCCACCCCGGCGCCCGCCCGGCCGACTACCCCGGTCCGCGGAAGTAAGGAAAGCACCGTGCAGGGAGCCCTCACCCGTTATCGGATCATCGCCTGGATCGTCGGTGTGGTCCTGATCGCCCTGGTCCTGGTGGGCATGCCGCTGAAGTACCTCGGCGACAACGATGCCGTGGTCGCGGGCATCGGCCCGGCGCACGGCTTCCTCTTCATCGTGTACGTGCTGGCCACCTTCGACCTGGGCCGCCGCGTGCACTGGCCGCTGAGCCGGATGCTGCTGGTGATGCTCGCCGGCACCATCCCGTTCCTGTCGTTCTGGGCGGAGCGGAAAGTGACCCGCAATTGGATCGGCACCAATTCCGAAAAGTCCGATTCAGCCGTTGAGGTCACGCGCTGAATTCGAATAAATACGCGGCGCGATCGATGGCTTAAATAACTCTTTGAAAACTTGCTTTTCGGAGATCCATCGATAAGTTAATGCGGTTGGTCCGGTCCGCAGCCACAACCCTCCGGTGGCGCCGAACCAGCGCCGCCGAGTCTGATCGGCGGGCGTGCCGCGGTCACCCCCCAGCCGACCGCGTCATGACCGTCGCGACGAATCGGGGAACCGAGCACCCGGGGTGAATCCGCGAAGCGGTAGGGCCTTCTTCCAGCCCGCTGAGCATCTGAGATTCGGCAGCCAGCTAACCCGGTAGGCGGCCACGCGGAAGAAAGGCCTCTCAGCGTTGTCTCACGCCCGTACGAGGTTCCGGGCAGTCGCCGTCGCCGTCATGGCGCTGGCGCTCACCGGAACGGCCGCGACGGCCGCTCATGCGGAACCGTCCAAGACCGAGATCAACAAGAAGATCCAGAAGGCGTCGGACGATCTCGAGGACGTTGTCGAGTCCTTCAACGGCATGAAGATCGATCTGAACAAGACCAAGGCCGACCAGGTCGCGCTGACCAAATCGCTCGGCCCGGCCAAGGAGCAGCTCAAGGTCGCCACGGCGCAGATGGGCGACCTCGCCGCGACCGCGTACAAGCAGGGCGACGTCGGCACCATGAACGTGGTGCTCGAGGGCCCGAGCAACCTGCTCGACCGGATGACCGTCCTCGAGCAGATGACGCGCGACCGGCAGCGCAAGATCAACAACTACGTCTCGACCACGCAGAACTACGACGAGCGTCAAGCCGCGCTGAAAACCGTTCAGGCGAAGCAGACGGCACAGCTCAACGAGTTGGCGAAGCGTAAGAAGAAGATCGAGAACGACCTCAAGAAGCTGTACGACATGCGGAGCGCCGCCTTCGGCAGTCCCACGTCGTCCGGCAGCAAGTACAGCGGTCCGATCCCGAAGATCGCCGGCTCTGCGGGCAAGGCGGTCACCTTCGCCTACAACGCCATCGGCGTGATGTACAAGTTCGGCGCCGACGGCCCGGACGGCTACGACTGCTCCGGCCTGACCTCGGCGGCCTGGCGCGCGGCGGGCAAGTCCCTGCCCCACAAGGCCTCCGCGCAGATCGGCGCGACCACACCGATCAGCAAGGGCGACTTGCAAGCAGGTGACCTGGTCTTCTTCCGCAACGGCGGACACGTCGGGCTCTACGTCGGCGGAGGCATGATGATCGACGCCTCGCGCGCCGGCGAACCGGTGAAGAAGCGCTCGCTGAACGTGATGTCCCCGACCGGGTACGGCCGGGTCAAGTAAGACCCACCAGCACAGCGAACAGCCCGGCTCCCCTTCGGGGGAGCCGGGCTGTTTCGTCGTAACAGGTCAGGCGGCCTGCAGGCCCTCGGCCCGGGCCAGCTCACGCAGCCGGCCGAGCGCCTGGATCTCCAGCTGACGGATCCGCTCGCGGGAGAGCGAGAACCGGGAGGCGACCTCGGTGAGCGAGTGCTCGCGGCCGTCCTCCAAGCCGTACCGGGCACGCATGATGCCGGCCGACCGGTCGTCGAGGTGGTTGAGCAGACCCTCGATGCGCGACCGCTCCAGGGCGGTCAGCACGATCTCCTCGGGCGAGGGGGCGTCGCTGTCGGCCACCAGGTCACCGAGATTGGTGTCGCCGTCGTCGCCGACCGGGGTGTCCAGCGACACCGTGTCCTGCGCCCAGCGGGTGAGCTCGCCGACCCGCTCGACGGTCACGCCGAGCGCCTTGGCGACCTGCTCGGGCTCGGGGTCGGCGCCGAGCTCGCGAACGAGCTGGCGGGTCACGTTGCGCATCCGGTTGACGTCCTCGACCAGGTGCACGGGCAGGCGCACGGTGCGCTCCTGCTGGGCGATGGCTCGGCTGATCGCCTGGCGGATCCACCACGTCGCGTACGTCGAGAACTTGTAGCCGCGCTCATAGTCGAACTTCTCGACCGCGCGGACCAGGCCGGTGTTGCCCTCCTGGATGAGGTCGAGCATCGGCATGCCCGAGCGCACGTACCGCCGGGCGATCGAGACCACCAATCGCAGGTTGGCCCGGATGAACAGATCCTTGGCGCGCCGGCCGTCGGTGACGACCTGCTCCAGCTCCTCACGGCTCACGCCGCGACGAATCTTGTCCTCCTCGAGCAGGTGCTCGGCGTACAGGCCGGCCTCGATGCTCTTGGAGAGCTCGACCTCCCGGGCGGCGTCGAGCAGCGGCGTCCTGGAGATCTCGTGCAGGTAGACTCCGACGAGGTCGCGCTCCTCGGCCACCTCATCGGTCCGCATGACGGTGTTCTTCTCCACGTTGCCCACGGTCCCCTCGTTGCCTTCGCTAACCCTGTTACGGGCGTTACCTGCGTCCATCGGTCCCTCCCCGTAACGGCTGCAGTTCCGCGATGCCGAACTGCCACTTACACAACAGATGGCGTGTCGCGGTGATTCCTGGCTGGTGAGTCGAAAGTGTCATGAGTGTCTGAGCGCTGGCTGAGAGCCCGATGCATAGTTACTGAACGACGCCATCGACAAGGCATTCGGAGCCACACCCGGCGTTGGATGCGTCCACGAACGCATACCCTTCGCCCGCTTCATCACACCATCGGCCCCTCATCCGTCACAGCGACGGGCATCACGACCAGTGCTGCGATGCTCGTCACTACCCTGTACGGCTTGGCAGCCGGGAGGGTTCAGACGTCTGATCGGCCGCCTGTCGCACACCTTGACGCAAACGGGCGCCGGTAATGGCGTCTCGGAACGGGACCACCGTCACAATGCGCCACGCTGCGCCGCAGATCACTCGCCTGGAAGGGTGACTACCGGACGGGTGACCATCGTTTCTGTAAACGACTGCCCCGTCGAGCAAATTCGACAACCTGACGTGACGGAAAACACAGGAGAGCACACATGCGTACCGCGCTGATCACCGGTGGAACGGGCGGGCTGGGCACGGCTGTCGTCGCGACATTTCTGGAAGCGGGGTGGCGGGTCGTGGCACCCGTCCGGGCCGGCTCGGCCGACCGGCTGCCCGCCGGGGCCGAGAGCGTCGTGGCCGATCTCACGTCGCGGGCGGAAGTCGAGAACGCGATCGGCGTCGCCTCCGGGCCCGGTGCGGCGGCGCCACTGTCCGCGGTGGTCAATCTGGTCGGCGGGTACGCGGGGAGTGGACGCGTGCACGAGACGCCGGTCGAGGACTTCGAGGCGATGCTCACGGTGAACCTGCGCCCGACGTACCTGGTCACCCAGGCCGCGCTCCCGGTGCTCGTGGCCAACGGCGGCGGCTCGGTGGTCTGCGTGTCGTCCCGGGCCGCGGTGGCGCCGTTCCCGGGCGCGGCAGGCTACGTGACCGCCAAGGCGGCGGTGCTGGCCTTCGCCAACGCGGTGGCGGTCGAGTACAAGGGCCAGGGCGTGCGGTGCAACACCGTGCTGCCGAGCGTGATCGACACGCCGACGAACCGCGACGGCATGCCCGGCGACCAGAGCAGGTGGGTCGACCCGGCGGACATCGCCAAGGTCATCCTCTTCCTGGCCGGCGACGACTCCAAGCCGACCAGCGGCGCCACCGTCCCGGTCTACGGCCAGGCCTGATCATTCAGTGGTAGCGCCGAGCGGTACGTGCGGCCCGCACCCTCCCTGTCAGAAGCTCTCCAGCAGCTGGTAGCCCAGGACGGCCACCCCGGCGAGCAGGGAGCCGAAAGCCAGCACGGTGCTCCGCGAGCCGGCGAGCAGGGCCGACGCTCGCGGGTGCGGGATGAGGGACGGTTCCCATGCCGGGAGGGCCGCGCGGAGGGCGGCGGCCACCTCGTCCGGGGTGCCGTTGGCGTCGATCACCACGAAGGAACCGAACTCCGGCAGCGACCGGTACGCCGCGTCCGCCCGCTCCAGGTAGTCGAGCTCCTCGTGGTCGTACCCACGGGCGTCGATCCGGGCCTGGGCCACCACCGGACTGACGGCCAGCAGGAGCGTGACGTCGGGCGCCGGGAACAGGCGGTAGGCCAGCCGGGCACGGCGCTCGGCGACCGGCTTGGCCCGGTGCGAGCGCATGCTGGCGTACTGGCAGTAGGCGTACCGGTCCATCACCGCCGTCTCGCCGGTGACCGCGCGGCGCAACAGCGTCCGGACCAGCGCTCCCCAGCGCAGCACCGACTCGATCACCAGCATCGCGCGGCGTCCGACCAGGGCCTCGGCGTCCGGCCGCCCGAACCAGGCGGCGATCCGGCCGACGAAGTGCCGGCCACCGGCGTTACGCCGGTAGACCGCGCGCACGCCCTCGGCGGCCAGGGTCTCGGCCAGCCGGTGGGCCTGCGTGGTCTTTCCGGACCCGTCGATCCCGATGAGCGCCACGGAGCGCGGGAACGGTGAGTTCAAGGGCACCCCACCGACGGTACTCAGGGGTGTCACGCGTTCCGTTCCTCCGGGCCCCGCTCTGGGTACGAGAATGCGACGAAGAGTACGAGTTCGCAGCAACGACAGGAGACGCCATGCCGCACCGGGTCGACGAGGGACTCGCCACCACGCTCAAACGGGTCGCCTCCGTGCTCAAGCAGGCGGAAATCCCGTTCGCGCTGGGCGGGAGCTTCGCCGTGTACGCCCACGGCGGCCACTCCAGCGACCACGACGTCGACTTCCTCATCCGTGAGCAGGACAAGGAACGCGCGCTCGAGGAACTGGCGTCGGTCGGCTTCGAGACCGAGCAGCCACCCGAGGACTGGCTGGTCAAGGTGTTCGACGAAGGCCGGATGGTGGACCTGATCTACCGCCCGGTCGAGCTGCCCGTGACCGACGCCACGCTGACCGACACCGTCATGCGCCCGGTCGAGGCGATCGCGATGCCGGTGCTGTCCGCCACCCAGCTGATGGTGCACAAGCTGCTCAGCTACACCCAGCACTACTGCGACTTCGCGACCGGGCTGCCGGTGGCGCGCTCACTGCGCGAACAGATCGACTGGGAGCGGGTCCGCAAGGAGACCGCGCAGTCGCCGTACGCGGAGGCGTTCCTGGTGCTGCTGGAGAGGCTGGAGGTGGTACCGGCATGACGCGTCAGGTCGACGATTACCTGGAGGCGGAGATCCAGCGGCTGCTCACCGAGGACGACCGGGTCGCCGAGCAGGGCATCACCGTGCAGCGCCGCGAGCAGTCGGTGGTGCTCGGCGGCGAGGTGGAGAGCCCCGAGCGGCGCGCCGAGATCTGCCGCCGGATCACCGAGCGCTTCCCCGACGTGGAGATCACCTGCGACATCGGGATCACCCGCACGTCCGTGCCGGTCGACGCCGAGGAGATCTCATGATCCGGGTTGCCGCGGTCGGCGACGTGCACGTGGACCACGACGTCGTCGGCCGCTACCGGCCGGCCCTCGAGCAGCTGCCCGAGGTGGCCGACGCGCTGCTCATCGCCGGCGACCTGACCCGGCACGGGACGGTCGAGGAGGCTCGCAGCTTCGTCACCGAGTTCGGCGGGCTGGCCGTCCCGGTGGTCACCGTGCTCGGCAACCACGATCACCAGAGCGACCAGCAGGACGCGGTGTCCACCGTGCTCACCGACGCCGGGATCACCGTGCTCGAAGGCACGTCCGCGGTGCTGGAGCTGGGCGGGCGGCGGCTCGGGGTCGCCGGCGTCAAGGGCTTCGGCGGCGGCTTCGGCGGGACCTGTGCGAGCAACTTCGGCGAGCGGGAGATGAAGGACTTCGTACGCGTCGGCGAGGACGCCGCGAACCGGCTGGAGGCGGCCCTGACCGGGGTGGAGTGCGACGCCCTGGTGGCGCTCACCCACTACGCCCCGGTGCCGGAGACGCTGGCCGGTGAGCCGCCGGAGATCCACGCGTTCCTGGGGTCGTACCAGCTGGGCCGGGCGATCGACGCGGCCGGCGCCACGCTGGCCCTGCACGGGCACGCTCACCACGGCACCGAGCGCGGGCGTACGCCGGGCGGCGTGCCGGTCCGCAACGTGGCGCACCCGGTCATCAAGCAGGCCTACAACGTCTACCAGCTGCTGTCCGATGAGGCGGAGGTAACACTTGTGCACGCATGAGGTTTCCGGATTTCCGGGGTCGGGTATCCGCTGAGCATGGACCTGTTGCTCTGGATTCTCGCAGTCATTCTCGTGGTCGCCGGCATCCTCGCGTTGTTCCGGCGGCAGATCCTCTGGGGTGTCATTCTGATCATCGTCGGCCTCCTCGTGGGCCCCGGTGGCGTCAGCATCTTCACCTGATCCACCCACTCCCCTGTCCCTTCCCATCCCCCGTTGGACGGCTGACCCCGAACCGGGACCGCCGTATGGTCATCTCCTCTCCCCCGAGGTGGCCATACGGTGGCCCCGGTTCCTGCATGTACGGCGTCACCCGGACACGATGTGCGTTGACCGTGTACCGGTCAGTGACTGAATACCCCGCGAACGTTCCCGTCCGAACTCTTCGCGAGGTGCTATCGTGGCCGAGGTCCATCACTTCACGTACGGAGTCTTCAATCCGATCGCCGCCTTCCTGCTGGCGTTCCTCGGCTCCTTCCTCGGCCTGGTGTGCACCGGGCGTGCCCGCTCCGCCCGCACCCGTAGCCGTCGCAACCGCTGGCTGATGATCGCCGCGTTCTCGATCGGCGGCGCCGCCATCTGGCTGATGCACTTCACCGCGATGCTCGGCTTCGACGTGCCGGCCAGCCCGGTGCGTTTCGACGTCGCACTGACCATGGTCAGCCTCGGTCTGTGCGTCCTCACCGTCGGCGTCGGCCTGATGGTTGTCGGGCACGGCCGGCGCAGCTTCGGCAAGACCGCGGTGGCCGGCGTGCTCACCGGCGCCGGGATCGTCGCCATGCACTACACCGGGATGGCCGGGCTGCACGTCTCCGGCGACCTGTCGTTCCGGATGCCGCTCGTGGTGGCGTCCGCGATCATCGCCGTCGTCGCGGCGACCGCGGCGCTCTGGTTCACCCAGTTGGTCAAGGGCTGGGTGCCGATCACCGGCGCCGCCGTGGTCATGGCGATCGCGGTGTGCGGCATGCACTACACCGCGATGGCGGCGACGACCGTGAAGCTGACGCCGGTCCCGCCCGAAGGGATCAGCGGGATCCGGCCGCTGCTGATGATCGTCCCGATCACCGTGGTCACCGCGGCGACCATCCTGGCGATGGCCCTGAGCGCGCTGCAGGCGATGACCGAGGAGGTCTTCACCGACGGCGCCGGGACGCCGAAGCGGGGCGTGCACGCCGAGAACCCGTGGTCGCTCAAGCAGGCCTCGGCCCTCGCGATGCGCCGCTCCCGCCCCAGCCCGTCCCCGCGCCCGATCCCCACCCGCCCCGCGCCCACCTCGAAGCCTCCCGTCGAGGCAGCGACCACGGCCACTTCCTGACTGAGCAGGACGGCTCCGCTTCGCTCCGCAGGCAATCGGCGCGACGGAGTCCCGTGGCCGCTCCAGTTCCTGTATATGTGATCGGCATGGCGCCACGGATGTTGATGTCTATGCCGTTGCATGCGATCACCGAGGTGTACGGCGAGGCGGGGCTCCGCGATCGCTTCGGGCTGGAAGTCGACAGCTTCCCCGAGGGCGAGCGGGAAACGCTGGTCCGGGCGCTGGACCTGGCCGCCGAGCTGCACGCCGAGGACCGGCGGGTGCGCGAGCCCTACCTGAACCATCTGCTGCGGGTGGCGATCCGGATCATCCGGTACTACGGGATCCGGGACGTGGACGTGATCACCGCGGCGCTGCTGCACGACGCGGTCGAGGACCATCCGGCCGAGCTCTCCGGGCAGCCCGCCGACCTCGGCCACGCGGCACTCACCGACGCCGCGGTGGCCGAGCTGGCGCGGCGCTTCAACCCCCGCGTCTCCGAGCTGGTCCGGTCGGTGACCAACCCGGAGTACGACCCGGCACGCGACCGGGACGAGCAGTACCGGATGCACGTGACGGACAGCCTGGACCGCGACCCGTGGGCGCGGGTGATCAAGGTGTCCGACTTCACCGACAACGGCGTCGGCGTGGTGCACACCACGCCGGCCAAGGCCGAACGGTCGGCGCGCAAGTACCGTCCGCTCGTACCCAAGCTGAGAGAGCTCGTAGGACGGCCCGACACCCCTCTCTCCATGGCCGCGCGAGACCACATCCTGGATCAATTGGACCTCGCCGAGGAACGCTTCGCCGCGATTCTGGATGACTAGCCGGATAGCGTGGGTCCATGCCTGACACCACGCGCCTCTGGTGGCACGACGCCGTCATCTACCAGGTCTATCCACGGTCGTTCGCCGACTCCGACGGGGACGGCATGGGCGACCTGCCCGGCATCACCGCACACCTCGCCGACCTCCGTGACCTCGGCGTCGACGCGGTCTGGCTGTCGCCGTTCTACCCGAGCCCGCAGCACGACGCCGGCTACGACGTGGCCGACTACCGCGACGTCGACCCGCTCTTCGGCACGCTCGGCGACGCGGACAAGATGATCGCCGAGGCGCACGCGCTGAGCCTGCGGGTGATCGTCGACCTGGTGCCCAACCACACCTCCAGCGAGCACGTCTGGTTCCGGGCGGCGCTGGCCGCGGCGCCGGGCAGCCCGGAGCGGCAGCGGTACATCTTCCGCGACGGCCGCGGACCCGGCGGTGACGAGCCGCCGAACGGCTGGCGCAGCACCTTCGGCGGGCCGGCCTGGACCCGGGTCAGCGAGCCGGACGGCACCCCCGGCCAGTGGTACCTGCACCTGTTCGACGTCACCCAGCCCGACCTCGACTGGGACAACCCCGAGGTGCGCGCCGAGTTCCTCGACGTCCTGCGGTTCTGGCTGGACCGCGGCGTCGACGGCTTCCGGGTGGACGTGGCGCACGGGCTGGTCAAGGACCGCGACCTGGCCGACTGGGACTACCCGGACGCCGGGCCGTGGTCGGTGCCGCCGGAGGACAACCGGCCGCCGATGTGGGACCAGGAGGGCGTCCACGACATCTACCGGCAGTGGCGGACGGTGCTGGATTCGTACGGCCCGGACCGGATCCTGGTCGCCGAGGCCTGGGTGCAGCCGATCTCCCGGCTCACCCGGTACGTCCGGCCGGACGAGATGCACCAGGCCTTCAACTTCCCGTACCTGTTCGCCGGGTGGACGGCCGCCGACCAGCGCAAGGTGATCACCCAGTCGCTGGCCGACAACGCCACCGTCGGCGCGATCACCACCTGGGTGCTGTCCAACCACGACGTGCTGCGGCACAGCACCCGGCTGGGCTACCGGGAACGGCTGCGCAAACTGAGCGGCATCGGCGTCGGCGACCCGCAGCCGGACGTCGCGCTCGGTCTGCGCCGGGCCCGCGCGGCCACCCTGCAGATGCTGGCGCTGCCCGGGTCGGCGTACCTCTACCAGGGCGAGGAGCTGGGGCTGCCGGAGCACACCGAGATGCCGGACGAGGCGCGGCAGGACCCGACGTGGTTCCGGTCCGAGGGCGTCGAGCGGGGCCGGGACGGCTGCCGGGTGCCGATCCCGTGGGAGGCCGACGCGCCGTCGTACGGGTTCGGGCCGTCCGACAACAGCTGGCTGCCGCAGCCGGCGGTGTGGGCGGAGTACGCCCGCGACCGGCAGAACGGCGTGCCCGGGTCGACGCTGGAGCTCTACCGTTCGGCGCTGCGTCTGCGCCGGTCGCATTCCCTCGGCACCGGCACGCTGACCTGGGAAGATGCCGCGCTTTCCTTCCGGAACGGCGACGTGCGGGTGCTGACCAACTTCGACGAGAGCCCGGTCGCGCTACCGGTCGGGGCGAGTGTCCTGGTGAGCAGCGAGCCCCTGGACGCCGACGGCCGGGTTCCCACCGACGTCACCGTCTGGTTCACCACCTGACGCCTCTGGCGCTGAACGGTCTGACGAGAGGGCGGACGCGCGCGCGGCCAGCAACGCCTCGTGCGTGTCCGCCATGTCCTTGGCGACGGTGCGGCTGGCCATCCAGTACATGATGCCGGTCGGCACGAAGAAGAACTGGAACGCGGCCAGCCCGACGGCGTAGTTCAGTGGTGGCGGGAACGCGCCGGCCAGGCCGCGGAAGGCGACACCGACCAGGGCGTTCCCGCCGGCCCGGCCGAATCCGTTGACCAGGTTGCCGAGGCTGTAGACGGTGCCACGGTGCTCGGGCGGGTTCACGTCGCCGATCATCGCGAACCAGTTCGGCGAGTTGGCCGAGGTCAGGGCCAGGGCGAAGATCGCGGTGGCGAGACAGGCGGCCACCGTGGGCTCGGTGAAGACGTTCTTCAGCACCGCCGGGATGATCTCCCCGGAACCGGCGCCGTCCGGCACGTTGATCTTCATGGGTACGAAGAACAGCACCACATAGAACGGCACGGCGGCGAGGATGCCCACGGCCGACACCAGCGCCCGCCCGCGCGGGGTGCGCCGCTGCAGCCGGTCGCCGGCCAGGCCGCCCAGGATGGACAGCGCCCCGCCGGCCTGGAAGATCGTCGCGAAGATGCTGCCCACCAGCACGGCCGTACTCGCGGTGTAGCCCTGGTCCTCGGCCCGGGCCCGGAACAGCACCGGCAGCCACACCAGCGACCCGAACGCCACCTGCGCGGAGAAACCCTGCAGGATCAACCACACATTGGTACGCCGGCGCAGGATCACCGGCAGGTGGTCGTGGTGGATCCGCTCGTCGTAGTCGATGCCGGCCAGTTCCGGCTGGCTCTCCCCCCGCGGCACGTTGTAGGTGAACAGGTACGCCACACCGGCGACCACCCCGGCCGCCGCGGTGGCGAAGAACGGTTTGCGCCAGTCGTCGTGGCCGAGCAGCCCGCCCACCATCGTCCCGGCGATCGTGCCGACACCCTGCGACAGCCCCCAGAAGCTCATCACCAGGCCGCGACGCTTCGGCGAGATCAGGTCGCTGACCACGGCGAAGCTCACCGAGGCCACCGCGCCCAGCCCGAACGCGGCCAGCACCTGCGAACCGAGGAACGACGGGTAGCTGCCGGACAGCCCGGACCAGACGGTGCCGGCCACCCAGACGACGGTGCCGATGAGCAGCACCGGCTTGCGGTCGGTGCGGTCCCCGACGTACGCGAAGCCGATCGCCGCCACCGCACTGACCAGGAACATCACCGTGGTGGCCAGCGCGATGCGGCCCTCGCCGACGCCGAAATCCTGGCCGATGAAGCCGTAGAGCGGCGGCACCAGCCCGATGGCCACGTTGTCCAGCGACGCGAGGATCACAAACACGATCACGCTGTACGCGCGATGCGTCGTCCCACCTCGCAAGGTCACGGGAAGAGGTTAGCTGTCTCTCCGGTCGATCACCGCGTCGCGTGCGGCCGCATACTGCTCGCGGATCAGCGGGACGCTTGTGTCCTCGTACACCTCGGGGGTCTCCGCGGACCACGAAGGAGGCGTCGCCCCACCGGCGACGACCCACGCGGCCTGGCGTGCCGCGCCGTCCGCGACGTATTCGCCGGGCGGCGGCACCAGGACCGGCAGGCCGAACAGGGCGGGGGCGATCCGGCGTACCGCGGCACTGCGCGCACCACCGCCGACCAACACGATCCGGTTGGCCGTCGAGCCGTTGGCCTCCAGCGCGTTCAGTCCGTCGGCGAGCGCGCAGAGCATGCCCTCGACGGCGGCCCGGGCCAGGTGCGCCGGGTCGGAGGTACGCAGCGTGAGGCCGTGGATCGCGCCGGTGGCCAGCGGCCGGTTCGGCGTGCGCTCGCCCTCCAGGTAAGGGATCAGCACCAGCCCGTCGGCGCCGGCCGGGGCGGAGAGCGCGAGGCGGGACAGCTCGTCGTGGTCGACGCCGAGCAGCTTGGCCGCCGCGTCCAGCACGCGGGCGGCGTTCAGCGTGACCACGATCGGCAGGAAGCGGCCGGTGCAGTCGGCGAACCCGGCCACCGTGCCGCTCGGGTCGTTCGGCGCGACGTCGCTGGAGACGAAGACCGTGCCGGACGTGCCGATCGAGATCACCACGTCGCCCGGCTGGGCGCCGGCGCCGAGGCCGGCCGCCGCGTTGTCCCCGGCGCCCGGGCCGAGCGGCGCACCGTTGGGCAGATGCCCGGCGATGCCCGTCGGGCCGAGCACCTCGGGCGTCTTGATCTGCCGGCCGAAACCCAGTTCGAGCAGGTCAGGGCGATAGGCGTTGTGTACGGCAGACCAGTAGAGCGTGCCGCTGGCGTCGCTGCGGTCGGTGCGCAGGGTGTCCAGGCCGGTCGCCCCGCTCAGCTTCCAGGTGAGCCAGTCGTGCGGCAGGCACACGGCCGCGACCTTCTTGGCATTCTCCGGCTCGTTGCGGGCCAGCCAGCGCAGCTTGGTGAGCGTGAAGCTGGCGACCGGGACGATGCCGACGGCGTCGACCCACTCCTGGGGGCCGCCCAGTTCCTTGATCAGGTCGGACGCCGCCCCGGCGCTGCGGGTGTCGTTCCACAGCAGCGCCGGGCGGACCACCTCGCCGTTCTCGTCGAGCACCACCATGCCGTGCTGCTGGCCGGCGACCGAGGCGGCGGCGACATCGTCGAGCCCGCCGGCCTCCTCGATGGCCTGTTGCAGCGCGGTCCACCAGGCCTCCGGATGCACCTCGGTGCCGTCCGGATGATTCGCGCGCCCTTGCCGGACCAGTTTCCCGGTCTCGGCATCGCGGATCACGACCTTGCAGGATTGGGTGGAGGAATCGATCCCGGCGACAAGGCTCATGACTTCATCTTTCCAGGTGGGATGCGCCCGCGCTGCGGCCGTCGATGTTGGGGGTGCCGGTTTTTGGGCGGGCGCTCTTCCCCGTCCGAAAAGCGGTGCCCCTGACATCGGCATCAAGGGCCGCAGCGCCCGCCGAGCGGAGCGAGGCCATCCAGCTCAGCTTGCCCTGACGACGTGGTCGATCGCCAGCTGATGCAACTTCACGAATCCGTATCCCTGGGCTCCGGCGGCGTCCGCGTCGAAGTCCTCCCACGCGCTGCGGTCGTTCAGCAGGTCGGCGTACGTCTCGCCCGGGTTGAGGGTCGGGGTGGAGAGATCCTTGACCTTGCTGTACGCCAAGGCCTCCTGCACCGCCGGGTCCGCCCGGAACTCGGCCGCCCGCTCCTTGAGCAGCAGGTACATCCGCATGTTGGCGGCCGCCGAGTCCCACACGCCCTCGAAGTCCTCGGTACGGGACGGCTTGTAGTCGAAGTGGCGCGGGCCGTCGTAGCCCCGGCCGCCGCCCCAGCTGCCGTTCTCCAGCAGGTCGACCAGCGAGAACGCGTTGAGCAGGTCGCCGTGGCCGAACACCAGGTCCTGGTCGAACTTGGGGCCGTGCTGGCCATTGAGGTCGATGTGGAACAGCTTGTCGTGCCACAGCGCCTGGGCGATGGCGTGCGTGTAGTTGAGGTTGGACATCTGCTCGTGCCCGACCTCGGGGTTGATGCCGAACAGCTCGGGCCGCTCCAGCTCCTGGGTGAAGGCGATGGCGTGGCCGGCGGTGGGCAGCAGGATGTCGCCGCGGGGCTCGTTCGGCTTGGGCTCGATGGCGAACCGGAGGCCGTAGTTCTTGTCCTCGGAGTACTGCGCGAGCAGGTTCAGGCCCTCGCGGTAGCGGTCCAGGGCGGCGTAGATGTCCTTGGCCACGTCGTACTCGGAGCCCTCACGGCCGCCCCACAGCACGAAGGTCTTGGCGCCCAGCTCGGCGGCGAGGTCGACCTGGCGGAGGATCTTGCGCAGCGCGTACCGCCGGACCGAGCGGTCGTTGCTGGTGAACGCGCCGTCCTTGAACAGCGGGTGGGTGAAGGTGTTGGTGGTCACCATCGGGACGATGATGCCGGTCTCCTCCAGGGCCTTCTTGAAGCCGGCGATGATGCCGTCCCGGGTGGCGGCGTCCGAGCCGAACGGGACCAGGTCGTCGTCGTGGAACGTGATGCCGTACGCGCCGAGCTCGGCGAGCTTGTGCACCGCCTCGATCGGGTCGAGCTCGGGACGGGACGCGTCACCGAAGGCGTCGCGGGCCTGCCATCCGATCGTCCACAGGCCGAATGAGAACTTGTCCTCGCGGGTGGGCTGGAGCGACACGGTGTTACCTCCACGCAACAGGGATGATTTGTTCAATGGTTGAATTATTTGAGCGGGGTGTGGCAATGTCAAGGGGTGACCGCACGCATCCAGGCCTCCTCATCGGTCCCCGTGCGACAGTCGAGCGTCCGCGCCCATAATCTCGCGCTCGTCCTGCAAACGGTCGCGACCAGCGAAAATCCGATCTCCCGGGCCTTCACCGCAGCGGCGACCGGGCTCACCCGGGCCACCGTCTCCGCGCTCGTCGACGACCTCATCGCCGGTGGGCTGCTCGTCGAACGCGACCCGGCGCCCCGCTCCGGCGCGGGGCGGCCCGCGGCGGGTCTCGCGCTCGCCCCCGACGGCGCCTACGGGCTCGGTCTGGAGATCAACGTCGACTACCTGGCCGCCTGCGTGGTCGACCTGAGCGGGCAGGTCCGGCACCGGGTCGTCACGTACGCCGACCAGCGGCTCGGCTCCTGGGAGACGGCGCTGACCCGGCTCGCCGAGCTCGCCGCCTTCCCCGGCGCCTCCGGAGCCGCCCTGGCCGTGCCGGGACTGGTCTCGGCCGACGGGATCGTCCGGGTCGCACCCAACCTGGGCTGGCAGAACATCGACGCCGCGACCGTGCTGAGCGAGGCCCTCGGGATGCCGGTCGCGGTGGACAACGAGGCCAACCTGGCCGCGCTCAGCGAGCTTCGCGCGGCCGGTGGCCGGCCGACCTTCGGCTACGTCTCCGGCGAGATCGGCATCGGCGCCGGCCTGGTGCTGGACGGCGCGCTCTATCGAGGGGTACGCGGGTGGAGCGGTGAAATCGGCCACCTGCCGGTGCATCCGGACGGGCGGGCCTGCCGGTGCGGGGCACGGGGCTGCCTGGAGCAGTACGCCGGCCAGGAGGCGCTCCTCCGCGCGGCCGGCGTCGCGGCCCTGGCCGACCTGCCGGACGACGCCGACCTGGGCGAGGCGGGCGCCGCCCTGGGCATCGCGCTCGCCGGAGTGGTGAACCTGCTCGACCTGGACACCATCGTGCTCGGCGGGATCTACGGGCCGCTACTCCCCCGGCTCCTGCCCGGGATCGAGCGGGAGCTGCGGCAGCGGGTGCTGACCTTCGACCTGGCGCCGATCACGCTGCGGGCGGCGGCCCTGGGCGCGGACGCGGCGATGCGCGGCGCTGCGGAGTCGGTGATCCGCTCGGTCCTCGACGACCCGGCGGCATTCCTCGGCCGAGCCTGAGCTCTCTTCCAGGCTCCGTCGTTTCAGGCCGCGCTGTTTCAGGCCGCGTTGTTCAGCCCGCGTTGTTCAGCCCGCGTTGTCTCAGGCTGTGCTGTTCCGGCCGCGCCGTCTCAGGCTGTGCGGACGGCCGCGTCGGCCGGCTGACCGGTCGCCGCGTGGGCGAACTCGGTGAGGCCCCGGACCAGCGCCGCCCGGCCCGCCGGCGACATCCGGTCGAGCACCGCGCCCAGCATCGCCAGCCGGGACGCCCGCAACTCCTCGAGCAACTGCCGGGAGTAGGGCGTCAGGAACAGCGCGATCTCCCGCCGGTCGACCCGGCCGGGCACCCGCTCGACCAGCCCGGCCGCCACCAGCCGGTCGCACAGCCGGCTCGCCGAGGACAGGATCATGCGCAGCCGGCCGGCCAGCGTACGCAAATTGATGCCCTCGTCCTTCCCCACGACGATCAGGGCACTGAGCTGAGCGGCGGACAACCGCGGGGTGCTCCCCTCGCGGGCGGACTCCCACGTGGCCAGCAACGCTTGCGCGGCGTCGTCAAGGGCCGCGGCGCGCATCGGGTCCGGTCCGACCGGCCCATGGTGTTCGCCCATCGTCCCGCTGACACTACCCGTACGCTGCTCCCAGCCGAAGGGGGAGAACCGGTGTCCACGAGAAGTGTGTCCGTCCGGCGCGCTCTGACCGATGCCCCGGCCGACCGCGTCGTCGAGGCGATGCGGGACGCGATGCGGGCGGCGTACGCGATCGAGGACACCGACCTGCTGCTCGTCGACTACCGCCTCGCCGCGCTGCTGCCCCTGTCCGAGGGCGCCGCGGTGACCCGGCCCGGCGATCCGGCCTGGCGCTGCTTCGACCACCAGAGCGGCGTGCTCGCCGACACCGTCCTCTATCTACCCGTCACGGTGCGCGGCGAACGGATCGGCGTGTTGCGCTGCCGTCCCGCCCCGGCGTCCGAGGAGGACCAGGCCGAGCTCACCGAGCTGGCCACGGTGCTGGGCCACGAGCTGCAGTCCGCGACCGTCGGCACTGACCGCTACACGATGGCGGCACGGACCCAGCGGCTGACGCTGGCCGCCGAGATGCAGTGGGAGCTGCTGCCCGGGCGCTGCCGGGACGAGCCGTCGTTCCGCCTGGCCGGGCAGCTCGAGCCGTCGTACGAGGTGCACGGCGACAGCTTCGACTGGGCCGAGCGCGACGGCCGGCTGTCGCTGGCGGTGCTGAACGGCATGGGCGCGGGCATGACCGCGACGCTGCTCACATCGCTGGCGACGTACGCCCTGCGCAACGCCCGCCGGGCCGGCCTGTCGCTGGCCGACCAGGCCGCCCTCGCCGACCAGGCGGTCTTCGCCCAGCACACGGGCGACCGGCACGTCGAGGCCCTGCTGCTCGAGCTGGACCTGGCCGAGGGCCTGCTGACGGTGGTGGACGCCGGCTCGCCGCGCCTGATGCTGCTGCGCGACGGCGAGGCACAAACCCACCAGCTCGAGGCGCAGTTCCCGCTCGGCATGTTCGAGTCCAGCGAGTACCACGCCGAGAAGCTCCAGCTCCGGCGTGGCGACCGCCTGCTCGTCCTCAGCGACGGGGTGACCGGCGCGGCCTCCTACGGCGAGGTGCCGCTGAGCCGATTCCTGCGCCGGGTGGGCCCGATGGCGCCGCTCGAGGCGGTGCGGTCGCTGATCGGCGACCTGCGCACCCACCTCGGCGACGCCGACCTGGACGACGACGCCGTGGCCGTCGTCCTCGACTGGACTGGTTGAGGGGTTCCGAGGCAAGCACCGCCACGGGACTGCGTCCCGAGGTCGGCCCGTCGTTGAGATGGCCCGCGGTCTTCTGACGCCCGTCGCTCTTTGCGGGCGTCAGAAGACCGCGGGTCATCTCAACTGCATCAGGGGGCCGACCGCCCCGCGAAGCGAAGCGGAGCCATTTAACCGTTGGCGCCGTTACGGCTGGAGATGGCCTCCAGGAAGATGTCGCTGATCTTCGCCGGGTCGGGGGCGATGAAGACACCGCCGGCGCTGGTCGCGCTGGTGATCGTCTCCAGCTCCTTGCGGTCGACGCCCGGACCGATGCCGATGATCACCATGCGGACCGGACGCTTCGGGTCGTTGGCCCTCTTGAGCTCGGCGACCAGCCGGTCCTTGCCGATCGAGTTCGGGTTGTCGTCCTTGCCGTCGGTGAACAGCAGTACCGAGTTGATCCGGCCGTCCACCCAGTCGTTCTGGACTTCCTTGTACGCCGCCAGGGCGGTGTCGTAGAGGCCGGTGTCGCCGCCGTCCTTCGGGACGATCTGCGCCGTCGCCGCGTTCAACTCGTTACGGGACGAGGTGAGCGGGCTGATCGGCACGACCTCCCGCCACGGGCGTTTCCCGACGAGTTCGGTGGAGAACACCCACACGCCGACCGACCAGTTGTCGTCGAACAGCGCCAGGCCACCCTGCGCGGCCCGCTGCGTCACCTGTGCCCGGGTCAGGTTGCCGGCGGTCGGCACCTTTTCCTTCATCGAGCCGGAGATGTCGAAGACGGCCAGGGCCCGGCCCGGCAGCGTGATCGCGGACCAGCTGCCCAGCGCCTGGCTGATCGCGCCGGCGTCGACGCCACCCGCGGCGGCGGCCCCGCCCTTGTTCGGGTCGGCCGGCGGCGCCGAGGCGGCCTTGGTGGCGGCGGGCGCGCCCACCGGGGCGCTGAAGCCGTCGCCGACCGTGCCGTCGGGGCCACGCAGGCCGGCCTTGGCGAGCAGGTTCTTGAAGTTGGCGGAGTTCAGCGCCTGGCGCAGCCCGGTGGCCGCGGCCTGCCGCTGCAGGTCGACCTCCGGCATGATCGCGTACGGGTAGTCCAGGCCGGGCGGTGCCGGGTCCAGGTAGAGCGCGGCCAGTTGGACGGCCGGCTGCTCCGCGTTGAACGCGATCACGTCCTCCTCGGACAGCGGCGCGGCGCTCAGCGAACCGGCGAGGTCCGCGGGGCCAGCCGAGCGCGGGAAGTTCTGCAGCAGGTCGTCACGCAGCGCGGAGCTGCCCAGTGCCAGCGCGCGGAGCGCACCCACCTTGGCCTGCTGCGACTTGGCGCCCGTGCCGGCCGAGGCGCCCAGCGCCAGCAGCCCGGTGAGGCCGGCCGCGTCCCGGTTCGGGTCGACGGTGCCGACCTTGATGTTGTTGTCCTTCAACACCTTGTCGAGCAGGTCTTTCCAGCCCAGCTTCTTGTTCGGCCAGCCGAAGGTCTCCGCGATCGGGGTGGGCATGGCCACCACGACGGGACTCTGGGCGACAGGTGTGCCGTCGGCCGGCGCGAAGCCGGACGCCTCCTTCTTGAGGCGCAGCAGCCAGGTCCGCGAGTCGGAGACCCAGACGTCCGGAACGGTGACCGACTGCGGGGCGTTGCCCAGCCCGTTGATCTGGACGCCGTGCTCGCGGGCGATCGCGGCGGCCATCGTCGCCGGGTTGACCCCGGAGACATTGACGGCGACGCAAGTCCCGTTGACGTTCGCGCCGTCGGTCACCCACTGCTGGGCAGCCGACTCGATCGCACCGGCGATCTCCGGTGCGGCGGCGACATTGAGAGGGACCTGACCAGTACAGCCCTTATCGGTGAGCTGCTGGTAACCGAGGTACGAACCCGTGAGGACGACGATGATCGCCATCGCGGCTCCGATGACGCCGGCACCCCTGAGATTGAAATTTCGACGATGGCGGCCTGACACGGGCTCCATACTGCGCATAGGAGAGACCGAATGCCATACACGTTCGGACGAAAGTTACTCACATCGAAAATTAGCGTCACGTTTTCGACGCACCGTGAGATGACAGTGGCATTCCGTTAGTGAGTTTGCCGATTGGGAAAGATTAGGCCGGAAGCCAGCGGAGCAAACACGTCGGGCTCGATTCGGCCACCGGAGCGCCCTGTGGGTGCGGTAGTCCACTTTGCGGGTCGATGCGAAAGATCGTAACGGCATGTGACCGTTCGTTGGCTACGTAGAGATGGTCGCCGGCCACCGTCAGGTGCCTCGGCCACACCCCGCCGGTCGGCACCTCGCCCACCCGGGTCGCCCGTTCGCCGTCCCAGGCGAAGATCGCGACCGTGTCCGGGCCGCGGTTGGCGAGGTAGACGAACCGGCCGTCCGGGCCACCGGTGACCTCCGACGGGAACGCCTCACCCGGGATGGTGGTCGCGGGGGTGGCGCCGGCCCGTTCCAGGCCGCCCGCGCCCGGCCGGTGCCAGCTCAGCTCCGCGGACAGCTCACCGGCGACCAGGACGGCGCCGTCAGGCGTACGCAGAAGGTGCCGGGGCCCGAAGCCGGGCCGGGTGACGATCGCCGGCGCAAGATCGAGCAGGCGGCCGCTCAGGGGGTCCAGGCGAGCCCGCCAGACCCGGTCCGAGCCCAGATCGGCGATCAGTACGTGCCCGGTGTCGTCCGGGGCGACCATGTGCGCGTGCGGGCCCTTCTGCCGGTCCGGGTCCGGGCCCTCGCCGAACAGATCGAGCAGATCCGTACGCTCCCCCGGCCGGCCCTCGGCGTCGACGGGATGCACCGACACGCTGCCGCTGGAGTAGTTGGCGGCCAGCAGGTGCCGTCCGTCCGGCGTGACCGCCACATGGCACGGGTGCACGCCGCCGGTACGCACCACCGCGTCCAGCTTCAGCGACCCGTCCGGGCCGACGCGGAACGCCGAGACCGTGCCGACGTCCAGCTCGTTAGCGGCGTACAGCATCGGCACCACCGGGTGCCGGGCCAGGAAGGACGGCGACGGCGTGCGCGCGGCCAGGCCCAGCCGGGACAGGTCCCCGGTGGCCGGGTCGCGGCTCAGCAGCGCGATGCCCTCGCCCTCGCCGCCGCTCTCACCGGTGTAACTGCCGACGTACACGAACTCCCGGGATGCGGTCACGGCAGTGACCCTAGCGTCGGCCGGCCCCGGCGAGCTGACGACGGGCGACGTACTCGACGAGCTCGATCAGGACATTGCGGGCGGACGTGGCATCCCGGGCGTCGCACAGCACCACCGGCACGCCCGGGTCCAGGTCGAGCGCGTTCGACACCGCCTCCGGCGTGAACCGGGGATCCCTCTCGAAGCAGTTCACCGCCACCACGAACGGAGTGCCGCGCTGCTCGAAGTAGTCGATCGACGGGAAGCACTCGGCCAGCCGCCGGGTGTCGGCCAGCACCACCGCGCCCAGCGCGCCCTGCGACAGCTCGTCCCAGAGGAACCAGAACCTGTCCTGTCCCGGCGTGCCGAAGAGGTAGAGCAGCAGGCCCTCGGTGATCGTGATGCGACCGAAGTCCATCGTCACCGTCGTGGTGGTCTTGCCCTCCACCAGCGCGGTGTCGTCGGGGTGGTCGCCGCCGGAGAGAACCTCCTCGGTCTGCAACGGCCGGATCTCGCTCACCGACGACACCATCGTCGTCTTACCCGCGCCGAACCCCCCGGCGATCAGGATCTTGAGCGCGACCGGAACGCGCGAGCCGTCAGAGCGCTCGGAGACCATGGACAACCGCCTTGAGGACGTCGACGTCTGGCGGCTGCTCGGCCGCCGGAGGCTCGGACATGGAGATCAGACCCGCCGAGCGTAGATCACCCAGCAGGACTCGTACGACACCGATCGACAGGTCGAGCCGGGATGCCAGCTCAACGACCGTGATCGATTCCCAGCACGCCGTGATGATGGCGTGGTGCTCGGGCTGGAGGTGCACGCCGGGCGCGACCTCGGTGGCACCGGTCGCGGCGACGAACGCGACCAGGTCGAACTCCGTCGCGGACGGCGCCACCCGGCCCTGAGTGACCGCGTACGGGCGCACCACCGGACCGGCGTCCTGATCGAGCCAGTCGTGTGGGGCGCGCAACGGGTCAGCCGGCATCGTGGCCCGTCAGCGGCGACCGCTGGGGCGCCTGCATGAACTCACCGACCCGGGTGACCAGCATCGCCATCTCGTACGCCAGCACGCCCAGGTCGGTCTCGCTGCCGGCCAGCACGGCCAGGCACGCGCCCTGCCCGGCGGCGGTGACGACGAGGAAGGCGCTGTCCATCTCGACGACCGTCTGGCGCACCGGCCCGGCCCGGAAGTGCCGGCTGGCACCCTTGGCGAGGCTCTGGAACCCGGCCGCCATCGCGGACAGGTGCTCGGCCGCGTCCCGGGGCATGCCTGTCGACGAGCCCATCATCAGGCCGTCCGCGGACAGGACGACGGCCTGCATCGCCGGCGGCACGCGCTCCAGGAGCTCATCGAGGAGCCAGGTGAGGTTCGCGGTCTGTTTCGCTTGTGCCACTAGGTGTCCTTCTCGTCGCGTACCACCGGGAGATTGACGGTAGCCGCTTCATCCAAAGCGTTGTCGAGGGCGGGTGGGCGGGGTTCCGGGTCGATGCCGGAGGCGGCCTGGCGGCCACGTGTGCTCCCGCGCTGAAGGGCGGACATCATGCTGCGGACCTGCTCCGGCGACCGGGTCGGGACGGTGTCGGCCTCGTCCTCCGGTGCGGCCTCGCGCAGCTGCGGCGCGAGGCTGGCCTGGCGGACCCGCTTGGGCAACCCCTCCTTCGTGGTGTCCGCGGCCGGTTCCGCGGCGGCCTGGCGCGGCTTGCGACGGCGCTTCACGAGTCCTTCCGGCGAGAGCCCGTCGGGTGTCGAACTGGTGAAGGCCGGTCCGGGCGACGAGACGGGCGCGGAGGCGCTGCGCTGCCGCGGCACCACCGGCGGCGGAGTCTGCAGGGGCACCACCGGCGGCGGAGATTGCAGGGGCACCGGCTGGGTGGCGTCGGCGTCCTGCCATTGCAGGGAGGCGGCCGGGTGCTCCCACGCCGCGTCGCCCGCGGCCGGCACCGGCGGGAGAATCGAGCCGGGATGGGCGGGCTCGACCGTGATCAGCTCGGCCGGGATGAGGACCACGGCGGTGATGCCCGAGTACGCGGACGGCCGCAGGGACACCTTCACGCCGTGCCGGTGGGCGAGCCGAGCCACCACGAACAGGCCCAGCCGGGCGCTGTCCGAGGGGTCGAAGTCCGGCGGCTCGATCATCTTGCGGTTGGCGTCGTCCAGCGACTCCTGCGACATGCCCAGGCCGCGGTCCTCGATCTCCAGGGCGTACCCGTTGGGGAGCAGGTTGCCGGTGACCTGGACCCGGGTCTGCGGCGGCGAGAACGACGCGGCGTTCTCCAGCAGCTCGGCCAGCAGGTGGATGACGTCGCCGACGGCCCGGCCGACCACCGCGGACCCGGCGACCGTGGTGATGTCGACCCGCTTGTAGTCCTCGACCTCGCTGATCGCGCCGCGGATCACGTCGATCACCGGCACCGGCTGACGCCAGCCCCGGCCGGGCACCGCGCCGGTCAGGATGACCAGGTCCTCGGCGTGCCGGCGCATCCGGGTGGCCAGGTGGTCGACGCGGTAGAGGTCCTCGAGCTCGTCCGGCTCGGTCTCCCGCCGCTCCATCCGGTCGAGCAGCGCGAGCTGGCGGTGCAGCAGCGTCTGGCTGCGTCGCGCGATGTTCAGGAAGACTTCATTCAGACCCTTGCGTACGGCGGCCTCGTCGACCGCCGACTGCACGGCCGTAGTCTGCACCTCGTTGAACGCCCGGCCGAGCTGGCCGATCTCGTCTCGCCCGTACTGCAGCGGCGGGGTCTCGATGCCGACGTCCACCGGCTCGCCGCGCTGCAACCGGCGCACCACCGAGGGCAGCCGCTCGCCGGCCAGCTCCAGCGCTTCCTTGCGCAGCCCTCCGAGGCGGCCGACGATCGACCGGCCGACCCGCACCGACACGATGAGCGAGATGATCAGCGCGCCCAGGCCGAGCAGGCCGGCCACACCCAGCCGGATCAGCACCTTGACGGCCACCGGGGTGGAGCGTTCGGCCAGCGCCTGGGTGGCGTTGATCTCGAAGGCCCGCAGCTGCTGCGCGCCGGAGTCGTAGGCCGGTTTCCAGGTCGCCTCGCCGACCGGCGGCTTCGCGTCCGGGCGGGCCTGGCCGAGCAGCGTGGCCTGCATCTGTTCCAGCGCTGCCCAGGACGGCGAGTTGCTCAGCTGCTGGTAGGTGGTGCGGTCGGTGGACGGCAGGTCGGCGATGCCCTCGGCGAGCAGGAAACGCGACGTGACGATGGCCTGGACCAGGTCGTCGCGGACCGCGGCCTGGAAGGTGCCCGCGGTGTTGCCGGCGGCGAGCAGGGCGTCGGCCCGGCTCAGATGCTCCTGACCGCGGCCGATCGTGGTGAGCGCCCGGATCTGCCGGTCGACCACCTCGTCGCCGAACGCCGCGAGCGCCGAGAACATCTGGAAGCCGCTGTCGACCATCTCGTTGAAGAGGCCCTGGGCGCCGACGACGTCGACCTCGCGGCGGTCGATGTGGGCACGGTTGGCGCGCAGACCGTCCAGGTCGGTGAAAACCTGGGCGATTCGCGTACGCAGGGTGTCGCTCGCCGCGCCCTCGGCGTCCTCGCTGCTCGCCGAGCGCCGGAAGTCGGCCGCCGCCCGGTCGGTGGCCGACCGTTGCGCGGCCAGCCCAGCCGGGACCTGGGTGTCCTTGCCGGCCAGATGGACCACCGAGAGCCGGCGTTCCCGCTGCAGCTCACCGACGAGCACCTCGCCGGGGCGGCCCACCGTGTCCAGCAGCGTCTGCGCGGACAGCAGGTTGAAGGCCGGCCCCACGGTGAGCACCGTCGCGAAGACCCACAGCGCCAGCAGCGCCGTGAGCGGCACCGCCACCAGGGCGATGATCTTCGAACGGATCGACCAGTACCGGGATTTCATCTAGCTCCGCCCGACGGGTACGGCTGTGCACCTTCGGCAGAGAATACGAAATCGACGAAGGTCGAGGAACCCGTCGCCTGCCCGGTTCTTACGGTTTGTCCTGACGCACGGCGTGATCTGTCCGGATGCACCGCGCTATTGGCATGAACCCGACAGTAGTCCGTCACCCGTCCGAAGTGGCTGGTCAACGGTCTGTGACCGAAATCGGTCCGAGGGATCGGCGGGTAGGCGGGCACCGGACCATCCGAACACTCCCTTCTGGAACCAGTCAAGACAAGCCGGTCGGGCGAGGGGGATTGACGACCACCGCTCAGTGGGAATAGCTACCGGCGAAGAAGGAGGAGCCCATGTCCGGTGGACAAGTCATCGTCCTCGTCATCGTCCTGCTCGTGCTGGCCGTGGTCGCGGTCCTGGCGGTACGCGCGACACGACGCCGCAAGCTGCAGAGCACCTTCGGCCCCGAGTACGACCGCGTCGTCGCCGACACGGGCAACCGTGCCGACGCCGAGAAGGAACTGCAGGAGCGCCAGAAGCGCCACGCCGAGCTGGAGCTCAAGGAGCTGAGCCCGGAGGCGTCGGCCCGCTACCGCTCGTCCTGGGAAGAGGTCCAGATCCAGTTCGTGGACAGCCCCGGCGAGGCCGTGTCCACCGCCGACGAGCTGGTCACCCGCCTGGTCGCCGACCGCGGCTACCCGACCGCCGACTACGACGACCAGCTCGCGAACCTCTCCGTCGAGCACGCGCGCACGCTGAGCCACTACCGCGACGCCCACGAGATCAGCACTCGCAGCCGCAACGGCGAGGCGAGCACCGAGGACCTGCGCCAGGCGCTGGTGCACTACCGGGCGCTGTTCGCCGACCTGCTGGGCGAGGAGCCGGTGCAGCCGGCCGCCACCAAGACCGTCAACAACAGCGACGTCACGGGCCCGCGCCCGGACGCCACCAGCCGCTGAGGAGCACGGAGATGCGTTTCTTCACGAACGAGAACAAGGACGAGGACGTCAAGGACCGGGACGGCGACGCCACCGACTCGTCGGACACGGTCGCCCTGCCGCATCAGCGTGGCAACTCGCCGTGGTCATCCACGCCGGACACGGACGCCTCCGGCATCCACCGCCGCGACGACGACCCGCCGATCGAGGACCCGACGCCCCCGGACCACGCGGTCGCCGACACCTCCCCTGACGCCGTGCCCTCCGACACCACCCACGCCGACACCACCCGTTTCGACGCCACCGACTCCGACACGACCCACGCCGACCCGACCGGCTCCGACCCGACCGGCTCGGACACGACCCACGCCGACGCCGACCGCTCCGAGGCGACCGGGACCGCCGCGGTGCCGGACGTACCGGCCGCCCGGGCCCTCGACGACGACACGGTGACCACCGACGGCAAGGACGCGACGCTGCGGGACGACGGCGGCTTCGATGACCCCGAGGTGGGCGATGACCCCAAGGTGGCCGACGAGCCGGACAAGACGGATGGCACGGCTCTCAAGGACGACGGCGGCTTCGACGACCCCAAGGCCGTCGACCCGGTCACCGACGCGCCCCTGAAGGACCACGACGACACCAGGGACCACGACACGACGGACGACACCCCGGTCGTCGCCGCGCCGGCCATCGACGCCCAGACCGTCGACGAGGCCGAGGCGGTCAACGACACCAAGCCCGGCGAGATCGACTCCCCCGAGGTCACGACGATCTTCAACGGCGACGACGCCAAGGCGTTCCAGGACCGCTGGCGGGACGTGCAGCTGCGTTTCGTGGACAGCCCCAAGGAGGCCACCGCCGAGGCGGCGGCACTGGTCGACGACGCGGTCGAGAAGCTGACCGCCAGCCTGCGCAGCCAGAAGGAGGGCTTCGGCGGCGAGAGCACCGAGGACACCGAGAAACTGCGGGTCGAGCTCCGCGGCTACCGCGACCTCTTCAACCGGATCATCGGCCTCTGAGCCGGAACACCCGCGCCGATGGCTGACAGGAACTGTCAGTCATCGGCGTTATCGTCGGGCCATGCGCGCCGGCCGCCTGCTCTCCCTCCTGCTGCTCCTGCAGACCAGGGGACGGATGACCGCGCAGGCGCTGGCCGAGGAGCTCGAGGTGTCGGTGCGGACCGTCTACCGCGACGTCGACTCGCTGAGCGCGTCCGGGGTGCCGGTCTACGCCGACCGCGGTCCCGCCGGTGGCTACCAGCTGCTCGACGGCTACCGGACCCGGCTCACCGGGATGACCGGCGAGGAGGCGGCCACGCTGGTGCTGGCCGGGATGCCCGGCACGGCGGCCGAGCTCGGGCTCGGGTCGGTGCTGGCCGCGGCGGAGCTCAAGCTGCGTGCGGCCCTGCCGGGTGGGCTGGCGGGGCGTGCTGACGGCGTACGCGAAAGGTTTCATCTCGACGCGCCCGGCTGGTTCCGGGCCGACGAGCCGGTGCCCCACCTGGCCGTACTGGCCGGGGCGGTCTGGGACGCGCGGATGGTGGCCGTGCGTTACCGCCGGTGGCGAGCGCCGCGCGAGGTGAGCCGGACGCTGTCGCCGCTGGGCGTGGTGCTCAAGGCCGGCCGGTGGTACCTGGTGGCGGCCCGCGCGGACAGCGACGTGGCGGCCCGCCCGGACGGCGACGTGACGGCCCGCGCGGACGGCGACCGGATCACCGCCTACCGGGTGGCGAGCGTGCTCGACGCAGAGGTGCTGGACGCTCCCGCCTTCCGGCCGGAGGGCTTCGACCTGGCCGCGTTCTGGCACGACTGGACCGAGCGCTACGAGCGCAGCGTCTACACCGATACGGCCACTGTGCGGATGACCACCGAGGCCCTGCGCATGATGGCGTTCGTCTTCCCGCCCGAGATGTCCCGGGTGGCCCGCGACCGGGCCGGCGAGCCGGACGACTCGGGCCGCGTGATCACCGAGGTGCCCATCGAGTCGATCAGACACGGGCACATCGAGCTGCTGAAACTGGGTGCGGACGCCGAGGTGCTGGCGCCGCCCGAGCTCCGCGACCGGTTCGCCGGAACCGCCCGCGGGCTGGCCGAGCACTACCTGGCCTCGCCCGACCCGCCCGAGCACAATTCGTGAAGGAGATTCGTCGTGACCATGCCCGAAGACATGCTGGCGCACAACGCGAAGCTGATCGAGGAGTTCCGGGCCGACGGCGGCCGCTCGATGGGCGACCGTCCGCTGCTCCTGCTGACCACGGTCGGCCGGCGCACCGGCGAGCGCCGGACCAGCCCGATGATGTACGTCGCCGAGCCCGGCCGCTACCTGGTCATCGCCTCGAACGCGGGCGCGCGGACCGACCCGCTGTGGTACCGCAACCTGCTGGCCGATCCGCATGTCACCGTCGAGATCCCCGAACAGGAATTCCGCGCGCGGGCGACACCGCTGGAGGGCGACGACTACGACCGGACGTGGGCCGGGATCAAGGCCGAGTTCCCGTTCTTCGCCGAGCACCAGGAGAAGGCCGGCGACCGGCACATCCCGGTGGTCGCGCTGACCAAGGCCGACTAGCCCTCGGTGGGGCCGGCGGCCGGTTCCGTGGTGTCCTCGGCGGGCGCGGTCGTGTCCTCTTCCTCGGGCGGCGCGGTGGTCTCGTCGTCCTCGGTCGGCGTCGGAGCCGGCGTCGGGTCGGTGGTCTCCTCCGGCTGCTCGACCGGCTCGGCCGGCTTCTCGGCCTTCGGGTTCCGCTTGGGCTCGGGCTCGGAGGTCATCGGCAGGTACTCGGCCTTGGGCTTCCGCTCCGGCGCCTGCTCGGGCTCCGGGTCCTCGGCCGCCGCGCCGGCGCCGCCGTGCGTGTCACCGGCGCCCGGCTTCTGCTCGCTCTGCACGACCGGCGCCTTGGGCGGCGTCACCGGCACGTCACCGATCTGCACGCCCAGCCACAGCGCGGGCCCCAGCCCGACCGCGACGAGTGCGCCGAAGAGCGCCATCGGTCCCCGTTCCATCGGCGTCCCTCCCGTTGATCGTGTCCGGTGATGTACCCAAGTTTCCGTAGCTGAAGCGCGTTGCCATTGTGACTCGAAGTGACGTTCCGGTTACGCGTTCGTCGGAAGTGTGACCGTCTCTCCATCCATCAACACGGAAGGGACGGCACGAACAGTTCAGCCCGACCCGGGAAATCCCGGATCGGGCTATTGATCAAGCTGATTACCTGGTGCTGGCCAGGTAGGCGACGGCGTTGTCCAGCGCCGCCCAGCCGCCGGGGAGCTCGTCGGAGTCCAGTGCGGCCCGCACGGTCAGCGTGTTCCCGTCACGCAGGCGCAGATCCCACGCCTTCGGGGTGCGGCGGGTCTGGGTCGCGCCGCTGACTTCCGCGTACGGGACGAAGCGCGCTCCCGGTGTCGCGTCGGCGGTGGTCGCCACCTGGGCCAGCCGGCGCTTGGCCGAGCCGTTCTGCGAGCGAGGCAGACCCGGCACCAGCAGCAGGCCGGTGTCGACGATCAGCAGGTCGGTCCGCGATCCGTCGACCACCATGTTGACCAGCCCGCCGACCACCTCGGCGCCGGACCGGCGGTCCCGCTCGGCGCCGGCCGCGGCGGCCGGGTCGATCCGCAGGGCGATCAGCCGGTCCCGGGCGGCGCTCACGGTCGCCTGGTCGGCGGCCAGGGTGGCCACCGCGCCGAGGTCGAGGTGGCCGCCGTCGTCGGCGACCAGTTCGGCCGTGCCCGTCCAGCTGTGCCGCCAGCGCGCCGCCCCGCTGCGCAACGCGGCCAGGGCCAGCAGCAGGGTGATCAGCTCGTTGACGCGGCTCTCGGTCTCGTCCGGCGGCATGTCCGGGAAGACCGTCTCGGCGACCTTGCGCAGCCGGCCGTCGGCGGCCAGGTCCAGCACGTCGGCGGCGGAGGCCACCGGGCTGCCGGCGGCCCGGGTCAGGGTGCCCAGCGCGGCGTCCGCCTCACGTTCCATCTCGGCCGCGCGGGCCGCGCCGAAGAACTCGTCCCAGCCCACGATGGTCCGGCCGCGTGGCGGGAAGGCGACGGCCTGCAGTGCCCGGCCCAGCCCCGGCAGGTCGGGCACCAGCTCGACCTCGGCGGCGATCAGCGCGGCGCCGGTCGGCTCCACGTCGACCAGCGAGCCCGCGCCGGGCGGCAGAGCGGGTCCGGGCAGTGGCGTCCACCCGGGCAGCGACGAAACCGGCACTTCACCGCCGGCTGGAACCGACCCCGCGCCGCCCGCTCCGGCACCGCCCGTTCCCGCGCCGCCCGTTCCCGCGCCGCCCAGGGCCGTCCCCACGCCGCCTGCGAACGCGTCGGCGTCGTTCTGGCTTGCCGTCGCGGCGCCCGCGAACGTCTCCGCCCCGCCGGCATCGCCCACGACCGGTGAGACCGGAACCTCGGCGCCCGGCGCCGCCGCCTGCCGCGGGATCGGGGTGGCCAGTGCGGTCACCGCGAACAGCCGCTCGGTGCGCGGCGGGTGGGTGTCCCACTCGTCCGCCGCGTGCGGGTCCTGGCGGCGCAGCACGGTCAGCTCGTCGGCCCGGGCGGCCAGCATCCGCAGGAACCCGCCGAACACGTCGTCCGGCGCGTGCCCGGTGCGCCAGCCCGGCGCCACGTACTCGGTGTAGAAGACCCGCTGCAGCGTCTCCATCGCCGGCGCGTCGCGCAGCATCGCCACCGTCGCCGCGGCCCCCGCGAACTCGGCCGCGACCCGGTCCGCCGACAGCTCCTGCGCCTGGCTGACCGGCTGGTCCCGCTGCCGGTAGACCTTCGCGTACGCCCGCAGCACCGGCCCCGCCGCGTTGCGCCGGGAGATCCGCGGGATGATCCGCGCGACCGCCCGCCGCCCCCGATAGGCGAGCGGCGACCACCGGCTCAGCCGCGGCGAGCCGTGCGCCAGCTCGTGCGCGACCGCCGCGCCCAGCACCGCGTTGTCCCAGGCCTGCAGCAGCGGCAGCCCGACGAAGAGGTCACGGGGCCCGCCGACAAGACCAAGCAGATGGGTACGTTCGCTGAACGCGACCGTGGCCTCGGCGACCACGATCACTCGATCCGGGGTCCGGACCTGACCCGCCTGGGCGGCCGCGTCGATCATCGCCCACAGCGGGGGCGCGTCGGCGCGGGTCACCGGCACCCCGGCCGGCTCCACGCGCCGGGTGCGCAGGGCACGCCACGTCGCGTACGCCATGACACCGACCGTGGCGATGCACACCGGAACCCCGAGCCGCAGCACCACTCCCGACGGGAGCAGCGACAGAACCAGCAGCACCGGCACCACGACCAGCAGCAGCTGCGCCGCGGCGACCGCGAGGAACCCGGCCAGCATGGTGGCCGACAGCCACGCCCTGGCGCCGCCCAACGTTCGCTCCCTCCGGTCGGCCCCCATCCCAGCGGAGGCGCGCCCCAGACTAGGCCGCCTTCCCTCCGCCCGGACCGGCCGCATCTCGGTCGCCGGCCTCCGTCCACTCACACGACGTGCGCAAACGAGACGCCGGGCCATCCCGGGAAATTTAAGGAAGATTTCGACCACCTCCCCGTCCGGGTGACCCGATCGTCACCTTCTCCTCAGTCGAGGCCCAGACCGCGGCGCCCGATGTCGGTCAGGTCCTCGGGGCGGAACCGGTCGAGCCAGGTGCGCTCGTAGTGCTCGGCCGGGAAGTCGCTCGGGCTGGATCCGGTCAGGAACGCCTCGCGGACGGAGGCCGAATACTGCTCGTTGCGGGGGCACCACGGCGCCGCCGGGATGTACATGACGTTGCCCCAGCCTTTCTGGCTCTCCACCGGCGCCACGCTGTGGATCATGTCGCAATGCCACCAGACGGAGTCGCCGGCCCGGACGTCCGGGATGCCGGTCAGGGCCGGGAGCAGCGGCGCGTGGTACTTGTCGCCCGCCGGGAACACCTGGTTGACGGTGACGCCGCACATCTCGTCGTCGGCCACGTCGTCGAGCAGTGGGCGCAGCATCAGGTAGGCCATCGCCTCGGGGATCGGCACGGTGTGCAGCACGCCCTGGTCGTGGTCCATGTCGGAGAGGGCCGTCCAGCCCTGGAAGGTGCGGAAGGCGGAACACATGGTGGAGCCCGGGTACTGCGGGCCGGCCGTGCGGTGGGCGGCGTCCCAGGGGTCGTACTGCTCGACGCTGCCGTCGAACAGATGCCGGAACGCCTGCTGGTAGGCCTGGGTCATCCACAGGTCGAGGGTGCCCGGGTCGAGGTGCGTGCCCAGGCCGGCCGAGTCGGCGCCCTCGGGCCGGCGACGGATCCGGTCCGGGTAGAGCGAGTCGCGCTCCGGGTCGAACCACCGCACGCCCTCGGACTCGTGTTTCCACTGGCTGTTGAGGAACGCCTGGACGGTAGCCATGCGCTCGCTCTGCCGGGCCTCCATCTGCGCGGCCGACCAGTAGATCGGGTAGATCTCGGGCTTGGAGCCGACGCTGCCGAAGAAGTCGTCGGCCGGCCCGCGGTAGTTCTCGAAGAAGTGGTTGCCCTCGACGTAGTCGACGATGCTCCGGTCCCAGCCGAGAGCCTGCTCGCGCTCGAAGTGGCCGCGCACGACCAGGCAGCCGCGGCGGCGCAGCAGCGCCACCTGCTCGGCGGAGACGGCGCCGGACGCGATGTCGGCGTACTCGATGACCGGCCACACCTGCTCGCCGCGCGCCCGGGTGGCGGTGATCTCGTCGACGGCGGCCTGGACGCGGCGCTCGACGACGGCGAAGACCTCGTCGACCGAGCGGCCGGACGCGGCGATGCGGGCGCGCAGGGCGGCCTTGACCTCGCGAATCGCGGCGGGCAGGTCAGCCGGCTGCTCCTCCCAGTGCGGGAGGCGGGGAAGCGTGGCGGGGGCGGTCACAGTGGCTCCTCCTTCTAGGAAGTGTTCCTTACTTGGTTCGACGATAGGGTGCCGGGCACCTTCTAGGCAAGGCTCCTGCCTAGAATGGCGGCCATGAACTCCCCGCTGGAGATCGTCCGGGCGCTGACCGACGAGCACGTGCTACGCGCGCTGATGCGCCACCCGCGCCTGACCCGCGCGGAACTCGCCACGGTCGCCAACATCTCCAAGCCGACCGCGGGCGAGAGCGTGCGCCGCCTCGCCGAGGCCGGGCTGGTCGTGGACACCGGCGAGCGCACCCCCGGCGGCCGGGGGCGTGGCCGGGTCGGCTCCTACTACGCCCTCGCCCCCGCGGTGGGCACGGCGCTGGTCGTCGACATCGCCCCCGAAGGCGTCGTGGCCGAGCGCGTCGACGTCTACGGCGAGACAGTCGCCCGCGCGACCGAGCCGGTGAGCAGACCCGCCGAGCCGGCCCAGGTCACCCGAGCCCTGCAGGCAGCCGTGTCGGCCCTGACCGACCGCCCCACGCCGGGCCGCCACGGCACGGCCAGCGGCCACGGCACGGCCAGCGGCCACGGCACGGCGGGCGACCACGATGCGGTCGGCGAGGCGGGCGGGCGCGGCGGGCAGGCGCCACGCCTGGCGGTGGTCAGCGCCGCCGACCCGGTCGACCGGGCCAGCGGGCGGCTCGTGCAGTTGCCCGACTCGCCGTTCCTGGTCGGCGACCTGGACCCGGTCGAGGTTGTCGGCTCCTACGTCACCGGGCCGGTCACCGTCGACAACGACGTCAACTGGGCGGCCCGCGCCGAACGCGACGGCGACCCGGGCCTGCGCGACTTCGCCTACCTCTATCTGGGCGAGGGCCTCGGATGCGCGGTCGTCAGCGACGGCGAGATCCGGCGCGGCCACTCCGGCCTGGCCGGCGAGATCGCCCACCTCGTCACCACCGGCCCCGACGGTTCGGCGACCCACCTCATCGAGGTCTTCCACCGGCTCGGCCTGCGCCGCCCCAACTCCACAGCCATCGACGCGGAGCGCCTGCTCGACACGCTCACCGCTGGCACCGCTGGCACCGCTGGCACCGCTGACACCGCTGGCACCGCGGTCGAGCGCGGAGGCGCCGCGATGGACGACAGTCACGCCATGCGCATCCGGGACGCCGTCGCGACGGCCGTCAGCGGAGTCCTCGCCGCGATCCTGGCCCTCGCCGACCCCTCCGTAATCGTCCTAGGCGGCTCGTGGGGCAGCCACCCCACCATGGCCGAGGCGATCGGCCGAGCCTTCGCGCAGTCGCCGCGTCATGCACCCGTCCGCGCCGCCGCCATCACCGACCGCCCGGCGTTGGCCGGAGCCCGCCAGGCCGCCATCACCGACCTCCGGGCGTCGATCATCGCCGCCGGAGGACCCGATGGGGTGGGGCGCGGAGCGCCCGGAGGGGTGGGGCGCGGAGCGCCCGGAGGGGTGGGGCGCGGAGCGCCCGGAGGGGTGGGGCGCGGAGCGCCCGGAGGGGTGGAGCGCGGAGCGCCCGGAGGGGTGGAGCGCGGAGCGCCCGGAGGGGTGGAGCGCGGAGCGCCCGGAGGGGTGGAGCGCGGAGCGCCCGGAGGGGTGGAGCGCGGAGCGCCCGGAGGGGTGGAGCGCGGAG
>NZ_BSTL01000010.1:0-209343 GCF_030269485.1 Actinoplanes sp. NBRC 103695 | reverse complement strand
CGCGCCCGGAGGGTGACCACGCACGCAGAACGAAGGGTGCGCTCGGCCGTTCTGGACGCGCCAGCGGCCAGGCTGAGTGGGCCCGGCCTCGGCGGGAGCGACGGTCAGCACCACCCACCCAGGCACGACATCGATCTTCCGAACTTGATCTCGAACTTGATCTCGATCTTGATCTACACCCAGTCGACCGTGGGCGTCCGATGGAAGGCGATGCCCGCCTCCTGCCAGCGCGGGGCGTAGGTGGCGACGCGGCGGCGGAACGACTGCCAGTCGCGCGCCGACCTCGGTGACCAGCCGATCTCGGCGATCGCCGGCAGCCTCGGGAACGTCATCGTCTGCACGTCGGCCAAACTGCGCAACGTCTCCGACCACAACGCCGCCTCAACCCCGAGCAGGGCGTGCTCCGGTACGCCGGGCAGCCGGTCGGCCGGATCCCAGTCGTAGGCACGGTCCAGCTCGACACAGCCGGCCCAGTCGAGGCCCAGGCGGAAGTCCGGGTCGTACTTCATGTCCAGGTAGGTGCGGTCGGCGGGCGACATGATCACCTGGCTGCCGGAGGCGACGGCTCGGGCGGTGCCCTCGTCGGCTGCTTCGGTACGCCAGAACTGCGGCACCGCCGTGTCGGGCAGATCCACCGCGGCCATCTCGTGCCAGCCGACGGCCCGCTTGCCGTACTTGCCGACCAGGGGCAGGACCCGCGTCATGAAGGTGCGGTAGTCCTCGGCGGCGGTGGCCTGCGCCTCGTCGCCGCCGATGTGCAGGAACGGGCCGGGGGTCAGGGCCGCCACCTCGCGGATGACGTCCTCGACGAAGGCGTACGTGGTCTCCGACCCGGCGACCAGGGAGCTGTAGCCGACCTCGGTGTCGGTGCGCTGCGCGATCGGCTGCCCGTCGGCGGTCAGCGACGGGTACGCGAACTGCGCGGCGTTGACATGCCCCGGCATGTCGATCTCGGGGACGATCGTCACGAAGCGCTCGGCGGCGTAGCGGACCAGTTCGGTGTAGTGGTCGCCGGTGTAGAAGCCGGGCCCTTCGCCGTCGACGCCGGTGCCGGACTGCCCGCTGACCTCGGTGAGGCGCGGCCAGCCCGCGATCTCGAGGCGCCAGCCCTGGTCGTCGCTGAGGTGCAGGTGCAGATGGTTGATCTTGAAGGCGACGATCGCGTCGATGTACGCCTTGACCTCGTCGACGGTGAAGAAGTGCCGGGCCACGTCGAGCATCACGCCGCGGTAGGCGAACCGCGGCCGGTCGGCGATGCGGCCGCCGGGCAGCGTGCCGTCGTCCCCGCGCAACTGCTTGATCGTCTGGACGGCGTTGAAGAGACCCGCGGGGGCGGGCGCCGTGACAGCCACCCCGCCCGCCGTGATGTCCAGTTCGTAGGACTCGTCGGGGCCGTCCCCGCCGAGCGCGAACCGTACGACGCCGTCCTCCGACAGCGGCAGGCCGAGGAAGGCGGCAACCTCGGCAGCACCGGGGCCCGCCTGGACACGCGTGTCCGCGGTGATCGTGAAGTCCGCGCCGTCGGCGGGAGTCACGGAGACGGGCGCTGGGATGACGTCATCGAGTCGTCGCACGAGCACGACTCTAAATGCTGTTTCCAGTTAATGGCGTACCGCGAGGTCGTGACGTGTGTCGCGGCGGGGCCTGTCCTAGGCTTCGCGGACATGGGGATCGAGATCCGCCGCGCGGCGGTGAGCGACACGGCCGAGTTGCACGACGTGGCGGCCAGGACGTTCGCACTGGCCTGCCCACCGGAGACGACGCAGGCCGACGTCGACGAGTTCGTGGCCGCGCACCTGTCCGTGGCGCGCTTCGAGGAGTACCTGAAGGACGACCTCCGGGTCCTGCTGATCGCCGAGTCGGACGGCGAACCGGTCGGCTACGCGATGCTGGTGAGCGGCCCGATCGCGGACGAGGACGTGCGCCGGGTCGTCGAGCAGGACGGCAGTGTCGAGCTGAGCAAGTTCTACGTGCTGCAGGACCGGCACGGCTCGGGCATCGCGCGGGAGCTGATGGCCGCCACGCTGGAGGCGGCCGCCGCGACCGGCGCGACGCTCTGCTGGCTGGGCGTCAACCAGCTCAACGCGCGGGCGGCCAGGTTCTACGAGAAGAACGGATTCACCGTCCGCGGCACCAAGCACTTCCGGGTCGGCGCGCAGTGGCACGACGACCACGTGCGCGCCCGCCCGCTGGGACACGGCCCACACTAGAAACTCTTCGCAGTGGAGGTCTGGTGAGGGCTCGCTTTGCCGGATCTTTCCGGTGCGCGCGCTTGCTGCCGACGCTTCCGCCGGGCATGGGGTCGGCCGGATTGCCAGGGTCCGGAGTGCCAGGGTCCGGTCGCCAGGGTCCGGGTTGCCAGGGTTCGGTTGCCAGGCGGCCGGGCTGCCCGCTCACCGTCGCTGCCGCGCTCGCGGTGGTAGGACCGGGCGCTATCCCGCCTGACTGACCGCTCCTGGCTACCACGCGCGCGGACAGTGGTAGCTCAGCGCGGCATTTCGGGCCGAATACCGCCCTGGCCCACCACTGCGTGCCTGGTCCTACCACTCACGCCTGCTCCTACCACCGACCGCGCCCCGCCACGGCCACGAGCGGCGGCAACAACAGCGACCAGGCAACCCCGGCGCCTGGCAAACCCGACCGAACCCCGCACCGGCCAAGCGGCACCAAACGGCGACCGGACACCCCCGGACGCCCGGCGGAACCGTCAGAGAGCGCACCCAAGGATGGCCCGACCTACCCCCGAACCCCGAAGGCCCTCAGACCCCGGCGTCGGAGAACCAGGTGCCGGGCTGGAGCGCGCACTCGATGCGGTGCTTGCCCAGATCGCACAGCGGCGGCAGGTCGTCGAGCGCGAACCACCCGACGGCCAGCGACTCGTCGTCGTTGACCCGGGCCTCGCCGCCGACCGCCCGGCACCGGAACGTGATGTCCACGTACTGGACCTGGTCGTCGTTGGGGTAGGTGGTCGCCGGCTGGGTGAGCACGCTGGTGATCCGTTCCGGGACGATGCGCACCGCGGTCTCCTCGTAGACCTCGCGCACGATCGTCTCGGCCGGCTGCTCCCCCGGCTCCATCACCCCGGCCGGCAGCGCCCACCGCCCGTTGTCGGCCCGCTCGCCGAGCAGGATGCGCCCGGCGTCGTCGAACACGACCGCGGTCACGCCCGGCAGGAGCAGCAGCCGGTGCCCGATGTCGTTGCGCAGGTCCTTGATGAACGGCGAAATCGGCATGTCGGACAAGATACGTGAATCAGTCAACCAACGGGCGGACCTCCTCGGCGACGAACCGCAGGAAGGCGTGCAGGTCGGGCTCGTCGGCATCCGGCTCGATGATCACCGAGGTGGCGCCCGCCTCGACATACTCCCGGACGCCGTCGGCCACCGCCTTGGCGTCGCCGGTGCGCCCGCGCGGGTGCGGCGCGAACATGATGATCTTGTGGGCCGGGTCGCCGATCAGCTCCCGCGCCTCGCGGACGCCGTCGGGCGTGACGCTGCTGACCAGGATCGTCGCGTCGGCCAGCTCGCCGGCCAGCTTGAGCGTCTTGGGCCCCATCGCGCCGACCACGATGGGCGGCGGGGTGGCCGGCGGCCAGTCCAGCTTGACCCGGTCGAGCGAGACGTACTTGCCGGTGACCGTGACCTCCTCACCGGCGAGCAGCGGGCGCAGGGCGGAGAGCCACTCGCGCAACAGCGTCAGCGGGGACGCCGCGCGGGCGCCGACCTGACCCATCCACTCCTGCACGCCGTGGCCGACCGCGACGATCGCCCGGTCGCCGAACATGCGGCTGAGCGTGGCGATCTCCATGGCCTCGGCGGCGACGTTGCGGAACGGCACCGGGGTGAGACCGACGCCAACCCGGACGCGCTCGCTCCAGGCCAGCGCGGCGGCGGTCGCGGAGATGCCGCCGTTGAGGAAGCAGTCCTCCCACAACCAGAGCTCCTCGATGCCGAGCGCGTCGGCGAGCTTGACGGCGGCGCGGAGGTCCTCGGGAGGGTTCTGCGGGCGGAAGGTGGCACCGAGCACTGTCATGGTGAACATCCTGCCCGGCGCCTACGACAAAATTCCGCGCAGGATCACGGCGAGTGGGTGGTCCAGCTCTTCCAGATGCGTACGCGGATCCCGCGCGTAGACGACCGCGTCGGCGGGTGCCCCGTCCACCAGTCCGGCCAGTCCGAGGAATTTCCGGGCCACCCAGGAGGCGGCGCCCAGCGCGGTGTGCGCCGGCACCCCCGCGGCCACCAGCGCCCGTACCTCGCCCGCGATCCCGCCGTGCGGGCGCGAGTCGGTGCCGGCCAGCAGCGTCACGCCGGCCTCGGCGGCCGCCGCCACCAGGGGCGGGTGCGCGGCGACCCCGTCGAGGTACCAGGTGCGCATCGGGCTGTTCGGGCGTTCCCGGGCCCGGGCGCCGCCGCCCTCCAGGACGGACAGGGTCGGGGTGAAGGCGACCCGGTTGGCCACCATGCGGTCGAGCGCCGACGCGTCCAGGCCCATCCCGTGCTCCACCGAGTCGACGCCGGCGTCCACCGCGGCCGTACCCCCGGCAAGGTGCTGGGAATGCACCGCCACGCGGCCGCCGACGGCATGGACCCGCTCGGTGACCGCGCGCAACGTCTCGAACGAGAGCGGCTCGGACTCCAGCGTCCAGTCGGCGATGATCTTCGCCCAGCCGGAGCGGGCGGCCTGTGCGGCGGCCAGCTCGGGCAGCTCGGACGGCTCGGCGCGACGGCCCCAGCCGTCGAAGAAGGCGCCGTGCCGGGCGATCCACGGACCGGCGTGCACCGCCCGCGGCACGTCGTCGTCGCGGCCGAACCACGCCGGCGGGTCACCGGCCAGCCCGGGCGAGCGGATCAGCGTGACGCCGCTCGCCACGTGCCGGCGCAGATCGTCGCGCAGCACCGCCTCGTCGAGCGGATCGCCGGGCTGGACCGCGCCGGGATGAGTGTGCACATCGACCAGTCCGGGCAGGACCCAGCCCTCGGCGACCAGTTCGGCGCCGCGGACCGGCTCGGTCGTCCAGCGGTCCCCGTCGGCGTAGAGGTCGATCGTCTCGCCGTCGGGCAGCCCGATCCCGCGTACTCGAAGCACCGTCATGGCCCCACAACCTAGCCCGAAAATGTCGTACCCCGCCGGTAGGTTTTGGGTGCGGATGGGCGCCACGGGGGCGCCCATCCGTCCAATCACGACGGCGCGATCCCCCTGAGCAGCGCCTCGCCCGCGCGCCGCACGGCGTCGGTCAGCTGCGGCGGCGACTCCACGGTGAAGGGCGCGGCGATCGTGCCGAGCACCATCACCGGCCAGTGGAGGTCGTCCACACTCATCCGCAGCCGGCACGATGCCTCCCCGGTCTCCTCGACCGTTCCCCAATAGCCGACGGTCGCCCGCAGCCGCTCGGCCGGCGCCTCGATGAGCACCGACACCTCGTGCCGGGTCTGCACCGACGCGATCCGCGAGCGCAGCCACGTCACCGGGTCGCCACCGGGGATGTCGCGCGGCCGGAACCGCGCTCCGGTCAGCGTCGGCTCGCTCATCCGGTCGACCCGGAAGCTGCGCCAGTCGCCGCGCTCCAGGTCCCACGCCATCAGGTACCAGCGCCGGCCGAGTGACACCAGCCGGTGCGGCTCGACGTGCCGCCGGGTCTCCTCGCCCTCCCGGGCGGTGTACGCGAAACGCATCCGCTCCTCGCCCCGGCAGCCCATCGCGATGGTGGTCAGCGCCGTCGCGTCCAGGGTCGGTCCACCGCCGAAGACGCCCGGGCTGGTCATCGCCTGCAACGCGTCGATGCGCCGGCGCAGGCGGGGCGGCAGCAGCTGGATCACCTTGGCGAGCGCGCGTACCGAAGTCTCCTCGAAGCCGGACACCGCACCCGCCGCCGCCGTCCGCAGGCCGATCGCGATGGCGACGGCCTCCTCGTCGTCGAGCAGCAGGGGCGGCATCGCCGCACCCGCCTGGAGTTGATAGCCGCCGGCGACCCCGCGCGAGGCGTCCACCGGGTAGCCCAGCTCGCGCAGCCGGTCGACGTCCCGGCGCAGCGTCCGCGAGCTGACCTCGAGCCGGTCCGCGAGCTCGCCGCCCGGCCAGTAGCGATGCGTCTGCAGCAGGGAGAGCAGCCGCAGCATCCGCGCACTCGTGTTCGCCATGACCTCAGACTCCCCGCGATTGCGGCCAGGAAATGACCGGAAGCCACCCTAGCTTGGGTCCCATGATTCAGACGAACGGACTGACCAAGCACCTCACGATCATCATCAGCATGGTGCGGCCGCTGGTGTTCCTGGGGCTCTTCGCGCCGCTGCTCCCCGACGTCGAGGGAGGTTCGGCGCTGCAGACCGCTGCCAAGTTCAACCCTTTGACGTACGTGGTGGACGCCGAGCGCGCGCTCTTCAACGGCGACATCTGGGCGAGCACCACGGTGACCGGGGCCGTGTCGGCCGTGCTGGTCGCCGCGCTCGGCCTGGCGGTGGGCGTGCGTGCGATGCAGAAGGACGCCTGACCGCTACGTTCTTCTCCCATGATGTACCGGTGGTTGCGGGACCTGGTCGGGCCCGGGCGTGCTGCGGTGTCCGCCCAGGTCCGGCTGTCCGCGAACGATGTCGTGGACTGCGCGGTGTACACGCAGGGCCGCCGCCGCCCGGGTGAGCTGACCTTCGTCCAGGCCGCGCGGGAGATCCGCCGCCGCGGCGACGGTTTCGTCTGGCTGGGCCTGCACGAGCCCGACGTGGTCACGATGACCGCCGTCGGGCAGGCGTTCGGGCTGCACGAGCTGACCGTCGAGCAGGCGATGACCGGCGGGCACCGGCCGGCCGTCGAGATCATCGGCGACGTGGTGCGGATGGTGCTGCGGACCGCCGGGTACGTGGAGCACGAGGAGCTCACCGAGACCTCCGAGGTGGTCGACACCGGCGACGTGACGTTGCTGGTAGGCGAGCGGTTCGTGATCTCGGTCCGGCACGGCTCGCCGGGCGCTCTCAAGGACGTGCGCAAGGAGCTCGAGCAGCGGCCGGCGCTGCTCGGGCTCGGCCCGTGGGCGGTCGCCCATGCCGTGTGCGCGGCGATGGTGGACGGTTACCTGGAGGTCGCCGGCCACGTCGAGCGGGACATGGAACGCCTGGAGGAGACCGCCTTCACCCACGACCGCAAGCCCGGGATCTCGCACATGTACCAGCTGAAGCGGGAGATGGTCGAGTTCAAGCGGGCGGTGCTGCCGCTGCAGGAGCCGCTGCACCGGATCCTCGACTCGGACCGGCTGCCGGCGGGCATCCGGCCCTACTTCGTCGACGTGCGTGGCCGGCTGGCCCGCACCGTGGAGCGGGTGGCCGGGTTCGACGACCTGCTGAACTCGATCATGCAGGCGCGGCTGGCGCAGGTCTCCATCGACCAGAACAACGACATGCGCAAGATCGCCTCGTGGGCGGCGATCGCGGCGGTGCAGACCGCGATCGCCGGCATCTACGGCATGAACTTCGAGCACATGCCGGAGCTGGGCTGGACGTACGGTTATCCCGCGGTGATCGCCCTGATGCTGGGCGCCGCGGTCCTGCTGTACCGCCGGTTGAAGCGCGTCGGCTGGCTGTGAAGGTCGCTGACACCGTCCGTCACGTCGGAGAGACAAATCACACACGAAACCGGCGATAGCGTTGTGACCAGGCAAAACGCATGGGACCTCAGGCCTACCAAAGGTCGGCCGAACGGGCCACCATGATCGCTCGTCGGTGCGCTTTCTCGGACCGCTTCGCGGTACCGCCCCATTACTTCCAGTAACTACCTTTTGCTGGTCGATCATTTGGGGGAACGAGTGACCGCAACCGAGGCCGTGCCTCAGAGCGCAGCACACCAGCCGTCCACGCCGCGGCGCGGGATCGTCGGCAGGCTGCGCGGGCACATCGATCTCTTCCTGAACGCCGGCTCGCTGATGGCCACCACCGCGATCACGTCGCTGTTCGGGTTCGCGTACTGGTGGGTGGCGGCCCGTACCGCGCCCGCCGAGGCCGTCGGCGAGGCCTCCGCCGCGATCTCCGCGATGACCCTGATCGGCACCATCGGCATGTTCGGCATGGGCACCATGCTGATCTCCGACCTGCCGCGGCTGACCGGCCGCAGGTGGGAGCTCATCTCCACCTGCCTGCTGGTCGCGGGCAGCGCCGCCACGGCCGGCGGCCTGATCTACGTGGCGCTCGCGCACCTGGCCATCCCCGGTCTGAAGGACGCACTCGGCACCACGACCGCGACCGTGCTGCTGGTCTTCGGCATCGCCCTGAACGCGATGACGCTGGTCCTGGACGAGGCGCTGGTCGGGCTGCTCGCCGGGCCGTTGCAGCTGATGCGCAACGCCTGGTTCTCGGTGATCAAGCTGATCCTGCTCGGCCTGCTGGTGGTGCTGCCGCTCAACATGACCGGCGGCACGATCCTGCTCACCTGGCTGGCCGGCATGGTGCTGTCGGTCGCCATCCTCGGCCGGGCGCTGCGCCGGCGCGGCATGATCGACTCGGCCCGGCCCCGGTTGAGCCTGATGCGCGGCCGCGGCCAGGCCACGTTCGACCACAACCTGCTCAACCTCGCCACCTACCTGCCGCGCGCCGCGCTGCCTCTGGTGGTCGTGGCCACGCTGTCCGCCGAGGCCAACGCGTCCTTCTACACCGCGTTCATGGTCACGTCGTTCCTGGCCATGGTCCCCGGCAACGTGGCGCTCACGCTCTTCGCCGTGGCCAGCGGCGACCGTGCCGCGCTGCGCTCCAAGGTTCGCGTCGGGCTGCTCATCTGCCTGGTCGTCGGCCTGCCGGTGTCGATCTTCGTCGCGGTGTTCGCCGACTGGGTGATGAGTCTCTTCGGTTCCGGGTACGCCGCGACCGCCGGTCCCGCCTTGACGATCCTGGCGCTGACCTACATCCCGTTCGTGTTCCACCACTTCTTCCTGGCCATCTCCCGGGTCCAGGGCAAGGTCCGCGGCGCCGGCATCTTCTCGGTGTTCGCCGGCGTCGCCGAACTGGTCGCCGCCTGGTACGGCGGCTCCCGCGGCAGCCTGACCGAGCTGGTCGCCTGGGTCGCCGCCGTGATGGCCCTGGAGATGATCATCGTCGCGCCCATCGTGCTGCGCGTCGTCCTGCCGTCCCGGCGGGACGACGCCGCCGAGCTCCCGGAAGGAACCATGTCCGCCACTCGCCTCACCCTGCATGAACGCGCCTGGCTGCCGCTCGAGTACATCCGTACCGTCGGCCCTCTGACCGGGGTCACCGCCGAGCGGGTCCGGGCCGCCCTGATCGGGTTGCACGCGGCCGATCCCACCCACCGTGCCGTCTCCCGGCTGGACCGGGCCGGCGGCCGCTGGCTGCACCTGGACGCGCCGACGTTCGCCGGGTTCGTGACCGAGGCCGTCACCGACCTGGGCGATCGCCCGGCCGACTTCGACGCGATGACCCGCGAGCTGCAGTCCGAGCAGCGGGCGGACCACCCGGTGCGGTTCCTGGTCGGCGGCGGCTACGTGGCGATGAAGGTGGCGCACTCGTACGGCGACGCCGGGCCGGTGAACACGCTGCTGCGCGAGGTCGTGCGGGCGGCCGGCGAGGAGCGGGCGGCCGCGATCGAGCCCATGCCACGCCGGTTCGCGCTGCCGGGCGCCTGGTGGAACACGTTCGGCAAGCACCCGGGCAGGTGGCGCGACGCGCTGAAGATGGCCCGCACGCCGCACTTCGAGACCGGCGCCGAACGGCCGTGGACGGCGAACCTGACCGTGCAGACCGCGCGCTCGGCCGACGTGCTCGGCAAGATGCGGGTGTGGCGTGACCAGCACGCGCCCGGCGTCACCACGTCGGCGATCACGTTCGCGGCGTTCACCGCGGCGCTGCACGAGCTGGGCTTCCGCCCCGACCTCTCGGGCGCCACGTTCCTCGCCGACGCCCGGCGCTACCTGCCCGAGGGCGTGACGGTGGGGAGCAACTTCTGCTTCGGGCCGTACCTGTCGCCGGCGTCGCTGACCGACCCGGTGGCGATCCACAAGACGTTGAAGGGCGAACTGGCCACCGGCGGGATGCTCACGATGATGCTGCTGCGCGAGACCAAGCTCGCGGCGACCGGCGCGCCCGGGCTGCCCGATCCGTACCCCGCGTCGGCGCCGGCCGATCCGCTGGTCCGGCTCACCTTCAGCAACCAGGGGCGGCACGACGTGCTGGCCGACCTGCCCTGGGCGACCGATCCGGCGCACCGGGTGAATCAGAGCGTGCCGACGCTGAACGGCCCGGAGGGCATCACGTTGACCACGTCGGAGATGGGCGGGGTGCTGCACCTGGAGGCGACGTTCCACGCCTCGACGTACGACCCGGCGATGGTGGGCCGGGCGCTCGATCTGGTCTGCACCGACCCGGCCGCGCTGATCATGGCGGCGGCGGGTCGCTGAGGAGACGTGCGCGCGGCCGGACGCCCCCGCCGGCCGCGCGCATCTCGTTCAGATCAACGGTTCGGACGACCGCCGCCGTTGGGACGACCGTCCTGGCCGCCACCGTTCGGGCGACCGTCCTGGCCACCGTTGGGGCGACCGTCCTGGCCACCGTTCGGGCGACCGTTGGTGTTACGGACCGTCAGGATGACGTCCTGCGTCTTGTGCTGGACCCGCCGGGCCGGACCGAACCGGCAGTTGTCGTAGACGATGTGCGCCTTCAGGAAGCGCCACCCCGTCTGCATGGTCGGGCCGGTCCGGACCCAGAACGAGGCGTAGTCGGTCTCGCCCCGCCAGAGGGTGGCGTCCTCGCTCAGTGAGGTGAAGTGCCCGTTGCGCGGGTACGAGACGTTGACGCCGCGACCCGAGTCGAACCACAGCTTGAAGTTGCACGCCGTCCGGTCGGTCTTGAACCAGAGGCTCTGCCGAGCCACAGACTGCTCGTTCTGCGTCAGGAACGGCCAGACCGCCTTCGGTCCCTGGTCCCTCGGCTGGGCGGCGGCGGCGGGAGCTGCGCTCGCCGTCATCGCCATGCCGGTGGCTGCCACCGTCGCCAGTACCATCGCACCGATCCGCCGGAACTTGTTCATGCCGAAGCCTCCTGTGAATGTGCGGCCACCCCCGTGAGCGACCGACAAGAAACAGGCTATTCGGACTTTAGGGATTTTTGGGGATTTTGGCCCCTTCTACAGTTTCTTGTACATTACGTGGAGCCCCACTAGGCCGTTCGTAGGATGCCGGAACGACTCGGGAACCGTGCCGATGATCTTGAAACCCAGCGCTTGCCAGAGGCGTACGGCCGCCGCGTTCGTCTCGACCACCGCGTTGAACTGAATCGCGTGATATCCCGCCACGCCGAGCCACCGCACCACGTAGTCACCGAGCGCCCGGCCCACACCTCTGCCCTGCGCGGCGGGATCCACCATGAAGCTGGCCGTGCCGACGTGCGCGCCGCGCCCGGGCCGGTTGGGGCCCATCTTGGCGCTGCCCAGCACCCGGTCGCCCTCGACGGCGACGACGACGTGGCTCGGCGGTCCCTCCATCCACAAAGCCTCGGCGTGATCGCGGCTCAGCGCCTCGGGATAGGCGTAGGTCTCCCCCTCGTCCACGATGCGCGCCCAGAACGGATAGATCTGCGGCCAATCCACGGCCGCCGCTTCCCTGATCTCCACCCGCCCACCCTAGATAAGCCCGCGCTTTGCTCTGCTTACCAATAGGAAGCGCATTGCGGATCGCAAGATCATCTTTAGGGAATGGGCGCGATCCGGTCGTTGCGGAGGTGTTCGTAGACGACCGAGGTGCGGACGTCGGCGACGTGCGCGTGCTCGGTGAGACGGTCGATGACGAAGGCGTAGAGGGCGTCGTTGTCCGGGACCGCAACGTGCAGGAGGAAGTCCTCCGAGCCGGAGGTGACGAAGACGCCCAGCGTGTCGGGGAGGGCGCCGGCCCAGTTGCGGAAGGCCTCGATGTTGCGGCGCGACGGCGGGCGGATGCGGACCGCGATCAGGGCCTGGACCGGGCGGCCGATGGCGTGCAGGTCGACCCTGAGGCTCGCGCCCTGGATCACCCCTCGGTCGCGCAGCGCCCGGGTGCGGTCCAGGGCGGTGGTCGGCGACACCCCGACGGCGGCGGCGATGTCGCGGTTGGTCCGCCGTGCATCGTGCTGCAACTCGCGCAGGATGGCCGTATCAAGTTCGTCCAGATCCGCCATATAAGCATGCTAGCCGAATTAAGTACGGATCTGTTGCTGCCAAGTCGTCACAATGCCTAGCGTTCCAGAGCATGAGCGCACCTCGTCAGGTCGGCTTCGAGCCGGCGGAGATCCGTACCGAAGAATCCACCCGGACCGCCCGCCTCAAGTGGGTGATCGTCGTCGACGAGCGGCTGCCGAAGGGCCGGGCCGCGAACGCGGCCGTCTGCGTCGCCGCCGCGACCAGCGCGGCAGTGCCCGGGCTGCTCGGGCCGGACGGCAAGGACGCCACCGGCAGCGTGCATCCCGGCATGCCCTGGATCGGGTGCAGCATCCTCGGCGCGACAGCGGATCAGCTCGCGGAGATCCGGGCCAAGGCCGGCGAGGACGTCCACGTCGCCGACATGCCGGAGGTCGCGCAGGCCACCCGGGTGTACGACGACTACCTGCGGCAACTCGGCGAGGACGAGGCTCCGGCGTACCTGGCGATCAGTCTCGTCGGGCCGCGGAACCGGATCGACAAGCTGGTCAAGCGCCTGCCTCTCCTGCAGTAAATTCGCATTCAATCACCCCGAACCCTCCGAAGAGCGACGATAGGCATGTAGCTCGAGGACGGAGGGAAGCGGCATGTCGCTCAGCGGCGCACACCGGGCGGCGTTCCGGCGCGAAGCACCCCAGGAAGGGCGGGTCTTCTCGATCCGGGACGCGGGTGGCTTCCCGGTGGCGAAGGACCCGGACGGGACGATGACGCTCCCGTTCTGGTCGAAGTCGTCGCGTGCCCAGAAGGTGGTCGGACAGGTCGCCGCCTACCGGAAGTTCGACGTGGTGGAGATCGACCTGGCCGACTGGCTGAACCGCTGGTTGCCGGACCTCACGCGGGAAGGTTTTCTGGTCGGTGTCAACTGGGCCGGGCCCAAGGCCACCGGCTACGACATATCCCCTGGTCAGGTGGCCGGGTGGTTCTCCGAGACTCCATGACGCCGCAGCCAAAACCTTTAGTGGCTCTCCGCGGGACCGATACACATTGCGACAGGCCGACCATGCCGGCGCAATCAATCGCGGCTTCCCAGAAGGAGATCACGGATGCTCATCACCCTTCTGCACGCGATGGCAACGCGCGTCTCCTCGCGCCGTGCCGAGGGCTGTGCCGTCGACGACGAGGGCGCGACCGCGGTCGAGTACGCGCTGCTCGTGGGTCTCATCGCGGTCATCATCATCTCCTCGGTGACGCTGCTGGGCGGCAACATCGACGCCATGTTCGACGACATCGCGAACCAGCTGGGTGGCGGCGCCAGCACCACCTAGGCCGGCAGGAGGGTGCGGCCGCCGTCGAGATGGCGATCGTCCTGCCCCTGCTCCTGCTGATCCTGTTCGGGATCATCGACTTCGGGATGCTGCTGAACCGGCAGATCCTGCTCACCGAGGCGGCCCAGGCCGGCGCCCGGGCCGCCGCGTTCGGCGAGCCCGACGTGACCGGCCGCGCCGCGTCGGTGCTCGGTGACCAGCCCACCTCCGTCTCCGTCACGTCCTGCCCGGCGAACGCGGACACGAGCGCGGACGCCCGCGTCACCCTGACCTACCGCTACCAGGCGAAGACGCCGCTGGGCAGCCTGATGCTGCTGTTCGGCCAGAACGCCGCGGACAGCTTCGAGCTGCGCTCCACGGGTGTGATGGCATGCGTCGGCTAGACGACGAGGGCGCCGTCGCGGTTCTCGTCGCCATCCTGTTCGGCGGCGGCGTGCTGCTGGGCATGGGCGCCCTGGTCATCGACGTCGGGCTGATCGCACACGAGCGCGAACAGCTTCAGGGCGGTGCGGATGCGGCCGCGTGGGTGGTCGCTGATTCCTGCACGCGTACGCCTGCCACGTGCGCCGGCCAGGCCCCCCTCGCGCAGCGTCAAGCCGACGGCAACGCCCGCGACGGCCGGTCCGCCGCGACGCTGACCGTGTGCACCACCGGCTGCGGCACCGTGGCGCGCGCCCGTACCGAACCCTGCCCTGCTCTGCCCCCCGCCCTGACCTCGCCCTTCGCCGAGGTCCGCACCACCACCCGGGAGGCGGACGGCGGCACGCTGCTGCCCCCGGTGCTGGCGCAGGCCCTGATCGGCGGCTACGCGGGCACGCCGGTGACCGCCTGCGCCCAGGTGGCGTGGGGCAGCCCGGCGACCGGAACCGTGCTCGCCCTCGGTGTCTCGCACTGCGCCTGGGCCGCGGCCACCTCCGGCGGCGCGGACTACCCGTCGCCCTCGGGAGTTCTGCTGCCGGGCGCCACCCAGCCGGACACCTGCGGCGCCGCCGTGCCCGCGGGCTGGGAGGCACCGACCGGCTACACCTCGTTCGCCGTGGACCCGAGCTGCGAGCGGACCTTCGGCACCGCCGGCACCGTGCCGAAGCCCGCGACTTCGCCGAGCTGCACCGCCGCGCTGTCCGCGGCCCGCGTCCAGGGCGAACCGGTCCTGCTGCCGGTCACCGACGCGGTACGCGGCGACCAGTACCGGGTCAGCGGCTTCGCGGCGTTCGTGGTCGAGGACGACGACCCGTTGACCGGGCACTTCGTCCGGCGGATCACGCCGGTGAACGGCCAGTCGCCCGGGGACGGGCAGGACTACGGCGCCACCTACATCACCCGGATCGGATAAGGAGGATTCCCATGCGCCGACGGGTTCTCATCGTGGTGTTCGCCCTGTTCCTGGGCGGGCTGAGCGCGATGGCCGTGGTGGTCTACGCGCGCGGCGCGGACCGCCGGGCGGTGGCCGACCGCGAGGGCGTGTGGGTGCTGCTCGCCCAGGACCGGATCCCCCGCGGCACCACCGGCGCGCAGATCCGCTCCGGCAACCTCGCCGAACGGGTGCTGATGCCGGCCGCGACGGTGCCCGAGGGCGCGCTGGACGCCATCGACGGCAAGCTGATCGGCCTCCGGCTGAGCGCCGACCTGGCGCCCGACCAGATGCTGATGCGGGGCCTGTTCGCCGACGAGGACGACATGTCCGCCGCCCGGGCCGGTGTCCCGGACGGCAAGCTGGCCGTCAGCGTCGAGGTGACCATGGCGCCGGGCGTGGCGGAGAAGGTCACCGCCGGGGACACGGTCACCGTCTTCGTCACGTACCCGAAGGACTACCCGCCGAGCTCGCAGAAGACCCGGGTGCTGCTGCCCGAGGCGACCGTGATCAGCATCGCGACCGGGCCCCCGAGCGACGTCACGCCCAGCCCGGCCACGAGCTCGCGGCTCTCGTTCTCCGGGCGGAGCAACCGGCAGGCCGCGTCGTACCCGGCCACGCTGGCGGTCGACCAGGGCCAGGCGACCGGGCTGGTGCACGCCGCGCAGACCGGCTCGATCTACCTGGGCCTGGTCGGCGTGGACGCGACGGTCGGCCCGTCCGCGGCCGTCGACTACGACAACATCTGGCCGAAGGCGGCGACCCGGTGACCTATTACGTCTACGTGGAGCCGGATCCGGAACGGCGCACCGCCGCCGGCGCGGCCTACGCCGACGACAGCTTCGACGTCGTGCACCAGATGTCCGACCTGGACGAGCACCTGCAGCGGAACCCGGAGACGCTGCTGGTGGTCATCGGCGCCACGGTCGACCTGGAGGAGGCGCTGAGCTTCGCCGCGTACCAGCGGGTGCAGCGGCCTCTGCTCGGCGCCCTGCTGCTGCGCCCGTCGGTGGAGCCGGACGTGCTGGCCCGGGCGATGCGCTCGGGGATCCGCGAGGTGATCCAGGAGCTGGACATCGAGGGCATCCGCGCCTCGGCGGCCCGATCGGTGGACCTGTCCAAGGCGCTGAGCACGACGATGCGCGGCACCGACGGCACACTCAACGCCAAAGTGATCACGGTGTTCGCCGGCAAGGGCGGCTGCGGCAAGAGCGTGGTGGCCACCAACCTGGCCGCGGCGCTGTCCGCCCAGGGCACCCGCCGGGTCCTCCTGGTCGACCTGGACCTGCAGTTCGGCGACGTGGCGATCATGCTGCAGCTGCCGCCGGCGCGGAGCATCACGGACGCGATCGGGATGGCCGGCCGGCTGGACGAGACCGGGCTGCGCTCGGTGCTGACCGCGTACCGGCCCAACTTCGACGTGCTGCTCGCCCCGGCCAGCCCCGCCGAAGGCGAGCACGTGAGCCGCGAGCTGGTCAGCGAGGTGCTCGAGGTGGCCCGCGGCATGTACGACTTCGTCGTGGTGGACACCCCGCCGTTCGTCACCGACCAGGTGCTTGCCGCGCTCGACCTGTCCGACTGGTTCGTGCCGATCGTGACGCCCGACCTGCCCACCCTGAAGAGCATCCGGCTCACCGTGGAGATGTTCGACCTGCTGGAGTACCCGCGGGAGCGTCGCCTGGTGGTGTTCAACCGCGCCGACTCGCAGGTCGGCCTGACCGTGAAGGACGTCGAGGAGGCGGTCGGCGCCCATCTGTCGGTGCACATGCCGTCGTCCCGGGACGTGCCGGTGTCGGTGAACAAGGGCATCCCGATCACCCTGGACGACCCGACCCACCCGGTGAGCCTGGCGATGCGCCGGCTGGCCGACCGCTGCGCCGGCACGGCCGCCGCCGAGCCCCCGCCCAAGCGGCGGATGTTCGCCTTCGGGCGGAAGCGGTGAGCCTGGCGGCGCGGATCGGCAGCCGCGCCAGGACACCCGAGGCCGCCCCGCCGCTGGACGAGACGCCGGTCTCGGTGACCACCGAGCGGTACCGCACGGCCGGCCTGTACGCCGGGGACAACGTCACCGAGGTACGGCTGCGGATCCAGCGCCGGCTCGCCGACGAACTCGGGCCCACCCTCTACTCGGCCAACGCGCCCGCCGAGGAACTGGAGGCCCGGGTCCGCACCACGCTGGCCGAGCTCATCTCCCGCGAGGAGACCCCGCTGGCCGGCGCCGACAAGGCCCGGATCATCCGCGAGGTCACCGACGACGTGCTCGGCCACGGCCCGATCGAGTCGCTGCTGCGCGACCCGTCGGTCAGCGAGGTCATGGTCAACGGCCACGACCACGTCTGGGTGGAGCGGTACGGCCGGTTGGAACGCGCCGAGGTCGAGTTCGACGACGAGGCTCACCTGCGCCGGATCATCGACCGGATCTGCTCCCGGGTGGGCCGCCGGGTGGACGAGGCGAGCCCGATGGTGGACGCCCGCCTGCCCGACGGCAGCCGGGTCAACGCGGTGGTCCCGCCGATCGCGCTGGACGGTTCCTCTTTGACCGTACGCAAATTTGCGGTCTCGCCCTTGACCGTCGCCGACCTGATCGGGTTCGAGACGCTGACCCGCAACACCGCCGACTTCCTGGAGGCCTGCGTCCGCGGCCGGCGCAACGTGGTGGTCAGCGGCGGCACCGGCTCCGGCAAGACCACGATGCTGAACATCCTGTCCAGCTTCATCCCGGACGACGAGCGGATCGTCACCATCGAGGACGCGGCCGAGCTCCAGCTGCGTCAGGACCACATCGTGCGGATGGAGTCCCGCCCGATCAACTCCGAGGGCCGCGGCCTGATCGCGATCCGCGACCTGGTCCGCAACGCGCTGCGGATGCGCCCCGACCGGATCGTCGTCGGCGAGGTCCGGGACGCCGCCGCGCTGGACATGCTGCAGGCGATGAACACCGGCCACGACGGCTCGCTGACCACGCTGCACGCGAACGCGCCGCGGGACGCCATCTCCCGGATGGAGACGATGGTGCTGATGGGCGGCATGGAGCTGCCGGTCCGCGCCATCCGCGACCAGATCGCCTCCGCGGTCGACCTGATCATCCAGGTCAGCCGGCTCAAGGACGGCAGCCGGCGGATCACCCACATCAGCGAGGTGGTCGGCATGGAGGCCGACGTGGTGAGCCTGCAGGACCTGTTCCTCTACGACTTCAAGTCGGCCAAGGGCGGGCTCAAGCCGACCGGGCTGCGGCCCCGGTTCACCGACGACCTGGCCATCTACGGCGTGACCGTGCCGCCGTCGCTGTTCACCGCGAGGCCCCGATGACCTTGGACGGCTTGGTGCTGGCCATCGGGCTCGTCGCCCTGGCGGCCGCGGTGGCCGCGGTGGCCTGGGTGCTGCTCGACAGCCTGCTCGGCCGGACCGCGTTCCAGCGCCGGCTGACCATCCTGACCCGCTTCTTCGTCCAGCGCCCCGAACGCAAGGGCCGCCTGCTGGCCGCGGTCCGGGCCGCCGCCACCCGGGCCGGCGGGGGCCTGACCCGGCTCACCCGGCTGGACAACCAGGACCTGCTGGACGCCGCCGCGGTGCCGATCCGGCCGAGCGAGTGGCTGGTGATCCGGGCCGGCTCGGCGCTCGGCCTGGCCCTGCCGCTGTCCCTGCCGCTGCCCTGGTGGCTGGGCCTGCCGGTCGGCCTGCTCGCCGGGTTCCTGGTACCGAACGCGTGGCTCACCGTCCGGATCGACCGGCGCAAGCGGACCTTCGCGCAGGACCTGCCGGACACCCTGCAGATGGTGGTCAGCTCGCTGCGCGCCGGGTTCACCCTGCAGCACGGGATCGAGGCCGCGGTGCGGGACAGCACCGGGCCGGTCGCCGCCGAGCTGCGCCGGGCGCTGTCCGAGACGCGGATCGGCGGTGAGCTGGAGGAGGCGCTGGTGCGGGTCGGTGTGCGTACCGGCAACGCCGACATGAAGTGGCTGACCATGGCCATCAAGCTGCAGCGTGAGGTCGGCGGCAACCTGTCCGAGGTGCTGCAGACCACCGCCGACACCATGCGCGAGCGGGAGCAGCTGCGGCGCAGCATGCGGGCGCTGAGCGCGGAAGGCCGTCTGTCGGCGACCATCCTGGTCGCGATGCCGGTGCTGATCGGGGCGTGGATGTTCCTCTTCCGCCGGGAGTACATGCGCCCGCTCTACACCGAGCCGCTGGGTGTGGTGATGCTCGGTAGCGGCGGACTGCTGATGGTCGTCGGCATCCTCTGGCTGCGCCGCGTGATCCGGGTCGAGGTCTGACATGGTCACGCTGGTCGTGCTCGTCATCGCCGCTGTCGCGGCAGCGGCCTCGGTGAGCCTGCTGGCGCTCGCGGTGGCGCTGCCGCCGACGCGCGGCGAGCGGTTGCTGCGGACGCTCGCGGAGTTCGGGCGTACGCACGGGAAGCTGATCGACGACCGCGGCCCGCGCTGGGACGAGCGTGTGCGCCTGGCCTGGGTGGACGGGATGAACCGGCTGGGCCGGGCGGTCACGCCGCCGGGGGCGCGGGCCCGTCTGAGCCGCCTGCTGGACTACGCCGGCAACCCGGACGACCGCCCGATCGAGGTGGTGATCCGCCGCCGCGGCCTGCTGCTGATCGGGGTCGGCGCGGTCGGCGCGCTGTTCGGCACGATCCTGGCCGGACCGGTCGGCGCGCTGCTCGGCGGACCGGCCGGCGCGGTGCTCGGCCTGTTCGTGACCGATCTGGCCATCCACGAGCTGGGCGTGAAACGGCAGCGGGAACTGGCCGCCTCGCTCCCGGACGTGCTGGACGCCATGGTGATCGGGGTGGAGGCCGGGCTCAGCCTGGACGCGGCGATGCAGCAGGTGGCCGAGAGCCTGTCCGGGCCGATGCCCAGCGAGGTGAACCGGGTGCTCCAGGAGATGCGGATCGGCATTTCACGTACGGAGGCACTCCACGCGCTGTCCACCCGCACCACGATCCGGCCGCTGCGGAGCTTCGTCACCGCCCTGGTGCAGGCCGGCGAGCTGGGCGTGCCGATCGCGAACGTGCTCCGGGAGCACGCTCGCGACCAGCGGATGAAGCGCCGTCAGGCGGCCGAGGAGAAGGCCCATAAGGTGCCGATCAAGCTCCTGTTTCCGGTGCTTTTTTGTCTTTTTCCCGCAATTTTTGTAGTGATCCTGGGTCCGGGGGTGCTTCGCTTGCTGGCGGCGCTGGCTCGCTGAACTGCGGCTTCGGTTTTTCCTGCTCCTGGTGGACTTCCGGCAACGGCCGCGTGTCGACCGTCTTCTCCGGCAGGTCGAACTTCCAGCCGTCGTCGATCAGCTCCGGGATCAGCTTCTTCAGCGCCGCGACGGTCTGGCCGCGGTCGCCGCCGCCGTCGTGGACCAGCACCACCGCGCGCTCGGTCAGCTGCTCGTCGATGCGGTCGCGGATCACCCCGGCGCCGGGCATCGTCCAGTCGTCCGGGTCGACCACCCAGCCCAGCGGCGTCATGTGCATCGCCACGCCGGCCTTCGCCGACGCGCCCCAGCTGCCGAACGGCGCCCGGAACCAGGTGACGGTCTCCCCCGGCACCGCCTTCGCCAGCGCGTCCTGCGTCCGCTGGATGTCGGCCCTGGCCTCGGACTGGGACATCACACCCAGGTCGTCGTGCTTCCACGAGTGGTTGCACAGCTTGTGGCCCCCGGCGACGACCCGGCGGACCATCTCCGGATTCTCCGTCACCTCCTCGCCGACCATGCAGAAGACCGCCTTGATGTCGTACTCGGCGAGCAGGTCCAACACCTCCCCGGTGTACGCGGACGGGCCGTCGTCGAAGGTCAGCGCCAGCCGCTTGCCCTGGTGGGCGGTGTGGACCACCGGGGACGACGGGCCGAGCGGCTTGGCCGCCATGCCGCCCTTGGTCCCGGTGCCCGGCTTGGTCCTGCCCGCGTCGCCGTTGTCGGTGCGGCCCACGTTCGCCGGACGTGGCAGCGGTTCGACCGGCTTCCCGTCCAGCGCCGCGGCGGTGAACGACTGCCACAGCTTCGCCGGGAGTGTGTCGCCCTGGATCGGCTGGCCGGCCGCGTCCCGGATCGGGCCGGGCTTCTCCTTGCCCAGCCAGATCGTCGTTGCCAGCTCCGGGGTGTAGCCGGCCATCCAGGCGTCCTGGTTCTCCTTGGTGTTGCCCCACGCCTGGGTGCCGGTCTTGCCGGCGGCGGGCCGGGAGGACGGGACCACGCCGTCCCGCTTGACCACCGAGCTGAGCACGGTGCTGATGTCGGCGGCCACCCTCGGGCTCAGCACGAGCCGGCCCCGCGGCACGGTCCGGTGCAGCACCTTGCCGTCGGCGGCGGTGGCCGACTCGACGAAGTAGCGCTCGTACCGGGTGCCGCCGGAGGCGAACGTGGCGTACACGGTGGCCAGGTCGACCGGGGCGACGGCGTACCGGCCGATGGCGATGTCCGGCCGGGTCTTGCCGGGCGCCGGGTCACCCTTGACGTCGACCATCGAGACCTGGTCGCCGTACTTGTCCGGGATGCCCAGCCGGACCGCCATGTCCCGGACGCTGGCCGCGCCGAGCTGCTCGGTGACCGCGTAGAACGGCGTGTTCAGCGACTCCACCATCGCCGTCTCCAGCGTGCAGTTCGGGCATTGCAGATCGCCGTGGTTCTTCAGCGGCACGCCGTTGCGTCCCGGGAAGATCCGCGGCGAGCTGCCGTCCCACCGGGAGTTGTAGCCGATGTCGTGCTCCAGCGCGACGCCCAGCACGATCGGCTTGAACGTGGAGGCCGCCGGATGCAGGGCGGTCGCGTAGTCGTAGTAGCCGCGGCCCTGGTCGCTGCCGAAGTAGGCACGTACCGCGCCGCTCCGCGGGTCCAGCCCGACCAGCGCCGCGCGCAGCCCGGCCGGCTGGATGTTGAGCTGCTGGGTGACCTGCTGCACCGCGGCCGGCTGGGCGACCGGGTCGAGAGTGGTGACGATGGACAGACCCTTGGTGTGCAGGTCCTGCGGGCTGATCCCGCGCGCCTTCAGCTCGTTCTCCACCTGGTCGACGACCACGCCGTTCTTGCCGCCGACGTTGGTCCGGGAGAGATTCACCGCCGGGTACGCGAGGTCGGCCGGCAGCCACTTCACCTCGGCGGCGGCGTTGACGATCCACCGGAACCGGTTCTTCGCGCCCCGGGCGTCGACCGCCGGGTCGAAGTGGTACGGGTCCTTGATGACGGCGGCGAGCACCACGCCCTGCGCCCCGGTCAGCTGGTCGGTGCGCACCCCGAAGTACGCGTTCGCCGCCGCCGCGATCCCGTACGCGCCCCGGCCGAAGTAGATCGTGTTCAGATAGCGCTCGAGGATCTCGTCCTTGCTGAACCTGCGCTCCAGCTTGACCGCGATGGCCATCTCCCGCGCCTTGCGGTCGACCGAGAAGTCCTGGGTGAGGTACGCGTTCCGGGCGAACTGCTGGGTGATCGTGGACGCGCCCTCACGGTTGCCCTTGAGGTCGGAGACCAGCGCCCGCAGCACACCGCGCACCGAGACGCCGCCGTGGTCGTCGAAGTCGCGGTCCTCCGCGGCCAGCACCGCGTGCCGCACGTCCATGGGCACCGCGGACAGTGGCACCTCGTTGTGGTCGGCGGTGCCGACCCGGGCCAGGATCGTCTTGCCGTCGCGGTAGTAGAGCACTGAGGCCTGCGGTCCCGGTGGGACATCCGTCATCGGGACGCTCGAGATGTACGCCTCCACGGCACCCCAACCGGCGCCACTGAGGAGCAGCACGACCACCAGCGTGCGGATCATGACCCGCTTCCAGCGAGGTAGTCCTTTCAGGCGCAAACGTCGGATGAGGTGAGGGATGGGGGGAGTTCGTCTCACGTGACCCAGGACGTGAACGGCGTTCGTTTCGGTGGCCTCCGCAGTGCGACTACCGCCGGCGACCACCCGAACACGCTCGATCGGTCACTGTTGAGCTGCTGTTACACGTTCGTTGCACGCGGGGCATATGAAACATGTCTCGATCCGCGCACCGCCACGGACCGGTGACAAGGCGACGGGTGGCGATGGAAGCGGGCCCCGGCGGAGCCCTATGCTTGCGCCACTGCAAACAAGGGAGAAGTCGGGTGCGGAGCCTCCAGATCCTCGTCGTCGACGATGACGACGCCGACGCGCTCATGATCGAGGAGGCACTCGACGCCGCCGGCCGCAACACCACGGTCGCCCGCGTGGCGGACGGTCGCGAGGCGCTCGACTACCTGCACCGTGAGGGCCCGTACGTCGACGCGCTCCGTCCCGACCTGATCCTGCTCGACCTCAACATGCCCCGGATGGACGGCCGCGAGACGCTCGCCGCGATCAAGAGCGACGAGGAACTCAAGGCGATCCCGGTGGTCATCCTGACCACGTCGGGCGCCGCGCCGGACATCGTGTCGAGCTACCAGCACCGGGCCAACGCCTACGTGACCAAGCCCTTCGGCCTGGACGACTTCGAGGCCACGGTCCGTCAGATCGACCGGTTCTACCGCGAGGTCGCCGTCCTCCCCCACAAGGACTGACTCATACGCGGGCTCAGCCTTGCCAGCGCAGGACCGAGGCGCCGACCGCCATGCCGCCGCCGAATCCGGCCAGCAGCACCAGCTCGCCCTCGTGCACCGCGCCGGACCGGACAGCCACGTCCAGCGCGACCGGCACCGAGGCGCTGCCGACGTTGCCGTAGCGGCCCAGGGTCAGGTGCGTGGTCGCGCCGTCCAGCGAGGCTAGGTCGACCAGCTCGCGCAGCATCACGCCGTTGGCCTGGTGCGGCACGAAGTGGTCGACGTCCTTGGCGTGCAGCCCGGCCCGCTCCAGCATCGCGGCCAGCACCGGCGGCACGTGCTCGGCGACGAACTCGCGTACGCCCCGGCCGTCCATCCGGAAGAAGTGCTCGCCGTTGTCCACGGTCTCGTGCGACGCCGGCTTGCGGCTGCCGCCCGCCTCGACCCGGATGAGCTGGTGCGCGGCGCCGCGGCTGACCAGCTCGGTGTCCAGAATGCCGTAGCCCTCGGGCACCGCGCCGACCACCGCCGCTCCGGCGCCGTCGCCGAAGAGGACGGCCGTGCGCCGGTCGGAGAAGTCCAGGATGCGCGAGTACACGTCCGAGGCAATCACCAGAACCTTGGCGCCCGGCTGCACGGCCACCAGGCTGCGCGCCATGGAGAGCGCGAAGACGAAGCCGGCGCAGACGACGTTGATGTCGAAGCAGGCGGCCCGGTCGGCGCCGATCAGCTCCTGCACGAGGGTCGCCGTCGGAGGTTGCGGAGAGTCACCGGTCGACGTGGAGACGATCACGTAGTCGAGGTCGGACGCGGTGATGCCGGCGGCCTCCAGGGCCGGGAACGCGGCCTTGGCGGCGAGGTCCGAGGCGGCCTCGTCCGGTGCCGCGAACCGGCGCGCCTCGATCAGCGTCTTGCGCGCGACCCACTCCGGGTCAGCGCCTGGGACCAGGGTGGCAAGTTCGGCATTGGTCACCTCCCGGGACGGGAGGTACGAACCGGTGCCGAGGATTCCGACGCCTTTGGGCATGCCCACCACCTACGCGACAAGGACGGCAGTCCACCGAACGCTGCCGTCCCTTCGATCGTCGATCAATGGTCACCCAGAGTCATCACCCGCAAGGTCATCCCGGTCGTCCGGACGGTTCCCGGTTCACGACGACGGGGCGGCCGGGATAGACCCGCGACCAGCGGAATTCGGAGAAGGAGCCAGCGGCAACCCTCCGGTCGCACGCCGGAAACACAACGCCTCCGCTGACCATCTGGTCAGCGGAGGCGTGTTCTACGTTCGGCTACTTCTCGGCGCGATCGCGGAACGTCCAGCTGCTGTCCGGGTTCGGCATCCGGCGTGGGGCCGGCTGCCCGCCGAGCCGCCGGGTCTCCTCGTCGCCGTCCGCCCGGGCCTGGGCCGCCGCCTGGGCCTGCTCCCGCTGCAGCGAGCCGAGCCGTTCGCCGAGCGACGGCGCCGAGCCGACCTGCTGCTGCTGTGGAGGCCTCTGCGGCTGGCGCTGTTGTGGCGGCGCCTGCCGAGCGGCCGGCGGCATCGGGCGCTGCGGCTGCGGCGCAGGTGCCGGCGCCGAGCGCTGCTGGGGCACTCCGCCGAAGGTGGGCCGGGCCGGTGCGGGCGCCGGGACGTCGTCGACCTCCTGCCGCGCGGCCAGGTACGCCAGCCCGGCACGGTCCTCCTCGGTCGGCGCCGCCATCAGCGCGTAGACCAGGCCGAGCACGCCGAACACCACGGCCAGCCCGATCGGGAGGAGCAACTGCGACGCGGTGGCGCCGTTGAGCGCGGTGACCGGCTGTTCGAGGCGTACCGACATGGCCGACATTCCGGTGAAGTGCATGCCGTTCACGGCCACGCCCATGATCAGGGCGGCGGCCAGGATGGCCAGTGGCTTGCGGACGGTCACGGCCAGCCAGAGCGCGACGGCCGCGGCGACCACGGCGATGCCGACCGACATGCCGACCCGGGTGGCGCTGTAGTCGATGGTGCCGTCCAGCCGCATCGCGGCCATGCCGGTGTAGTGCATCCCGGCCACACCGAGGCCGGCCAGCACCCCGCCGCCGATGATGCGCAGCTGCTGGGCCGCGGTGCCGTTGAGCGCGATCGCCAGGCCGATGCCGACCGCCACCACGGCCAGGAGCGCGCTGGCCGCGGTCAGGCCGACGTCGTAGCGGATCGGGCTGCCGACCACGTCGAACCCGAGCATCGCCACGAAGTGCATGGTCCAGATGCCGGTGCCGCCGATCGCGACCGCCGCCAGGATCAGCCAGAAGTTGCGGGCACCGCGACTGTTCGCAGTCCGGAACCGGACCGCGCAGGTGAGGCCCAGCAAGGAGCCGAGCACCGAGAGCACATAACTAACGGTGGGCGTCACCCATCCATGAGCCAGGTGATGGATCTCCGCCATGATCCAGCTTCCCCTTCGTTCGTCAACCGGATGCATGATGCCTGCACCGGCCCCCATCTGCACAACTGTGGGATGCATCCAGATCAGAATCAAGACTTTGGGCCAGGTACGAACCACCGTTCGCATGGGTCAGGGCATCGTTATATAAGGCAGCCTTGATACGGTCGGACCATGCACGCGTTCGACGTCCTCGGTGATCCGGTCCGGCGCCGGATCCTCGAACTGCTGGCCGACGGCGAGCAGTCCTCGGGGGCGGTCACCACGGTCGTCCGGGCCGAGTTCGGCATCACCCAGCCGGCGGTCTCCCAGCATCTGCGGGTGTTGCGGGACAACGGATTCGCCACCGTACGCGCGGAGGGCACCCGCCGCCTCTACACCGTCGACGACAGCGCGCTGCGCGTGGCGGACGAGTGGCTCGGCCGTTTCCGCAGGCTCTGGACGCCGCACCTCGACGCGCTCGCCACCGAGGTCGCCCGGGGTAAGCGAGAGCGGCGCCTGGCGGCGGATCCCGGCGATCCCGCACCGGGCTGACCGGCAACTCGCCCCGCGAGAATTCACCTGCGATTTACCGGCCCCGAACATCGCACCAGGTCATCACCCGGTCACTGGGGATTACCAAGACCGCGCCGAGGACGTATGGTCACCGGCGTGAGCAAGGCCGAGGGTGCGCTCCTCCGGCACGTGCATGTGGCCGGGCCGCTCACCCGTGCCGCGCTCGCCGAGCGGATGGGCGTCAACCGCAGCACAGTCCTGGCACTGACCTCCCGCCTGGCCCGGGCCGGCCTGGTCCACGAGCATGCGCCGCCGGCGAACCGTCGCGTCGGCCGCCCCTCGCTGGTGGTCGCCCCGGCCGCCGAGCGGGTGTACGCGCTGGCCTTCGACGTCGCGGTCGACCGGCTGACCGCGGCGCGGGTCGCGCTGGGCGGGCAGGTGCTGGCCCGGCGCGCCGTGCCGCGGCCCCGGGCCGGCGCGGACCTCGAGGTGGTGGTCGAGGCGCTGGCAAGCATGGGTACGGAACTCCATCGCACCGCCCCGCCCGGTTCAGTCTGCGCCGGGGTGGGCGCGTCCTACTGCGGCATGATCCGGCGCGCCGACGGCATGGTCCGGTACGGCCCCGACCTGGGCTGGGTCGACCAGGCCTTCGGCGCCGCGCTGGGCGCCCGCCTCGGTCTCGGCCTGCCGGTGACGGTCGGCAACGAGGCGCACCTGGGCGCGATGGCCGAACACGTCCGCGGCGCCGGCGCCGGCCTGCGGAACCTGATCTACCTGCACGGCGACGTCGGTGTCGGCGGCGGCATCATCGTCGGCGGCGAGTTGCTGGACGGCGACGGCGGCTACGGCTGCGAGCTCGGGCACATGCTGGTCAACCCGTACGACGGCCGGGTCTGCTCGTGCGGGTCGCGGGGCTGCCTGGAGGCCGAGGTGGGCGAGCGGGCGCTGCTGGACGCGGCCGGCCGCCCGGCGGACCGCATCGGCCGCGACGAGGTGCGGTCGGTCATCGCGGACGCCGCCGCCGGTGACCGGCAGGCGGCCGCCGCGGTCCGCTCGATCGGCGACTGGCTGGGCATCGGCGTGGCCACCCTGATCAACCTCTTCAACCCCGGCCTGCTGATCTTCGGCGGCATGATGAGCGACGTCTACCTGGCCGCCGCCGACCGGGTCCGGGCGCGCATCGCGATCAACGTGCTGCCGGTGTCCCGCGAACGCGTCCGCCTCTGCACCCCGGTCCTCGGCGACGACACCACCCTGGCCGGCGCGGCCGAGCTCGCCTTCGCCGACCTGCTCGCCGACCCGCTCGGCCAGGGCGCCCTCGCCCCGACGGCATAGCCGCCCGCACCTCACCTCAGCATCCGCATCGACCCACCACCGCTTTGCTCTGCTTACCCGTACGCATCGGCTGCCCAGCCCTGTGGACAGTTCACTTTTCCGCCACAGTTCCTCGCTACGGTTGCCGCCCACCCAGTGACTGGGTGGGGGCGGTGGCGGCGCCGCGCAAAATCTCGAAATGCGCGACGTCGATGCGTGGGTGTAAGCAGAGCAAAGGGTCAGTCGGAGCGGCGGCCGAACTCGACGTTGTCGAGGTCGCCGTGGAACTGGTCGGTGTCGACGTCGGACTGGGCGGCGTTGATCCGCTTGCCGCCGATGACCACGTTCCCGGTGGGCAGGATGCCGGCCATCTGCACGGTCTGGATCCGGGGCAGCGCCAGCGGCCGCCCGGTGGCGGGGTCCTCCACCCGGGTCGAGAAGAAGACGCGTGCCTTCCGGCTGCACGTGACCCGGTACCAGCGGCCGACGGTCATCTGCCAGCCCTCGGGACCGGCCGGGAGCAGCACCACCTGCGTCCCGTCGGACCACCGGCAGGACGGGCGGCCGTAGTCGACCTGCAGCTTCCACTGGCTGAGCCCGGCGCCGGCCGCCCCGAACTGGAACACGTTCTGTCCGGCGTCCGGTGACGGCGGCGCGGTCAGCCGGATGTCCGCGCCGTACACGAACCGCCCCTCCCCCTCGTTGCCGGGCACCAGCGTGACCGTGCTGGTCGGGCGGATGATCCCCTGCGGGCAGGGCGCCGTGGTGCAGCTGCCGCCCGGGAAGCGCAGGAACTGGCGGCCGTTCTCGGTCACCGGCGTCACGGTGCCGCCCCCGCCGGTCAGGACGGCGCCGTGCACCTCGTTGCCGCTGCTGTCCCTGACCAGCGCCGGCGCCTGCAACTCGCCGGTGTAGCGCAACTCCAGCCGGAGCCAGGGGAAGGTGGCCGAGGCGGGCTGGGCCGTGGTGAGGACAAGGACGGCGGCGCTCGCGGCGCCGATCAGGACGGTACGTAAAGACCTCATGTGAGGAGTGCAGTCCACGACGGCCTCGACGCGACGACAATTTGTGCGCTTGACACCACTCCATACTGCATACAGGATACTGAAATGACGGACGCGCTGTGGTCGTACGACGTCAATCTGTCGATGCTCTTCACCGAGGTGCCCCTGCTCGAACGGCCCGCGGCAGCGCGTGCCGCCGGCTTCGAGGCGGTCGAGTTCTGGTGGCCGTTCGCCACCGCCACCCCCGCGGAGGCCGAGGTCGACCGCTTCGTCGACGCCATCGGCGAGGCCGGTGTGCGGCTGGTCGGGCTCAACTTCTTCGCCGGCGACATGGCCGCTGGCGATCGGGGGCTGGTCTCCTGGCCGGAACGCACCCGCGAGTTCCTGGACGGCGTCGACGTCGCCGTGGCGATCGGCGTGCGGACCGGGTGCCGCTCGTTCAACGCGCTCTACGGCAACCGGCTGCCCGGCGTCGACCCCGGCCGGCAGGACGACATCGCGATCGAGGCGCTGGCGCACGCCGCGCACTACGCCGCCCGGATCGACGCGCAGGTGGTGATCGAGCCGCTCAGCGGCGTGCCGCTCTACCCGCTGCGTAAGGCCGCCGACGCGCTCGCCGTGATCGACCGCCTCCCTCGCCGGGACAACCTGCGGCTGCTCGCCGACCTCTACCACCTGGCGGTCAACGGCGACGACCTGAGCACGTTGCACCAGCTCACCCAGCGGATCGGCCACGTGCAGATCGCCGACGCGCCCGGCCGGCACGAGCCCGGCACCGGCGAGCTCGATCTGATCGGCGTGGTCGAGCGCCTCATCGCGCACGGCTACCGAGGCCACATCGGACTGGAGTACGCCCCCAGCACCACCACCGCCGACACCTTCGGCTGGCTCACCAGGGAGGCCGTTTCATGACCGACATCGGGTTCATCGGGCTGGGCATCATGGGGTCGCCCATGGCCAGCCACCTGATCGCGGCCGGGCACCGGGTGGCCGGGTTCGACGTGCAGCAGGAGGCCCGGCAGCAACTGGCGGCGATCGGCGGGCGCGTCGCGGAGAGCGTGGCCGACGCGGTGGCCGGCGCCGAGGTCGTGATCACCATGCTGCCCGACCATCCGCAGGTCGAGCAGGTCGCGTACGGCGACGACGGGATCCTGGCCCGGGCCAAGCCGGGCACGCTGCTGATCGACATGAGCACGATCCGCCCGGAGACGTCGATCGCGGTGGCCCGCGCCGCCGCGGAACGCGGCATCCGGGTGCTGGACGCACCCGTCTCCGGCGGCGAGGTGGGCGCCAAGCAGGCGGCTCTGTCCATCATGGTCGGGGGTACGAAGGACGACGTCGCCGCCGCGCGCCCGGTCCTGGAGGTCCTCGGCCGCACCGTCGTGCACGTCGGGGCGCACGGCGCGGGTCAGGTCGTGAAGGCCGCCAACCAGCTCGTGGTGGCCGGGATCTACGCCCTGGTCGGCGAGGCGATCGTGCTGCTCGAGGCGTCCGGAGTGGACCCGGCGAAGGGCCTGGACGTGCTCGCCGGCGGGCTGGCCGCGAGCCGCGTCCTCGACCTCAAGCGCGAGTCGATGATCGCCCGGGAGTTCGCGCCCGGCTTCCGGATCGACCTGCACCACAAGGACATGGGCATCGTGCTGGACGCCGCCCGCCGCGCCGGGGTGGCCCTGCCGCTCTCCGGGCTGACCGCGCAACTCGTCGCCGCGGCGCGCGCGATGGGCCACGGCGGCGACGACCATTCCGCCCTGCTGACCGTGACGACAACGCTCTCCGGAAGGGAATGACCCCATGCCTCGAATCCCCGCCATGCAGGCCGTCGTCGAGGTGCTCCGCTCGGAGGGCGTCACCACGGTCTTCGGCTGTCCCGGCGCCGCCATCCTCCCGCTCTACGAGGCGATGGAGACGGACGGCCGGATCGAGCACCTGATCGTGCGCCACGAGGAGGGCGCCACCCACATGGCCGACGGCTGGTCGCGCACCACCGGCGACGTGGGCGTGGCGATCGGCACCTCCGGCCCGGCCGGCACCAACATGATCACCGGGCTGTACACGGCGCAGGCCGACTCGGTGCCGATCATCTGCATCACCGGCCAGGCGGTCTCGTCGAAGCTGCACCAGGAGGCGTTCCAGGCGGTCGACATCGTGGCGATCGCCCAGCCCGTCACCAAGTGGGCGGTGCAGGTCAAAGAGGCCGCGCAGGCGCCGTGGATCCTGCGGAAGGCGTTCCAGGTGGCGCGGTCCGGCCGGCCCGGCCCGGTACTCGTCGACCTGCCGCTGGACGTGCAGAAGCAGCTGATCGAGTGGGATGCGTCAGTGGACGCGCGGCTGCCCGTCACACCCGTACGCCCGCATCTGCCCCGGGTTGAAAAAGCTCTTGATCTGCTCCTGGCCGCGGAACGCCCGCTGATCCTGGCCGGTGGCGGCGTGATCCTGGCCGACGCGGCGGTCGAACTCCGCGACCTGGCCGAGCATCTGCGGGTTCCGGTGCAGGTCACCCTGATGGGCAAGGGCGCGCTCGACGACGACCATCCGCTGCACGCCGGGATGACCGGGATCCAGACCTCGCAGCGGTACGGCAACGCGTCGTTCCTGGAGTCCGACCTGGTGCTGGCGGTCGGGGCACGGTTCGGCGACCGGCACACCGGGGCGCTCGACGTCTACCGCGGCGACCGGAAGTTCATCCACGTCGACGTCGAGCCCACCCAGATCGGCAAGGTGTTCGGCCCCGACCTGGGCGTGGTGTCGGACGCCCGGATCTTCCTGCGCGAGTTGCTCGCCGCGGCCCGCCGCCGCCAGGCGTCCTGCGGCACGAAGGCGTGGCTGGCCCGCATCGACGACCTGAAGAAGCAGCTCACCCGGCGCGAGGACTACGACGACGTGCCGGTCAAGGCGCCGCGCGTCTACAAGGAGATCAACGAGATCTTCGGCCCGGACACCTACTTCGTCACCGCGATCGGCCTCTACCAGATCTGGGGCGGCCAGCATCAGAAGGTGCACGAGCCGCGCCGTTACCAGGTGTGCGGGCAAGCCGGGCCGCTCGGCTGGGAGATCCCCGCCGCGATCGGCGTGAAGAAGGCGGCGCCGTCGGCCGAGGTCGTCGGCGTGGTCGGCGACTACGGCTTCCAGTTCCTGGTCGAGGAACTCGCGGTGGCCGCCCAGTACGACATCCCGTTCGTCCTCATCATGCTGAACAACGAGTACCTCGGGCTGATCCGGCAGGCCGAACTCCCGTACGGCATCAACTACGAGGTCGACATCCACTACGACACCTACGGCACCGACAACGTCAAGATCATGGAGGCGTACGGCTGTTCCGGCCGCCGCGTCGTCGACCCCGGCGACATCCGTGACGCCATCGAGTGGGCCCGCAAGGAGGCCGCCCGCACCAGCCGCCCCGCCCTGGTCGAGATCATGATCGAACGTGAGGCGAACACCCCGCACGGCCCGTCCATCGACGCGGTCAAGGAGTACTCGTGAGGTAGCTGGTCAGCATCCGCACCATCTCGTCCTCCAGCCGCGCCGTGTCGACCGGCTCCGGCCCGGCGGCCAGCAGGTGCACCACCATCTCGACGGTGGCCACGACCAGCTGGGCCGCGATGCCGGTGTCGGCGACGCGTACCTCCGGGTGGCTCTCCAACAGCTCCCGCATCTCACCGACGCGTTCCCTGTGGTGACGGTCGAGCCGCCCGACGATCTCCTGCGACCACGGAGCCCGCTCGATCAGCATGCGCAGCAGCTGCGGATCGTCGCGGTGGTTGTCGATCACGGCCCGGACCCGCTGCCGGACGATGTCGCCCAGCTTTTCCGGATGCTTGCCCTGCTTCGTGGCCATGCCCGCGTCCAGGTGCCGGACCAGCAGGCTGGCCAGGATCGCGTCCTTGTTCGGGAAGTACTGGTACAGCGACCCGATCGACACGCGGGCCCGCTCGGCGATCCGGTTGGTGGTGCCGGCGGCGTACCCGTACTCGGCGAAAACGTGAGCAGCCGCCGTCAGGATGCGTTCCCGGGTGAGCTCCGCCCGCACCTGTCGTGGCTGCTTACGAGGCTCCAGCTGCCGCACGCTCCCACTCCCGTCAAAAGCGAGTTTCCAAGAAGGCGAGTAATTGCTCAGAATTTTGCCATGAGCTGGGACATCTTGCCGAAGGTGCAGTTGCCTTCCACACGCCGCATGATCACCTTGACGGTCCGGCGAACGGAGCAGACCACCCCCGCCTTCCGCACCGTCACGCTCGGCGGCCCCGACCTCGACAACCTGACACCGACCGGCTTCGACCACACGGTGCGTCTGTTCTTCCCCCGCGAGGGCCAGCCCGCGCTGCGCATGCCGACCCTCAACAGCGAGGCTTGGATGGCCCAGACCTTGCTGCTGCCCAAATCGGTGCGCCCTTGGGTACGCAACTACACGATCCGCCGCACCCGCCTCGACGTGAACGAGGTCGACATCGAGTTCGCCCTGCACGCCGACGGCCCCGCGTCGAGGTGGGCTTCACACGCCCGCCCCGGCGACCCGGCCGGCATCTGGGACATGGGTATCAGTTACCTGCCGCCCGCCGAAGCCGAGTGGCATCTGCTGGTAGGCGAGGAGTCAGCCGTGCCGGCAATCCTGTCCATCCTGGAGCACGCTCCGTCATCCCTGGCAGCGGAGGTCTTCCTGGAGGTCCCGTCGTCCGCCGACATCCGCACCGACGTCACGGCCCCACCCGGCGCGCGCATCCACTGGCTCCCCCGCAGGGACGGCCCCGGCCTGCCCGGCGCGCTGGCCCTGGCCACGGTGAAGGAGGCCGCACTCCCGCCGGGCCGCTTCTACACGTGGGTGGCCGGCGAGTCCAAGCTCCCGACGGGCCTGCGCCGCCACCTGGTCAACGACCGCGGCATCGCCAAGTCCGACATAGCCTTCTTCGGCTACTGGCGGAACGGCCGCTCCAGCCCCGGCTGACTCCCTGGCCGCCGCTGATCGTGGGCAGGTACTGATCCACCTGGGCCAGGCCGAAATCGGCGGCGGGTGACCACCGGATCCGGTTGACTCTCGTGGGTGGAGATGCGACCCAGTGAACGATGGCGGGAACTGCTCGACGAGCGGGTGGCTGAGGCCGCCCGGCTGCTCGGATCGGCCGGCGGCGTGCACGGGCTGATCGTCGGCGGGAGTGTCGGGCGGGGTGAGCCGTGGCCCATGTCCGACATCGACCTGCTGCCGATCTACCTCAGGTCGCGGGACGACGACGCACAGCTCGAGGCTCGCCGGGCCGAGCTGGTCGACTGGTGGACCGGGTCCGGCCGGGCGCAGGCCCTCGATGTCGGCAAGCTCGCCTTCACCGTCGGCGAGGTGCGGGACGCCATGCGCCGCACGCCGGAGCAGGTCGTCGGGCTGCTCGGTGATCAGCGGTGGTTCCACGGGCTGGACAAGGCCTACGGTGGCCGCGCCGCTGACCTGGGCGATGAGCTGACCTCGGGATTCGTCGCCTGGATCAATGTTGTTCGCTTCCACCCGGCGATCGTCGCGGCCCGGCGGGAGACCTGGCGCACGACAGCCGCCGAGGCCGTCGCCACCGCGGCGACGGCCGAGCCGGCGCAGGCGACCTACCTGGTACGGGAGGCAGCCCGCGCCCTGCGCATGGACCTGTTGGAGAGCTGGGGTGAGCGCCTCGGCTCGATGGGGCGGGAGTGGACACGGTTCGAGCGGATGGCCCGCCGGCACGGGCAGCAGGAGGCGGCGCGGCGGCTGGCGGTGCTGGCCGGTGCTGATGTCGAGACGGCCTCGCGGCGGGCCGAGGTGGCGCCGGTCTGGTTGCGGGAGCGCATCGACCTCTGCCTGCGCGCCCGCCTGGCCGTCGGTGAGGAGGTCACCGCGGCGGAGAACGCCCGGGACCAGTTGGTCGCGTACACGTTGCATGTGGTCCGTAAACGGCCGGACCTGGACGGGCCCTGGACCGGGTCGCCCGAGCCGCGGCTCGACCGGTTCTTGACCGAGCTCGGCCGGTAGCGGCCGCGCCGCGCACCCACCCCCGGCGATCCGCGCGCCATCGGGGGGCGATCGCGAAACCTGCGAGACCACCCTGTGGTGGACGAACGCTACAGCGACCCGATGACCGCCCGCATCAGCCGGGCGGTCTCCGACGGCGTGCGTCCGACCCGCACGCCGGCCGCCTCGAGGGCGGCCTTCTTGGCCTCCGCCGTGCCGGACGAGCCGGAGACGATCGCGCCCGCGTGGCCCATGGTCTTGCCGGGCGGGGCGGTGAATCCGGCGATGTAGCCCACCACCGGCTTGGTCACGTGCGAGGCGATGAAGGCCGCGGCCCTCTCCTCCGCGTCGCCGCCGATCTCGCCGATCAGCACGATCGCCTTCGTCGCGGGGTCGGCCTCGAAGGCGGCCAGGCAGTCGATGTGCGTGGTACCGATGATCGGGTCGCCGCCGATGCCGACGCAGGTGGAGAAGCCGATGTCGCGCAGCTCATGCATCAGCTGGTAGGTCAGGGTGCCCGACTTCGACACCAGCCCGATGGGGCCGGCGCCGGTGATGTCGGAGGGGATGATGCCGGCGTTGGCCCGGCCGGGGCTGATCAGGCCGGGGCAGTTCGGGCCGATGATGCGGGTCGCGCTGTTGCGGGCGCGCGCCCACACCGTGGCCGTGTCGAGCACCGGCACGCCCTCGGTGATGACCACGGCCAGCGGAATTTCGGCGTCGACCGCCTCGAGGACGGCCGATTTCGTGTGCGCCGGCGGCACGAAGATGACGGACACGTCCGCGCCGGTCTCCTTCACTGCCTCACCCACCGAGGCGAAGACCGGCAAGGACGTGTCCTTGACCTGGACCAACGTCCCAGCCTTGCGTGGGTTCACGCCGCCGGCCACGTCGGTGCCGGCGGCCAGCATCCGGCGGGTGTGTTTGAGGCCCTCGGCGCCGGTCATGCCCTGCACGACGACGCGGGATTTCTCGGTCAGCCAGATCGCCATCTCGTCACGCTCCCAATCCGGCGGCCCGCGCTGCGGCACCGTCCATCGTGTCCACCTGTTCGACCATCGGGTGTGCGGCCTCGGCCAGCAGTGACCGCCCGGCCGCCGCGTTGTTGCCGTCCAGCCGGACCACGATCGGCCTGGTCACGGCGTCGCCGAGCAGTTCCAGCGCCTGGATGATGCCGGTGGCCACGGCGTCACAGGCCGTGATGCCGCCGAAGACGTTCACCAGCACCGATTTCACGGCGGGATCTTCGAGTACGACGGACAGCGCGTCGGCCATGACCTGTGCGCCGGCTCCTCCCCCGATGTCCAGGAAGTTGGCGGGCCGAGCACCCGCTCCGGCCACCACGTCGAGCGTCGACATGACCAGCCCGGCGCCATTGCCGATGATGCCGACCGTCCCGTCGAGCTTCACGTAGTTGAGGCCGAGTGCGGCCGCCCGCTGCTCCAAAGGATCTTCAGCCTCGGTGGAATAGTCCGAAAGGTCCTGACGGAAGAACGCGTTGTCGTCCAGCGTCACCTTGCCGTCGACCGCCAGCACCTTCCCCGATCGGTCCACGATCAGGGGGTTGACCTCGACCAGGGTGGCGTCCGACGCGACGAACACCTCCCACAGTTTCGCCGCGACCGGCTGCAGGGCCTCGGGAAACGCCTCGGGCGGCAGGCCGGCGGCGGGGTCGATGGGTGTGCGGACGATGGCGGAGGCGGGCACCTGCTCGATGTCCATGCCGCCGGACGCCGAGAACATCGCGAGGATGCCCCGGTCGGCCCGGTCGATCAGGAAGGCGAGGTAGTACTCCTCGACGATGTCGGACGCCTCGGCCACCAGCACCTGGCGTACCCGATGGCCTTTGATCTCCATTCCCAGGATCTCCCCGGCGAGAGCGGAGGCGGCCTCCGGGGAAGGAGCCAGTCGCACCCCGCCGGCCTTGCCCCGGCCACCGGCCTTGACCTGAGCCTTGATCACGGTGGGCCGGCCGATGCGGGCGGCGATCGCGGCGGCGGCGGACGGGCTGGCAGCGACATCACCGGCGGGGACCGGCACCTGATGCGCGGCGAACAGACGCATGGCTTGGTGCTCGTACAGATCCATGCTCGGAGCATACTGTATGCAATATGTGGTCTACCATAGTCTGGACAAGCCAAAGTGAACCGGCGAGGATGGACGGCATACGGTATGCAGTCTTCACCTGGAGGGACCATGACCCAGACCACCACCGAGTCATCCACGGAGAAGATCCTGCGTAAGCCCAGCGAGGATCCCGACACCGTCTCCGGCGGCCATCTCGTCGCCAAAGCGCTCAAGGCGGAGGGCGTGGACGTCATCTTCACCCTCTGCGGCGGCCACATCATCGACATCTACGACGGCTGCGTCGACGAGGGCATCGCGGTGGTCGACGTACGCCACGAGCAGGTCGCCGCGCACGCCGCCGACGGCTACGCCCGGATCACCGGCAAACCCGGCGTGGCCGTGGTGACCGCCGGCCCGGGCACCACCGACGCGATCACCGGGGTGGCCAACGCGTTCCGGGCGGAGAGCCCGATGCTGCTGATCGGCGGCCAGGGCGCGCTCAGCCAGCACAAGATGGGCTCACTGCAGGATCTGCCGCACGTCGACATGATGCAGCCGATCACCAAGTTCGCCGCCACCGTCCCGCACACGTCACGCAGCGCCGACATGGTCTCGATGGCGTTCCGCGAGTGCTACAACGGCGCGCCCGGACCGTCCTTCCTGGAGATCCCGCGCGACGTGCTGGACGCCGAGGTCAAGTTGGCCGACTGCACGATCCCCGCACCCGGCCGATATCGCGCGAGCACGAAGAGCGCCGGCGACCCCGCGGCCATCGAGGCGCTGGCGGCCCTGATCGCGCGGTCGGAGAAACCGGCCATCCTGCTCGGCACCCAGGTGTGGACCGGCCGCGGCACCGACGCCGCGATCGACATGGTCCGCAGGCTCAACGTGCCGGCGTTCATGAACGGCGCCGCCCGGGGCACCCTGCCGCCCGGCGACCCGCACCACTTCCACCTGTCGCGGCGCTACGCGTTCAACAACGCCGACCTGATCATCATCGTGGGGACGCCGTTCGACTTCCGGATGGGGTACGGCCGCCGCCTGCCGAAAACCGCGAAGGTGGTCCAGATCGACATGGACTACCGGACGGTCGGCAAGAACCGCGACATCGACCTGGGGATCGTCGGTGACCCGGGCGCGGTGCTGGCGGCGGTGACACGGGCGGGTTCTCGGAAGGACCGCAAGGCGTGGTTCGACGAGCTGCGCGCCGAGGAGACCGGGGCGTACGAGAAGCGTCTCCCCCGCCAGCTCTCCGACGCCGACCCGATCCACCCGCTGCGCCTGGCCCACGAGATCAACGAGTTCCTCACCGAGGACTCGATCTTCATCGGCGACGGCGGCGACATCGTCACGTTCTCCGGCGGCGTGGTGCAGCCCAAGGCGCCGGGCCACTGGATGGACCCGGGCCCGCTGGGCACGCTCGGCGTCGGTGTCCCGTTCGCGATGGCCGCCAAGTACGCCCGTCCCGACAGCGAGGTGGTCTGCCTCTTCGGCGACGGCGCGTTCAGCCTCACCGGCTGGGACTTCGAGACGATGGTGCGCTTCAACCTGCCGTTCGTCGGCGTGGTCGGCAACAACTCGTCGATGAACCAGATCCGCTACGGCCAGAAGCGCAAGTACGGCGAGGCGCGCGAGCGGGTCGGCAACACCCTGGGCGACGTGCACTACGACAAGTTCGCCGAGATGCTCGGCGGGTACGGCGAGGAGGTGCGCGACCCGAAGGACATCGGGCCGGCGCTGCAGCGGGCCCGCGAGTCGGGGCTGCCGTCGCTGATCAACGTCTGGGTGGACCCGGACGCCTACGCCCCGGGCACGATGAACCAGACGATGTACAAGTAGTTACGCAGAGAACGAACGGTCTTTCTCCGGAGACTGACCGTTCGTTCTCGCCAGTGCCCACCGCGCGGGCGGCGGCTCACTCCGGGCTTGCCGCCCGCTGCTCGTAGATCTTCCGGGTCCGCTCGGTGTGCTTGCGCATCAGCTCGCCGGCCCGGCGCCCGTTCCCGCTCGCGATCGTCTCGATCAGCTCGCGGTGCTCGTCCCAGGCTTCCTTGCCGCGGGCCCGGGCGATCGGACGGTAGTACCACCGCACCCGCCGGTCGACCATGCCGATCAGCTCGGCCATGATCTTGTTGCCGGACATCGTCAGGATGTGCTGGTGCAGCGCCGCGTTGGCGGCCACCATGCCGGCCTCGTCGTCCTTGGCGACCGCCTGCTCGCCGGTGGCCTGGAGCTTCCACAGCTGCTCGACCGTCTCCGGCGTCGCGTTGACCGCGGCCAGCCGGGCCGACTCCGCCTCCAGCAGCGTGCGCGCGCCGAGCAGCTCGTCCGCCTCCTTGGGCGTCGGGCTGTGCACGAACGCGCCCAGCGCCGGTCGCAGGTCGACCCAGCCCTCGGCGTGCAGCCGCTGCAACGCCTCGCGGACGGGCTGGCGGCTGACCCCGAGCTGCGCGGCGAGCTCCTGCTCGACGAGGTGCTCGCCGGGCTGGAGCTCGCCGTTGATGATCATGTCGGAGATGACGTCGGTGACCGCCTGGCGCAGCGGCACAGGCCGCTCCAGCGGCTGCCGCACCGCCCTGGTCCGCCGCGTGGTGCTGTCGGGCATCGAGTTCCTCTTCAGTGAGACTGCTTTTAGCATACAGTCGCCCAAATACAGGCTTGTTTTCAGGCTGGCGGATAGCTCGAGTAGGACGGGAAGTTCCCGTAGAGCGGAGCCTCCCCCACCGTCACCGAGTGGACGAGCAGCGAACCGCCCACGAAGGCCCCGCGCCACGATGCGCCGCGTCCGCCGAACACCTCGTCCCGGTCCCCGCGCGACCGCGGCCGGTTGATGCCCACCTTGAACGCCTGCACGTCAGCGGCGAGACGAGTCGCCAGCCGAATGTCGTCGCAGGCGAGTGACGCCACCAGCGAGCCGTTCGAGGCGTTCATCGCGGCCAGCAGCTCGGCCTCGGTGTCCACCAGCACGATCGTGTCCACCGGCCCGAACGGTTCGGCGTGGTGCAGCGGCGACGACCGGGGCGGCGCCAGCAGGGTCACCGGCGGCAGGTACGCGTCCGTCGGCTGCCCCGGCAGAAAGTGCCCGTCGGCGAGCGAGCCCCGATGCAGCGGCACGCCGCCCCGGGCGATCGCCACCTCGACGATGTCGTTCAGTTCCTTCGCCTTGGCGTGGTTGATCAGCGGGCCGTACTCGAGATCGGGCAACTCGGAGGACGGCGACGAGACCGCGAGCGGATGCCCGAACCGGACCTCACGGACCGCGGGCAGATACGCCGCCAGGAACGCGTCGAAGAGCTTCCGCTGCACGACGTAACGCGGGTAGGCGGTGCAGCGCTGTTTCCCGTACTCGAAAGACTTGCGCACCAGACCGCCCAGCAGCTCCCACTGGCTGAACTCCCACACACCCCAGCAGTTGAGTCCCTCCTGCTCGAGCACGTGCCGCTTGTCCGAGTCGAGCAGCCGGGCCGCGACCTGGCCGCCGACATCACGCCCGCCGACGAACGACACGCACCCCACCTCGGGCGCGCCGACCAGCACCGACGACAGTTTCGCGCCGCTGCCGCTGATCAGGGTGAGCGGCAGTCCCTCGCGGGCGGCCAGCGCGACGGCCAGGGTCAGGCAGCTCACACCGCCGTCGGTGGGCGCCTTGCCGATCGCCGCGTTGCCGGCCAGCACCTGCACCAGCATCGCGTGCATCAGGACGCTCATCGGGTAGTTCCAGCTGGCGATGTTGCTCACCGGCCCGGGCAGCGGCGCCCGCCCGTCGAGCATGCCGTCGATCTCCTCGGCGTACCACCGAACCCCGTCGATGCACCGGTCGACGTCGGCGGTGGCCAGCCGCCACGGCTTGCCGATCTCCCAGACCAGCAGCAGGGACAGCAGTTCGCGATGCTCCTGCAGAGCGTCGAGAGCGGCGAGCACGCGCGCTTTTCGTTCGCTCAGAGATTGGTCACCCCAGGCGCGATGCTGGTCGTACGCCGCCCGCACGGCGGCCGTGGCCGTCAGCTGGTCGACGGCCGGCGCCCCGGCGATCTCGGTGCCGTCCACCGGGGACACTCCCGTCGTGACGGCACCGCCGGAGCGCCAGAGCCCGCCCCAGTAGTTGGCGAGCCCGTCGGGCAGGAAGGCTTGGGGCGCCACCGAGCGGCAGCGCGCGTAGAGAGTTGGCCAGTCAGTTCCGGACTTGAGCAGCATGTCACTCCCGAAGTGGGGTGGAGTGGTAGCCCAGCGCGGCATCCGGGCATCGGATGCCGCTCTGGGCTACCACTGCGCGAAGCTCAGCCGACGAGGCGAGCGGCCTCGGCGGCGAGCGGGTCCAGGGGCGCCGCCTGATCGGCGAGCGCCTGCAACCGGGCCCGCATGCGCGGATCCCAGAACCGGCGGACGTGCGAGGCGATGGCCTCGGCAGCCTCGCCGGGTGGCAGATGGCGGAACTGCCGGGCGATGTCGTTGATCATCCGCAGTTCCGCCGGGACGGTGCCGGTCATGTCAGGCCTGGCCGCTGATCGCGTAGGTCTCCTCGGTGGCGTGGCGCACCAGGGGTTGGGCGAGCGAGACCTGGACCGCGGTCACCTTGTACTCCGGGCAGTTGGTGGCCCAGTCGGAGTTCTCGGTGGTCACCACGTTCGCGCCGGTGACCGGGTGATGGAAGGTCGTGTAGACCACACCGACCGGCATGCGGTCCGCCACGCGAACGTGCAGCGTCGTCTCCCCGACCCGGCTGGCCAGCGTGACCAGGTCCCCGTCGGAGATGCCGCGGTCCTCGGCGTCGTGCGGGTGCACCTCGAGCACGTCCTCGGGGTGCCAGGCGACGTTGCCGGTGCGCCGGGTCTGCGCGCCGACGTTGTACTGGCTCAGGATCCGGCCGGTGGTCAGCACCAGCGGGAAGCGCCGGGTGGTGCGCTCCTCCGTCGGGACGTACTCGGTCCGGACGAACTTGCCCTTGCCCCGGACGAACTCGCCGATGTGCATGACCGGGGTGCCCGCCGGCGCGTTCTCGTTGCACGGCCACTGGACGCTGCCCAGCTTGTCGAGCAGCTCGAAGGAGACGCCGGTGAAGGTGGGTGTCACCGAGGCGATCTCGTCCATGATCTCGCTGGGGTGGGTGTAGGACATCGGGTAGCCCATCGCGGTGGCGATGTCGCAGATGATCTCCCACTCGTGCTTGCCGGACCGGGGCGGCATGACCGAGCGGACCCGGTTGATCCGCCGCTCGGCGTTGGTGAACGTGCCGTCCTTCTCCAGGAAGGACGCGCCGGGCAGGAAGACGTGCGCGAACTTGGCGGTCTCGTTGAGGAAGAGGTCCTGCACGACGACCAGTTCCATCGAGCGCAGCGCCGCGAAGACGTGCTGCGTGTTGGGGTCGGACTGGGCGATGTCCTCGCCGTGCACGAACAGGCCGCGGAAGCTGCCGTCGATCGCGGCGTCGAACATGTTGGGGATGCGCAGGCCGGGCTCCTTTTCGATGGTGCGGCCCCAGAGCCCTTCGAACAGGCCGCGGACGGCCTCGTCGGACACGTGCCGGTACCCGGGCAGCTCGTGCGGGAACGAGCCCATGTCGCAGGAGCCCTGCACGTTGTTCTGCCCGCGCAGCGGGTTCACGCCGACGCCGTCGCGGCCGATGTTGCCGCATGCCATCGCGAGGTTGGCCATGCCCATCACCATCGTGGAGCCCTGGCTGTGCTCGGTGACGCCCAGGCCGTAGTAGATGGCGCCGTTGCCGGCCGTGGCGTAGAGCCGGGCCGCCGCGCGCAGGTCGGCAGCCGGCACGCCGGTGATCTCCTCGACCGCCTCCGGGCTGTGCTCGGGCTGTGCGATGAACGTCGCCCAGGTGTCGAAGTCCTCGCAGCGCTCGGCGACGAAGTCCCGGTCGACCAGCCCCTCGGTGACCGCGACATGCGACATCGCGTTGACCACGGCCACGTTCGTTCCCGGCCGTACCGGCAGGTGGTAGGCCGCCTCGATGTGCGGCGAGCGGACCAGGTCGATCCGGCGCGGGTCGACCACGATCAGCTGGGCGCCCTCGCGCAGGCGGCGCTTCATCCGGGACGCGAAGACCGGGTGCCCGTCGGTCGGGTTGGCGCCGATCACCACGATCACGTCGGCCTGGGCCACCGACTTGAAGTCCTGGGTGCCGGCCGACTCGCCGAAGGTCTGCTTGAGGCCGTACCCGGTCGGCGAGTGGCAGACCCGGGCGCAGGTGTCGATGTTGTTGTTGCCGAAGGCGGCCCGCACCATCTTCTGCACCACGAAGACCTCCTCGTTGGTGCAGCGCGACGACGAGATGGCGCCGATCGAGGCGGCGCCGTGCCGCTGCTGGATGTCCAGCATCCGGCTCGCGACCGTGCCGATCGCCTCGTCCCACTCCACCTCGCGCCACTCGTCGTCGATGGTGTCGCGCACCATCGGCTTGAGCTTGCGGTCCGGGTGGCTGGCGTAGCCGAACGCGAACCGGCCCTTCACGCACGAGTGGCCCTCGTTCGCGCCGCCGTCCTTGTGCGGCACCATCCGCACCAGCTCGTTGCCGCGCAGCTCCGCCTTGAACGAGCAGCCCACCCCGCAGTACGCGCAGGTGGTGATGACCGTGCGGTTCGGCATGCCCAGCTGTACGACGGACTTCTCCTGCAGCGTGGCCGTCGGGCAGGCCTGCACGCACGAGCCGCAGGAGACGCACTCGGACTCCATGAACGAGCCGCCGGCGCCGGGCGACACCTTGGACTCGAAGCCGCGGCCCTCGATGGTCAGCGCGAACGTGCCCTGCACCTCGTCGCACGCGCGGACACAGCGGGAGCAGGCGATGCACTTGGAGGCGTCGAAGTCGAAGTACGGGTTGCTGGTGTCGGTCGGCGCGTCCAGGTGGTTCGCGCCCTCGTACCCGTAGCGGACCTGGCGCAGGCCCACCGCGCCGGACATGTCCTGCAGCTCGCAGTCGCCGTTGGCCGAGCAGGTCAGGCAGTCCAGCGGATGGTCGGAGATGTAGAGCTCCATGACACCGCGGCGCAGCCGTTGCAGGCGGGGTGTCTCGGTGGCGACCCGCATGCCCTCGGTGACCGGCGTCGTGCACGACGCGGGGGTGCCGCGCCGGCCGTCGATCTCCACCAGGCACAGCCGGCACGAACCGAACGCCTCCAGGCTGTCCGTCGCGCACAGCTTGGGAATGCCGATGCCCGCTTCGCCGGCCGCGCGCAGGACCGAGGTGCCCTCAGGCACGGTGACCGGCAGGCCGTCCACTTCCACGGTGACGGTTGCCGGGCCGGGACGCCGGGGCGTTCCGTGGTCGGGTTCCTTCAGCAGAGTCATGGCTGCCTCGCCTCGAAGTCCTCAGAGAAGTGGTTTATCGCGCTACGCACGGGCATCGGGGTGAGCCCGCCCATCGCGCAGAGGGATCCGTCGGTCATCAGCTCGCACAGGTCCTCGAGCACGGCCAGGTTCTCGTCGCGGTCCACGCCGGTACGGATCCGGTCGATCACCTCGACGCCGCGCACCGCGCCGACCCGGCACGGCGTGCACTTGCCGCAGGACTCGGCCGCGCAGAACTCGAAGGCGAACCGGGCCTGGGCGGCCATGTCCACGGACTCGTCGAACACCACGATGCCGCCGTGGCCGACCATCGCATTCGCCTTGGCGAACGCCTCGTAGTCCATCGGCAGGTCGAACTGCGACGTCGGCACGTACGCCCCGAGCGGCCCACCGACCTGCACCGCACGTACCGGGCGGCCGGTGCGCGTGCCGCCGCCGTACCCCTCGACCAGCTCCCCCAGCGTGATGCCGAACGCGGTCTCGACGATGCCGCCACGCGCGACGTTCCCGCCCAGCTGGAACACCTGGGTGCCACGCGAGCGCTCGACGCCGAGCGACTGATAGGCGTCCGCGCCGCCGGCCAGGATCGTCGGCACGGTCGCCAGGGTGAGCACGTTGTTGATCACGGTCGGCTTGCCGAAGAGCCCCTCGAACGCCGGGATCGGCGGCTTCGCGCGGACCATGCCGCGCTTGCCCTCCAGGCTCTCCAGCATCGAGGTCTCTTCACCGCAGATGTACGCCCCGGCGCCGACCCGGGTCTCCAGGTTGAAGCCGTCCAGCCAGGGCTCAGCCCTCTTGATGGCCTCGCGCATCGTCGCGATGCCGTCCGGATATTCCGAGCGGATGTAGATGTAGCCTTCGGTCGCCCCGACCGCGTAGGCCGCGATGGCCATGCCCTCGATCAGCATGAACGGGTCGCCTTCCAGGACCATCCGGTCGGCGTACGTCCCGCTGTCGCCCTCGTCGGCGTTGCAGCAGACGAACTTCAGGCCGTCCGGGCAGTCCATGACCGTCTTCCACTTGATGCCGGCCGGGAAGCCCGCGCCGCCACGGCCGCGCAGTCCCGACTCGGTCACCTCGGCGACCACCTCGGCCCGCGTCATCGTGCGCGCCCGGCGCAGCCCCGCCATTCCGCCGTTCGCCAGATAGTCGTCCACCGACAACGGATCGGTGCGGCCCATCCGCGCGAACGTCACCCGCTGCTGCGAGGCCAGCCACGGGTGTTCGTCCACCACGCCGATGCTCTCGGCGGTGCCCGCGAGGATGCCCGGCACGTCGGCCGGGGTCACCGAGCCGTAGCCGATCCGGCCTTCGGAAGAGGAGATCTCGACCAGGGGTTCGAGCCACAGCATGCCGCGCGAGCCGTTGCGCACGATGGTCAGCGACGGGTCCGCCTCGGCGAAGGCGGCGGCCACCTCGTCGGCCCCGACCGAGCGGGCCGCCGAGTCCCGGGGGACGTAGACCGTGGTCATGCCAGCACCTCACGCAGTCGTGACGCGGTCATCCGGCCATACACCCGGCCGTCGATCGCGACCGACGGACCCAGCGCGCAGTTGCCCAGGCAGAACACCTGCTCGACGGTGCCGCAGAGGCCCGGCGCCGCGGCGAAGAGCTCCTCCGCGCCGACCGCCTGACAGGCCTCCGCCCGGCACACCTGCACCTTGGGGCCGAGAACCGGCGACGGCTTGAAGTCGTGATAGAAGGTGATCACGCCGTGCACCTCGGCGCGGGAGAGGTTGAGCTCCTCGGCCAGCACCGGCACCGCGTCCTCGGGCACGTGCCCGAGCGTCCGCTGGATCTCGTGCAGGATCGGGATCAGGTTGCCGCGCTGCTCGCGGCAGGCCGCCACCGCGGCGCGTACGGGCGCGGCGATCGCGGGGTCGACCAGTGAGGCGGGGCTGGGCGCCGCGGCCTCCCGGCGCTTGCGACGGGGACGGTCCGGCTCTGACGTCGGCGGCTCTGACATGGGCGGCACCTCCGGTGGCGAAGTCGTCATCGCGCGCCCACCGGGGACGGACCGGTGACCGTGCGAGCGAGCAGGTCCACAGCGGCGTACACGTTGCGCAGCGTGGGTGCCGGGACGCCGGTCATGTCGGCCAGCTCGACCACCGCGCCGATGATCGCTTCGAGTTCCAGCTCCTTCCCCGCCTCCAGGTCCTGCAACGTCGATGTCTTATGGTGCCCCACCTTGGCGGCCCCGTCGATGCGCCGCTCGACCGAGATGGAGGGCCGGCACCCGGCGGCCGTGGCCACCGCGACGGTCTCCCGCATCATCTCGGCGACCAGCTCACGAGCGCCCGGGTGGCCGCACATGTCGGCGAGGGTCGCCCGGGTCAGCGCGCTCAGCGGGTTGAACGCGACATTGCCCATCAGTTTGATCCAGATGTCGTCGCGGATGTCCGTCTCCACCGGGCATTTCAACCCGCCGGCCACCATCGCCTCGCTGAACGCCCGGCAGCGCTCGGAGCAGGAGCAGTCCGGCTCTCCGATGGAGAACCGGGTGCCCTCGAGATGCCGGATCACGCCGGGGCTCTCGATCTCGGTGGAGCAGTAGACGACGCAGCCGATCGCCCGGTCCACCGGCAGGACGGCGGTGGTGGCGCCGCCCGGGTCGACCGACTCGATCCGCCGGTCGGCGAGCGGGTGGCCGGCCAGCCCGTGGAAGTACCACCAGGGGATGCCGTTCTGCGCGGCCACGACCGCGGTCCGCGGGCCGAGCAGCGGGGCGACCAGGTCGCCTGCCGTCGCGTACGAGTGAGCCTTGAGCCCGAGGAAGACGTAGTCGACGGGGCCCACCTCGCGGGGGTCGTCGGTGGCCCGGGCCCGGGCGATGAAGTCGCCACGCGGGCTGTGCACCCGGACGCCGTCGCGCCGGATCGCCGCGAGGTGCGGGCCGCGGGCGATCAGGTGGACCTCGACACCGGCCCGATGCAGTGCCGCGCCGACATACGCGCCGATGGCGCCGGCGCCGAGAACCGCGATTCGCACGCCGTCTCCTCTCGTCGTGTGTTCTGTATACAGTATGGCGTGAGAGTAGGACAAGCGGCCGGACCACCTGGGCTGTCGCCTTATCTCACATTCACTTCCGAGGCGCTTCATCGCGAGGTGAATGTGGAATGGGGCGTCGGCGGTCCGACCGCTTGCGGAGACGTCGACGGGACTAACCCACGGTGGCGCGGGTCATCGGGACCGCATCGACGTCGGGGCCCGATCCGGATCGGCCGGGCTGCTTGAGCATGAAGGACAGCGCACCGGTGAAGAGTCCGATGCAACCGGCCAGCACGAACGCCCCGCCGTAGCCCCAGACCCCCACGACCACCGCGCCGAGGCCGGAGCCGACCAGGCCGGAGACCAGCTTGGAGCTGTACACCATGCCGTAGTTGGAGGCGTTGTTGTTCTCCCCGAAGAAGTCCGCGGTCATCGCCGCGAACAGCGGGAAGATCGCGCCGCCGCCGAAGCCGGAGATCATCGACGCGAGCAGGAACAGCGGCATGTTGCCGAGTGAGCCGGACAGGAAGACGGCGAACTGGGCCAGGCCGAGCACCCAGCAGACGATGGTCAGCGTCTGGCGGCGGCCGTACCGGTCGGAGATCCAGCCGATCACCCCGCGGCCGGTGCCGTTGACGATCGCCTTGAGGCTCATGGCCAGGGCCACGATCCCGCCGGCGAAGCCCATCTCCTTGCCGAACGGCACCTGGAACGCGATGCCGAAGATGTTCACGCCGGCCGTCATCAACAGGCAGACCCACATCAGATAGAGCACGGGAGTACGCGCGGCTTCCCGAGGCGTGTACTGCTTGACCGCGGGCGGGTTCTTCGAGAGCGAGCGCCGCACCTTCGGGTCGTCGGCCACCTTCAGCGGGTCGACGTGCGCCGGCCACCAGTTCTTCGGCGGGTCCTTGAAGAAGAAGCCGGTCGCCGCGACGGCCACGGCCAGGAAGATGCCGACGCCCACCAGGACGGGGCCGTAGTTACCGACGTCCATGTAGTTGGTGAAGATGAAGATGAAGGGCACCGAGCCGTACGCGAAGCCGCCGTTGACGAAGCCGGTCTTGCCACCCTTGCGTTCCGGGTACCACTTGCCGACCATGTTCACGCAGGTGGCGTAGACCATGCCGGCGCCGAGCCCGCCGAAGACCGAGAAGCCGAGGTAGGCGACCAGGACGTGCGGCGCGTAGGCCAGGGCGAGGTACCCGATGATCGTGCCGGCGGCGCCGCACATCATCGCGGCCTTGGCCGACAGGCGCCCGCTCTCCCGCAGCTTCCCGGTCGGGAACGCGATCGCCGCCTGGAAGAAGACCCAGACACCGAGCAGCCAGAAGATGTGTGCGCCATGCCAGCCGTGCGCCTCGGAAAGCGTGTCCTCGGCGGAGGTGAAGGCGTACTCCGACGAGCTGATCGCCATCATCGCGGCCCACGGGAGGAACACCATCCAGCGGCGGGATCGGCCCATCAGCTGACGGTCGGTCTCGCCGAGCCGATACAGCCGGCCGTTTCCGTCGATGATCTCCCGGTATCCGGTCACTGTGGTGTTTGTCGCGTTGCCGGAATCATTATCCGGGATAGAATTCCGGGCAGGTGGACGGTCAGGTGTCGAGACCATGACTGGACCTCCTTGAAAAGGGCAGAGTTGCGTGGTCTGCGACGGGCTGGTCCAGACCTGGCTGTTCTTGCTGTGGCTGCCGTCCGACGTTGGCGCGTCGGGCGGCAGCCACTCCTCATCTAGGGCTTGACCAGGCCCGCGGCGCGGGCCCAGCGGTACTTCGCACCGAGTACCGCCACCGGCTTCTCCGTGGTGTACGGGTAGGCGACAATGCCGTGGCGATAGAGGTGTTCACTCGCCTCCTCGACCTCCACGTCGCCGGAAAGACTGGCGACGATCGGCTTTTCGATGCCCTTGGCGCGGAATTCCTCGACGACGTCGACGACCAGTTCGGCAAAGGTCATCGGCGGCGTCACGATCGTGTGCCAATAGCCGAGGATCAGGCTGTGCACCCGGTCGTCGGAAAGACCGAGCGCGATCGTGTTGCGATAGGTGGACGGGGGCTCGCCGCCGGTGATGTCGACCGGGTTGCCGGCCGCGCCGAACGGCGGGATGTAGGCGCGGAACGCGGTGTCCAGATCCGGCGGGATCGCCATCAGGTTCAGGCCGTTGTCCACACAGGCGTCCGACAGCAGCACGCCCGAGCCTCCGGCGCCGGTGATGATGACGACGTTCTCACCCTTCGGCGTGGGCAGCAGGGGCACGCCCCGGGCGTACTCGAGAAGGTCGTTGAGACCCGGCGCCCGGATCACCCCGCTCTCGCGCAGGATGTCGTCGTAGACCTTGTCGTTGCCGGCCAGCGCGCCGGTGTGCGAACCCGCCGCCTTCGCACCCTGGTCGGTGCGGCCGGCCTTGAGCACCACGACCGGTTTACGGGCCGAGACCCGCTTGGCGACCTCGGCGAACGCCCGGCCGTCCTTGAGGTCCTCCAGGTGCATCGCGATCAGGTTGGTGTTGTCGTCCTGCTCGAAGAAGGTGAGCAGGTCGTCCTCGTCGATGTCGGCCTTGTTGCCGACGCCCACGATGGCCGACACACCCATGCCCGCCGAGCGGCTGAAGCCCAGGATCGCCATGCCGATGCCGCCGCTCTGCGACGACAGCGCCACTCCCCCGCGCACGTCGTACGGCGTGCAGAAGGTCGCCGACAGGTTCTCCGGCGTGTAGTAGTAGCCGTAGATGTTCGGGCCGAGGATCCGCACGCCGTGCCGCCGGGCGATGGCCAGCACCTCGTCCTGCAGTTCCTGGTTGCCGGTCTCGGCGAACCCGGACGGGATCAGGATCGCGCCGGCCACCCCCTTGGCGCCGGCCTCGTCCAGCGCCCGCGCGACGAACTTCGCCGGGATCGCGAAGACCGCCACGTCCACGTCGCCCGGCACGTCCGCGATGGACTTGAACGCCTTCAGGCCTCCGATTTCGTCGGCCTTCGGGTTGATCGGGAAGATCTGGCCGGCGTACCCGCCGTTGACCAGGTTCTTCATCACCGAGTTGCCGATCTTGCCGGCTTCCGCGGACGCCCCGATGACCGCGATCGCGGCCGGCTTCATGATCCGGTTCATCGAGGCGAGGATCTGCTCGGTGGTGAAGGTGTCGGGCCGCTTGGGCGCGGCCCGGTCGATCAGGATGCGTACGTCCACCGCGATGGCCGAGTCCCCGGTGGCGAGCACCGGGTTGAGGTCCACCTCGGCCAGCTGCGGGAAGTCGGTGACCAGCTGCGACACCCGCACGATCAGGTCGGTGAGCAGGTCGCGGTTCGCCGGTTCGGCACCGCGTACGCCCTTGAGGATCTCCGCCGCGGCGATGCCGTCGAGCATGGACGCCGCGGTCTCCGGCGTCACCGGCGCCAGCCGGAACGTGACGTCCTTGAGCACCTCGACGAGCACACCACCCAGCCCGAACGCGACGATCTTGCCGAAGCTGGGGTCGGTCACCGCCCCGACGATGACCTCGTGACCGCCGCTGAGCTGCTTCTGGATCTGCACGCCGCGCACGTCGGCGCCGGGCACGTGCGCCAGGACCGAGGACATGATCTTCTCGTACGCCCAGCCGACCTCGGCCACGCTGCCGACCCCGACGATCACGCCGCCGGCCTCGGTCTTGTGCAGCACGTCGGGCGACACGATCTTCATGACGACCGGGAAGCCGATCGCCTGCGCCAGCCTCTCCGCCTCGTCCGGGCCGGTGGCCAGGCCTTCGGCGGGGGTGCTGATCCCGTACGCCTCAGCGACAGCCCTGCCCTCCGGCGCCGTGAGCGCCGAACGGCCGTCCGCGATCGCCTGGTCGAGAATCTCCCGCACCTTGCTCTTGTTCATCGGGCCTCCCCTAGATGGCGCCGGCGGCGCGCAGTTCGGCGGCCCGGCCTTCGAAGCCGATCTCCGCGAGAATCTCTTCGGTGTGCTCGCCCAGCAGCGGCGAGCGCTCGATGTCGACGGGCGAGTCGGAGAGCTTGATGGGGCAGCCCACCGTCTTGAACGTGCCGCGTTCCGGGTGCTCGACCGAGACCACCGAGCCGAGCTTCTGCAGGGTGTCGTCCTCGATCAGCTCCCGGGTGGACAGCACCGGCCCGCAGGGGATGTTGTGCGAGTTCAGCTCCTCCATCACGGTCCACTTGGTGTGCTTGGAGGTCCACTCCTCGATCAGCTGGAACGCCTTGCCCAGCTTGTCGAGCCGGGCCTTCGGCGTGTTCCACTCGGGGTCGTCGGCGAGCTCCGGACGGCCGATCAGCTCGGCGATCGGGGCCCAGCCGGTGGGCTGGATGATCACGTAGATGTAGTCGTTGGGTCCGCCGGGCGCGCACCTGACCGCCCAGCCGGGCTGGCCGCCGCCGGAGGCGTTGCCGGACCGCGGGACCTCGTCGCCGAAGTTCTCGTTCGGGTACTCGCCGAGCGGGCCGTGTGCCAGTCGCTGCTGGTCGCGCAGCTTCACCCGGCACAGGTTGAGGACCGCGTCCTGCATGGCGACCTGCACCCGCTGTCCCTTGCCGGAGCGGGTCCGGTGCAGCAGGGCCGCGAGGATGCCGGCGACCAGGTGGATGCCGGTGCCCGAGTCGCCGATCTGCGCGCCGGTCGCGGTGGGCGGCCCGTCCTCGAAGCCGGTGGTGCTCATCGCGCCGCCCATGGCCTGGGCGACCACCTCGTACGCCTTGAAGCCCGCGTACCGGCCGGGGCCGAAACCCTTGATCGACGCGTACACCAGACCGGGGTTGATCTCCTGCATCCGCTCCCACGAGAAGCCGAAGCGGTCGACGACACCCGGTCCGAAGTTCTCGACCAGCACGTCCACCTCGGACAGCAGCTTGGTGAAGACCTCCTTGCCCTGGTCATTCTTCATGTTCAGCGTGATACTGCGCTTGTTGCAGTTGAGCATCGTGAAATAGAGGCTGTCCACGTCGGGCAGATCGCGGAGCTGGCTCCGGGTGATGTCGCCGTGGCCGGGAGCCTCCAGCTTGATCACGTCCGCACCGAGCCATGCGAGCAACTGGGTGGCGGACGGGCCGGACTGGACGTGTGTCATGTCGAGAACGCGGATGCCCTCGAGCGCCTTTGTCATCGTGATCCTCCTGTACGACGCTGAACCGGTCGCGGAGACGAAAGCGGTGCTCCAACGACGGACCTGAGTAGCGGTTGGATTGCATACCGTATTTCGTAGTCAGTATGTTGTCGCATGTAACAGCCATGTGTCCAGAGCGTGCTCCAAAGACATTGATAGGGATGCTGAATGGCCGCGTTTCCGCAGGCCAGCGATGCTGTGCGGCCGCCGGTCAGCGCGGCAGGGTGAGCAGCGGGCGGCCCGGCTGGCGCAGACGATAGGCCAACAGAGCACCAACCAGGCCGACGAGACCGGCGACCGCCTCCGGCGCCGCGGCCGCGGCCAGGCCGATGCCGAGGACGCCACCGACCGCCTTGCCGGTGTAGACGACGGCATAGTTGGACAGGGTGGCCTCGTCCCCGAACCAGTCGCGGACCAGGCTGACGAGCAGCGAGTAGCCGGCCCCGGTGCCGACGCCGGCGAGCACGACGGCGATCGGGTTCTCCACCGTCACGATCAACGCGAACTGCGCCAGCGCGCCGATCATCAACGCGTACGCCAGGGTGCGGCGGCGGCCCAGCCGGTCGGACAGCCGGCTGCTCGCCCAGCGCCCCAGCCCGGTCGACAGAGCCAGCACGGCGATGAGCACGGCCGGCCACCTGCTCGTGGCGAGCAGGGCGATATCGAAGAACGCCATCACCGCCGTGAGCACCACGACGACGAACAGGACGGGCAGCACGCCGGTGCGGACGGCCGCCCGGAACGAGAAGTGCCGCAGGGCGGGCTGGTTGTTGGGGATGCTGGTGTTCAGGGTGCGGTCGACCGCCCAATGGTGCGGATCCAGGTGGGACGGCCACCAGTGCGCGGGCGGGCGGCGGATGAGCAGGGCGGCCGTCACGAGCACGCCGGCGACGACGACGGCGGTGACGTCGAGCAGGGCGCCGTTCAGGAACAGACCCGTGAGGAGCACGAACGGCAGGGCGCCGTAGCCGAACGCGCCACTGACCGCACCGGCGGCCGGCGCGATCCGTTCCGGGAACCACTCCGTCACGACGCCGATGCTGACCACGTACGCCAGACCGGTGCCCAGACCGCCGTAGATCGCGTACCCGAAACCGCTGGACTCGTGGGCGAGCGAGACGAGTCCGGCGGCACAGAGCGCGGCCGCCACCAGGAGCAGGAGCTCCGGGTTGCGGCCGGATCGGCGGTACAGCCATGCCGCCGGGGCGGCCGAGCCAGCCTGGCAGAGCACCCAGACCGCGAGGACGAGCAGGGCGTGGCGGGCGGTCCAGCCGTTCATCTCGATGAAGGCCGGGAGGGCGGCGGCGTACCCGTACTGGAAGAGACTCACCGCGGCCATCACGGCCCAGGCCGCCCGTTTCATCCAGACGCGTGGCCGGCCCAGCAGCTCGACATCCGACTCGCCCACCCGGTATCGACGCCCGTAAACATCCGTGGATATCTGTGACACGAGACACCTCCTGGTGGTCTACTGTATGCAGTATGTCACAGACGGTGCTGTTGAGAGAGCTCGAATATCTCGTCGCGCTGGCCCGTGAACGCCACTTCGCCCGGGCGGCCGCCGCCTGCCACGTCTCCCAGCCGTCGCTGTCCACCGCGATCCGCAAACTGGAACGCGAGCTCGACGTGCAGATCGTCCTGCGTGGTCACCGCTTCGCCGGCCTGACACCGGAGGGCGAACGGGTGCTGCTCTGGGCGCGGCGCATCCTGGCCGGCGCCACCGCCCTCCAGCAGGACCTCGCGTCGATGCGCGGCGAACTCTCCGGCACCCTCCGCCTCGGCGCCGTCCCCACCGCCCTGACCGCGGCGTCCCTGCTGATCACGCCCCTCTGCACCAGGCACCCCGAGGTGCACGTGACGCTGACCTCGCTGACCTCCCGCGAGGTGGCCGCGCAACTGGCCGGCTTCGAGCTCGACGCCGCCCTCACCTACCTCGACGACGACGCCCTCGTCGGGATGAAGACCTTCCCGCTGTACGAGGAGCGCTACCTGCTCCTCACCCCGGCCGAGGGCCCGCTCGCCGACCGGCCGTCGGTGTCCTGGGCCGAGGTGGCCAAGCTGCCGCTCGTCCTGCTCACCCCGCGCATGCGCAACCGCCGCATCATCGACGGCCTGTTCGCCGCGCACGGCCCGGTGCCCGCCCCCGCCGTCGAGACCGACACCGTCGACGCCCTGTACGCCCACATCGCCACCCGGCGCTGGTCCAGCATCATCGCCCACGCGTGGCTGCACACCTTCGGCGTCCCCGACGGCATGCGCGTGCTCCCGCTGACCGGGCGCTCCGGCGGATCCCGCATCGGCCTGGTCGTGGCCGGCCGTGAGCCCGAGCCGTACATCGTCAAAGCCCTGCTCGATCTCCTCCCCGCCATCGACGTCCGCGGCGTCCTCCACCGGCTCCTCCGCGATCACCTCTCAAATCCCGGTGCGACCCGCCGAACAGTCCGGTGACCGGCGTCATGGACTGAGGAGTCGTGGTGGGAGCGTTTCGGACTGGTCTGCTACCTCATGTCCGTTTATCGGATGCCCAGTTCCGGTCCCGGCACCAGGCACTCCGGCTGATCCTGTGGATGCAGATCCCGATCCTGGCCACCGTCGGCGTGCTCAACGACCCCTTCGGTCAGGAAGCCGTGCACCACGCGACGTGGGCGCTCCCGGTGATGGGCATCGCCCACATGGCCTGTGCGATCGGCAGTCTCTTCGTCCGCTCCCGCCGGGCCGGGTCCTTCCTGGTGTCCCTGGGACTGCTGTTGTCCGCGGCGCTGCTGGTGTCGCTCGGCGGCGGGCGCACCGAGCTGCACTTCGCCTTCTTCCTGACCGTCGGGCTGATCAGCCTCTACCAGGACTGGCTGCCACTGGCCCTGTCGGTGGCGCTCGTGGTGGGCCACCACCTGCTGGTCGGACACGTCGCGTCGGCACTGCTCTACTCCGACCCGCCCAGCACGGTGCGGTTCATCCAGTACGCGCTCATCCACGGCGGCTTCGTCCTCGGCGGCTGCGCGGTGCAGATCGTCTACTGGCGGTTCACCGAACAGGCGCAGAACGAGTCCGCCCGGATCCGTGCCGAGGCCGAGCAGGCCCTGCGGCGCAGCGCCGAACGGTACGAGGCGCTGGTGCAGGACTCGTCCGACGTGACCGTCGTGGTCGGCGGCGACGGACTGGTGCTCTCGGTCAGCGCCGCCATGGAACGGGTGCTCGGCCACCGCCCCGACGACCTGGTCGACACCGATTACAACCAGCTGATCCACCCCGGCGACGTCGCCCGCCTGCGCTCGGCGCTGGGTGACGGCCGGGAAGAACACCGGACCGAGGTACGCGTCCGGCACGCCGACGGCGACTGGCGCTGGCACGAGATGGCGCTGCGCGACATGACCGGGCACACCGCGGTGTCCGGCTGGGTGATCAACCACCGCGACGTCACCGAGCGGCGGCTGGCACAGGACCGGCTCGCGTACGAGGCCTCGCACGACGCCCTGACCGGGCTCGCCAACCGCGCCGAACTGCTCCGCGCCCTCGAACGCGAGGGCGCCGCGGCGGTCTCCGGAAACACCGGGATGGCCGTCCTCTACCTCGACCTCGACCGCTTCAAACAGGTCAATGACATGTACGGGCACGAGGCCGGCGACGTCCTCCTGGCCTCGGTCGCCCGCAGCCTGCACCGCTGCGTGCTCGGATCGGACACCGTCGGCCGGCTGGGCGGCGACGAGTTCGCCGTGGTGCTCAGCCAGATCGCCGAGCCGGACGACGCGGTCACGGTCGCCACCCGGATCCTTGCCGAGCTCTCCCTGCCGGTCGACGTGGACGGCGTCCGGATCGTCCCGGGCGCCAGCATCGGCATCGCGCTGTCCACCCCCGGCCACCGGGCGGACGACCTGCTGCGCCGGGCGGACACCGCGATGTACCACGCCAAGCGGGACAGGAGCGGCTGGCGGGCGTACGTGGAGGGAATGCACGACCCCAGCACACCCACCGCGACCCTCGAGGACGATCTCCGCGGGGCCGTCGCCGACGGCCGTCTGCGGCTGGTCTACCAGCCGGTCCTCTCCCTGATCACCGGCGAGGTGACCGCGGTCGAGGCGCTGGTCCGCTGGGACCACCCGGACCACGGCCTGCTGCTGCCCGACGCGTTCGTGCCGCTCGCCGAACAGTCCGGGCTGATCGAGTCGATCGGCGAATGGGTGCTCACCGAGGCGTGCCGGGAGATGCGGGCCTGGCCCGGGGTGCGCCTCTCGGTCAACCTGTCGCCGCGCCAGCTGGACACGCCGGAGTCGGCCGACCGGCTGCTCGCGGTGCTGGCCCGGACCGGCTTCGACCCCGGCGACCTGACCGTGGAGATCGCCGAGAGCGCGTGCATCGACGCGCCCGAGATGGTGGAGCGGCTCGCGGAACTGCGCGAGGAGGGCGTACGCATCGCGCTCGACGACTTCGGCACCGGCCACTCGTCGCTGCGCCACCTCACCCGGCTGCCGGTCGACATGCTCAAGCTCGACCAGTGCTTCGTCTCCGAGCTGAACGGCACGCAGGCCGGGTCGGCGGTGGCCGAGGCGGTCATCCGGCTCGGCCGCATCCTCGAGCTGGAGACGGTCGCCGAAGGGGTGGAGACCGCCGCGCAGGCCGCCGAGCTCACCCTGCTGGGCTGCCGCTCCGGCCAGGGCCACCTCTACGCGCACCCGATGGCGGCCACCCCATTGGCGGAATTCCTCCGAGCGCATCACGTGGCCGCGAAAATGTCGTAGGGCTGCGCGATGATGCCTCGTGTTACTCAACTCGTATCACTCAACGAGGAGGGATCATGAGCCGCGTCCGACTACTCGTGGGCACCCGCAAGGGCGCCTTCACCCTGACCGCCGACGGCGCCCGCAAAGACTGGACGGTCGAGGGACCGTTCTTCGGCGGGTGGGAGGTCTACCACGTGGCCGGTTCGCCGGCCGCGCCCGACCGGCTCTGGGCCTCCGCCTCCGGCGGCTGGTTCGGCCAGGTCATCCACCGCTCCGACGACGGCGGCCGGTCGTGGGGGGCGGTGGGCAACGACTTCGACTACCGCGGCGCCGTCGGCGAGCACCTCTGGTACGACGGCACGCCCCGCAAGTGGGAGTTCAAGCGCATCTGGCACCTGGAGCCGTCGCGCACCGACCCCGACACCGTCTACGCCGGCGGCGAGGATGCCGCGCTCTACCGCTCCACCGACGGCGGCCGGGAGTGGACCGAGCTGAGCGCGCTGCGCAACCACCCCACCGGCCCGCAGTGGCAGCCCGGCGCCGGCGGCATGTGCCTGCACACGATCATCCTCGACCCGGCCGACCCACGCCGGATCTACGTGGCCATCTCCGCGGCCGGCGCCTTCCGCACCGACGACGGCGGCGACTCCTGGCAGCCGATCAACCGCGGCCTGCGCAGCGGCGGCATCCCCGACGAGGACGCCGAGGTCGGCCACTGCGTGCACCGCCTGGCCCAGCACCCCACCCGCCCCGACACCCTCTTCATGCAGAAACACTGGGACGTGCTGCGCACCGACGACGCCGGCGGCCAGTGGCGCGAGATCAGCGGCAACCTGCCCACAGACTTCGGCTTCCCGATCGCGGTCCACGCCCACGAGCCCGAGACGATCTACGTCGTCCCGATCACCAGCGACTCCGAGCACTACGTTCCCGAGGGCAAGCTGCGCGTCTACCGCAGCCGCACCGGCGGCGACGAGTGGGAGCCGCTGACCGAGGGCCTCCCCCAGCAGCACTGCTACGTCAACGTCCTCCGCGACGCGATGTCCGTCGACACCCTCGACGACTGCGGCATCTACTTCGGCACGTCGGGCGGCCAGGTCTACGGCTCATCCGACAGCGGCAACACGTGGACCGCGATCGTCCGCGACCTCCCGGCGGTCCTCTCGGTCGAGGCCCAGGTCCTGCCGTGAGTCCCACCGACCCAAGCCGCCGCTCCACCTCCAGCCACCCACGCCGCCGCTCCACCTCCGACGGGCCGCACCACCGCTCCACCTCCGGCCGGCCACACCACCGCTCCACCTCCGGCCGGCCGCACCACCGCTCCACCTCCGGCCGGCCACACCACCGCTCCACCTCCGGCCGGCCGCACCACCGCTCCACCGCCGGCCGGCCGCACCACCGCTCCACCTCCGGCCGGCCACACCACCGCTCCACCGCCGGCCGGCCACACCACCACTTCACCGCCGGCCGGCCACACCACCGCTCCACCGCCGGCCGGCCACACCACCACTTCACTGTCGAGGGGCGGCTGTCGTGACGGTTCGCGTGATCTTGCCGCCGCACCTGCGGACGCTCGCCGGGGTGACCGGTGAGGTCGAGGTGGAGGTCGACGGGCCGGCGACGCAGCGAACCGTGCTGGACGCGGTCGAGCAGCGTTTCCCCATGCTGGTCGGCACGATGCGCGACCGGCAGACCGGAAAGCGCCGGCCGCTGGTCCGCTTCTTCGCCTGCGAGGAGGACCTCTCCAACGACTCCCCCGACGCCCCTCTTCCCGAAGCTGTCACTACCGGAAAGGAGCCCTATCTGGTCGTCGGCGCCATGGCCGGCGGCTAAGTCCTGGCATCGGCACGCCCGTGGCACTCGCGCCGATACTGCCACGGGCTTCAGGCTGAAGGTCTGGCCTCACCGGCGCGGCCACTTCTGCCGGGCCGCCGCGGCCACTTCTGCCGGGCCGGGGATTGGGCCTGGTTGCCGGGTCGGTGTCCACTCATGGGTCGCGGCAGCCGACATCGCCGGCAGCAAGGGCACGCACCACAAAGGCCTGGCGATGCGAGCCGATGTCAGACCCTCACCGCGACAGTTCCGGCGACGGCGAGCAACGCGGGGTGGTTCGGAAATCGAGAGTGGGCGTTCGCGAGATGGGATAGATGAACGTCCATGATCGACGACGGTCGTTGGTAGCGTCCGATCCGTTACACGGACATTACAGATCGTCTATATCGGAGACGCCATGACCCGTTCCAGCGCCGTCGTCAGAAGAGCAGTCGCCGGGCTGCTGGTCGCCTCGATCGCCATGGTCACGCCCGCCTCGCCCGGCGCCGCCGCCTCCACACAAGCCGCCTCGCAAATCGCCTCCGCGCAAACCCGCTTAACGCAAGCCGCTCGCGCCTCGCAAGCCCCCTCCACGCAAGCCCCCTCCACGCAAGCCCCCTCCACGCAAGCCCCCTCCACGCAAGCCCCCTCCACGCAAGCCGCTGCGGTCGGGCGCGCCTCGCCGGCGGGTGCGGCTGAGCCCGACTACACGATCACCGTCGGGCCGGAAGCGGACGGGCCGGAGATCTCCGATCGCATGTACGGCGTGTTCTTCGAGGACATCAACAACGCGGCGGACGGGGGGCTGTACGCCGAGATGGTGCGGAACCGGTCGTTCGAGTTTCGGCCGGTGGACAACGCCTCGTACACGGCGATGACCGGGTGGGCTCGGAGCGGCGGCGTGGGCACGGTCGGGGCGGTCGACGACGACGGGCGACTGAACGCGCGTAACCGTACGTACCTCAGGATGGGTCTGGACAGTGAACCGCTCAGGGTGACCAACGGCGGGTTTGCCGCAGGGATGGCGGTTCACCAGGGCGGACGGTACGACTTCTCGGTGTGGGCCCGCAGCGACGCGGCCGGCGGGACGCCACTGACCGTGACGCTGCACGACGCCGCGGGGCGGGCGCTGGCCAGACCGCTCGCGGTGACCGCGGCCGGGGACACCTGGACCAAGTACGCGGGCGTGTTGCGGGCCACCGGGTCGAGCGACGCGGGACGGCTGAGCGTGACGGCGGCAGGCGCGGGGACGCTGCGGCTGGACATGATCTCGCTGTTCCCGCGGGACACGTTCCACGGCCGGCCCAACGGGCTTCGGGCCGACCTCGCGCGGAAGGTCGCGGACCTGCGGCCGTCGTTCGTGCGGTTCCCGGGCGGGTGCCTGGTCAACACCGGCAGCATGTACCCCTACGACGAGGCGAACGGGTTCCCGCGTGCGCGCGCCTACCAGTGGAAGGACACCGTCGGGCCGGTCGAGACGCGGGCCACGAACGCCAACTTCTGGGGCTACAACCAGAGCTACGGGCTGGGCTACTACGAATACTTCCAGTTCAGCGAGGATATCGGGGCGATGCCGTTGCCGGTCGTTCCGGCGCTGGTCACCGGCTGTGGGCAGAACCGGGCCACCGATGATGAGGCGCTGCTGCGGCGGCACATTCAGGACACACTGGACCTGATCGAGTTCGCCAACGGGCCCCAGACGTCGACGTGGGGGTCGCTGCGGGCGCGGATGGGGCACCCGCGGCCGTTCGGGCTGACCGCGCTGGCCGTCGGCAACGAGGAGAATCTGCCGGACCAGTATTTCGCGAACTTCCAGCGGTTCCGGGCGGCGATCGAGTCCGCGTACCCGGAAATCACCGTGATCGGCAACACCGGGCCGGACGATCAGGGTGTCACGTTCGACCGGCTGTGGGCGCTGAACCGGGCGGCCGGCACCGAGATGGTCGACGAGCACTACTACAACAGCCCGGCCTGGTTCCTGCAGAACAACAGGCGCTACGACTCGTACGACCGCGGCGGCCCCCAGGTGTTCCTCGGCGAGTACGCGTCGCAGAACAACCGGCTGTTCAACGCGCTCAGTGAGGCCGCGTTCATGACCGGGCTGGAACGCAACGCCGACGTGGTGCGGCAGGCGTCGTACGCGCCGCTGCTGGCCAGCGTGGACAGCACGCAGTGGACGCCGGACATGATCTGGTTCGACAACGATGACTCGTGGGGCTCGACCAGCTACGAGGTGCAGAAACTCTTCATGAACAACGTCGGGGACCGGGTGGTGCCGAGCCGCGCCACCGGCCGTGTCGTCGAACCGCAGCCGATCACCGGCGCCATCGGCCTGTCCACGTGGGCGACCGCCGCGCGCTACGACGACGTCAAGGTGACCGCCCCGGACGGCACCGTGCTGTTCGCCGACGACTTCTCGGCCGGCGCCGGCAACTGGACCCCGCTCGCCGGGCGCGGCACCTGGTCGGTGATCGACGGCGCCTACGCCCAGACCGATGTCACGGCCGAGAACACGCTGGTCAAGGGCGGTCCGACGCTGCCTTCAGAATATGACCTGACGCTCACCGCGACGAAGACGGCAGGCAACGAGGGTTTCCTGGTCGCGTTCGGCCTGAAGGACGTCGACAACTGGTACTGGTGGAATCTCGGCGGCTGGAACAACACGCAGGGCGCCGTGGAGAAGGCCAGCGGCGGCGCCAAGGAGCAGCTGCTCACCCGCCCGGACCGCATCGAGACGGGCAAGACCTACAACCTCAGGGCAGAGGTACGCGGTACGCGCGTGCGCCTGTTCGTCGACGGCGAACTCTGGGGCTCGATTGCCGACGATCGCGCCACCGAGCCGTTCGCGCAGGTCGTCACGCAGGATGGCCGCGACCTGATCGTCAAGGTGGTGAACGCCCAGGACACCCCGGCCACCACCACCATCGACCTGTCCGGCCGCGACGTCGCGCCCCGCGCCCGGATGACCGTGATCACCGGCGACCCGCAGGCTCAGAACACCGGCACCGCCCACCCGATCGCTCCCGTGACAACGACCCTGAAGGGCGTCGCGTCAACGTTCACCCACACCTTCCTGCCCAACTCGGTCACTTTCCTGCGCATCCGGCAGCGGTGACGCCCCGCGAAGCCGAAGCAGCGCGGCCGCGAGCCGGCGGCCGTGCTGCGTGGTCAGGACGTTGCGGACCATGAACTTGGACCAGCGACCGGTCCTCTCCTCGGCCGCCACCCTGGTCTCCGAGGGAGTGGGCACACCGGCGTCGTTGAGCAGGTTGGCAACTCCCTGCAACGACTCGCCGCCGCTGACCAGAAGCACGATCGCCCGGACCGTCCGAGCCGCGACGAGACGCGGCCGCCCCCGGCGTCGCCGCTCAGCACCCGAGTTGTCCGGCGAAGCGACGGCCGGCGGCTCTTCCTCCTGGCGACTCCGCCGACGGTCGGACTTGGGTGAGACGGCGTGGGCGCTGCTGCGAGGTGCGCCGGCGGGTCGCTGCCGAGGACGTTTGCCCGAGTTGTGACAAGGCCCTGACCTACCTGCTGGACGGTCCACCTCAGGCGGCGATCCGGGTCCGCCTGATGACCCGGCGGCCTGCGGACGCGGCCCGTCGTCGAACGGGCCGCTCAGCCACGCGACCCGTCTCAGCTCGTCCCCCGAGCCGGGCCGGTCGCCCATCGGCAGTGGCCCGGCGGCCACCAGCCCGGTGGACGACGGAAGCAGAACGATGCGCTGCGTGATCCCGTTCATGCGACTCACCCTGCCCGGCGGCCGCCGGGGTGCGCTATTTCATGTCTGGAATTTCGCTCAGGGCGTGCGGCGGACGACCGCCCTCTGGAGGAGGACGAAGACGAACAGCAGGCCGCCGATGAAGATGCGGGTCCACCAGCTGCTCAGGTTGCCCTGGAAGGTGATGATCGTCTGGATCAGCCCGAGCACCGTGATGCCCAGGACGGTTCCCAGCACGTAGCCCGACCCGCCGGTCAGCAGCGTGCCGCCGATGACCACCGCGGCGATCGCGTCGAGTTCCATGCCGATCGCGTGCAGCGGGTCGCCCGAGCTCATGTAGAAGCTGAGCAGCAGGCCGCCGATCGCCGAGCACAACCCGCTGATCGTGTAGACCCCGATCCGGGTACGCCCGACGCCCAGCCCCATGAGCATCGCCGAGTTCGCGTTGCCACCGATGGCGTAGACCGTGCGGCCGAACCGGGTCCACGCCAGCACCACCGCCGCGATGACCACGACCAGCCCCGCGATCACCACGCTCGGGGTGATCGTGAACGTGCCGACGCCGATGCGTTCCTGGGCCGTCGTCTTCCAGAACGGCGCGTCGATGGAGATCGACGACGTGCTGATCACGTAGCAGAGGCCGCGCGCCAGGAACATGCCGGCGAGCGTCACGATGAACGGCTGGATCTCGAAGAAGTGGATCACGCAGCCCATCAGGAAGCCGAGCAGAGCGCCCATCACCAGGACGGCGATCATCGCGGCCGGCGCCGGCCAGCCGTCGTTCAGCAGCGTCGCGCACACCATCGTGGTCAGGGCCACCACCGAGCCGACCGACAGGTCGATGCCGCCGGTCAGGATCACGAAGGTCATGCCCACCGCGACGACCAGCAGGAACGAGTTGTCGATGAAGATGTTGAGCAGGATCTGGGTGTTGTAGAAGCCCTCGTAGTTGACGATCCCGATGCCGTACATGATCACCAGCAGCACGAGCGTGCCGAGGATCGGTACGTACTTGCGGATCGTCCAGGCCCGGCGCCGGGGAGCGAGAACAGAGGTCATGCGGGAACCGTCCTCAACACCTTGCGCCGGAAGGCCGGCGACTGGATCAGGCAGATGACGATCACCACGACCGCCTTGAAGAGCTGGGTGGTCTGTGCCGGTACGCCGGTCGTGTAGATCGTCGTGTCCAGCGCCTGGATGAGCAGCGCCCCGATGACCGTGCCGGCGATCGAGAACCGGCCGCCGGCCAGGGAGGTGCCGCCGATGACGACGGCGAGGATGGCGTTCAGCTCGATCAGGCTGCCGACCGCGTTGCCGTCCGCGCTGGACACGTTGGCGGTGGCCATCAGGCCGGCGATGCCCGCGGCGACACCGGTGAAGGCGTACACGCCCCAGATGAGCCGCCGCGAGTGGATGCCGGAGAGCCGGCTGGCCCGCGGGTTGCCGCCGACCGACTCGACCAGCATGCCCAGCGCCGTACGCCGGGTCAGCAGCGCGGTGAACGCGACCACCACCGCCGCGATGATCACCGCGAACGGGAAGGTCAGCAGATAGCCGGCGCCGATGAACCGGTAGGGCGGCGAGTTCACGGTGATGATCTGGCCCTCGGTGATCAGCTGGGCGAGCCCGCGCCCGGCGACCATCAGGATCAGCGTGGCGATGATCGGTTGCAGCCCGACGACCGAGACGAGGAAGCCGTTCCAGAGGCCGAGGACCAACGCCAACGTCACCGCGGCGACACAGGCCAGCAGGACGCCCGACAGGCCCGGATTGTCCACAACGATCAGACAGGCCAGGGCACCGGCCACCGCCATCACGGAACCGACGGACAGGTCGATGCCCCCGGTGGCGATCACCAGGGTCATGCCGAGAGCCACCAGGATCAACGGCGCCGACAGGCGGAGGATGTCGATCAGGCTGCCGTAGAGCTGCCCGTTGCGAATCTCGATGGAGAAGAAGTGCGGCGTGAAGATCAGGTTGCCGAGCAGCAGCACGATCAGCGCCGCCGACGGCCAGAAGAGGCGGTGCTTCAGAACCCCGGTCACGCGGTCACCCCGGTGGCGATCGTGTTCATGATGCTGTTGGCGTCCACCGCGTCGGTGTTCTCGACCTGGGCCACGACCGCCCGGTCGCGGAGCACCACGATGGTGTGGCTGAGCCGCAGCACCTCTTCCAGCTCGGCGCTGATGAACAGCACGGCGAGCCCGTCACCGGCGAGGCTGACCACCAGCCGCTGGATGTCGGCCTTGGCGCCGACGTCGATGCCGCGGGTGGGCTCGTCCAGGATGAGCAGCCGCGGCTCGGTGATCAGCCAGCGGGCCAGCAGCACCTTCTGCTGGTTGCCGCCGGACAGGTTGCGCACCACGGTCTGCGGGTCCGCGGGCCGGATGCGCAGCGCCTCGACGTACTTCGCGACCAGCTCGTCCTGCTGCCGGCGTGGCACCGGACGCGCCCAGCCGCGGTTCGCCTGCAAAGCCAAAATGATGTTCTCGCGTACGGTGAGCTCCTCGATCAAGCCCTCCGTGCGGCGGTTCTCGGAGAGGTAGGCGATGTCCCGTTCCATCGCGGAGCGTGGCCCGCGCATCGTGACGGGCCGGCCGTCCACCCGTAGCTCGCCGGAGTCGGCCTTGTCCGCGCCGAACAGCAGCCGGGCCAGCTCGCTGCGACCGGACCCGAGCAGTCCGGCCAGCCCGACGACCTCGCCGGCGTGGATGGTCAGGCTGAACGGCGCGATCGCCCCGGTCCGCCCGACCCCCTCGGCCACGAGCAGCGGCGAAGGGTCGCGCAGCTGAGGTTTGGCCTGTTCCTCGATGCTCTCCAGCGCGGAGAGCTCCTTGCCGATCATCTTCTCGACCAGGTCGCGCTGGGACAGCTCGGCGGTGCGGAACTCGCCGACGAGCCGCCCGTTGCGCAGCACCGTGATCCGGTCCGAGATCTCGTAGACCTGGTCGAGGAAGTGCGTGACGAAGACGATCGCCAGGCCTTGTTCGCGCAGATCGCGGATGACCCGGAAGAGCTGGGCCACCTCACCGGCGTCCAGGCTGGACGTCGGCTCGTCGAGGATGAGCACCCGCGCCGAGATGTCCACGGCGCGGGCGATCGCGACCATCTGCTGCACCGCGATCGAGTGCCCGGCCAGCACCGAGCCGGGGTCGATGTCGATGCCGAGCGAACCCAGCAGTTCGGCGGCCTTCGCCCGCATGGCGCGGAACGAGATCATGCCGAACCGCCGGGGTTCGCGGCCGATGTAGATGTTCTCCGCCACCGACAGGTTGGGGCAGAGGTTGATCTCCTGGTAGACCGTGCTGACGCCGGCGTGCTGCGCCTGCTGGGGGCCGGAGAACAGCACCGGTTCGCCGTCCAGCTCGATCGCGCCGTCGTCGATGTCGTAGACGCCGGTCAGGATCTTGATCAGCGTGGACTTGCCGGCGCCGTTCTCCCCCATCAGGGCGTGCACCTCGCCGGGGTGGAGGCGGAAGTCCACGCCGTCGAGCGCGGTCACTCCGGGGAACCTCTTGCCGATGCCCCGCATCTCGAGGATCGGCGTGGTCTCCGCCATCGTCAGTACTTCCGGTTGGGCAGGGCTTCCTTAGCCTGCGCCTGGGTGAACGTGGTCTCCTCGGTGAGGATGCGCGGCTCGACGGTCTCGCCGGCCTTCACCTTCTTGACCAGCTCCATCAGCTGTGGGCCGAGCAGCGGGCTGCACTCCACGATGAAGTTGATCTTCCCGTCGGCCAGGGCCTGCATGCCGTCCTTGACCGCGTCCACAGTGATGATCTTGATGTCGACGCCGGGCTTCTTGCCGGCCGCCTCGATGGCCTCGATCGCACCGAGCCCCATGTCGTCGTTGTGCGCGTACAGCACATCGATCTTGGGGTTGGCCTTGAGGAAGGCCTCCATCACCTCTTTGCCGTCGGCGCGGGTGAACTTGCCCGTCTGCGAAGCGATGATCTTGAACTTGGGGTCGGCCTTGATCTTCTCCTCGAAGCCGGACTTGCGGTCGTTCGCCGGCGCCGAGCCCGTCGTGCCCTCGAGCTGCACGATGTTCACCGGGGCGGTCTTACCCTCGTACTCCTTGACCAGCCATTCGCCGGCCTTCTGACCCTCGACCACGAAGTCCGAGCCGATGAAGGTCTTGTACAGCGTCTTGTCCTGCGAGTCCACGGCGCGGTCGGTCAGGATCACCGGGATGTTGGCGGCCTTGGCCTCCTGCAGCACGGCGTCCCAGCCGGTCTCCACCACCGGCGAGAAGGCGATCACGTCGACCTTCTGCGTGATGTAGGACCGGATCGCCTTGATCTGGTTCTCCTGCTTCTGCTGCGCGTCGGCGAACTTGAGGTCGATGCCCGCACTGGCGGCGGACTCCTGGATCGACTTGGTGTTCGCGGTGCGCCAGCCACTCTCGGCGCCGACCTGAGAGAAGCCGAGCGTGATCTTGCCGTCGTCCGTGCCCGAGGCACCGCCCACTTCATTGCCATTGCCGCAACCGGCGGTCATGGCGGCGAGCAGTACGACGCCCGCGGCGGCGGCGGACATCCTATGCAGAATCATTTTTCCTCCTGGCGAAGAGATTCCGATGACGTCCCGACGCAGCCACAAGCCGCCGGAGAGGGGTGTCTACCGGCGCCCGGACGTTGTGGATGGCGGGGTGAAGGCGTGATGAGTTTCGATAGTGTTAACGCTCTCATGCCGGTGCGTCAAGGCTCAGTCACGCAACGCGGACGACTGAGGCGGAAAATGTTATCGCTCACAACACGCCCTCACCCAGAGTGAGCAATGTCGATCTTGGTGAGGACGCCGGCCGGCCGGTCCGGAAGTAGCAATCGCACTAATAGAAATGGTCCCCTAGGGCTGTTGCCGCCACTTCCCCTAATCCCCTAATCCGGTCACCCGCCGAGATCCCCCGGCAGCCCCCATTGCCTGGTCACAGCGCTTTCCCGCCGACATGTCGCGGCGTCCGGGAAAAGGGGTGATTGGACATTGACGAAGCACCAATTAAAGTGGCGTCGCCTCTACTCCGGACATTGCCGCAACGCCATGAGTCTGCCCGCCGAACGAGGATGCCCATGACCGAGACAGCACCTTCCGACACGCGACGGGATCCTGACGCCAACCCGCTGCCAGGCCAGCTGGCCTGGCTGATCGCCCTGCCCTCGGTGGCCACGGTCACGCTGTACGCCGTCACGATCGGTTATCTGCGCGGCGACGCCAGGACGTCAACCCTGGTCCTGCCGTACCTGATCGCCATCGGCGCCATCATGATCGCCGCGGCGTACGCCATCGGGCTGATCCGGCGCACCGGGGTCCGGACCGCCGCACTGCGGGCGTCCACCGTCGATGCCCGGGCCGCTCTCGCCGAGCGCCACGCGGAGCTGGCCGAGGCCCGGTCCGAGCGGGACCGCATCGCCGAGCTGCTGCTCGAGGCGCAGACGCGCCCCGCGGCCGCCGCGGCCTCGGAGGCGCACGCGGCCGGTCGCCAGGTGGAGGTCTTCGTCAACCTCTCCCGGCGGCTCCAGTCGCTGGTGCACCGTGAGATCAAGCTGCTCGACGCGCTGGAGAACGAGGTCGAGGATCCCGACCTGCTGAAGGGCCTGTTCCAGGTGGACCACCTGGCGACCCGGATCCGGCGGCACGCGGAGAACCTCGCCGTGCTCGGCGGCTCGGTGTCCCGCCGGCAGTGGAGCCGCCCGGTCGCCCTGATCGAGGTGCTGCGGTCCGCGATCGCCGAGGTCGAGCACTACTCCCGGGTCAAGCTGGTGCCACCGATCGAGGGCACCGTGCCGGGGCACGTCGTCGCCAGCGTGATCCACCTGGTCGCCGAGCTGATCGAGAACGCGACCATGTTCGCGCCGCCGCAGACCCACGTCATCCTGCGCGCGCAGCAGGTGGCGGCCGGCGTGGCCATCGAGGTGGAGGACCGCGGCCTCGGCGTGCAGCGCCCCGACCAGGACCGCCTCAACAAGCTGCTCGCCAACCCGGAGGACATCAACCTCGACGACCTGCTGCGGGACGGCCGCATCGGGCTCTTCGTGGTGTCCATGATCGCCCGCCAGCACGGCATCCTCGTGCGGCTTCAGACCAACATCTACGGGGGTACGCAGGCAGTCGTCATCCTGCCGCAGGTGCTGATCGCACCCCCCGTGGAACCCGAGCGGCACGCCCGGCCGGAGACCCTCGCCCAGCACACGATCGAGTTCGCGCAACCCGCGAGCTGGTCGGCCTTCACACCGCGAGGCGAGGCGACCCGGCCGGGCGTGCATAACGGCCAGAACGGCCACAACAGCCCGAACGGCCAGAGCAGCCACAACGGCCACAGCGGCCAGATCAGCCAGAACGGCGACCACCCGGATCCGCCGGCCCTCCGGCCGACCGCCCCGGCCATGGCGGACGTGCCGCCCACGACTGAACGTCCGCCACTCCCCCGGCGCCGCAGTCAGACCCACATGGCGCCGCAGCTCCAGCTCGGTCCGTCCGCGCCGCCCGACGATCCCGCAGGCGAGCACGACACGGGCCTGATGGCGTCGTTCATGCACGGCGTGTCCATGGGTGAGAAGGACCAGCGCACCCCAGCACAACAGGAAGGGCCCCGCCCCCATGTCGAGCATTGATCCGGCACGTTCGTCCCAGGACCTCGTCTGGCTCCTGTCCGGCCTCGTCGACCGCGTCCCCGACACCCGCAGCGCGCTGCTCCTGTCCTCCGACGGGCTACGCAAGGCGGCTCACGGCCTCGACACCGACGGCGCGGACCACCTCTCCGCGGTCGCCTCCGGCATGTTCTCGCTGGCCCGCAGCGCCGGCGCCCGGTTCGGCGGCAGCGAGGTGGTCCGCCAGGTGGTGGCCGAGCTCGACGACTCGCTGCTGTTCGTGTCGGCGGCCGGCTCCGGCGCCGTGCTCGCGGTCATCGCGGCCAAGACGGCCGACCCCGGCGTGCTCGGGTACGAGATGGCGCAGCTGGTGAAGAGCGTGCGGCCGTATCTCTCCACGCCCACCCGGCGCGAGGCTGATTTCCCGGTTCTCAACGGCCGCTGACCATGCCCGGCACCCCTCCTCGCGGGACGCCCGACGACGAACACTGGTTCGACGACGCCGCGGGCAAACTGATCCGGCCGTACACGGTGAGCGGCGGCCGCACCGAGCCGACCATGCGGATGGAGCTGCTGTCGATGGTGATGGCCACCGGGCGGCCCGTGCACAACCAGCTCGGACCGGATCACTCGATGGCCCTCGGGCTCTGCGCCGAGGCCACCACCGTCGCCGAGATCGCCGCCCGGCTGAGGTTGCCGGCCGTGGTCACCAAGATCCTGCTGTGCGACCTCGTCGACTGCGGCGCCGTGGACACCCGCGCGCCCGACCCGTTGGCCGACCCCACCAATCCGGCGGTACTGGAGACCATCCTCAATGCCCTACAAAGAAGGCTCTGAGTTCTTCTCGACCGCGCTCAAGCTGCTGATCGCCGGCGGCTTCGGGGTCGGCAAGACGACGTTCGTGGGTACGGTCAGCGAGATCGCGCCGCTGCGTACCGAAGAGATCCTGACCACCGCGAGCATCGGCACCGACGACCTGTCCGGCGTCGAGCGCAAGTCCACCACCACCGTGGCCATGGACTTCGGCCGAATCACGATCAGCAGCGAGTACGTGCTGTACCTGTTCGGCACGCCGGGGCAGGAACGGTTCTGGTTCATGTGGGACGAGCTGTCCAACGGCGCGATCGGCGCGGTGGTGCTGGCCGACACTCGGCGCCTGGAGGACTGCTTCGCGGCGGTGGACTTCTTCGAGTCCCGCGGCATCGACTTCCTCGTCGCGGTGAACGAGTTCGACCCCGACTACCGGTACGAGCCCGGCGACGTCCGTGGCGCGCTCGACCTCAAGCCGGAGATCCCGGTGATCTTCTGCGACGCCCGCGACCGCAAGTCCGCCACCGGCGTGCTGATCAGCCTGATCAAGTACCTGCTCGAGACCCACGTCGACAGCCCCTCGCTCGAGAACGGAGCCCCGGCATGATCTACGACTTCTCCGGCCACCACCCCCTGACGCCGACCGACCCGGAGGTGGGCGGCCGGATGCGCCGGCTGACCGAACTCGGGCTGGGCGAGCAGCCGGTCCCGGAGTTCGACGAGTTCGCGCGCAAGCTCAGCGAGGTGACCCGGGCGCCGTACGCGATGGTGAACTTCATCAGCGAGGACCGGCAGTACTTCGCCGGGCTGCACGTCGCCGCCGCACCCTCCGGCGCCGCGGCCACCGCTCAGCCCGGCCGGGTGATGGATCGCGACCACGGGTACTGCCCGCACGTCGTGGTTCGCCGCAAGGCGCTGGTGCTGGACGACGTCTGCGACTACCCGCGGTTCGCCGGCAACCCGGTGGTCGACGAGATCGGCATCCGCTCCTACCTGGGTGCGCCGCTGATCGACCGGACCGGCACCGCGCTCGGCACGATCTGCGTGGTGGACGTCGAGCCGCGCCCGTGGGGCCGGCCCGGCCTGGAGACCATCAAGTCACTGGCCGCCGAGCTGATCAACCAGATCCACAGCCGGGAACGGTGAGCGTCTCAGCCAAGGCCCGCGGTGATCTGCGGGCCCAGCTGCTCGGACCACTGCCGCTTGGCCGTACCCAGAGCCACCTCGGCCAGGCGGAGCAGTTGCACGTCGGAGGTGCCGGCCGGGGCGTAGATGTGGTGCGCGTCCCGCAGGTAGCGCTCGACCTGGCGGCTGGGGTCGAGCCCGCACGCGCCGTGCACCTCCATCGCGTTGCGGGCCGTGTCCAGCGCGTACTCGACGTTGATGAACTTGGCGTTCATCAGCTCGGCGTCGCACGGCAGGCCCTCATCGAGCAGATGCACCGCGTGGTAGGCGGCCAGGCGTGCGGTCATCAGCCGGGACTGCATCAGCCCGAGCTTCAGCTTGATCGACGACAGGTCGGCCAGCGGACCGCCGTACCGCTGGCGCTTCGCGGCGAACGCGGTGGTCTCCTCGACCAGGGCCTGGTGGATGCCGAGCGCGACGGCCGTCAGGTTGGGCCGGCCGTAGAGGACGCTCGACGAGTACGCGACCGCCAGGCCCTGCCCCTCGGCGCCGAGCCGGTTGGCCGCCGGGACGCGGCAGTCCTCCATGACCAGTTCGCCGAAGCTGAACCCGTGCAGGCCCAGCGCCGGCCGGTGCTCGCCCAGGGAGAAGCCGGACCGGTCGGCCTCCACGAGGAACGCGGACAGGCCGGTCGAGCCCGGCCCGGTGCGCACCACCACCCCGTGCACGTCGCCGACGTGGCTGTTGCCGACATAGACCTTGCGCCCGTTGAGGATGTAGTCGTCACCGTCCCGGACGGCGGACGCGGACAGGCCGAGGACGTGCCCGCCGGACTCCTCCTCGGTCACCGCGATGGTCGGCAGGCTCCGGCCGCCGGCGATCGGCGGGAGCCACCGCGCCTTCTGCTCCTCGGTGCCGAAGTGCAGGATCTTGGCGACGCCGAGCTGGGACGCCTGCACCATGGCGCCCATCGCGCCGCTGACCCGGGCGAGCTCCTCGATGATGATCGTCTTCGCCAGGTGACCCAGGCCCATGCCGCCGAACTCCGGGCCGACGGTCACCCCGATCCATCCCTGGGCGGCGATCAGCCGGGACAGCTCGCTCTGGACGGCGCGCGACCGCTCCATCTCCTCGAGTCGCCGCCGCACCTCGGACTCGGCGAACGTCCGCACTTCCCGGCGCAACTTCTCGTGCCGATCGGTCATGAAGTACGCGTCCACACCATCTCCCCATCCGATGCCGTCCACTGAGGACAGTACCGGAATGGGAAGTATATTCACTATTGACCGGCTTATTACGATTTGGCCGCATGACTGAACAGGACACCGAGGAGATGGGCGTACCCCCGGGCGTCGTCGATCGCGCGGTGGGTGTGCTCGATGTCGCCCAGCCACTCCGGCGGCAGGGTCTGCGACGTCACCTCGGCCGGCGGGCGGCCCAGGACCGCCGCGGCATAGCTGCGCAGACACAGCCCTGAGGAGTGGAAGAGCAGATCCTTCTCGTACGGGCCCTGCGAGGCGGCGTAACGCGTGAAGCGGCGGAGGTAGTAGTCGATCCAGACGCCGTCGAAGGCGAGCGGGTGCGCGGCGAACATCCGCGGGGCGGGCAGCTCCTTCACCCACGTGACGAACCGCGCCAGGACCGCGTCGACCGGCTCGGGGTTCTCCGTCGCGGCCGCCCAGACCTCGGCGGGCTGCGACCGGAACCACGCGTACGTGTCCGGGTTCGGCGCCGCGCCGGGCAGCGGCTCCAGGACGGCCTCGAAGACACCGAGCTCCTCGCCGGCCGCGGTGACGGCGACCGAGGCGAACGACCGCATCGAGTTAGGCCCGGGCCACGGACCGTCGACCTCGATATCGGTGACGACGTAGACCCATTGCTGTTCTGCCACGGTGGCTCCCTCGACAATCGTCAGACGGCGGCTCGTTTGCTCTGGTACATGGCCGCATCGGCGGCGCGGAGCAAAGACCCGGTCCCCGCGGCCACACCGGCGCTGGCCCGAGCGGTCAAGACGAGGTCGTCCACCAGGACCGGTTCGGTCAGGCGGGCCAGGAAGTCGTCGGCCAGGCGCCGGGCGGCCGCCTCGTCCATGCCGGGCAGGATCACGGCGAACTCGTCGCCGCCCAGCCGGGCCGCGGTCGCGTCCGGCGGCACACAGTCGTGGAGGCGGGCGCCCACGGTGGTGAGGACCACGTCGCCGGCATGATGGCCGTACGTGTCGTTAATGGCCTTGAAGCCGTCCAGGTCGATCAGCAGGATCGCGGCGGGACCCTCGACTGACCGCAGCCGCTCGTCGAAGAGGGCGCGGTTCGCCATGCCGGTGAGGGCGTCGTGGGTCGCCTGATGCCGCAGTTGCCCCTGCAGCAGGCGGGCCTCCTGGAGGCTGGCGTCCAGCTCGACGAGCAGGCGGCCGTTCTCCCGGAAGGCGAGCAACTGCCGCACCACGACCAGCAACGTGGTGAGGAACAGCCCGGCGATCACGAACCAGAAGTCGAAGCCGATGCCGTGCCGGACCGCGATCGGGATCAGCCCGAAACCGATCAGCAGCGTGCAGTACGGCAGGACGCTGTACGCCCGGCGCGGACCGCCGTGCGCCCGCACGGGCGGGCCGACCTGATGCAGGCGAGCGCCCAACAGGAGCAGGGCGGAGGTGAGGGTCAGCAGGGTCAGCGTCACGCTGACCCGGTGCCCGGTCCCCAGCAACCCGCCGGCCCAGCCCTGCAGCAGGATTCCCGAGCCCATCATCAGCGCGGCCGGCCGGCTCACCGGGAGCACCCCGGCCAGCACCAGGTTGCACACGGCGAACGCGATGACCCCGAGGATCACCGCGCCGAACAGCCAGGTGAGCCGGTTGCGATCGGCGCCGCTGGACGCGATCAGGAAATACATCAGGGCGCTGATGCCGACCCCGACGGTGGCCGAGTCGAGCAGATATCGGCGCCGGACGTGCCGGTCGCCGATGTTCGTGTGATAGGTCAGCAGCACCCACAGGCCGGGCATCACCCCGATCAGGTTGCACAGATCGGTGACCGGGCCGATTGCCATCGCGGCGGCGGAATTCGCACGCCACACGGTGATCGCCTGCCAGCTGTCACCGGCCATGATGATCATGAATTCGGCGGAGATCGCGCGCCACAGCCGCCGTTCGCCGAGGGAGGCGCCGGGCCGCCGGCTCACCGCCCTGGCGACCAGCACGATGGCGAGGTCGACGAACGGCATCTGCGTCCAGAAGACGCGGAGCTGGGTGGCCTCGCCGTTCAGGTCGAGCAGCAGGTACGCGACGACGATGGTGAACACGACGCAGCCACCCACCAGCAGCGGATCCCACCGCCGAAGCCACGTCATGACCTCCATTCGACCCGTGGCCGGGTGTGATCCCGGCGCGACCTAGTTGCCAGATGGTTGTACCGGCAACCGATCGCCCCACCGGGCGAAGTCCGCGGCGAGATCCGGTGGCAGACGTGCCGTGTGGTCGTCCAGGAACGCGCGGTAGAGCGGCGTGAGCCCCGCGGCCAGCTCGGTCGCGGCTTCCTCCGGATCCAGGGGCACACCGGCCCGGACCCGCGCGGCCAGGCGGACCAGACCGGCCCCGGCCGGATCGGGCCGGCCGAGGTACCAGCCGATCGCCTCGTCGTTGGTCGACGACCGCCCGGACCCCTCCGCCGCGGTACGCAGCAGCCGGACCGGGAAGAGCACCGCCTTGGTGAACCACACCGGATCCACCAGCAGCCGGCGCGGGCGGTGGAACTCGGCGATCACCTCGTCGGTCGCCAGCACGCCGAGCGCGAACCGGGCGCTCTCCACCAGCAGGTCCGGCCCGGACACCAGGGCGATCCGGCCGGCCACGTCGGTGCCCAGCAGCAGGCGGCCGTGCTCGGCGAGCTGCACCCGGTCGATCGCCGGGAAGCGCCCGTCGGACTCGCCGGCGCGCAGGGCGGGCAGGGAACTCCAGAACACCGAGAGCTTGCCGTGCAGCGGGGTCCGCTCGCGCAGGGCGTCGACGGTGGCCGTGACCGTGTCCGGGTCGTCGGGGCGGCGGTCGGTGAGCACGGCGGCCACGTCGATGTCGCTCACGGCGGGGGCGTAGCCGCCGTACGCGAGGCTGCCGAGCAGATAGACGGCGGTCAGGCGCTCGCCGAACGCGCCGGCGAGCGCCTGGGTGGTCTCCGCGGCGACCGCACGCGCCGCGGAGACCGGCTCGGTCATCGTCATGCGGAGGTGTCGCGGCGGGCACACTCGGCGATCCGGTCGGAGACCACGCCGATCACCTGCCAGCCACGGTCCAGCACCTCGGTGACCTCGTCAGCCGTCCAGTCGTCGCGCTCGCGCAGCAGCTCGTAGCCCATCTCGAGGTGCCCGACGTCGGCCTCGTCGTGCAGGTCGAAGTACTCGTCGTCCGGGAACGCCTTCGCGCCCGCCTGGCTGAACACCAGGCTGCCGGCCTCGAGCGCCAGGTGGGCGAGCGCCGCCTTCCGCACGCCGGGCTGGATGGCGAACTGGTCGACGAACCACGACGCGCCGGACTCGATCACCGGATCCCAGACCACCCGCTGGTCGTCCGCCCGGCTGCGGCGCAGGATCTTGTCGTGCCCGATCTCCTCCTCCTGATGTTCCAGGGCGAGCTGGTAGAGGGCGGGATCGGACTCGAAGGTCACCCGGGCGCTGATCATCCGCTGGAAGGCGTTGGACCAGGGCTGCAGATAGGTGAGCACCGCCTTCTTCGTCTCCGGGCGGGTGCTCTCGTCGGTCAGCAGCCGGATCAGCGCCGACTCGCCGTACTCGCGCTGCCGCTCCTCATTGAACCGGGCGACACGCTCCACGTCCTGTGTGGTCACGGGGATCCTTTCAGGAGAGATCGAACACGGGGAACCGGAAGTACGTGGTGACGTCTCCCGGCCGGCCGGCCGCGCGGAAGCTGACGAGCTCCAGCACGCCGGTGCTGTGTGCCAGCGACCGCGGCGCGACCGCGGCGGAGAGGGCGCGGAACCGGCCGGGATCGACACCCTCGCTGCTGAGCAGCGCGCTGGTACGGTCCACGGCCTCCTGGTCGGTCGCCGTCAGGGTGGACAGCCGCAGGTACGTCGTCGACTCGACCGCGGACGCGACGCCGGACCGGAAGGCCAGGCAGGTCAGGGCGGCTTGCCCGGCGGCGGCGCGCTCGCCGGTCAGCGCCCGGTAGGCGGCGGTCGCGGCGGCGGCGTTGTGGTTGCGTGCCACGGCGGCGACCCGGGCCACCTCGGCGAGGTCGGCGTCGTGGTTGCGGTAGTAGATCTTCACCCGTGCGTCACGGCCGTCGAGCAGGTCCACGGCGAAGAACTCGACCTCCCGCCGGCCGTCGAAGGCCTCCACGCGGGTACGGGCGTCGTCCCACGCCGCGGTCAGGTCGAGCCGGGCCATCGCCTCGCCGACCGCCGCGAGTCGTTCCGCCTCGGGCCACTCGTACAGTCCGAAGTAGGTCTTGTGCACCACCCGCGCCGGCGGACGCCAGGCGATGGCGTGCCACACCGGCGCCGGCGACGACCGACCGGTCTCGGGGGTGAAGAGGGTGGCGAGAGCGTCGGCGGGCTCGTCCGGGAAGACCCGGTGGCCCAGGCTGTCGAAGAGCATGCGCAGCTCAGGGCGCCGCCCGGACCAGTTGACCGAGAGCTCGGCGGGGAAACCGTCGTCCGCGACGTAGGACCGCTGGACCGGCGCCAGGCCGATCGGCTCCTCGCTCCACGCGGGAAGCAGCGAGCGGACCATCCGGGTGCTGCGGAGCGTCTGGCTGTACGGCACCTCGAGCGCCCCGCAGGCCACAGCCCACAGCCCACCTAGGAACGCGCCGAACGAGAGACCCTCCGCTTGGTAGTTTTCCCTGGTTAATTCAGGAAATCCCGCAATACGGACGGTCATGATGACGATCATATCCGTCGAACTAATCACGGACCAGAGTGGACTGATCACTTACCGCAGCGAGGGCGCCCGACCTGCGCGAAGTCCGATCAGCCGACCGGCTCGGTGTCCGGTAGGCGGGACAGCGCGTGCCGGACGAGCCGTACCAGCGTCTCGCGGACGGACTCCCTGTTACGCGCGTCGGTCCACAGCAGCGGCGCTTCCGCGGAGAGATGCAGCGCCCCGCGGATCTCCTCCTCGGTGTACACCCGCTCCCCGTGGAACATGTTCACCGCCACCAGGAACGGGATCTTGCGCCGCTCGAAGTAGTCGATCGCCGCGAAGCTGGAGTCCAGCCGCCGCGTGTCGATCAGCACGATCGCACCGACCGCGCCCTGCGCCAGCTCGTCCCACATGAACCAGAAGCGGTCCTGCCCGGGCGTACCGAACAGGTAGAGCACCACCTCGTGGTTGATGGTGATCCGGCCGAAGTCGAGGGCCACCGTGGTGCTGTGCTTGTCCTCCAGCCCGGCCAGGTCGTCCACCCCGACGCTGGCCTCGGTCAGCACCTCCTCGGTGGTCAGCGGGTCGATCTCGCTGATGGACCTGACCAGCGTGGTCTTGCCCGTGCCGAACCCGCCGGCCACCACGATCTTGACCGATGTCCGTTTCACAAATCCGTCCTTCGAGTTCACAGTCTCTGCAGCCCGTCGAGCAGCGTCTCGAGCAGCCCGCGGTTGACCACGGTCTGCTGGGCCGGCGCGCCGATCGCGAGCAGACCCTGCTCCAGCAGCACGTCGACGAGGATCTTCACCACGGTCAGGGGGCGGCCCAGGTGAGCGGCCACCTCGGCGATGGAGACCCAGTCGCCGCAGCTGAGCACGATCTGCCGGTACTGCGGTTCCAGGGCCGCCGTGTCAGCCGGGTACGCGATGATCTGCGTCGCCAGGTCCAGAGTGGTGTTTCGCGGAGTAGTACGCCCCCCGACAAGGACGTAGAGGGGGACGAGCTTGCCGAGCTCGTCCTCGTCGCCGGACCAATAGGTCACCCGTCAGCCACCCGCGTGCCCGTTGCCCGCCGCGGCCGTGGCTCTGGCCACCGAACCGAGGTACTGACCGATCCGGGTGACCAGCCGGCCCATCTCGTACGCGATCGCACCCATGTCCACGTCCTCGCCGCAGAGCACGGCCAGCCGCGCGTTCTCACCGGCCGCGGCGATGAACAGCGTGTGGTCCTCGTACTCGATGACCACCTGGTGCACCGGACCGCTCCGGAAGCGTCGCCCGGTGCCCGCGGCGACGCTGTAGAGCGACGAGGCCGCGGCCGCCATCAGGTCCGCCGCGTCCTGCGGGAGCGAGCTGGACTTCTGGATGATCAGGCCGTCGGTGGAGAGCACGGCGGCGTTCAGGACGCTGGGGAAGGCGGCCAGCTCGTCCAGCATCCACGTCAGGTCGTTGGTCGACTCCATCATCTTCCCTGTCTCGAGGTAACCGGTGGTCAGCTGCCGGGCGGCGGCGGCTGATCGGGATCCGTGGCGGCGTGCTTACCGGCACGCCACCCGTGCTGATAGCGGGCGAAGCGGTCGCGGGCCTGGTCCGGGGTCCGGGTCGGCGCGGTGGGCGCGGCGAAGGCGCCGGACGGCTCCTCCTCGCGCAGCAACGGGTTGAGGTGCTCCTGGGGGCGGCGCACGGGAAGCTGCGGACGCCCGGCCGGCGCCTGCTGCAGTGGGGCGGCGACCGCGACCGACGCCGGCGCGGGCACGGGTGGCGCGCTCCGTGGCGCCGCCTGTGGGACCGCGGGCGGAGCCGGATGCGCCATGGGCGGAGCACCCTGTTTCATGACGTCGCCGGTGATCTCCATCGTCGGGGTCTCGCCGTACGGCGAGATCGTCGGAGTCTCGCCGTACGGGGACGCGGCCCGTTCCGGCAGCAGCACGACCGCGAGCACCCCGCCGTACGCGGAGGTCCGCAACGTCACCTGGATGCCCTCCCGCCGGGCCAGCTCGGCGACCACCCAGAGACCGATCTGCGCGCCGTCCTTCAGCGCCGTCACGTCCGGGGTCGGCGCGGTAGCCAGCAGCTCGTTGACCGTGGCCAGCTGGTCGGCGGGCATGCCGACGCCGCCGTCCTCGATCTCGATGACGATGCCGCGCTCGACCCGGGTGCTGCTGATCCACACCGGAGAGTTGGGCGGCGAGAAGGTCAGCGCGTTGTCCACCAGCTCGGCGAGCAGGTGGATGGTGCCCGCGACGGCCGAGCCGACCACCGCCACGTCCGCCGTCTGCCGCAGGGTGACCCGCTGGTACTGCTGGGTCTCGGCGGTCGCGGCGAGCAGCACCCGGCGCATCGGCACCGGCTTGTGGAACCGGCGGCCGGTCTGCCCGCCCGCGAGGATGATCAGGTTCTCCAGGAAGCGCCGGGTCTGCGCCATCTGGTGGTTGATGTCGAACAGGTTCGCGAGCAGCTGCTCGTCGCCGATCCGCTCCTGCAGGTCCTCGACCACCTTCAGGCCGCGCTGCAGCGGACGCTGCGGCCGGCGGGCGACGCCCATCAGCATCGCGGTGCCGGCGGCGCGGGCGTTGGCCTCGTCCACCGCGGCGCCGACCGCGGCGTGCAGCGACCGGTTGAGCACCTGGGCCAGCTGGCCGATCTCGTCCCGGCCGTAGTCCTGGCTGAGCAGGTCGGTGTCGCGGTCGACGCGTTCACGCCGGCGCAGCTTGCGCATCATCTCCGGCAGCAGGTCGTCGACCACCGCGGCGGCGTCCTTGCCCAGCTGGGAGAGGCGGACCGACAGCGCGCTGTTGACCAGGATCTGCGACTGGCGCACGGCCCAGACGATGGCGATGACCGCGATGATCAGCGCGGCGAGACTGCCCAGCGAGGCGATCAGGAGCTGGTTGTTGCCGGCGTGCAGCGTCCGCAGGGACGTGGCGTCGGCCTGGGCCACGCTCAGGTTGGTCAGGGCGTCCGACACGCGGGCGCTGGTGCGTTCCCACCCGGCCTCGTCCAGCTGCAGCGCCTTCGGCGCGCCGCTGCGCCACGGCCCCTCGGTGAGCAGCGTGTTCTCGGCGGCCACCAGGCTGCGCCACTCCGGGGTGGCGAGCAGGGCGCCGTACAGCTCGCGGGCCCGCGGCTCCAGGTTCTGCGAGACCTTGTTCAGCTCGCTGCGGTACGCGCCGACCATGGCCGTGAACTGGAGATAGTCCGCCTGGCTGAGCGTGCCGGCCCCGAGCGAACCGGAGATGATCGAACCGCTGCGCGACATCAGGTCGCTGGCCTCGAAGGCGTCGGTCGCCGCGATGCCGCCCTGGGTGGCCGCCGCCGAACGGACCGCGCGGGCCTGGGTGTCGAAGAGGGCCGTCGCGGCGTCCAGCACGCCGTTGTAGAAGTCGTACACCTGCTGGCGGCCGGCCGACCCGGAGTCGATCGTGCTCCGGATGCCCGGCATGCCCTCCAGCTTGTCGGAGAGGGCCGACCACTTGACCGCGATCGACCCCGGCGCGCTCGCCAGGATCGGCTCGGCGGTGTCCCGCAGCGTGGCGAGCTGGTCGTCGGTGAGCCGGCGCTGCTCGATCAGCTGGCGCATGTCCGAGGTCGGCCGGGTGACGTACGCGATGCTCATCCGGCGTTCCCGCTGGATGGACACCAGCGCCGTGACCGCCGGGATGGACACCTGCCGCACGCCGACCGCGACGGCACGCTCGTAGAAGCCGTTGAAGACCAGGTAGCCGGAGGCGACCAGCCAGAGAACCATGGCCGCGGCACCGGGAATCAGCACCAGCCGGATCACCCGGCGTTTGATGGACTGTTTCGCGACCGGCTGCTGCCCGGCGTCCTTTTCAGTACTCACGTCTGGGTGATCGTCCTAGCCGCTCGGAGGGGGTCCGATAATCAGAATCAGACCGGCGTCTATGCGGAGCCACCATACCGGTATGTCCTCTGTAGTACTACTCGTAGCCGAACTTCACTCGGAGAGCAGAACGCTTTCGGACACGAATGGTCGATCGTCCCAGGTCGGCGATCTTTCCGTACCTCGACGGGATGCCCCGACCGGTTCCGGGACTCATCGAGGCGGACGGTCAACCCGCGCGACGCCGGATATCGGGCCGGCTCGACCGTGACCCTGCACGTGCTGCCGCCGGCCACCGGCTCGGCGGCCGGCCCGCCCGGAGACGCCCGGGAAACGGCTGCTAGCCGCGGACGGGCAGCTGCTCGCCGTGGACCGGGTGCGGGTGCGTGCACACCCCGCGTGGGTGGAGGCGTGGGTCCCGTTCCCGGTGGTGCTGCTGCTTCACCCGGTACATGTCGGCGTCCGCCGCGTTCAGCAGCGGGCCGACCTCACCGGCGCCGAACGCCTGCCCGATGCTCACACCCACCCGCTGCGGCCCGCGACGCGTCGGGATCGGCTCGGCGATCGCCTCGGCCATCCGTTCCGCCAGACCGGCCAGCGTCGCCGGGCCCTCCGGACCGGCCAGCACCACGATGAACTCGTCGCCGCCGATCCGCGCCAGCATGTCCTCCGTACGGACCAGGCGGCGCATCCGCTCGGCCACCACCCGGAGCACCTCGTCGCCGACCTCGTGCCCGCCCTCGTCGTTGACCCGCTTGAAACCGTCCAGGTCGACGACCAGCGCCCCGAACGTCGTCACCGTCCGGCTTCCCTTCGCATCGCCGCCGTGCGCGTCGATGAACGTCCGCAGCCGCGCCCGGTTGGCCAGGCCGGTCAGCGGATCGTGGTTCGCCGCGTGGTCCAGCTGACGACGGCTCTCCTCCAGCTCCTTGTGCAGATTCGCGTGCTGGATGGCGATCGCGGCGTGCTCGGCGAACATCTCGAGCGTCTCCCGCTGACCCAGGCCCGGTCGTCGGCCGTCCTGCGGCAGGTCGACGCTGAGCACCCCGAGCAGGTCGCCGCCCGGCCCGGTCAGCGGAGCGAACAGGCAGTCCTCCGGATGCCAGCCCAGCGGGTCCTCGGGCACCGGGGTGTCCGGCGTCCACAAGGTGATCACGTCGGAGAGCGTCACGCTGTGCGGCACGTACACGAGGGCGCCCCACCGCTCGCCCTGGCCGAAGATCTCGTCCCAGGCCGCCGGCGTCGTCCTGGTCCCGAGCAGCGCGTCCTTGGCGTCGTCGGTGCCCTCGATGGAGACCACCTCGAAGTCGCCGTCCGGCATGCGCAGGTTGATCAGCGCGACCTGGAAGCCGCTGGCCTTGGTCACGCCGCGCACCACGGCGTCCAGGGTGCGGCCCAGATCGAGGCTGGCGTGGACCGCCTTGCTCACCTCATGCAGGGTGCGCAGGGCGTTCAAGTGCGCGGTCAGACGCTCGATGCTGGTCAAGACCGCTCCTCCCGCTCGCCCGGCGCAACCCATCGGCCCTAACGAATCGGACATGAGGAGTTTTCCCTACCGCGCGTGAGCGGTCCACCCCATGGTGTCGGATTTCGGCGGTGGGGCATGACGCCACCCTGACACCGCCTCTGTTCCATCAGGGTCATCGCCCCTTTGAGGAGGAACAGCAGATGAGTGTTGCCACGGTGCTGGCCGGTGGACTGATCGCGGGAGTGCTGGCCACCCCCGGAGGATGGTCGCCGGAACGGGAGTCGGACACCAGCGTGTTCGGGCCGCAGCAGGTCAAGACGGCGACCGCCACATGCACGTCCGGCACCCGGTACGCCGGTGGCGGAGTGATCAATTACGGAATGCCCGGCGCCGGCGGGGTGGCGATCACCGGGATCCTGCCCGACGAGGAAGGCGACTCGGTCACGGTGACCGCGCGGGCGCCGGCCGGGCGGGTGGGCAACTGGTCGGTCACCGCGTACGTCATGTGCCAGGACTCGGCCCTTCCGGAGCGCGAGATCGAGACCGGGGCGGGCATCGCCGAAGCCGAATGCTCCGACACCACCGCGCTGTTCGGGCTCGGCTTCCACGTCGAGGGCGGGGTGGTCAAGGAGGTCACGATGGATGCGGCTCTTCATCGCGTACGGGTGGTCGCCGGCGACTGGGGCACCCAGGTGACGGCGATCGCGCTGTGCCGGCCCGCGGCGAGCGAGATGCGCCGGGCGCAGGCCACGACGACGTCCGAGAGCTGGCCGATCGTCGCCAGTGGCTCGCCTGCCGACCCCGACGTGGACGTCTACCCGGTCGGCGCAGCGGTGACCGGGCCGCCGTCGGCGACGCTGGACGCGCTCGTACCCGGGCCGTTGACCTGGGCCCGCGGAACCCTGCTCGGAGGATCGGGACAGCGGGCGTTCGCCGACGAGGGCGGCAGCGTCACCGTGGAGGCGGGGCTGATCGGGACGTTCCACTGAGCAGGGCGGGGTCCGGCGGGCGTACGCCGATCGACCGCATCGCCTCGGCGTAGCGCTCGAACGCCCGCCGGGCCTCGCCGTGCCGGCCCGCCCGGACCAGGCGGCGCACCAGCCCCCGGTGCGCCGCCTCGTCGTACGGGTCCTGCTCCAGCACCCGCAGCAGCAGACCGGCCGCCGCGTCCACGTTGTCCGCCACCTGCACCGACATCCGGAGCATCCGCAGGTGGGCGGCGCGCGCCTCCTCCCGCAGGCCGGCCGACCAGAGCGCGTACGGCTCGTCCTCGAACGCCGCCTCGCCGCCCTGGTGCCGGTCGATCGTCGCCAGCAGGGCGCGCGCGGCGGCGGTGTCGCCCGCCTCGACGAGACGCCGGGCCTGCGCGACGTACGCCAGGAAGTCCTCCACGTCGACCCGGAGCCGGGTCACGTCCAGGGCGACGCTCGCGAGGTCGGCCACCAGGTAGTGGTCCGGCGGGAGCGCCTTGGCCGGGTCCAGGACGCCGCGCAGGATCGACAGCAGCACCGACAGCCGGTGGCCCGCCTTCCCCCGGCCATCCCCCCTTTTGTCGCCCGGGCCGTCGGCCGGATTATCGGCCGGCTCGTCGCTCGGCCAGAGCAGCTCGCACAGCTCGTCGCGCGGGATCGGCCGGCCTCGCCGGGCGACCAGGATCCGCAGCAGGTCACGAGCCTTCTTCGACTGCCACCGGGAAGCGGGCACCACCTCCCCGCCGACCAGCACCTCGAACCGCCCGAACGCCCGCACCACCACCTCCGCACCGGCCTCACCCTGCTCGGCTCCACCCGCACCGGCGTCCCGCAGCCGTTCCGCCGCGACCAGCCCACGCAGTCGTTCCTCCGGACCGGCACCGGGCAGCCGCGCCAGCACCACCTCGAGCCGCGCCGCCTCCACCACGGCGCCCGCCTCGACCCAGATCCCGTGGCACTCCCTCAGCGCGACCCGCCCCTCTTCCCCCCTTTTGACCTTCCGCGCTGAGCCGGCTTTCGCTTCTACGGCCGCCTTCTCCTTCGCGTTGCGCACCCGCGCCGCCCCGCTCGTCGTCTCGGCGGTCGTGGACGGGCCGGCGCAGAGGGCCATGCCCCGCAGTTCCAGCGCATCGGCCAGCCCCACCCGGTCGCCCTCGTCGCGGGCGGCGTCGCAACACGCGCCGGCCACCGCCGCGGCCCGGTCGTGGTCACCGTCGCGCAGGGCGACCCATCCTTCCGCGAGGCTGCCCGGCGCGACGATCGCGGCGGCGCGTTCCGGTTCGTCGCCGAGCAGCACGAGGGCCAGGCCGTTCCGGGCCGGCCCGAGCACACGCGGGTTGCCGGCCTCGGTAGCGACCCGGATCGCCTCCTCGAAGGCCGCCCGCGCCTGCTGCCGCCAGCCCCGCCGCCGGTACACCTCACCGAGCCCGAGCTGAGCACCCGCCACCCGCCGCGACCCGGTCCGGTGATATCCGGCGATCGCGATCTCGTAGCACCGCACCGCCTCGTCGAACCGCCCGAGCATGGCGAGCGCGTCGCCTTCGTTGCAGGCGGCGATCGCCTGCAGGCTCGGCTGACCGGAGGCGGCGGCGTACTTCGCGCAGGTCCGCCCCGAGACCAGCGCCGCGTCGAAGCGTGCCGCCGTGAGCAGCCGGTAGGTGCGGTTGATGTGGATCCGGGTCAGCAGCACGACGTCGCCGCTGCGCTCGGCCGCGGGCAGCGCCAGGCCGTAGTGCTCTTCGCTCCCGGCGTCGTCGCCCACCGCGGCGAGGCAGAGCGCAGCGCTCACATGCGCGACGGCCAGCGCCGCCGTCACCCGCTGCGCGTCACATTCAACAATTTCGAAACCTGCCGCCACCTCCCCCACCCCGTCACCGGGTGGGCACGAATCTAGCCCCCGGCCCGGACGATTTCGGTCGGTTGTCCACAGGCCTGACGCCAGCGCGATCGCTCGGCGAGCATCGGCCAGAGCCGCGTCGGCCGCGCCGGCCAGCAGCCGAGCGTTGGCCCTCCAGGCAGCCAGCTGCACACCATCGGCCGCAGACGAGAATTCCGGCACGGCCGCCGAGAGACCCTGCGCGCCCGACAACAAGTCCGGCTCAGCCGCCGCGAAGGCCGCCAGCGCCCCCGGCGCATCCCCCCGCTGATAGTGGATCCGCCCGGCCCGCCAGGCCAGCGCCGGACTACTGGCCGGCACCCCACTGGCCGCATACGCCTGCGCCGCCGCGTCCAACGCCCCTTCGGCCCGCCGAGCGTCACCGAGCAGCAGCCACAGACCAGCGCTACGCGACGGCAGCGCCGACACCAGCTCGGTAACGCCGGCCGCCTGACCCGCCGCGACCATCGATTCACCGTGCTGCGAGAGCACCCGCGCGCAGGACGAGAAGTCGCCTTCCCGGAGGTATTCGCGAGCGGCGGCCACCGGCGGCCCGTGCTTGTCGTAGAAGACGGCCGCCGAGGGGCCCGGCCCGGCGACGACGGCCGCCACCACGGGCACGACCCGCAGCCACGGCGCCGGCCCGCCCGGTACGACCGGCGGCGACCCGGCCGTGGTGAGCAGCCCGCAGCGGACCAGGTGCCGCAGAGCCGAGGGGTCGTGTCCGAGCGTGACGCACAGCGCCGTGCCGACGGGCGCGAGGTCGCCGAGGTGGGCGAGCAGTCTGCGGGCGGGGTCGGGCAGCGACGGCAGCACCTCCTCGGCCAGGTAGGCGGCGATCGGGCCGTCCGGTTGGGCCAGCACGGGCAGCAGCGAGCCGTGCGGCACCCCGGATTCGCGGAGCGTCGCGGCGGCGAGATGCGCCAGCACCGGCCATCCGGCCGTGTCCGCGTGGACCCGGTTCGCGGCATCGTCGAGCCCGTCGACGGACAGCAGGGCGGCTACCTCGGTGACGGTCAGCGCGAGCGCCGACGGTCCCACGTCGGCGTGGGCTCCGGGCCAGCGGGAGGCGAGCGCCACTTCGGCCGTACCCTCCACCAGCTTTGCCACCGCGCCCGCGGTCCCGGGCGGCAGCGACGGCAGGTCGTCGAAGACGACCCGGCGGGCACCGGCGCGCGCCTCTTCCAGAGCGATGCCGGCGAGCAACGAGGCCACCGGGCCGGCGCCGGAGGGCAGGCCGCGGTGCCAGCGGGCATCGGGATAGCGGTCGCGCAGCTCGGTGGTCTTGCCGTAGCCGGCCGCCGCCGCCACCGCCACCACGGAAGGACCCACGCGCAAAGGATCTGCACCTGGGGCGAGCAGCACAACAGCTGTGTCGTCTACGCGTCCCGTGACTTTGCCGTGAGCCGTCCGTGACGCCCGTGCCGAGGCTGGTGTCACATCGAGCGAAAGGAACCACCCATGAAGATCACCCGTACGCTGCTCGGCCTCGTCGTGGCGGCCGCCGCGATCGTCGGCACCGCCGCTCCGGCCGCGGCCGCCGACACCTGCGACTTCTCCATGACGTCGCTGAAGGCGCGCAACCTCGACAAGGACAACGGCCGGCAGACGGACTTCGTCTGGCTGCAGGTGGAGCAGCGCTGGTTCCCGTCGGGCGGGGACGGCGTCGAGTTCGAGCTCGGCGACACCCGGACCGCGGCGTCGTTCGGCCATCCGGCCGCCGGTTTCGGCTCCGACGGGCTGGAGGTGCGGCTGGTGCTGGACAAGTCGCCGCTGAACGTGACCGTCGACCGCATCGTCATCGCCTGCGACGCGGTGTCGGACCGCAAGGTCACGTTCGACGACGGCGACGCGGTCTACGACCTGGTGTACGACGTCACCGGCTGACCGGGTTGTCCAGGTAGCGCAGGACCGCCGTGACCCGGCGGTCCGCGCGGTCGTCGGGCGACAGGTCGAGCTTCGCGAAGATGCTGCGGATGTGCTTGTGCACCGCGCCCTCGGTGACGAAGAGCCGCTCGGCGATCGCGGTGTTGCCCAGCCCCTCGGCCATCAGCGCGAGCACGTCGAGCTCCCGCGGGCTGAGCCTTTCCAGCGCGTCGTCCTGCCGCGGACGCGCCAGCAGCTGGCCGACCACCTCCGGGTCGATCGCCGTGCCACCGTCGGCGACCCGCTGCAACGCCCGCAGGAACTCCTCGACCCGGCCGACCCGCTCCTTCAGCATGTAGCCCAGGCGCACCGCACCCCCGGCGAGAAGATCAGTGGCAAAAGCCTGTTCCACGTACGCCGAGAGCACCAGAACCGCCAGCCCGGGCTGCCGGCGCCGCGCCTCCACCGCCGCGCGGATGCCCTCGTCGGTGTGGGTCGGCGGCATCCGCACGTCGACGATCGCGATGTCCGGGGCGTGCTCGTCGATCGCCTCCAGGAAGGAGACGGGATTGTCGGTGGTGGCAACCACGTCCAGCGACTCGGCCCGCAGCAGCGCGGCGAGTCCCTCCCGCAGCAGGGGGTCGTCCTCGGCGATCACGATCCGCACGGCAGCTCCACCAGCAATCTCGTCGGCCCACCCGGTGGGCTGGTCAGGATCATCTTCCCGTCGTACGCCTCGATCCGCCGGCGGATGCCGGTCAGGCCCGAGCCGCTGTTCTCGTCGGCGCCGCCGTGCCCGTCGTCCTCGATCCGCAGCACCAGCCGGTCGCCGTCGCGCCGCACACCGACCGTGGCCCGGGAGGCCCCACTGTGTTTGGTCACGTTGGTGAGCGCCTCCGCGACAACGTAGTAGGCGGTCGCCTCCACCGAGGCGGGGGCGCGGGCCTCGGGCGAGACGTCGAGCTGGGTGGGCACGGCGCTGTTGGTGGCCAGGCCGGCCAGCGCGCCGGGCAGCCCGCGGTCGGTCAGCACCGGCGGCAGGATGCCGCGGACCACCGTACGCAGTTCCGCCAGCGCCTGCTCGGTTGCCTCCTGCGCCCGGTCCAGCGCGGCCTCGGCGGCGGCCGGATCCCTGGTCATGGCCCGCCGGGCGGCGCCGATCAGCATGTTCACGGCGACCAGGCGGTTCTGGGTGCCGTCGTGCAGGGACCGTTCGATGCGGCGCAGCTCCATGGCGTGGGCGTCGAGGGCGGCGGCGCGGGTGGCGGTCAGGTGCGCGATGCGTACGGACGTGTCGGCGTCGGTGCGCGTCAGCAGCAGGCGCCCGGGCCAGGCCTGCGCCTTCGCCAGCAGCGGGCCGAGGAAGATCACGGCGAGCACCCAGAGCAGCCCGAGCAGGAAGACGGCGAAGATCTCCAGCGGCCCGTCCATCCGCCAGATCGCGATGCCCGGGCCACCGTCCTCCGGGTTCATGAGCCAGAACCACAGCGGGAACGTGAGGCTCTGCAGGGCGTACAGCGGAAGGGTCAGCCCGATCAGCCCGAGCACGAAGCCGACGGTGGCGTGGACGAGCGTCCAGGCGAGCTCGCGGCGCACCGCGGAGTCGCGTACCCAGGTCCATCTGCCTTGCGGCAGGGGGTTGGGCCCGGCGATCTCCGGCCCCATGCGGGAGAGGCGGGAACGCTCGCGATCGGCGGCGAGGCGCACGGCCGGCAGCGCGAGTTGCGGCGCGGGGATCAGGGCAAGGATGGTCCAGAGTACGGAGGTGAGCGCGAGAACCGCCGTGCCGATGCCGAGGACCAGGTGCTCCAGCGCGTACACGGCGGCCCGGACGCGACGCGACACGTGCAGGGACATGACCGCAATCCTGCCCTGCGCCCGCCCCGGACGGAGTACAGCAGGCTGTACTTTCCCTCGGTAGTCAGCGGGATCGATCCGTCGCCCCGGAGTTCGTAGCGTTCTGGGCATCCGGGCCGGGGCTCTGAGGGGGGCGCCCGGCCCGGACCCTGAAATCGGGCTTGCCATTCACATCGGGCCGGTTCTATTCTCCTTTCAGTCGCCAATAACCGAGCAGGGAGCTTTCGATGACACGGGAACGACGGACCAGCGAGCAGCGGCCGACGCTGCGCGTTGAGACGCCCGTGCGATCCACTCCGGGGCGACGTCGAGGCTGATCAGCAGCCGTTCGGCCGCCTCACTCCCGTACGGGAGAGGCGGTTTTTTCTTTTCCCATTCATTGCTATTGGCATGCCCTTTTATTAATGGGCCGTTGGAGCAGCGGGACGCTCGCCTGACTCTCCATCAGGAGATCACCGGTTCGATCCCGGTACGGCCTACGCAAGAAAAACAAGCCCTGATGGCGCAGTGGATAGCGCACCTGATTACGGATCAGGGGGTCGCAGGTTCGAATCCTGCTCGGGGCACGTAACAGGAACGGTCTTGCGGGGTTCGATGCTTCTCGATCTCATGGACGGATGAGAAGACAGCTCACCGCCGCCGCCGTCGCCACCGCGACGGGCCTGGCATCCTTCCTCGCCGCATCGACGAGTCCCGCCACCGCAGCCACCCCGATCGAGTACGTCGTTGTCGCCGAGGACGGCGTCGCACCGGCCGCCGCGATCGCCGCCATCCAGGGCGCCGGCGGATCAGTCGTCGCCCGCAACGACGCCGCCGGCATGTACACCGTGAAGTCGGGCAGGGGCGACTTCAGGTCGAAGGCCACCGCCGACGCCCAGCTCATCGGCGTCACCCAGAAGAAGGCCATGGGGTACGCGCCGAGCACCCCCAAGCTGGAACAGCCCCACCAGGGTCCGATCGGCAGCAACAAGCAGAACGCGGGCCTGAAGGCCGACCCCCTGGACGACAAGCTCTGGGGTCTCGAGATGATCCACGCCGACCAGGCGCACGCCATCGAGTCGGGTGACCGTGGCGTCACCGTCGGTGTGCTGGACACCGGCCTGGACGCGTCCAACCCCGATCTCGCCCCGCACTTCAGCCAGCGCCTCAGCCGCAACTTCGCCCCGGACATGACCGACATCGACGGTCCGTGCGAGGTGGCGGGCTGCCTCGACCCGGTCGGCACCGACGACGGCGGTCACGGCACCCACGTCGCCGGGACGATCGGCGCCGCGGCCAACGGCGTCGGTGTCTCCGGTGTCGCCCCGAACGTCACCCTGGTCGAGCTCAAGGGCGGGCAGGACTCCGGCTACTTCTTCCTCGAGCCGGTGGTCAACGCCCTGGTGTACGCGGGCGACGCCGGCATCGACGTGGTCAACATGTCGTTCTACGTGGACCCGTGGCTCTACGACTGCCGCGCCAACCCGGCCGACTCGCCGGAGCAGCAGGCCGAACAGCGGGCCATCATCGCCGGCATGCGCCGCGCCCTCAACTACGCCCACAACAACGGCGTCACCCTCTTCGCCGCGCTCGGCAACGCCAACCAGGACCTCGGCAAGCCGCCGGTGGACAGGTCCAGCCCGGACTACCCGGAGGGCGTCAGCTACCCGCGGACGATCGACAACGACACCTGCTGGGATCTGCCGGTCGAGGGCCCGCACGTGATCGGCGTCTCGGCGGTCGGTCCGTCCGGGAACCGTTCGTACTTCTCGAACTACGGCGTCGAGCAGATCTCGGTGGCCGCGCCCGGCGGCGCCTTCACCGACGGCTCGTCGGCCAGCATCACCAACGAGATCCTGTCCACCTTCCCGAAGAACGTGCTGCAGTCCCGGGGCTGGGTGGACGCGGACGGCAACGTGGTTCCGGCGCGTGCCGACTCGGTGTTCAAGTCGTGCACCAAGGCCGGCGTGTGCGGCTACTACACGTACCTGCAGGGCACCTCGATGGCTTCGCCGCACGCGGCCGGGGTGGCGGCGCTGATCGCCAGCCGGTTCGGCGAGTTCGACGGGGAGCACGGCGGCAAGACGATGAAGCCGAACGCGGTGGAGCGCAAGCTCATCACCAGCGCCGCGGAACGCCCCTGCCCCGCCGCCACTCCGGCATGTGAGGGGACGACGGAGTTCAACGGCTTCTACGGCAACGGCATCGTGGACGCCTACCGAGCGGTCCGGTAACGGCCGCACCGGCATTGTGGGCCCCGGCCTGAGGCCGGGGCCCCTGTGTTGCGGCGGCACGCGGTCCGGGATGGACTGGACGGACCGGCGGAGGAGGGGTTTCATGCGGGTTGCGGTGATCGGGCTGGGCGGGACGATCGCGATGACCGGGCCACCGGAGGGCGGGGCCATACCGGCGTTGTCCGCCGAGCAGCTGGTCGCGGCGATTCCCGGGCTCAGCGGGCTCGGACTGGACATCGTCATCGAGAGCCGGCTGCAGTTGCCCGGGGCATCGCTGTCCATCGCGGATGTCGTCGGCACGCTCGAGGCGATCGAGCAACACCTGGACGCCGGGGCCGAAGGGGTCGTCGTCATGCAGGGCACCGACACCATCGAGGAGACCTCGTACCTGTTGGATCTGCTGCACCGGCGGCCGGAGCCGATCGTCGTCACCGGCGCGATGCGCAACCCGTCGCTGGCGGGCGCGGACGGGCCGGGCAACCTGCTCGCGGCGCTCGTCACCGCGGCCAGCCCGGAGGCGCGCGAGCTGGGCTGCCTGGTCGTCATGTCGGACGAGATCCATGCCGCGAGCCGGGTACGCAAGGCGCACAGCTCCAGCGTGTCCGCCTTCACGTCGCCGACCGGAGGACCGCTGGGTTACGTGACCGAGCGGCGGGCGTACCTCATGAACAAACCACCGCGACGGCTCACCCTGCCGGCGCCGGCACGCGAACCGCGGGTCGGGATCTATCACGCCTCGCTCGGTGACGACGGCGATCTGCTGGCGGCGTTCGCCGAGCGGCTGGACGGGCTGGTGGTCGCGGCGTTCGGCGTGGGTCACGTGGCGGAGAGCTGGGTGCCGCATCTGGAGGCGGCGGCGCGGCGGATCCCGGTGGTGCTCGCGTCGCGGACGGGCGCCGGGTCGACCGCGGTCAGCACGTACGCGTTCCCGGGCTCGGAGAGTGACCTGATCGGGCGGCGCCTGATCCCGGCCGGGCACCTGGATCCGTTCAAGTCCCGCCTCCTGCTCCACGTCGCCCTGGCCTCCGGCGTCGCCCGCGAGGAACTGGACAACATCTTCGCGCTGATGGGTTGAACCCGGCCGTCAGGACAGGCGGTGGGCACCCTCGCCGCCGAAGATGAGTTGTCCGCCGACCGTGGGGATCACCTCGCGACCGGCGCCGATCCAGCCGCCGGTCTGATAGTCGGCCAGCTTGTCGCTGACGTAGAGCAGACCGAACCGGCGGGCCGCCAGCGCCGTCGCGTCCGCCTCGGCGACCTGCCCGGCGATCCGGCGCAGCGCGTCCACGTCGGCCTCGTCCGGGTGCGTGACCACCAGGGCGGCGTCCGGTTCGAGTGCCTCGCACGCCCGCTCGAACGCCTCGACCAGGGCGTTCTCGTCGAAGTCGCGGAAGAACGTGAGCACCAGCATGGTCTCGTGGAGGTAGGCGCGGCAGGTCATGCCGGCCCAGCGGCACATCGGCGGGTCGATGTCGGTCGCGCCCGCGGCTGCCAGCAGTTCCTCGAGAGGCCGGCCGGACCTCAGGTAGAACGCGGCGGCCAGATGCTTGTCGGTCAACGCTGCTTGTCCTTGTCACGATCGGGTGCCTGGAGCGGCACCGGTACGGGCTCGACGGTCGGGCCCGCCACCTCGACGCCCATCGCCTCCAGCGCCGCCCGTACGTCTCGGGTCACGCCCTTGGTGAACTTGAACCGCACCTTCGGGGCCGCGGCACCCACCGGGCTCTGCTGCGCGGCCCGGAGCATCTCCTCGGCCTGCACCCGGAGCCCCTGATGGCCCTCCTTGCCGGTCCACGCGTTGCTCTCGGTGGTGAACGGCTCGGTCGACTTCACGTCGGTCCAGGTGCGGCCGCCGTCCGACACCACGTCCACCTCGACCGCGTCCGGCCGCCCGTCCAGCGGGAACTTCCGGCTCACCCCGGTCAGCCCGGAAGCCTCGCGAGCCTCGGCGAACTCGTCCCGGATGCCATCGGAATTCGACCGTTTGCTGGTCACCTGTTCGGGTGACGCCTCGACCCGGCCGTCCAGCATCCGGTTGAGCCCCTCGATCTCCGCCTCGAGCGCCTTGATCCGCTCGGCCATGCCGGGGATCTCCGGGTGCGCCTCGCGGAACGCGACCATCTCGTCGAGCAACGCCTGGGCCCGCGCCTTGAGCTCGGGCACCTGGTCGAGGGCGTCGCCGCGCGGCGGTTCGGGTACCGGGTTCTTCGCCTCCCAGTCCTTGATCAGGCGTTCCTCGATCGGGCCCTTCTTGGCGAACCCGTCGAGGATCCGTTCCAGCTTGGCCGCGTCGCCCTTGAGCGCCCCGAACATGCCGTCGAACTGCTCGATCGCCCGCGGGTCGGACAGCCCGGCGCGGATCGCCTCCAGCTTCGCCGTCAGCCCGGCCGGCGCGACCTTGCTCGGGTTGGCCCGCGGCTCGGGGCGGGCGGCCGGCCCGTCCACCACCTTCGGCTTCGCGCGCAGGAAGTTCTTCGCCGAGACCAGCGTGGCGCCGAAGAACACCAGGCCCATGCCGAGGCGCTCGTTCGCCTCGAAGCGGTCCATCTCGGCACCGAACGCGCGCTGCCCGACCACTCCCTCGACGATGAACGGGATGCCGGTCAGGTCGGCGACGCCCAGCCCGACCAGGCCCAGGCCGCGCCAGAACCCGGCGTCCTGGCCCGGGTTGTCGGCGTAGAACTCCTGGAACCGGTTGTAGATGTTCAGCCCGACGCCGGCCACCACCATGATCGCCAGGGTGACGATCGCGGCGACCTCGGCAGCGGCGATGAAGAAGCCGACCACCGCACCGACCGCCCAGCCGACCAGCAGCCCGACGCCGACCATGATCAGTCCCTCGAGGATGCCGAGGAGCAGCCCGCCGAGCCAGTCGCCGAACGTGTCGGCGAACCACTTCTTCGCGCTGTCGTGCAGGTCGGAGACCCAGCCGGTGATCGACGACCAGATGCCGCGCTGGATCGGGGTGCTCGCGGCCTGGCCCTTCAGCCCGGCGTACTTGGCGTCCACCCGGCCGGGCACCGTGGCGAGTTCGGCGCGCGCCCTGGCCAGCAGCGAGTCCTCACCGGCCAGGCCGTCGTCGACCAGCCGCGCGAAGCCGCGCAGCGCCTTGTCGTGCACGGTCCGCAGCCCGGAGCGGAATTCCTCGGCGCCGCGCGCGAGCGTGGCCTCGGCGTCGGTCTCGGCCAAACCTCGGGTCATGCTCTCGGTGATCGCGGCCATCGCCTGGACCGCGCTGTCCGCCCCTGCCTGCGCGGCTGCGGCGAATCGCGCTCCGCTTGCTTCGATTTCGGTACGCCGTTCCGCGGCGTGGCCGGCCGACCCTTCCTCGCCGTCCAGCAGGTCGGCCTCGGCCACCGCGGTCGCCTTCTCCCTGGTCAGAGACGCGGTTGCGTGCTCGCCCACGGTCCGCAGGGCCTGTGTTGCCTCCGCCGCGGTCTGGTCGACCCTGGCCAGGGCGGTCTGCACGAACGCGGCGATGGACTGCTCCGACGCGGGGCGCGACTCCTCCACCTTGGTCAGGAAGTCGCGCAGCATCGGGTCGTAGTTGGTCGCGACGTGGTGGGCGGCCTCCTGCCGGACCATCGAGGCAAGCTTCGCGCCGGTCTGGCGGACCTGGTCGGCGGCCCGGTCGGCGATCCTGCTCGCCGCCTTGACCTGCGCCTCGGCGGACGGCGGCTCCCCCGAACCACCCACGCCGCGGCCCTCGGCCAGGATCGCCGCGGCGCGCTCCTCGCTACCCGCGATCGCGCGTGCGGCCTCGGTCTCGGCGGCGCCCAGTGCCTGCGCCTTGAGCCCGTCGACGTGCGCGATCGCGTCCGTCCGGGCCTTGTCGTGCGCGGCGGCCAGGCGCTGCCGGTGGGCGTCGGCCGCGGTGATGATCGCGGTCCGTTCCCGGGCTGCGGCCTCGGCGACGGCGGCCAAGCCGGCGGCGACGCTCGCACCGACCGCCTGGATCTGCTCGTCGAAGGCGGCGGCCAGCTCAGCCCCGACGTCAGTGGTGGCCGTCGGAGCCTCGATCGACGGCGGCGCCGGCGCATCCTGCACGGTGACCGATATTTCAGGAGTTTTCGGTTGGACCATCGGTGTGTCACGCACCGTCGACCCTGGCAGCGGCGCGCCCTCTGGGACCCTCGGCTCTTGCCGCGGTACCGGCGGGAGGACCTGATCGTCCGGCTTCTCGCCCGCTGTCTCCCCCATCGGCATCGTTGTCGGCGCGGTGATCGGAGTCGCGTCGGCCGTCGACGCCGCCGCCGCGTCGGCCGCCACGCCGGTCTCGGCCGCGTAGGCCTCCCGCTCCAACGGATCCGTCGGCGACGACACGGCGGCGTCCCGGTGCTGCCGGCCGTCCACCCGGCCCTCGTCGTGCTGGACGACGTGGATCAGCTCGTGGCTCAGCTTGCGGTCGCCGTCCGGGGTGCCCGGCGCGTACTGACCGGACCGGAAGTAGACGTGGCTGCCGACCGTGAACGCATCCGCACCCACCGACCGTGCGGCCGCGTCGTCGGCGGCGCCGTCGTGCACCCGTACGTGACCCAGCGGGTGATCCAGAGCCTGCTCGAAGGAGGCCCGCGGCGCGTCCGGCAACGGCGCGCCGCCACCGTCACGCAACAGCGCCAGCAGCGACTCGCTGTCGTCACCGGACTCGGCGCGGCGCAGCAGCGCCCCGACGGCCCTGTTCCCGGCGGTGAGCAGCCCCGGCGTGGCGGGCTGGGTGTGCCGCGGCGTGTCCTCGACCGGCGACCGCTGAGGCGGCGCGTGCTCGGCGTCGGGTGCCGCGCCTCTCTCCATGCCCACCACGCTAGGGGTGGTGTCAACGCTCTCCCGAGGCCTGTCCTTCGGCCGATTCGTCGTCCTTCTTCTGCTCGATGGCCGCCTGCGCGCCGGGCGTCTCCTCGACCTGCGGCTCGTCCACCCACAGCGCCCTGAGCTGGGCCTGCATGAAGGACATCAGCCGGGCCCGGTACTCCCGGTCGAACGTCTCCAGCGCCTCGATCTGCTGCTGGAGGGCCTCCCGCTTGGCGCTCAGGCCGCCGACGAAGTCGTCGTACCGTTGCTGCGCCCGCGCGCCGAGCTGCTGGGCCTCACCGCGCGCGTCGCTGGTGATCGCCGTGGCCTTGGTGCGCGCCTCCTGCACGATCTTGTCGGCCTGCCGGCGGGCCTCGTCCACCGCCTTCTGCGCGTCCCGGTTGGCCTGGTCGGTCGCCGTACGCGAGTCGGCCATCGCCTTCTCGGCGTCCCGGCGCGCCTTGTCGGCGTGCTCCTGCGCCTCCCGGCCGGCCTTGTCCGCGGCCTGCTGAGCCGCCTCGCGGATCTTGGCGGCGTCCCGGTTCGCGTCCGCCACGTGCTGTTCGGCGGTGCGCTGCGCCATGGTCAGCACCTGCAGCGCCTGGTTGGGTTTCACTCCCGCCGAGACCACCGGGTGTTCGGAGGTCTTGCCGTCCGCGGACACCGCGGCCAGAAGCCGCTTCACGCGTTCGTCGATCAGGTTCTCACTCACCGCTTTGTCTCCCGAGGGTCGGCCCGTCCCCTGTCACAACGACGCCGCGGTCGGTTGGTTCCCAGATCCTTTCAGCCGCTCCTCGGCCGCTCCTCGGCCGCTCCTCGGCCGCTCCTCGGCCGCTCCACTGTGTCGGGTATCCGGTTACCCGTGGGTACATCGTTTCCGGTATCGACAACTCATCTGCCAGTGGAGTAACGTCCAGTTCCAGGACCGGCGCCTTCCCCCGTGGGCGCCGGTCCTTTTACGTGCCGCTCGCCCTTGTTCCGCTGGGCGGATGGTGCGGATGCGGTGGTACGGCGCAGCTATTAGGTTCAGGCCAAGAGATCGACGGCTCTGGATCTGGATGGTTGCCATGGACCCGTTCAAGATCGTTACCGACCCGGTGGGCGACTCCGTCGCCCTCTCCGCGATCTTCGCGGTGCTGCCTCTGCTCACCCTGTTCGTCCTGCTCGGAGCCCTACGGGTCCGGGCCTGGCTGGCCGGGGTCATCTCGCTGGCAGTCGCCCTGATCGTGGCGATCGCGGTGTACGCCATGCCGGTCGGCACCGCCCTGCTCTCGGCCACCGAGGGCGCCGCGTTCGGGTTCTTCCCGATCCTGTGGATCGTCGTCAACGCCATCTGGGTCTACAACCTGACCGTGGTCAGCGGCCACTTCGACGTGCTGCGCCGCTCCATGGAACGGGTCAGCCCCGACATGCGCATCCAGGCCGTCATCGTCGCCTTCTGCTTCGGCGCGCTGCTGGAGGCACTGGCCGGCTTCGGCACGCCCGTCGCGGTCACCGTCGTCATGCTGATGGCGCTCGGCTTCCCGCCCCTGCGGGCCGCGGCGGTGGCGCTGATCGCCAACACGGCGCCCGTTGCCTTCGGCGCCCTCGCCACCCCGATCACCACGCTGGGCACGGTCGCCGCCGGCGCCGGCGACGACCCGCGGCTCAACGCCGACACGCTCGGCGCGATGGTCGGCCGGCAGACCCCGCTGCTCGCGGTGGTGGTCCCGCTGGTGCTGGTGCTGGTCATCGACGGCAGACGAGGCGTACGCCAGACCTGGCCGGCCGCCCTCGTCGCCGGGGTGGTCTTCGCCCTGGGCCAGTTCGTCGCCTCGAACTACATCTCGGTCCCGCTCACCGACATCATCGCGTCACTGGCCGCGGCCGCGGCGGTGATCCTGCTCCTGCGGGTGTGGCGCCCGGTCGAGTCGCCTGATCTCAAGGAGCCGCCGTCTTCGGCCGCGCCTTCCCCGGCCGGCGTCTCCTCGACGCCCTCCGCGCCTTCCTCGCCGCCCTCCGCGCCTTCCTCGCCGCCCTCCGCGCCTTCCTCGCCGCCCTCCGCGCCTTCCTCGCCGCCCTCCGCGCTCTCCTCGCCGTCCTCCGCGCCCTCCTCGGCGCCATCCGCGCCATCCACCTCGCCCTCGTCGGGGTCGGCTGTGGGCACGGTGACTCAGCGAGATGCTCCCGTCGAGGTCGCGCGCGCTTACGCTCCGTACCTCATCATCATCGTGATTTTCTCGATCATCAGCATCGGGCCGATCAAGGCGGCGCTCGCGAAGGCCCCGTGGACCGTGAGCTTCCCCTGGCCCGGGCTGGACGTCCTCAACGCCGCCGGCAAACCGCTGTCCTCGACCACGTTCGCGTTCGGCTGGCTGCCCGCCGCCGGGACCCTGATGATCCTGGCCGGCCTCATCACCGCCGTCGTCCTGCGGGTCCGCCCTCGCGAGGCGGTCCGCGCCTACGGCCGCACCTACGTGGAGCTCCGCCACGCGATCGTCACCGTGATGGCCGTCCTGGCCCTGGCCTACGTCCTCAACCAGTCCGGCCAGACCAACACGCTCGGCGAGTTCCTGGCGCAGACCGGCGGCCTGTTCGTCTTCCTGTCCTCGATCCTCGGCTGGATCGGCGTGGCCGTAACGGGTTCCGACACCTCGGCCAACGCGCTGTTCGGCGCCCTGCAGGTGCAGACGGCTGCCAAGGCAGGCTTGGATCCGGTCCTGCTGGCCGCGGCCAACTCCTCAGGCGGCGTCCTCGGCAAGATGATCAGCCCGCAGAACCTGGCGATCGCCGCCTCAGCGGTGGGCATGGCCGGCCGAGAGGGCGACATCTTCCGCCGCGTGGTCGGCTGGAGCCTGCTGCTCCTGCTGGTCATGTGCATCCTGGTGACGCTCCAGGGCACCCCGGTCCTGAGCTGGATGGTCCCCTGACTCAGAGGAGTAGACACCTTCCCTCAGCCTCAGGAGAGTTCCTTCGTTCACCATCCGCATGCAGGCGTCACCGATCCGCTCGATCGGTGGAACAGCCTCGACGAACTCCTCGAAAGAGAACCGGACGTCGTCAGCCGTGAAGCAGTCGGCTCCCTCTTCGCTCCGATGTACTGATCGAGGTGTTTGTGCTTGACGACAACGAGGTGTGACGCTCGCGTGATAAGTTCGGCGCCGCTGTGCAAGTGTGCGCGAACTGAGGAGGTGAGACCGATCAACGCTATGACAGGTCGGGACTCCCTTCCCCGCATCGCTTAGGGAGTGCCCGCGGCAGGCACCTCGAAAGGCTTCTTGCTATGCGCTTTCTTTCCGAGACGGCGGTCGACGGCGTCTCTGAACGGCTCCTTGCCCTGGGTGACATTCCCGGCGTGCTCTGGACACCTTCTGACGCGACGGGGGCTCGGCCGCTTGTCCTGATGGGACACGGTGGTGGGCGGCACAAGTTGGACCCGGACATCGCCGAACCGGCCCGGCGGCTCGTCCGGGAGTGCGGCTTCGCCGTGGTGGCGGTTGACGTGCCCGGGCACGGTGGGCGGCCGGTGGACGAACGGTATGACCGCATCGCCACTGAGAATCAGGTGCGCGTCGCCGCGGGGGCGGAACCGGCGCCGCTGATGGCCCGGTTCCAGGCGCTTGTGGCCGAGCAGACCGTGCCGGAGTGGCGGGCGGTCCTCGACGCGGTGCAGCGGCTCGATCATGTCGGGGCGGGACCTGTCGGCTACTGGGGCATTTCGCTGGGCTGTGGGCTCGGGGTTCCGTTCGTTGCGGCGGAGCCCCGGGTGCGGGCGGCTGTGCTGGGGCACGGCGGGGGCTACGCGTCGGGTGAAGCGGCCGGGCGGATCGGTGTGCCGGTGCGGTTTCTGGTGCAGTGGGACGACGAGCGGGTGCCGCGGGACGCGAGCCTCGGGTTGTTCGACGCGCTGGGGTCGGTCGACAAGTCGCTGCATGCCAACCCGGGCGGGCACGGCGAGGTGCCGGCCGTCGAGTGGGACGACACTGTGCGGTTCTTCGACCGGCATCTGACGACCGTCTGAGCCGTTGCGCGAACACGTCGGCCCCACGGGGGACCACCCGGGACAACCCGGCGGTGGGGCACGGACGGTGACCTACGACGGCCCGGCGGGTGTGTCACGCCGGGTCTTACGTCGGCGTACGCATAGACGGTTTTGATCTTTTCGCACGTCGGAGTGGGCGGGATCGGGGCATCTATGGCTATCGTTGGGCGCGAAGCATCTTTCATGTTCTACGGGGGTCGGGGTCATGTCGGCAGCTCAGCGGTTTGCGGCCATCACGTCGTCCGCGGCGCCCAGTGGGCAGCGGGTGCTGTTCGAGCGGGCCATCGTGCTCGGCGGGAGTGTCGCGGGGCTGATGGCGGCGCGGGTGCTCAGCGACCACGCCCGCGAGGTGCTGATCGTCGAGCGGGACGATCTCGCGGCGCTGGATGTGCCCGACGAGGAGATCGCGAAGGATCCGGTGGGCGCCGTCGGGCCGCGGCCCGGTGTGCCGCAGGGCAGCCAGGTGCACGCGCTGCTGCCGTCGGGGCAGATTCAGCTGGAGCGCTGGTTCCCGGGATTCGTGGACGCGGCGCTGGCGGCCGGCGCGGTCAACCCGCCGCCGACCGCGGGACGGTTCTACATCGACGGTGAGCTGCGGCAGGACCCGCCGTTCGGGCAGGACATGCAGGGGTTGATCTCCAGCCGGCCGTTCCTCGAGGCGCTGCTGCGGCACCGCGTGCTGGCCCTGCCGAACGTGCGCAGCCTGCACGGCCGGGTCGACGGACTGACCATCACGGACGGTGCGGTGACCGGCGTGCGCTACGTGCCGGCCGGCGCCGACGAGGCGGTCGAGGAGCCGGCGGACTTCGTCGCCGACGGCACTGGTCGCTCCAGCCGGCTCGGTGATTGGGTCGAGGGGTACGGGTTCCCGCGCCCGCCGATGCAGCGGATGGGCATCAAGCTCAACTACGCCACCGCGTTCTACCGCCGCCCGGCCGACGCCGAGGTGTGGACGACGATCTCGATCGACAACCCGGGGCCGGGCAAGGTGGCGCGGATCGCCGGGTTCACACCGGTCGAGGGCGACCGCTGGACGATGCTGGTCGCCGGCTACAACGACGACCGTCCCAGCCGAGACCCGGCGGACTACGAGCGGCGCTGCACCGACGACTTCCCGTCCGAGTTCGGCCACGTCGCCACCACCGCCGAGCGGACCAGCGACGTCATCACCTACCACCAGGCCGACAGCCGCCGCCGCGACTACCACCGGCTGGATCGCTTCCCGGCCCGGCTGATCGCCGCGGGTGACGCCGTGGCCTCGTTCAACCCGGTCTACGGCCAGGGCATGACGTCGGCGATGCTGCACGCGAGTTGCCTGTCGGAATACCTGCGCGGCAACCCCGACCTGTCGAAGCCGGCCCTGTCCTACTTCGCCGACGTCCGGGTCGTCGTGGACGCCGCCTGGCAGGTGTCCACCCTGTCCGACCTGGCGCTGCCGCACGTGGACGGGCCTTATCCGCGCGGCTACAAGTTCATCCAGTGGGCCAGCGGGCTGGTGTTCAAGGCCTCCATGCGCGACAACGAGATCAACGGAATTGTCGCCCGGGTGACGACGATGCTCGCTCATCCGAGTGAGTTGTCGCGGCCGGGGGTTGTGTTCCGGGCGCTGGCGGCCAGCACTCGCGGCTGACTAGTCGTCGTCATTGCTCTTGCCGGGCTTGTCCTCGCCGGGCTTGTCCTCGCTGGACTTGCCCTCGCCGGACTTGCCCTCGCCGGACTTGCCGGTGCCGGACTTGCCCTCGCCGGACTTGCCGGTGCCAGACTTGCCCTTGCCAGAGCCGCCGTTGTCGTCGGACTGCTCGCCGTCGCCGTCGCCGCCCTTGCCCTTGTTGCCGCTGCCCGTTCCGCCGGAGGTCTTGGTCGGGGTCGGGTTGGTGGCGGACCTCGGCGAAGGGCCGCGGCCCGTGCCGCCGTCGTCACCGGCCTCGCGGGCCGCGCCGCCACCCGATGACCGGTCGGGCGATCCGTTCGGCTTGGGCGCGGTCGCTGCCACGTCGGCGCGAGCCGGCTCCGGCTTGACCGGCGTGGTGGGAGCAGCCTCCGGCTTGGCGGGGGCGGCCGGCGTGACCTCGGCCGGTGGCGTGTACCAGAGCGGTGACGGCCCATCGGCCCGCGGGCTCCCGCTGGCCGCCGTCATGATGCTCCAGCCACCGGCGGCGACCGCCCCGGCGGCGAGCACCGCGGCGATGGCCATCCCGAGCACCGCCCGCGCTGCGCGCCCGCGGCGGCGTCGATCGCCCGACCTCAGCGGCCCGGTGTCGAGCACGACCGGCCGGTTACGCACATCGGGCCCCACCGGCCGGTCGCGCGCCTCGGGCGCCGGGCGCTCCCGCGCATCGGGCGCTACCGGGCGGTCCCGCGCATCGGGCGCTACCGGGCGGTCCCGCGCATCGGGCACCGGGCGCTCCCGCGCATCGGGGCCCCGCCGGTTCCGCGCATCAGGCCCCACCGGCCGGTCGCGCGCATCGGGCGCTACCGGGCGGTCCCGAGAATCGGGGCCCCGCCGGTTCCGCGCATCGGGCGTGGCCATCCGGACATTCTCCACACTCCGATCTTCAACCTTCTGCGTCCGCGGCGCCATTGTCCGTTGGTCCTAGTACCTCGGCCTGCCGCTGCGCCCACAGCGCCGCCTGGGTCCGGTCGGTGACCCCGAGCTGCTGAAAGATGCTGGTCAGATGGGCCTTGACGGTCCGCTCGCTGATGCCGAGCCGGCGGGCGATCAACTTGTTCGGAAGGCCCTCGCCGACCAGCAGCAGCACCTCGCGCTCACGGCTGGTCAACGTCAGTGCCGTACGCGGCGCACGGCGACTGGTGAGCAACACCCGGGCGGCCTTCGGGTCGAGCGGCGACCCACCGGCCACCACCTCCCGGATGCCGGACAGGATGGTCTCCGGCTCGGCGTGCTTGAGCAGGTAGCCCTCGGCGCCGGCCTGCAGCGCGTCGAGGATCCGCTGCTGGTCGCTGAACGAGGTCAGCACGAGCACGTGGGCGTCCGGGTTGGCGGTCACGATCACGCCGATCGCCTTGACCCCGTCCATCTTCGGCATGGACAGGTCCATCAGCACCACGTCGGGGTTGAGCGACGCCGCCAGGGTGATGGCGTCCTCGCCGTTCGAGGCCTCACCGGCCAGCCGCAGGTCATCGGTCGTCTCCAGGAGCTGCGCCAACCCCCGCCGGACGACGGCGTGATCGTCGACGATCAGCACCCGGATCATGGACCGGCACCTCCGCTTCCACCCTGGTCCCGGCCGCCGCGGCAGACCGGATGACCAGTCTGCCCTGCGCGCCGGAGATCAGGTCGCTCAACGCACGCAACCCGAAATGTCCACCCTCGGCCCGTTCGGCGAAGAGGTCGCCGTCGAACCCTCGTCCGTCATCATCTATCACGAGACGAACCATTCCTCCTTCTTCGGTGACCTTGATGTCGACCTGCGAAGCCCCGCTGTGCGCGGTGACGTTTCGCAGGGCCTCCTGTGTGGTGCGGAAGAGCAGGCCGGCCGTGACCGGCGTGAGGTGCTCGGTGTCCGTGACATCGAGGGAGACCCGCACGCCCGCGCGCTCCAGCCCGGCCGCGAGCTCGGCCAGCGCCGAGGAGAGGCCCTCCTCGTCGAGGTTCGGCGGATAGATGTCGACCAGCAGCGACCGCAACTGGCCGATGCCCGTACGCAGATCGGTCGCCGCCTGGCTGATCACCTCGGCCCGCTGGGTCTCGTCCGGTTTGCCGAGCCGGGCCGCGTCCAGCGCGTAGGTGATGCCGGTGAGCTGCTGCACCACCCCGTCGTGCAGCTCGCCCGCGATCCGCCGGCGCTCGGCGTCGGACGCGTCGACCGCATGCCGCAGCAGCCGTTCCCGCTCGCCGCGCTGGCGTTGCACCCGCCGGGCCAGCGACCAGGCCAGCGGGATCTGCACGAGCTGCAGCGCGAGCAGCGCACCCAGTGCGATCGGCGCGAACTTGTGCCACGCCGCCTGACCGGCCTGGTCCACCGCGTCGTACCGGAAGTAGACCTCGAACAGCAGGTGCTCGCCGGTCACCGCTCGGACGCCGACGTAGACCTCGAGCAGCTTGCCGTAGCGGGCCTCGAACCTGTTCTCCGGCCGGGACAGGTCGCTCACCTCGGAGTCGCTGCGCAGCTCCCGCAGGGCCTCGAGCTCCTCCTCCTCGAGCTCCCACCGGGTGCCGTCGAGCCCGGGCTGGTCGGAGTAGATGACCCGGCCGGACTCGTCCCAGAGCTTCACCCGGACCAGCGAGCCGGCCAGCACGTACTGCCGCATGGCCCGGTCGAACGCCGCCCGGGCGGCCGGGTCGCCGTCGATCAGCGCCTCGTCGAGCCGGGGCTCCACCACACCCTTGGCGGTCACGAACGCGACCTCGCTCGCCGACTCGGTGGCCTGCTCGACGCCGGCCTGCCGGGCGGCCACAGCGAGCAGCGCCGCCAGCCCGGCCAGCACGGCCACGCCGACCGCGGTGAACCGGGCGACCAGCCCGACGGTTGAGGTCATGGGGAAAAGCGTAGGCAGCGGGACGCCGTTCCGCGTCGGACCACGGTCATAGGACCAAAGTGCAATAGCGGATGCGACCCCTCCCGGACGACAGTTCTCGGCATGCCAGCACCGCTCGCCGTCACCGTCGCCAGGCCCGCCGTCCGGGCCGAGGCGTCGTCGCTGGCGGCCGGGGCCGGGCTCAACGTCCTCCAGGTGGGTGTCACGCTGGCCCGCCCCTGGCCGCTGGCGTTCGCCGTCGATCACGTGATCGGCGCCGAGCATCCGCGACTGCTCTTCCTCGCGCTGGCCGCGCTCGCCACGGTCGCCCTGAGCGGGGTGGCCGGCCTGCTGGACATGGCCGGGGTGATGGCGGTGGAGCGGGCGGCCGAGCGGATCGGCGCCCGGATGCGGACGCAGGTCTTCGACCACGCGGTGGCCCGCTCGCTGCGCTGGCACGACCGGCTGCGCAGCGGCGAGCTCGTCTCCCGGCTCACCACCGACGTCGGGCGGATCCTGGACGCCGTCGTGGCGCTGGTCGAGACCCTCGTGCCCGACCTGATCATGCTGGTCGCCGTCCTCGTCATCCTGGTGCTCTTCGACCCGGGCCTCGCCCTGGTGGGGCTCGCGGTGCTGCCGGTGCTCGCGGTGCTCGCGGTGCGGCAACGGCGCAAGGTGCGGGCCAACCAGGCGGAGGCCCGGGCACAGTCCGGCAAGCTGGCGGCGACAACCACCGACCTTCTGCGCAACGTACGCGCGGTGCAGGCGTTCGGCCGCACCGACCGTGCATCCCGCTCGTTCAACGCCCGCAACCGTGCCCTGCTCGACGCCGAGCTGCGCGCCATCGGCACCGCCGCGAGATGGACGCCGCTGGCCGACGTGGTGCTCGCCGTCGGCGCCGGCCTGGTGCTGCTGGTCGGCGGCCGGGAGGTGCTGGCCGGCCGGTTGAGCACCGGCGGGCTGCTGGTGGTCATCGCCTACCTGCGGCACCTCTACTCGCCGGTGCGTGCCCTGACCCGGCTGTCCACCACGCTGGCGAAAGCCGGTGCGAGCGCGGCTCGGGTGGCCGAGGTGCTGGACAGCACGGACGCCGTACCCGAAACTCCCGGCGCCGGGCCCGCTCCCCTGCTCCGCCACGGGGTGCGCTTCGAGCGCGTGGGCTTCGGCTACGACCGGGAACGGCCCGTGCTGCACGACTTCGACCTGCGGGTGGGCGCCGGTGAGACGGTCGCGCTGATCGGGCCTAGTGGCGCCGGCAAGAGCACGGTACTGCACCTGCTGCTTCGCCTCTACGACGTCGAGGCCGGCGCCGTGCTGGTCGACGGCGTGGACGTGCGGGCCATCCGGCAGCTCAGCCTGCGCGAGCGGATCGCGTTCGTGCCGCAGGATCCGTGGTTGCTGGACGGCACCCTGGCCGAGAACATCGCGTTCGGGTCGGCCACCGCCACCCGCGCCGACGTGCTCGCCGCCGGTCGCGCCGCCCTGGTCGACGAGTTCGCACAGACGTTGCCGCTCGGCTACGACACCCCGTTGGGAGAGGCGGGGGTACGCCTGTCCGGCGGTCAACGCCGCCGGGTGGCGATCGCCCGCGCCGCCGTGTCGAACGCGCCCCTGGTCCTGCTGGACGAGCCGACCGCCTCACTGGACCCGGCGTCCGCCGCGGAGATCATGCGGTCCATCCGCTCCGCCACGGCCGAGCGAACGGTCCTGCTCGTCACCCATGATCTCGACCTGGCGGCCATCGCCGACCGGGTCGTGACCCTCCAGCAGACCTCCGTCGACTCCACCCTCGTCGCCCGGGGAGGAGGTGATCACCATGGCTGGTCGTCGCATCCAGTCGCCGCTGCAGCACCGCGGTGGACGTAAGCAGACCCGCACCCGCACCCGCACGCGGACCCGCACCCGCACGCGCGGCTGAAGAACGTTCGCGGCCCTCATTCCGGGGGTCCGCGGCGGACGGACGTAATTCCGGCGTCCGTCGGCAGTGAAGCGGAGACCCGCCCGGTTGCCTCACCGAACATCCGGGCGGGTCTCCGACCATTCGAGGAGACCCGCATGATTGACGAACTCGTGCCGGCCACGCCACTCGACGACGAGGACGGCGAGCCGATCTGGTCGTTCGCCGAGGGCGCGCCGATGCCCGGCAGCTTCCGCGCGTGGGAACGGCTGGCCGTCGGCGTGCGCTGCGAGACCTGGCTGGTCTGGTCGCCGCGGCTCTGGGGGCCGGCGGTTCTCAAGCTGCCCCGCCCGCACCAGGTGGGCAACCCGCGGGCGGCCCGGTCGCTGGCCCGCGAGGTGGCCGCGCTGGGCGACAACCCGCACCCCGTGCTGCCGCGGCTCTACGAGGACGGCATCGGCGAGGAGATCCCGTACGCGGCTCTCGAGTATGTGGACGGTCCGACGCTCGCCGACGAGATCGACGAGACCGGTCCGCTCGGGGCGGCGGATGTCGCGCTGCTCGGCATCCAGGTGCTCAGCGGGCTGCGTGCGCTGCATCAGCACGGGGTCGCGCACGTCGACGTGAAGCCGGAGAACATCGTGCTCCGCGACGGCCGCCCGATCCTCATCGACTTCGGCTCGGCACGTCAGATCGGCGCCAAGCAGCCGGCGGGCCGCCCGGTGGGCACGCAGGGTTACGCGCCGCCGGAGATGGAGGCGTGCGAGCCGATCACACCCCGGATGGATGTGTACGCCTTGGGCGTGACGTTGCGCGAGGCGCTGACCGGCTCCCGGACCGCCGCCCTGCCGCCGACGCTCGACGGGATGGCCGACGTGATCTCCCGCCTGTGCGAGACGGACCCGTCCAGCCGCCCGACCACCGAGGGGGCGCTGGCGTTGCTCGGTGCCACTCTCGACGAGGACGAACGTCCCTGGCCGGGCTGGGTGCGGCCCTACTCCGGCCGATGATCACCATGTTGGAGCACTTCACCCCCGAGGTGCACGAGGCGCTCGCGTCGTCCGGCGACTGGGCCACCTGGCTGGCGCACGACGAGGTCCGGCCCGCGCACCTGGTGCTCGCCCTGGCGGCGGACTGGGCGTCGCCGTTCCCCGCGCTGGTCACGGCGGTCCGGCAGGCGTACCCGCAGCTGACGCCGCCCGGCGACAGGCCGCTGACGTTCAGCCGCGAGCTGCGCGCCGCGATGGCCGAGCTGGCCGGCTTCCACGCCGGCGCCACGGTCCAGGCGACGCAGCTGCTCGACCGCCTCCGCGACGACCCGGTGACCGCCGCGGCCCTCACCCGCGCCGGAATGGTCCTGCCCGAGCCGGCTCCGGCCCCCACCCCACGCCCGGCGACGCACATCTCCCCCAGGCGCCGCTGGCAGTGACAGTCGCCCGGCGCCGCCAGCAGTGACAATCGCCCGGCGCCGCCAGCAGTGACAATCGTCCGGTCACAACAGGTGGTGTCAGCTCGAAAGACCACGCCCGGCGGATTTCACCATCGGGCCCCTAGCTCCATGTCAGCGCACGGCGACGCGCGTCCGGGTAGGAACGGCTCAGGCGGCGATGGCGAAGCAGATGAACGCCAGCACCGCGGCGGATGAGCGGAAGACGTCGATGCGCTCCCAGCGGCGGACGGTTGCGCGCCAGTCCGCGGGTGGGTTGTCGGCGTGCCAGTCGATGACCTTCATGTTGATCGGGACGGTGCCGAGGAACGAGAAGAGCAGGAACGCGGCCAGCAGCGCCGCACCGGCCCAGCGGACGGTGGTCGCGTCGGTGATCAGGACGGCGGCCGCGGCGATGACCGTCGGCAGCATGAGCATCGGGACGGCGATCCGCAGCGTGCGCACCAGCGCCACCCGGGCCTCGACGTGCGCCCGGTCGCCCAGGGTGCGCAGGGCCGGCTGTACGCCCCAGCGGACGATCAGTTCCTCGCCCGCCAGGAGGCCGGCGAGCACCACACTCAGCACTTGCAGCACGGCCATCGTCGGCTCCTCTGCCTAAAAAGTTCAGTCACAGTAAGTTTACTGTAGCAGCACTATGCTGAGGTCGTGGCTGGTGACGACGGTGTGGGGTTGCGGGAGCGCAAGAAGCGGCTGATGCGCTCGCAGCTGTCTTCGACGGCGACCGGGATGTTCCTGGAGCGGGGCTTCGACGCGGTCCGGGTGGCCGAGGTCGCGGCGGCCTGCGGGGTGTCGGAGAAGACGGTCTTCAACTACTTCCCGGTCAAGGAAGCGCTGCTGCTGGACCGTTTCGAGGACACGCTGACCGCGATGCGGGCGGCGCTGGCCGACCCGGACATGTCACCGGTCGAAGCGGCCCTGCAGGTGCTGGCCGGGGAGCTCAACGGCCTGATCGCCTGGATCGGCACGCAGGACGACCCGGCGACTGCGGTCACGGAGCTGCGGCGGTTCCGTGAGCTCAGCACGAGCACGGCGAGCCTGCGCGGCTACCGGCACGAGATGGTCGACCGGCTCACCACCGCCGTAACGGAGAGCTTCGCCGAGCGCGCCGGTCTGCGGCCGGACGCTCCCGAGCCGCAGATCGCCGCGATCGCCCTGGTCGGCCTCTGGCACGTGCACGCCGCCAGCCTGAACCGGCACCTTCCCACCGTGCACAATCCGGCCCGGCTGCGGAAGACGGTGTCGGCCGACGCCCGCCGCGCCGCCGACGCCATCGCCCCGGCGCTGGCCCGGTTCACCCGATGACGGTCCCGGACTACACCGCGACGTTGCCGCGGAAACGGATGGGCGCCGGTGTGCTGCTGACCCACCCGGACGGGCGGGTGCTGCTGGTCGAGCCGACCTACAAGGATCACTGGGAGGTGCCGGGCGGCACGCCGGATCAGCGCGGCGACGCGAGCTCGCGCGGCCGGCGCCACGGCCGATCTGGAGGACGGCCGCCCTACTTCCCGGTGAACGCCTCCGCGACCGCGGCCATGTCGCTGTCGCCGTGGCCGGCCTCCGCCGTACGCGTGTAGAGCCGCAGCACCGTGTCGAGCAGTTCGGGCGGGAAGCCGGTCTCGGCCGCCGCCTCCACCATCAGCCCGACGTCCTTGACCACGCCGTCCACCGCGAACGACGTCGTGTAGTCGCCGGCCAGGATCGCCTTGCCTTTGAGCTGGGCGTACGGGGCGCCGGTCGGGCCGCCGTCGATCGCTGCGAGGAACAGTTCCGGGTCGATGCCGAGCGCGCGGGAGAACTGCACCGACTGGCCGATGCCGGCCATCAGCAGCGCCACCCACGCGTTGCACACCAGCTTGAGCCGGGTCGCCGTGCCGACCGTGGTGCCGGCGACAAGGGTGCGCGACCCGATCGCCTCGAACACCGGCGTGGCCCGCTCGATCATGGCGGGGTCGCCCGAGGCCAGGATGACCAGCATGCCGTCCTCGGCGGGCTTCTTCGTCCCGAGCACCGGCGCGTCGACGATCGCGGTCACCCCGTCGGCGACCTCGTCGATGCCGGCGAGGCCGACCGTGGCGGCCTGGATCCACACCGCGTCCGGCCCCAGCGCCTCGACGATCGCCGGCTTGGCCGCCAGCGTCGCGGCGGCGTCGAAGAGCACCGACAGGACGGCATCGGCGCCGGTGACCGCCTCGCCCACCGTGTTCGCGGCGACGGCGCCGTCGGCCTCCAGCAGCGCGGCCTTCGACGGCGTCCGGTTCCACACCGTCACCTCGTGCCCCGCCCGCAGCAACGAATGCACCATGCCGGCGCCCATCACGCCCGCACCCAGAACCGCAACCCGCATCGACGACCGCCTTCGTGAAAAGGCCAAGCCTAATCGCTCAGTGCGGCACCAGCGCCACGAACACCGTCTCCGGGGCGGCGTACTTCTCCTCGAACCGCGACCGCACCTCCACCGCCTCGTCATCGCCGTCCACCAGCACGGACACCCGGAACGACCGGTCCGGCGCGTGATGCAGCACCGCCCGCAGCCCGTCCCCGCCGGCCCGGGCGATGTGCGCCACCACCTCGGGGTCGGCCAGGTAGTAGCGCTCCCCGACCAGCAGGAACCGGGGCGTGTAGCTGGCGTCGGCGATGGTGACCCGGGTACGCCAGTAGTCGTCCACCGGCGTGCTCCGGTCCCACAGTTCCTCGAACCGTTCGGTGACGAACCCGCCCAGCGGCGAGTCCTCCGACACCTCCAGCTGCGCATGGTCCCCGGACAGCCGCCCGATCGGCAGGAACGACGCCAGCAGCCGGTCGTCCCAGCAGTACACGTGCAGCGACGGCGAGCTCGCGTACAGCCGCACCTCGAACCGTTGCCGCAGAGCCGGATCCAGCGCGCGGTGGAAGACGTCCAGCGTCTGCAGGTTCCGCCGCGACTGGGAGGCGACGTCGCCACGGCCGGCCAGTTCGGCGGTGCGCTGGGCGGCGGCCACCGAGTCCGGGTGCATGAGCAGGATCCGGGCGGTGCCGCCGCGCCGCAGCAGGTCGGTGGCCGCGGCGAGGAACCGCTGGTCGTGCGGGGGCAGCAGCAGCCGGGAGAAGGTGTGCAGGATCCGGATGCTCATGGTGGCCGTCTTGACCCGCCCGATGTACCACCCGAAGTCGAGGTGCCGATGCTCACGGACGCGGCCACGCTCGGCCCGCCTGATGATCGGGGTCAACGCGAAGATCACCACGAGCGTGCCGACGAATTCAGAGCCGAGATTCAGAGCCAGATTCGATCCGTACGCGTCGCCGCCGCGCGCCAGCCACAGCAGGAAGACCGACACCGCCCCGAAGACGACGACCACCGGCAATGTCCGCGACCGTGCCGCCTGCCCCAGCCAGACGCGCAGCATCCTCATGGATGCAGCGTAGGTCCACAGTGCCTGCTTCCTCTGGGCTCAGTTTCCGGCCGACTCATATCTGCGGAGGCCGCGCTTGAAGACGGTCAGCGCGACCGCCGCGCAGTACACCGCGACCAGCGGCGTGAGCAGGCCGATCCAGCGGTTCGAGCCCTCGTCGAGCAGGTACGCGACCGGGAAGAAGCTGACGAACGCGAACGGCAGCACGATGCCCAGCCCGGCCTTCAACGCCGCCGGGTAGATCGACAGCGGGAACCGGGCGAGGTCGCCGACCTGGTGCACCGCGAACGCGAAAATGGGGCTGGGGCTGGACAGCCAGAACGACACGCTGTTGGTGGCCAGGTTGATCGAGAGCTTGATGACGATCGCGCTGATCAGCAGCAGCACACCCACCGCGACCCGCCACGGCGACCAGGCGATCTCGCTGTGCGCGATCGCGGCGCCGATCATCGCGCCGCCGACCACGATGTTGCTCAGGCCGTTGATGCCGATCAGAGCGCTGGACGACTGCAGCACCACCGGGTACGGCCGGACCAGGAAGTAGTCCAGCTCGCCCATGTTGATCTGCCAGGCCAGCCGCCACATGCCCTCGAAGAACAGCGACCCGACCCCCTCGGCCAGCGCCACCGCCCCGAACATCATCACCACGGCCCAGAACGTCCAACCGTTCAGTGACGGAACCTTGGCGAACAGGGCGGCGAGGAAGACGATGTTGACCACCTGCATGAGGACGGTCGCCGCGGCCAGGATCCAGAAGTCCGCCTCGTACTCCAGCAGGGCGCGCAGGTGTGCGCCGAGCAGCCGGCAATAGATCCGCACGTCAGCCCCCGTTGACCGTGAGTTGCCGCACGGCCGCCCGCCACAGCAGCCGCGCCCCGAACCACAGCACGATCACCCAGCCGAGCTCCACCGCGACAAGCATCATGCCGTCACCGAACCCGACCCGGCCGATGTAGATCAGCGCCGGCGTCGACGTGAGACCGGCGAACGGCGACCACTGCGCGATCGTGCCCAGCCATCCCGGCAGATAGGCGAGCGGGATCAGCGCGCCGGACAGCAGGCTCATCACGGCGATCCGCGCCCACTGCACCCCCATGTAGCTCTGCGTCCAGAAACACGCGAGCGTGCCCACATAGACGATCAAAAACTTGAGGGGTACGACCAGAAGCATGCTGATCGCGAACAGTGCCAGCGCCGGTCCCGCCGGGACGGTCAGCCCGCCCAGCAGCGCGGCGGCGCTCGTGACCACGATCAGGATGAGCACCACCTCCAGCCACAGGCCGCCGAGCGCCTCCGCGAACCGTGACCGCTGATAGTCGACCGGCTTGACCAGATCGAGGGCGACCAGCCCGCTCTGGATCCGGAACGCCATCCGGAAGTCGCTGTTGGTCGACACCAGCGCACCGCACGCGAACGTCACCAGCAGGTAGGCCTGCATCTGTGGCCAGGTGAACCCCTGCACCGGCGAGTCGGCGAGCAGCACCTGCCACACCGCCAGCAGGGCGACCAGTTGCATCAGCGTCGCGACGATCCCGAGCAGCACGTTCACCCGGTATTCGAGGATGCCCAGGGCGACGCCGCGGGCCTGTGCCGTGTAGGCGCCCATCACGCGGACTTCGCGTCGAACAGGATCTCGCCGGAGTAGACGCGGCGGATCACGTCCTCGATGCTCGGCTCGTCCACCCGGAAGTCGACCAGGGTGGCGAGGCCGGCCAGCGCGGTGACGGCATGACCGGCAGTGAGAACGAACCGGTCGAAGCGTACGGAAATCTGGTTGGGGGTCTCGCCCTCGGTGATCACCGCGCCGGGCAGCGCGAGCCGCACCGCCTCGACCGGGACGGGTTGCTCGGTCTCGACGTGCAGGATCCGCTCGCGGGCGTACTGGTCCTTCACCGCGCCGAGGTCACCGTCGAAGATGATGCGGCCCTCGTCGATGATCACCAGCCGGCGGCAGAAGCCTTCGATGTCGGCCAGGTCGTGGCTGGTCAGCATGACCGTGGTGCCCTCGTCGCGCAGCGTACGGAAGAACTCTCTGACCTTGTCCTTGACCTGAAGATCCAGACCGATGGTCGGCTCGTCGAGGTAGACCACCCGCGGCCCGTGCAACATCGCGGCGGCCAGGTCGGCCCGCATGCGCTGGCCGAGGGACAGTTTGCGGCCCAGCGTGGGCAGGATCTCACCGAGGTCGAGCACCTCGTCGAAGCGTGCCAGGCGTTTGCGGTAGGTGGCCGCGTCGAGGCCGTAGATGTCGCGCAGCACCGCGAACGACTCGCGGACCGGCAGGTCCCACCACAACTGGGTGCGCTGCCCGAAGAGGACACCGATGCGGTGCGCGATCGCGGTCCGGTCGTGCTGCGGGTGCAGGCCGTCGATGCGCACCTCGCCGGTGGTGGGCACCAGGATGCCGCTGAGCAGCTTCACCGTGGTCGACTTGCCGGCGCCGTTCGGCCCCACGTACGCGACCGCCTCGCCCGCCTCGATGGACAGATCGATGTGGTCGACCGCCACCTTGTCGGTGAACCGCCGCCGGACCAGGTGCTTCAGCGACCCGGCGAGTCCCGGATCCTTCTCCGGCCGTCGGAACACCTTGGTGAGATCACGCGCTTCGACGATCGGGGGCATGCCGGGACCATACGGTTTTCGATGCCTTTCAGAAACCGGATAACGACGGCCGGGCATCCTCGCGGCCCCACAGCACGATGCCCGGGAAGAGCTCCCGGAAGTCACGCCGCTCGTCCGCGTCCACCTGAAGCTCGACCTCGACGTCCCGGTCCAGTTCCAGCGTGTCCGCCGCCTCCGAACTGAGCCGCAGGACCAGCCGCCGATCCTCCAGCGCCACCGACTCCAGCCCGCCGTAGTAGGTCAGCCCCTCGGCCGTGGTCAGGCAGTAGCTGTCCCAGCCCATCCGCACATCGTCGTGGTCCGGCTCGTCCGCCGACCGCATCACGATGAACGCGAACCCGGTGCCGTTCCCGTTGCCCGCGAAGCCGGCCTCGAGCACGTCCAGTTCCTCGTCCCGGACAGCACTCATCACCCGCGCGATCAACCGTGTCGTCATCGGTCGTGGCCTCCCGTGTGAGCAAAACCCGATTCCACCGTGGACGGTGTGCCGCCTAGGATCGTCGCACATGACGGTAACGTTTTTCCTGCGTACGGCGCTGGCCGGAGCGGTCGCCACAGCCCTGGCCGTGACGGCGGCGCCGACCTCGGCCGAGGCCGCCCGCAACCACCGCCCCGACCGGCCCACCGGCCTGACCACCAGCCCCGCCACCGACTGCGCGGCCACCCCGCCATCGTTCGCCCCCGACGGCGACGTGAGCCTCCACGCCGACGGCACCACCAAGATCGGCAAGCCGGTCGAGATCGTGATCGCCAAGGGCGCCGGCGGAGTGGTCCCGACGGGCTATCGCTACAGCCTCAACCGTTCGGAACACCGCGCCGCGACGGCCGACACTGAGGGCCGGGCCACGATCACGGTGACTCCGCAGCGGTTCCTCAACACCCTGGAGGTGTACGGCCTGTCCCCGGCCGGAAACATCGGCGACAGCACCACCATCACCTTCAACTCCGACGCCGGCGACCTGGCCGACGAGGGTGACCTCACCGGCGACGGGCACACCGACCTGGCGGTCGTCGGCGGCGCCAACGGCCTTTCGTCCGGGCTGTGGCTGGCCGCCGGCAACGGTTCCGGCGGGCTCGGTGCGAACGCCGTGAACCTCACGCCCGCGGGCATCGGGGCGGGCGGGGGTCCCGCCGAGGTCGACGGCGCTCAGGTCGTCACCGGCCGCTTCACCGGGGGAACCTTCCAGGACGTGCTGATCTACTACCCGGCCGGGGACCGCGCGGGCATGGCCGCCATCCTGCGCGGCAACGGCGACGGTTCCCCGATCCGCGCCGACATCAGCGGGAACGCCGTCTATCTGCCGGCCGGCCTGCTCTCCGACAACCGGGGCAACGACCCGGTCCAGCTGGTCCGTGCCGCGCACACCGCCGACAACGTGCTCCCCGATCTGATCGGCATCGCGGGCAACCGCCTCACCTACATCGCGAACTCCGGCTTCACCGGCGGCTACCTGTCCCGGCCGCTGCCCCAGCAGACCACTCCCACCGGCGACCTGGCCTGGAACACCTGGACCCTGGCCGGCACGGCCACCGCCGACGGCCGGGCAACCCTGTTCCTCTGGCAGAAGACCACCGGTCAGCTGTACGCGTGGCGAGACGTCACGTTCGACCCGGCCACGAAGACGATCTCCTACACCGAGCAGCACCTGAGCGACTCCTGGTACCCCGCTCAGTCCATCACCCCGTCCGCCGCCGACATCAACGGCGACGACGTGGCCGACCTGTGGGCCGTCGGTCCCACGGCCACCGCCACCCCGTGGACGGTCACGCCTTCCGGCACGATCACGGCCGGCCCGGCCCAGCCGATCACCCCCGCGCCGTAAGGGGCGGTCCCCTCCCGTATACGCATCTGTCGCCGGACGGCTAGCCGGATGCCACGGGAGGGGACCAGGGTGGGCTCATACCCAGCCGACGCAACCTCCTGATCAGTGGTGCGGTCAGCCCATGGCGGTGCGCCTCGTTCAAGGCGCAGCGCAACAGCGCGGTGACCGGTGAATTTCCTCAGTACCGCACGGCTCGCCGCTGGAAAAGCGGGCGACGCGGGTGGGCTGGTACTGCCCGCGTGAGGACACCACGGCCCGGCGCATCAAGGGCGCCTGGCTGCGACGCGTTCAGTCAGCACCGTCTCCATGTCGGCGGGTCGAGGGTCGTCGTGATGAGACTCGCGGTGTTCGACGAGGCCTCGGCAACTCGAACCGTTTCGGCGATAGCCAGGTTGACCGATTGGCCACAGGGGGCCCACGTCGGCCGCTCGGGCGCGGTGCTGGTACTCCAATAGTTGCTGAGTGGGCCGGCGACCTGTTTGGCGTCCTTCACGGTCCAGGCGAAACCAGTGAACCACATGCTTGTCCCGAGTCTGACGGTTCCGCCCGCGTCGAGTTCCACCCACATGCGGTTTTCCACCGAGGGAATCGTGTAGGTCCAGTCAGCCGTCGTCGCCATGTTCACGACGACAACACAGGTCCGGTAGTCGCCACCGGAGACCACGAAGTTCCCATATCTCACCGCAACCGCCCCGGTGGGCAGCACGTTCGCCCCGACGGGCGGGGCCGAGCCGCGCGGGCAGCCGCTGCCGTTCGCGCTCAGCAGCTTGACGGTGAGGTCGGGTCGCCCCTCCGCCTTGCCTGCAGCCGTCGAGGCGGACGGCACGAGCAGGGAGACTCCGACGACCATGGCCATCATGATCCTCGATCCAGGCATGAGAACCCCTTCGTTTCCGAGTCCGGCGGACGACGGCCGTCGTCCGCCGGACTGGCAAATGGCCGGACGGTCTACAGTCAGCAATTCCCATCACATGTTCCGTCGCCCAACACAGGGATGGCGGATTGGCATGAGCTGCCACCGGCGGGCCACCTGCCATTGGCATATCATCGTTGGCCGATGGGATTGACGCCCCATGTCTGGCTGTCAGCACCTCCTCCATACCAGGTTGAAGATCGTTGAAGCGCGCACGTCCGTATCGATCAGCTCTGCGGAGTTCGAAACTGGTCCGCTGATTCTCAGCGTGTCATTGACATTCAGGTCGAACGATTCGTTGCACGGCGCGTACGTCAACACACCGGCATTGCTGGCCGAGGTCCAGAGGGTGGTCCGCGGCCCGTAGATCGAATTGTCGTCCGACGCGTTCCACGGGTACCCAGTGAACCACGCGTTCATCTGCAGTCTCGCGGACCCGCTGTAGCTCAGGTTCGGTGTCACCCGGTTGATGACCGAGTAGACCGCATAGGTCCAGCCCTGCGGTACGGCCACCCGGATCACCACCCGGCAGCTCTTGTAGTCACCGCCGTACACCCTGAACTGGCTGTAAGCCAGGCTGAAGGCGGTGTTGTCGGCGTTGGGAACCACATCGGTCGTGCCGGCCGGGCAGCCACCGCCGAAGGCGCTGAGAACCCTTAGAGTGATCTTGGGCGCCATCGCCGTCGATGCGTGGGCCGCCGTCGGAGCGAGCGGCCCCAGCAGCGACATCCCTACGATGGCCGCCGCCACCATTCTTACTCGGAACATGGAACTCCCTTTCGCTTTGGCGGAGAGTTTCCTGCGGGCCCTAGGACCGCCGGCACTCTCCTGAAAAGTAGCTTTCCTGGTACGGGTGAGTCGGCAGCCTTAGGCCCGAATAGCCGAATCGTCAGCATCGTCTCCACTCCAGGTGATAGACAATCGACGCTCGCACATCAGACGCGAAAAGCTCATGGAACTCGTGGTCGGGCCCGCCACGCGGACCGTGCTGTTGTTGTTCAGGTTGACGGAACGGCTGCAGGGCGCGAAAAGCAGTGGCCCACTGTCGGTCGTCTGCCAGAAGTCGTCGTACGGGCCGTCGACGGTGCTGTTGGTGGTCAACGTCCAGGAGAAACCCGTGAACCAGGAGTTGTTCTGAATTCTGGCTCGGGCACCCTCATCGAGCACACCGAATCCCCTGTTGTCGACCGAGTAGACGGCGTATGTCCAGCCCTTGGGCGGCGTCACCTGGATGGTCACCAAACAGTTCTTGTAGTCGCCGCCGACCACCTTGAACTGGTTGTAACTGACCGTGAACGCCTCTTGTGACGGAACGGTCGCCGAGACGGACGAGCCGACTGGGCAGCCACTGCCGTTCGCGCTGAGGATCCGGAGCGTCACCACAGGGTCGGCGGCCGCCGCCGCGGGTGCCGCGGGTAATACCAGCGGTAGGTTCAGCGCCATTCCGAGGACCGCGGCAATCATGATCCGGTGGTTGGCCACGCGAGTTCCCTCCGTCTGTGATCTCATCGTCTGCTGAAGGGTTGGAGTTCCGCTAGCACTGTCTCCATTGCAGGCGGAAGATGGTCGACACGCGCAGATCCTGCGCGAACAACTCCATGGAACTCGTGGTTGCCCCGGTCACCCGGAGAGTGTTGTTGAGGGTCAGGTTGGTGGACGCCCCACAAGGTGCATAGGTCAATGAGGGAGCAGCGCTGGTCGTCTGCCAGAAGTCGTCAAACGGTCCGCGGAACGTCTGGTCAGCGCGCAACGTCCACGGAAACCCGGTGAACCACGAATTCATCACGAGTCGGCCGGACGCGCCGGAGTCAAGGACGCCGAAGCCACGGTTGTTGACCTCGTACACCGCATAGGTCCAGCCCGCCGGCACCGATACTCTGACCGAGACGACGCAGTTCTTGTAACTGCCGCCGGTCACTCTGAACTGACTGAAACTCACGGTGAACGCCGTCTGGTCCGGCACGCTGGTCACCACGCTCGAACCGACCGGACAACCGCTGCCATTGACGCTACTGACACGGACGGTGACATAAGGGACTGCCACCCGCGTTGTCGCCTGTGCTGCTGACGGGGCTAACGGCGCGAGTAGCGACACCCCGACAACAGCGGCCATCATCAGCCTCAACCTGGACATGAAGACCCCTTTGCTCAAATGACGTATCGAGGTGCCTCCATTGCCAGGCACCACGAGCTTGCCGGATGCCTTGCCGTCTCGCCCTGGACTCGGCGATCAAGCAGGACAGTTGCGTCGTTATCCTAGGATCCGAAATCTGGCCTCGACGGCTAAACCAAAATTTCGATCGTGAATTCAGCTCATGTGACGGTCGAGGCGTAGAAAGCTGTATCACGAACGGACCATTGTGCGGCCGGACTAATCGTCTGACACGCTTGGCCGGCCTGGTGGATCAACGGATTCCCACGGGCAGAGAAGAGACGCGGTAACGTGCAGGTCGTCCTCTGTCCCGGGAGTATCGGCCGAATCACCGCCACATCGCCGGTAACCCCGCACGTCGACCACAACAGCACAACATGATCACCCAACGCCACCAGCCGTTACTCGGAATGACTTGCTAATAGCGGTTGCCAAATTGCCGAAACGAAATACTCGTCGAGGCGACGTCCCCATCGACGTTCTTACAACACCACCACGCGTAATTCACCGTCCAGCTCGACGAAGAATCCCGATACGTCGTCGGCGACGCCCCGTCCAGGTCACGCTCACCGTCTCGGGCGCACCCGGCGCGATCGACCGCCTCATCACCGACCAGGGCGTCCGCGTCTCGGCCCCACTCCCCGCCGACGCCACCGGCACCGTCACGTGGCAAACGGTCCCGCGCAACTCCCGCTACGTCCGCGCCGAGGTCCGCCGCACCGACACGACGATGGTCGCCCTCACCAATCCCCTCTTCCTGGGGTCTCTTGGAAGGTCACCAGGGCGTCGTCCGCCGATGTGACAGGGAATATGCTCGTTCCCTGTCACATCGGCGGATCGACGTAGGGGCGAAGGACCACAACGAGAACGGAGAACGACATGCGCTTCCTGATGATGTCGATGGCGACCGACGAGCCGGCCGACGAGCAGCTGTACGCGGAGATGGGCAAGTTCATCCAGGAGATGACCGCCAAGGGTGTGCTGCTGGCGACCGGCGGCCTCGCCCCGGAGGCCGTGGTGATCACGTCGGTGGGCGACGAGGTGACGGTGACCGACGGGCCGTTCGCCGAGGCGCGGGAGGCGGTCGGCGGGTTCGCTCTGGTCGAGGTCGGTTCCAAGGAGGAGGCGATCGAGCTGGGCCGGCGCTTCCGGCGGATCGTCGGCGACGGCAGGAGCGTGATCCAGCAGGTGTTCGGGCCGTAATCCGATGCCCTACATCCGTGCCACCGTCGACGCGGTCTGGCGGCTGGAGTCCGCCCGGATCGTCGCGGCGCTGATGCGGCTGCTGCACGACGTCGGGCCGGCCGAGGAGATCGCCCAGGACGCGCTGGTCGCCGCCCTGGAGCAGTGGCCCGCGACCGGCGTACCGGACAATCCCGGCGCTTGGCTGACGACCATCGCCAAGCGCCGGGCGGTCGACCACATCCGCCGCGCGCGCCGGTTCGAGGAGCTGGCGCCGCGGCTGGCCGTGGACGCGCTGGAGGAACAGCCGGATGACGTGCTCCGGCTGATGTTCATCTCCTGTCATCCGGCTCTGCCGCCGCGCACCCGGGCGGCGCTGACCCTGCGCATGGTGGCCGGTCTGAGCGCGGCCGAGATCGCGCGCGCCTTCCTCACCACGGAACAGGTGATCCTGCGGCGGATCGCGGAGGCCAAGCGCGTCCTGGCCGAGGCGGGCGCGCGGTTCGAGCTGCCGCCGCCGGAGGAGCTGGCCGCGCGGCTCTCGTCGGTGCTCGAGGTGCTGTACCTGATCTTCAACGAGGGTTATGCGGCCACGGCCGGCGACGATCTGCTGCGGCCGGAGCTGACCCGCGAGGCGTTGCGGCTGGGACGGATCCTGGCCGAACTCGCGCCGGACGAGGCGGAGGCGCATGGCCTGGTCGCGCTGATGGAGATCCAGGCGTCGCGGTCGGCGGCACGGACCGGTCCGGACGGCGTGCCGGTGCAGCTTCACGACCAGGACCGCGGGCTGTGGGATCCGTTGCTCATCCGGCGCGGCTTCACCGCGCTGCTGCGTGCGCGCGAGTTGGGGGGTACGCCCGGACCGTACGTGTTGCAGGCTGCCATCGCCGTCTGTCACGCCCAGGCCCGCACCGCCGCCGACACCGACTGGGCGCAGATCGCCACCCTCTACGAGTTGCTCGAACAGCGGGTGCCCACGCCGGTCGTCCGCCTCAACCGGGCCGTGGCGGTGGGGTTCGCCCGGGGCCCGCAGGCCGGCCTGGACCTGGTCGATCCGCTGCTGACCGACCCGGCCCTGCGGGATTTCCACCTGCTGCCGGGTGTCCGCGCCGACCTGCTGCTGCGCCTCGGCCGCACCGCGGAGGCCCGCCGGGAGTTCGAGCGGGCAGCCGGCCTGGCCACCAACACCGCCGAGCGCGCCTTCCTGCTGAAACGCGCCGAAAGCACGAACACCGCCAACCGCGACGCTCTGAGCACATATACGCATCACCCCGCCGGGACAGCGCCGGGCGAGACCACGGCGGCCGGGGCGACGCTGGGCGAGGCGGCGGACGCTTTCCTGGCGCGGGACGATCTCGAGGCGGCGACGCTCCGTTCGTACCGTCAGACGATGCGACGCCTGCGCCGCACTCTCGGTGACCGTCTGCCGCTCAGCGCGATCACCGCCGACGACGTGGCGCGCACCTTCGCGACGGCGTGGGGCGGCGCGGCCCCGGCGACCTGGAACCGGCATGTGGCCGCGGCCCGCACCTTCGCCGCCTGGTCCGGCAGTCCGGCGCTGACCGGGCAACTGTCCAAGAAGGACCTGCCGGACCGGCCTCCGAAGCAAGGCGTGGCGTGGGATACCGGGAATGCCCCGCTGCGCGAGAGTGCCCCGCTACGCGAGAGTGCGTTGTGGACCCTGATCGGCGAGTCCGGCGCGCCCATCCACCACGTTCTGTCACTGAACGTCGAGGACCTCGATCTGGAGGACCGCCGGGCCCGTGCCGGGCGCCGATGGATCACCTGGCGGTCGGGCACCGCGCGGCTGCTGCCACGGCTGCTCGCCGGGCGTACCCGAGGACCGGTCTTTCTCGCGGACCGCCGGCCGGTCCCGTCGCGTCCCCTGGCCGACGCCGATCGCTGCCCCGAGACCGGCCGGCGCCGCCTCTCCTACGAGCGCGCCGAGTACCTCTGCAAGCAGCTCACCGGGCGGACGCTGAGCGAGCTCAAGCATCCTCCGAACGGACAGCTCTGATCACCGATCTTCGGCGTAGCGTGTCGGTTACGTGCCCGTAACGAAGCGAGGTGCCCCGATGAAGAAGCTCATCAACGACCCGGCGAACGTGGTGCCCGACGCGCTCCGCGGGATCGCCGCGGCCCACCCGGAACTGCGTGTCGATCATGAAAATCGGCTGATCATCCGCGGTGACGCCCCGGTGCGGGGGAAGGTCGGGCTGGTGTCCGGCGGCGGGTCGGGGCACGAGCCCCTGCACGGCGGGTTCGTCGGGCCGGGCATGCTCGACGCGGCGTGCGCGGGTGAGGTCTTCACCTCCCCGGTGCCGGACCAGATGCTCGCCGCCACCAAGGCCGTCGACGGTGGCGCCGGCGTGCTGCACATCGTCAAGAACTACACCGGCGACGTGATGAACTTCGAGATGGCGGCCGAGCTGGCCGAGGCGGAGACCGGCGTCCAGGTGGTCTCGGTGGTCACCGACGATGACGTGGCCGTGCAGGACAGCCTCTACACCGCGGGCCGCCGGGGCGTCGGCGTGACCGTGCTGGTGGAGAAGATCGCCGGCGCCGGCGCCGACCAGGGGCGCTCGCTGAGCGAGGTCGCCGACCTGGCGAAGAAGGTCAACGACAACGGCCGGAGCATGGGCCTCGCGCTGACCTCGTGCACGGTGCCGGCGGCCGGCAAGCCCACGTTCGACCTGCCGGACGACCAGATGGAGATCGGCATCGGCATCCACGGCGAGCCGGGCCGCCGACGGGTGCCGCTCGCGCCCGCCTCCGAGGTCGCCGAGATGCTGGTCAGCCCGATCCTCGCCGACCTGGACTTCACCGGCGGCGACGGGGTGATCGCGTTCGTCAACAGCATGGGCGCCACCCCGCTGATCGAGCTGTACGTGATGTACAACGAGATCGCCGCGATCCTGGCCAAGGCGGGCGTCACGGTCGCGCGGTCGCTGGTCGGGCCGTACATCACCAGCCTCGACATGGCCGGCTGCTCGGTGACGCTGCTCAAGGTCGACGACGAGCTGCTGCGGCTGTGGGACGCGCCGGTGAACACGGCCGGGTTGCGGTGGGGGGCCTGAGCGTGAACGCCGCCGTTCTGACCGCCTGGCTGACCGAGTTCGCCCGGCTCGTCTCGTCCCATCGCGACCTGCTCACCGAGCTGGACTCGGCGATCGGCGACGCGGACCACGGCTCGAACCTGGACCGCGGCATGACCGCGGTGCTGGCGACCCTGGAGAAGGAGAGCCCGCCCACCCCGGCCGCGGTGCTGAAGCGGACCGGCATGACGCTGGTCAGCACGGTCGGCGGGGCGAGCGGGCCGCTCTACGGCACGGCGTTCTTGCGGATGGCCACGGCGGCCGGCGACGACGACACGCTGGACGGGCCGGGCTTCGCGAAGGCTCTGCGGGCCGCACTCGACGGGGTGGTGGCGCGCGGCAAGGCGGTGGCCGGCGACAAGACGATGTACGACGCGCTGGCGCCCGCCGTGGACGCGCTGGACGCGGCGCTCGCCGACGGTCAGCCGTTCGACGAGGCGATCGACGCCGCCCTGCGCGCCGCCGAGCAGGGCCGGGAGGCGACCACGCCGATGGTCGCCCGCAAGGGCCGGGCCAGTTATCTCGGCGAACGCAGCGCCGGCCACCAGGACCCGGGCGCGACCTCGGTGACGTTCCTCATCGCGGCCGCCGCGGCCACCCTGAGCGGGTGACGACCGGGCTGGTCGTGGTCAGCCACAGCCGCGCGCTCGCCGACGCCGCGGTGGCCCTGGCCGCGGAGATGGTGCACGGCAAGGACCTCGCGCTGGAGGTGGCCGCCGGGCTGGACGCCGAGACGTTCGGCACCGACGCGGTGGCCATCGCCTCGGCCATCGCGGCGGCGGATCGCGGGGACGGGGTCGTGGTCCTGATGGACCTGGGCAGCGCGGTGCTCTCCGCCGAGCTGGCGCTGGACCTGCTGGAGGACCCGGACCAGCGCGACCGGGTGCTGCTCTGCCCGGCGCCGCTGGTGGAGGGCCTGGTCGCGGCGGTCGTGGCGGCGGCGTCCGGCGCGGGCCGCGACGAGGTGGCGGCGGAGGCGGTGGCCGGCCTGGCCGGCAAGGAGTCGCACCTCGGCGTCGCCGCCCCTGTTGCGGTCACGGAAACTTCGGCGGCGGACGTCACGGCGTCTTTCACCGTGACCAACCCCCATGGTCTCCACGCGCGCCCCGCCGCTCGGTTGGTCTCCGAGGCCCGCGACGCCGAGGCCGCGATGGAGATCCGTAACCGCACCACCGGGTCGGCCTGGGTGCCGGCGTCCAGCCTCACCAAGGTGGCCACTCTGGGCGCACTTCAAGGTCATGAGATTGAGGTACGAGCTTCCGGCGCGCACGCCCGCCAGGCGGTGGACCGGATGATCACCTTGGCAGCGCGCGCCTTCGACGAGACGGCACCACCGGCCGCCGCCCAGGAAACGGGTGCGCGAGAGGCAGGGGCGCAGCCGGCGTCGCCCGGGATCGGGATCGGGCCCGCCTGGCATCTGCGGGACTCCATACCGGACATTCCGGACGTGCCGTCGCAGGGGCCGGATGCCGAGCGGCGGCGGCTGGATCAGGCGCTGGACGACGTGCGCGCCGAGGTGCGGCGGCTACGGACGAGCACCGGCGGCGGCGAGGCGGGGATCTTCGACGCGCATCTGCTGCTGCTGGACGACGACGATCTGCTGGACGACGCGCGTACCCGCATCGCCGAAGGCACCCCCGCACCGCAAGCCTGGGAAGCCGCCTCGAGCCGGGTCGCGGCGGAGTTCGCCGCGCTCGGCGACCCCTACCTGCAGGCCCGGGCCGCCGACGTCCGTGCCGTGTCCGGCCAGGTGCTGCGGTCACTGCTGGGCGTCACGGCAACCCCGTCGTCGGGTACGGGTGTGCTGATCGCTCACGACCTCACCCCCGCGGAGGCGGCCGGCCTGGATCCGGCAACGGTCGCCGGGATCGTGCTGGCGGCGGGCAGCCCCACCGCACACGGCGCGATCCTGGCACGGGCCCGCGGCATCCCGGCGGTGGTCGGCGCGGGCGCGGCGGTGCTCGAGGTGGCCACCGGCACCACGATCGCGCTGGACGGGCGTACCGGAGAAACGGTTGTCTCGCCCTCCCCCGCGACCCTGGCCGCCTTTGCCGGCCGGGCCACCGAGCAGGCCGGGCGCCGGGAACGCGCGCTGTCGGCCGCGACCGGACCGGCCGTCACACCCGGCGGCGTCACGATCGGGGTCGGCGCCAACGTGGGCTCGGCCGACGACGCCCTGGCCGCCGCGGCGAACGGCGCCGACCACGCCGGCCTGGTGCGCACCGAGTTCCTCTTCCTCGGCCGCGACGAGGCGCCCGGCGTCGACGAGCAGGTGGCGGCCTACCGGGCGGTCGCCGCGGCGCTGGGCGGCCGCCGGATCACCCTGCGCACCCTCGACGTCGGCGGGGACAAGCCGCTGCCCTACCTCCCGTCCCCGCACGAGGACAACCCGTTCCTCGGCGTACGCGGCCTGCGGCACTCCCTGGCCCACCCCGCTCTGCTGGCCGACCAGCTGACCGCCATCGCGACGGTGGCCCGGGAGACCCCGGTCAGCGTGATGTTCCCGATGGTCAGCACCCTCGCCGAGTTGCACGCCGCCCGCCGCGCCCTGGACGAGGCGATCGCCCGCACCGGCCCCGGCCGGCCGCCCGGCTTGCAGGTCGGCATCATGGTCGAGGTCCCGGCGGCGGCGTTGAAGGCGGCCACGTTCGCCCCGCACATCGACTTCGCCAGCATCGGCACCAACGACCTGACCCAGTACGCCTTGGCCGCCGAACGCGGCAACCCGGCCGTGGCGGCGTTGTCCGACGCCCTCGACCCGGGCGTGCTCCGCCTGATCGACGCCACCTGCCGCGGGGTGGGTTCTCGGGCGACGGTGGCGGTCTGCGGGGAGCTGGCCGCCGACGAGATGGCGGTGCCGGTGCTGGTCGGGCTGGGGGTGCGGTCGCTGAGCGTGGCACCACCGGCGGTGCCCGCGGTCAAGGAGGCCGTCCGTGGGGCGTCCCCGGACGGCCTCGCTCGCCACCTGCTGGACCTGCCGGACGCCGCAGCCGTCCGAGCCGCCCTTCGTCAGCCGGGCAGGGTGTCCGCGGTCTCCACGGCGAGGGTGAGCTCGTAGCTGTAGAGCACCCCGGCCTCGAGCCACGCCGTGCTCCCGCCGGGCTTGACCACCCGCGACTCACGGGCCAGCCCCTGACCGTTCGCCGGGTCGATGATCAGGCGTTCCTCGATGGCGCCGTTCGCACCGAACGAGCGGGTGAAGGCCACCGCCTCCCCCGCGCGACCGCGCTGGTCGCGCACGGTGCCCAGGGCGCGCACGCCGGGCAGGGAGGCGATCATCCGGTACGCCGCGGCGCGCACCTGACCACTGACCGGGAACCCGGTCACGACGCTGCTGCCGACGACCAGCAGCCACTCGTCGCGGTCGGTGGGCAGGTCGCCGCCGCCACCGCGGAAGTGGCGCAGCAGCTCGGCGCGCAACTTCGCCGGATCGGTGGGGAGTTTCTCCAGGTCGGCGACGGTCACGTTGTCGGCGCCGATGGCGTAGACCTCGGATCCGCCGAACCGCTCCTCGAACGGCTCCCCCGGGCCGGTACCCACCGGGCTGGTCGGGCCCTTCTTGCCGGGCACCGGCTTGATCACCATGACCTGCCGGGGCGAGCCGTGCCGCTGGTGGGCGGCCGCGTCCGCCGGGGTCGCCGGGGTCAGACCCAGGCGCTGCGACGACGCCCAGTTGGGGTCCTTGCCGGAGCGGGAGAGCCAGGTGGCGTAGCTGGTCTTCTCCAGCATCGCGTAGGTGTCGGTGCCGCCGTCGATCTGGAGCAGCACGCCACTTTCGTTGCGCTGCACCAGATAGCGCCCCGGCCCGAAGGTGGTCGCGCCGCTGCGTTCGGCGGCGGCGAGGAGGATCTGGCCGGCGGTCAGCACGCGCGGGGCGGCGGATGGCCCCGCGGAGGTCCCGGGAGTGGGAACGGTCCCGCTGGTCACGACGACGGCGACCCCGGTGATGGCCGCCGCCGCGGTGAGACCGGCCGAGGCGAGGACGGCGACGCGCCGCCGTGAGCGGACGGGAGGCGCCGCCGCGTGGAAGGAATGCGGCGCGGCGTGGACGATCGCGGCGACGGCTCCCTCGACGTCGGCGGGCGGAGGGTCGAGGCGGGCCGGGCGGGCGGCGGCGAGCTGGTCGAGAACGTCACGGCTCATCGGAGGGTCTCCCGGATCACGTTGCGGGCGGTACCGAGCAGCCACGGGAGCGGGGCGCCGCGGGGCAGGACGGCGAAGCGGCGCCACGCGACCAGGAAGGTCTCGGCGACCACCTCGTCGGCCAGGTCCCGGCCGGCGCGTGTCACGGCGTACGCGAAGACCTGGTTGTGGTGTCGGGCGTAGAGCGCGGTGAACCGCTGGATGGGGTCGGTCTCGGTCACTGGGTCTGGGCCTCCTCGGCGAGGTCGTCCGTCACCAGGTAATGCGCGGTCGGCCGGAATTCTTACACCGTGACCGAGGGTAGATTCTGAGTTGACCATACGTCACGGCGAGGGGAACGCATGTCGATGCTGCCGCCGGGCTCCCGGCTTCCGGCCCTGGTGCAGAGCGTGCACGCCGGCCGCGACCCGCTCGGCTCGGTGCACGGATTACGCCGGGCGTACGGTCCGATCTTCACCCGCCGCCTGATCACCGAGCCGCCGCAGGTCGTCGTCGGCGACCTGGAAGCGGCGCGGCAGGTCTTCGCCGACCCGCACGGCGCGACCCTGGTCGGATGCCCGCGGCGGCGCCTGTTCGAGCCGATGGTCGGCGAGCATTCGCTGTTCACCATGGACGGTCCGGAGTGGCAGCGGCACCATCGGATGCTCGCGCCGGCGTTGCGGGGCCGCTCGATCGACGGGTGGCGGGACACCATCGCCGAGATCGCCGACCGGGAGATCGCGGGCTGGCCGGTGGGCCGGCCGTTCCCGGTGCACGCGGCGATGCGGCGGATCGCGCTCGAAGTGATCCTCCGCCTGGTCTGGGGGTCGCGGCCGACCGGTCACCATGATCGGCCGGCCGGCCGTCACGATCGGCTCCGCGCTCTGGCGCCCCGGTTGCTCGAGCGGGTGCCACTGGCCGCGCTGGTGATGCCGCCGCCGGTGCGCGACCGGCTGCTCACCGCGACCGGCTTCATCAGGATGCGCCGAGAGCTCGACACTCTGCTGTACGCCGAGATCCGCGACCGCCGCGCCGATCCCGGCCCGGGCACCGGTGACGTGCTGTCGATGCTGCTCACGGCCGATGGCCAGGCGCTCTCCGATCGGGAGGTGCGCGACGAGATGGTCACCCTGCTGCAGGCCGGGCACGAGACCACCGCGGTCGGCCTGGCCTGGGCGTTCGAGCGGCTGCTGCGCACGCCGCGGGCCTGGGACCGGCTCCGCGACGACCCGTCCGACGAGGTCTTCCTGCAGGCGGTGGCGAGGGAGACGGTGCGGGTCAGGCCGGTCGCGCTGACCGGCGCTCGGCGGGTGGTCGCGCCGATGGAGATTCAGGGGTACGACGTGCCGGCCGGCTGGTCGGTCCTCCCGATGATCCGCCTCATCCACCAGGACCCGGCCGTGTTCGAAGATCCCGCCGCGTTCCGCCCGGAGCGTTTCCTGGGCGAGGAGGCCGGCGCCGCCATGCGCGCCTGGCTGCCGTTCGGGCACGGCGCCCGCTACTGCATCGGGGCCCGGCTGGCGATGCTGACCATGCGTACCGTCATCTCCCGGGTCGCCGCGACCACCGACCTGGCCGCACCGGACCCGCGACCGGAACGCCCGCGCCTGAGGCAGGTGACCGTGTCACCCGCCTCGGGCACGACCGCCGTCGCCTGTCCCCGTCGCCGGGTCAGTGCGCCAGGTTGACGTGAGCCCGGTGGTACTTGCCCTCTTCGATGAGGTCGACCACCCCGAGCGCGTAGTCCGGGCCGGAGATCGCGCCGCCGCCTTCGGGCTGGACGGCGATGTCCTCGCCGACCCGGTACTTGCCCAGCCGCTCGCCGGGCACGTACGAGCCGAAGTTCGCCGCCGGGCTCACGAACACCCAGTCGAGCGTCGCCGGAGTGGCCGGCAGGTCCTCGATGACGAGCGCGGCCCCGGCGCGGATCTCGTCGTGGAACTCGGCCGGGGCGTGGGTGAGGTCCTCCACGAAGCGCGGCGCCCCGGGCGCCGGACGCAGCGAGGAGAAGCCGCCGACGAGGAACAGCCGGGCCCCCGCGGCGTCGGCGAGGCGCGCCGTCGTGCGGTACACCTCGCGGAACGTGCCGGCGTCGAGCGGACCACGCGGCGCGAGCGCGCCCACCACGACGTCCGCACCGGAGACGACCGATGACAGCGCCGCCTCGTCGGTGGCGTCGCCCTGGACGTAGTTCACGCCCGCGACTGGTTCGGTGGGAAGCGAACGGCTGAGCGAGGTGACGTCGTGACCGCGGGAGGCGGCCTCCGCGACGATGGCCGAGCCGGCGTATCCGGTGCCGCCGATGACGGTGATGCGGGACATGGGTGCCCTTCTCTCCAGGTAACCAAGGACCCGCGTTCGGGTCCTTGGTTACCGTAAGAGAGCAGGTCTCTGTGGAGAAGTACGCACTTTCAAGTAACTGGTCCTGCTTTCAAGTAACTGGCCCTGTCAGAACGGCCAGTCGGCGTTGCGGCCCGCCTCGAGCAGTGGGATCATCCGGAACGTCGCGTCGGTCAGCCCGCCGAACTCGAGCCGGTTCGGCGTGCCGGCGTCGAACGCCGTCCGGGCGTACCCGCCGAGGTTGAAGCCGTACAGCGGCACGGTCCGCGGCACCACGTCGGTGACGTTGCGCCCGCCGTGCACCGGGGCGAAGGTCTGCATGTCGGAGATGACGAACACGCGGTCGTGGCCGTCGAACGTCCGGCTCAGCGAGTCGGCGATGCGGGTGCCGTGCCCGACCTCGCCCACCCGGCCCACGAAGCGGTCCACCTCGCGGATCACCGACGCGCCCCGGCGTACCTCGTGCGGGAAGACACCGTCGGCGAACCCGTACAGGTCGACTCGCGCCCCGCGCGCGGCCAGCGCGACGCCGAAGACCGCCGCGGCCTTGACCGGGCTGATCGTCGACCGCCGCGAGAACCCGGCGCTGGACATCGACGCGGACGTGTCCACCAGGATCAGCGACCGGCCGGGCAACGCCGGCAGGTTCGCCAGCGAGGACCGCAGCGCCCGGTCCAGTGCCTGACCCCAGCGCAGCGACGGCGCGTTCTGGTACGCCGCGAGGAACCGGAACGGGAACTGCCGCGACCGGGCCACCGCGGCCGGGTCGGCCAGCCGCGCGCAGACCCGCGAAGCCACGTCGTCGCCGACCCCGGCCTCGTCGAAATTGCGCAGGTTGCGAAGCAACGCCATGAAACCCATCGTCGGGATGAGCGCGGTCCACAGGCGGCCCTTGTCGACCGTGCCGCCCGCCAGCGAGAGCACGTCCTCCCAGGTCATGCCGGCCTCGGCCAGGGCGTCCGGGTCGAGCAGCACCGACGGGTCGGACGCGGACGCCGCACGCAGCGCCGCGTTCGCGGACAGCATGCGCAGCGTCTCGCCCGGCGCCCCGCCCGACTCCCAGCCCCGGCCGTGCCGGCGGTTCAGCGCGTACGCGAAAAGCTCGCCCTGCCAGGCTGCCTTGTCCGCGGCCGGCGTCGGGTGGGTGAGGTCCACGACGTCGCCGAAGCGGAAGCCGTGCGACGCGCTGTCGTACTTGAGCAGCGCGCGCTCGGTGTAGAGCCGTGCCGCCGCGTCCGCCACGCCACGCTTCACCGGCTTGGGCACGGCGCGGCCGTAGGTGGACATCCAGTACGCGAGCGCCTCGCCCGGCTCGTCCGGCCGCTGCAGCACCGAGTCGACGATCGCGCGCCCGCCCGGGATCCCGTGGTCGAGCATCGCCTTCGCCGCCTCGAGCGCGCCGGCCAGCGACGCCGAGCGCATGTTCGCCTTCGTCCGCAGCCAGCGCAGGAACCGTGCCGTCCACTGCGGGTCGGCCACGGCCACCCGCCGCACGAGCTCGGCGTACCGGCGGTCGCGGTCGCCGGCCTTCTCGTAGAAGGTGTCCTCGCCGACGAAGTTCGCCACGGCGAGCAGGAAGAGCTCACCCTTGGCGTCGTGCGCGTAACCGGCGCCGCCCTCGTGGGTACGCCCGTTCGCGGTCGCGGTGATCGGTCCGCGGCCGTTGGCGGCCGAGACGGTGCTGGTGTTGAACTTGCTCATGGTCGGCCGCCCTCCACGGTGAGAATGAGACGTGAGAATGAGAAATGCCCGAGATCAGAATCGGTGACGGAACAAAGGCGCTCTATCCCCTGAGCTACGGCGGCACGAGTGCCGCCGGCGGGACTCGAACCCGCGACCACCCCGTTATCAGCGGAAGTAACCGTCACCTGCGCACCGGGCATCCAAACCGTACGAGCGCCGATCATCCGAGGCAACGCATTTAGGTCGTGGCACGTTTCCGGGATTCGCCCTGTCCCGCGGTCCGCCAGGCTGTTGACCATGACCTACGGATACGCGCCGCACCCCATGTACGTGCAGCAGCAGCCCCCCGCGCATCGCTCGGCCCCGGTCAGCGTGCACTTCATCGCGATCCTCCACTACCTGGGTGGCGCGATCTACCTGCTCACCGCCGCGGGCGCCGGGCTGCTGGCCGCCACCGGCGGGCTGGACCATCTGGACACCAGCCGGATCCAGATCAGCCAGGACGAGCAACTGGTGGCGACCGTGACCACTGTTGCGGTGCTCGCCGTGCTCGGCCTGATCACCATCTGGTTCGGCCGCCGGCTGCAGCTCGGCCGCCAGTGGGCCCGTGTCCTGCTGATGACGTTGCTCCTGCTGACGGTGGCCGCGATCGCCGCCGGGACCTGGGTGGCGCAGGATCCGACGGTGCTGATCGCCCTGGTCCAGCCCGCCTTCTACCTGATGCTGCTGAACACCCGCGCGGCCCGCTCGTGGTTCAAGAACCACACCTGGTGATTCGTAAACTTTAATTTCAGGAAAGCAACCTCGCTATACAAACAATGGCAACACCTTGACCGTCATCAATGCGTGCGCACACGATCGAGGGCATGGCCGTCCTCCGGAAAGTCGCCGTCGTCGTGGTTGCCCTCGTCGTTCTCGTCGCCACCGGCGGCGCCGCCTACCCCCATCCCGGGCGGGTCACGGGAGACGTGGGGGTGCACGACCCGACCGTGGTCAAGCGGCCGGACGGCAGCTATCTGGTGGCGCACACCGGTGACAACATCACCCTGAAGACGTCCAGCGACCGGACCGCGTTCCGCAACGCCGGGCAGGCCTTTCCCAACGGCGCGCCCTGGACCACCACCTACACCGGTGGGAGCCGGAATCTGTGGGCGCCGGATCTGTCCTATCAGGGCGGCCGCTACCTGATGTACTACTCGGCCTCGACGTTCGGCTCGAACCGGTCGGCGATCTTCCTGGCCACCAGCAGCACCGGGGCGGCCGGCAGCTGGACGAACCAGGGCCTGGTGATCGAGTCGCGGACCAGCGACAACTTCAACGCGATCGACCCGAACCTGGTCGTCGACGCGAGCGGGCGCTGGTGGCTCAGCTTCGGCTCGTTCTGGTCGGGGATCAAGCTGGTCGCGCTGGACCCGGCCACCGGCAAGCGGTCGGACTCCACCGTGCGGGCGATCGCCGGCCGCAACGGCGGGGCGATCGAGGCGCCGGTCATCGTGCGCCGGGGCGCCTACTACTACCTGTGGGTGTCGTTCGACCTGTGCTGCCGGGGCGCGTCCAGCACGTACCGGGTGACGGTGGGCCGGTCGGCGAGCGTCACCGGGCCCTATGTGGACCGCAGCGGCACGGCGATGACCTCGGGCGGCGGGACCGAGATGCTCGCGGGTCACGGCAGCATCCACGGTCCGGGGCACCAGGCGGTACTGGCCGACGCGGACTCAGACGCGCTGTTCTACCACTACTACGCCGACAACGGGCAGGCGTTGCTCGGCATCAACCTGGTCGCCTACGACTCGGCGGGCTGGCCGTACGTGTACTGAGCCGATCACCGCTGCGACAATGGACACATGCGGATCGCCGCGTACAACGTGGAGAACCTGTTCAACCGGGCGCGCGCCCTCGACCAGGCGACCTGGGCGGCCGGGCGGCCGGTGCTCGAGGCGTACCAGAGGGTCTGCACCCTGCTCGAGGAAACCGCCTACACCGACCCGATCAAGCACGAGATCCTGCGTGAGCTGCGCAAACTGGGTCTCCGTAACGGGGACACGGCGAAGTTCGCGCGGCTGCGGCAGAACCGCGGCCGGCTGCTCCGCCGGTCCCGTGACGGCCGGGTCACGGTCATCGCGGACGGTCGCGCTTCCTGGATCGGCTGGGTGGAGCTGACCACCGACCGGGTCGACGAGCTGGCGCTGACCAACACCGCGCGGGTGCTGGACGACGTGGGCGGCGACATCGTCGGGGTGATCGAGGCGGAGAGCCGGATCGCGCTCAAGCGGTTCGCCGACGCCGGGGTGATCGCCGAGGGCCGGCCGCGTTACCCGCACGTCATGGTGGTCGACGGCAACGACGAGCGCGGCATCGACGTCGGCGTGCTGTCCGGCCCCGGCTACCCGCTGATCCGCCAGGTCAGCCACGTGGACGACACCGACGCGCGCGGCCGGATCTTCAGCCGCGACTGCGCCGAGTTCGTCTTCCGCACCCCGCGCGGCGTGCCCGTGGCGATCTTGGTCAACCACTTCAAGAGCAAGGGGTACGGCGGAAAGCTCGCGTCCGACGCGACCCGCCGCCGCCAGGCCGTCCGGGTGGCGGACATCTACCGTGAGCTGGTCGCCGACGGGCTGACGCACGTCGCCGTGGTCGGCGACCTGAACGACACCCCGGACAGCGAGCCGCTCGCGCCCCTGCTCACCGGCACCGACCTGCGCGACATCAGCACCCACCCGGGCTTCGACGACGACGGCCGCCCCGGCACCTACGGATACTGCACTGCCCGCAACAAGCTCGACTACGTCCTGCTCAGCCCGCCGCTGTTCGCCGCGGCCACCGGCGGCGGCATCCATCGCCGCGGGGTGTGGGGCGGCAAGCGCGGCAGGCTGTGGCCGATCTACGACACGATGACCGCGGCGGTGCACGCCGGCTCGGACCATGCCGCCATCTACGCGGACATCGCGCTGGACTGACCGGCGGGCTGGCCAGCGGGCTGACCAGCGGGCTGATCGCGGCGTAGCAGCTCATCGGCGTCGGTGCCAGAGCAGCGCCAGCACCACGATCAGGCCGGCGCTCTTCACCACGCTCCGCCCGATCGACATTCGGGCACCCGACATGAGGTAGCACCACGTGTCCCGCCGCACATGAAGGCCTCGTGAAGAGATTGCGCGCGCTCGACGGGTTGCGTCTGGTCTGCGCCCTGGCGGTGGCCGGATTCCATTACGGGGTCTCGTGGCGGCTGGACGGGGTGCACCCGCCGGCGTACAACATGCCGGACGCCGCGCCGGTGCTGATCTACGGCTTCCTCGGGGTGGAGACGTTCTTCCTGATCAGCGGATTCGTGATCATGATGAGCGCCTGGAACCGGACGGTCCGCGAGTTCTTCGCCTCCCGTGCCGCGCGGCTCTACCCGGCCTTCTGGGTGTGCGTGCTGCTGACCACCGTCGTGGCCGGGCTGCTGCCGATCAGCGGCGGGCTGCCGTTCGCCCGGGTGGCCGAGGGCACCGACGTGCTGGTCAACCTGACCATGCTGGCCGAGCCGCTGAACAGGCCGCTGGCGGACACCGTGTACTGGACGCTCTGGTACGAGTTCCGCTTCTACCTGATCGTCGCGTGCCTGCTCGCCGGCGGGCTGACCGACCGCCGGGTGAAGATCTTCGGGGCCGGCTGGCTGGTGGCCGCCCTGGCGATGCCGTTGTTCCCCGGCGCGCTGCTGGGCGAGGTCGTGATGCCAGGCTTCGCGCCGTACTTCATCGCCGGGATGACGATGTTCCTGCTGCGCCGCAACCGCCGCGACCCGTGGCTGTGGCTGCTGCTGGCCGGCTGCTATCTGGTCAGCTTGCAGCGGGTGGAGGCGCGCGTGCTCGATCTGCGGCCCGGCTTCGCGGTGCCGGTGTGGCCGGCGTTGATCATGTTGACCGTCGCGTACGTGATCCTGCTCGCCATCGCCCTCGGCGCGACCGACAACTTGCGCCTGCGGTGGCTGGGAACGGCCGGCGCCCTGACGTACCCCTTCTATCTCCTGCACCAGCGGATCGGATACAGCCTGATCCGGACCGTGCGGGGCGAAACCGGATGGGACGCCGGGGTCCTGGCCGCCGGCGCTGTGCTGATCCTGCTGGCCACCGCCTGGCTGATCCACCGCTTCGTCGAGCGGCCACTGGCGCCGATGGTGGACGCTGCCCTGCGAGGACGCCGGCAACGACATGTAGCAGGCGGGCCCGCGCTGCACATGAGGGGTGTATGAGAAGACCGGACGCCGAGAACGCCTTCCGCGAGCTGTTCGTGGCGGCGTACGACGACCTGCTGTGCTTCGTCGAACGCCGGACACCGTTCGCCATCGCCGACGACGTGGTGGCCGAGGTGTTCCTCACCGCCTGGCGTCGCTTCGACGACGTGCCGGACCCGCTCGACGACGCCCGCGCCTGGCTGTTCACCGCCGCGCACAACGTGCTGCGCAACCGGAACCGCAGCCAGCAACGGCAGCAGAGCCTGGCGCTGCGCATCCTGCGGGAGCCGGGTGACGCCGGCGGCGCCGAGGCCGACTCGGTGGCCGCCCGCGTCGACCTGGTGCGCTCCTGGCATCAGCTGTCCGCCGCCGACCAGGAGGTACTCACGCTCACCGTGTTCGAAGGCCTGACCGGGACGCAGGCGGCCCGCCTGCTCGGCATCTCCCGGCCCGCGTTCAGCCTGCGCCTGCTGCGCGCACGCCGCCGCCTGCACCAACTGCTCCGCCCGCACCCCACCGCCCACCCCACCACGACCGGAGCCACGACATGAATTCTGACCTCGACCAGGCGCTCCGCCGCGCGGCCGAGCCCGTCCCCAGCCGCGTCGCGCAGCCGCGCGCCCAGAACCTGCTCGACGAAGTCCTGCGCAGCGGTCCCACCCCCGCGGCGCGGCCCGTGCACCGCCGGCGGCCCCGTCTCGTCCTGGCGGGAGCGGCTTTGGCCGTCGCCGCCGTCGCCCTCGTCACCGTGAACGGTCTCGGCACCGGCCGCGCGTACGCGTCGTGGACGGCGAGCCCCAGCCCACTCCCCGCCGCCGAGGCCCAGGAGATCGCCGGGAAGTGCGCGTCCGGCAGCCGCGTCACCATCGCGGAAACGCGCGGGAAGTACGCCTACGCCAACGTCCGCACGGCCGAGTACAGCCTGACCTGCTTCCGGGACGCCGACGGCCGGGTGCTGGAGTCCAGCATCTACGCCGCCGACGCCATCGCCGCCGACCTCGACGCCAAGGGGGTCGAGCTGCACGCCTGGTCGCAGCTGCGCACCGACGAAGGCTATGTCCGCCTGATGGCCGGGCGGGTCGGCTCGGAGGTCGCGGGCGTCGACATCACCGTCCGGCCCGCCGGTCGCGTGGTGCACGCCTCGGTGCGTGACGGCTACTTCATCGCCTGGTATCCGGAAGGGCTGGAGGAGTCCAGCAGCAACACCACGACGGTGACGCTGCGGCTCGTCGGCGGTGGCTCGGTCAACGATCTGTCCGCCCGCGACCTCATGGAGTGACCCCAGAAAATCTATGTCCGAGTTACTAGACATGCTCGCCGTCGTCGGTTAACGTTCTTCTGGTCGAGAGCGAAGCAACGATAAAGACGCAGACGGAGATACCGCCCGGACCGGGCGAAGGAGCTGGACCGACACCGACCCGGCTCACGTTTTGCAGCACCAAGTTTCCCAGCACCAGGTGGCGAGGCCGATGTCAGCTTCGGGGCTTCGCCGCAGGTAAGAGAAGTTCGTCGCACGTGTTCGGGGCCAAGAAGTCGCGTGGGGTTCCGGCACCGGCGGACAGCACGAGGTAAGAGACAGAGGAAGTCAGAGGAAAGGGAGGGTCTTACACCGTTGGATCGCCCGCCGCCGGCCGCATTGCTGGGTCAGGCGCGGACACCGCAGTTTCCATCGAACGAGAGGTGGTCTCCGGTCACGCTTATGCGGTCCTCGCACCCGAATCCCTGGTACAGGGCTGGTGTGGATACGACAATCCGACGAACCTGTCGGCAGATGGTGTATTTAGTCCCGTAACCCTTGGGCCCCGGCGCTTCTACAGCGCCGGGGCCCTCGTTCTGGAGGTGACATGGCTCAACCCGACGACATGCTCGACGACGATGACTACCCCGCCTACACCATGGGCCGGGCCGCGGAGATCATCGGCTGCTCACCGGATTTCCTGCGCCGGCTCGGGGACGCGAAACTGATCGACCCGTTCCGTTCCGGGGGCGGGCACCGCCGTTACTCCCGCTATCAGATCCGCCTCGCCGCCCGCGCCCGCGAACTGTGCGATCAGGGCACCGACATGGGGTCGGCCTGCCGCATCATCATCCTCGAAGACCAGCTCGAAGAAGCTCTCCGGCACAACCGGGAGCACGAACACCCCTGACCACACTCCCCGCGGTGCAAGCCGCACCGGCATCTCCGTCTACGGTCCCTCCCCCCTCAGGGCAGGGGCCGTTCGCCGTTTCTGACGCACTGCCGCGCCTCCGCCGAGCACGATCAGCCGCGCGGGCGCGTCAACCGGACCACGCGACTTCCCGCCTGCCAGATGCCGTCACTTCGCGGCGGCATCGCGGCCGCCGGTGGTGTTGCCGGGCTGATGCGGGCGCCGCTGCCGGATCTGGTCGGTGCGGGCGGTGACGGTGTCGATCTGACCGGCCAGGCCGGGATGCTGGTGGAGGTGCTGCTGGGCCGCGGCGAGCAGGGCGGGCAACGCCGAGGCGTCCGGGTCGCCGAGCGCGTCGTGCAGCCGGGTGAGCGCCTCGCCGGCCGCCTCGTCGAGGTCGGTCAGCGCGGTGACCTGCCCGGCCAGCCTGCGCAGGTCGGAGGTGTTGTCGTTGGCCCACCTGGTGACGGCCCGGTTTCCGGCACGGCGGTCGCGCTCGGCCTGCACCCGTTCGTCGCGGGTCGCCGGCGGCTGCCCCGTCGGGGCGGAGACGCCGCGCAGGTAGCGGCGTTCGGCGGCCTGCCGGCTCGCGACGCCCAACGCGGGCGCCAGAGCCTGCCAGGAGACCCCGGCGGCGCGGGCGGCGGCGATCAGGACCGGCTCGAGGTCCGCCAGTTCGCTCTGCGTCCGCCGCAGCAACACGAGGGCATCGAGCAACTCGGCGGGACTCACCGCGGTGTCGCCGGGGACGTCACGCCCCGACCTCGCGGCGGTGGCAGCGAGCGCAGCCACGGCAGCACTGAGATCCACGACATCCCCTTGTCATCGTTTCGTTGACATCCCGCTTGTCATCGCAACGATGACGTGTTAGAAAGACGGTATCGCGCATTGACTGTCAAGTCGAGTCAGCAGGAGGTGGGATCATGTTGATGCGCAGCGAACCCTTCACCGAGGTCAACCGGCTCGCTCAGCAGCTGTTCGGAGCCACGACCGCAGGGACGTGGTCGCGGCCGACGGGGATGCCCGTCGACGCGTTCCGCAACGGCGACGAGTTCGTGATCGCGTTCGACCTGCCCGGGGTCGACGCCGACGCGATCGACATCGACGTGGAACGCAACGTGCTCACCGTGCGTGCCGAGCGACGCCCGATCGACCTGGGCGAGCAGGCCACGGCGCAGCTCACCGAACGCCCGCTCGGGGTGTTCTCCCGGCAACTGTTCCTCGGCGACGCCCTGGACACCGAGCGCATCGACGCCGCGTACGAGAACGGCGTGCTGGTGTTGCGCATCCCCATCGCCGAGAAGGCCAAGCCTCGCAAGATCAACGTGGCGGCGCGTCAGCACGACGACCACAAGGTGATCTCGAGCTGACCCGACGATTCGTCAGCTCGAATTCTTCGCAGGACCAGGATGCGGAGGGTGGTGACCGGAGTGATCAACAACTTCGCGGCACAGGCCAGGACGGCGTTGTCCCCGGAATGGGACCGCGGGTTCGACGAGGCGTTCTCCGAACTCGTCACCAGCGACCCGGACTGGGTCCGCGACGAGTTCGACGAGCTCATCGGCGCGAACTGGACCGAGCCTCCCGAACCACCGGCACCACCGGCACCACCCGCCCCGTCCACCGACCGGCCGGAACCCCACCGATCCCGCCCCGCCGACCGGAAGACCGAGCCGGCCCGGACAACTGATCAGATCCCCGCCGATCGCAGCGCCACCCAGCGATCGCCTCCCTGACACCGCGCACCCAGGAGTCCGCCACCCGGTTCGGGTGGCGGACTTCGCCATCGGCCGCCGCAGGGCGGCCTGCGGACGGTATCGGCGCCGGGAGACCGGTTCGACCAAGAGGCCACGACCGCCGCCGACCCGGACAGCCACCGCGATCGGATCATCCTGAACGACGGCGGCGTCATCCTCTACGACCCCCGCACCGAGCCGTGGGCGGTCAGCAGCATGGAAGAGGTCGCCGTCTCGGACCAGCGCCGCCGGACCTTGATCTGAGACACGTGCGCATCACGACGATGATGCCGCCGGCGGTCAGGTGGCCGGGCCGCGCCGCCGGCAGGCCTTCAACTGGCAGAAGTGCGCCGAGGGGCTTTACTGCCGTAGCAGTGCGGCCATTTCGGGGAGTTTGAAGAATTCCGCCGTGGCTACCGCGGAAGGGGTGCCGCCGTCCGGGTCGGCACCGGCGGCGAGTAGCGCCTTCACCGTCCCGGCGTTCTGCCGGAAGACGGCGGCGGAGAGCGCCGACTGACCCCGGTCGTTGATCCGGTTCGGGTCGGCGCCTTTGTCCAGCAGGCCGGCCACCGTTTCGACGTGGTCGTGGTACGCCGCGAGGATCAGCAACGTGTCACCTTTGTCGTTGGTGAGGTCGGCCGGCAACCCCGCCGTGACGTTGCCGAGCAGTTCCTCGGTACCACCGGTACGCGCCAGGTCGAACATGCGGTGCGCGAAGGCGATCGTCTCGTCGTCCAGCTCGGTCACTCAGGCACGCTACCCGCGATTTGGGTCGTTCAATCCGTTTGACGCTGCCGGGCCGGACTCGCTCGCGACGGTCTCCCGCAGACCACCTTGGCCGACGAGATGACCAAACGCCCCGGTCAGCAGCCGAAATCATGTGAGCGCAGACGGTATCCCGTACGAAAACAAGGCATGTTCCGCTACCGCCCACCGGCCTCGAGCCGGCGGACGCCGCCACCGATGTCATGGCCAGGCCGTGAGCGCCCTCACCTCGATGAGTGACGGCGGCCAGCCCCCAGGGTCGGTCGCGTTCCGCCTGTGACGGGTGGTGTCAGCGTCTCGGGATCACGCTTGGATCACGCGTTCATCCACAGGGGACAGTAGGTGTTGCGGGATCATGGCGGGCCGTCCACCTGGTGCCGTAACCGCCGACCGGCGCCCGCATGGGTCACCCATCGGAACGGGTTGATCGTACGTCGATCAAGCCGTGGTCAAACAGACGCTTGACTTGGTGGCGGACAAGGAGCCCCGGACCTGTACGGCAAACGTGGCTCGGCCTTCGTCAGCGCATTGATCTGCCGATGTGAGGGCACTGCACAGCACTTTTTCGCACGACTAGATGGAGATTTCCAGGCATACGCACTGAGCGTTAGTCTCGAATTATCGTCAACCTTTTCGACGTGCAATTACACGATTCGATCGCGATCGGTCAGGGCGCAGATAACGGAGCCTTCGCGCGGATTGATGATCGATTCGCCGGAGGCCCCATGTGGCGCCGAATCAGATTTCTGACCTGCAACTCGAGATCATGTTGTTCCGCCTTGGCGGCGGTGTTTGATCTTGACTGCCCGCTATTCATGATCAGCCTTCGCCGGTATGGTTTTTGTATGCGTCGATACATCGCGCTATTGGCGGCTCTGGCGTGCGTCGCGCCGGCGGCCTGTTCGGACAGCGAGCCTGGGCGAGGGACGCCGACGCCGACGTCGCCGGTCACGGAAGCCTCGGCGGCGCAGCCCGCACCGCTCGCCTACGACCCTCCCCGATCCTTCGACACGACCAACCGACTGGGGCTGGGCAGCGTGCCCAGAGGCTACCTGCACGCCAGCAAGGACGGCGTCTATGCCGTCCACGCCCTCGAAACGACCCATATCGCCGCGACGAACCCGGCCGAAGCCGAGGTGCGCGACCCGGTCACCGCACGGGCGGTCCGGACATTCTCCTTCGACGCCATCCCCAACAAGCCCGAGCAGGTCCGGTTCGTCGAGCTGGACGGTGAGCTGCAGCTGATCGCGGCCTACCGCTTCGACCAGCAGGGCGCGGGCACCGCGGACGACCAGCAGTTCCTGCGGGTGCGCCGGTACTCGTTCAGCGATGGCACGGTGCGCTGGTCGGTCGACGTGAGCCTGCCGTCGGTGGCGGCGCTGGGCAACGTCTTCGTCACCGGGGTCACCGACCAGCATGTGGTCCTGTCGGCCCGCGAGCGGGGCACGCCCGGCGCGGAGATCAGCCGCAACTCGGTGGCGGTCGTGCTCGACGCCGCCACCGGCGCGAAGCGCTGGATCAGGGAGCGGTTCATCCCGTACGCCGTGCACGGCGACGTGATCGTGGGGACGACGCCGAAGCCGGACCGCAGCGAGGAGCAGAACCGGGTGGAGGCGCGGCACGCCCGCACCGGCGCGGTGGTGTGGCGGTTCGCCGGCTACAACATCGACCGGGGTGACGAGTTCGGCTACCCGGTCGGCGACCGGCTGGTGCAGGTCAACACCCGCCGCCCCGGCGATAGCCTGTCCAGCCAGGTCTTCACCGCGCATCTGGTCGACATCGCGACCGGCAAGACCGTCATCAAGCTGGAGCACGACCACAGCTTCGCCTGCGTTCACGACCGGGCCAGCCTGATCGTGTGCCACGTGGAGCTCTCGCAGAACCCCACGATCGCGGCGTACGATGCGACCTCGTACAAGGGGCTATGGGTGCTGAACGCGCGCACGCCCGGCCGGACGGTGCCGCGGATGCTCGTCGCCTATCACGGCCTGGTTTACGTCGGCCTGGGCGGCGGGACCCTCCTCCGCCCGGACCGTGCCGCGACCTTGGACGGGCAGACCGGTGCGGACGCCAACCCGGATCTGGGCTTCGTCCCTGACCAGGTCGGGCCCGGCTACGCCGTCGGCTACGCAGACGAGGGCCTGAGCCTCTATCGGGCAAAGAGTTGACTCACCCCGCCCTATCAGGTCCGGCGTTGAGCGGGGAAGCATTGCGTCCCACCGCCGGTCCAGCCCGGTCGGACACCTTATTCGTACGATCGGGCCGGAGCGTAAGAATTTAGTTATCGCGGTTTTGCGGTTACGGATAGACATTGCAACGGGTAAAGATCGGCTGCGCTCATCTGCCGCGTGGCGTGCGCGCTGACCGCGCGGTGACTGTCACCGGCCACTCTCAGCCTGTCTGCAACCGGTTAGCAACCCGATTGTCGGACGATCGCAACCGCTGCGGGGCCTTTTCGTCGGAGGTCGCTGGGGCAAAGGGCGCAGCCGCCCGCGAACTCCTTCAGTTCCCTGCCGTACCGCCGATAAGCCGCCCGACGATGACTCCGCGACGGAACGGAACTCAGGTGGACAGCTGGTGGCGCCGGTTCGGCTGGCTGACGAACGTCGGCCTGGCCCTGGTCGCGCTCAACGTGCTCCACGCGTTCGGGCTGGCCGCCCAGGGAACCATCGGGCTGCTCGACCTCGTCCTCGTCGCGTCCGGCGTCGCCCAGCATCCGAGGGTGGAGCACTGGCTGAAGGGCGGAGACCAGCAGTCCCGAGCGGCGATGTGGCGCCAGGCGGCCGTCGGCGCCGTCCTCACCTCGTCGGCGTCGTACCTCACCGGCTGGGGGCCGCTCCTCGGCATCGGCTTCGTCATCTTCGCCAGCAACATGATGCGCATCGCCGGTGCTCGGTCCTGGCGGGCGATCCTGTGCACCAGCGTCGTCACCGCGGCCGCCGGGCAGGCCGGCATCGCGCTCGGCTGGGTGCCGACCTACGTGTCGCCGGTGACCGCGCAGACGGTGGGAACGCTCGGTACCCTTGCCGCCGCGCTCACCATCCGCATCCTCGGCCTGACGACCGCCGACCGCGAACGGGCCACGGCCGAACGGATCCACGTCGAACGGGAGCTCCGGATCAGCGCCGAGCGGGCCAGCCGGACAGAGAACCGGTTCCGCGTCCTCGTCCAGGACTCAGCCGACGTCATCAGCGTCACCGACGCCTCAGGCCACGTCGGCTACGTCAGCGGTGCCGTCGAGCACGTCCTCGGCTACCCGGTCGAGGACTACTCCCGCCTCGCCGGCATCGACCTGATCCACCCGGACGACCGGCCGGCCAGTTTCGCGTTGCACCGCGCACTGCTGAGCGGCATCCCGCAGGACCGCGCCGAGCTGCGCCTGCGGCACGCCGACGGCTCGTGGCGCTGGCACGAGGTCGTCGCCCGCAACATGCTCGACAACCCGGCCGTCGAGGGCATCGTGTGGAACCACCGCGACATCACCGACCGGAAGCACTACCAGGAGCGACTCGCGTACGACGCGACCCACGACGCACTCACCGGCCTGGCCAACCGCAGCGCCTTCCTGCAGGCCTTGGAACGGGCGTGTGCCGCCGACCGGCCCGGTCAGGGCGCGGTGCTCTACCTCGACCTCGACGGCTTCAAGCCGATCAACGACCGGCTCGGGCACGCCGTCGGCGACGCGTCGCTGGTCGCCGCCGCCCGGGCGCTACAGACCTGCGCACCGGCCGGGGCCTTGGTGGCCCGGCTCGGCGGCGACGAGTTCGCGGTGCTCCTCGCCGACGTCCGCACCGCCGACGACGCCGTCGCGGTCGCGGCGCGGGTCACCGACTGGCTCGCCGAACCGGTGCCGATCGACGGTCACCTGGTGCAGATCGGCGCGAGCATCGGCATCGCCATGCGGCTCGGCGACCACGCCGATGCCGACGAGACGCTCCGGCACGCCGACCTCGCCATGTACCGGGCCAAACGCGAACGGCAGCGCTGGCATCTGTATGCCGCCGAGCCCCGCCTACCGGTCTAGCTACTTCGACCTGAAAAAGTAGATCGATGGTCGTCGGTGTGTCCGACCGTGCTTGGGGCGATCCACTCGACATGTTGGCCGCGCGTGGTCCACTCGCTGAGTGGGCGGCCGCACCCGAGCGGGACCTCATGCGGGCCCCTCCCTATGCCAGAACTCGCCGCGCGGACGAGTTTCGGCTTCGTGCTCGTTGGCCCCGCCTGGCTGGCCCGCCCGTCGACGGCCACTCTCCGTCAATAACATCCGCGCGAAGTGCGAGACTCGGCGCACTATTCTGCCGAGAAGAGGACGTTACACTCCGCCTGCGCCGAAGGCGCAGTAGGTCAAGCAGAACTGTCAACCGCAGCTGGTTCTGCGTGCCACCAAAAACCGCAAATTCCGCAAAGAATGCGGGTTACCGGCGAACAGTAAAGTCGGCGCGGCCGCACTCCTGGATTCGCCGTAGTGACTTTCTTTAGCGATGTGCCTCCTCGCGAGATGAACGCAGTCTCCGGCCCGACGAGCGCTTGTCGTCGGGCCGGAGATCGGTTTCCTGTCCCTACAACTGTATCCAACCCCAACGCTTCAGAGACGGAACATACACCTTCGTGTAGCCTTTCCGCTCCTCGCTGGTCGGGAGAACCAGCCATCCCCTCATCACGTTGGAAATGACGAACTCATTCGGTCGGTCACGCAGGGTGGCATTGTGCGTCATCTTGTGCCGTGTCCGCGGCGCCGTTGTGCTCTTCGGTTGCCAATCCACTTTGTTCCAGTAGTGGGACTTTTTACTTTGGCTGCGCCCGTAGAGCCGATGAGATTTGTAGCCGGGGTGATTGGTCACCTTTGGCATCGGCTGGCCTGCTGGAATCGCAGGCGTCTCGTGCCGAACCCAACCCCTCTTGCCGTTACCTCGCTTCTGGTATCGCCAGTAGTGGCCGCGCTGTCCGACCGTCGCACCGATGCAGTCGCTGTTGGTAACGACGCCCCAGTGCGGGAACTGGGCCACGTTTGGATCGGACACCATCGCGGCGTCGGCAGTGATGTTGTACCGCCAAGCGACCGTTGAGCCGGGATTGATCGTCCAGGTCTTCCGACCGCTGCCCGGGTTTCGAGGATAGTTCCGCTGGACGTGGCAGGGCTTTACCACGGTGAATTTCACGATGAGGATCCGCGTGTGTCCGCAGATCTTCCCCAGTCTGGGATTCTTGCAGGAGGCCGGGACAGCGGTGGCCTCAGTCGTCGCGGATGCCGACGACGGTCCGACGGCCATCGTGACGACCATCGGGGCCACGGCCAACATTGCGATCTTGGCGATTGCGATTCTACGTCGATTCAACCTTGTCTCCTTAGCTTTCTCGTTCGTACCCGTCGTGCCCAGCAGCAGACCGTGTCTTCTGGACCGTGGTGGCTTGCCCGGCCGCGACGGGTGATAGAGACAAGTAGCGGGGAGCCCAACCTGGGCCGGAAGGCGCCCAACCAGGGCGCCCAAGGAACTCACTCGATCGTGTTGCGCCGGGTAGAGGATCCGCATGAGGTCGTCTATAAACGGAGTCATGAGTCCACGTCGGTCCGGTCCTTCGATCGATCCGCCGAAGCCCGGCCCCGTAGAGGTCTTGCGTCTTGACCTCTACGTCCGTCTCCTGCTCGACCGCAATGGGCTTGGTTGGGTAGACGTTGTCCGTTTCATGGGCGCGCGGGCCACGGAGCGGAGAAAGGTGTCGCGCGCATTCGAAGGCGGGAGACGAATTCCGGACTGGAAATTTGTCGAAGCGCTAGTTCGGTGCAGCGTCGGCGTGACCGAGGCGGAGATTCACTTGTCTCGCTGCCGGAGCCTGCACCAAGCAGCCCAGTCAGGACAGCGTGGGCCAGTGGTCAATCCCGACGAGGTGACCGTTGAATTGGCCAAGGGGGATCACGAGGTCCATAGCGAAAACGCGTTGTCGGCCCCTTTGGAAGAAGGCGCAGACACTGTCCTGGAGCGCAGTTGTCGTATTCTGGACTCGCCGACCGAATTTCAGCCGCCTGGTCGACCGCGCGTCGAGGAAGGCGGACAAGCGTTCGTTGTTCCAGCCGGTCGTAGGACCAGGTGGCTGGAACCTTTGCTCCCCAGCGGATACGGTTTTACTAGTAGAGATGAAACAAGTCTTGGCGTATCTCACAGGCGCCGCCGCCAACCCTCAATTGTGGTCGCTCTAATAAGTGTGTTCCTCGCGGGCTACGTCAGCCACGGCATCGGCCCTATGGGAGTTGACTCTCTCGCCGAGAGGCCCTGTAGCAAGGGAACCGTCGCGGCTCGTGACCTATGGTTGCGCGATCAATACGGTGCCACTCTAAGTGAGGTAACGCGCGGGCAGCAGGTCACGATCGACAGCCAGCCCAATCCGAATGGCCTGGATTATCGGCTCGTCACAGCAGACGACGGTCGCACCGGATGGGCAGACGCCCGCTGGATCGAACCCTACTGCTTCTAATTGCGATACGCGTCCCTGCGCGCTGCTTTGAACCCGAGCTATTTCGAAGACGTATGTGCCCCCATCGGCAACACCCTCCGGGGAGACTGCCGCCGCCCGGAGGGCAGTCGCTGATACGACACAGGCACACAAACCGAAGTTGTATGTATTGACGCACTCACATAGCCGCGATCCGGGCGCCATCTCACGTCCGCCGATTACTCATCGTGAGTGGCGGACGTAGGCGCCGGGCCCGCCGCCGTCGCGGCGTCCCGAGCGCTTCGCGTCCCGGACCTCTGCGCATTTGGCGTACCCGCCTCTGCACTGGCACCCGTACGCCGACACGCCATGACGGTCAGGATGGTGCTCGTTTTGCTCACCACAGGCAAAGTTGTTCTTCCACGATGTCAGCGGGATGGGCCGTTCCGGGCCACACGCCGCCTGGATGCGATGCAGCCCTAGAGTGTTGAAGCCGAATTCGATCATGAGGGCGGCGGCCTCGCTCGTGTGGCCTTTTCCCCAGTCGGCCCGGCGGATGGCGTAGCCGAGTTCTCCGCTTCGGTCTCGGCCGAAGCCGATACGGACGAAGCCGATTAGGAGGCCGTCGCGGTTCGCGATGGCGAGGTAGTAGTCCGGCCGTGGCTCGATCTGGGCGCGGGCGATGTCCGCTGCGAGGCGTTCGGTTTGGTCGTCTCGGCTGCGTGTGTCGAAGCTCAGGGACCGGGTGACGTCGGGGTCACCGACTACCGCCATCGACGCGTCCAGATCGTCGGCTCGGAACTCGCGCAAGCGTGACGCGCGTGCCGGTGATCTCAATAGGAAACACAGCGATGCCGGTAGCCTCCGGCGTGGCGGTCTGATCAGGCGGGGAGAGCGGCTGCGGGCACCCGCGTGAACGATTCGATCTCTTCACGCAGTGCTCGGGCGTCGGCCGATCCGGCGTAGCGGCGCTCGCGGAGGGCCTGGTGGACGCGGCCGGCGCTGGTAACGACTCCGCCGATTCGCCGCTCGGGCTCCAGTGCCAGCAGTGCAGTGAGTGCCTCGCGTGCGCCCTCGACCTGGCCCATGTTCACGCGGGCAAGGGCTAGCTCGGCGCGGGCGCCTGCTTCGTCGCTGAATGCTCGGTCCGTGGGGTTTCCATGCTCATACAGGTCGAGCAGGTCTGGGCAGAGCTGTCGGACGAGGTTTCGAGCTGCTGGTAGTTGGTGGCCAGAACGGCGTCGAGGTCGGTGATGGTCTGCGCGAGAATCTGTAGCTGCTGCAGACGGATGCGTTCCTCGACGTCGGCGGTGGTGGGCTCGGGCAGGGTGAGCACGGTGCGGACCTGGGCCGCAGTGGGCAGTCGGCGTAGCTGTTCGCGCAGCTCAGTGGCACCGAAGATGACCGATTTGAAGACGTTGATCGTGGCGGTGCGCGTCGTGGAGTAGTGCTGGCGGGTCGTGACCAGCAGACGCAGAGCTTCGCGGGGGCCGTCCGCGCGAGGTGCGGCGGGATGGTCGTTGACCAGCGCTGTGCGGGCGGCGTGGATCGCGTCGAGCCGGTCGGACTTGCCGCCCCGGCGGCGGCTGCCCCGCACGGGTGGCACGGCTTCGATGACCTGGTGCCCGGCTGCTTGCAGCACTCGGGTCAGGCCGTGTCCGTGCGCGCGGGTGCCTTCGACGGCCCAGAACGTTCGCTGTCCGGCGGGAAGGTGTTCGCCGGCCCAGGCCAGCAGCCCTGTGTAGCCGTCCGGGTCGGCGCTGACCTCGATCTGGGCATGGACGTCGCCGAGGGCGTCGACCAGTGCGGCGGCATGGGTGTCGGTGTGGGTATCGACTCCGACGACCCAGCGGCGCCGATCATGGGGGGAACCGGCGGGCTGGCCCGCCTCGATTGACATGACGATAGGTGTCCTTCCTGACGGCGATGCCGGTCAACGGCGTCGGCCCGGGAAGGTCCACCCGACGGCAGATCTGTGATGGGTCACGCCGACGTGGCCGGCGGACATGCTTCTGATCAGGCCAGCAAGGGTGGCGGCCGAGGCCGGCTGCGACGGTGGACAGGTCGACTACACGACACATACGTCGATGGTCAGATTGCTGTGGGGTCACACCGTCACGGCCAGCGCCGAACCTAGTGGATCACGAATCCCCGGACTCGATCACCACGCATATAGAAGCGTCTGTGACTTGGTCTTATTGGCATTCAGCCAACGTGGCCTGGTGGCCGGGGTCGCAGTCTGTGGGCCGCCGATGTGACGCCCGATCCGTCCCGTGACGCCTGATGACGGGCGGTGTCGAAAGCTCCAGAGCACACATGGATCACACAAACGTCCACAAGGGACAGAAAATGGCCCTGATCAGACGCGAAACGCCTGATCAGGGCCATGATCAACTGTACGCCGCGTAGGACTTGAACCTACAACCCGCGGATTAAGAGTCCGCTTCTATTCATGTCAGCCAATGTTAAGAACTGTTGCGCTGTGTCAAAATATGCCACCTCATCTGCGCATACGCAATTCCCGAATGCCGGTTAATGCTGTCGGGTGACGCCCCACGCCAGGACTGTCGATCACGCATGGATCACGCATCGATCGCACAATCGATGGCAGCGGGGACCGTAGGCCCACACCGGACTGGGTCCTAGCATCACCACTGGGGTGAACCGACGCCGGGATCGTCGGTGTGCCTGGCTCGCGGCTGGGGGCTGTCGCATCCGGCCGAGGTGCTGTACTAGGCGGCTGGATTGCAGAGGCATCAGTGGCCTTGGTGGCTGATCACTACCACGAGTACCGCGGAAGATGTCGCTCATCAGATCCTCGAACATGTCGAGAGCAATGGGTTGAAGCGGTGACTGGCTGTCCACCGTCGATGGCGAGCTGGTCGCGGTCGCCGTCCGGGCCGTTATCCCCGCGGCCTACACCGCCGAGATCGGGCTTCTGATCGCCGGGCTGACGTTGGCAGCGCGTCTCCAGCAGCAGCACGGCCGTAAGGTCGCCGAGAGAGTCGCCGCAGGTGTCCTGCTGGTGACCGTCGCCGCTTTGACCGCTAAAGCCTCCTTGGGTAGGTCCTGAGCCGACAGTTTCACGGCGTCAACACTTGCCCCCGGGACCCCTTCGGACGGGGTCAATGACCACGGAGGTTTCCGCTTCTTGATCGTGCTGGCTGACGACGGATTCTTCGGGTTGACCCGCTGCTCACCTCCGAACCGAGTAGAGCGTTGACAGCCCCACTGACGGAGGAGCTTGACATTGGATGGACCCGAGGCGTCGCTGCGACGATTCTGGCAGCATGGCGGCGAGTCTGGCTGCGGTAGAGCCCACGGGCCGGGTCGGAGCCAGAGCCACGACCCCGACCGACCGGCACTAACCGCCGCCGGGAGCGCAATCGCTTCTCAACAAGAGCCGTAGCGGCTAACTTAAATCCGTGGCCGAGATTCAGTCCTGGGCTCCGCTGAGCCGACGGGATGCCGGTCTGCCCACCGACGACACGCTCTACGACGAGGTTCCATCGCACCTCGCTGGCCCCCTTGGCTCGTGGGCCCAGCGGTTCGACGAAGCCCTTCGCCGATCGCTTGCCCATGGCACCGACGACGGTGGCCGAGCTGTTGAGAAGTGGTGGACCGGCCTGCTCCTTCGGCTTCGCATGGAGGAGAATACCTTCGAAAATCGACCGGCCTCTGATCAGCTCGACCTCATCGATGCCATCTTGAGGTGGTGCCCAGCATCGGATACGGGCCTACTTCGCCACATCGATGCACTTGACGAGCTCTTGTTGCTGGGCGGCTCGGCCTGGTGCGTACGGTCGTCGCTTGACGGCCTCGAACGCCGCCTCGATCCGACCGTGACCATGGCTGCGCGCACTGCTGTCGAGGCGAGCGCCGGTGACGCCGGCCAGCATCTCGCAGCAGCGTGGATTGCCGCCTACGGTCGTCATCCTGACCCCGACAAGGTCATGAACGAATCCATTCGGGCAATCGAGGCTGTCGCGTGCCCACTCGTCGAACCCGCCCGAGCCACCAGGGGCAAGGCAACGCTCGGTACCGTGATAGGAGAACTTAGGAATTCCGGACACCGCTGGGAGCTCGCGCTGCCCGGTCCAGAAGGAGCCCCGGCAGACGTATCGGCGGTTGTTGCCATGCTTGGCCTTCTATGGCAAAGCCAACTGTCGAGACACGCAGGCGCTCCCAAGTCACGCCGCCAGGAGCAACCGGAGGCAGAAGCTGCCGTACACCTCGCTGCCGCCCTGGTGCATTGGTTGCAAAGCGGAGTTCTTCGTCGAAAGGCGCCCTGAGGTAACCCCGCACGTCGAGCAGCCAGACAGTCTAGTGAGCCAGACCATGATTCGTCACGATCCGAAATGATCAAGTTGCAAAGAGTGACTCTTTCGATTGGCTGCTCTACTGATCATTCCTAGGCATCCACCTAGAGTGCGGCATGGCGGGTGCACAGAAGAGGACTCGAGCCAGGCCCGGACCAGACGGCAGGTCGTCAACATCGCAGCTTCGCTGGGGCGATGGGCGCGGCCTACAACCATTCTTCTCGGAAATCCTTCACCCCGGTCGGCGAGTCACTGACAGCACCCTACTGAGCTCAGTGCGCGGTCTACTCCTGAATGGCGACTTCGGCCTAGTTGAGCAAGATGTTGAAACCGCCAACTCTGAGCTTCCATTCAATCGACGCTACATTGATGTGGAGTCGGCAGCAGTCATGATCGGCGTAAAGGTCAATCTTGGCATTGAGGCCGTGGCTCGAGAATCGGAGCGACTGCTCACCCGTTCCCTAGACATAAGGGGTCGCGAAACTGGCCAGCGCTATGTGGGTGTACTTACTGATGGAAGGCAGTGGCACGCCTATCAACAGACAACAGGTGCCCTGCAACGCGTAGCCAGTCATGAAATTGATCTTAAGCGCCCCGACCCGATGGCCTTGTTTTACTGGCTGGATGGCGTTCTAGCTATGTGTCGTGGGATTCCGGCGACGGCATTCGAAGTCGATCGAAGGCTCGGGGCTTCGAGTACGTCACACATCATCGACTTCGCGACACTAGCCAATCTTTACCATGAGCACAAAGAATCGCCAACAGTAAAGATTAAGCGACAACTCTGGGCACAGCTCCTAAAAAGCGCGCTCGGAACCCAATTCATAGAGGACGACGAGCTGTTCATAGAACACACACTTCTTATGAACAGTGCCGATATTATCGCTCATCTGATCCTCGGCATCGATGTTCTGGACCTTCAGCCCGCAACGTTGCTCAGTGGTCAGAGATTCGATCAAGCCGGCATATTTGGTGTCGTCGAGCAGGACTTTTTCAATTGGACCGTCGAGGTACCCGGCGGTACGGCCTTCGTACAGGCCATCGCCCGACGCTTAGCGCGGTTCGATTGGGGAGAAGTAGAACAAGATATCCTCAAGACGCTTTATGAATCATTTATCGGTACCGAAACAAGGAGGCGGTTGGGCGAATACTACACGCCCGACTGGCTTGCCGAACACGTTGTAGATACGGCAGTTTCCGCACCTCTGAACCAGCGCGTCCTCGATCCGGCGTGTGGATCTGGAACTTTCCTCTTCCATGCCGTTAGAAAGTATCTGAGGGCAGCAGACGAGGCAGCCTTGCCCGCAAGCGTCGCCCTATCAAACTTGGCCACCCAGATCATCGGAGTCGATCTGCACCCCGTCGCTGTAGCGCTGGCCCGAGTCACGTACCTGCTAGCCATAGGCAGGCGCCGGCTTCTTGACGCGAGCCGGGAAGCAATCAATATACCGGTGTATCTTGGCGACAGTATTCAGTGGCGCGAGCGCTTAGACCTCTTCACTGATGAACACTTAAGAATTAGCGCTGGGCACGGCGCAAGTCTTCTGGAGGACGTCCTGCGGTTCCCGCAAAGCATGCTAGACGATCCCGCCCGGTTTGACCGACTAGTGTCCAATCTAGCAAATTTGGCGGCGAAGCCTAGGGACAGAAATACGAAGCTGTCGCTCACCGCACTCCTCAACCGCATGGCCATCTCCGAAGACGATCGAGTCCTGGTTGGAGAGACATTCGACGCGATGTGCCGCCTACACGAGGAAGGCAGGAATCATATCTGGAGTTATTATCTCCGAAACTTGGCTCGGCCACTTTGGCTTGCCATGCCAGAAAATCGCGTGGACGTTCTTGTAGGCAATCCACCATGGCTTTCGTATCGTCACATGCCGGTCGACATGCAAGTTCTATTCAAGAATCTCTCGACAGGACGCGGCCTTTGGCACGGCGGCGGCGTGGCGTCGCACCAAGACCTTTCAGGGCTGTTCTCAGCTCGGGCGATACAGCAGTATTTGCGTATTGGTGGGACTTTTGCGTTCGTGTTACCAAACGCGGTGCTCGATCGGGCCTATTTCAGGGGATTCAGGTCAGGGCGCTATAGCGATCCCGTAGAACCAACCTTTGTACATTTCAAAAGATCATGGGATCTTCGCCGGCTCCGGCCTCACATCTTCTTGCGTGGAAGCTGTGTGATTTTCGGGATGCGCGTCGGATTGCATGGAAAAACTCCGCCCGGTATCGATACGGAGCAGTGGACAGGCAAGATCCCTCCGGAGCAAACTTCCTGGAAATCCGTTGAACCTCATTTGACGAGGGCATCTAGCGACCCAGGAGAAGTTCGAGCCGTATCACCCTACAAGAGACGCTTTTATGAAGGCGCCACGATTACACCTCGGGCACTGTTCTTGGTTGACGCGGAGTCATCCGACCCTCTCGGCCTTGGTAAGGGAAGAGTTCGGGTGAAGGCATCGCGAAGCAATTACGAAAATCCACCGTGGAGAGATCTTGAGCGCATGGAGGGCGTCGTCGAGGTCGAGTTTGTTCGACGAGTATATCTCGGTGAGAGCCTCATCCCATACAGGCTCTTATCTCCTCGCCATGCCATCCTTCCGATCCTGAGCAACGAATTACTTAGCAGTGATGAGCCTGAACTACACATGTACAACGGAGTAGCTGATTGGTGGAGTAGAGCAGAGGCCCTGTGGGAGCAACATCGGACCAGCCTTCGCTTCAACATCCGCGACCGCCTAGATTTCCAGCGCGGCTTGACGAGGCAACTGCCCGCCGCGCCGCTGAGATTGGTATATTGCAAGGCAGGCATGCATGTCGCCGCCGCCGTTGTCGCTGATCCGTATGCCATCATTGACCACAAGCTTTACTGGGCGACCATCTCCTCCGTCGAAGAGGGGGACTACCTAAGCGCGATGCTGAATAGCCCCCACTTGACCGCGTTGGTTCGCCCGTTCATGTCATACAGCAAGGATGAACGCGACATCGACAAAAGTGTCTGGAATCTTCCGGTTCCAATTTACGATGCCGATGCCCCAGACCATCGACGTCTTGCTCAGATTGGAAAAGCTCAGCGACTCATGGTAGCCGGAATGTCTTTACCAGAAGGGAATTTCATTGCCCTGCGGCGTCGACTACGAGCCGCGCTCCTCGATCACCCTTTCAGAGATGAGGTGCCCCGACTCATATCGAAAGTTACTAATACTTTACCGGCAGGATAGGGCAGCATTTCGTCGACGGAACGTCAGTGCCAACTGCCGCGTGGCCACCGGTCATCACGTCCGCGCGCCGCTTGCTCGTTAGGGTTAGTGCGAGACTTGGCCGCGCCAACTAGCCATGGTTCGCTGACCGGAGCGGTGCTACTCCCCTGCCCTGCCCTTCCGCTCGGGGCAGTTGTGCACAGCATTGGCTTATCGGTGTTTTCTTGCACCCTTCAGGCGCGCAAGTTCAGCTTCCAGGACGGCGACGCGATGTTCTAGCTCGGACCGAGTCGGCTGAGGCGGTGCCTGGTTAGGCGCCGGTGAGGCTTCCGCCGCGGTCGGTGGGACCAACCAGCCGATCCGTTGAAAGGCGATGATCGGCTGCTCGTACGAGCAGGTCTCACACGTGGTCATCGGGTCCGGCTCAAGCCGGCCTTGCTCGATCTGCAGGATCCAGTGCTCGTAATCGAGAGCACCGACAGAGTCCTTGATCGCCTCAAGGCGGGACTTTCGCTCGGCGACTTCCCGCGGATCGTTAGGCTGCGTTTGCCGATGGCCGTCACGCGGATGCCAGCGCAGGGGGGTGATCTGGTGTTCCCTGTGTCCGCAGGCCAGTTCGACCGTCCAGTAGCCGACGGTCTCTGGCCCACGCTCGAGCTTCTCGTCGGCCTCAAGGTGCAGCGTGCTCCGGCGAAGGTAGCGGCGCACCTGCTGGTACGGCGTCTCGGCGGCCCGGTGCCCGCCGCAGCCGTAGGTACCCTCCCGCATAGGGCTGCCAGCCCAGGACCAAGACATCGCCGATGGCACCCGCTCGGTTCCGCAGGTGAGGAGCTCGACGATGTCTCCGCAGTCCAGCTGTATCCGCCAGCGGAACATCAGTTCAGCCTCAGGAATCGACGCCGCCATCAAGTCTCGTTCGCCGACATCCACAGCGTCCAACGTCGCGGCGCGGGATTGCCGGTACTCTCGGAGCACTAGGGCGGCGGGCCGGGCCCGGCCGGGCAGGCGGCGTTCCAGCTCATGTGGGTCCCCCTTTGTTCCGTCGCGGCGGGCCTGCTGCACGCGATGGTCCCTCGCCCCAGTGAGCAGCTGGGAGATCTGACGCCATTTGCCCGGGCTCAGCGGCGCCGGCGGGCAACACCGCGCGCAGTGGGTGACACCGCTACCCTGCATTCTCCAACGCAGCGCGTGGCAGAACGGGTGCCGCTGCTTGAACGCCCGCTCGGCTGCGTCATGCGCCGCACGCTCGTCGTCGGTGTAGAACAGGCTGCCTTTGCCAACCCACGACGGCGGCTCACCCCCGGCGAGCAGTTCCTGCCCGCAGCCCCGGCACGGCTCCCCGGCCACCATCTGCTCATACGTCAACCGGTCCGATTCGGCATACACCGGTAACGACCAAGCCACACACTCGCCGTCACCCGTCGAACCGGCCGCTGCCATCATCAGGTTCAGCTCACCGTACGTGCGGCACTTCGGGCAATAGGGCGTCCCGTCCGCCGCCGTCATGGGCAACTTCTTGAGCGCGGACTTCGACACCAACACCCGGTCAGCCATGATGCCGGCCTTCCATGCGAATCCTGACGCGAGCCTATTCAGGCCTTCCTATGTGGCCCCATCCCTCGTCCGGGTGACGGCCCCGCACGGCGAGTGAACCTCATCCGGCGTCGGCCCAGAGTTGTCCCGGCCGCCGCCAATAACGGTTCGGCGCGATAGCGTCAGGCATGGTCTTCGATGCCACGCGATTCATCGTGGGAGACGAGTGGGCCTACCGCCCACGCGACGACGCGCCATCGGAACGCGTCAAGATCCGGTCGGTCAAGCCCAAGAAGAGCAGCGCCCGCGTCGAAATCCTCTTCCTGGATGATCCAGACAGCCGCGTCGAGAACCAGCCCGCCGCACGCCTGCGAGTGCCATGGACCGATGTCGCCGCCTACGACCTACTGATGGCGAACTGGCAGCGCATCGACGACCACGTCCTGGACGACGTCGAGGACACCTGCGTAGAAGAGGTGTTCCAGCTACTGATCCCCGACGACGTGGCCACCGTCGAATGGAACCCGGTCCGCAACGCCACCAAGGTCCACGACCGGGCCCGGCTCGCCACCATTCTCGGAGCACCGGTTGACGAGATCCTCCACGGCGTCCAGAGGTTCGAGCACAAAGAATCGCTGATGGTGTCACCGGTAGGGACCCTGCTCATCGCACGGGCAGCGTGCCGAGAGCATCCGATACCCGTGCTCGACGTGGTGGTCGAGCAAGAGAAAGCAGCGCGACAGAAGTGCAAGCATGGCTTCTCACGAGACAGCATCCGGTCCCGAGCCAAGGAAGACACCTCGCCGGAGTACGAGTACCACTGGTACCGACGTTACGACCGACCCCGCCACGAGCTGCTGCGCCAATGGTGCGGCCATCGGTCCGTCACGGTCCATGAACGGCTCCTCGCCGCGGAAGCCGAGACGGAGCGGCTGGATATCCTGCTGGCCCGCGTGATCGAGGCACTGGAGAAGGCCGGCGACGACATGTCCGCCCGCATCTTCGCGGAGGAACACGAACGCGACCGGGTCACCCCGTGGACCGTCCGGCCCGTGATCGACCGGCCATTGCACCCATCCGAAATCCCGGTCCGCGAGATCCGTGTCCGCGGCGGCCGCTGGTGGCATTAGCCGACGGGCAGACAGGCGCGGGCGGGCTGGTTCCCGACGTTATAGGCGATGACGGGGCTACTCGCGGTGAGGGCTTCCACCCCGACGATGGCGAACGTCGCGGCCAGTGACGGCACAATGGGTCCACGCTGGTTTCGCTGAGCCAGCCAACGGGTTCATCCCAGGCCAGGCTGTCAGACACGGTGGTGCCGGCGCTGCGACCCGGGCAACGCATGACCAGCGCTGCCGCATGGTTTGGTGTGGAGCAGCCCTGCTGGATCCAGACGGGGCTGCTCCACACAGAACTACCAGCGCGAGGAGACAGCCGAACGGGTCTTGTCGACGATTTCCGCGGAGCTGGCGTGGTACTTGACGGAGTCGGCTGCCGCCTGTGCTCCAGCCTGGTTCACGTACGTCTCCGACGCGGACACGACAACGTGGTTGTTCGCGGCCAGGACTCGCCAAGTCCAGGGCTGGGATCCGTTGTTGGACCGGAAGACCTGGAAGAGCAGGCTCGTCGCCGACGACTTGACGAACTGAGCCATCCGGAGCGTGTGGTCCTTCGACGTAAGCGTCTCGGACTTGGCGAGGGTGTCGTAGCCGTTCCGGCCGATGATCTTCCAGTAGTACGGCTGGGCCGGGTTGTTCGAGTCGTGGATCTCGAACTTGAGGTTGGTGCTCATGATGTCCTTCCGTACGTCAGCGTTCGTGACGCACATCGAGGCACCCTCACGACTACACGGACGCGCCCGCCTGATACCCCAGTGGGGAAGCCCGGTGTATGGTCATCCATGCAGCCCGCCAAAGTTGCATGGAGCCCCGTTCGGATGCCGAGCCTCGGTATTTGACCGGGGCTCTGCTCGTTTCAACACAAAAAGTAATGGTTGAGTCGGGTGGAGTCAAGTCCAAACTACAGCCATGTAATACAAAATCTGGGTTGTCACTGCGACATCTTGTCCACATGTTGTGGATAACGATCCACAACATGTGGATAGACTCCTTCGTGACCGTCAGGGACATAACGTTGTGTGAAGTTGGCGATGAGGGTCGATCCGCCGTCATCTACTCGCGCCCGACCCGGGCCCGGGGCCAGGTTGCGGAGTCTGGCCGCAACCGTGTGTGCGTACTAGGCAAGCCTTTTGATCGCGTAGGCAGTGCCGGCAACGAGGGCCGAGACGGTCAGGGCCGGTACGCCGAGTCTCATGCCGTACTGGCGCGTGGCGTTCATGGCGACTGCCGCGACGACGATCAGGATGCCGAAGGTCAAGTGCTGGCTGGTCATTGATTCACCTCCATCCCTGCTTCGATACGGCTCGTGCGCTCTAGGCGATGGTCACGAATAGCGCGTCGGCGGGAGCCCCGCGAGCGGCAAGGACGGCGTCGTGTCTCCGTCGGGAAGCTTGCTGCTGCCCTCCTTGCGGGGCGCAAGAGCGGGTTAGCCCTTCGACTCTCGAGGGTCGCGGCTGCGGGGGTAGGTGTTGCGCTCGCCGATGGTGCCGTCCTGCTTGTGGATGACGTGCTCGACCCCGCGTTCGATCGCCATTTCACGGCCCACAGCCTGGGCTTCAGCCTTGGTTGGAGCGCTGTTGGAGGCACGTTCATTGCCTTCCGCCTTGTTGACCCACTTGTCCCCATGCTTACTGGTATGGATGTCACCCTTGGCCATTTTCTTCCTTATCGTGTCATTTGTTAGGAGTGGATTCGCGTTGACAGGCCCACAAGCACCGAGGGTCGATTCGTGCGATCCCCCGCCTTATCGGTGGCGTCAGCCCCGCTCGGTGATGTTGGTACGAGGGTGCCGCGCCGCCGCCGCGCCGTTGATGTAGCGGCCGGTGATGGCGCCACGGCTCCGTGCCATGGCAGACTCCTCCTCATCATTACGTGCAACGGCGTTGCACTAATGAGACGGTAGATCAAGAGAGGATTCCGTTGCAAGAACGAGACGAGGTTTCATGCCTGAAACGAGCATGACGGGGGATGGAGGTCGCGACTCGCCCCTACGCATTGCCGAACTCGCCGCACTCCTGGACAACCGACTGGCACGCGACGGCTTGAAGTTGCGTGAGGCGGCCCGGGAGGCGGGCGTGAGCGCGGCCACGCTGTCCCGGGTCCTAAACGGCAAAGTGCCGGATACGGCCACTTTCGCCGCATTGGTGCGATGGCTCGGGGTGTCAGCGGACTTATTCATCGACCGAGAACGGCAGGTAAGTGGCGCGGAGGCTATCGAGGCGCACCTGCGTGCGGATCGCACACTGCCACCTGCGACCGCCAAGGCGCTGGCGGCTCTCGTGAGGGCTGCATACGCGGACTTTGGTCATGCCGCTGCGGACAAGGAGTGAATCGTGCCGGCAGCAACATCGTCGCTGGTGTATGGGTTCAAAGCACGGTCGCAGCGCATCGCGGCCGAGCAACGCGGGTTGATATCGCTGGCGGCCCACGAGCCAGTGAATCCTCGTGCGCTGGCGGCGCACCATGGCGTCAGGATCCTCACCCCTGCGGATCTACCGTCACTGGAAGCCGAGGATCGAGAGGAACTGCTGAGCCACCACCCGCGTGAGTGGTCGGCTGTCAGCGTCACGCTTCCGACCGGGACGCTTGTCGTCTACAACCCGACTCACGACACCGGCAGAATCAACAACTCGCTATGTCACGAGTTGAGCCATCTGATCTTGGGCCATGAGCACGGTCAGCTGCTTACGTTTGCCGACTGCGTGATGCGCGACTTCAACGACCGACAGGAGGAAGAAGCGAACTGGCTCGCCGGATCCCTCTTAGCGCCCGAGGCCGCACTCAAGCACGCCAAGCGTGCTGGCTTCGACCACGCTGAAACCGCCCGCCGTCTCGGCGCGTCGGAAGACCTGGTGCGTTGGCGTTGGCGCATGAGCGGAATCGACCGCTACGTAGGCAAGGGCCGACGCTGACTCGTTGCCAACACAAGCCAGGTTGACGGCGGCAAGGGCGGGATCTGCCTCCCGCGGTGGCCGGTGCGATCGGGTTCACTAAGGTTCCTTATAAGCTCAATAAGAAGCGTTGTCGATGTCAAGTTTGATAGCAAGATCGAGGCGGCCGAGCTCAAGGGATGGTTTGAGGGGTGACGCTCGCCCGAATACGCTGAGGCTGGGTTAGCCACCACCCCGCCGCGGTCGACACTGCTGCGGGCAGATTCGGCGTTTGCGCGAGTCGCCGTATCAGCGACCACTCACGGGCCATACCTAGCGCATACACCAGTCGGTCGAGGGTTGACGCGTGGTCAGCGGCCTGCGTCGTCTGCCACAGCCGCAGGTGGTGACCGATGGTGCGTTGCCACACTTCGTAAGAGGTGTGTCCGCCGATGTGCCCCAGTGCGTACGCGGCGTTGTCGTTGACCTCTTGCGAGATGCCGGTGGCGACAACGTACTGCTCGATCGTCGGACGCTGCCTTGCTGTACCTACGACGCGCAACGCTTCAAATAGCGTGGTGACCCACGCAGAGCCAGCTCGGAGATCGGCGCGGGCCACTTCCGAGGTCAGCGCTGCGGCGACTCCGTCGCGGTAGGGACTGGCCTGCAGTAGGAACGCGGCGTATAGCCGGGAGTCGAACACTGGGTCGAACAGCATATCGTGGATGATCCGCGCCAGCTCGAGGTCACGGTACCCGTCGACATCATGACTTAGCTGGGAAAGCGTGCCGTCGAGGACTCGCGACGTGAGTAGTGATGCCATCGCGGGAGAGACGATCGTTCTCTCGGCGTCCGGGGGCGTCGCCACAGTACGTAGAATCGATGCCGCAAGGCTACGCGTCTCCTCGTTCACGGTCGAGTCGGCGGCCACTTCCGTGGAATACCACGCGATGGTTCCAAGCTGGGCTTCGGTAAAATGCCGGTAGCGGATCTTTCGGACGCACGCCATTAACGCACCCTTGAAGACGCGGTCGTCTCCCGGATCATGTAGGAGCCGCAGGACGCTACGCGCGGCGTCGGGATGGCCGCTGCCGTCGAGCAGGCACGCCGTGCCGACTAGGCTTTGAGTTCCGCGGTCGGCAATGATGGAGGAAATTGTCCCGATCGCCGCCTCCTGCGAGTCGGGGTGCGAGAGCAGTATGTTGATCGTCTCGAATCGCTGCATCCACGCAACACCGTCCGAGACCATCACCTCGGCGAGCAACCGATCGACGATCTCCTCCCATAGGCGACGGGGAGCAAGCAGCGGCACCGCCGAGCTGATCATAACTGTCGACAGGGTCTGCCAATCCGTCCCACTAACAGCGTCGTCGGAACACACCTTATCCAGGACGGCCGCTAGCTGTCGGGTAGCGAGGGCGGCCTCAGGCGCCGGGCGGCGTACGGCCGGCAGCGGAGTCAACCTCTTGGCGTGATAGCGCAAGATCGTGTCAATGACGGATACCAGGGAGAACGGCGGTCGCGCTAGCAGCGTTTCATAACGCCGTATCGCGGGGAACGTCGGCAGCGTCGCGCCGGTCTCCCACCGAGAGACCGTACTGACGCTTACGTTAGATCGCCACCCGGTGCAGGGAAGCGCGGCGGCGAAAGGCTCGATGTTTCGCCAGCCCTCTGGACCGTGGCGCCGACAGGCTCGCAGCAGCCAGCCCACGCGGCGGCGCTGAATGGCGAGGCTAACCACCGTAGGCACGTACCTTTCCGCCATAACATCCGACTTGCCTCCTTACCACACTCTACCGGAAGTCGGCGATCCGCTTGCAACGAAATTTCCCGGATGCAAGCCGTTCGGCATAGCCCTCCCGGCTGCCGAACCGTAGTGACAGCGGCTCATTTGAGGAGAGAACGTGGAACTGGACAAGAATTCATTGACCTTGGAACTCGACGAGATCGAGCGGGCTCAAATTGGCCAGCTTGCCGACGGGCTTGCCGGGCTGGATCCTGTCAGCGACCCGGACCGTTTCGTGCTCGAGGCGCAGATGCTCGCCGCGGAAGTACCGGCCCGGATACGCCGCCGGCTCCTACAGTTCCGGCGGTTTGGCAGCGACTCAGGCGGCTTTCTCCTTCGAGGCTTGCCACTCGGCGAGGTTCCGCCCACCCCGCAGCACGGCGACCTCGGCAGCGGCGTGCGCCTAACGGCCGCCGCCGCGTTGAGCATCGTCGCTGCCCATCTTGGTGAGCAGTTCGGGTTCCGGCCCGAACTGTCTGGGCTGATGGTGCAGGACATCGTGCCGGTCGATGGTTTCGAGGACACGCAGCAGTCCATCTCAAGCCGATCGCTGCTCGAACTGCACACCGAGACGGCCTTCACCGAGTACCGCGCCGACTTCATCGGGCTGCTGTGCGTCCGCGCCGACCCGGACGCGATGGCTGGCACCCTCCTCAGCCCCATCGGTACTGTCCTGACCCGGCTCGATCCGGCCGATGTCGAGATCCTTCGCCAACCGCAGTTCAGCACAACCGTGGACGCCTCGTTTTTGCGCGGCTGCGGCGCCGATGGCCCTATCGTCGTGCAGCCGATCCGCGTCCTGACGGGCAGCTCGGCCCAACCGCGACTGCGGTGCGACTTCGCCGAGGTGCGTGGCCTCGACGCCCGGTCGGACCATGCAGTACGCCGACTGCACGAGGCTGCGAGCGAGACCGCGACCGAAGTTCGGCTCCGCGACGGCGATCTGCTGTTCGTGGACAACCATCAGGCGTTTCACGGCCGCACTCCGTTCGCTCGGCACGGTGACGGTACCGACCGGTGGCTGTTGCGTAGCTTCATCGCGCGCGACCTGGCACGTAGCGTCGCCGACCGGCCCGGCGACGGACGAATCATCGATATTGACTACTCATCGGCGGAGTGATCCCCCAACACATCAAATGGCGCCGGATCTTGCTCACTGCAGCAGTTGCCGGGTCACTTCGCGCAGGCCGGCGCCAGTTACTCCTCGACCGCTACAGGACAGTATGGCGAAAATCCCCGGCCGATCGTCCGGATAGGCCGATCGTTTCCCTTCCGGGAACCTCGTTCTCCTCGGCCGAAAACGCCGCGCGTCCTATAGATGGACTGGCTGATGGCGGCATTCGCCTAGCGGCACCGGCCTGCTTACGATACGGTCGAAGCTCCGCTCAGATAGTCAGTCCAACCTGCAAGGACGTGACGCCATGTCCGCCATCAGCAAAGACTCAGGTGACGTCGACGGCTCACACTGGGCTAAGGCAGCGCACCTTACCCGTCAGTGGCTAAACGTAGATCTTTCATCTATTGACGCGTACACAGTGACTTCCAAGGCGATTACGCTGCTGCAGGCTGTGATTGTTCACCTTTCGCTAACAGAGGCGCAAGAGGTGGAGATAATTGATAGCTGTCGCATATTTCTGGAAGACGAAATTAGGCATCCGGGTAGCCGCCTTGATCAACTCACCACGTCTGACGACTCAGGCGTGAGGGCAGTCAGCGCCGCCACACTTAAATATGGAGGCGCCTGGGTGAAGCTCACTGAGCCGCGAAATTTGATCGTCATGACAGCACTGCTAGGATTGCCCGGCTCCCTGCGCTTGCCGAGTGCGTAATCCCGATCGGATGCGCCGCATGAAATAAGGACCTGCAGGAGCCCGGTGTAATCCCCTCCGACGCCGTCCTACATCCATCCGTAGCAATGGCGAGCCGGGCGGTCACCTGCCCCTCACACTCAGGACCATGACTGAACCGAGAAATGGAAGTCTCGGCGAATTATACGGACATAGATAGCCATTGCGACGGCCGTACATATGTTGTGCTGACGTGTCGACTTGGGCGGCCTGCGTATTTAACATGTCGCCCGTTCGTGGTCATGAGAGTACCTGTATGCTCGCCCGCATCATCGGACTCCTGGCGAGGTGACGTGAGCCGCGAAATTGAGGTTAAATACCGCGTCCCGGATGTGGACGACCTCCTGGCTGTATTGGATCGGCACGGGGTGGTCCTGTCCGCACCGGTCGTACAGGACGACCAGGCGTACGCGCCGGCTTCATGGCGCGACGGTGACCCTCGCATCGGCGTGACGTTCGTGCGGCTCCGGAAACAGGACGGCGTGTGCACCTTCACCACGAAGACACCTGTGGACAACGTGCTGGCGTGCCGAGAGTTCGAGACCGTCGTGGACGACCCGGAGCAGATGCACCAGGCAATCTTGGCGATGGGCTACCGCGAGACGGTGCAGGTGGTCAAGAAGCGACGGACCGGGAGGATCGGCGCATGGTCTCTGTGCCTGGATGATCTCGATGGTGCGGGTGCTTTCCTGGAGGTCGAAGCGATGGCCGACGGCGACACCGACATGGTTCAGGTGCAGGCCGAGCTCGATCAGTGGGTGCAGAACCTCGGCGTGGGCGTGCAACGCACCGGCGCGACGTATGACCAGGTGGTGTCCGAGGCTTCGGCCTAGCGGTCGAGTTCCAGCACCAGGGCGACTAGCGCGCGGGTGACTTCACTGGGGTCGTCCTGACCGATGTCGTGCACGACGGTGCGGTGCCCGGCCGCGGTCAACAACTGGGCTGCGCGGCGGAAGCGGTCGGGCTCGTCGATGACGGTCTGGTGAAACCGGCTGTAGGTACCGCGGTTAGCGGCGCGGGCACGGCATGTTTCCGGGTCGCCGACAAGCACGATGGTTAGGTCTGGAACGTCGGCCTGCTGGTTGAGGAGCCACACCGCCTGCTGAGGTACTCCGTCCGCTGTCTGCAAGACCAGCGAAGACGCTAGGTACCGGTCGCACACGACGGTCCGGCCGGCGGCGAGCGCCGGTCGGACCGTCACGACCAGATGGTGGTAGCGGTCGGCGGCCACCAGGCACGCCAAGGCCATGCCGCGATAGTCATGCGTGCCGGCGCGGGCCAGCGTGCCAATTGGCCCGTCGGACGGCTCGCGGGTCAGCAGCGTCGGGTAGCCGAGCTCCGCGAGCCGTTCCGCCAGTAGCCGCGCCACGGTGGACTTGCCCACCCCGGACGGGCCGTCGACCGCCACGAACGTGCCGGTCACACTGACACGAGCCTGGCGTGCTGCGCCCGGGACAAGTCGGCGAGATGGTGGCGTACCTGCTCCACAGGGACGTCTCCGAACTGGATCCCGACGCTGAAGTTGAATTCGTCGCGGCCACGCATGGCCTCGTCGACGCCGTCGCTGGTGAGGTCTACGGCGCCGTAGGCGAGAAGCTGCTCGGGGGTGTAGCGGCCGGTGGCCATGAGCCGGTCCCATTCCGGGGTGCCGGGGTAGGGGCGGAACTCGAAGACGCTGGCACGGAATCGGCCTGGCGTGGGATCGGTCATGTCCCACAGCTCGTGCACGAGCCGGACCGTGTCGGCGAGCTCGTCGGCGGTCTCGCCCGGGAACCCGAGTATGAAGTAGCCCTTGACGTTGATGCCTCGTGCCGTGAGCCGCTGCACGACCCTACGGATCATGTCGGGCTCGATCCGCTTGTCGATGTGCTCGAGCACTCGCGGGTTCCCGGATTCGATGCCGAGCGCCACTTCACGCAGGCCGTTGCGGACGAGTTGGTCGAGCAGGTCGTCGGGGCATCGGTCAAGCACGTTGATGCGGCCGGTGGCATCCCAGACCGCCCAGTCCCCTGTCCGCGCGTCGGTGAAGGCGGTGGCCATGGTCTGGACCACCCGGCGGGCACCGAGGAACAGGTCATCGACGAAGCGGAACGCGGTGACGTTGTACTGGTCGCGCAGCAGCTCCATCTCGCGCAGGATGTTGGCCGGCGTGCGGACGCGGATGCTGATGTCGGGGTTGGCGCTGACGGCGGCTCCGCAGAATGAGCAGTCGTACGGGCAGCCGCGAGCGCCGACCATGTTCGCTTCGACTCGGCCGTCCTCGGCGACCCGAGGATCTTGGACGAGGTAGCGGCGGTCGACGAACGGCAGCTCGTCGATCTTCGGCGCAAGGTGGTGCTGGCTGCCAGGCTTGCCGCCGCTGACCGGCGCCTTCAGCACCGGGTCGATCCACATGACGCCGGGCAGATCGGCCCGGTTGCGGTGATCGTGCAGCAGCTCGACGACGCGAGTTTCCCCTTCACCGAGGACCAGCGCGGCAGTGTTGCGCATGCGGGGATCAGTCAGGATCTCGGCGGGCATGGCCTTGGCCTCGTGGCCGCCGAGCATCACCTTGATAGTGGGGTCGAGGGCCGCCGCGATCGTGGCGCTGATCTCATAGGTCGGGGCGAGCAGGTTGAAGCCGGCCCACCGCGGGCTGGCCGCGTTCACCACGGCAATAGTCACGTCCAGCGGGAGCCCGTAGGATTCGGCGTCGAGGACTCCCGCGTTGAACCCGTGATTGGCTGCGTAGGTGGCGATGTAGGCCATGCCCAGGACCGGCAGGGTGAAGTCGTTGACTCGTGGCCGGATGCTGTAGTCGCGCAGCGGCGCGTTGATCAGGAGCAGGTCGAGCGGCCGGGCGGGGTCGGAACAGGTGATTCGCGCGTCAAGGGGCGCGGACATGGTGGTCTCCCCAAGCGAGGGTGAGCAAGGTCAGATCCGACAGGTCGGGCCCGCAGGCATTGCGCCAGTGAGCGGCGAAGTCGGGTTCGTTGTCGGGCCACACCGTGTCGGGGGCGGCTCGGCGGGCCCAGGTGCGTACGGCCAAGTCGCCGTACGGGTAGCAGGCGAAGTCGTTGGTGTGGTCGGCTACCGCGGCTCCTGCGGTCCACGGGCCGACGCGGGACACCTGTTGGAGGGCTTCGGACAGCGCGGCGGGACCGAGCGTCGTCCAGCGGTCGCCGTGGGCCAAGTACGCCGCGGCGGCGGCCACGAGCGCCGGTCCCTTGAATGCCATGCCGAGGTCGGCGAAAGCAGCGGCCGGTAGACCCGCGACGGTTTCGGCGGGCGGAAACAGGTGGTGCTCACCGTTGTCCGTAGCGATCGCCGGGCCGTGGGCCTGGCAGAACCTGCCGTACATCTCCCGTGCCTGGCCGGCGCGGATGACCTGCCGGATGATCGCCGTGCCGACCGCGTCCCAGAGATCTCCATTGCGAACGCGCAGCACCGCTCCCTGCTGGTCCAGGACAGCGCCCAACTGGCCGACGACGCCAGCAGGGGGCGTGATCAGATCAGTCCGGGGTGCAGCAGAATGCGGTGCCTGGTCATGCACGCTCGTGACGAGCAGCGTGTCGCCGCCGGCTATCCAGGAGAGCAGCCAGGAGCTGGGTCCCTCCCGCATCACCCGGGTGGCGCCGGAAGGGTTCGAGCGCCAGCTGGGGTGGTCTCGCATCAGCAAGGCCATGATGTGCTTCTCCTTGTCGCCGGTGGATGAGCGTTGGGCTATCCGATCACGCCCTTAGCGCTCAACTGCTCACGCCCTAACGAGCGGTGCCGCGACCCCGTTCTGCAGATGCCTCACCCCCTTTGCGGGCGGTCAGCGAACAGGCAGGTGGGTCAGCAGTCGCGTCGGTCCAGACATGGGCGATGAGCGCGATCGTTGATCACCAGTGCCAGCACGATGATGAACAGCCAGGTTTTGGAGACCTGTGTCAGGTTCGCGGCCGATCCGGCGGCTGGTTACCGGTCGCCGCGACGGCGTGCAACCGGTACCGCGTGGCCAGCCCGGCATCGACGTGCGGCCACGCGACCGGGCTGGACGCGAGGGAGAACGTCGCCTCGACGAGACGGTGGTCGCTGTCCCAGCGGCCGTCGTGTTGTTCTGTCGGCACGTGGACGCGGTACGTGCCGGGGACGTAGAGCTGCGGCCGGGTGACCAGGCAATGGTCGATGATCTGTCCGCCGCCGGCATCGATGTCGCGGTTGACTGTCGCCATGAACGCCTCGCCGGCCGGTGTACCGGTGGCGTACGCGACTTCGGGCATGGCCCAGAACCCGCAGCCGTCGGTGCGCCTGCCTTGTTTGCCGAACTCGTCCCACTCCCATTCGCCGATGAGGTGGTGGATCGCGTCGGTGGCGTCCACCCAGGCGCCGTCCGGCATGCGGATGGCCTTCGCGTCTCGTGCGATGTAAGGCGCCTTGGTCCAGTCACGCCGCGGCCAATGCGATCCAGTCGCCGTCGCGTTGAGATCGCCCATGACGAAAACCGGGTCGGGAAAGCCGTCGCCGTAGCTGCCTAGGAGCCGGGCTTCCTCGAGGCGGATTTGCGGTGATCGGGGGTTCCAGTGCCGGACGATGACGACCAAATGCTGGTCGGTGTGCACCGTCCGGAACCGGATGACGCCGGCCTTGTCGTCGAAGTCGGGGTAGCCGCCGCCGTGCCAGGCGACTGGAGCGACCAGCGTGGGGTCGTAGAAGAGCGCCGGCCCGATGGGGCCGCGGTCGAACGGCAGCATCTTGGCGGCGTATGGGCGGCCGAGCGTCGCCGAGAGCACGTCCGACGCCGCGAGCAGGCCGTGGTTGGCGTCTGCTGCCCATCCCTTGGCCTCGCACAGCGCAAATATGGCCACTGGCATCGACGCCGCTGGGCTCAGCTGCGGTTCGACGAGCGGTGCAGCCAGCCGGTGCAGCCGGGTGAAGTCGTAGTCCAGCTTGCCGGAGGTTCTTGCGCCGCCGCTCTGGAAGTTCAGCCAGGTGAAGCGGAGCGCGTTCGTGGCGGTCGCGTCGCTGAACCGTGCGGGTTGCTGATCAATATGCATGAGCATCTGCCCTTCCAAGCGGACGTCTTGTTGGCCTAGGACGGCCTCGTTCAGTAATTGGGCGAGCCGGATACGTGGCGTGGCCGGCGGGTCCGGTAGATCCAGCAGGCGACGACCCAGGCGTCCCCGTCACGGAGCCGGTCGGCCAGGAAGTCGAGCCGGTCCGACTCGCCGGCGGTGATCTGGACGCCGGTCGCGAGGAGTGCGCATCGAAGGGCGACGCGTGCGTCACGCCCGGCGCCCTTGTGGGCCAGGGCCTGGGTTTGCGCCTGGATCGCGTCGATGCAGTGTTCATCTGCTGCGGCGAGGTCGCTCGACCGCAGGAGCAGGTCGGCAATCAGCCGCGCGTCGTCTTTGCTCAGTCGCTCGGCCAGGATGGCCAGGTGCTCCCACTCGCGGCGGCTCAACGCGGTTCGCGCCATGACATGGGCCGCGCGGAGCGTCCTGAATGTGGCGCGGTTCTCGTTGTTGCCCGCGACGTCGGCCGTGGCGTGCTGCGGAAGTGTCATCGGCTGTCCAGGTTGTTGGTGCAGGGAGCTGGCTTGAATCGAGTTCTGGCGGTCGACGACGAGCGGTCCGGCGGTGGTAGCGCCACGTCTCGATGTGGTTCGGCAGCATCACCAGAACCGCGTAGCAGGCCGCGATCGGTAGGGCCGTGAGCGGGCTCCACAGTCGAATGGGTCGTGTCGACCTCATTTCGAGCGGTCGCAGGCGTATACACGTGGGTTGGTTGGCCACCACGGCGGGTCGAGCGGCTGCGATACGCCCGGCCGCAAGGTGAAGCCCTCGCCGTACGTCCATGCAAGAACGCCTAGGCCGGCGAGTGCCATCAGAGATTCTGCGATCACGACGACGAGGAGCCCGACCAGGACGGGGCTTCGACGGTTCATCCGGTACTCCCGGTTCGGCGATGGGGTGCGACCGCAGTTGGGACTCGGCTGCGGAACGCGCCCGGGTCGGGGGGCGTGGGCGCGGCGTGACCGTTTGGCGGAGATCCGCCACGCCCTCACCCGATGGGCCGATCGAGGCTCTTGGGGACCTGACCGGCCCGGGTCCCGGTAACGCCCCGTCGCCGGGGTGGTGGAGCTACCGGGACCGGCTTACGCGCCGGATCGTGTTAGCTGCCGGCGGGCTGGAGCACGGAGCCGAGCTGCGGGACGCGGCCGTGGGCGGTAGCCCGCTTCGGCGCCGCGGTGGTACGGCTGGGCGGGCAGGCGCCAGCCGCCATCCCCTTCGGCGTGCACGCCGCCTTGGCGAGCAACCAGTCGCTGAAGTAAGGGATGCTGGTGCCGATGATCGGGTGGTCGCACGGGGTGGCCGAGTCGGTCTCCCGGCTGAACACCGCGACTGCCGTCACCCGGCTCGCGTCCGGGTTCTCCTTCAGGACCGGCGTACCCGAGTCGCCGAAGCAGCCTCCCTTGGTCATGCAGACATCACCCTCGGTCATCACACCGACCTCGGTGCCGCAGTAGCGGTCCTGCAGCTGGGATCCGTGACGCTCTTGGAGGTTCTCCGGCAGCGGGTTAGCGTCGTCCGGGTCCGGCGGGTACGCGGTCAGTCCCCACCCGACGAGCTGGAGCTGGCTGCCGGGCTTCGACGGCGCCGCGGCCACCTTCAGCACCGGCCCGTCCAGCGGTCGGTCGAGCGCGAGCTGGGCGATGTCACTGACCGGCTTGCCGCTGGTGGGGTCGACCCAGGACCAGTCCGGGTGCAGTGTCACCTGCGTCCCGTTGGCGGTCTGGCCGCCTGTGGTGCGGTCGAGGGAGCCGCCGCGAACGTGCACTCGCGAGGGCTGCACCGGCACGACGGTGGGAGCGGTCAGCTGGTCCGACAGGCAATGCGCGGCGGTGACGACGTGGTAGCGGTCGGGGTAGAGCCCGGCTCCGCAGGCCAGCGTCCTGCCGATCTCGGGATAGTCCACGGTCAGGTGGAGGATCCCGGCGGGGAGCCGGCCGGCGTCGTGCCCGTCGACGATCGCGCTGGCCGGAGTTGCCGCCGCCATCGTGAATGCGGCGACGGCCGCGGTCGTGGCGAGCGCTCTTTTGGTGTGTTTCATCGGTTCCGTTCTTCGAGGGGTTGGCCCGGCGCCGGATGCGCCAGGTGGCTCAGGGGTGGGTGGGACCGCGGCCAGCACGACAAGTGGCCGGCGGCGTGCTGGCCGGGTCCGCGAGGGAAGACCAGGGCGCTCGGTTCGAGGGGCACCCGTTCCATGTCCGAGTCGCCGTGCCGTTCGTCGTCAGCCGCGTCGAAGAGCGGCTTGGATCGGCCTCACGCTCTCGGCCGTTCTCACCTTGGCTTGGGAACGGGTACCGGCTGCAACGGCGGCGACGGGTCTTTCGGCGTCTCGCTGGACGGGCAGGTGTGCTTGGCACCTTTGTAGAAATGGCCGCACATAATGCATCGATTCAGTTCCTCTGCCATCAGGCTGGCTCTCAGTTCGCTAGGGGGATGCCGGGCCGGCGGTACGGCGGATGTCTTAGAGGCGCTCGAATCCGCGGCGTAGCTCCCAGTCGGTGACCGCCGCGTCGAAGGCGGCCAGCTCGATCGCGGCTGTCGTGGCGTAGTGGGCTTGAACGTCGGGGCCGAAGGCCAGCTGGGCGGCCTTGCTGGCATTCCACAGCTCGACTGCCTCGCGGAGGGTCGCCGGCGGCCGCGTTGCGGTGTTGTCGCCGTAGGCGTCACCGGTGAATACGTCCTCGAGGAACAGCTCTTCCTCGATGCCGTGCAGGGCGCCTGCGATGAGCGCGGCGATCGCGAGGTACGGGTTGACGTCGCCGCCGGGCACGCGGTTCTCCACCCGCTTGCTCGGGCCGTCACCGACGACCCGTAGCGCGCAGGTGCGGTTGTCCACGCCCCAGCGCAGCGCGGTGGGCGCGAACGAGCCGGGCTGGTACCGCTTATAGGAGTTGATGTTCGGGGCATTGAACAGGCTGAACTCGCGCATGGTGGCGAGCACGCCGGCCAGGGCGCGTTGCCCGGTGAGGGAGAGGTTGCCGATGCCGTCGCCGGCCATGACGGAACTGCCGGTGTCGTCGCGCAGCGAGAAGTGGATGTGGCAGGAGTTGCCCTCTCGCTCGTTGGGCTTGGCCATGAAGGTCAGGGCCATGCCCTCTTGCGCCGCGATCTCCTTGGCGCCGTTCTTGTAGATGACGTGGTGGTCCGCGGCGGTCAGCGCATCTGCGTAGCGGAACGTCACTTCGTACTGGCCGAGGTTGCATTCGCCCTTGGCGCTTTCTGGGCTCAGGCCGGCGCCGTACATGTCGTTGCGGAGCCGGCGCAGCAGCGGCTCCACCTGGGCCGTATCAAGTAGCGAGTAGTCGCCGTTGTACCGGGTGGCCGGCGTCAGCCACCGATAGCCGGTGACCGCCGCCTGCTCGTAGGTTCCCCGGAACAGGACGAACTCCAGCTCTGTCCCGGCGTGCGCGGTCAAGCCGTGCGCCGCCAGCCGGTCGAGTTGATGGCGCAGGATCTGCCGCGGCGCCACAGAGACCGGCTCGCCGGTGGTGGTTTCCAGGTCGGCGAGGACCAGGGCGGTCGCCGGGTGCCACGGGACCAGCCGAAGAGTGCCCAAGTCCGGCGTCACGTGGTAGTCGCCGTACCCGCCGTGCCATTGGGGTCCGGCGAAGTCGCCGAGGGTTGCCATCTCGACATCAGCGGCGAGCAGGTAATTGCACACCTCGGCGCCGCGCTCCGCCACCTCCTCGACGAAGTGGCGGGCGTGCAGGCGCTTGCCCTGCAAACGGCCTTGCATGTCGGTGATGGCGAGCAGCACGGTGTCGACGGTTCCGTCCTTGACTGCCGCGGCAAGTTCTTCGAGATCCACAGCGGTTCTTCTCCTTCGCACGGTCAGGCCGAGACCGCGGCGGTGCGGCGGTTGACTAGCTCGGCGGCATGCGTGGCAATCAGCTCGACCACGTGTTCGATGTCGGACCTGGCCGTGAGCGGGTTGAGCAGAGTGACCTTCAGGAAGTGGCGGCCGTCGATCGTGGTGCTGGCGATGACGGCCTCGCCGGACGCGGCCAGCGCCTCGCGTGCGTGCAGGTTGGCGGCGTCGGCGTGCGGGTGGCCCGCGCCGGTGGGCAGGTAGCGGAACACGACCGTGCTCAGGTCGGAGCGGGTGACCACCTCGAACCGCGGGTCCTCGGCCAGCAGGTCGTATGTCTCGGTGGCCCGGTCGACCACCTCGTCGAACAGCTCACCGATCGCGTCCGCGCCCATGATTCGCAGCGTCATCCACAGCTTGAGCGCGTCGAACCGGCGGGTGGTCTGCAGGCTCTTGTCGACCTGGTTGGGGATGCTCGCCTCGGCCATCCGCTTCGGGTTGAGGTAGTCGGCGTGGAACGTCGCGTGTCGCAGCGTCGCGCCGTCGCGCACCAGCAGGGCGCTGGAGCTGACCGGCTGGAAGAACGACTTGTGGTAGTCGACGGTCACCGAGTCGGCCCGCTCGATGCCCTCCAGCAGGTGCCGGCGGGTGGGCGAGGCGAGCAGGCCGCAGCCGTACGCGGCATCCACGTGCAGCCATGTCCCGAAGGCTTCGCACAGGTCCGCGATGGCCGGCAGCGGGTCGATGGTGCCGAAGTCGGTGGTCCCGGCGGTGGCCACGACGGCCATGACGGCGTCGCCTCGATCGGCGCAGCTGTGCAGCGCGGCCTTGAGCGCGTCCACCGACATCCGGCGTCGCGCGTCGGTGGGCACGGTGATGACCGCGTCGGCGCCGAGGCCGAGCAGCTTGGCCGCCTTCTGCACGCTGAAATGCCCGGCCTCCGAGGTCAGGATGCGTTTGCGTCCGGGGCCGGCCTGTTCGCGGGCGAGGAACAGCGCCTGCACATTGGACTGGGTTCCACCGCTGGTGAACACACCATCGGCGTGCTGGCCCAGGCCGACGCGGCCGGCGGTCCAGTCGATGAGGCGGCGTTCGATGAGCGTGGCGCCGGCGCTTTGGTCCCATGTGTCCATCGACGAGTTGACCGCGCTCAGGACCACCTCCCCGAGCAGCGCCGGGATCACGACCGGACAGTTCAGATGGGCGAGATAGCGTGGGTGGTGAAACCAGACCGCGTCGCGCAAGTAGAGATCGCGCAGCTCGTCGAGCACCGCGGCCGCCGCGCCGAGCGGCGCACGGAGGTCGACGTCCTGCACCTGGACGGCGAGGCGTTGCGGGTCCATGCCGGTGAACGGCCGGTCGGTGCCGGCCACGCGCGCCGCGACCAGGTCGACGCCGGCACCGAGGGTGCTGCGGTAGGCGTCTGCCGTGCCGTTGGCCAGCAGATGCGCATAGGGGTGTCTTAAGGGGCGCACGGTAATCCTCGAGGTCGAGCGGGCGGGAGTCATGGTTTGCGAGCGACCGCGGCGTACACGCTGGCGGCCGCGGCCGTAACGCCGTCCTGCGGCTGGGGGTCCAGTTCGGGGTGCCAGTCGACGGACGCGACGATGCCGGGATCTACGAGCTCAAGCCCGGAGAGGAAGGCAGCGACCTCGTCCTTGGTGCGCGGCCGCAGCGTGCCCTGGCGAGGGTCGCGCAGCACCGTCGCGATCTTGGCGAGTTGCTCCGGGGTGAGGAAGTCGGTGGTGCCGTGAGTGATGCCGACGCAACTGCCCGACGGCAACGCCTCGATAAGCGTTCGGACCGCTCCCAGGGCGCGTTCGTCGTCGTCGATGAAGTGCAGGACTGCGAAGATCAGCAGGGCTGCCGGTTCAGCCGGTTTAATCAGACCGCGGTATTTGGTGCTGGTCAGGATGGCAGCAGGGTCGAGGATGTCGCCCTCGAGGAAGTCGACTTGCCCCTCCGGGTTGCTGGTCAGCAGGGCACGCCCATGGGTGAGCACCTGCGGGGAGTGGTCGATGTAGAGCACCCGGGCCGCGGGGTGGACGGCCTGCGCGATCTCATGAACACCCACGCCCGTCGGCAAGCCGAAGCCGACGTCGATGAACTGGCGTATGCCGCAGGCTGTGGCGAGGTGGCGTACCGCGCGCAAGACGAACTTCCGGTTCTCGATGCCCGCTTTGGAAAGGTCGGGGAACGCCTTACGCATGGCTTCGGCCGCTTCCCGGTCGACAGCGAAGTTGTCCTTGCCGCCGATCATGTAGTCGTAGCGGCGCGCAGGGTCGACAACCGAAGCGTCGAGCTGCGGGGCTTCGTCGGGATCGGCCATCGGTAGGCCCTTCGTGAGGATGCGAACGTGGGGTGGTTGGTGGGGCGCGGCGCCCGTTTGTCTCGGGAGGCGCCGCGCCCCAGGGCGGGGGCCGAGCCAGGACTGGAACCGGGGGGCAGCTCGGCCCGCGCTATCCCAGGCGATGTCTTCGCGGAGGACCCGACATGCCCGGGATCGGGGTTACGTCATTGCGGGTCGCGCATCATCGGCCGCAGCCGTGGCGCGTCGTCGCCGGCGTCGACCGGGAACGAGAGCAGTGACCGGTAGCCGAGCCGCTGGTAGAGCGCCTCGTTGCGGTCGCCGGTCGCCTCGAGGTAGACCGGCAGGCCGATGCCGCCCTCGCCGTCGAGCTGGGCGTGGTGGTGCCTGATCAGGGCGGTGCCGTACCCGCGGTTGTGCCACTGCGGATGAACCACCACCCACGCCAGGTAGTGGTGCGGCTCCTGCGGGTGCCTCGCGGTCGTGGAGGAGTCGAGCGCCAGGAAGTGGTCGTGGTACGGGCCGGTGATCTCCTTGAGCCGCTCGTCGTAGCCCGGTGTGGAGTCCGGGATGTCGCGGCCGTCGTAGGGGTACCAGATCGCGACGCCACCCAGGTCGTCCGTGACCTCGATCAGCGCGTGAGCGAAGGCGCGCTCCATGCACAGCTCGAAATACGCGGGGTAGATCCGCTCCCGGTCGGCGAGGTCGGAGACCAGCCAGGGGGCGAAGTCGCCGTGCAGGAAGCCCTCGGCCAGCACCGCGATGATGGTCTTGTGGTCGTGGGCGCCGGCCGGGCGGATCGGCGGAACGGACGGGGCGCTCCGCAGGCCGTTCACGCGGTCACGCTCCGGTTGGCGCCGAGGCCGATCTGCTCGTAGACGTCCGGGCGGCGTTGACGCAGGATCAGCGCCCACACCATCCCGACCACGGCGGCCAGCGCGTACCCGGCCGGGAGCATCCACCGGACGGGGTCGTCCTCGTCGACGCCGATGAGCTGGTGGAACTCGGCGAGGGTGTAGACCACGATGGTGCCCAGGACCAAGGCGGCGATGGACGGGGCGACGGTGCCGCGCCACCGCCCGACGCCGGGGCGGTTGGCGCGGTTCGAGAAGTACCGCACGACCGCGATCGAGGTGATGGTCATCAGCAGCAGGACGCCGAACCCGCCGAGCACGGTCAGCCAGAAGAACATCTGGGTGAACGGGTCCCAGCCGTTGATCACGAACAGGGCGATGCCGGTGAAGCCGATCAGGGACTGCAACACCGAGCCGTAGATCGGCGCGCCGGTCCGCCGGCTGGTGCGGCCGAGGAACCGCCAGAAGACGCCCTCGCGGCCGAGCGCGAAGTGGTAGCGGGCAGCGGTGTGGTGGAACGACAGCAGCGCCGCGAACAGGCTGGTCGCGAACAGCAGCCGGCCGGCAATGATCACCGCGAGTGGCAGGTAGCCGCTGGACAGGGTGAAGGTGAGTTCGGAGCTCTCGTCGATGGACCGCTGCACGATGGCGTCCGGTCCTGTGGCCACGGACATCGCCCACGAGCAGAAGGCGTAGAGGATGCCGATGAAAGCGATCCCGAGGTAGGTGGCGCGGGGTACGGTGCGGCCGGGTTGGCGGGCTTCCTCGCTGTAGACGGTGTTGATCTCGACACCGACGAACCCGGCGATCGCGACAACGGCGCCGAGGACGATGTCTCCGATCGAGCTGCCCGGGGTGAGCGTCTCGACGGTGACCACGCCGCCGGCCGGGTGGCGCAGCTGGACCCACGCGAAGACGAGCGCGATCACGATCTCGCCGACGACCAGAGCGGCCAGCACCCAGGCGTTGAAGTCGATGCGCAGCCAGCCGAGCACGGCGATGACCGCCCAGGCTCCGCCCGCGCACACCCACCACAGGGCGCCGATCTCGAACTGGGAGAAGAAGCTCTTGGCGGCGGGACCGAAGCCGCCGTAGAGGCCGACCTGCATCACGTTGTAAGCGGCGACGGCGACGAAAGCTGCACCGACTCCAGCGACCTTGCCCAAACCGTGGGAGACGTAGGTGTAAAACGCTCCAGCATTGACGATCTTGCGGGCCATCGCCAGGAAGCCCACCGCGAACAGCGCGAGCACAGCGGCGACGGCGAGGTACGCGAACGGGATGACCTTGGCGCCGGTGATGGCGAACCCGGCTGTCGCCCCGCCTGCGATCACCGTCAACGGGGCCGCGGCGGACATGGTGTTGAAGATCATCGGCAGGACGCCGAGCTTGGCCTTACCGAGCGCCTGTTCGATGCCGCCCGTGGGCGGCAGAGACGCCTTCAGCGTGGTCATGCGAGGGGAAGCCCTTTCGGTGGGGTGGCCCGGGCCCGGGGTAAGGCCTGGGAGCTCAGGGGTGCACGTCTAAGGCGTTCGAATTGCTCAGGCCGACGTAATGGCGGAGTTGCCGACGACGATTTCCGTCGTGTGAACAAGTCGCTGCACCGCCGGGGGTGTCAGATCTAGCTGCTTACGCAGCTCGGCCTCCACGTTGAACCCGTCGGCGAGGATGACGTGCCGGTGAAGGTCGGTGGCCAGCAGCAGGTTCCCGAACAGCGCTTCTCGGGGGATCAGTCGCTGGCTCGGGTCACCGGACTGCCGGATGCGCCGTAGCGAGTCGGAGACTCGCGACCACGCCCACCCAGAGACGTTGGAGCTGATGGGCACATAGCGCGTCCTGCGCAGGATGTCCCTCTCGCTGACCACGAGCTGCTGGTCGGTCAGGCGGCGGCCGACGTGGTCGTAGACGCTGTGACCTTCCAAATCTTGGGTCGCAACGTAGCGAAGCCAATCCTTGAGGGAAGAGCTGTGCGGCTGTTGCTGGATTAGGGCGTTGATCCCGGCCGCGACCCGGTCATCGGGTAAGCCATGTCGCTTATGGACCAACCCGTTCACGTCGATCGTGACCTGGTGGTGGAGGATCAGTTCCCCCATCAGCGCAGCCGCCAACCCGAGGTTGACGGTCCGGCGATGCGCCTGGCGCTTACCCCGGACGTCGTGCAACGCGAAGAACATGTCGTCTCCGACGCGCACCCACGGCGAGTTCTCCGGCACCGGCTCTTTCCTAACGAGCTGCGAGGGCGAAAGCCCCAGATGGGAACTCGGTCTCTCGGGGGCCGACGGCTGATCTGTCTCGGGGCCGGATTGGGAGCCTGGCAGCCCCGCATGCCGCGGTACGTGCGATGGCTGAGCGGCGTCGTTCTCCGGCCAGTACGAGCCGCTGAGGCCCGTCCGATAGACGCCACCAGTCCTGTCGAGGGCTTCGCCCTCTGGGTTCATTGCCATACACAGGTCACCTCTTCGGGAACAGGACCGACACGGACCTGCTCAAGGCGCTGGAAATAAACGTGGAGGGCGAAACGCGCTGGCTCTCCGAAACGGCGCACGGCAGCAGCCGAGACAGCACATTCGAGGGCTGTGGCGGAAACTGGCCGAAGTCGGCAGCCGCACAACGCGCGGTATGCCGTTTCACCGCTCGGCTGGTCGATCAGGAACATCAGGCAATCGCAGGCGTCACAGATGGCCGGCAGACGAGGTCGGTCGACCGTCACGATCATCGTTCAGGCTCCCTTCCTGTTGCCGCGTTCCGCCGGTCACCAAAGTCGAGACTGCCGACAATGGGCACCCAACATGGTTGGACCGGTACGCCCCGTTTAGCGCAGAAGTCTGACTTTCCGGGTGATGCCGTCATAAGCGCGCCTCGTAGCCGCTAGGGCCAGCTCCTGACATCGGTGTGGATCAGTTTCTTCGCTCACCGATGTGCCGTCTTGGTGTTTCGAGATCCAATGCTCGCCCGTACTCTGTGTCGCGCGGAAGACACTCCTTGTCCGGGACGTGTCCTGGACTATCCGGACAGACGCACATAGTGGATGCGGGAGCCGACATGATTGATCGGGCCGAGACCTTCGCTGACGCGATGCGTCGATTGATGGCGGAGAGAGGGCTAAGCCTGCGTGCACTCGAAGCTAGAGTGCCGATGTCGAGATCGAAGTTGTCCGACCTGCGTAAGCCTGGAGCGACGGTCACGGACGAAGATGCATCGATCTTGGATGTTGCGCTGCAATCAGGCTTAACCTTGACGACAGCAGCCAGGCGAGATCGTGAGGCTGCCGTTGCGAAGGTTCTGCTGGGACCGAACGGGTACACCGACGCTGTTGTCCTTGTTGGCCGCGGCGCCGCACGGCAAGGAGATAGTGACGTGAACCGACGTGGATTTCTGCAGACCGGAGTTGGTGCAGCCTCGCTGCTGCTTGAGCTTGGCCGGCTCGGGCTGAGCGATGCGATGTCGTCGCGCGGTGACCTCTCGGCAGCAGAGTGGGAAGCGATCGTCATGGAGCACGGCTTCGGCTACATGACAACACCGCCGCACGAGTTGCTCACGGCCCTGATGGTCGATGTTGTGGCCATCCAGTACGCCGCGGAAGGGGAGCCCGATGACAGTATCCGCGCGAAGGACCTGCAACGGTGCGCGGCGCTGCTTGCCGCGTTAACGGCGATGACCGTGGCGAACTTGGGGGAGCTGCGGGAAGGTCAGCGTTGGTGGCGCACGGCCAGGGATCTGGCTGACCGTTCGACGGATCCTGAAACCAGGGCGTGGGTGCGGGGCCGGGAGATCGTTCGGGCGATGTACGAGCAGCGGCCCATCGGGATGATCCTGCATCTGGCGGAGACCTACGAGGGTGAGTTGGTCGGTGCGCCGCAGGGCGCCATGCCTGAGTTCCTCGGCGGCAAGGCCCAAGCGCTGGCGCTGGCCGGCCGGACCAGCGAGTCGGACGCCCTGCTTCCGCGGTTTGCGACCATCTGCGCTGCGCTCCCGGATCGGATCACTGCTCTGGGCGCCTCTGTCTTTGGCTGGTCAGAAGACCGTCAGAGGTTCACCGAGTCGTTTGTCCACTCATTCAACGGCAACTTCGCCAGGGCAGCAGCTGCGCAGGACGCCGCTGTGGCGCTCTACCCGGCCGAGTATGTGCGCGGACCTGCACAGATCGAGCTGCAGCGGGCACTTTGCCTTGCGCGGATGGGGGACTCCGCAGCAGCTGCATCCCATGCCCTAAGCGAGCTATCGCAACTACCGTCGGCCGACCACATCAGGCCAATCGTAGACCTGGCGCATCGTGTGGACAGGTCGATCAAAAAGGCTGACAAGCACCTTTCGGAGGTTTGCGCATATCGCGAATACCTTACGACGACCCGGCAGATCGAGGCTTGAGCATGACGTCGATGACCGGCCGACTCGCGCTTCGCCACCATGGGCCTGACGACACATTGACCATGCGCGACCTGCTCGTTCCCATCTATAGTGCGACCCACGCGCCCTTGATCGGCGTCGATCCGTGGAACGCTCCGGAGAAGTGGTGGCAGCGCCTGACTGACACCTATTCCAAGACTCGCGATTTCGATCTAGTCACGGGGTGGGATGGTGATGAAGTCGCCGGGTACGCGTTTGGCAGCCCGAACGACAGCGCACGGCTTTGGCCGTCAATTCACCCAGTGTTTCCACACCTGAACGCGGCGGGACCCGTATACATCTTCCGGGAGTTCGCCGTCCGACCGGATGTTCAACGCCGGGGCTATGGAATGTTGATACACGACGAATTGCTATCCGGCCGACCAGAGCAGGTCGCTCACCTGCTCCTGCGGAAGGACAACCTGCCTGCGCGGGCCGCCTACGTGTCATGGGGATGGAAAGCTGCTGGTGAAGTAAAGCCCTTTCCCGACTCGCAGACCTTCGACGCTATGGCACTCGATCTCACCAGCCGCCGTTGACCGCTGGTCGGCGTTTGTGCACGTCATCGCCGGGGTGCACGCCAGTGGCGGCCTGCGCGGAGCCGACGGTCCGGGGAAAGTTCTACCGAACCCCGATCCGGGTCGCCAGCTCGCGCAGTCCCGCTGATGTTGGCGAGGGGGCTAGCAGCAGCGTGGTGACCAGTTCGCGTACGGATGCGCGGTTCACCTCGCCGGGTGCGTGGCGGGCGGCGGCGACCACGGCGTGCGCGGCTCGGTCGTGGTGGCCGTGGCGCTCGGCCGCGCGGGCGGTGTCGATCAGGTAGCGGCCGTACCGTTCGGCGGAGGGGAGCTCAGCGGTGTTCACGCTGTCGGCGTGGCGCAGCGCCGTGCCGGTAGCGCCGAGGGCGGTGTAGACGCCGATCTTGTAGATGGCGACCGTGGAAGGGCTGAACGGGACCACGCCGGTGGTGACAGGCGCGTCGAGCCGTTCAGCGGCTGCGGTTGCCTCGGCAAGGTAGGTAGCGGTGTCGGCGGGCTTGCCCGCTTGCGCGCTGGCGTACGCCGCGGTGCACAGCAGATTGCCGTAGGCGCCGAGCATGTCTGGTGGCGGGTCACGGCGATCGGCGTCGAGCTCGGCCGCCGTTGTGGTCAGGAGTTCGAGAGCGGGCTGGTGCAGCCCGTCGCGGCGCATCGCGATCGCGATGACGTGGGTAGCGGCGGCCACCGCGATGCCGTCACCGGAATCTCGCGCGGCGGTGAGCCCCCGGTCGGCCATGGCCATGGCTATCGCGTCATCACCCCATTTGGTCGCCAGCGACGACGCCAGCGCGTACGCACGGCCGAGTACCCGCGCGAAGGTCTCCCGGCAGCTGCCGGTCGCCTGGTCGTGGGATGCATGCAGGTGTGCCAGCAGGCCGGGCAGGGCCTTCGCCAAAGAGGCGTACCGGCTATCCCGGTAGGCGCGAGCAGCGGCGGCCAGACCAGCCCTGGCCTGGTCGGTGCTCAAGTGCTGGCCCGGTATGCTGCCGGTGAGCAGCAGCCGTTCCAGACCGGCGCCCGCGCCCGGTTCGACGCCGGCCAGCCCTGCGACGGCGGCGCCGGCCGTGCCGGCGAGCAGAGTTCGTCGCTTCATCGGATCACCGCCTCCCGCTCGCAGGCTATCGGCAGTTGAACCTGTCCGGTCCGATTCGCCCCTTCGTGGACGCGTGTGTCGCTGTGCTGATGGTGACAGCCCAAGGAACTCTCCCGGGATGCCGAGCAGGTCGGCGAGGCTACGGCGGACCGCGACCTGGTCCAGAGGCGGGCCGCCACGCTCGATGCGCGACACCGTGGAGGTGGAGTACCCGCAGATGGCTCCGAGCTTTCCCTGATTCAGGTTGGCCGCGCGGCGTGCCAGCCGGACGACCATGCCCGGCCGCTCATCGCGTACCGCCTGCACCATCGCTGCCGACGTCCACACCGGATCTGTAGGGCTGAGCAATGGACGCTTGTCGGCCATGCCCGGCACGGTAGCGCTGCGTGCTCGCCGAGTCACCCAGGGGATTTTCAAGCTGTGCAAATCGTTGCCAGTCTCCGCGAAACACCTGTACCCCTTCTCGTCGATGCGGGTTGATGGATGCACGCCGCTACCGAGCCCGCGACCAGCAATCCTGCGGCGACGCCCACCGATCTAGGAGGATCCGATGACCGACACACTCGCCGTCCCGACCGCCGTCAAGACCGGCCGGTCCCTCATCCACACCGACCTGTTCGACCGGCTGACCGCCCGGATCAGCACTGAACACCCTGAGCTGGGCGCCGACATGCCGGCCCGCATCGTGGACCAGGCCCTGGTCTTCCTCGGCGCGTGCGCGGTTGCCACGCGTCCGATCGGCCCGTCCGAGCTGGTCGACATCGGCTGGCACACGTTCGTCCTCTACACGGTCGAGTACCGGCAGTTCTGCGACGAGATCGCGGGACGGTTCATCGAGCACGTCCCCGACGACGACCGGCCGGCCAAGCCGGTGCCGCCGTCGATGCCGGTGACCCTGGCCGACACCGTCGCCGCGATCCGCACCGCCGGGTACCGCGTCGACCCGCAGCTGTGGCACGGCGATGGCGCCGACTGCAACAGCAAGTGCAACCAGTGCCACGCCGGCTGCCACGACAGCCCGCGCGGATGACCTCCATCCGTCTGTAACCGCGACCGGGCCCTAAAGTAGGGGGCCCGGTCGTGGCGTGTGGAGGCACCGTGAGCCAGCACCAGTGGCATGACCTTCCGCCGCAGGTCAGAACCGAGATTGCCCGCAAGACGGGCGATGTGCGCAGCGTGCAGGTCACTTCGGCGGGCTCCGTAGCCGCGTTCACCGCCACTATCGACGCCGGCCACGGCACATACTTCTGCAAGGGCGCACCTACCACCGCTGGACCCGCACTTCGGGCCGCGCGGATCGAGGCGCGACTCAACCCCCACCTGCCGGAGGCACTGGTTCCTCGGCTGCGGTGGACTATCGAAGCGGCCGGCTGGGTCGTCCTCGGGTTCGACGTCTGTCCCGGCCGCCATGCCGACCTGCGGCCCGGCTCATCCGACCTGCCAGCAGTGGCTGCCACGCTGACCAAGTTAGCCGCCGCGCTGACACCATGCCCGCTGCAAGTGCAACCGGCTACGGCGCGGTGGGGCGCGTGGATCAATCCCGACCTCGTCGACGGGGACACCCTGGCACACACCGACGTCACGTCCAAGAACTTCCTGGTCGTCGACAGAGTTGTGCACGTGGTGGATTGGGCGATGCCCGTACGCGGAGCGGCGTGGATCGACACCGCCCGGATGATTGTGCGGCTCATCCGCGCCGGGCACAGCCCGGGCCAGGCGGAGCAGTGGGCCCGCGGCGTGCCTGCGTACTCCGCCGCACCAGCGCCGACGATCACCGCGTTCGCGCACGCCGCGGCAAAGCTCAACGCCCACCGTCGAAGGCAGAGGGCCGCCGAGCACGTCAATCAGCTTGCGTCGGCCGCCGCAGCGTGGTCGGCATTCCGGTCGGCAGGCGAAACAGAGACCTACACCCTCCGCTACTGAGATCCGATGCCTCCGTCATGGCGGCTGGCGGACATCACCGCGACGCCGCGTACATGAAGATCCGCCTATTCTCTAGGCACGCTCGCATGCTTCCAGTCGCCGTCGCGGGCGGGTTTAGCGTCACCGACCACGCTGCAAAGCACAGCACGTTGTGGGACATCCTGGTGGTGGGACGGAGCGTGACTGACGCCCTAGATCCAGCCAAGGCAGCGCGTCATTTAGTCAACTACATCGTCGGAGGAGAGGAGCACTAACGATGGAGGTCAAGCCTCTTCAAATCGAGCACATCGCTAGGGTCGAAGAGCTTCTGGCACTCGGAGCTCCGTACATATCCGTCCGAACTCGCTCCGACTATTGGCTGTATGCAACACTCTTCTCAACCAGTTGCCCCGTGGTCACTGAAGGCGACGAGGTGATCGGGGTGCTTATCGCCTTCCAGAGCCAAGACGATCCCGATGATGTTTATATCCAAGACGTTATGGTCCATCCTGACCATAGGCGCCGTGGCGTCGCGCGCCGGATGATTGAGGTCGTTCACACGCAGGCAGCCACATGGAACTGCCGACGGATGTACCTCACTTCCGAACCGGACAACGCAGCAGCGCATGCAGCTTGGCTGAAACACGGGTTCACCAATGCAGCGGGAGACCGTATCGTCGATGGCGTCTCAGTAATATCCCACTTCAAAGGGCCGGGAAAACATCGTGCAGTCTACGAGTTTCTCATCGAGTGAAAGCCGGCGTTGCAACGACGCGACGGCGTGGTGATGATCGGCTCTCCGAGGCGCAGCGGCTTGGAGACGGTGGAGGCCGGGCACCGGCGGGCCCGCGGGGCCGACGGTAACCATCCGCAGTTGTCGCACCCTACCGATAGCATGATCACGTCGTCCCCCCGATAGCCACATGCATACGCAGAGGCTGTCGGGAGGACTCGTGACATTGGACATCATCAGCCGCGCCGGATGACGCGCCCGCGCACCTCGAAGCCGTGACACCGTTTCATGGTCAAAGCGCACCGGGTTCATGGGGCACTACAGCGCCGCCCAGACAGTCCGCGAGATCCAGAACTTCCACATGGACACCCGCGGCTGGTCCGACATCGGCTACAACTTCCTCATCAACTCGATCACCGGCAAGGTGTACGAGGGCCGCGGCTGGACGGTGCTCGGCGCGCACGGCGCCGGCCACAACACCGAGGACACCGGCGTCTGCATTATCGGCAAGGACAAGGCCGGCGTGCAGGACGTCTCCGACGCCGCCCGCCGCAGCTTCAGGGCACTCTACGAAGACGCGAAGCGCCGCAAGGGCGGCAACCTCAAGCTGCTCGGCCACCGCGACCGCGGATCGACCACCTGCCCCCGGCGACGAGATCTACAACTTGCTGCATGCCGGTCTACCAATCGTCGGCACGTCGCCGCCAGACGCGCCGAAGCCTTCCCGCGGCCGACGACGGGTGAGCGGGGTCTCGCTGGGGTGATGTGAGCCGAGCAGCGTTGTCGGACAGCCTGCAGGTCACATCGAACTAAATAGCGTGCCCGGCGATCTGCTGCTGGATTTTTGCGTTGTAGGGGTCGATGACGGCGGCTCGCTGGAGCCAAGTGATGGCTTGCTTGGGGTCTTTTCTGGCGAGGTGTAGGCATGCGTCCAAGGCGTCGCGTCGTGCGGCTTCGCGTGTGGGGGCAATCCATGGCCATTGCTGGCCCGGCGCTATTTCTCCTCGGTAGAGCTGGACGATCCTGCGGCATGCGTCGCTGCGAGTGGTGTGGCTTATGGCGGTCGCCGCGACGGCCGTGGTGGTGCGCCATTCGCCTAGGTCGGCGTCGATGGCATCGGGGTTGAGTTGGTAGATGTCGCCGAGCCGGTTGACCGGGTCGCCGGTGGTTGGGCGTAGTCGTCGGCGAAGGTCGCTGAGGGTGGTATGCAGTCGTTGGGTGACCGAGGCTGGTGGCAGATGGGGCCAGATTGCACTGATCAGGGTGTTGCGGCTGGCCCCTTCGGGATGGACCGCGAGGTAGGCGAGGATTTGCAGGCTGGCTGAGCGGGATAGATGTACCGGCTGGCCGTCGAGGGTGAGCGCGCAAGAACCGATCAGGATCAGTTTTGCCAGGGGCGACGTTTGGGGAGTCGCAACGTGCTGGCGGGATGCGGCTGGTGCGGGGACAGGTAGGCCCTGGCTGTCGGTGTTGTTGTGATGCTGGACGAGGGTGAGTAGGTCGATCGCGGCGTTGTGGTCGAGGACGCAAAGTCGTCTGTCGCTGCTGGTTGTTGTGCCGTCGGTGTTCACGTACCAGTGAGTCGCTGCCAAGGTGGTGCTGTCGAGGGCGAGCAGGGTGGGTGCAGCAGGACCTTCTCCAGGCTGTTGCCGGGCTAGGGGTTCCGTGCTGTGGATGAAGGTGGCTAGCGATCCGGTGGGCTTGAGGCCGGGCAGTAAGTGCTTCCAATCATCCGGCCGGATGGTGACGGCGGGGCGGTCTGCAGGGTGGATGGCAGTGGACAGCGCGGCGGCGACAAGCAGGCCGCGGGCGGCGCTGTGTGCACCAGGGCCGTCAAGGTGAAGGATGCCGGCTGGTAGCCGGGCCAGTACGAGGGCGTCGACAGCGGCTGGTTTGGTGGGTGGCTGGTCGGCGAAGGCCGTGGCGATCGTGTTGGCGGTTGGCGGTGGGGTTCGCAGATCACGGTCTTGATGGTGAGTGCCTATCCGATGAGGGTCAGGTTGGTATTCGCGGCGACGGTGGGTCCAGGTGAGGGCTATCAGCGCGGTGACGGCCAAGGCTATGGGGTATGGGATCCAGCCTCCGCCTGGCAAGGCGATACCCGCAGCCTCAGGTTGTTCGATGGATTTCGGTGCGGGTTGGCCGCTGGTGTCGGGGTCTGCCGGCGGCGGCGCGGCGGCTACCGATGTTGGGGTTGTCGCCGCTTGGGTAGTTGCGGCGGGCATGGTGAGGGCGGCGACACCGGCCAGCGATCCTGCCGTCACCTGCGCCGGGCTGGGCAGTGGCAGCTGGGTGACCTTCCGCCACCCTCGCATTTGGGAGGGCACGACGTGGCGGGCGAGGTAGTAGATGAGGAGAAGCCAGAGCCCGGCGGCGATGAGCAGACCTACGATGACCAGGTCGGCCGGTTGGCGAGGCTGTTGAAGCCACTGTTTAAGCGCGGTGAGACTGAGTTGCGGCGGTCGGTGCTGCGCCAACCAGAGTCCTGCTGCTACGGGCGGCCCAGCGATGAATGCGACCAGGATCAGGGCGGTGGCGGCGCGGGATATGAGTCGCATGGCGTCAGTTCCCGACGGGTTGCCGATGCCTGGTGAACAGCGCATACATGCGGGTGATGAGCCAGGCGGCGACGGCGGTGGCGTAGATGACGCCGAGTGCTTTGTAGCCGGTGTAGGTCCGCGCGAAGACCATCAGGGGGATGGCGAGGATCAGGCCCAGGACGGCTCGCACGATGAGGTGTCTGGTGATCGCGGCGGCGGCACCGACGGCGGTGAGTAGTCCACCGGCGTAGCTGAGCCCTGGCCCCCACCCGTTCAGCCAAACGGGCATGCCTTCCACCATCGGCAGCGACACGATCACGATGCCCAGGGTCACCGCGATCAGCGACGAGCCGGGGAAGGCGAGGAACCCGTCCCATCCTTCGGCCGGGGTGAGGTTGCGTCGCCAAGACAGCAGGGCGAGCAGGGCAGCGCTGACGGCGATGGGAAGGGCGTACCAGACGGCGTACCGGATCGGCCACGAGTAGCTGGGGATGTTGAAGTAGGCGCCCGCGGTCATCGCGTAGAGGACCCCGACTACCAGGCCGCTGGCGGCGGCGATCCCGAGCCCGGCGGTGATGCGGCTGGCCGGCTGGCGACCGGGCGAGCGTTGGCTGTTCTGGTCGAGCAGCGCGGCGAACACCGACGCGAACTGCACCAAGCACACCTGAGCGAGCACCACCGCCACGGTCAGTTTGGGCCACGAGGCGGACAGCTCGTAGACCACGCCGCGGTACTGGCCGAAGGGCTGACTGCCAAAAATGTCGGCGGCGAGCACAAAGTGCCAGAACAGCAACAGTGATGCCGCCCCGGGCACTCCCAGCCACAGCAGCCGCCGCATCGGAGGCAGCAGTAGCGGAGCCTGCGCAGGTCCGGTCGTGCGGGCGGCCACAACGACCGGGTCGGAGTCGGCCGCCGCAGCTACCGCTATCAGAGCCGGTTGCACCGCCGGTTGCGGCGCGGTCCCGAGCTTCGCGGCGATCATCGCGGGCGCGCCCGGCGTGGCGGCCAGGCCGCCGATCAGGTGGACGCCGTGCACGTCGGCCAGGGTCAGGTCGGCGGCGGCGACCGCCTCCGCCGCGAGTTCCCCGGCCCTTTCCAGGACAGGTTGTGCGGCCTGCGCGACCTGCGTCGCGTTGACCACCACCGGCGGCTGGCCGTCCGGCAACGGCATCGTCACCGCGACCTGCTCGCTGAGCGCCTGACGGGCGGTACGCACGTTGGCCAGCGCCAGCCACCGCGCACCGCCCGCCACCTCGCTGAGCTCCGCACCGATAGTCGCCGCGGCCAGCAACTCGTCGATGCGGTCACCGCCGGCCCGTGGGTCGGCGACCGTGGCCAACACTTCGTAGCCGTTCGCGCCCTGGTGCAGCACGGTGGCCTCACAACCGGCACCGATGTCGACGACCAACAGGAGCCTGCCGGGTCCTGCTGGCGCTGCGGGAGCGAGCCAGCCGGCAGCGGCCACGGGCGCCTCGATGATCGCGGTCACCGCGAGCCCGGCGCTGCGAGCTGCGTGACGCAGCCACGTCCGGCGGCGCGGCCCCCACCCCGCTGGGACCACCATCCGCACCTGCGATACCGGCTCCCCCGCCGTCCGCGTTGCCTCCGAGGCAGCCTGCCGCAGGCTGGCTGCGACCAGATCGGACACCGGCACGCTCGTCCCGCGCACGGTGACCTCACCTGTGCCCGCGCGCAGCGGGGACAACACGAACCCGTCGGGGTCCACGGTCGCTTTCTGCCACGCCTGCGCCCCGACCAGTACCTCGCCGCCTGCGACGTGTATCGATGACGACCATTGCCAGCCACCGTCACCTTGCAATACCAGCCAGGAGCCATCCGCCCGGATCAGCGCCGCCTTGGTGGTGGCGGCGCCGTAATCGATCACCAGCGATGCAGGCATCTCGCCAATAAACCAGAAGATCGACGATCAGTCACTCGATAAAGACCTTTTGTGACGAGCCGCCCAGCGCTGTCACGCCCGGCCTTCCGGCTGTGTCCGCGAGGCCATTAAGGAGTTCCGTCGCGCCTGTCTTGGTCGTCGGGGAACGGCTGGTGCCGCTCACTGCTCTGTCCCGACTGGCCAGAGCTCGCTCCCCTCGCAGCGCTGTGACCTGCGGTTGTAAGTCCGTGTAATTAGTTGTGAGTGACTGTGAGTCGCCAACATGGGCCCCAGCCACCGCCGTGTGCCTAGCCTGAGCTCAGCACGACACCGCTGATTGTCCTGAGTCAACAAATTCTGCCAGCGCCGGCTTCACGCCCGGCCCTGAGGGCCCCGCCGCGCAAGTCGGATCAGCAAGCAGAAGGCGATAGAAGGGGGAACGGGTCGAGATGATTCGTGTCATTGCCGCGGTTCGCGCAGCGATAGCGACGGCTGCATGGCTGGGTGGCACGCCAGTTCTCCTGCTGATCCTCGGCGGCAGTCCGATACCGGCATCACTGCCCTCCACAACGGAGGTGCGGGTGTGGCTGGACAACCCGTTCCTGCCCGATTACGCGCCAGGAACCGTTAAGGCCACGGCCTGGGCCGTCTGGGCGGTGATCGCTGTCGCCGTGATCGCCGTGGGTCTGCGGCGGGCACGCCGCTGGCCGTGGGCGCGCCTGACCGCCTACCTCCCTGGGCCCGTCCAGGGGCTGGCCGCGACGTTGCTGGGCGCCGCCGCAGCCACCACCGCATCCGTCGGAGTACCGGCCGCCCACGCCGCCGCACCGGCAACCACCGCCGACGACCCCCTCGGCCACGGACACCCCACCCACGCCGACCCGGCTCGCAGCCACCTCGTCACGTCCCCCCGCGCCGCAGTGCGGCCGCACACCCACACGGTCGAGCTCGGCGAGACCCTGTGGGGCATCGCCGACGACGCACTCGGTGACCCGCACCGCTGGCGCGATATCTACGCCCTTAACCGAGGCCACGAGCAGGCTGACGGCCACGCCCTCACCGACCCCGACGAGATCGACGTTGACTGGGTACTCACCCTGCCCGCCCGCGACGCCACGCCCGCACCATCGAACACGGCGACGCCTTCGACGCCAGCGGACCGGCCAGCCGACGACAGCGCGGCCCAACCCAGCCCCACCGCGTCGGCCGCCGCAACGCCGCCGCCAGCAACGGGCAACCCGAGCACACCGGCGACCACCGCCGCCGCCCCGTCGTCAGATGCCTGCCTCACCGCCACGCCCGCCGAGCAATTGCCGTCCGAGACTGAGACGGCAGCGCCCGGCACCGGGGAACGAGCCGACGGGCAGGGAATCCGCCTTCCCTCACAGGCATGGGTCAGCCTCGGACTGGCCGGCCTGATCACCACCATCGCCTCTCTGCTACGCCTACAACGACGCCGCCGCGCCCGGCTGACCTATCCCATCCCGTCCAGAATCGGCCCGCAGCCTGCGCCGGTACCCGACACCCTCACCCTCGTCGACGTGGCCGGTGCACGCCACCAAACCACCGACGACGAACCTCTCCGGCCCGCCGCCCCAGCCGTGCCCGCCCCGATCGGCGTCGACCCCACCGGAAGCGAGGTCAGCCTGTTCGACCTGCCCGGCCCCGGCCTCGCCCTCACCGGTGACGGCGCCGAACCGGCCGCCCGCGCAGCGCTGGCCGCCGCGCTCGCCACCGGCGCCACGCAGAGCGCCGAGACGCGGCCGGTGGTGGTCACCACGACCGAGATCCTCGCCCGGCTCCTACCCGCCGGTACTGCACTGGTCGGCCTGGACCCCGACGGCACCAGCTACGACGGAGAACGCCTCATCGTGCTCTCCGACGCCGCCGCAGCCACCACCCACGCCGAAGAAGAGATGATCGTGCGGCGCCGGCTACTGGACACCTTCGACCTCGACACGGTCACCGCCCTGAACGAGCGCACCGACCACGCCGAAATGCAACCGCCGTACGTGCTGCTCATCGAGGCCACCACCCGGCACGCCGCCCGCCTACGCGCGGTCGGCGCGCACCGCCCGGCCCTGCACCTGCACCCAGTCGTCCTCGGCGGACTCGACGGCCTGCCCACCGTCGAGATCGCCGCCGACGGCACCACCCGTGACGGGGCCGCTGGGCTGGCGCGGCTGTCCACCCTCACGGCGAACGACCTCGCCGCCGTCCTCGCCATGCTCACCGACGCCGCCCCGCCCCCAGAGCCCGGCCACGACATCAACCTCGACCCGAGCGACCCGGCCGCGGCCGAACACGAGGCTCCCACCGAACAGACGGAACCGGTTCCCGCCCAACGGCGCGAGGCGGCGGCCCCGGTACGGCTGCGCGTCCTCGGCCCGGTCCGGCTTGAAACACCGGCGGGGCCGGTCGTGACCGGGATGCGCAGCGGCTCCTACACCGTCCTGGCCTCGTTGGCCGTGCACCCTTCCGGGCGCACCCTCGACCAGCTCGCCGCCGACCTGCACCCCGACACCGACCCGGGCACCGCAGGCAAACGCATCCGGACCGACATCAGCACCACCCGCCGGGTGCTGCGCGCCGCTACCGGCGACTCGGAGGCGATGTTCGTCGTCTACGACCCGGCAACCGGCCGCTACCGCCTCGACGCGGAGCTCATCGCTGTGGACCTGTGGCAGATGCTCACCGCCATCGAGGCCGCGAATACCGCCGACGACGACACCCAGGCCCTGGCCCTGCTGCGCGAGGTGATCGCACTGTATGGCGGGGACTTCGCCGACGGCACCGACCAGACCTGGATCACCGACTACGCCACCACCTACCGCCACCAGATCCTCTCCGTGTTCGCCCGCATCGCCGAGATCCTCGAACCCGACCACCCCGACCAGGCCGTCGCCGCACTCGAACGCGCCCTGGAATTCGACCCGGTCAACGAGGAGCTGTACCAGCGCGTCATGCGGATCCACGGCCGCGCCGGACGCCCGGACGCGGTCCGGCGCACCCTGCGCCGTCTCGAGGAACGCCTGGCCGACCTCGGCGACGCCGAACCGTCGCAGGCCACCCGCCGCGTCGCTGCCCGTCAGCTCCGGCCCGCAACCGCCGCCGCCAGCGGAGGTCCCCGATGACCGACACCTCAAGGAAGGACGGTCAGGCCATCAGCAACACCGCCGCACTCCTCAACAGCAGCCCACAGCCGAGCGCGAGCCGCGCAGGATGGTCGCCGGCACGGTGGGCGTCCTCGTTCTACGCCGTGGCCGCCAGCGGCGCCGTAATCGGTCAGAGCTGGGTCGCCCTCGACCACCTCCCATTGCCGCCCGCAGTGCCGATCGCGGTCCGCGTGCTGGCCGTGCTGCCGTTCGCGCTCTGCCTGGAGCTGCTGGCCATGGCCCTCGCCGCGATGGCCGACGAACGGATGCGCCTCGGTGAACGCGCCTACGGCCTGCGCGTCTTCTCCACCGTGGTCGCCGTCGTCGCCGTCGGTCTCCAGGTGGCCGGGCACTGGCCGGACCTGTACTGGTCGAGTGTCTTCGGGTTGCTGTCCGGCTCGGCGTACGCGCTGTGGCTGCTGCACGCCGCCGCCCGCCGCCGAGACGCCCTGCGCGCGGCGGGCAAACTCGCCGACACCGCCCCCGACTACGGCCTGTGGCGGCGGCTCCGTCACCCCATCTTCACCGCCCGCGCGGCGGAGCTGGCCCGCGAAGGCCGCCACGACCCCGCCACCGGGACGGGGCGTCCGCTCGGCTTGTACGAGTCCCTGCGCGCCGCCGAGCTGGCCATCGGCGACGAGAAACGCCGCCCGGCCGTTGCCCGCGCCGTCGAGCAGGTCGTACGCGCCGACCAGCACGATCCGCACCTGGCCGAGGTAGCCGTCCACACACTGGATTTGGATCGGCTGGCCGCCGAGCTGGCCGCCCGCGTCGACTACCCCGCCTGGGCTGACCGGCTCGCCCTCGCCATCACCGCACCCGCCCCTCTCCCGGCGGGCGGCGACCCCGACGCCCCCACCACCCAGCAAAGCGGCGCAGCGGTGCCCGAGCAGCCCCACCACCGCCCGACCGACCCAGATCCGGAAGTCACCGACACCATCGGCCCGGCACCCGCACCTCAGCCCGAACTCGGACCCGACCCCTATGACCACGACGACCGTGACGACGAGGACATCGAGCACGACGGCGACGGCGACGGCGACGGCGACGGCGACGGCGACGGCGACGGCGACGGCGACGGCGACGGCGAGAAGTTCAACGCGGACAACGGTGTCGACCTCGCCCCCGATCTCGTCCCGCTGCTGCCCGCTGCCCGTACGGCCCGCGACGAGCTGATCCGCGAGGGTCGCCGCCCGGTCAGCCGGGACGCCCTCGCGCAACGTCTTCGCCGCAACGGCACTGCCATCCGCAACAACCGCGTATCGGAGCTGCTCAACGCGCTGCGCCGGGAAGAGGCAAGCCTCGACAGTGCGCGCCCGAAGGTGCCGGCGTGACTGGCGCACCGGCCCCGCTCCCCCGCCGCTCGATGGATTTGAGGAGACCGCACATGGACGAGTCCGCTCCCGCGATCGGCGCCGTCCTGCCCCGGCCACGTCCGGTGTCCTGCCCGCCGTGGTGCACCGATGGCCCTCACGGCGACCTCGACCCGCCCGGCACCGCGCTGCACCGTAGCCCGCCTGCCACGGTGGCCGTGTACGACGAGGCTTGTGAACTGGTCGCCGCGCACGTACGGGCCGCGTTCTGGGACAAGGCACCGGAGTGGATCGGCACCGACCCGGCCGACCTGGAACGCCCCCACGTCGAGGTCGGCGCCCCCGCAGCAGGCGGCGATGTGCCGATGTATCTCACCCCCGGGCAAGCCCGCAGCTTCGCCGCCGCCCTCGTGCGCGCCGCCGACGCCGCCGACACCGAAGCCTTCTACCGCACACCGGTACCGCCCGGCGTCCCCTCGACCGCTGTGCCCGCCAGTGCGCCGTTACCGCAGGCTTGATGCCTCGGCACCGGTCGGCATGGATGGGTTGCGGGTGCCCGACCGTCAGGCACCCCTCCATGATCATCGGGAGGAACCGACATGGCATCACCCGCGCCCGCTGCCCGCACGATCGAGGTCGATGAGCAGGTCTACGACGTGCTCGCCCGCACCGCCCAGTCGAGGGACACCGACATCAACGGCGTTCTGAAATACCTGCTCGAAGCCCCCGCGGTCACCGCCGCATCCGTGCAGGGCGACGACGAGGAGTGAACTTACACGCGGGGCGTCGTCGGACGGGGACCGGCGGCGCCCCGTGGGCTTCGACTTCGGGCAACGCGTCCAGGCGGCGGCTCCCGTCGTTCAGGTGCCCGTCGCCACCCAATCGGGGCTGGTGGGAGTCGAGTGTCATCGGTCTCGCCGTCGTTGCTGGACACGTATGGTGGGAGCCCCACCAACGTTTCGATCCACCGGAGTTGCACTGTTGCGAACCGTCTTCGTGCTGGGTGCCGGTTTGTCGCTCGCGATCTCCGACAAGATGCCCTTGACCGACACGCTGGGCAACCTCGTGCGCGACCGCGTTCCCGCGGCGGCGGCACGATCCCCGCGCGGATTCAAAGGCGGCTATTTCGAGGCGTGGCTGTCTCGGCTCGCCGAACCGCAGCCCGACCTACTCGATCACGAAAACCAGAGCAATCACGGGCTGTTTCTGCACGTCACTGACAATATCCACACGATCGTCGCGCAGTGCCAATTGGAGGTGCTCGCCGGGCAACCGGACTGGTGGCTGCAACGCCTTGTCGGCCTGATGCACACCGGTCATTCCGACGTGATCACGTTTAACTACGACACGTTGATCGAGCACACCATTGAGTACCTGCATCCGGGGCAGTGGCCGGGCGGCGGCATCGCACGCGCGTTCAGGCTGGTGCGCGACGTCCCACCGTTCTACCGCTCGCCTGGCTTCATCCGGGCCAGCAGCGCGGATACGTTCCGACTGCTCAAGCTGCATGGCTCGTTGGACACGTACTGGGTGCCTGGTGACATCTCCGGCGCCACGATCCAACGCTGGGAGTTGCCGGGTAGCTGGGGCGACCCACAGGATGTCGACGAGGACCTCCGCCGGCAGGCTCTGCCCGGCCGGAGTCCGTTCATCGTGCCGCCTGCCGCCGCGAAGTCCGCCTTCTACAACAACCCCGTCACCCGCGAGCTGTGGCGCTCGGCCGCCGAGGCGTTGCGCGCGGCCGACCGGGTCGCCCTGATCGGCTACTCGCTGCCGCCCACCGACCTGGTCACCTCCGGCATGCTCATCGACGCTCTCAGCGGCTCCGACACCCTGGTCGACGTGGTCAATCCCTACCCTGACGGCATCGCGGACCGGCTCATCAACCTCGGCGTCCCGGATGGCAACGTCCGCCGGATCAGCGGCGCCGACCCGGTGGTCGACTACACCGACCTGCTCGAGGACGAAGCCGCTCGCACCATCACCACCCAGCTTGCAACGGCAGACCCGTCGCGGCTGCTGGTGGTCGCGACGTCGGCCAACCGGGCGGCCCGGGTCACTGGGCTGCGCCGCACGGGCGACACCGTGGCCCTGACCATCGAACCGGTCACGTCGCTGTGGACCACCACCCGCAAGCTGCCCCATCTCGCACAAGAGCAGGTCGCGACCGACATCTTGCTCGGGCACCTGGACGGCGGCAGCCGCATCACGGTCAACTACGCCGACGGCACCGGGGCAGCCATCATCGCGGTCGGTGAATGGCATACCGACACCGGCCTCGGCGACGGGCACTGGACCGTGCTGGTCCCCTCAGCAATGCCCACGCCCGAACCCTGACGACGCTGCGCCGTCACGGTCGGCGGGCCGTCCTGAAAGAACACGGCTCGACCCGCCGCAAGCGGCACAATCTTCCCCCTGCCGTGGCGGTAGTCTTGCGCCGACACCGAAGGAGCAACATGCCGCGCATCACCGAAGCGGGCAACGGCCCGCAGGGCCGCACGACCTCGGGTCGCTCGACCAACGAGTCAGAGCGCAGCCAAAAGCTGGACGGGGCCGGAGCGGCCTCCGTACCCCCGCCGGCCTCCAGCGCGCCGCCGCCCCCTCCGCCGCCATCGGGAGCGACGTCGAAGGACTGACCGTCAGATGGTCCCGTCCTCCCTGCTCGGGCTGATCCTGTTCGTCGTGCTGCTCGCCCCGGGCCTCGTGTTCGTCCTGCGCTACGAAAAGGCAGTGCCGTCCGGTCCCCGCTCGGCGTTCCGCGAGACATTACGGGTCGTGTTCGTCAGTGTCGTGAGCCTGACGGTGACCCTGGTGCTCGCCACGCTACTCCGGTGGATCATGCCGGGGCGCACGGTCAACGTCAGGGCGCTAATACGTGATCCTGTGCCGTTCGCTCGTGAGCATCACGTTCACCTCGCCTGGTGGGCCTTCGGGCTGCTTTTGTTCGCCACCGTGCTCGCCTGGGCCGCGGCCGACCCCCGCATCGTCCGCTGGTCCCAGAACGTCGAGTCGAAGGCGCCGGTGCGCTGGATCACCGGCAAGCAGCTCACTGACATCACCGAAGTCTCAACCTGGTGGCGGGCGTTCTCCGAACAGAAGAAGACCAGCGGTAAGACTGTCGTCGGTGTGCTGCAGGACAACGGATCCTACGTGCAGGGCACCCTGCTGTCGTGGAGCACCGGAACCGTTGACTACGACAAACGCGAGCTGATCCTGACCGTCCCGCTGACCTACATAACCGCCGACGGTGACACTCACGACTTGCAGGTACACATGATCGTGATCGCGGCGCGCAACATCGTTCGCCTCGACGTCACCCACCTGCTGCCCGACGCCACGCCGCAGCACCCCGCTCCGCCGCAGGTCGAGGCATCTGCATCGGGCGACGGCGCGTCACCGCAAGAGAACCTTTCTCAGCCGTGATGCGCCTTCCGATCCTGCGGGACACGATCCGCAAGCCGTATTGGATTCGGGCAACGAATGCGCGTTCCCCGGCTGTCGCGCCGCGGCTGTTCAACGAGGACGGCGTGCACATCGCTGAGCTCGCGCATATCGAGGCCGCCAAGCCAGGCCTGCTCCCAGCAGGTGCTGCGCTGGACGGGAGGCGTAGCGGGGCATCGCGGTACAGATGCCACCCTTGGGAGGGTGGCGCCCTACTTGTCGGTGGGCGCGATGTGGTCCAGTTCCGGATACCCTGTGACGCAGCCCCGGCCGTGCCGCGAAGACTGCCCGGCAGACTCTTTCGCGGAGTGGTCGATCGGTCGGTCCAACCAGTGCGAGGAGTTACATATGCCGCCGGTCAGTCGCCTGACATTGTCCTGGATCGGTAAGGACAAGGCGCTACTCGGCACGCCAGGGGGCGGTTATGAATGGGTAGAAAGAGACGATCCCCGAGTCGTGGAAGTGCGCCTGCTGCATGAAGCAAGCGCAAAGGGGTCTCTCGGCATGGTTGCCGCTGCGGATAATTTGCTGATCAACGGTGACTCACATGATGCGCTTCGCGCCTTGGCCTACACCCCGGAATACGCGGCCGAGTATCGCGGTAAAGTCCGGCAGGTTTATATCGATCCGCCGTTCAATACAGGGCAGGCTTTCGCTGACTATGACGACGCCCTAGAGCATTCGGTCTGGCTTACGATGATGCGTGATCGCCTCAAGGCCATCCATGAGCTGCTAGCTCCGAACGGCACCGTGTGGGTGCATCTTGACAGCACCGAGGTTCACCGTTGCCGCTGCTTGATGGACGACGAGTTCGGCCAGGACAATTACTTGGGGACGGTGGTGTGGCAACGCACGACGGCGAAGAGCCTGGCACGCCGGACCATGGGCACAATGCATGAACAGATCCTCGTGTACGGAGCTTCCGAATCAGCTGAGCTGTATCCGTTGTTTCGGCCCCTGGACGAGGATTACCAAGCGAGCCGCTTCTCGAACTCTGACAGCCGAGGTCAGTACGACACAGGCGATTTGACCGCCGGTAGCCACCGCCCGCACTTGGATAGTGGTCAACCATGGCGGGGGTTCGATCCGGGAACCAGACGCCGTTGCTGGGCCGTGCCGACCAACATCCTCTTGGAGCTCGGGCTCACCGCAACAGAGATCAATAGGCTCACGATGCGCGAAAAGCTCGACGCGCTGGACGAAGCAGGATTCATCCACTGGCCGAGCAAGGCCGACGGGTTCCCGCGGTACAAGAAGTACCTGCACCGCATCAAAGGGCGCGCTATCGGCGACCTGTGGACGGACGTCAACGTCATTAACTCCCAGGCGGGAGAACGAACCGGATTCTCGACACAGAAGCCCGAGGCATTGCTGAAACGCGTCTTTGAGATGGGTTCATCCCCTGGGGACATCGTCCTCGACTGTTTCGCCGGATCTGGCACCACCGCCGCCGTGGCACACAAGATGCAGCGCCGCTGGGTGACCATCGAGCGAGAGACCTCGACCGTCGAAGGGGTCATCGCTCCCCGGCTGGAGCGTGTGGTCAACGGCGACGATGCCGGCGGTGTCACCGAAGCCGTCGGCTGGGAGAAGGGCGGCGGCTTCCGAGTACTCACCGTCGGCGCCCCCATGTACGAGATGGTTGACGGACGGGTGTTCCTGGCGGAGTGGGCCACTGGGGAGGCTTTCGCAAGAGCGGTCTGTGCGCAACTTGGCTTCCTCGTGCAGGACGAGCCGCCGTTCGCCGGCCGAAAGGGTAAGTCACGCCTCGCGGTTGTCGACGGCGTCGCTGACACCGAGACGGTCCGGGCATTGGCCTCGCGCCTCGGCGATGGTGAGCGGGTCGTTATCGTGGCGAAGGCGTTCAGCCCCGATGCGGAGATACTCCTGCGGGATCTGAGCCCCGGATCGCGCCTTCGTAAGGCACCACGTGACCTGCTACAGCAGAGGGTTGTCCGATGACTTGGCTGACGCACGACTCCGGATTGATCGCTGAGATCTCGTCGCGGCTCGATCTTCGTACGCCCAACAGAGCTGCCGTCTCCAAGATCATCAGCCGCATCGCGGTCGACGACGACTACAGCGAGGTCGTATGCGACCTCGCCACCGGCGTCGGGAAGACCTACATCATGGTGGCGCTCATTGACTACCTGGCCGCTCAAGGCGTCCGCAACATCTTGGTGGTCACGCCGGGCAAAACCATCCAAGACAAGACCATTGCCAACTTCACTCCCGGCAACCCGAAGTACGTTCCGGGTGCGGACGTCAACCCGCTACTGATTACCGGGGAGAACTTCGCCCGCGGTCAGGTCGGTGATGCCCTGCATGAGCCGGACGTCGTGAAATTGTTCGTCTTCAACGTGCAGCAGTTGATTCGCCCGTCCGTCAAGGTGTCGCGCCGGGTACGGACGCTGGACGAGTTCATCGGCAGCGATTTGTACAGCCACCTCCAGAGCGCCGGCGACCTCGTGGTCATTGCCGATGAGCATCACGTCTACCGCTCACAAGCCGAGAAGTTTTCCTCAGCCGTGCGTGATCTTCACCCTCGGGCCCTGGTGGGTCTGACGGCGACACCCGATCCCGCCGACGACCCCAAGATCATCTACCGGTACAGCCTGGCGGAAGCCATCGCCGACGGGCTGGTCAAGATCCCGGTGATCGTGTACCGGCAAGACGGCCACAAAGACATCCAGACTCAGCTCGCCGACGCATGCCACCTGCTGCGCATCAAGGCCGCCGCGTATCGGGCATGGGCGGAGGGCGAGGGCGTAGCGCCGGTCAAACCGGTGCTGTTCGTCGTCTGCCAGACCGTCGAAGATGCCAAGGATGTCGCCAACCGCCTTGCAGCGGCCGAGATGATCGGCGACCCGAACGCCATCCTTGAGATCACCTCTCAGTCGTCGGACGAGGCGCTGGTGGCTCTCGCCAAAGTCGAGGAGCCGGATTCGCCGATCCAGGCGGTCGTCAGCGTCGACAAACTGAAGGAGGGCTGGGACGTCAAGAATATCGGCGTCATCATCGCGCTCCGGAAACTGGCCTCGCAGTCGCTCACCGAGCAGATCCTCGGACGCGGTCTGCGACTGCCGTATGGCCGACGCGTCGGCGTACCCATGATCGACCAGGTCGACCTCGTCGCACACGACTCGTACAAGAAGCTGCTCGACCAGAAAGACGCGCTGATCGAGCGAATCGTGCCGACCGGTGAATCGGCCACCACCGGGGAGCCCCTCAACGCCGCTGCCGAGCGGCAAGCGGTCACACAGGCCGCCGCAGGGGTCACTGAGCATGCGGAGCAGGGAACCCTCCGGCTCGTCACACCGGCGCGCGTCTTGGACGGCGAACTCGTCGACGGCACGGCCGGTCTCATCCTCCAGGAGTTCGGCGCCGCTGCGGAGCAGGGCGAACGTGACGTCCGCTACCGCGTCCTTCAGCGCGTGCCGGGAGCACCTCAGATCCCGTTTCCGCGCCGCGAGCAGGAAGTCCTGCCGGTCCAGTTCTCGCTGTCGCTGGTGTCGGACGCCGACGCACGTGCGGCGGGGGCAGGCTTCGCCGCAGAGATCGAAATCCCGCTCGTGCGGGAAGCCCTGAACGTGCACCGCACCGTCGAAGGCGGGGTGAGCGTGCGCCGAGAGGCTCAGCAATCCGCAACGGCGACCCAGCAGTGGGTTCCGCTGAGCCAGGTGCAAAGCGATCTGGAGTCGCGCATTCTCGGCCTTGGCCTGGTAGCCGAGACGATCCCCGAGTGGAACGCCAACAGGCGAGTAGTGGCAGCCTTCCTCGCTGGTGCCGGCGCCACCGGAGACGACCAGGTGCAGTGGGGCGCCGAACGCGCTCACCAGGCACTACAGGGCATTGACGCCCTGATTCGTCAGAAGTACAACACCCGGAGACTGCAACCCCGGTACGTCTTCCGGACGGTCACCCTCCCTGCCGAGCCGCGTCCGATGCCCACCGACGTCCTCGACCGCTACGACAACTTCGAGCGGGGGCGCTGGTACTCGGGATGGACGAAGTCCATGCTTCCGGTGGCATCGTTCGATGCCAAAACAACCGAGTACCGGCTCGCGAACATCATGGACAGCAGCCCCAAGATCGACTGGTGGTTGAGGCTGCGGCTTGACGACAACGCGTACGTCGAGCTCGACACCGGGGGCAAGTACTACCCCGACTTCGTCGCCGTTGACGTCGACGGCGTTCATTGGCTCATCGAAGGCAAGTCTGACGACAACGCGCAGCGTCAAGACGTCCAGGCCAAGAAGGCTGCAGCCGAGGAATGGGCGCGGTTCGTCAACGACGACGGACGATTCGGCACCTGGCGATACCTGTTCTGCACGGAGACCGCCATCAAGAACTCTCGCGGGGGCTGGGACGGGCTCCTCGTTGCTGCTGGCGGCGCGGCCGGTAACTGATCTGCGGTTGACCGCATCGGTCACGCCTGCGGCAACAGGCTTTCTCGAGTCACTCCGGCGTGCCGCGGACGCTACGAGGTCACGGGCTTGCACACGGAACCGAGTCCGTGCCGGGGCCGTCGTTGGGCTCTGCGGCGGTCAGCAGTCGCTGCGCGGTGCGCTGTGGCACGCCGAGGCGGCGGGCCAGCTCGACGCCAAGGCCGCGCCGGTCCCGGCCGGCGGCGTCCGCCTCGACCAGCAGGTCGACGGCGACCTGCAGGCGAGGGTCATCAGCGTACGGGTGTGGTTTGTGCGCGCCAGTCGTGCCCGGTGTGCGCCCGGTGGACTGGCGGCCGGTGCGGGCATCCGCGATGGCCCACACCGTGCGCCGGTACCAGCGGCGCCGCAGCCTGCCGTCGGACAGGATCTCGACGTCGTCCGGGTGGTCGCGTAGCTCGTCGGGCAGGTTGCGATACGAGCCGTACCGCAGGATCTTCGCCGCCTCGCCGGAGCCGACGAGTTCGTGGGGGTCGCCGCTGCGGTCGACGCGGGTCAACACGGCGAGTTTCGCCGTGCGGTGCGCGGCATGGAAGGCGTCGACCTCGTCCTGCCAGAACCACTCGCCGCCCGTGTCGTCGGTGAAGGCACCAGGAAAGCCGGTGCGCTCGCGGTTCCGATGCCAGTGGTTAACCGTCGAACGGGAGGCGCCGGTGTGTGCGGCCACGCCCGCCCGGTCGAGGGCCACCCGGATGCCGAAGGTACGTCGAGCCACGCCGGTCATCCTCCCTCGTCCTGTCGCCGCGTGAGTCCTGGTGGTCCGAACTCTGTTCGCAGACGCCCGATGGTGCCGCGTCCCCGGTTACCATCGGCGCACGCCCGCTCCGGGAAGATACGGCCTTTGGTACGCCGTGGGTGGCCTGGAGCTTGGGCGAGGTGGCCGGTCGGGGTTGCGCTCGCCCCCCGCGCGGGGGCGTGCCCGCCCGGCCGCCGTTGAGACTCGGGGCGGCGGTGAACCTGACTGATTTCGCAGGTTCACCGGCCGCCAATTCCGAGGACATCCAATCGCCGTTGAACGTCAGCTCTCGAACGGCAGGGCTTCACCGGTCGCGGACGAAGTGGAATCGTGCGGCGTCCACAGTCCGAGGGGATGCTGCGGGGTGATGCGTCCTCGGCCGGGCCGCAGGGTGGCCAGGACGGTGCCGTAGTTGCCGTGCAGCCGCCCGCGCACAGCGGCAAGGCGTTTGCCTCGTGTGTATTTGCTGGGCAGGGCGTCGGTGACTCGGCTGATCAAGGCGTAGAGATCCCGGTTCTCGATCAGCGTGGCGCACCCGTCGCACGCGCTCCAGCGTTCGCCCCAGATATGCACCGGCCCGGAGGTGGTTTCGACGCTGCGGGTCCGAGCGGCATGATGTCGGCGCTGATAGTCACCGGCGCCGATGGTTCTCGCCGTGACGATCCTCATCTCGGATTCTTGGTCAGCGCACACGTAGATCCAATCGGCGTCCGGGCGGGAACAGAAGTCGCACTCGATGATCGGGCTCTCGACCTCGGTGACCGGGGCCGGCTGAGCCGTGTGCTCGACGGTGCCCCCGCGGACCTCGGCCGGGTGCAGGAACGTGACGACTCCGTTGGAGGTTTGGCTGCGGTGCAATGCTCGGCGGCAGACGCGGCAGTGAAACGGCACCTCGTCCGGTGACGGAGACGTCCAGGCGAGGCCGGTCATCGCGGACCCTCCCTTTCGGAATCGGCGCGCAGGATGTTCCAGGCCAGCGAGGTCATCACTGTCAGGGGCAGCCCGGCGATCTTCGCCTTGGTCTTCGGGGTGGCGGCGTTGTAGACGGTCAGGATGGCGTGCGCGGTGGTGGCGTCCACGACCACGCCGCTGATCTTGCGGGTATGTCCGTTTCGGGCGTCCCGCAGCATGTCGATCACGTTCGGGTCACCGGTGGTGGCGTCGTCCGGGATGGTCTCGATCTCGGCGGCGTTGGGACAGTCGGGACAGGTCACCAGGTGCGGCTCGTCGGAGATGCGAGTGCGCGGTCCGTCGTCGGCTCCACAGACGGCTCCCTGGTGTCGCGTGGAGCGGCCATGGGTCCAGTGGGCGGTCACGAGGTCGCCTGCTCGGGGTCGGCCGGCGCGTCGAGGGTGGCGGGGTCGAGGGTGGCGGGGTCGAGGGTGATCCCGAGGCGTGTCTTCACGGTGCCGTGGATGGCCAGCAGGAGGCCGATGATGTCGGTGTTGATCTGTTCGTCGTAGTCGTGGGCGATGCGGCAGGCGTCGCGCAGTGACCGGCACGCGTCGGTGAAGGCCGCGACGAGGGCGGCGTGATCGTCGGTGCGGGTGCACGCGACGATTTCGGCCGGGGTGTAGGTGCAGTTCTCGCCGGTCGGGAAGCTCAGGCGAAGGTCGCGGATGTGGGTGGTGTGCGGAGTCGAGTAGGTGATGTCGGTGATCGTGGCGAGGCGGTACTCGACCGGGTCGCGGGGCTGGCGTACCCGGGCAGTGTCGTTCAGGTCCATCGGAGTCTCCATTGGCGAGTTCGGCTCGAGGTGGCGGGGCCTGCGGGCCGAGACCGCCGGGACGCGGAGCCGGTGGCGACGGTCTCGGCCCTTGCCGGTCAGGCGGCGGGGGCGGCAGCCGGGATCAGGGTGTCGAGGTTGCCGCCGAGGTAGGTGTTCGCGGTGGCGCTGAGGGCGTCGAAGATCTCGCCGAGCTTGGTGTGCAGCACGTCGTGTTGTTCAGCGGTGGTGATGGCGTGGTGCAGGATCGTGCGCACGGCGGCCAGGTCGGTGAGCACGATGCCGCGCTCGTCCGCCCACAGGTGCACGGTCAGCTCGTCGCGCCAGAACCACTCGTTGACGCCGCCGCGAAACTCGACGCGGTACCGGTCGCCGTCAGTGATACGCGACTGCCTAAAGATGTCGATCACGACGCCGGGATGGCTGTGCGCGGGCTCAAGGGAGTGCCGGGTGGACACCACGTCGCGCAAGGTCGGCGCAGCCGGGGCGGGCGCAGGGTCGGTGCTGGTCATCGCAGGCTCCTTCGCCGCTATCGGGTGGGGCGGTCGTGTTCGCCGAGCCCATTGACCTCGAACGCGATGACGCGGTCGGGAGTCTCGCTGGTGTCGGCGTGCAGGTAGAAGTCGTGTTCGCGGCGGCGGGCGCCGATGGAGACGCCGTGCAGGTCGAGCACGATGTAGTCGCTGCGGTCTCCGTCGCCCGGCTGACCGGGGTAGACCCGCAAATGCATGTTTCGCAGAACGTCAGCGATGACCGGATCGAGGTCACCGATCAGCGTCAACACGGCGAGCAGGCGCGAACCGGCGAGGGCGTGCTGCCCGTCGCTCATGCCGTCGGGCCGTGCGGTGAGGTCCGGGTTGTTGGTCATGACTCGGTGCCCTTCGTGCTGGGGCCGGCCGCGGTCGAGTCGTGGCCGAGGTCACCGGTGGGAAAAGGCGAAAGGATCGGGGTGAGGGTGCCGCCGGTGTCTCGGTCGGCGAGGGCGGCGCAGGCGATCAACGCGGCTCCGGCGGCGATGGCCTGCCCGGGGGTGTAGCGCACCCGCACGCTGCGCGTGGCGTCCGGCACGACGCCGCGCGCCTCCACCACGCCCTTCTGCCACGTGCACACGGGCAGCCGCTCGTCCGCGATGGCGCGCACGGTGGTGCGGGTCAGCCCGTCGTAGGCGGTCATGAGCTGCGCGTGGGAGGTGGTGGAGGCGAGTTCGTACTCCGCGATCTTCGTCATGAAGAAGCCGTCGTTGTCGTCGACGAGGCATTCCAGCAGGGCGCGGCGGCGTTCGGCGCCCGCGCGGGCGGTGGCGTAGGCGTGTACGAGGGTGATCAGGTCTTCCACAGCGAATCCTTCGAGTCGAGGGGTTGCGGTGCGGGCCGCGCGACCGGGTCTGGCCGCGCGGCGGGGCCCACCGGGCTAGCGAAGGTGCGCGGGGGCGGGCGGGCCGGGCACGACAGGCGGTATCGGAGAAGTGCCGACGGCCGGACCTTCGGCGACCGGCTTCAGTTCGGTGTCGGCTTTGACGCCGATGCGGTCGAGGGCGACGGCTCCGCAGACAGTCAGCCGGCCGCCGAGGTTGAGCGCCTCGGTCCCGGTGAAGACCACCGCGACGGGCCGCGAGGCGGCGTCTGTCGCGCGGAGTTCGACCCTGCCGCCCGGCAGCGGCCGGACCGGCATGAACTCCTCGATGGTGGCCTTCGCGGGAAGGGCCGCCCGGACCGCTCGTTCCACCTCGCGGTACCGGTGCGCGCCGATCTCGTCCCATTGCTTTTGGTTGGCCTGTTGCACGCCCTGCTCGTCGTAGTCGGTCTCGTACGAGGCGGCTACACGATGCGCAGTGCTGTTCTGGTACGCCTCTACCAGGTGGCCGATGAGGTTCATCAGCTCGTCGGATGTCATGGCGGGTACCTCCGTCGGCGCAAGGCCGGATCGAGATTGAACAGGTGAAGTCGCAGGCAGGCCCGGGGCGGCCGGTCGCAACCGCGCCGGTGCGGGTGCCGGGCCGCCGCCGATCGGGCCGGGCGGGCGGCGTGAGCCGGACGGGCTCGGCGGTCGGACGGCAGCCGGGCCGCGTGCGGGACGCCGGGCGGTGATGTCCGCCGGTGCGAGGGCCGGGGCCGCCGTGCGCCACCAGCGGCGGCGGTGGCGGCCCCGGTGCCGCTGGCCCATCAGACAGCCAGCAGATCGAACGCGCGGGCCTTCAACTCCGCGCCCGCACCGGTCAGCGCCCGCGTCGCCCGGACCGCGTCGGTCTTGGCAGGGGCGAAGTGGTCGACGTACTCAATGATGGCCTGGAACCCCGCCCACCGGGTGCCCTTGATCGCCTTCTGCGTGTCCGCGTCCCGGATCAGGTACCGCAACGTGCTCGTCCGCTGCTTCGCGTTGTTCTTCGCCATGTCGGAGGCGTCATCCTCCACCGGCCACGCCTGGGCGACGATCTTCTCGAACTCGCCCATGGTCAACGCCTCGTTCAGCATCTTCTCGGCCTCGGACTGCCAGTCCCCGAAGTGCTTGAACACCAGACCCAGCGCCTCGCGCGCCTCACTGATCTGCGCGTGCACATTGGAGGTGTGCCGGAAGGTGTAGGAGCCCTGCGAACGGGCGTAGGCCATGCGTTGGGTGTTCGCGCACACGATCCGCACCGGCGTCGCATCCAAGCGCAGCGAGGCGGTCCCGTCGTGCGAGGTGGTGGCGGCCAGGTAGAGATCCATCCGGTCGACTCCGGCGATCTCCATCGCGTTCGGCAGCTTCATCGTGACGAAGACGCTCTTGCCTTTACGCATCGAGCCGGCCGTCTCGAAGTGCGCCCCGGACTCGTCGACCAGGAGGTTGAGCATCTCGGCGACCTGCTCGTTTTGCACGGTGGCGTAGTCGTCGCCGACCACGCCGAGATACTCGGTCACCTTGGTCTGCGGGTTGGTCCGCACGGTCATGAACTTGTCGGGGCAGTCGACCTTCGTGACCCCGGCGTCGGTGACCTCCATGCCATACAGCGGGATCTTGCGGACCTCCCAGCCGCCGAGCCACGCCTTGCTCATGATCTCCTCGGCGGTCATGCAGTCGTCGGTGATCTGCCCGAGCTGGTGCCAGGCCGACAGGCGGGCGGAGGCGAAGGCGGTCTGACCGTTCGCGAGGGTTTCGAGTTCGTGTGCCATGACGGGTGTTCCTCTCGTTTGGTACGTCGGGTGGGTAGCGCCGCCGGGGTTGCGTCCCGGCGACGCCGTCACAAGCAATGTTTCCTACCTCCACGGGCCGATCAAGGCGATCGTCCCGAGTCGATGGAGGTTTCTGTCGCCAATCTGGCCGCGCGAAATCGGCGGGGTCACCGGGTTTCCGGGTGGCGGGTCAGCTGCCCGTCCGGGCCGTACCGGTAGGCGTCCACGGTGCGGAACGGGGCCGGTAGGTACACGGTGAACCCGTGCGTAGGCAGGAACATCGACCGGTAGGACCGGGTGATACCCAGGGTCCATCCGTCGGGTTTGTCGCCGTGCGCCCCGGGCGGCATGACACCGGCGCTCGGCCGGTCAGCGCGGGCACGCCGGTGCCGGGCAACGGCGATGTGCGGGCACAACGTCAGAGCTGCGCGAAGGCACTCGGGGTGTCCGGGCGGGTCGGTATAGCGCAACAGCTCAGCCGCGCGAGGCGTGCCGAGAAACGCCACCCAATACTCCATCGACTCGCCGCACAGCGAGCACCGGCGGCCGGCCGCGAGCTGACTCGATGTCGAGGTGTTGATGGTCGTGAAGTCGACGTGCGTGCCGGTGCCGCCCTCCGGGTCGGGGTGCACGTTGACCGGTGGGATCGGCAGGCCGCGCCGCGCGTCGCGGGGACGCGCGGCCAGCGACGCGGGCATGTCGCCGGACGGGGCGACGTGCGGGCCGGTCATGACGTCGGCCCGGTGGCGTCGTGCCGGGCATCGGTGATGACGAGTTCCGGGTGCTCCGCGCGCAGGATGGCCCGAGCGGTGTCCCATTGCGCCGGGGTCATCACGGAGGCGATGGTGTCTAGGTTGGCGGCCTGCATGACTGTGCGCTGGATTCCGGCGGCGTCGGGGTTGTCGAACACCGCGACCATGTCGCCTCCGGCGACGACGTACACGCGGTCCTCGCCGGTGACCCCCGGCGGCACGGTCAGCCGGGCCGTGCGGCGGTGTTCTGCCAGCCATCGGCCGATCACCTCGTCCGGGTCGCCGTCGATGAGGTCGGTGTCGTAACCCTCGCCGTCGAGCCACGCCAGATGATCGGCGCTTGTCCAATCGGGATGGGTGAGCCAGCTTTGGCGGACGGCCTGCCACGTGGTGAGCCGGGCCGGTGCGCCGACCGGTTCGGCCGGTTGCGCGCCGTGCGGGCCGTACACCGGGCACAACGGCGTCCCGTCGAGGTGCGACGCACCGGGACGCGCGGCGAACCCGGCGAGGGGCCAGTCACGCGGGGGAACGGGCCGGGCCGCCGCGCGGCATTCGGGACAGCGCAACGAGCCGGGCTCGTCGGGGCGGTCGTGGCCGTTGTCGTGATCGTGCGGTGGGGTGGTCATCGTTCTGCCTTCCGTCAGGGGGTGGGCGTGCCGGTGCCGGGGCCGGGCGTGGTGCCCGGCCCCGGCAGGGGTGGTGTCAGGCCGCGATGGCTGCGGCGGGGGCCTCGTCGGTGGCCGGGGTGCCGGTCTCGTCGTCACCGGTCGCGGTGGCGTCATCGGCGGTGGCCTCGGCGGCGGCGTCCGTGGTGGTCGCGTCGTCCGTGGTGTCGGCGGTGCCCGCGTCCGTGCCGGTGGTGCCCGCGTCGGTGCCGGGGGTGGGCTCGTCGGCCGAGGTGTCGGCGGTGCCCGCGTCGGTGCCGGTAGCGGGCTCGCCGTCGGTCAACGGCCGGGTCATGTACGTCCGGACATCGGCGGTCGGGGCGGGGGCGGTCTCGGCCAGCGCGTACCGCACGGGGGCCTCGCTGGTCATCACCAGCACACCGCGACCGGTCAGCTTGCTCATGGCGTTGCCGCACGCGCCCGAGCTACGCCCACCCAGCTCCCGCCCCACCGTGACCGGGCTGACGTCGTGGCCGGTGCCCAGGTCGCGCATGAACGCCTCCACCATGCGCTCCAACTCACCCTTACCCAGCTTCGCCGACCCATCGGTGTTGACCTCACCGGTGCTGCGGCCGGTGCTGGTGGCGGGTGCGCGCCGCGCGGAGGGACGGCGGATCTTGCGGGTGTGCCCGCACGTCGGGCACGTGGTGTGCGTCGGCGCGTTCGCCGGGTCCACCTTCGCCAGATCGGCGTCCGCGACCGGCACCCACAACTCAGTACCATCGGGCTCGGTGGGCAGCCGACGCGCGGCCCCGCTAACCTCCATCGCGGCGAGGATCGTGTCACCCATCGCCACCGACAGGCCGCTCTCGTTGATCGCCGCATCGGCCGTGATGCCCTCCGGGTGCCCACCCAGCACACCGGCCATGATCAGCACCTTCAAGTCCGGCTGACGCGGGCCGACCGGCGCACCGGACACCGGAGCAACCGCCCCCGCGTCCGCCGGGCTGGCGTCCGCCGGGGTCTCGTCCGCCGGGCTGGCGTCCGCCGGGGTGACGTCCGCCGGGCTGGCGTCCGCCGGGCTGGCGTCGGCCGGGGTCTCGTCGGCCGGGCTGGCGTCCGCCGGGCTGGCGTCCGCCGGGGTCTCGTCGGCCGGGGCAGCGTCGGCCGGGCTGGCGTCCGCCGGGCTGGCGTCGGTCGGTGTGACGGGGTGCCAGATGTCGGCGCTCTTGCGGTTGCCGTTGGCGGGGCCGGGGGTGCGGGTGGCGGTGCCGTCGGCCTCCATCGCGGTGAGGGTTTTCGCCACGGTGGAGGCGCTGACGCCGGAGGCGTCGGCCAGTGCGCGGGTGGTGATGCCGTCGGGGTGGGCGGTCAGGGTCGCGGCGACGGTGAGGGCGGCGGGCGTGGTGGGCGCAGTCATGGCAGTAATACCTCCGTGAATAGGGATGGCAATAGCGTTCCGCGTTAATGCGGCGCGCTTATCCGGTGGTGTTCCGGCGGGGCGCTTGTTGTTGCCCACGTCCATGGACCCTCTGCACGCATTGTTTGTCAACCCGCATTTTCATGACTCTTTACGGCGGGTGGCCGGGGTCGTGTTTTGCCTCGTGTCGCGGGGTGCCGCGCCGGGCGCATGGGGCCCGTTAGCGCGGTTGTATTGCCCGCTCGGCGCGTTATGGCGTGCGCCGGCGTTACCGGGTAGGGATTGCGCGCCACGCGCGCATATGGCGTTGTGGTGGCTCGCTGCCATTCGGGCCAGACACGGGCGGCGTGTCCGGCCCGGCGGCCGGACACGCCTCCTGCTGACGGGATTTCAATGCGCGCCTGTCGTTGCTCGGAAACGTCGTGAAGTCAAGTCGACGTATTGAGCTCAATGTCACTTCATTGGCCGGCGTCACGAGCGCTCGATTCCTCAGATATGTCAAGTGCCACCTCGGCGCGATACGACTATTTGCCGCTATGCGAAATGAAGCATTAGAGGGGCGCGCCGTGCTCGATCATGAACGGCACGGGATTTATCGCATTGGTGCTTGACGCCGGGTTACTAGTGTGGATCTCGAAATGCAGGTGCGGGCCGGACGAGTTGCCGGAGGTCCCGACGAATCCGATCGGGGTACCGGGTGCGACTGTTTGGCCGACTCGCACCGAGGGTTGCCGGACCATGTGGCAGTAGCGCGACACGATGTCGCCAGCGTGCCGGATCTCGGCATACCACCCGCACCCACCGAGCCCGGGGTACCCGTCGCGGTCGCACGGCATAGGAGAGCTGAACGGGCCGTCCCACGAGTTGCCAGCGATGTTGCATCGGACCCTCACGACGACACCGCCGGACGCGGCATGGATCACGGTGCCCCGTGCGGCCATGATGTCGACCCCGTCGTGACCGGGACGGTCGGCGGTACGG
>NZ_BSTL01000009.1 GCF_030269485.1 Actinoplanes sp. NBRC 103695 | reverse complement strand
GCGTCGACTGCCATCAATAGCCTCCTACACCCGTTACCTCGCTCACCTGACGCCGACTTCCTACCGAGCGAACCTGAGACGAGCGTTAATACCGCCGCTCAACCCGGTTTGACGAACCAGATACCCAGCGCACGCACCGGCGCGGTGACGTCGAGGTCCCGCCCTGAAGATGGCCGAGGCCCACACGCCCGTGCCGCCGGAGGGTGGCGGCACGGACGAGTACCGGTGCCAGGTGATCGATCCGGGCCTGGCCAAGGCGCAGTTCCTGACCGGGACCCAGGTCATGCCGGAGAAATCGCGGCCCCTGCCGGCCCTTGAAGAGAGCGACCCGGCCGACATCCAGGGCCGCGAGACCGCGTATCCCACCGAGGTCGGCACCGGAACATCCCGGTCACTGCCCGTCAGGACGCGCCGCGCCCTCCGGCCCCATCCATGGGAGCGCCGGAGGGCGACGGCTGACCGTTACACGATCGCCAGGCGCTGCCAGGGGTTGGCGACCTCGAACTGGCCGGCGATGGAGAGCAGCAGCACCTCGGAGTCGGGCGGGCCGACCAGCTGGACCGCCAGCGGGAGACCGTCGGGGCGGGTGCCCACCGGGACCACGATCGCGGGCAGGCCGGCGAAGTTCCAGGGCGCGTTGTAAGGCGCGTACTGGGCGCTGGCCTGGAAGCTCTTGCGCCAGCTCGCCTTCGCCCAGCCGTCCGCCGCCGGGGGCGGGCCGGCCAGAGCAGGCGTGAGCAGCACGTCGACCTTACGGTCGGCGAAAAACGCTATCGACCGCTCCCGCCAGGCGTCGCGCTGCTCCTGGCGTACCCAACCGCGGTTGAAAACGAACTTGCCGAGCCTGGCGTGCATCCGGCTGCGGCGTTGCAGGGACGACAGATCGACGCCCAGCGCCTCGGCCTCGCGGTGCGCCGACGCCAACCAGGTCGCCACGGCCTGCGGGCCCAGCTTGACGCCGTAGTCAGGCTCGGCCGTCAGCGTGCTGTGACCGGCGTCGACCAGCAGTTTCGCGGCGGTGGCCACGGCGTTGCGGTTGGGCTCGTCGGCCTTCGTGCCGGCCACCGGTGACCGCAGCGAGACGCCGACGCGCAGGCGGGACGGCTCGGTCAGCTTCACCGGACGACGGCCCGCCAGCACGCTGAAGCCGACCGCGGCGTCGCCGACCGTGGTGGTCAGCACGCCGTTCTCGGCCATCCCGAACCAGCCGTCGATGCCCAGGTCACAAGGGACCACGCCGCGGCCGGGCTTGAGGCCGACCAGACCGCAGCAGGCCGCCGGGATCCGGATCGAACCCAGGCCGTCGTTGGCGTGCGCCATCGGCACCAGGCCGGAGGCGACCGCGGCCGCGGACCCGCCGGACGAGCCGCCCGGCGTACGGTCCAGCGCCCACGGGTTGCGGGTGGCGAGTTCCTCGTCGTCGGTGAACGGCCACAGGCTCAGCTCCGGCGCCCGGGTCACCCCGACCACGACGGCGCCCGCCCCGCGCAGGCGGCGGACGATCTCGTGGTCCTCCTCGGCCACCGCGGTGCGGACCGCCGCCGAACCGTTCCACGTCGGCAGGCCGGCGACCGCGGTGTTCTCCTTCACCGCCACCGGCACCCCGGCCAGCGGCAGGTTGGAGAGGTCGTCCTGATCGTCGACCTTCTCCGCCTCGGTCATCGCCTCCCCGCCGCGGATCACCCGGAAAGCGTGCAGCTCCGGATCGCTGATCGCGATCTGCTCCAGATGGTCCGCGACCACAGCGGTGGCCGTGGTGTCGCCGCGGCGGACGGCCCGCGCGATCTGTTTCGCGGTGGCGCCCACCAAAGTGGTCGGTACGTATTCCATCGCGTATCCCGTTCTTGCCGGAATGAGAGGCCTCAGGAGACCTCGAGGGCCTGCTCCAGGTCGGCGAGCAGATCCTCAAGCGTCTCGATGCCGACAGACAGTCGCACGAGATCAGAGGGGACTTCAAGCGCTGAGCCCGCAGCACTCAGGTGTGTCATCTGTCCCGGGTGCTCGATCAGCGACTCCACACCGCCCAGAGACTCCGCGAGAATGAACAGCTTCGCCCGGTTGCAGACCTCGATGGCCTGGTCACGGCCACCCGCGAGCCGGAACGACACCATGCCGCCGAACCGTCGCATCTGCTTGGCCGCGATCTCGTGTCCGGCATGCGACTCCAGACCCGGATAGAGCACGTCGGACACCAGGCGGTGGGAGAGCAGATATTGCGAGATGCGCTCGGCGTTGTCGCAATGCCGATCCATGCGTACGCCGAGAGTCTTGATGCCGCGCAGCGTGATCCAGGCGTCGAACGGGCCTGGCACCGCACCCATCGCGTTCTGGTAGAAGGCCAGTTCCTCGCCCAGCCCGTCCTCGGCGGCGACCAGCGCGCCACCGATCACGTCCGAGTGACCGCCCAGGTACTTGGTGGTCGAGTGCACCACGACGTCGGCGCCCAGGGCGATCGGCTGCTGCAGGTAGGGCGAGGCGAACGTGTTGTCCACCACGAGCATGGCGTCGTACTCGTGCGCCATCCCGGCCAGCGCGGCGATGTCGGCGATCTTCAGCAGCGGGTTGGTCGGCGTCTCGGCCCAGATCAGCCGGGTGTGGCCGGGGCGGAAGGCGGCGCGGACCGCGTCCAGGTCGTCCAGCGGCACGGCGGTCCAGTCGAGGCCCCAGTTCTCGGCGACCTTCGCGAAAAGACGATAGGTGCCGCCGTACGCGTCGCCCGGGATCACCACGTGGTCACCCGGCCGGCAGACCGCCCGCAGCAGGCAGTCCTCGGCGGCCAGCCCGCTGGCGAAGGCCAGGCCGCGACGACCGCCCTCGAGCGCGGCGATGCATTCCTGCAGCGCGTCGCGGGTCGGGTTGCCGGAGCGGCTGTACTCGTACCCCAGCCGCGGTGAACCGACCGCGTCCTGCGCGAACGTGCTGGTCTGATAGATGGGCGGGACCACCGCCCCGGTCCGCGGATCCGGTTCCTGCCCGGCGTGGATGGCAAGCGTGTCGAATCCGTACTGATCGGCGCTCATGACCGGCAAGGCTAGTCTTTACTCATGGCGGCTTGCCTGTTCTGCGGGATCGTGGCGGGTGATGTCCCCGCCTTCCGGGTGGCGGACCACCCGTCCGGCGTCGCGTTCCTCGACATCCGGCCGGTGTTTAAAGGCCACGTGCTCGTGGTGCCGCGGCCGCACGTACCCGAGCTCAAAGATCTTGACCTTGACCTGCTGCCCGGCTTCTTCACCCTGGTCCGGGCCCTTTCGGCTGCCGTTCCCGCCGCTTTGGGGGCGAAAGGGACATTCGTCGCGATGAACAACGTCGTGTCGCAGTCCGTGCCGCATCTGCACGCCCACGTCGTGCCCCGGACAAAAGGTGACGGACTTCGCGGATTCTTCTGGCCACGAACGAAGTACGACTCCGACGACGAGGCTTCGTCATTCGCCGAACGCATCGGTAAGGAACTGGACGCCTCCGGCGTTACCTCTACCGGATGAAGGGAGTGACCGTGTTCCTACGGCACAAGAAGCTCGACCTGCCCACCGCTGAGACCGCCCTCCCCGGCCGCCTGCTGGGAATGCCGGTGGCGGACAAGCACACCGAGCTCGGCACCCCGCTGCAGGGCCCGTGGCCGGACGGCTACCAGGTCGCGGTCTTCGGAATGGGCTGCTTCTGGGGCGCGGAGCGGATCTTCTGGCAGCTGCCCGGCGTCTACTCGACCTCGGTCGGCTACGCCGGCGGCGTCACGCCGAACCCCACGTACGAGGAGACCTGCTCCGGCAAGACCGGCCACGCCGAGGTCGTCCAGGTGGTGTACGACCCGGCGAAGATCAGCTACGAGCTGCTGTTGAAGGCGTTCTGGGAGAACCACAACCCGACGCAGGGCATGCGCCAGGGCAACGACGTCGGCACGCAGTACCGTTCGGCCGTCTACACCACGACCGACGAGCAGGCGCGCATCGCGCAGGCGTCCCTGGAGGCCTTCCAGCCGGTGGTGACGGCGGCCGGCCACGGCGAGATCACCACGGAGATCGCGCCGCTGGGCAAGTACTACTTCGCCGAGGACTACCACCAGCAGTACCTTTCAAGTCAGAAAAACCCGTACGGGTACTGCAACCACGGCCCCAACGGCATGACGTGTCCGATCGGCGTCGCCGCGGCCGACTGACCTCAGCAAACAGGTGGGCACCCGCACCGGGTGCCCACCTGATCCTCGACATCGGCCTATCCCGCGTTGAGCTGCCGGAACACCTCGAGCGCCACCGGCACTCCGGCGAGTTTCGCCACCTCGCGAGCCCAGGTGCCGGCCCGTGCCAGAGCCGAGCGGGCAGCGGGCGCATCACCCTTCCTCGCCTCTTGCTCAGCCCGGGCGACCTCGGCGATTGCCAGGTCGTGCTCAGGCTCGGTCGCTTGGCCGCGGAGAGCGGCTCGCAGCTTCGCCAGTTCTGCGGCGAGCACGTCGAGATCGATGTCCGGGCCCGAGTCTGTTTGCTGAATTCCGCTGCCCTGAAAGTTGCCGCCTGACACGTTTGCGTGGCCGCCGATCACCGCGCCCGTGGGGCCGGAATTTTGAATGTTCTGCGCGTTCTCACCGGTTACCATGGTTCCTCCTCCGAATATCGCGTACTGGACATTGATGGCGCCGACGGGTCCGCCGGCACCTCCGCTCGACTGGTCTCTGGCAGCCGGCATGACGGAAGCCGTCAGACCGGGACTTCCCACCTCATCGAGTACCTCGCGAAGGCTGTGCAGTTCGTCTTCGTTGACCAGGGCGTCGAGTCCGTACGCATAGTCCAGCAACGCGCGCTGCGGGAGCCCTTCCGCCGAGATCCTGCGCAACCTTTTTGATTGCTTGTCGAGGTAGGCACGAAGGCTTTCCGACTTCGCGGGATGCAACTTCTTGTCCAGGCAGAGACCGAGGACCGCGCGAAGCACCTCCCGCTCGTTATGGATCCGCCAGAGGTGGAGCCTGAGCGCGCGCAATTCCTCCTTCGAGACCCGAGGGTCGAAGAGGAGGGCCCAGACGGGTATCTGGCTTCCACGCCGGTTCAACGATAGGGGGTAGTGCACGATCATCGGCTCTTCGCCGGCCGGCCACTCCCCCTGTTTGGCCAAGGCGAGATCATCCAGCCCGGAATAGCGGTCATCGTCGTAGAGATCCTCGACGAGGATCAACGGTCGAGCCGCGGTCATCCACCAGGACTCGACTCGCTCCGGCGGGATCCTCAGAGACGTGGTCACCTGGAGTATCCGTTTGGCCACGGCCGGCCCCAGGGTCACGAGTTCCCTGGCTCTGGGTGCGATCATCGGCACGAACATGGGTAACGTCAGAACGCTGAGTGCCGCGGCACGCAAGATCTGGGTACCACTCATCGGCTTCTCCGCCCGCCATCGTTCGACGGTGAAACCGAGATCGACCCGAGCCACGGGACCGGCGACGAAGTATCGCCGGTAGGCCGGGGTCAGTGGAACGCCACCTTCCGCGCCGCGCACCGGCTTGCCGGGACCGTGTGCGAACTTGATCGCGCCGCGCGCGTCGCAGCAGAGGTGTTCGCCGGTCCACGGAAGCGCGCCGCCCCCAGGCCGTTGGCGCACGATGCCCACGCTGCGGACAAAATCATTGTCGACTTTCGGGATGGGCCACGTCGGCCTGTCCAGCCGGCCGGTTTCTCCCAGCCCGAAACTTCGCACGTCGGCGAGCGGAAACTGGACCCTTACAAACACGATGCGGTTCCGATTTTTGGCGCAGGCCTCCCTAACGGCGAACGCTAGGGAAGACTGCCGTGCGGCTAGAAGGGGCTTCCGCCCGCGCCACCTGCCAAGGCTCAGCGACTTTACTCGCTCAGATCCATGAGAGGCGGCGAATAGGTGTTTCAATCAACCGGAGGACCCTGGTAAAGGGAACGCCTCCGGCATGTGATCACTACAATCACTTCTGATGTGTAGTTCCTTTTTCGTTCCAGGAGCCGCCGATGCGGCACCTATATCTGCTCCTCCTTTCCGGGCGAGCTTCCGGACCCCCATTACTCCCCTGTTGACGATCCGGGATTACGTCCCGCCAAGGTCAAGGCGTTGGCGGATTTACTTGCTCGACCGACAACTCCGCCGGTCATCGAACGCACGGCGCACCGGACCCATCAGATCTTCCGACCTCCACCAGCGAACTGATCTTGTCGGACGACCCCCAGAAGCCCTGCGCTGACCAGTCTGCCGCCTCGAAGCCCGCTGTCAAGAAGCCGGTCGATAAAAGTCGAAGACGCGTCAGAGATTTGTCGCGACGAATAGATCAAGAGGCGAAGCGCGACCATCCGGCTCAGGTCGCACGCCAAGTGCAGTCCTCGTAATGGAAGCATCGGTGAAGCCGTCACACGGGCGACGAATTCGCCTCGCCACGCCATCGAGCGGCTGATCGCCTACGCACGCGGGCCGCAGGACGAGGTTCGGCGGCTACCGAGGCGCAGGTGATCCACGGAACAGCGCCGATCGGCGGCTGTTCTGCGACGATCGGGGCATGTCGGTGCTGGATCTGGTGCGGCTGGAAGACATCGAGAAGGCGCGTGACCTGCTGGCCGGGGTGGTGGTGCGGACCCCGCTGGAGGAGTCTCGGCCGCTGACCGAGTCGCTCGGCGTGCCCACGTTTCTGAAGTGTGAGAACCAGCAGCGCGCCGGGTCGTACAAGGTGCGCGGCGCCTACAACCGGATCTCCCGGCTCAGCGAGGCCGAACGGTCGCGCGGGGTGGTCGCCGCCAGCGCCGGCAATCACGCTCAAGGGGTTGCGCTGGCCGCGGGTCTGGTCGGCACGCGGGCCACGGTCTTCATGCCGGAGGGCGCGCCACTGCCCAAGGTCACGGCGACCAAGGGGTACGGCGCGACCATCGAGTACGCGGGACACAGCGTCGACGACGCGCTCGTGGCGGCCAAGGCGTTCGCCGAGCGGACGGGGGCGGTGCTGATCCACCCGTTCGACCATCCGGACGTGATCGCGGGGCAGGGGACGGTCGGGCTGGAGATTCTCGACCAGTGCCCGGCCGTGGGCACGATCATCACCGCGGTCGGCGGCGGCGGGCTGGTGTCGGGGGTGGCGGTGGCGGCCAAGGCGCTGCGGCCGGACATCCGCGTCATCGGGGTGCAGGCGGCGGGCGCCGCGTCGTATCCGCCTTCGCTGGCCGCCGGCTCGCCGCAGAAGCTGACCGCCTCCGACACCATCGCCGACGGCATCGCCGTGCTGCGGCCGGGCGATCTGACCTTCGCGCACGTCAGCAAGCTGGTCGACGAGATCGTGACGGTCACCGACGACGACCTGTCGGCGGCGCTGCTGTTGCTGCTGGAACGGCACAAGATGGTGGTCGAGCCGGCCGGTGCGGCCTCGGTCGCCGCTTTGCGTACGCATCGGCCGGACACGCCGGGGCCGATTGTGGCGATCCTGTCCGGTGGCAACATCGACCCGATGCTGCTGCTCAAGGTGATCGAGCACGGTCTCGCGGCGGCGGGGCGGTTCCTGCGGCTCTCGGTGCGCTGCGGCGATCAGCCCGGTGAGCTCGCCGGGGTGCTCACGAAGATCGCTCAGTACCGGGCGAACGTGATCGACGTGGAACATTCCCGGCAGAACCCGCGGCTCTCGTTCGGGCAGGTCGAGGTGTTCCTGTCCGTGGAGACCCGCGGGCCGGACCACTCGAAGGCGTTGATCGGGGCGCTGCGCGACAGCGGATACGAGCTCACGATGCTGCCGGGGCAGCACCCCGCCACGCGTTACCAGGTGCCTTAGCCCTGGTAGGGCTCCGCCTTCACGACGGTGACCTTGATGTCCGCGCCGGAAGGGGCCGTGTAGGTCACGGTCTGCCCCTCGTTCGCGTCGAGGATCGCCGCGCCGAGGGCGGACTCGGGGCTGTAGACCGTCAGGTCCGTGGTCGACGCGATCTCGCGTGAGCCGAGCAGGAACGTCTCGGTGTCGCTCTGGTCGTCGTCGAAGTAGATGGTGACCACCGAGCCCGGCGCGACCTTGCCGGAGGCCGGCGGCTCGCCCACCTCGGAGGTGCGGAGCAGTTCCTTCAGGTAGAGGATGCGGCCCTCGGCCTTGCCCTGTTCCTCACGGGCGGCGTGGTAGCCCCCGTTCTCCCGGAGATCGCCCTCCTCCCGGCGCGCGTTGATCTCCGCCGCGATGGCCGGACGATTGGCGATCGCCTCGTCGAGCTCGGCCTGCAACCGGTCGTAAGCGTCCTGCGAGAGCCAGGTCTTCGACGCTTCGGAACTGGACACGGTCGATCTCCTCGGTGAAGGGCAACGGAATGTAGCGAATCCCCAACTCTACCAGCGTCATGCGCACCGAGCCTCAGCTCGAAGCGCGGCACCGGACCACGTCGCCGTGGGAGGCGCGAGCGCTGGTGGGTACGTCCTCACGGGCCCTGATGGAGCCTGCCGAGCCTGGGTTCGCGACCCGCACCTCACGCCGCCCGACCTCGGCGCCGTCGTACGACCGGGCACGCAGGACGCACGTCGCCGCACCGGCAGCCGGGACGCGCACGTCGAACTCGATCGTCAGCCTGGTGTCCGAATCGTTCGACCAACCGACGATCTTCGACTCGTAGGCGGTCTGCCCCCACTGGTCGTAGAGACGGACGGTGAGCAGCACGGACGCCACCAGGATGAGGACACCGAAGACGATCGGCACGATGCGCCGGCGCATGCCGGGGGCCCGCCGGTGACCGTAGCGGCCGGGCGGGAAGACCGGTGCTGTGGCGCGCGTCTCGTTCACCTTGGGCGCCTCTCGTGCGTTTTCTGTCGTAGCGATCGGCCAGAATGGCAGTGTTCATTCTTCCAGGGCGCCGGTTCTTCTCCGACGCCCGGCCTGAGGGGTCTTTCGGTGACGGAGCAGTTGCGGTTGATGGCGGTGCACGCGCACCCGGACGACGAGTCGAGCAAGGGCGCGGCGACCATGGCGCGTTACGTGGCCGAGGGCGTCGACGTGCACGTGGCGACGTGCACCGGTGGTGAGCGCGGCAGTGTGCTCAACCCGAAGATGGACCGGCCCGAGGTGCTGGCCGACATCACCAACATCCGGCGCGCCGAGATGGACAGGGCCCGCGAGATCCTGCGCATCAAGCAGGACTGGCTCGGCTTCGTCGACTCCGGCCTGCCCGAGGGCGACCCGCTGCCGCCGCTGCCCGAGGGCTGCTTCGGCCTGCAGGAGCCCAAGGAGGCGGCGCTGCGGCTGGTGAAGTTCATCCGCGAGTTCCGGCCGCACGTGATGACGACGTACGACGAGAACGGCGGCTACCCGCACCCCGACCACATCATGTGCCACAAGATTTCGGTGGTGGCCTTCGACGTGGCCGGCGATCCCGAGGCGCATCCCGAGCTCGGCGAGCCGTGGCAGCCGCTGAAGCTCTACTACAACTCCGGCTGGACCCGTACGCGCATGCTCGCGCTGCACGAGGGGATGCTGGAGCAGGGCCTCGAGTCGCCGTACGCGGAGATGCTGGAGAGGTGGGCCGACCGCGACGATCGCGGCGACAAGATCACCACCCGGATCGAGTGCGGCGAGTACTTCGGGGTCCGTGACGACGCGCTGCGCGCGCATGCCACCCAGGTCGACCCGGACGGCTTCTGGTTCAAGGTGCCGCTGGATCTCCAGCAGAAGGTGTGGCCGACCGAGGACTTCGAGTTGGCCCGTTCGCTGGTCGACAGCCCGGTGCCGGAGTCGGACCTGTTCGCCGGGATCCGGGGCACGGAGTACGCCTCCCGCTGAGGGGTTACTCTCTGTATGTGGACCTCGTAGCAGTCAACAACTTCGGTGACACCCGTGAGGGCGGCTTGGCCGGCCCGATGGGTCTCTTCATCATCGTGATGATGTCCATAGCGACTGTTCTGCTGATTCGCAACATGAATAAGCGCTTGCGTCGGCTTCCCGACAGTTTCGACAACGTCGATGCATCGAGCAAGGGCGCCGGAAAGGTCGATCCGGAGTCCCTCGCGTCCGGCGAAGAGGCCGCCGAGAACGCCGCGGCCGTCGACGACGATCGATCAGATTCGACTGCCGTCGAGACAGAACCGCAGGTCAGCCGCGTGGAGCCGCATGATCGTCCGGCCGCTTCGGACGGCACCGGCATCAAGGGCTGACCATTCGTGTGGCCGTACACAGTGGCCGGATGACCACCGTGGACGGCCATCACTCTTAGTTACACACCGGAGATCGACGATCACATTCCGCCGACCTCTGTTCTCTGCCCGTCGATTGGCTTAGCCTTCCGCCGGGGGCTTCAATGTCCCTTGGACCCTGTGCGGAAGGGGGCGCTGATGTCGACCACATTCAGCCAGCCGCTTCCTCCACTGCAGATGCACGTGCATCCGCCAGTGCCGATGTTGATCAGCTCTCCGGCGGTGGTGGCTCGGGGGGTCCGATGGTGACTTCCTCTCTCACCACTACGGCTCCGCCGCCCGATCGGTTCGGTCTCGTCGGCAGGCCACGCCAGGTCCTCGCCCTCTACGCGACCGTCCTCTGCGCCGCGCTCGTGCTGATCGCCATCGGGCTGCTCACCCCCGGCGCGGCGCCGGACGGGGCTCCGCTGTCGGTGCTCGGCGGGCTCGGCGTCGCCGCCGCCGTCGTCGCCGGTGGACAACTCGCCCGGCTCCGGTTCCGGCTCGGCCGCGGCACCGTCAGCGTGTCCTGGGGCGAGGCCGCGTTCATCATCGGCTCCGCGCTGGTGCCGCCCGGCTGGCTGCCGCTGGCCACCTTCGTCGGTGCCGCCGGCGCGTGGCTGCTCATCTCCTGGCTCAGCGACCACCGCTCGATCGCCGACATCGTCCACCTCGCCGCCTCGCTCACCGTCGGCGCGGCCGGCGCGGCGGCGGTGTCCACGCTGGTCACCTCCGGCGCCCGCACCGGCGACACCCGGCACCTCGTCGGACTCGTGGCGGGCGCCTGCGCGTACCTGGTCATCACCCTCGGCCTGGCCACGCTGACCCTCGCCCTGCACCGCGACGCCTCGGCCGGCCAGATCCTCAGCCGCGCCCTCAACGCCAAGATCCCGATGCTCGTCGGCAACGTGCTGATCGCGCTGCTCGGGCTCTGGGTGCTGATCCGCGAGCCGCTCTGGCTGCTGGCCTTCCCGCCCGCGCTGTGGCTGCTCCAGCGCACCTACCGGTACCACCTGGTCGCCGAGGAGGAGCGCCGCGTCTGGGCGGCGTTCGCCAAGGCCACCGCCGCCCTGCCCGGCGTCGTCGAGGCCGACGTGGTGCGGGCCGGCCTGCGCGGCGCCATGGACGTGTTCGGCGCCCGGCGGGTCGAGATCGAGTTGCGCCGGCCCGGCGGGACGATGCGGCGCTACTACGAGGACGCTCCCGGGCAGGACGTGGCCGCCTCCGGTCTGCCCGGGCCGGTCATCACCCGGAGCATGAGCGTGGCCGGAACGGCGATCGGGGAGCTCACCGTGTGGCTGTCCGAGCCGACGCTGCCCGTGACCCGCGACGAGCTGGCCGTCTCCGCGTACGGCGACGCCCTGGCCGGCGCCCTGCACGACGCCGCCTCCCACGAACGCCTGGTCGAGCTCGAGGCCCGGGTCGCCCGGGACGACGTCCTCGACCAGCTCACCGGCCTGCTCAACCGGTCGGCGTTGCTCGGCGACGGCGACCGGGCGCTGCGGGCCGTCGCCCGCGAACGGCACGTCGCCCTGATGCTGCTCGACCTGCGCCGTTTCCGCGAGGTCAACGACACCCTCGGGCACCGCTCCGGCGACGAGGTGCTCACGGTCATCGCCGAACGCATCACCGACCTGGCCCGCGCCGGCGAGCTGGTCGCCCGGATCGGCGACGACGAGTACGCGCTGCTGATGCCGGCCGTGCTGGCCCTCACCGACTCGGCGTCCCGGCTGCAGGAGGCGCCCAACCCGCTGCCGCAGGTGGTCCGCCGCGCCCGTGACCTGGCCGACCAGCTGGCCCAGCCGATGGAGGTGGCCGGCGTACGGCTCTCCGTCGAGGCCGCCGTCGGCGTCGTCGTCAGCCGCGCCGGCATGGGCGACATGGCCGAGCTGATCCGCCGCGCCGGCCTCGCCCTGCAGCACGCCAAGGACCTGGGCGTCACCGTCGGCACCTACGACAGCGCCCGCGACCTGGGTTCCACCGACCGCCTCGCACTGCTCGCCGAACTCCGCGACGCCCTGCAGGCGACCGACCAGATCGTGCTCGCCCTGCAGCCCGCGGTCGACCTGGAGACCGGCGCGCCCACCGGCGTCGAGGCGCTGACCCGCTGGAAGCATCCGCGCCGCGGCCAGCTTCCGCCGGGCGAGTTCATCCCGATGATCGAGCGCAGCGAGCTGCTGGGCGAGTTCACCCGGTACATCCTGGACCGTTCCCTGGCGTCCGCGGCCGGCTGGGCGCGGGCCGGCTTCGACCTGCCGGTGTCGGTGAACATCTCGGCGCGCAGCCTGCTCGACCCGACCCTGCCCGCCCAGGTCGCCGAGGTGCTGCGCCGGCACCACATGCCGGCGAGCCAGCTGGTCCTGGAGATCACCGAGTCGGTGGCGGTCAGCGACCAGGAGATCGTCGACGAGGTGCTGGCGGGCCTGCGCGAGACCGGCGTCCAGTTGTCCGTCGACGACTTCGGCACCGGCTACTCGTCCCTGACCTTCCTCACCCGGGTGTGCGTCGACGAGCTCAAGGTCGACCGCTCCTTCGTGGACGGCATGATCGATTCCCCGGCGGCCGAGGCGGCCGTCCGCGGGGCGGTCGAACTGGGCGGCCGGCTGAACGCGCGGGTGGTCGCCGAGGGCGTGGAGACGGCCGAGCAGCGGGTGGCGTTGATCGAGCTGGGCTGCACGGTCGCTCAGGGCTACCACTTCTGCAAGCCGCTCCCGGCCGACAAGATCGTCTATGCGCTGCGCCAGCTCGCCGAGGCGGCACCCGCCAAGATTGTCCCCCTCCGCGCGGACGACGCCTCCTGACCGTTCTGAATTAGCCCTTGTGGGTGGAAAAGATCGACATCCGCCTACCTCGCGGTGACACTGAGTGAGGAGAGATCACACTGACCGGGGGGTGCGTTATGCCCGGGTTTCAGACTGACGAGGAGCGGGTCGCCTGGGCGATCGCTGAGTCGCTGCTGGAGAAGGCTCGAGCGATGATGCGCCAGGCCGAGAGTGCGCTGGAGAACTTCAAGCGCGGCAAGGAGATCAACCGGCAGCTCTGCGCGCGCCGCGGGATCAACGACACCGATGCCGAGATTCGCTGGGCGGGCAGCGCCAAGGCCAAGAACGCGCTGGCCGACAACAGCTTCCACACCGGGCTGGCCACGATGTATTTCGGGGCGGCCAACACCTACTACGCACGGGCGCTGTATCTGAGAAACCGCAGCCGCAGCGATCTGGCGGCCTGAACAAAGCGCCGCCCCGACCGGGGCGGCGGTCGGAGCGGCGCTCGAACAAGGCCTCGGGGCCGCCCGGCACGCACGGGGGACGGCCGGGCGAGCCCCGAGGGGTCTGCACCCAAGGATGCGAGTGATTCCTGTGATTCCGCTGAGCGCCCGCAATTGATCCTCTGAGAAAAGTGGGACGCCCTGTGTTACCGCTCGGTTACCCGGCAACATGGACAAGATGCAGATCAGCACGGAGACCGAGCGCAAGTACGACGTGCCCGCGGATTTCGTGCTGCCGGACCTGCCTGGGGCGGCCGACGGCGCGACGCACGACCTCGACGCGACCTACTTCGACACGACCGACCTACGGCTCGCCCGGCACCAGCGCACGCTGCGGCGGCGCACGGGTGGCGACGACGCCGGCTGGCACCTGAAGACGCCGGGCGACGGCTCCAGCCGGACCGAGCACCGGATGCCGCTCGACGGCGAGGACGTGCCCGATGATCTGCTGACCGAGGTCCGGGCGATCGTCCGGGACACTCCGGTGCGGCCCGTCGCACGACTGCGCACGCACCGCCTGGAGACACCGGTGCGCGACGCCAAGGGCCGCATCCGGGCCCTGATCGCGCAGGACACGGTGACCGCGGAGACCGACGACGGCACGCAGACCTGGCAGGAGGTCGAGGTCGAGCTGACCGAGCGCGGCGACAGCAAGCTGCTCGACGAGATGGAGCGTCTCCTGCTCGCCGCCGGCGCCTCCCCAGCCGAGGGCCCGTCCAAGCTGGCCCGCGCACTGGCCGCACGTCTCGCCGCCACGTCACCACGCAAACGACCCAAGATCAAACCCGTTCTGGCGTACGTACGTGAGCAGCGCGACGCCATCCTGGAGCACGATCCGGGCGTACGCCACGGCGACGCCGAAGCCGTGCACAAGATGCGGGTCGGCACCCGCCGCCTGCGCAGCACCCTGAAAACGTTCAAGCGCTCCTTTCCGCCGGACGCCGTCGAGTTCCTCAAGGCCGAGCTCAAGTGGCTGGCCGGTTCGCTGGGCGAGGTCCGCGACGGCCAGGTTCTGGAACACAAGCTGCTGGCCGCCGTGCGGGACGCCGGCGACGAGTTCGCGCCGGTCGCCGACCAGATCCGCGACCACCTCGAGGCCAAGGTGACGGCGGGCACGGCGCAGCTGGCCGACGACCTGAACGGCGAACGCTACTTCCGGCTGCTGGACGCGATCGACGAGCTCATCGCCGGCTGGGACGGCGGCGAGAGCAAACCCCTTCGCCGGGTACGCAAGGCGCTGGACAAAGCCGACCGGCTGCTGGACGAGGCGACCCTGGCGGGCGCGGACGAACCGTTGCACGAGGCCCGGAAGTCCTACAAGCAGGCCCGGTACGCGGTCGAGGTGTTCGCGCCGGAGGCCGGCAAGCCGGGCAAGCAGCTGGTGAAGCGCCTGACCGACCTCCAGGACGTGCTCGGCACGCATCAGGACTCGGTGGTCGCCCAGGAGATCCTCCGCTCCGTGGGGGATGGCTTCCCGCACGGAGTGCTGTGGGAACGTCAGGCCCAGATCGGCCGGGACACCCTCGGCGAGCTGCCCCTGGCGACGCGCGCCTCGCGCAAGCGCGAACTGCGCTCCTGGCTGGGCTAGGGCGTGTCCTGCCGATCAGCCGCACTCTGGACCCCGCCGCAGCCCCGGTTGATCGGCGGGACACGCCCTCGTTCACCTTGGCGCCATCTCCTGGTCGGCGTGCTGTCGGCCTGATTGGGTACTAACTCAAGCTATGCAGGCGGAGGAGAACGGGACTCGCGTTCAGGACGACACGACCACCGAGCCCTACGACGGGCCGAACGAGGCGCTCGGCGGATACCGGGTCGCGGACGACGACGATGACGACCCGGTGCTCCTCAATGCGGACGGCACGCCGGTCGACACGTGGCGCGAGGAGTACCCGTACGGCGAGAGGATGCCGCGGCAGAACTACGACCACGACAAGCGGCTGCTGCAGATCGAGCTGCTGAAGCTCCAGAACTGGTGCAAGTCCACCGGCGAGCGTCTGGTGATCCTCTTCGAGGGGCGGGACGCGGCCGGCAAGGGCGGCACGATCAAGCGCTTCATGGAGCACCTCAACCCGCGCGGCGCCTCCGTGGTCGCCCTGGAGAAGCCCAGCGAGCGGGAGAGCACGCAGTGGTACTTCCAGCGCTACATCAGCCACCTGCCGTCGGCCGGTGAGATCGTGCTGTTCGACCGGTCCTGGTACAACCGGGCCGGCGTCGAGCGGGTGATGGGTTTCTGCAGCCGCCACGAGTACCTCGAGTTCATGCGGCAGGCCCCGGAGCTGGAGCGGATGCTCGTACGCTCCGGCGTCCACCTGGTCAAGTTCTGGTTCTCGGTGTCCCAGGGCGAGCAGCGCACCCGGTTCGCGATCCGCCAGGTCGACCCGGTACGCCAGTGGAAGCTCTCCCCCATGGACCTGGCCTCGCTGGACAAGTGGGACGACTACACCGAGGCGAAGGAGGCGATGTTCTTCTACACGGACACCGCCGACGCCCCCTGGACCGTGGTCAAGAGCAACGACAAGAAGCGCGCCCGGCTGGAGGCCATGCGCTACGTGCTGAGCCGCTTCGACTACGACAACAAGGACGTCGAGGTGGTCGGCACTCCTGACCCGCAGCTCGTCGGGCCGGCGTCGATGGCGGTGGAGGGCGGCGACATGTCCCCCCGCGCATTCCCGCGACTTTAGTGATTTAAAAATCGTTGTCTCCGAGCCTCTCCGGTGGTTAACGTGGCGGTACACGTGAAGGGAGGTGGTCCGAAGTTGTATAGCAACGGGACTCGTGAGGTGGCTGTCCGCTAGCCGCTGTCCTTGACAGCTTCGTCGGCTGCTCTCCTTGCAGCCAAGTAGTGCGTCGAGACCGTGTGGCAGCGGTGCGGCGAATTTCAGATAGCCACCCGACCCCTGGGGATCCGGCCTAGTCCGACCGGACCACGCTACGGCGTGGAAGTCCCCAGGGGTCGCTTAATGTCCGCTTCCGATCAGGTGGCCTCATGCGTGAGCTCGTTGTGCTCGGCACCGCCAGCCAAGTGCCGACGCGCTACCGCAACCACAACGGCTACGTGCTGCGCTGGGACGACGAGACCATCCTGTTCGACCCCGGCGAGGGCACCCAGCGGCAGATGCTGCACGCCGGCCTGGCGGTCACCCCGCTCACCCGGATCTGCGTGACCCATTTCCACGGCGACCACAGCCTGGGCCTCCCGGGCGTCATCCAGCGGATCTCCCTGGACCGCGTCCCGCACCCGGTGGCCGTGCACTTCCCCGCCGGCGGCCAGGTGTTCTTCGACCGGCTGCGGCACGCCACCAGCTTCTGGGACCAGGCCGACCTCGCGGTCCAGCCGGTCGACGCGGGCTTCGCGGTGGAGACCCGCGCGGGGCGGCTCACCGCGCTGCCGCTGCGGCACGTCATCGACACGTACGGGTACCGCCTGGAGGAACCGGACTCGCGGCGGATGATCCCGGCCCTGCTGGACGCGTACAACATCCGTGGCCCGGCGGTCGGGGAACTGCGGCGCACCGGCAGCCTCGGCCCGGTCCGGCTGGACGACGTGAGCGCGCCGCGGCCCGGTCAGCGGTTCGCGTTCATCATGGACACCGGACTGTGCGACGCCGTCTACGAGCTGGCCGAGGGCGTTGACCTGCTGGTCATCGAGTCGACGTTCCTGGCGGCGGACGCCGAACTGGCCGAGCAGGTCGGCCACCTCACCGCCGGGCAGGCAGGCGCCGTGGCCCGCGAGGCCGGCGTACGCACCCTGGTCCTCACCCACTTCTCGCAGCGCTACACCGACCCGGCGGCCTTCCGCACCGAGGCCGCCGAGCAGTTCGACGGCGAGATCGTGGTGGCCGAGGACCTCATGCGAGTGCCCGTCCCGCCACGGCTAACGTCGACGGATGACGACCGCGCAGCTGCGTCCCGGACAGAATCCTGACCTGCCGCACGTCGGCAACCTGCACTTCCGCTCCCGAGCCGACGCCTACCGCCACCTGCTTCGCCCGGAGACCCTGGAATTCGGCGGCGACGGCGCCCTGGCCGAGTGGTGGACCGAACGCTGGAAGTGGGAACAGCCGACCCACCGCCTGACCGTCGCCACCATCGACGCCGACCTGGTCGGCTTCACGTACGTCGGCCCGAGCCCCGACGACGGCGTCCTCGAGCTCTACGCCATCCACGTCGACCCGGCACACGTCGGCACCGGCGTCGGCAGGCTGCTGATGGAGGAAGCGCTGGACCACCTGGGCCCGCGCGCGGTCCTCTGGGTCCTGCCGGGCAACGAGCGGGCGCGGCGCTTCTACGAGAGCGGCGGCTGGCAGCCCGACGGCACGACCAGAGTGGAAAAGATGGGCGACGAGGAGGTCCAGCACATGCGCTACACGCTGACCCGCCCGGATTTGCCGCGTTAGCGGCGAGGGTGACCACTTACGCACGTGGAGCGAAGCGACCCTCGGCGTGAGCAGCGGTCTGTACCCACCACCCCGCTACGACCCGCAATTCATGATCTTGATCTTGATGTGGAATGGCGGGGACACGTGACCGAGTGAATGCGGGGGAACCTGTGGTCACGCGTCCCCGCCAACCGTGCCCGCCCAAAACCGGGGGTTGCGCCTGGCCGGAGGCGCGGACCGGCGGAGGCGTGCCGGTCCGATTCCGTTATGGGCGGGTCTGGGTGCGGGATGCCGCTGTGCTGGCGGGGCACAACGGTGTCACCGCTGATGGACGCCGTCCCGGGCCGATGGATCGGGCCTTGCCGGGGGACGGTCAAGCTCCCGGGGCGGACGTCCGCAGACTCTGATGTGGAGTTGTGTCAGGCAAACGCGCCGCGGTTGCCGCGAGCCGCCGTTCGAGGTCGCTGATTGGGCCGGCGCCTGCGGCCACGAGGGTCGTCGAGGCCGGGCATGGCGCGGATGCTGTTCAGGTCGTGCCGCAACGTCCAGGCCTCCCGCCACGGGCGACGGGATGCCGCCGACGCACGCTCGGCGAGACGACGCGGTGCGCACGGCCACCGCCATCCGCACCAGACGCAGGTGCCGTCCGGATCGGGCCGCATGTGCCGGCCCAGCATCCGCTGCGCGTCCTGCCACAGCAGAGGATCCACCACATCGGCCGGTGCGAGCTCGGTCCGGTCGGCGTTGACCATTCCTCCCCCTCCGTCGTCCTGCGGTTGCGGCGACTTCCGTCACAACACATACAACCGTCGGGGACACCCCCTCGGTCGGACTTTCTGTGCGATTGTCCCCACGGACTGTGACGGTTCCGTGTTCGCCCTCGGCTTAGGGCCAGGTGAGATGGGGTGCGGCCGGAAGGACGTTTCGGCAGACATGGATACCGACGAGGCGCTCGACGCCTACAGCCGCGTGGTGACCGGAGTCGCCACCAGCCTCCTGCCGTCGGTCGCCGCCCTCTCCGTGCGGACACCGCGCGGCGGGGGCGCCGGATCGGCGGTCACCTTCACCGACGACGGATTTCTGCTCACCAACGCGCACGTGGTCAACGGCAGCACCGGCGGCACCGCCGCGTTCGCCGACGGCACCGAATCCCGCTTCGACGTGATCGGCGCCGACCCCCTCTCTGACCTGGCCGTCGTCCGCGTCCACAACCCCGGCGCACCGGCCGCACCCCTCGGCGACGCCGACAAACTCCGCATCGGACAACTCGTCGTGGCCGTCGGCAACCCGATGGGCCTGGCCGGTTCGGTCACCGCCGGCGTGGTCTCCGGCCTCGGCCGTTCGCTGCCCGCCCGGGACGGCCGCCGGATGCGCGTCATCGACAACGTCATCCAGACCGACGCCGCCCTCAACCCCGGCAATTCCGGTGGGGCACTCGCCGACTCGACCGGCCAGGTGGTCGGCGTCAACACCGCCGTCGCCGGGTACGGGCTGGGCCTGGCCGTCCCCGTCAACGAGCCGACCCGGCACATCATCGGCGAACTGCTCGCCCACGGCCGGGTACGCCGCGCCTGGCTGGGCGTAGCCGGAATGCCTGTCCCCCTGCCACCGCCGACCGCCGACCGCCTCGGCCAGAAGCACGGCCTGCGCGTGGTCGAGGTGGTCCCGGGCAGCCCCGCGGGCACGGCCGGGATCTACCTGGGCGACATCCTGATCACCGCGGGCGGGCGGCCGGTGGAAACGGTGCAGGCGTTGCAGCGCCTCATGCTGGGCCCGGCGATCGGCGTGAACCTCCCGATCACCGTCCTGCGCCGCAACGCCTACGTCGACGTGGTCGCCGTCCCGCAGGAGCTGCCATAGGTCGTGTTTCACAACCCGCGCCTGGCCCGGGTTTGAAACACGGCCTACGAGACGTGGGCGAGCAAGTCCTGCCTGGTGACCACGCCGGCGGGCTTGCCGTCGACGAGGACCATGGCGGCGTCGGCGTGCTCGAGCATGGCCACCGCCTCGGAGACCGGCTGGCCGCCGCCGATCATCGGGAGCGGGTCGCCCATGTGCCGTTCGATCGTGTCGTGCAGGTGGGCCTGGCCGGTGAAGATGGCGTCCAGCAACGCCTTCTCCGCGATCGAGCCGGCCACCTCGCCGGTCACGACCGGTGGCTCCGCCTTGAGGACCGGGAGCTGGCTGATGCCGTACTCCCGCATGTAGTCGATGGCGTCGCGCACCGTCTCGGTCGGGTGGACGTGCACCAGCGGTGGCATCGCCCCGCCCTTGTTGGCCAGCATGTCGGCCACCGTGGGCGAGCCGTCCGAGCTGTGCAGGAAGCCGTAGCGGGCCATCCAGCCGTCGTTGAAGATCTTCGACAGGTAGCCGCGTCCGCCGTCGGGGAGCAGCACGACCACCACGTCGTCGGGGCCGGCGCGGCGGGCCACCTCCAGCGCCGCCACCACCGCCATGCCGCAGGAGCCGCCGACCAGCAGGCCCTCCTCACGGGCCAGGCGGCGGGTCATGTCGAACGAGTCCGAGTCGGACACCTCGACGACCTCGTCGCAGACCTCCCGGTCGTACGTGTCCGGCCAGAAGTCCTCGCCGACGCCCTCGACCAGGTACGGCCGGCCGGTGCCGCCGGAGTAGACCGAACCCTCGGGGTCGGCGCCGACGACGCGTACGGTGCCCTGCTCCTTGAGGTAGCGGCCGACCCCGGAGATCGTGCCGCCGGTGCCGACGCCCGCCACGAAGTGGGTGATCCGGCCGGCGGTCTGCTCCCAGAGCTCCGGCCCGGTCTCCTCGTAGTGCGAGCGCGGGTTGGCCGGGTTGCTGTACTGGTCGGGCTTCCACGCGCCGGGGATCTCCCGGGCCAGCCGGTCGGACACGTTGTAGTAGGACCGCGGGTCCTCGGGCGCCACGGCGGTCGGGCAGACCACCACCTCGGCGCCGTACGCCCGCATCACGTTCTGTTTGTCCTCGCTGACCTTGTCGGGGACGACGAAGACGCAGCGGTAGCCGCGCAGCTGGGCCACGAGGGCCAGGCCGACGCCGGTGTTGCCGCTGGTCGGCTCGACGATGGTGCCGCCCGGGCCGAGGAGGCCGGATTTCTCCGCGTCCTCGACCATCCGCAGCGCGATCCGGTCCTTGACCGAACCACCGGGGTTGAAATATTCCACCTTGGCCAGCACTGTGGCCTCGATGCCCGCGGTCACGCTGCGGAGACGCACGAGGGGCGTATTGCCGATGATCTCGACGACGTTGTCGTAGTAGCGCACACCTCAGACTACGACGACCCGATCACGCTGCCGCTCCCACTCCAGGAAGCGCTCGGTCTCGGACAGCATCGTCCCCGCCAGCCAGGTGATCATCACGGCGTCGTCGGCGAGCCCCACGACCAGCAGGGCGGCCTCCGGGATGAAGTCGAACGGCGACACGACGTACGCGGTCATCGCCGCCATCGCGGCCACCCGCCAGCCGCCGTCGTACTCACCTCTGGCACTCGCCTTGATCATCCGGGGCAGCGCGGCGACCCGCTTGCCCAGGGTGGGACCTCCGCGTGAGCCGCGCATGAGCGCACGCCCGAGAGCGGTGAACGCCGAGGCACGTTTGAGCGTCTTAGCCATGACATCTCCTTTCCCCGATTGCTCAAGGATGACTCTCCGACTCAATGGTCGCTTTAACCGGACAGCGAAATGTCGTCTTGGCGCGTTAGCTTGGAGCTTGTGGAGGGGATCAACTGGGGCCGCGCCGGGCGCGCGGCCGGCGCAGTGGCAGGCGGCGTCGCCGGGGCGACGGGCCTGTTTTTGGCATTGCTCCTGCACCAGGCACGTGACGCCCGGCGGATCATCCCCATGGCCGAGGCGCCTCCGCCGCGTGGCGACGGGCTGTACGGGCCGAAGTTTCCCGGCAAGCCACTGAACATGGTGGTCCTCGGCGACTCGACGGCGGCCGGCTACGGCGTGCACCGCCCGCGTGAGACGCCCGGCGCGCTGCTGGCCACCGGGGTGTCCCGGCGGTTGCGCCGACCGGTCCGCCTGCACCGGCTCGCGGTGGTCGGCGCGATGTCGGCCGGCCTGCCCTACCAGGTGGACGCCGCCTTGGAGTACGCGCCGGAGATCGCCGTCATCCTGATCGGTGGCAACGATGTCACTCATTGGAGCGGTTTCGGCGCGGCGGCCAAACAGGCAGGTGACGCGGTCCGGCGGCTGCGCGCCACCGGCTGCAAGGTGGTCGTCGGCACCTGTCCCGACATCGGGGCGATCCAGCCGATCAAACGCCCGCTGCGCTGGCTGGCCCGGCACTGGAGCCGGCAGCTCGCCGCCATTCAGACGGTGGCCGTGGTCGAGGCCGGCGGCAGCACGGTGTCCATCGGTGACCTGCTCGGGCGCCAGTTCGAGGCCGACCCGCTGCGGATGTTCGGCTCGGACCACTTCCATCCGTCGGCCGAGGGGTACGCCCGGGCGGCCGCCGTGATCATGCCGACGCTGATGGCCATGCTCGGCGAGGACGACCGGGTCACGCCCAGCGGGGCGGACACCGTGCGCAGCCTCGAGGAGGCCGCTCAGGAGGCGGTCCGCGCGGCCGGCACCGAGGTCAGCCCGACCGAGGTCAACGGGCGCGCTCGCGGGCCGGCCGGGCTGTGGGCCGAGCTGCGCCGGCACCCGTGGTTCGGCGAGCCGCGCTCCTGGTTCGGGCACCGGGCAGCGGCTTCGCCCACCACTGCAACCTCGCCGGCCGCTGCCGCGTCATCTTCCGAGGAGGCGGTTCCGAGCGGCCGTTCCTCGGCCACGGCCGTAGGGTGGACACCGGAAGGAGGCGAGACATGACGGGCTGGACTTCTCGAGTCGGCAAGGCCGCGGCGACCACGCTGATCGCCGGCGCGGTGGGCAGCGTCGCGTTGATCGCGGGCGAGGCGATCGCCGCGAAAGGGCGGCGGTACGCCAAACCGACCATGGGTCTCGCCCTGCGCACCTCCATGGGCCCGGTGCACGCGCCCAAGCTGCGCCTCGTCCTGCTGGGCGACTCCGCGGCCATCGGCGTGGGCGTCGAGTGGCTCTCCGAGACGGTCGGCGGGCAGCTCGCCCGGATGCTGGCCGAGGGCACATCCGAGACCGGCGAGCGGCACGTGCTGCTCTCCAGCGTCGGCGTGGCCGGTTCCCGCTCCACCGACCTGGCCACCCAGGTGGCCCGCGCGCTGCTCGGCGACAAGCCCGACGTGGCCGTGGTGCTGATCGGCACGAACGACGCCGCCGGGCTGCGCGTCCCCGAGGAGGCCGCGGAATATCTTGGCGCGGCCGTCCGGCGGCTGCGCGAGGCCGGGGTCGAGGTGGTCGTCGGCACGTGTCCCGACCTGGGCGCGGTCCGTTCGATCGCGCCGCCGCTGCGGCAGATCGCCGGGATTCTCGGCCGGCGCGTGGCGAAAGCCCAGATCAGGGCGGTCACCGAGGCCGGTGGCGTGGTGGTCGAGCTGGGCCGGGAGACCGGGGCGGTGTTCCGCGCGGACGCCGGCACGCTCTGCTACGACGGTTTCCACCCGTCCGCCGACGGCTACCGGGTCTGGGCACACGCCCTCTACCCCGCCGTCGAGGAGGCGGCGATGTCCGCCGCGGTCTGACGGGTTTGGGTTTTGAGCGCAACCGCTCACGCAGGTGGAGCGAAGCGACCCTCGGCGTGAGCGACGGTCCGCACGCACCACCCCGCTACGACCTCAAGCTCTTGATCTTGATTTTTGGTGTGAGAAACCTGCACTACCGTCAGATGTTACTGGCGGGTTAACGTGAGTCTCATGCCGGAAGCTGTCATCGTCGCCACCGCCCGCTCCCCGATCGGCCGCGCGGCCAAGGGCTCGCTCAAGGACCTGCGCGCCGACGACCTCGCCGCCACCATCGTCGACGCCGCCCTGAGCAAGGTGCCGCAGCTCGACCGCACCCTCATCGAGGACCTCTACCTGGGCTGCGGTCTGCCCGGCGGCGAGCAGGGCTTCAACATGGCCCGGGTGGTCGCCGTCAAGCTCGGCCTGGACGGGCTGCCCGGCGCCACCCTCACCCGCTACTGCTCCAGCTCACTGCAGACCACCCGGATGGCGTTCCACGCCATCAAGGCCGGCGAGGGCGACATCTTCGTCTCGGCCGGGGTCGAGACCATTTCCCGGTACGCCCGGGGCAGCTCCGACGGCCTGCCGAGCGAGGCGCAGGCGCTGGTCGGGGGCAGCTGGCACAACCCCGAGTTCGTGGAGGCCGAGGCGCGCACCGCGGCCACCGCCCAGGACGGCGGCGTCTGGTCCGACCCCCGCGAGGACGGCAGAATCCCCGACGTCTACATCGCGATGGGCTACACCGCGGAGAACCTCGCCCAGCTCAAGGGCGTCTCCCGGCAGGAGATGGACGAGTTCGGCGTACGCAGCCAGAACCTGGCCGAGAAGGCGATCGCGGACGGCTTCTGGGAGCGCGAGATCACCCCGGTGACGCTGCCCGACGGCACGGTCGTGTCGACGGACGACGGCCCCCGCCCCGGCGTGACGGTCGAGGGCGTGGCCGGGCTCAAGCCGGTGTTCCGCCCCGACGGCCGGGTCACCGCCGGCAACTGCTGCCCGCTCAACGACGGCGCCGCCGCGGTCGTGATCATGAGCGACACGAAGGCCCGCGAGCTGGGCCTCACCCCGCTGGCCCGGATCATCTCCACCGGCGTGACGGCCCTCTCCCCCGAGATCATGGGCCTCGGCCCGGTCGAGGCGTCGAAGCAGGCCCTGGCCCGCGCCGGCATGACCATCGACGACATCGACCTGGTCGAGATCAACGAGGCCTTCGCCGCGCAGGTGATCCCCTCGTACCAGGACCTGGGCATCCCGCTGGACAAGCTGAACGTGAACGGCGGCGCGATCGCGGTCGGCCACCCGTTCGGCATGACGGGCGCCCGGATCACCGGCACGCTGATCAACTCGCTCGACTGGCACGACAAGTCCATCGGTCTCGAGACGATGTGCGTCGGTGGTGGCCAGGGCATGGCCATGGTCATCGAGCGCCTCAGCTAGGTCGTATTTCAAAACCCGGCCAGGCGCGGGTTTTGAAATACGACCTGTCAGAGCAGGCGGCGGGTGTCCTCGACCGCCTGCTCGGCCCGGGCCAGGGCGTCGGCGGGCGGGTCGGCGGCGAGCAGGTCGTCGGTCATCACACGGAGCTGGTCGGGCAGGACCATGTCGTGCACGCGCGGGACCGGCCGGTGCGGGCGGCTCTCGGCGTCCGCGCCCAGGTCGGCGAGCGTCTGGATCAGGGTGTGCACGGCGTCCGCGCGGGTGCCGTCACCGGCCGGGCGGCGCCAGCGGGACTCCTCCCAGTAGGCGATCTGCTTGAGCAGGCGCTCCACGCCGGCGCTGAAGTCGGTCACCGGCCGAAATCTACCGGCGCGACGCGACCGCCCGGGAACGGGACAGCACCCAGGCCGGTCGGGAGACGGCCCGGAAACGGGACAGCGCCCGGGCCGTGGGGAGACGGCACGGGCGCTGTTGGCGACCGGCGAACCGCCGGCCGTCGCTGGGGTGGTGCTCAGTCGTCGCCCTGGAAGTAGCTGATCAGGCGCAGGACCTCCAGGTAGAGCCAGATCAGGCTGACCAGGATGCCGAAGGACGCCGTCCACGCGTAGCGGGCCGGCAGGCCCAGGCGGACGCCCTCCTCGACCTCGTTGAAGCTGAGGATGAAGCTCAACGACGCGACGACGATGCAGACGAGGCTGAAGCCGATGCCGAGGATGCCGTTGTCGCGCAGGCCCGTGTTCACGCCGAAGAGCGAAAGCACGAAGTTGATCAGCATGACCGCGAACAGGCCGCCCATGACGGCGATCAGGCCGCGGGCGAATTTCGGTGTCGCGCGGATGACCCGGGCACGGTAGAGCACCGCCATCAGGAAGAACACGCCGAACGTGGCGAGCACCGCCTGCAGCACGATGCCGTTGTAGAAGCTCTCGAACGTCTTGCTGACCAGGCCGACGAAGGCGCCCTCGACGACCGCGTAAGCGACGACCAGGCCGGGGTTCGCCACCCGGGAGAACGAAATGATCAGACCGAGCACGAGGCCGACGACGGCCGCGCCGATCCACGCCGCGCCGAGCAGCGCGTCGGGAATGAGGTTCCACGCCGCGGTGGCGGAGACGCCGACGATGCCCAGCAGGATGACCGTCTTGACGACGACGTCGTCGATGGTCATCGGCTGCACGGCGGGCGGCGCCGACGGGTAGCCGCCATCAGCCGACGGGTACGGCTGCCCGTAACCCGGCTGACCGGCGGCCGGTCCGTATGGACCTGCCGGGGAATAGCCGGCGGCCCGCTCCCGCTCGGCCGCCTGGCCGAGGCGCGAGAGCACCGGGTTGCTTGTCTTCACTGTGTCCAGCCTCCCTTTGAGGTTGCACGCACGATGGTGCCGTTCAAGAGTAGGCGCAAACGGTCCGCTCCACCCTCCCCGGTGGCTGTGAGCCCGCTGAGAGGCCCAAAAACGTGAGACCCGGCACTACCTGCGGAAATGGGGAAGTGACTCCACTAAAAGCGGCGAGCAGCCGGGCGGCCCAGCTCGGCGATGTCGGCGGCGGACAGGACGCCCTCGTACAGCCGTACGTCGTCGATCTGGCCGGGGAAGAAGTTGGCCCCACCGCCGTTCCACATCGTCCGGCCTACCGTCGTCGGCCCGGTTGCCTGCGGCAGCTGCGGCGCACCCACCGTCTCGGCCTCGAGCTGCCCGTTGACGTAGATGCGCATCCGCTCCTCGGCCTGGTCGTACACGGCCACCAGATGCACCCACTGGCCGGCCGTCACCCGGGTGGCCGACTGGATGGCCTTGGCCTCGCCGGTGGCCCGGTTCGGCCAGACGATGAACTCCCAGCGGCCCTGGTCCGGGCTTGTCTCGATGGCGAACCCGCTGTGCTGGGCGTCGTCCTGGGCGACCACGCCGAACCACGTGTCCGCGGCGCGGCTCGGGCGCACCCACGCCGCCACTGAGAACGACCGGGTGGTCTGCACGACCGGCGTCCCGGTCGCCGCGGCGTCGTTCGAGCCGTCCAGCGACAGGGCGTTGCCCCGCTGACCCGGGCCCCAACCGGCGCCGCCGGTGAGCGATGCCCGATGCCCCAGGCCGGAGGCGTCCGCCGCCGTCGTGCCGGACGTCTCGTCCATCGGCAGGTGGGCGACCAGCCGGGCGGCCGGGTCGCTGCGCAGGACGCCGGCCGGCGCGCGCACCGGCAGGGCGAACCGCTGGTTCGCGCCGCCGTGACAGGCGTGCAGGTAGAGCTTCGCGCCGTTGTCCGAGGCCGGCGCGTCCACGCAGCGGCCGGTCAGCGGGAAGTAGAGCGAGCCGTCCGGGCGGGGCAGGAACTGCTGGAACGGCAGGCCGTTGCACTCCCACAGCTTGATCCGCTTGTCATCCGGGTCGCCGGTGGCCGGCCCGTTGCCGTCCAGACACTTGCCGCCGACCCGCAGCGTGCCGTCGCCCGGCACGGTCACGTGCTGGTTCCACTCGTTGTGGCAGTCCCACAGCTGGACCGCGGTGCCGTTGGCCCGGCCGTACCCGTCCAGGTCGACGCAGCGCCCGGCGATCCCGGTGACCGGGCCCCACGCGGCCTGCGCCGACGGCAGCGTCCACTTCTGGTTGGCGCCGTCATGGCAGGGATAGACGTGCAGCATCGCGGTGTCGTCGGTCTGCGCGTCCAGGCAGTTGCCCGAAGACGGGTTGAGGAGCCGGCCGTTCGGCTGGGCCACCCACTGCTGAGCGGCCAGGCCGTGACAGGTCCACAGGTGCGCGTCGTGCACGCCGTGGCCGTTGATCGGCCCCAGCGCGTCGACGCACTTGCCCATCACCCGGATGGTGCCGTCGCCCGGCAGGGTCACCGCCTGGTTCTCCTTGCCGGCCTGGCAGGGAAACAGGGTCAGTTTGGTGCCGTCCGCCGGGTTGGCGAACTGCACGTCGAGGCATCGGCCGCCCGCCCCGGTCAGCGCACCGGCACGCGCGGCGGGTCGGTCGGCCCGGACCCGGATGTTGCGGAAGGCGACCGCACCGCCCTGCAGACCGACGTGACCGGAGCTCACCAGGCGACCCTCCGGCACCACCTGGTCGTTCACCACCGCGTCGTTGAGCCGGACGGTCACCCGTTTGCCGGCGACCTGGATCTCGTACGCGTTCCACTCGCCCACCGGACGTTCGGCCAGCGTTGCCGGGCCGGCCACCCCGGTCAGCGCGCCGGTGGCGGTGCCGCCCGCGCCGTCGTGCTTGATCTGCGCCTCGACGCCGCGTACGCCGGGACCGCCCGGATCCGTGCCCGGGTCGGGGAAGCCCAGATAGACCCCGGAATCGGCGGACTCCGCCGTGGTCCGGAAGTCCAGCCGCAGCGTGTAGTCGGACGGCAGGTGCTCGGCGGCGTACCAGCGCACCGATGGAGACCCGGACGGGGTCAGCTCGCACCCGGACTCCGTGGCCGTCCCGGCGCCGGCGGTCAGCCAGCCGCGGCTCGACCGCGACCGGCCGTCGTGGAGCGGCGTGAACCCGGCCTCCGCGTCCAGGGTGCAGGAACCGGTGTCGTCGGCGAGTTCCGGCCCGCCGGTGAAGTACCCGGCCACGGTCGCGGCCACCTGGGCGGAACCCGCGTCGTTGCGGATCCGCAGTCGTCCGGTGCGGCCGAGCCGGGCCACGGTGACGCCGGTCTGGGTGGCACCGGCGGCAATGCCGTCCACCGCGGACCGGCCGGACCAGCCCGACTCGGCGGGACCGGCGGACAGCGACGTCCAGCCGTCCCCCGCGCCGGTCAGGGACACCACCGCGGCGGTGGCACCCCGCGGGATCGCGGCCACGTCGCTGACCTGGACCAGCGCGGTGTCGCTGGTGCCGAGCGGGCGTTGCGGCGCGCCGGTGCCGGTCCGGGTGTCGAGCAGCCGCGCGGGGCGGGGCAGCGCGACGTACCGGGAGCCGTCGCCCGCGGCGTACCAGCCGACCACCTCGACAGCGACCCGCACGGTGCCGCGGTCGTTGCGGATGCGTACCGCGCCGTCGTCGCCGATCGCGCTGACGGTCACCGTGTTACGCACCCGGTAGGACGCCGACTCCAGCGTCGTGTACGCCGCCGGCCGGTCCTGGGCGTACACCGCGATGCTGCTCTCCTCGGTGCCCTCCCGCGCGGTGACGTTGAGCTGCACCGCCGTCGCGATGGCCGGCACCCCGCCGACGCCGCGTACGCCGAGCGCGTGAACCTGCCCGGCGGTCAAGGTGGTGTCCAGAATGGCCGCCGGCTGGTCGGCCGGGGTGTAGAGGCCGGCGGCGGCCGGGTCGAACTGACCGAGCAGATCGACCGACGCGTGCGCGGCGCCGCCGGTGTTCCGCAGCCGGATCGCCCGGTCGGAGCCGAGGGTCACGACAGACGTGATCGACCGCTTCTCGCCCGGCATCAGGTCGACCGCGGCCCCGTCGGCCAGCCCGTCGGCGTCCCGGGCCAGCGCCAAGGTGGTCCGCTGGTCGGACCAGGCGGTCAGCGTGACCGCCACCGCGGTCGTGTCCGAGCGGGCACCGTCGACCGGCAGCGTGAAGACCTCACCGTCGGTGAACTGCCGGTTGTGCCCACCGGTCGCGGTCGACGAGTCGAGCAGCCGCGCCGGCACGGCCGCCGGCCGGAACCCGGCGCCGGTGACCGGCTGCGGCACGAACGGCGCACCGAGCGCCAGCGTGCCGTGGCCCCAGACGTTGTCCGACGCGGACGGGTCGGCGCGGTCCTCCAGGATCGTCTGGAGGACCGCCGCGTCCAGGGCGGTGTTGGCGCCCTTCAGCAGCGCCGCGGTGCCGGCCACGTGCGCCGCCGCGAACGAGGTGCCGGCCGCCGCGGGCGCCGGGCCGTAGGTGAAGGTGCTGGTGGCGTCGAAACCGGTCAGGTCCGGCTTGCGCCGGCCGTCGATCGTCGGGCCCTGCGAGCTGTACGCCTGGATCCGGCCGCTGCCCGGGCGGGTCGCGCCGGTGGCCAGCGCGTACGGCGAGGTGGCCGGCTCGAGCACACTGCCGCCCGGCACCGCGAACTGGATGCTGTCCGCGTCGCCCTGCACGAAGAGGTCCGCCCGGGTGCCGGCGTAGGAGGCGCGGGCCGGGACGAAGATGTAGTACTGCTGAATCGCCCCGGTCGAGTTGGTGATCGTCACCGTCTCGGTCGGCGACAGCGGCGTCTGGCTGTCCGCCTGGGCACGCGTCGACAGGCCGGCGATCAACGGGTCGGTCGGCCCGGCCGGGTATTGCGGCCGGCTCATCACGATCAGGTTCAGGTCCTGCCGGGTGGTCGGCCAGCCGTCCCAGCGCAGGAACACCTGGGCCGAGCCACCCGGCGGCAGCGAGAACCCGTTCGTCTCGGCGGTGCCGCTGAACTCCATGTAACTGTTGGCGTTGGCGTCGGCCGCGGTACCGGACCAGTGCTGCTGCGCGGCGTTGCCGGCGGCGTTCACCCAGAGCACGCCGGCCAGTCGGGCGGCGCGGACCACGTCGGCCGGGGTGCCGGTCGCGCCGGTGCCGTCGCCGCGGCCGGTCGCCGGGAAGCCGACCGCCGACAGGATGATCGAGACGCCTTGCGCGCGGAGCCGGTCCGCCGCCGCGGCGAAGGTCACCGAGTCGGGCGCGCAGGCCAGGTGCAGGATCGCGCCGGGAGCGACGTCGTGCAGCGTCTCGGCGACCGCGGTGCCGTGCGAGCTCTGGCCGCTGCCCGGGCAGTCGGCGCCGTGCAGGGTCAGGGCGCTGCCGGTGGGCAGTTCCCCGGCGTCCTGGGCGTCGGCCAGGTCGGCGAACCCGACGTCGATGACGCCCACCTTCACGCCCGCGCCGGTCTTCCCGTCCCGGATCCAGTTGCCCGCACCGGATGCGGCGACGCCCTCCGAGGTCACCGCGAGCGGGATCGCCCGGTCGGGTTGCCGAACCTCGGTGACCGCCCCGGATCCGGCCAGCTCGACCAGCGCCTTCGGCGAGATCTCCGCGCGTACGGTGGAACCGCGCTCACCGGACACCGTGCCACCGGCCCGGCGCACCGCCGCGCGCACCTTCGCCCGATCGGGTCCGTCCACATAGGCCCACACCTTGCCGCCGGTACCGGCGTGTCGCAGCAGGCCCGGGTCGAGTTTGCGCGGAACGCCCGGCACCGTGTAGGCGGCAGGACTCTCCGGCCCGGGCCGCGGGTCGGCGCCCGCCGGCGACGCGACCAGCGCCACGCCGGTCAGCGCCCCGGTCACCGCGGCGACCACGCCGCGCCAGGTTGTCTTCACAATTCCCTCCCCGTTACCCAACACAAGGTCATATGTCGTTCTGGAGCGTGATCAGGACGCCGCCGTGCGGGGTCGCGATGATGATCCGCAGGTGAGTGGGCACCGGATTGGCGCCGTCGTAGATCGGCTCGACGCGGTAGTAGACGGTCTGGCCCAGATCCTTGACCAGGATCGCGACGATCCGCTCGGCGCCGGCGTACATCCCGCTGACGTTCACCATGCGCTGGTATATCGGCGTGAGATTCCGGAGATCGGTGCCGCTGCCACCGAGAGAATGCGCGATCAGATGTCCGGCCGCCATGTCCGGGCTCGGGAGGCCCGGCGGGAGATTGTTGCCCACAGGCGTCCCTCCTGACGGGAGGACCCCTTGGTAGCAGGCCTCGCCTCGGACGGCGCGTCCCCCGGTGTCCCGCTCCGCGTAGCGGATCGGGCCCCCGTTCCAGCTGCCGTCGAAACACCCCTGCCGGGCCGCGTCGTAGGCGGCGCTGCCGTTCGGATCGTCGACGAGGTCTACATAGGAGTACCGCTCGTTGTTCCGGACGTTCGACTTCGCCATCCTCTTCTGCCACCAATCGTGCAGGGACTCGCCCGCGCCGAGGGCGGCGGCCGCCGCCACGGCGATCGTCGCGAACGAGCCCGCGTCGATGATCGGGGCGTCCTCGACCCGGGTGAAGCTGTCCGTGATCCCCGGGCCGGGGTCGATCCGGTTCTCGTCCGGCGGATCGGACGGCACCCTCGGCGGACGCGGCTGCGCGTGCGTTCCCGGCGGGGGCGGCGGGATCGGGACGAAGAGCGGCGGGATCCAGGGCGGTGGTGGCGGCGGCAACGGCGGACGCCAGCCGCGACCGCCGCCGCCTCCGGAGTCGAACCGGTCGTTGATGGTGAAGGTGTCGTCGTAGTAGTTCGTCAGCCGATTGGTCGAGGTGTTGCCGCCACGAGCGCCGCCCGGAACCAGCTCCTGGTGCCAGTTGGCCTCCATGTCCCACGCGAGGACGTAAAGGCAGAACAGGTTGTCGATCGGGTCCAGCCGATGCAGCACCCACATCGTCGCCTCGAGCGGGCTGACGTTCTTCCCGGGAATGCAATGCTCGTGTGCGAACTGCTCGAAGGAACTGCCCCAGCCGCCGGGCTCGTGGCCGGTCGGGTCGGTCAGGCCCAGCGGGTCGGCCTGGGCGTACGCGTAGCGGTTGCCGGCGCCGGCGGCGTCCGGGTCGACGGTCAGCGTGTCGCGGCTGAGGAAGGCGCCGGTGCCGGGGTCGTACCAGCGGGACGCCATGTTGACCGCGCCCGTGGCGGCGTCGGTCCAGCCGCCCTGGTAGCCGACCGACGGGGACTCCCCCGAGGTGGCCGTCGGCGAGCCGAACGGGTCGTAGGAGCGGGAGCCGCCGAGCACCGCCGACCGGTACCTGCCGGTGACGTCGCCGTGCTGGTCGGCGTAGAGCTGATGCCCGGTGCCCGACCCGGCGGTGGCCGCCTTGTCGGCGAACGGCGCACCGGTCGCGTCCCGGCTGACCAGCCGCTGCCCGTCGCTGACCACGGCGTTCGTCGGGCCCTGGTAGAGCAGTGCCTGGTCGCCGTGGGACGCCACGCGGTCGAGGGCGTCGTACGCATAGCTTGTCGTGCCGTCCGAGACCAGGCGCTCGAACGCGTCGAAGCTGGTGGCCCGCCCGCCGGCCGAGCTGAGCGTGCCGCGCGGGGAGTAGGTGTAGCCGGTCGTTCCGTCGGTGAGGAGCCGGTTGCGCTCGTCGTAGGTGGCCGTCCTCGGTCCGGCGCGGGTGCGGTTGCCGGCGTCGTCCCAGCCGTACGACGTGGTGGTCCCGTCCGGCCGGGTCCACTCGACGAGCCGGCCGGCGTCGTCGTAGTCGTAGGAGCTCGCCGACGCCTGGCCGTCGCGGATCTCGGTCTTGCCGGTCACCTTGTCGTCCAGGTCGTACGCGTAGGTGGCGCCGAGCAGGTTCCGCGGCGGAACCCCGCTGTCGATCCGCTGCTCGACCACGTCCCGTTCGAGCCGGCCGAGGTCGTCGTAGCGCAGGACCCGGGACACCCGCGGCGCCGACCGGTCGGTGACGTTGCCCAGCCGACCGGCCGCGTCGTAACCGAAGTCGACGGTCCGCCCGCTGACCGGGTCGGCCATCGAGGCCTGGCGCCCGGCGGCGTCATAGGTGAACGTGGCCGTGCCGGTCGCGTCGGTCCGCGACTGCAGCCCGCCGTCCGCGAAGTAGGCGTACGTCTCGGTGCCTGCCGCACCGGCGGACTCGACCAGCCCGCCGCGGTCGTTGTACCGGTAGGTGGTGTCCCCGCGGGGCCCGCCGGCCAGGGTCAGCCGGCCGTCCGCGTCGTAGCCGAGCCGCCGGTCGGCGGTGGCCGTCTCCGCCCCGGAACCCCGCTCGACCGTGAGCCGTCCCTGCGCGTCGAACTCCCGGGTCCGCTCGACGCCGCCCGGCAGCACCTCGCGGACGGCCTGACCGGCCGCGTCGTAGCCGGTGGTGAACGTGCGCTGGGCCGGATCGGGGTGGGCGGCCGTCGACGGCTCCACCGTGGACTCCGCGAGACCCCACGAGTTGAACGTGTACGTGGTGGCGCGGCCGTTGCCGTCGACATAGCGGGTGGTGTTGCCGGCCGCGTCGTACCCGAGCCCGATCGTGATGCTGTGGTCGTCGCCGGTCCGCGAGGTCCGCGTGACGACGCGGCCCAGGGCGTCGTAGCCGAGCGTCTGCCGCCGGCCTTCCCCGCTGACGGTCGCCACCGGGTTGCCGGCCGCGTCGTACTCCACCGCCGAGCGGCGCAGCACCGAGCCGTTCTTGCTGTCGGTCACCCCGGACGGGCGGCCGAGCAGATCGTAGGAGGCCTCGGCGACCAGGCCGGAGGGGTCGGTAGTGGTGCGCAGGCGACCGGCGATGTCGTACGTGAAGGTGCTGGTCCGGCCCGTCGGGTCGGTGCGCGTGATCTGGTCGCCGGCGGTGTTGTAGGTCGCGGTCGTGACGTTGCCCTGCGGCGTCGTGATGCGCCGGACGCGGCCGGCGTCGTCGTGGGCGAACCGGGTGATCAGGAAGCTCGCCGGGCCGGGAACCCGCTCGACGAGCGTCCGGGTCACCTCGTGGCCGAGGGTGTTGTAGGTGGACCGGGTCTGCGCGCCGCCCGGGGTGGTGGTGGAGAGCAGTTCGCCGGTGCGGCTGTAGGTGTACCGAGTCGTGGACGGCGCGTCCCCGACCGGCGGCGCGGTCTCGCTGAGCAGATCGCCGTACGGGTCGAAGACCGAGGTCGTGACCCGGCCCAGCGGATCGGTGACCCGGTTCGCCCGGCCGAGCGCGTCGTAGCCGATCTGCGTCGTGGCGGTCAGCGGGGCGCCGCCCGGCGGCGTGTACGCCGGGCTCGTCACCGACTGCACCCGGCCCATCGCGTCGAACCCGGTGACGTCGACGTTGCCGTTCGGGTCCTTCTCGTGCGTCGGCTCGCCGAAGGCGTTGCGCGCGGTGACCGTGACCGGCCGTACGCCCGGGGTCCGCACGCCGTCGCGCCACACGTCGACGGCCGGCTGGACGGCCGACGTCATCCGGCCGGTCGCGTCGTACCCGACGGTCGTGGTCTGACCACGCGGGTCGCGGACCGCGATCGGGAGACCCCGCTCGTCGTACGTCGTGACCATGGTGATCTGCACGCCGTCGCCGAGAACCGCGTGCATGTGGGTGGGCTGCCCGTCCGGCCCGTACTCGGTGAGCCTGGTCTCCTGCCGGCCGGGCTGGGCCGCGCCGGTCAGCGTCGTCCGGGTGGCGTTGCCGTCGGCGTCGCGGGTGTACTCGGTGACCCGCTTCTCGCCGGCCGGGTCCACGGTCTCGGTGCGCGGCAACCCGGCCGGGTCGTACGTGTACGTCGTCGCCCGGCCGCCGGCCTCGACCAGCTCGCTGACGTTGCCGGCCGGGTCGTACGACTGCCGGCCCAGCACGACCGATCGCGTGGTGCCGTCGTCGTCCTGGTGGTTCTCCCGCACGACCGTCGCGGGCAGCCCGTCGCCGTAGTAGGTGAAGCGGGTGAGCCGGCCCGTCGCGTCGGTGACCGTGGCCAGGTCACCGGCCGGGTCATAGCTGCGGAACTCCAGCGCCATCGCGGTGGCGGACGGGTTCTGCGGGTCCACGCCGGCGCCCTCGACGCTACGCGCCAGCAGCCGGCGCTGGTCGTCGTACCGGTCGTGCCACACGGTCCCGGCCCGGTCGGTGGTGTCGATCTGCAGACCGTCGAGGCTGTACCCGCGGCTCTCGGTGCGGCCGTCCGGGAACGTCGTGAGGGTCAGCCGGTCGCTCGCGTCGTACCGGTAGGCGGTGGTTCGGGGCGCGTCGCCGCCCTCGGCCGCGGGGGTGGTGTCGCCGACCGTGACGGCGGTCCGGTTGCCGTTGCCGTCGTAGTCGTAGGTCGTGATCCGCTGGTGCCGCTTGCCGGTCACCGCGTTGGTCACCGCCGGCTCGGTGACGGTCTTCACCTGGGACCGCTCGGTCCACGTGGTGGTCGTGGTCCCGAAGGCCACACCGCCGCTGTTGGCCGGTGTGGTCTCCCGGACCCGGCCCAGGCTGTCGTAGGCGTAGCGGGTCCGCAAGCCGGTCGGCGACGTCGTGCTCACCAGGTCGCCGGTGCGCGCGTACGAGTGCGTGGTGGTCTGTCCCCTCCGGCCGGTGGCGACGAGCAGCAGCCCGGCCGGGACAGTGCCGCCACCCTCGGCCGGTTCGCTGCCGGTCGCGTACCGCCACGTCTCCACGGGCGCGGTGGTCACGCCGGCGGGCAGCGGATAGGTGTACTTCAACGGGCGCCCGGCCGGGTCGTACTCGAAGACGGTCTTGAAGCGGTTGTCCTCCGGACCGGACGAGCGGGCGTCGGAGCTGCTGATCAGCCGGTCGTTGCGCGGGTCCAGCGGTTCGCCGGCGTTGAGGAAGTAGCCGGCGTACGAGGTGTTGCAGGAGTTGGCGGCGCGACAGGTGGTCGTGGACAGCACGTTGCCGCGGCGGTCGGTGGTGAACCTGGCCTCGCGGCCGTCCGGGTCCACGACGGCGGCGAGGAAACCCGCGACGTTGTAGCGGTACGACTCGGTCGCGCCGTCGTGGGTCTTGCTCACCGTCCGGCCGCCGTTGTCCGCGTCGAACGTGTAGGTCCAGTCCGGGTAGGGGCCGTGCAGGGTGACCTTGCGGACCGCCTGGTCGCGGACCGGCGGGTCGAGGTTCCAGACCCGGTTCCAGTTGTCGGTCAGGGTGCGGACCCGGTCGAGGGTGTCGTCGTAGGCGACGGTGACGTACCGGCGGTCGTCCTGCGGCAGCGTGATGCCGGTGAGCAGGTCGATCGAACGGGCCGCGTCGAAATGCTGGCGTACGGCCAGCGGGCCGAGGCTGTGCTCGTACAGGGCGACCTCGTCGATGCTGCCCGCGAACGGGAACCGGTCGCCGGTGGTGGCCGGCCAGTCCTTGCCCTGACCGGCGCCGAGCGTGAGCTGGGTCTGACCGCGGTGGTCGATCACCCCGGACGCGGTCACCTGCTGCGCGACGCCGTCGACGTACAGGGTCTGGGTGTCGATCGCGGCGGAGAGCACCGCGTGGTGCCACGCGCCGTCGTTGACCGCGGCGTTGCTCACGGCCTGCCGCGGGCCGGCCGGTTTCGGCACCGGGAACCCGCCGTAGAGCAGACCGTCGGTGCCGACGTAGAGGATCGGCGTCCACGCCTCGGCCGCCTCCGGGTACGCGGCGCCCTTCTGTGAGCTCAGCAGCACCCCGGCGTCGGTGGTCTTGAACCACATCTCGGCGGTCAGCGACATCGAGCGCGAGGCGGCCTCGGCGGGCAGGTCGACCCGGCTGTTCACCCCGTCGAAGACGGCGGCCCGGTCGGCGGTCCCCGCGATCGCCCCGGCGCCGCCCAGCACCACGCCGTCGTAGCGGCCGCCGTCCAGCCCGGCGGCTCGAGCGGTGGCGCTGGTCGCGGTCGTGCCGGTGGTCTCGCCGAGGCGCCAGTACGCGCGCGGCCCGTCGTCGGCCACCGAGCTGCGGTAGTGCGACCCGGTGCCGTAGTGGTAGGTGGTGCAGTTGGGCGCGGCGCCCGGCGCGCAGACCCGGGTCAGCCGGGACCCCTCGTAGGCGTACGTCCAGACCGGCCCGTCGTTGGCCTGCACCGTGGCGACCCGGCCGTTCTGCCAGCCCAGGGTGAGCTTGCGGCCGCTGGTGTCGTTGCGGATCTCGTAGACGTGGTCATTTGCGTCGTACCGCAGCGTCTCGGTCAGCCCGGCCGGGTCCGCCACGGTGATCAGCCGGCCGAGGACGTCGAAGATCCACCGGCTGCCGGTCGCGTCGCGCTGGGTCCAGCGTCCGGTCGCCGAGTCGTAGGTGAGGGTCAGCGCCTGGCCCTGCGGCGCCGCGTACGTGCCGTCGGTGTTGCGCCCGAACCGCACCTGCCGCCCGGTCGGCAGGGTGACCACGACGCTGCCTGAGGTGTCGATGTCGCGGGACAGCCGCATGTCCACGCGCGACGCCCAGCCCAGGCCGAACGCGCTGTCTCGCCTCGGGTCCAGGCTGTTGTACGTGCGGACGACGGTGAGGTCGGGCCCGGCAGTGGCGACCGACGCGTCGGTGACCATAGTGGAGTAGTTGCCGATGCTCGGGTCGAGCCCCGGCGCCTGCACCGAGTCGGGGCTGCCGGCCAGCCGGGCGGTGATCTCCGGCTGCGGCACCTGGGTGCGCAGCGTCAGCGGGCCGGCGTACGGCCCGGCGTCGGCGCCGTCGTGCGCCCGTACCCACCAGAAGTAGGTCTCGGACCAGCGCAGCGCGCCGGCCGGTGGCGTCCAGGTCTGCCCGGTCCAGCCGGACTCGTGGCAGCCGGTCGGCGCGTCGGGGGTGCCGCCGCAGATCTTGAAGTCGTACTTGAGGGTGGCGTCCGCGGGCCAGTTGTCCGGGTTCACGCCCGAGGCGTAGAGCGTCGGCACGATCGAGCCCACTCCGGCGCCGCTGCCGGGCTGCTGGTAGTTCACGGCCGGGCGGACGTTCGTGACCTTCATCGGCGTGGTGCCCTTCGGCACGCCGTACGCGGAGTTGAAGTCCTGTCCCTGCGGGTTGACCATGCCGATCTCGAGCGTGTACTCGTCCGGCGCCAGCGGCGGGATGGTCAGGTCGATCGTGGCCACGCCCATCGGGCCGACGTTCGTGGCGGGTGCGACCGGCGCAGGCGCGGCCACCACCTGGCCGCCCCGCTTGACGGTGAGCCCGAGCCGGTAGCCGCCGCCCGCCTGCCAGGTGCTCGACCCGAGGTTGGTGGCGCGGACCCGGATCCGGCCCGGAGCGTTGTTGGTGGGCTGGAGCAGCTCGTCGGTCTGATACGCGGCGCCCTCCGGCGCATAGGTGACGTCCAGGTACGGCGGGTTGACCGACTCGGCCGCCGCGAACCGCTTGAACCCGGCCGTGTCGCGCTCGTTGGACGCCCGCACCCCGAGACCGTGGAACGCCGCGCCGTGCGTCCACCGGGTCGCGGCGTCCGGGTCGACCCGCAGCGCCTCCCACGCGGCCGGGCACCCGCCGCTGAGGCCGCGATGCGCGAACGACCTGGTGTCGTAGGCGGCGTTGACCGGGGCGCCGGGCCACCGCAGCGAGCTGCCGGACCAGGGCGAGGCCACCTCGAACACGGTCACCGGCGCCGGCGCGCAGGAGGTCGCGTAGTTGTTGAGCAGGACCAGCGAGGCGCCGTTGATGTACTGGTCGCGCAGCCGGGTGGCGAGCTGCCCGAAGTGGAAGTAGGCACGGCCGGCCGTCCGTCCGCCGTCCGGGGTGCCCACCTGCAGGTCCGGCGAGTTCGACTGGTCACCCAGCCCGCTCATCACGAACGTGTCGTCCGCGTCCACCCCGACCGTGGTCGCCGCCGCGATCACGACGCTGACCGTCTCCGCGTCCTTGAAGATCAGATCCTTGCGTACGCCGGACCCGGTCGCGGTCAGCCGCAGGTCCACGCCGGGCCGTACCCCGGCGAACGTCGCCGTGCTCCCCCGCACCACCGGGCGCACCACCCGCCGGCCGGGCTCGTCGACCACGGTCCGCTCGCCGTTCTCGGCGACGATCTCGGCCAGCGGCTCACCGGCGGCGCCGTCCCGGACGGTCAGCCGATACGACGTGCGTGCCGTTCGCCAGCCCGCGCCGTCCCGCTTCAGCCGGGTGTCGACCGGCAACCAGCTGCCGTCCGGCTGCCGCACGTTGACCGGCTGGGTGTGGAGCCGCAGCGTGCGCGTCCCGTCCGGGTTGGTGAACTCGGTGGTGGCCGCGTCCCGGCCGGGCAGCCGCCGGCTCCGCTTCGCGTCGAAGCCGGCCGCCGCCGGACCGGGCGTCAACCGTGCCGGGACCGGACGCGCCACCGCCGGGCGGTCACCGGTCCGGGCCGGGATGCTCAACCGGTCGGCCACCGCGCCGTCCGGGCGGACGGCCTTCCGGGCCGGGAGACGGCCGCCGGCCGCCGTGCTCGCCGCCGGAGCACGATGGCCGGCGCCGGTCGCGGTGCCGCTCGCCTGTTCCGGCGCCGCGTCCGCGTATCCGTCGGCCCGGACCGGCGGATCCGCCAGTGCCGGAACGGCGAACGGCCCGCCGGTCAGAACGAGCAGCACCACGAGGGACAGGACCAGGCCCCGTCTCCGTCTCCGTCCACTGTGCTCCGATCGGCGCATGACGTCCCCCCGGTTTCCGACCGCCCCCGATGTGTGATCGACGCTAAGGTCGGCGGACCGGTCGTGGTGATCCCGGAAACGACCGGCACCGGCCAATGGCCGGATCCGGCCGCGGGTCCGCCGGACGCCCGGCCGCCGTTGGGTACCCTGCGTCTCGTCGCCGAGCGGAAGGGTTGATCAGGTGCACGGCTTCACGGAGGAGTTCGCCCGGCACGTCGGCACCGCCCTGGCCCGCCAGCTGGCGCTGGCCGACCACCTCGGGGAGCGGAGCTGGGCGGTGGACATCACCGCGGGCACGGCGTCATTCGGTGACGATCTGACGTACCGGATCCAGCTGCTGGGCACCGAGGCCCACGACGACGGCACCTGGCTGTGGGCCTGGGCCAACAGCCAGAGCGGACTGCCGGACACGGTGTTGCGGGCGGCCCGGTGGCTGCGCGACCGCGGCCGGTCGACGGGTCCCGTCGAGCTGGCCGAGCCCGGCTTCCCGCTGGAGCGGGCCGACGGGCACCGGCTCGCGCTGCTGGCCTCCGGCCTCACCGGCAACTGCTACTACCGCGGGCCGTACCCGGGTGGGGCGCTCTTCTTCCAGCTCGAGGGTGTGCCGGCGGCGGTGCTGGCGCCGAGCTCCCCGGAACGGGCGACGACCGTGCTGACGCAGGTGATCCAGGCGTACGCGCTGGACCACCGCACCGTGGTGGAGAGCTTCTTCGCCCAGCAGGGCTGGCGGGTGGACGTGGCTCCGGCGGCGGTGACCGGCCACCACCCCGGCGGCACGGCGCTGCGGGTCACGTTCGACGACCTCGGCCGGATCGGCGAGATCAGCGCGGCGGCCTGATGTGGCCCGAACTCTCCGTCGTGCTCTCGGCGGCGGCGGCGGAGCAGTACCAGCATCTCGTGGAGAGCGGCGGCGTGGCGCTCGCCGACGATCCCGGGGTGGAGGACCGGCCGGAGACCCGGGAGCTGATCGGCAAGGGGTTCGCCCGGGTCCGCTACGTCGGGACGCCGCTGCTGGTCGCCGTCGAACCGGCCCGGGCGATCGACAACGCGCTCATCGTGCGTCAGCGGGAGCTGCTCGACCAGGTCGAGGCGCTGGTGCGGCTGCGCGACGGCGCACCCGGGCTGCAAGAGCGATACCGGCTGGCGGCGCCCGGCGACGACACCGACGGCCCGATCCGGGTGCTGACCGACCGGGATGCGATCGGGGCGCTCTCGGTGGAGCTCGCGCTGTCCGCCCGTTCCGAGGTCGCCAGTCTGGAGACCGAGCATTTCAGCCGCCCGCCGGACCCACGGTCGGCACGGCCGCTCCCGGCCGATCTGGTCGCCCGCGGCGTCCGCTTCCGCAACGTCTACAGTCGCGCCGCGCTCGAGGTCGCGGGCGCCCGGGAGATGCTCCGGCTGTCGGTGGAGGCCGGCTGGTCCTCGCGGGCACATCCGGACGTGCCGATGAAGATGGTGCTCGTCGACGACCGGGCGGCGCTGCTCCCGCTCGGGGCCACCGGCATGGAGGGCGCGGTTCTGGTGCGGGCGCCGGTCATCGTGGCCGCCTTGCGCGGCTACTTCGAGATGCTGTGGGCCGCCGCGGTGCCGCTCGACGGCAGCGCGGTCCGGCTCCCACCGGAACAGGACCAGGTGCTGCGTCTGCTGCTGACCGGCATGACCGACGGCGCCATCGCCCGGCACCTGGGCATCAGCGAGCGGACGGTGCGCCGGCATGTCGGCGCGCTCCAGGAGGCGCTGCATGCCGGCAACCGCGTCACCCTCGCCGCCTCCGCTGTCCGGCAGGGGTGGGTCGATTGATCGGACTCACTGCCATTCCCATGGTTCCCGTTCAGCCATGAGCCGGAGCGTGCCGAAACCCGCTGTCCGTACGCTTACCCGTACTCCGCCCGTACCCCGGCCCGTGCCCCGGCGCGCAGCTCGGCACGCAGTTCGGCCGCGCCGGGATGGCCCAGCTCGTCGAGGATCGCCAAGGCCCGCCGGTACGCGTCCTCCGCCGCCGCCCGGTCACCGAAATGGTCGTACGCGCGGCCGAGATTGGTGAGCGTCTCGGCCATCGGATAGCGCGCACCCACTCCCTGGTAGAGCTCGAGCGCCCGCAGGTAGCAGACCTCGGCCCGGCCGCGGTCGCCCAGGTGGCGGCGCGCGAGCCCGATGCTGTCCCAGGTGGCCGCCTCGGTGTAGCGGTCCCCGGTCTCCTGGAGCAGGGCCAGCGCCTCCTCGCACGCGGCCAGCGCCCGCTCGTGTTCGCCGAGCTGCGCCCGGTGCCAGCCGATCGTGTTCAGCGTCCAGGCGCGCTCGATGTCCCGGCTGCCCGGCGGGAACAGGGTCAGCGCTTCCTCGGCCCGGGCCAGCGCCGCCGCCGGCTGCGCCAGGTGGTCGTGCACGCGGGCGAGGCCGAGCAGGGCGGTCACCCGGCCGAGGTGGTCGCCGGTCGTGGTGCTCCGGGCGAGCGCCAGCTCGTAGTGCCCGGCCGCCTCGTCGACGCGGTCCAGGCCGGTGCAGGCGCGGGCGATGGCTCGGTGCGCGAACGCCTGCCCGGTCACGTCGTCCTGCCGGACCGCGGCGTCGAGGGCGATCCGCTGGGTCGCCAGCAGTTCGTGCCACGACCCGCGCCGATCGAGGAAGTTCCACATCGTCCACGCCAGCTGCCAGCAGTGCGTACCGAACCCGTCGGCCGCCCGCGCCACGACCGCGCTGAGCACGAGATGTTCCGCGCCGAACCAGACCAGCGCCTCCTCGGCGTCGCCGACCCGCCGGACCACAGTGCCGGGGTGCGGCGGCGGCGGTGCGATCGGCCGGCGGCCCGGGTTGAGGAGCAGCGCGGCGGACAGCGCGGTGTGCAGATAGTGGTCGAGCATCCGCGCCGTGGCGGCCTTCCGCTCCGCCTCGCCGCACACGTCAACGGCAAGTTCTCCGGCGTACGCGCGGAGCAGGTCGTGCAGGGCGAACCGCCCCGGCCTCGGCTCGGCCAGCAGCTGCGCCCGGACCAGCTCCGCCACCAACGGCCGTACCTCGGCCGGCTCGGCACCGGCCAGGCTCGCCGCGGCGTCGACCGACACCTCCGGGCCGGGATGCAGCCCCAGCAGCCGGAACAGCTCACCAGCGCCCGGGCTGAGCAGGCAGTAGGACCAGGAGAAGACCGAGCGCACATCGGCTGCGGGACTGCCGGTGGACAGCACGTCGAGCCGGCGCCGCTGGTCGCGGAGCTCGCCGGCGAGTGTCGCCAGCCGCAGTCCGGCCGTCGTCGCCGCCCGGGCGGCGACGATGGCCAGGGCGAGCGGCAGCCGGGCGCACCGCTCGACGACCTCCGCGGCGGCGCCCGGCTCGGCCGCCGTCCGTGCCCGGCCGAGACGGCCGACCAGCAGATCCTCCGCCTCCTGTGCGTCCGGTAGGCCGAGCGGCAGCGCCTCGGCGCCGGCGGTCGCGACCAGCCCGGCGAGTGGATCCCGGCTGGTGACCATCACCAGGCACCCGGCGCTGCCGGGCAGCAGGTGCCGGACCTGGTCGTCGTCGCGGACGTTGTCCAGCACGACCAGCATCCGCCGGTCGGCCAGCAGACTGCGGAAGAGCGCCGCCTGCGCGTCCAGCTCGGTCGGCAGCCGCTGGGCCGGGACACCGAGGGCGTGCAGGAACCGGCCCAGCGCCGCGGCCGGGGTGACCATCACCCCGGACGGGTCGAAGCCGCGCAGGTCGGCGTAGAGCTGCCCGTCGGGGAAATCGTCGCGGGCCCGGTGCGCCCAGCGGAGCGCGAGGGTGGTCTTGCCGATCCCGGCCGCCCCGGTGATCGCGACGACGACCACGCCGCGCCGGCGCCGGGCGGCGAACGCGTCCAGCCGGGCCAGCTCGGCGCGGCGTCCGGCGAACCGCGCGACATCGGCCGGCAGCTGGGCCGGAAAGGGATCCGCCGGCCGGTTGCCACCGGCCCGGCGCAGCGCGGCGTCCCGGGCGGCGGCCAGTTCGGCGCCCGGGTCGAGGCCGAGTTCGTCGGCGAGCCGGCGACGGACGGCGTCGAACATGGCCAGCGCGTCGGCGGTCCGACCGGCGGCCGCGAGCGCGCCGACGAGGCGGGCGTGGACCGGTTCGTGCAGCGGATGCTCCCCCGCCAACCGGCGCAGCCCCGGCACGGCGAGCTCGGGCCGGCCCTCGGCGGCGGCCAGGTCGGCGTGGCGCAGCGCGGCCGCGACCCACTCCTCCTCCAGCATCGTGACGAGGGAGTGCCCGCGCAGTTCCGGCACGTCGGCCAGCGGCGCCCCACGCCACAGCTGCAGCGCCTCGCCGAGCACCCCGCGCTCGGCGTACGGGTCACCGGCGAGCTCGGCCCGCCGCCGCAGCGCCCGGAACGCGAGCAGGTCCGACCAGTCCTCGCCGAGCCGCAGCCGGTAGCCGTTCACCACGGAGTCCAGCGTCCCGTCCCGCCGCTCGGGGTCGACCTCCGCCCGCAGCCGGGAGACGCAGGTCTGCAGCGCGCCGACCGCGGACCGGGGCGGCTCGTCCGGCCAGAGCAGGTCGATCAGCTCCGAGACGGTCACCACCTCGCCGGCGTCCGCGGCCAGCCGCGCCAGCACCGCGCGGCGCCGGCCGCCCGGAAGCGGGACCTCGGCGCCGCCCCGGCGCATCACGAGCGGGCCGAGCACGCCCACCCATACCGGGCCGGCCGAGGGCGGCGCCGCGCGCTCAGCGCGGGCGGCGGCGGGTGCCTCGGTGGTGGCCGAGAGCCAGGCCGCGGCGATGTCCGGCGCCGGATTCAGGGCGTCGACGAGAGCCCGCACGGAGAGCAGCCTCGGCCGGCGGGTCCGGCCCTGTTCCAGGTCCCGCAGGGTGGCCAGGCTGAGACCGGAGCGCTCGGCCAGGTCCCGCTGGCTCAGCCCGGCCGCCCCGCGATGGGCCCGGATCAGCGACCCGAGTGACAAGGCATCCATGATCGCGACCGTAGTGAACCGGCGTCGTCCGGCCAGGAGAGAATTGTTCGGTAGTTGTCCGCACCTCGGGTCCGCGGGAGTCGCGCGAACCTCGATGACGGGTTTGGCCGGTCCTGCGTCATCCGGGAGACGATGACCGATTCCACCGGAAACGATCCACCCTGGTGCCCGGGGCGGGGGTCGAACCCGCACGCCTGTGAGGGCAGCCGCTTTTAAGGCGGCCGTGTCTGCCTTTCCACCACCCGGGCCTGGAGAGGGGCTGTGCTCACCGTATCTGCTGGCCAGCGCCCGGCAAGACGCCGGACGGCTGAGTACACCCCGGTCCTACCGGATGCCCGCACCCACCGGCTCGGACGGTCGGTGGCTGGTCAGCGGGGGTGTCACGTCGGTGAACTCCTCCCGCGGCTCGTGCAACTGTCCGAGCGAGATCGTCTCCCGGCGGAACACGAACGCGAGCGTCCAGTCGGCGACCACGCGCGCCTTGCGGTTGAACGACGGGATGCGGCTGACGTGGTAGGTCCGGTGCATGAGCCAGGCCGGCAGGCCGGTCAGCTTGATGCCGTAGACGTGCGCCACGCCCTTGTGCAGACCCAGGCTGGCGACGCTCCCGGCGTACTTGTGCTTGTAGGGCTTGGGAACCCCGCCCAGGATCACCTGGCGGATGTTGTCGGCCAGCACCTTGGCCTGGCGCACGGCGTGCTGCGCGCTGGGTGAGCAGAACGCGCCCTCGGGCTTGGTGAGGTCGGGCACCTGGGCGCAGTCGCCCGCGGTCCACGCGCCGTCGAGCACCCGGTCGCCGTCCACCACCTGCAGCGTCGGCAGGGCGACGACGTGGCCACGCGGGCCCCGCGGCAGGTCGGTGCGGTCGAGCATCGGCGACGGCTTCACCCCGGCCGTCCAGACCAGCGTCTCGGCCTTGAACCGGTCGCCGTCGCTCAGCTCGACCCAGCCGTCCACGCATGACTCCAGGCGGGTGTCCAGCCGTAGGTCGATGCCGCGCTTGTCGAGCTGCCTCGCGGCGTACGCCCCCATCTGGGGACCGACCTCGGGCAGGATGCGGTTGGTTGCCTCGACCAGGACGAAGCGCACCTCCTCCTGCCGGAGCTCGGGGTAGCCGGAGAGGGCGTCGCGAACCACGTCCTCCATTTCGGCCAGCGCCTCGATGCCGGCGTAGCCGCCGCCGACGAACACGAAGGTCAGCGACGCCGCGCGGACCGCCGGGTCGGGTGTCACGGCCGCCACGTCGAGCCGGTCGAGGATGTGGTTGCGCAGGTAGATGGCCTCGCCGATGGTCTTGAAGCCGATGCCGCGCTCGCGCAGGCCGGGGATCGGCAGGGTGCGCGACACCGAGCCGGGCGCCACCACGATGTGGTCGTAGGTCATCTCGGTCGGCGGGCCCTCGATCGGCTGCACGGTGACCATCTTGCGGTCGTGCTCGACGCGGATCACCTCGCCGGAGACGATCCGGCAGCGCTTGAGCTCGCGGCGCAGCGGCACGACCGAGTGGCGTGGCGAGATGTTGCCGGCCGCCGCCTCGGGCAGGAACGGCTGGTAGGTCATGTGCGGCTGGGGGTCGATCACGACCACCTCGGCACGGCGCGGGCTGAGCTTGCGCGACAGACGCAAGGCGGCGTAGAGGCCCACGTGGCCGGCTCCGACAACAATCACTCGCTGAGGTCTCACGTGGTCCATTGTCCGTACCGGACGGCTCCGGTGCGGCCGGTTGTGACGCAGCACAAGCCCAGGTGAGGGGTGCTGAGGAACACACGTAAAAGGTTAGTTACCGGTGCGTCGCAGCAACCTTGCCAGCAGCAGCGTCGCGGCGGTCGCGGCGGCCAGGCCGACCACCGTCGCCAGTACGAAGGCACTTCCGGCGAGCACGTCGGACAGACCCAGCGCGATGACCGTCAGCACCGCGGCCATCAGCACCACCGCGGCGGCCCGCAGCAGCCAGCGGATGATCACCTCGATGTTGATCACCCCGTCGAACGGCAGCACGGCGGCCAGCGCCGCGAGGGTGTGCCCGAGGTAGAGGAAGGTGCCGATGGCGATCACCCGCCACGCCTCCACCGGGCCGTCGTAGTAGCTGGTCCCGGCGAGCCAGCCGCCGACCACGACCAGCACCGCCATGGTCGGACCGCGGCCGCGCGGCGCGAACGCCGGATAGACCGCGAAGAGCAGCAGCGGCAGCACGAACTGGCTGAACACGATCACCGGCGGCCAGGCGACCAGGACCGCACCGGCGAACGCGGCCGCGATCCCGACCTTGACCAGCAGGGGAATCAGGGTCGCCCGCTTGATCGCGTTCTGCATCCGGGTGAGCCGATTGGTCACGCCGTCGAGCATCAGTGCCCCCTCGGCGCGGACGCCATCCGCGCCACGTCGCGCAGCACCAGGTCGAGGCTGCCGGCGCCGGCCCAAGCCACCACGGGTACGCCGTGCTCGCGCAGCCGGCCGAGCACGTTCTCCCGTTCGATCCGCCACAACCGGCCGGCCAGCGGCGTCCACTGGCTGCGCTGCGGCGGCGCCAGGCCGTCCGGCAGGGTGTCCACCGCCACCGTGTACCGGCCGGACTGGGTGAGCCGGGCCAGCATGTCCGCCGACCGCGGGTCGACCAGCGGGGTGAGCACCACGACCAGCGCGTCCGACGACACGTGGTGGGTGCCGAAGGCGTGCTCGAACGCGGCCTCGGCGTCGTTGTCCGCCTTCACGTCGAGCAGCCACTCCAGGACGGTCAGGTACTGCCGGCGTCCGGTGGCGGCCCGCAGGCGGCGGGCGTTCGCGCCGTACTCCAGCAGGGACACCCGGTCGCCGCGCTTGAGGTAGTGCTCGGCGATCGCCGCGGAGGCGCGGACCGTGGTGTCCAGGACCGAGGCGCTGCCGTTGACGCCGCCCGAGACGCCGGCTTCGCCGAGCACGTCGAGCAGGAGCAGGACCTCGGCGTCCCGGTCCGAGAGGGTCGAGGCGACATGCAGGTCACGCGTACGCAAGGACACCCGCCAGTCGATCCGGCGCAGTCGGTCGCCCGGCGCGAACGGGCGTACCCCGGCCAGCTCGCCGCCCTCACCGGGCCGCCGCGACCGGTGCGGACCGACCAGCCCGGCCGCGGCCGGCATCGACTCGACGGCGGCGAACGGCTCGGTCACCGGGTAGACCCGCACCGCCCGGCCCGGCGTCACCACGGGACGGCAGGCGAGCAGGCCGGTGCAGGCGGCGACCCGCGCGGCCGCCGGGCCCACCTCGTGCCGGCCCCACCGGCTGGCCTGGCCGGTCAGCTCGACCTCGGTCCAGTCGCCGGACGGCACCCTGATCGCGAACGACCGGTCGGCCTGTTCCAGCTTCACCCACGGCGACGTCCGGGTCCGCAGCACCACCAGGTCGTAGTCGATGACGTCCGGGTTGGCCACGGTCACCCCGGCGGTCACCACGCCGCCCTCGACCAGGTGTTCCTCGTCGGCGGAGATGGTCACCTCGGGCGCCGAGCGCGGCATCCGGCGCAGCGCCATCGCCGCGCCGATCGCGAACGGTGCCCCGAGCAGCACCAGATCGATCCGGCCCAGCGCGACGCCGAGCACCAGCAGCAGGCCGGTGAGCAGCACGGTCCGGCCCAGCGCCCGGGTGGGCACCCAGGCCGGCCCGGTCAGCGCGTCATCGGCCTCGTCCGCCGGGGGCGGTGCCGCCAAACGCAGCCGCGGCGCCTCACTCATGCCGCGCGTACGTGGGCATCGCGCCGCTGGCCGGCGCCGGCACCGCGGACAGCACCTCCTGGACCACGAACTGCGGGTCGACCTTGCGCAGCCACATCTCCGGCTTCAGCGTGATCCGGTGCGCCAGTGCCGGGACCGCGACGTCCTTGACGTCCTCGGGCACCACGAAGTCGCGACCGGCCATCACCGCACGCGCGCGGGCCAGCAGCAGCAGCGCCAGCGAGCCACGCGGCGACGAGCCGACCAGCGCGGACGCGTGCTCGCGGGTGGCCGAGGTGAGCGCCACGATGTAGCGGCCGATCGAGTCCTCGACCACGACCTGCTCCAGCGCCGCCTGCATCGCCAGCAGCGTGGCCGAGTCGACCACCGGGGCGAGCTGGGCCTCCTCCTGGCGGCGGGACATGCGCCGGCGCATGATGTCCCACTCCTCCTCGGCGGTCGGGTAGCCGAACGACACCCGCAGCAGGAAGCGGTCCAGCTGGGCCTCGGGCAGCGGGTAGGTGCCCTCGTACTCGATCGGGTTGGCCGTGGCCAGCACGTGGAACGGCGGGTCCAGGCGGTAGGTCACGCCCTCGACCGAGACCTGCTTCTCCTGCATCGCCTCGAGCAGCGCGGACTGCGTCTTCGGCGGCGTCCGGTTGATCTCGTCGGCCAGCAGCATGTTGGTGAAGACCGGGCCGGCCCGGAACGCGAAGTCGCCCTTGCGCTGGTCGTACAGGAACGAGCCGGTGACGTCGGCGGGCAGCAGGTCGGGGGTGAACTGCAACCGGCGGAAGTCCAGCCCGAGCGCCTGCGCGAAGCACCGCGCGGTCAGCGTCTTACCGAGGCCGGGCAGGTCCTCCAGCAGCACGTGTCCGCCGGCCAGGATCCCGGCCAGCACCAGCTCCAGCGCGTCCCGCTTGCCGACCACCACGGTGCCGACCTGGTCGAGCACCGCACCGGCCAGCCGCCCCGCGTCGTACGGGGAAAGGCCCTGCGCCGCGTCCGCCACCGATTCACTCCTTCGTAGGCTCATTCACCAAGTCACAGTCGTTCGAGAGCGTCCACGTGCGTGGCCAGCTCCGCCCGTTTCGGCGGCCGCCGGCCGGGGTCGGTCAGCAGCTGCCAGAGTGGCTCGCCGAGCAGCTCGCGCGCGCGGAGCGGGTCGGAGGTCCGGGTGATGCCGTGCCGCAGCCGCAGGCGTTCGTCGGTCAGCTCGCCGAGCACCGGCAGCACGTTACGCGAGAACCGATCGGCATCCGACTGCGACCAGTCCAGCCGGAGTTCCCACCGCCGGACCGCGGTCCGCAGCGAATCGCTCCCGGCCCAGCGGTACTCGCCGGGCTCCTCCCCCGCGCGGCGCCTGTCGGCGCGGGACACCGGGGGCGGCGCGACCGCGGCGACGGCCAGCATGAGCAGCCGCAACGCGACGAACGCGGACACGACGACGAGCAGCGACGTGCTGAGCCCGGCCATCCGCATCCCGGCCACGGTGACCGTGGTCGCGGCGGCGACCAGCAGGATGTTGCGCACGATCCAGCCGGCCCGGGACGGCGGCCGCTTGACCGGCGGCGGCGCGGGGGCGGCGGCGGGCTGCTCGTCGGCGTACTGGAAGAGCGCGTCGAGCCCGCCGCCCGCGGCGTCCTCGCGGCTCATGACGGCACCTGCGCGGCGCCCAGGTCGGCGCGCAGGCGCTGCAAGGCCGAGCGGGCCTGGGAGCGCATCTGGTCGTCGACGGTGTGCGTGGCGTACCGGGCCTGCCGGTAGACCTCGAGCAGCGCGGCCAGCACGCCGGCGTCCACCTGCTGCTCGCGGAGCAGCCGGCCGACCAGGTCGGTGGGACTGTCCCCGGCGTGCCGGGTGGTGCCGGCCGCGGCGGCGGCCTGTTCCAGGCGGACCCAGCAGGCGATCACCGCCCGGCGCGGGTCACGGTCGGCGTCGGAGAGCTCCTCCAGGCCGGCGTCCAGCGCGGCGACCAGGTCCTCGGCGGTGTTCGGCTCCCGCTCGCGCTCCGGCCGGGCCCGGCGACCGCGGCGTCGTGCCTGGTCGCGCAGGATCGCCCAGATCACCAGGCCGATCAGGACGAGCGCGGCGATGCCCAGGACGATCAGCGCGACCGTGCCGATCCACTCGGGCAGGCCGTTCTCCTGCGGCGGCGGGGTGCCGCCCTCGCCCTCGATCGAGTTGGGTGTGGCGATCGGCTTGGTGGGCAGCAGCGGGGCGGCCTCCTCGGGCGCGTCCTGCCGGATGCGCTCCAGCTGGGGCGCCGACCGGGTGGCCGCGACGGAGGCTAGGAAGAGCAGGCCGAGGACGGCGGCCAGCGGCCACCATCGACGCAGTCGGGCGAGGTCCATCGAGCACGCATCATGCCAGGCCCGCGAGTGCTTTGGCACGGCCGAGCACCTCGTCGAGCATCGTCGGGGTCAACCGGCCGGTGAATGTGTTCTGTTGGGACACGTGGTAGCAGCCCAGAAGCACCGGCGCGGCGGGCATGAAGACCTCGGCGCCGTGGCCGAACTTCGGGCGCGGGACGGGCGCCCGGGCCCCGTACACGTTCCAGAGGGCCGGCCACCACGCGGCCCAGGCGAAGGCACCCAGCGCGATGACCACCCGCAGGGTGGGTCTGATCAGAGTCAGCTCGCGGTGCAGCCACGGCGCGCAGGCGTCGCGCTCGGCCGGGAGGGGCTTGTTGTCCGGCGGGGCGCACCGGACGGCCGCGAAGATCCGGGTGTGCGCGAGCGTGAGGCCGTCGTCCCGGTGGACGCTGAGCGCCTGGTTGGCCAGGCCGACCCGGTGCATCGCGGCGAAGAGCACGTCGCCGGAGCGGTCGCCGGTGAAGATCCGGCCGGTCCGGTTGCCCCCGTGCGCGGCCGGGGCCAGCCCGAGGATGCCGATGGTCGCGTCGGCCGGGCCGTACCCGGGAATCGGGCGCCCCCAGTACTCCTGGTCCCGGAAGGCGGCGCGACGCTCGGCGGCGACCCGCTCACGCCAGGCGACCAGCCGGTCGCAGGCGAAGCAGTCCGCCACCTCGGCGTCGAGTCGCGGCAGGTCGGGCGCTTGCGCGGCGTGCGCCACAACCTCTTCGGGGGTACGCGCGGTCACGCACGGACGTTAGCGCGGGGTGGGCTCCGGAGCCACGCTCGGGCTGGTCTCGCCCATCCGGAAGGGTGCGTTCTCCACGCAGTAGGGGTAGGTGCCGTTGTCCTCGCGGCTCATGTAGCTCTGGGTCGCCTCGTCGAAGCAGACCCCGTTGCCGAGCCGGATCGGCTGGCCGTTCTGGTCGAGCAGCCGGGCCCCCTCGATCAGCTTGCCCTGTTTGTCGTAGACGAAGACATCCTGCACATCGGCGTTCTGGTCGATGTAGTTGGCGGGGCTGAACTCGTCCTGGAAGCGGGTGTTCTGGTCGGCGTCGGAGAACCCGCTCAGCCCGATGATCAGCAGGATCGCGGTGGCCACGCCGTGCCCGAGCCGGAACGTCTTGTTCAGCTGGAACCGGCGCCGCCCGAACCAGATCGAGGCGACCACGCACACGCCCAGCAGCAGGAAGGCGACCAGCTCGCTGCCGCCGGCCCGGGGCAGCAGGCCGAGCGAGCCCTCCGAGCCGAGCATCGACGCCAGCACCATCGAGATCAGGTAGCCCCGGAGCACCCACCAGGCCGGGCGCAGCTGGACCAGGAACTCGGTGGCCCGGGACCTGCCGAAGAGCGGCCCGGTGGCCACGTCGAGCTGCCGCGCCCGCCGGCCGAGCGCGCTGCCCCAGCGGCGGGGCAGGTCGCGGCGGCGCGGCGACGGTGGCGGGTCGGGGAAGCCGCCGCCCACGAAACCGGCGCTGGCCAGCAGCTCGGCGGCGTAGACCGAGGGCGGGCCGAGCCGGTCGGCCAGGGTGCCGATGTCGTCGGCGACCACCTCGGCCAGATGCTCGGGCAGATCCTCGAGGAGGCCCTCGCGGACGTCCTCAGGCAGGCCGGCAAGGGCGGCACGGACCGCCTCGACGTAGCCCGTGATCTCGTCGGTGTCGGTTGCGTTCACGCCGTCCCCCGCTCGCGAAGAAGGTCGTCCACGGCGCCCTCGCGCAGAAGGTCGTCCATGGCGCCTGAGAACTCGTGCCAGATCTTGCCGGAGCGCTGCAACTCGGCCCGGCCGGCCGCGTTCAGCGCGTAGTACTTGCGGTGCGGCCCCTCGTCGCTGGGCACCACGTAGGCGTTCAGCAGCCCGGAGTTGAAGAGCCGGCGCAGGGTGCCGTAGACGGAGGCGTCGCCGACCTCCTCCAGCCCGGCCACACGCAGCCGGCGGAGGATGTCGTAGCCGTAACCGTCCTCCTCGCGAAGCACCGCGAGGACGGCCAGATCGAGCACGCCCTTGAGCAGTTGCGTCGCATCCACGCACGGCACACTACTGTGCAGTGCGAAGTACCGTCAAGAACGGACTAGCGCGAGGACGGATCAGCCCAGCGCCAGTCCGTACGCGATGCCGTCGAGGATGTCGTGCTCGCTGACCACCACGTGGTGCTGTTCGGCCCGCTCCATGATCGTCCGCAGGATCAGCGCGCCGGCGCCGATCACATCCGCCCGCCCAGGGTGCATCACCGGCAGCGCGCGGCGCTCGGCCACGGTCGCCGCCAGCAGGCTCGCCGTGACCTTGGCGACCTGGTCGTACGAGACCGTCGCGTGGTGGATCCGGCTCGCGTCGTACCCGGGAAGGTCGAGAGCGAGAGCCGCCACCGTCGTGACCGAACCGGCCAGCCCGACCAGAGTGTGCGCGAGGCGGCCGGGCACGGCCGCGAGCGCCTTGTCCACCTGCGCCGTGACGTCCTTCTCCGCCGCCGCGATCTGCTTGGCCGTGGGCGGGTCGGCAAGCTTGTGCCGCTCGGTCATCCGCACGCAGCCGATGTCCACCGAGATCGACGCTTCCACCGCCGCCACGCCCGTGACGAACTCGGTCGAGCCGCCGCCGATGTCCACGACCAGGTACGGCGGCTCCTCGGTCAGCCCGTGCACCGCCCCGGTGAAGGAGAGCGCCGCCTCCTCCGTACCCGTGATCACCTCGGGGTCGACGCCCAGCACCGAGCGGACCATGCCACGGAACTCCGCCGCGTTCTTCGCGTCCCGCGACGCCGAGGTGGCGACCATCCGCACCCGGTCGATGCCCAGTTCCGCGATCTCGGCCGCATAACCCAACAGAGCTTGACGGGTACGCTCGAGAGCTTCCGGAGCGAGCCGTCCGGTGCGGTCCACGCCCTCGCCCAGCCGGACGATCTCCATCCGCCGGGACACGTCGGACAGCCGCTCACCGTCCACGTCGGCGATCAGCAACCGGATCGAGTTGGTACCGCAGTCGATCGCCGCGACCCTCATAGATGCAACAGCATTCGTGTGTTTCCCAACGTGTTCGGCTTGACCCGTTCCAGGTCGAGGAACTCGGCGACACCTTCGTCGTACGAGCGCAGCAGTTGTTCGTAGACGCCGTGCGGCACCGGCGCGCCGTCGATCTCGGTGAACCCGAACGAGCCGAAGAACCGGGTCTCGAAGGTGAGGCAGAAGACCCGGGCGACCCCGATGTCGCGCGCCACCTCGAGCAGCTCGGTGACGATCCGATGACCGATCTTCTGACCACGGTACGAAGGGTCGACCGCGACCGTGCGGATCTCGGCCAGGTCCTCCCACATCACGTGCAGCGCGCCGCAGCCCACGACCCGGTCGTCCGGATCGGTCGCGACCCAGAACTCCTGCACGCTCTCGTACAGCGTCACCGTCGCCTTGCTGAGCAGCCGCCGGTCGGTGGTGTAGGTGTCCACCAGCGCCCGAATGTCCTTCACGTCCTTGGTCCGCGCGCGCCTGATGCTGATCACCGGCAGCGACCGCCCGACCAGTACGCGCCGATCGCGTCCCGGACCTCGTCACCGAACGGGTTGACGCCCGGCCCCGCCGCCAGCGCGTGCGCCAGATGGACGTGCAGGCACTTGACCCGATCGGGCATCCCGCCGGCCGACACCCGGGCGATCTCCGGCACGTCCTCGATCTCGGTACGCCGCGCCAGATAGTCCTCGTGCGCCTTCGCATAGCGCGCGGCCAGCTCCGGGTCGGCGGCCATCCGCTCCTGCATGTCCCGCATCAGACCCTCCGACTCCAGCCGGCTGCACGCCGCCGTCGCATGCGGACAGGTCAGATAGAACAACGTCGGGAACGGGGTGCCGTCGTCCAGGCGCGGCGACGTCTCCACCACGTCCGGATTGCCGCAGGGGCATCGGTGCGCGATCGCGCGGGTGCCACGAGGACGGCGGCCGAGCTGGGACTCGACAACGTCCAGGTCGGCCTGCTGGGGGGATTCCATCTACTTCCGAGGCTCCGAATCGGCTGCTTGCACGCTGGACCAGAGAGTGTCGTACCAGCGGTCGGGCGCGGGGGCGGCCGGCGCCTGACTCGACTCCCACGCCGCGCTCTCCGCGCTGTTCAGCACGATCAGCGGGGTCTCGCCGGGACGCACATAGTAGAAACGCTTACGCGCCTGGGCCACCACGTACTCCGGGTCCGACCAGAGCGCCACCTGGTCCGCCCGCTCCGCGATCAGCCGGCGCTGAACGTCCTGCGCCTGCTTCGTCTTCGCGATCTGCGACTCCTGCGCGAGGTACACCCGCAGCGGGTACGTGTACGCCAGGACCAGCGCCACCAGCACGGCGATCATCACCATCGCCCGGCCGGTGACCGCCCTGGGCCGCGGCGCGACGGTCCGCTTGGTCGCGCCCTTGGCCGCCGCCGCGCGTTTCGCGGCGGCCGGGCGGGCCTGCCGGGCGGCGCGTGGCTGCGCCCTGCTGGCCATCGTGCTCGACGTCGTGTCGCGCACCCGAACACGCTGCGTAGGGCGGGAAGCGCGGCCCGGTCTGCGCGCCGGGCCTTGGCCGCTCGGCGTGCGGCGCTGCGTCATCCCTGCCCTCCCCCGGACTCAACTGGTCATGGAGTTGCGGCACCTGCTGCGCCGAACCTATGCCCGGCGCGCCGATGCCACAACTCCATGATCCGACGCTGAGGGACTACGCGGTGCGGTAACGCGGGAACGCGCCCGCTCCGGCGTACCGGGCCGCGTCGCCCAGCTGCTCCTCGATGCGCAGGAGCTGGTTGTACTTGGCGACCCGGTCGGACCGGGCCGGAGCACCGGTCTTGATCTGGCCGGAGCCCACCGCGACGGCCAGATCGGCGATCGTGGTGTCCTCGGTCTCACCGGAACGGTGGCTCATCATCGTCTTGAAGCCGCTGCGGTGCGCCAGGTCGACGGCGTCGATCGTCTCGGTCAGCGAGCCGATCTGGTTCACCTTGACCAGCACGGCGTTGGCGGCGCGCTCGGCGATGCCCCGGCCGATCCGGGTCGGGTTGGTGACGAACAGGTCGTCGCCGACGATCTGGATCTTGTCGCCGAGCTGCGCGGTCATCGCCGACCAGCCGGCCCAGTCCTCCTCGGACAGCGGGTCCTCGATGGAGACGATCGGGTACGCCTCGGCCAGCTTGGCGTAGTAGTTGATCATCTCCTCGGACGTCTTCGGGGTGCCCTCGAAGACGTACGAGCCGTCGGAGTAGAACTCGGTCGCCGCCACGTCCATGGCCAGCACGATGTCGGTGCCCAGCGCGAAGCCGGCCGCCTGCACCGCCTCGGCGATCAGGTCCAGTGCGGCCGCGTTGGTCGGCAGGCTCGGCGCGAAGCCGCCCTCGTCGCCCAGGCCGGTGGACAGACCCTTCTTCTTCAGTACGGACTTGAGCGCGTGATAGACCTCGGCGCCGGTCCGGAGCGCCTCGGAGAACGTCGCCGCACCGATCGGCGCGACCATGAACTCCTGTACGTCGACGTTCGAGTCCGCGTGCGCGCCACCGTTGAGGATGTTCATCATCGGGACGGGCAGCAGGTGCGCGTTCGGGCCGCCCAGGTAGCGGTAGAGCGGCAGCTCGGAGGAGATCGCGGCAGCCTTGGCGACGGCCAGCGACACGCCCAGGATCGCGTTGGCGCCCAGCTCCGACTTGTCCGGCGTGCCGTCCAGGTCGAGCATCTTGGCGTCGATCAGGCGCTGCTCGTCGGCCTCGTAGCCGATCAGCTGCTCGGCGATCTTCTCCTCGACGTTCTCGACCGCCTTGGTCACGCCCTTGCCCAGGTAGCGGCCCTTGTCGCCGTCGCGCAGCTCGATCGCCTCGAACGCGCCGGTCGACGCGCCGGACGGCACGGCGGCGCGACCGACCGAGCCGTCATCCAGCCCGACCTCGACCTCGACGGTGGGGTTGCCTCGCGAGTCGAGGATCTCCCGGGCGACGATCACTTCGATGGTGGCCATCTGTCTGTGGCTCCTTGTGCTCGTACGGTGCTTCAGGGCCGCGACGATGCGGCCGACACCTGGGAAGGGTATCGACCTCGCGGTACCGGCATGCCAGCGCCTCAAAGTTGTCCGTTTTGTTCCGTTTATTTATTGTCGATTTGTCTCAACCTCCGGGAGCGCGTGCCGATGTCCGGCACATGAGCGAACACGTGCTTCCCGAGACCGGTGCCACCATCGAGCTCACCGTCACCAGCGAGACGGTGCCCGGAGTCCGCGTGGTCGCCACCGAGCCCGGCGCCATCACGTTGTCGCTCGCCCTGGCCGCCGTCCCCCCGGCCGGCGCGAACGTCACCCTCCGGTGGCCGGCCGGCATCCGCGGCCGCTACGCCCTGCCGGTCCACGTCGAAGAGGTCGACGAGAACCGCATCCGGGTCCGCCCGATCGGCCGCGCCGAGATCCAGCAGCAACGCAACTTCGTCCGCGGCGGCGGAGGCGAACGGGTCATGCTCCGCCGGCCCCGCTGCCCCGACGTGTACGGCTGGATCCGCGACATCAGCGAACAGGGCATCCGCGCCCACTTCGAGGACGTCATCCTGGCCGAGAACGAAGAGATCAAGGTCGTCGTCGAACTGGAACAGGAAGTCGTCGAACTGGCCGCGGTCACCAGCCGGGTGGCGTCCCTGCGCCAGACCGTCCCGGTCCGCGGGCCGATGTCCGTCGAGGTGGTCGCCGCGCTCCTGCCCGACGAGCACCAGGCCCAGCTGATCCGCCGGTACGTCATGCGGCAGCAGGTGCTCAACCGCGCGCGTACCGCGGGCTGATTTTGGGTTTGCTTTTTTGTTTGCGTCTCGCTTAGGTGGGCGGATGCCGGCCACCCGACTGCTCAGATCACTGACCGGGTTGCTGCTCCTCTCCGCCTGCGGCGACCTGGACGCGGCGTCGGCGCAGGGCATCGCGGGCAACGACCTGGTCGCCGAGATGGTCGCCCAGCTCAGCACCTCGGCCACGCTCACCTACACGGCGGCCTACCACCTCGCCGGCGGCGCCACGGCCACACTCACCCAGGCCCAGAAACCACTGCGTCAGGGGTACGACCATCCCGGCGGCCGCCTCGTCGTCGCCGAGGACGCGGTGACCGACTGCAGCGCCTCAGCCTGCACCCTGACGACCCCGCCGGCGACCGGCGCCCTGCCGCCCGCACTGACCACGGTCCAGGCCGCCGGCATGGCCCCGCCGCCGATGGTCGTCCAGCTGCTCGACGCGGCGGCCCTCGACCAGGCGGTGACCATCAAATCCCGCGACACCACGATCGCCGGGCACCACGCGACCTGCCTCGACCTGACCGGCGTGGACAACGCGGCGGCCCGCGACTTCAGCGCGTGCGTCACCAACGACGGGGTGCTGGGCAGCTTCAAGGGCACGATCGCCGGTACGGCCACGGATATGACCATGACGGAGTACGACCCGGCCGCCCGGTACACGGCCTTCACGCCGCCGCCTGGAGCGGTCACGCGCGACCGGCGCTGACCGCGGCGCAACCACTCGCAGCCCCGCTGCGACCACTCGCGGCCCGACGTTGGCTCTCGTCGCAACCACCCACGGGCTGGGCGCGCGACCAACCTCCGACTTCTCGCGCGCCGCCCCTCCGCCTTCCGCGGTTTATCCCACGCGTTCCGCTGCGATCGCGGCGTGCGGGCGACGATTGCCCTCACCCGCCGGGCGCTGCCGGCGCTCGGTCTCGGCGAACCCGGCCTTCTCCAGCCGCGCGGCCAACTCGTCGGGCGGCCAGCGATAGGCGGTAACAACCTTGTGGTCGAACGCCTCAACCTCGTCACCATCGAAGAACCCGACGACCAGCCGCCCGCCCGGCACGAGCACCCGCCGAAACTCGGCGAACACCCCGTCGATCTCCGCCGGCCGCAGATGGATCGTCGAGTACCAGGTCAATATCCCCGCGACGGACTGATCGGCGACGTCCAGCCCGGCCATCGACCCCAGCCGAAAGCCGACCCCCGGATGCGTGGCCCGAGCATGAGCGACAAACTCGGGCACCAGATCGATCCCGCTCGCCTCGACGCCCAGCGAGCACAGGTAGGCGGTCAGATGCCCCGGCCCACACCCCACATCGAGCACCGCACCGGCCCGCCCCGACAGCTGCCGCCCGATCAGGTCGAGATCGTCCCGATGCACCTTCTCGCTGGTCCCGAACAACTCGACATAAAGATCCACAATTTTCCCGTACGCCAACCGCACCCGCTCGCTGTCCACAGAAAGAAAATGTCGCAGGCCCGCGCTGGGATCAAGGGCGTGGATTTCGAGTCGCTTCATCGCCGTCGGTCAGTCGGAGCTGCACGTCGTCCAGCGGGGCGACCCCACCGTGCGGCCTGCACTGACCGGCCGCAGTCTCGGAGGCGATCGCAAGGTTTCACCGGCCTGCACTGACCGGCCGAGGCAGCAAACGGGCTCCATGCCACCGCGCCCGGCGCGCCACCGTGGCGCGGGACCGAGCCCGCAAACCCCAGCGCAGCACGGCGCGGAAGCAGCGCCGGCGCGGATGGGCCGATACTTTCGTCGTGCGTGGAGTCCGGCTGGGTTGCCAAGCCGCGGAGGTGCCCACCCACTGCCACTGCCGCCGCTATCGCCCGACCGGGGTCGAGCCGGGTTGCCAGGCCGCGGGGTGCCCGCTCACGGCTGGTGCCGCCGTTCACGGCCCCGGCCCGGCACGCAGTGGTAGAACCCGACGCAAGTGGTAGGACCAGCCGAAATGGCAGCGCAGGACGGTATTTCACCTCGAAATACCGTCCTGCGCTACCACCATCTGCACTCGTGGTAGCCAGGAGCGGTCTCACGGTCCTGGATAGCGCCCAGACCTACCACCATCCGCGCGAGCGACGGGCCCGCGAAGCTCCAGCCGACCGGCCACGCCCGGATACCGCGCTCGGCTACCACTTTCGCGCCCGGCTACCACCGCGAGCGGCGGCACCAGCCGTAACCAGGCACCCCGCCGGCCGGCAACCCAGCGAACCCCACGCGCCTGACGAAAGCACCAGAAGCTAGATAACGGAGCCCAACATCAGACCTTGCAACCGCGAAAGGCTGCTAGACGTCGAGGAGGGTGCGGAGGTGGCGCGGGGGCGGGGAGCCGTGCGCCAGCATCGCATCGTGCCAGGCCTTCGGGGTTGCGCCGAAAGGACGGGACGCCGCGATCGCCGCGATCTCGCTGTAGCCGACGAAGTAGGTGGAGAGCTGCGTCGACGTCAGCTGGGCGCGGCGCCACTTGCCGGCCGCCTCGCCCTGCTCCTGGAAACCGGCGCCGGTCATCAAGGCCATCGCCTCGGACTCGGGGAGGTTCTCGCAGTGGACCAGTTGGTCGAGGATGGCGTTCAGGCTGGTGCGCAGCTGCATCTTGAGCTGCTGCATGCGCACGGGCGCGCCACCGAAGCCGAGGCCGGCCAGCAGCTCCTCGGCGTACACGGCCCAGCCCTCCACGAACGGGCCGGAGCTGCCGATGGCCCGGACCCTGGTGCGGCCACGGAAGCGTCGCGCGTGGGCGATCTGCAGGAAGTGGCCGGGCATCGCCTCGTGCACCGTCAGGTTGCGGACCATGTGGTCGTTGTATTCGCGGTACAGCGACTCGGCCCGCTCGGCCGGCCAGTCGCTGGGCGCCGGCGCGATGCAGTAGAACGTGGGCAGGCCGGCCGGCTCGAACGCGCCGGGTGAGTCGCAGTAGGCGACGGCGACGCCTCGGGCGAACTCCGGCATCTCCTCGATCACCAGCGGGTCGTCGGTCAGTGTCAGCAGGTCGTGGTCGCGGACGAACGCGGTCGCCTCGTCCAGGCTGAGCCGGGCCAGGCCGACGATCGTCTCGCCGTCGGGGTGGTCGGCGGCCAGACGGTCCAGGGCTTTGCGGACGGTTGCGTCGGAGGCCGGTTCGCCGACGAGTTCGGCGGCGAGCTCGCGGAGTTCCGCGCCGGCGTCGGCCAGGTTGCGCCGGGCCCGGTCGAGGACCTCGGCGGCGGTGAGCTCGGTGTCCAAGGTGTGCCACAGTCGCGCTTCCCACAGCGGGCGGCCCAGGCGCGGGTCGCGGCCGGGGACGTCGAGCTGGGTGCGGAGCCAGGCGCCGAACTCGGTCAGGGCGGCGACGGCGGCCGCGGCGGCGGGCTCCACGGCCGTACGCAAAGAGGGCTCTTCGTCGAGCAGGGCGGGGATCTCGTCGCGGATCAGCCCGGTCACCCCGGCGAATTGGCCGATCGCGGTCTCGGTGTGGATGCGTGGGATGTCCCGCAGCACCGCGCGGGCGGTGGCCAGCGCGTCGGGGATCGCGGCCAGGCGGCCACCGAGGCTGGCCAGTCGTTCGTCGAGCGGCGCGAACGGCCGGGCGATCAACGCGTGCAGCAGGCCGCCGGGGTTGTGTGCCAGCGGGTTCCACTCGTGCTCGCGGACGTCGGACAGTTCGAAGAGCGCCCGTTCCACCCGGGCCGACAGGATGGCGTGGTCGACCTGTTCCTCGGCGTCGAACGTGTCGGGGTCGATGCCGGCCAGCGCGTCGGCGGCCTCGCGCAGCATGGTGTTCCGCTCGGCGACGGCGCCCGGTGACAGGTCGGGCAACCGGTTGTCGTAGCGGTGGTCGCCCACGGCGGAGGCCAGGCGCGGGTCGGTCTCCAGCAGAGCGTCCACGATCTGCTCGGCGGTGTCCACGAAGTCCGGCATGTCAGCAACCTACCTGCGATCATCGCCGCGATCAGGACTCGGCGGCTCGGACCTGCTTCGCGTATGCCAGGGTGGCCTCGCGCAACGCCTGCTCGGCATCCCCGCCGGCCAGCCGCACCTCGGCCACGAGACGCAGCAGCGTCGCACCCAGGGAGTCGTCCGTCGGGAGTGCCACGTCCAGTCCGGCGCGGGACGTGCGCTGCAGGATCTTCGCTGCCAGGGCCAGCGCGGGCTGGGACAACGCCACCCCGTCGAGGGCCGAGTCGCGGGATTTCTCCTGCTTCTTGATGCGCTCCCAGTTGTCGATGATGGTCTGCACCGAGTCGACCTGCTCGCCGGCGAAGACGTGCGGGTTGCGGCGGATCATCTTGTCGACCAGCGTGCCGGCCACGTCGTCGACGTTCCAGGCCTCGTCCTCGGGCAGGTCCTCGGCCAGGCGGGCGTGCAGGACCACCTGCAGCAGGACGTCGCCGAGTTCTTCGCGGAGAGCGTCCAGGTCGTTTTCGGCGATCGCGTCGTACGCCTCGTAGGACTCCTCGAGCAGGTACTGCGCGAGGCTCTGGTGGGTCTGCTGCTGTTTCCACGGGTCGCCGCCGGGGGACACGAGACGGTCCATGACGGCCACCGCGTCGAGCAGGCGGGCGCCGGGCGGATCCCAGGAGCCGTACATCAGCTCCATCTCGGCCAGCTGGGGCTCGCGGGCCAGGCGCAGGCCGAGTTGCCGGGCGAAGTCCTGGTCGCCGGTGGGGCCGGCCAGCCAGACGACGGTGTCACTGGTGGCGAGTGCGCGTACCAGAGCCTCGGGGTCGGGCCCGATGACCGTGACCGGCGCGCCTGCCGCACGCAGCGCCGTGGCCTGCGCCGACTCCTCGGCCGCGTGCACGGGGTGGGCGCGGACCAGGTCCCACGCCGCCGCGGTGAGCAGCCCGGTGGGCAGGCGCGGCGACGTGACCAGCAGGACGATGCGGCGGGGCATCAGGACTTTTCGATCACCGACGCCGCGTCGGAGTCGGCCAGGGAGACCGAGACCAGGTTGAGCGGCTTGTTGTCGGGGCCGTTCTCGACGTAGACCGGGATCTCGGCGTCGCCGAACCGCGGGTTGATCCGCAGGTCGAGCTTGTCGGCCTCGGCCTGCACGTCCTTCTTGACGTTCAGCGCCTTGCCCAGTGTCTGCAACGCCTCGGGCGACACGCTGGACTTGAACTCCTGGTAGGTCAGACCCGGCTTCATCTGGCCGGTGGACTCGAAGACGTCGAACACGTGCTGGACGTCGGCGTCCGGCGGGGTGCCGGGCTGCGCGGCCTGGAGGAGCTCGTTGAGCAGCAGCCGGCTCTCGCCGTACAGGCGCACGTACTCCGCGTCGGCGGCCAGGCTCAGGCTGGCGCCGATCTCCTGCAGCGGCACCTCGGCGGGCAGCTTGACGTTGCGCGCCTGCGCGACCTGGGCGACCACGCGCTGGCTGATGATCGCGCTGACCACGTCGGGCATCGTGACCGTGGGCGGCGCGGCCGGTGCGGCGGATGCGCCCTCGGCGGCGGGCCGCGCGGCCTGCTTGCGCTGCGCGTCGTCGTAGATCCGCTGCACCTCGGCCACCGAGATCTTCTCGTCGCCGATGTAGGCCGCGACGCTCGGGGCCGAACGGCAGGCGGACAGCCCGCCGACGGTCAGGGCGGCGGCGACGACGGCGGATGCGAGACGGCGGGCACGCTGCATGCCGATGACTCTCTCACGTCCGTCACGAGGCACGCGGCCGACCCCCGGAAGTCACCGGCGCGGGGGCCTCGCCGAGCAGGTCCTTGAGCAACTGGGCGCACCACTGCAGCAGCGGCTGGTCGCGCAGCGGCTCGCCACCCACCCGCCGGGTCTGCGGCCGCGGCACGCTGACCTGGTCGTTGGTCGTCTTGTAGACGGCGTCGGGGTGGTACCGCTTCAACCGCATCTGCTTGGAGTCGGGCAACGGCAACGGCGAAAACCTCAGGTGCTTTCCCTGTACGGAGACATCGGCGAGCCCGTAGGCCCGGGCCAGTTGCCGGAACCGTGCCACCGCGATCAGGTTGGCCACCGACGAGGGCGGTTCGCCGTACCGGTCGGTCATCTCGGCGACCACCTCGTCGAGGCGGGCACCGTCCCGTGCCTCGGCCAGCTTCCGGTACATCTCCAGGCGCAGACGCTCCACGTTGATGTACTCGGTCGGCAGGTGCGCGTCGACCGGCAGATCGATCTTGACCTCGGTCTCCTCCTCCTGCCGCTCGCCCTTGAACTGGGCCACCGCCTCGCCGACCATCCGGACGTAGAGGTCGAAGCCGACGCCCTCGATGTGCCCGGACTGCTCGCCGCCGAGCAGGTTGCCGGCGCCGCGGATCTCCAGGTCCTTCATGGCCACGTACATGCCGGCGCCGAGCTCGGTGTGCTGGGCGATGGTGGCCAGCCGCTCGTGTGCCTGTTCGGTGAGCGGCTTCTCCCGCGGGTAGAGGAAGTACGCGTACGCCCGCTCGCGGCCCCGGCCGACCCGGCCGCGGATCTGGTGCAGCTGGGACAGGCCGAGCAGGTCGGCGCGCTCGACGATGAGCGTGTTGGCGTTCGGGATGTCGATGCCGGACTCCACGATGGTGGTGGAGACCAGCACGTCGAACTCCTTCTCCCAGAAGCCGACCATCACCTTCTCCAGGGCGTCCTCACCCATCTGCCCGTGCGCCACCGCGACCCGCGCCTCGGGCACCAGCTCGCGCAGCTTGCGAGCCGCCTTGTCGATCGTCTCGACCCGGTTGTGCAGGAAGAACACTTGGCCGTCGCGCAGCAGCTCGCGGTGGATGGACGCGGCGACCTGCTTGTCGTCGTACCCGCCGACGAAGGTGAGGACCGGGTGCCGTTCCTCGGGCGGGGTGGCGATGGTGGACATCTCGCGGATGCCGGTGATCGCCATCTCCAGGGTCCGCGGGATCGGGGTGGCCGACATGGACAGCACGTCCACCGACGCCCGCAGCGACTTGAGCTGCTCCTTGTGCTCGACGCCGAAGCGCTGTTCCTCGTCCACGATGATCAGGCCGAGGTTCTTGAAGCGGGTCGAGTTGGACAGCAGCCGGTGGGTGCCGATCACGATGTCCGCGGTGCCGGCCGCGGTCTGCTCCAGGGTGAGCTTGGCCTCGGTGGGCGTCTGGAACCGGGAGAGCTGCTTGATGGTGATCGGGAACTGGTTCATGCGCTCGGTGAAGGTGTTGAAGTGCTGCTGGGCGAGCAGCGTGGTGGGCACCAGGATGGCCACCTGCTTGCCGTCCTGCACCGCCTTGAACGCCGCGCGTACCGCGATCTCGGTCTTGCCGTAACCGACGTCGCCGCAGATCAGCCTGTCCATCGGGACGGCCTTCTCCATGTCGCCCTTGACCTCGATGATGGCGGAGAGCTGGTCCGGGGTCTCGGTGTACGGGAACGCGTCCTCGAGCTCGCGCTGCCACGGCGTGTCCGGTCCGAACGCGTAGCCCTGCGACGCCTGCCGGGCGGCGTACAGCTGGATCAGCTGCGCGGCGATCTCCCGCACCGCCTTCTTCGCCCGGGCCTTGCTCTTCTGCCAGTCGGAGCCGCCCATCTTGTGCAGCGTCGGCGACTCGCCGCCGACGTAGCGGGACAGCTGGTCGAGCTGGTCGGTGGGCACGAACAGCCGGTCGCCGGGCTGGCCGCGCTTGGACGGCGCGTACTCGATGACCAGGTATTCCCGCTCGGCGCCGTTGACGACGCGCTGGACCAGCTCGATGTAGCGGCCGATGCCGTGCTGCTCGTGCACGACGTGGTCGCCGGCCTTGAGCTCCAGCGGGTCGATCGTGTTGCGCCGCCGCGACGGCATCTTGCGCATGTCTTTGGTCGACGCGCCGCGGCCGCCGGAGATGTCGTTGCCGGTGATCACCGCGAGCTGCGCGGCCTCGTCGACGAAGCCGTGGTTGAGCCCGCCGCAGGTGATCATCAGCTGGCCGGGCTCGATCGCCGTGGGGATGCTGTCCACGGGGGTGACGCCGAGGCCGGCGTCGCGCAGCAGCTCGGTGGCCCGTTGCGCGGTGCCGTGGCCCTCGAAGACCAGCGCGATCGCCCAGCCCGAGGAGACCCAGGCGGACAGGTCGGACGCCAGCCGCGAGGTGTCACCGTGGTAGAGCGGCACAGGTTGGGCAGACAGCGACAGAAAGTCGCCCAAGTCCGGCGAAACATCGGAGGTGGGGGCCTCGAGCCAAGGAGTTTCGTCCGATTTCTCCTCCGTCGGGGAGTCCAGCCCGAACGGCGACAACGTCCACCACGGCTGGTGCAGCGTCGCCGCGTGCGCCCGCACATCGGCCAGCGTCCGGAAAGCCGCCGCGCCCACGTCGATCGGCGCCTGCCCGCCGACGGCAGCGGCCGCCCAGGACGCCTCGAGGAACTCGTCGGAGGTACGAGTGAGGTCATGCGCCCGGGTGCGGATCCGCTCCGGGTCGCAGAGCAGCACGTGCGTCCCGGCCGGCATGCAGTCGATCAGCAACTCCATGCTGTCGGTGCCCTGCAGCAGGGCCGGCGCCAGCGACTCCATGCCCTCGACCGGGATGCCGTCGGACAGCTTGTCCAGGATCTCGGCGATCTCCGGGTGCTCGGCGGCCAGCTCGAAGGCCCGGGTCCGGACGGCCGGCGTGAGCAGCAGCTCGCGGCAGGGCGGCGCCCACAGCCGCTGCACCGGGTCGATGGTCCGCTGGTCGGCCACCGCGAACGTGCGGATCTCCTCGATCTCGTCGCCCCAGAACTCGACCCGGGACGGGTGCTCGTCGGTCGGCGGGAAGACGTCCAGGATGCCGCCCCGGACGGCGAACTCGCCCCGCTTGGTGACCAGGTCGACCCGCGCGTACGCCATGTCGGAGAGCCGCCGCGCCACCTGCTCGAGCTCGGCCTCGCAGCCGGTGGTCAACTCCACCGGCTCGAGGTCGCCGAGCCCCTTGAGCTGCGGCTGGAGCAGGCTGCGCACCGGCGCGACGATGATCCGCAGCGGTTCGCCCTCGGGGTGCGCGAGCCGGCGCAGCACGGCCAGCCGGCGGCCGACCGTGTCCGAGCGCGGCGACAACCGCTCGTGCGGCAGCGTCTCCCACGACGGGTAGACGGCCACCGCGGCCGGGTCGATCAGGCAGCCCAGCGCGTCGGCGAGGTCGTCGGCCTCGCGGCTGGTGGCGGTGACGGCGAGCACCGGCCGGGACGCGCCGCCGCTGTCGGCGGGCGCGGCGACGGCGGCGACCACGAACGGGCGCAGCGAGGCGGGTGCGGTCAGGTCGAGGGCGTCGGAGTCGACGCCGCCTTTGCGGGCGAGGTCACGGGCGCGGGCGAGCCCACGGTCGCGCAGGGCGGCCGGGATGAGACCGGACAGTTGCACGGAAGGCACTCCTAGCGAGCAGACACGTGGAACAGCCCCACGCCCAGCTGGGACGGGGGGTTACGGCTTCCAGCTTAGTCCGCCGGTCTGACAGAGAACGTGAGCAGCCGCTATCGGACACCATGTCCGACATGGGCGACTGTGCGCCAACAAGACTTCCCGATCACTGTTGCCAACTTCCCGGGGAGGGGCAGACGTGCGGGTTCTGCTGCTTGTTTCCGCATTCAACGGCCTCAGTCAACGTGTCTGGTGCGCGTTGCGGGAGGCCGGTCACGACGTCGGTGTCCTGCTCGCCACCGGTCCGCAAGACATGATCAAGGGGGTACGCGCGGCAAGTCCCGACCTCGTCCTCTGCCCGTTCCTCAAGGAACGCGTCCCGGCCGAGGTGTGGCGCGCCTGGCGCACCGTGATCATCCATCCGGGCCCGGTCGGCGATCGCGGTCCGTCCTCGCTGGACTGGGCGATCTCCGAGGGCGCACGCCGCTGGGGCGTGACCGCGCTGCAGGCGGTCGAGGAGATGGACGCCGGTCCGATCTGGGCCACCCGCACCTTCCCCCTCCCCATGGCCGCGCCACGCAAGTCGTCGCTCTACAACGGCCCGATCGCCGACGCCGCCCTGGACCTGGTCGCCGAGGTCCTCGAGAAGGCCGCCGACCCGGGCTTCCGGCCGGTGCCCACCGACGACATGCCGACGGAGGTGCCCGGCACCAGGCCGCGCCCATCGATGCGCCCGGCGGACCGCGCCTTCGCCTGGGAGGACTCGACGGACCACATTGTGCGACGCATCCGGGCGGCCGACGGCACACCGGGTGTGCGTACCTCGTTGGCGGGCCTCGATGTGTTCGCCTTCGACGTCCACCGGGGCCCGGCCCGGGGCGGCACACCCGGCGCGCTGCTGCGGCGCCGGCAGGGCGCGGTGCTGGTCGGCACCGGCGACGGCAGCGTCTGGCTGGGCCACCTGCGCGCCCCGGACGGCATCAAGCTCCCCGCGGCCCGGCTGCTCGGCAAGCGTCTGCGGCACGTCCCCGACGCTCCCCTGCCGCCCGGCGTGGAACCGGAGGCGCCGGGCACGTACCGGCAGATCCGGTACCGCCGCGACGGCCCGGTGGGCTGGCTGTCGTTCGACTTCTACAACGGCGCGATGGCGGACTGGCACAGCCGCCGGTTACTGGCCGCGCTGCGCCACGCGTCCGCGCAGAACACCGAGGTGCTGGTGCTCCGCGGCGGCACGGACGCCTTCAGCAACGGCATCCACCTGAACGTGATCGAGGCCGCCGCCGATCCGGCCGCCGCCGCGTGGTCCGCGATCCGCGCGATCAACGAGGTGTGCCGCGAGATCATCACGTGCACCCGGCAGGTGGTGGTGGCCGGCTATGCGGGCAACGCGGGCGCCGGCGGCGTGATGCTCGGCCTCGGTGCCGACGTGGTCGCGGCCCGCTCCGGGATCGTGCTCAACCCCTACTACGACATCGGCCTGTACGGCTCGGAGCTGCACACCTACACCCTGCCCCGGCGGGTGGGAGCCGAGACGGCCCAGCGGCTGATCGACGAGAAACTGCCGGTCGACGCGGTGCGGGCGGCATCACTGGGCCTGGTCGACGAGGTGGGCCCGCGCCATCCCGAGGCGTACACGAATTGGCTGGCCGCCCTGGCCGAAGACCTGGCCGACCCCCGGGCCGCCAAGGCCCGCCGCGCTGCGAAGGCCCGCCGCCTGGCGGGCGAGCGGGTGCCACTGGACGTGTACGAGGCGCGCGAGCTCGCCGAGATGAGCCGCGACATGTGGGCCGACCGGTCGGGTTTCGCGGCTGCCCGCCGAGCATTCGTGACCAGGCAACGCCCGTCCACGACGCCATCGCGGTTGTTGCTGGCCACGCCGGAGTCCAAGCCGGTCACCCGCCCCCGCACCGGCGGAAGCAAGCCGTCGGTGCGCCCCGCGGTTCCCGTTTCCGCCTGACGGTCGTCGCGGGCCCGGAGAGTGCCACCGGGCCCGCAACGCGCTAGTCCAGACCGTGCACCGACGGCACGCGCAGGGTGCGCTCGCCGCCCGGGGTGCCGCCCAGGATGATTTTGCGGAAGGACGAGTTGTTGGCCGTGCGGAGCTCGGCCAGCTTGCCCTCCGGGTTGGCCTTGACCTCGATCCAGTACGTGCCGTTGGGCACGTCGGTCACGTCGAAGGACTGGCCGGGCAGGTATTGCAGGTAGGTGTCGCCGCTGCCGATGTCCAGGCGCTCGCGTACGGCCACCGCGGTGTTCTGGCCGCACGACATGGACAGGTCGTTGTTCGGCGGCTTCCACGCCGCGTTCGGCAGCAGGTAGTCGACCGGGTCGGTGTTGGCCAGGCAGAACGCCTCCTTGCCGGACCGGACGGCCAGGGTCTTGTCGGCGCTGAGCAGGTTGTACTGGGCGAAGTCGGTGAAGTGCCAGTGCAGGTGGCCCTCGCGCGGATCCCACTCCATCGTCCCGGCGGGACGGACGCCGACCTCGTTGCCGGCTGCGTCGTAGAAGTACTGGTACGCGTCCATCAGGTCGGTTCCGGTACGACGGAAGCCGTCCACCAGCAGCGGTGACGTGCCGGCGTTCCAGACCGTGGCGGCGAACGTGACGCTGGTCCGGCCGTCGTAGTCGTCCAGCAGGATGTCCCAGGCCGGCAGGGAGCGCAGGTCGGGGCGCGGGCCGGCGGGCACTTCGGCCAGCGGTGCCGGGATCTTCGCGGGCGGCCGCAGGAACGGGTGGTAAGCCGACAGCTGCTTGGTGGCGTCACCCTCGTGGTCGTGCCCGCCAGCCTTGGACCCCGCCTCGGACCCCGCCTTGGCCGCCGGCTTGCGGCGCAGGCCGACGTCGCCGGGTACCACGGTCAGGTTCAGGTTCACCGTGGCGTCCGCGGCCGGCACGCCCAGCCAGGTGCGGTACTTCTCGGCCAGCCGGACCGTCACCCGGTACGAGCCGAGCGGCAGGTCGAAGAACGTCCCGTCGGCCTGGACGAAGGGGAAGCTCTCGATCGGCGAGTTGTGGCCGGCCTGCACGCCCCAGACCGCGCCGAGGGCGAACGGGTTCTCCGCCCAGCCGCAGTTGAGCGGGTACGGGCTGGTCGGCGGCGCGTCCGGCCGGATGCGCACCGTCAACGGCGAGTTCGGGCACCACTTGCTGGTGTACTGCTTGACCACGGCGCCCGACGGCTCGGCGATGGTGATGTCGACGAAGTCCTTGAAGCCGTTGAACGAGGTGAAGAGGCCGTCCGGCAACGGCGTCCGGGTCGCGCCGGTCACCTGGTACGCCTCGATCGGCTCGGCGTAGGTGTCGCGATGGGCGCGGATCTCGAACGGCTGCCGCCCGGCGATCAGGTTGATCCCGAAGTCCATCTGGAGGTCGGCGAACCCGTCACCCCAGTCGTAGCGTTTGGCGGTGACGTCATGGGTGGCGATGGAGAAGGCCAGAGCGGGTGGATCATCGGCCGGGGCCTGGGCGCCTCCGGTGATGGTCAGCAGAGTGACGGCGAAGAGTTTCGTGACAAATGACATGGACACCCCCCGATTAATCGGAGGGTGACCATATCAATACGTTTCGTTGATCACTGTCCTGTTCGGTCAGCCCTCGATGCCGTGCACGGCGGGAACCTTCAGGGTGCGCTTCTCCGGCGTGCCACCGAGGATGATCTTGCGGAGCGACGAGTTGTTGGTCGTCTTCAGCTCCGCCAGCTTGTTCTCCGGGTTGGCCAGCGTCTGGATGAAGTACGTGCCGTTCGGCAGGTCGGTGATCTCGAACGACTGACCCGGGCGGGCCTGGCTGTACGTGTCACCGCTGCCGACGTCGAGCACCTCGCGTACCGCCACCGCGGTGTTCTGGCCACAGGAGGTGGACAGGTCGGTGTTGCTCGGGCGCCACTTGGCGTTCGGGATGGTGTAGTCCACCGCGTCCGTGTTGGCCAGGCAGAACGCCTCCTTGCCGGACCGGACCGCGAGGCTCTGGTCGGCGCTCAGCAGGTTGTACTGCGCGAAGTCGGTGAAGTGCCAGTGCAGGTGACCCTCGCGCGCGTCCCACTCCATCGTCCCGGCCTCGACCGAGCCGACCTCCTTGCCGTTGGAGTCGTAGAAGTACTGGTACGCGTCCATCAGGTCGGTGCCGGTGCGGCGGAAGCCGTCGACCACCAGCGGCGACGTGCCGGCGTTCCACACGGTAGCGCCGAAGTTCACGTAGGTCTTGCCGTCCTCCTGGGAGAGCTCGATGCCCCAGGCGGGCAGCGACCGCAGGTCCGGCTTCGGGCCGGCCTTCGGCGTGGCGGCCAGCGTGGCCGGCACCTTGGCGGGCGGGCGGAACTCCGGGTCGTACGCGGAGACCTGCACCGACGCGTCGCCCTGACCGGCGTGCTCGCCGTGCTCGCCGCGGGTCGCGAGCTTGCCGGGCGCCAGCTCGTCACCGACGGCGGCGGCCCTCGTCGCGGCCTTGGCCTTGGCCAGGCCCTCCGGCGTGCCCTCACCGCGCTCGTCGTAGTCGACGACGGTCACGTTCAGGGCGACCGTCGCCTTGTCGGCGGGAACCTGGAGCCACGACCGGTACTTCTCGTTCAGCTTGACCGTCACCTGGTACTTGCCGCCGGGCAGATCGAAGTCCTCGTTCGGCTCGCCCTGGCTGTAGTCGACCCGCGGGGTGCTCTCGATCTGCGCGTTGTAACCGGCCTGCACGCCCCACACCGAGCCGAGCAGGAAGGGGTTGCCACCCGAGCAGGACTGCGGGTACGGCGTCGACGACGGCGCGTCCGGCCGGGTACGCAGCGACTCGTACGTGTTCGGGCACCAGTCGGTCTGGTAGTCCTTGACCGTCTCGCCGGCCTCGTTCTTGATCGTGATCGCGGTGAAGTCCTCGAACCCGTCGAACGTGGTGAACAGGCCCGCCGGAATGGTCACGGCCGACTTCTTGCCCTTGGCGTCCGTGACCATCTGCTGGGCCACGATCGGTTCGGCGTAGTTCTTCCGCTTCGCCTGGATCTCGAAGGGCTGCTTCCCGGCGATCAGGTTCACGCCGAGATCGAAGTTCATGTACGAGTAGTCCTCCCCGACGTAACGCTCGACGGTCACGTCGTGGGTGGCGGCCTGGAACGCCAGGGCGGGCGGTTCCTCGGCCGCGCTGGCGTAGCCGTACCCGGCACCGGCCAGTGCCACGGCGGTGACGACCGCCCCGGCGGTCAGCACCCGCGTGCGGTTCTTTCGAGTGGACATGTGTCCCCTTCGATTTGTTGGTGGAGCGAGAAGGAAATCCGATGGGATGTGAGGTGGCGGTGAGGTCATATGAGACTTGCCTCAAAGCACCCAGCCCGGGACCGGTGCCGATACGATCGCGGGAGTCGGGACAGCGCTGTCCGCCGTACGCCTGTCTTTGAAGGAGCGCTGAGGTGACCGACCAGCAGGGTCAGATCGACCCCGAAGGCCCCGACGCGGCATTGCGCGCGGATATCCGCCGCATCGGAAAGCTGCTCGGACAGACCCTGGCCCGGCAGGAGGGCCCGCCCCTTCTCGACCTCGTCGAGGAGATCCGCGCCCTGGTCCGGCAGGACGCGCCCGCGGCCGCCGAGCGGCTGGCCGCGATGGACGTGACCACCGGCACCAAGCTGGCCCGGGCCTTCTCCACCTACTTCCACCTGGCGAACATCACCGAGCAGGTGCACCGCGCCCGCGACCTGCGGCGGCGCCGGGCCCGCGACGGCGGCTGGCTGGACCAGGCCGCCAAGCGGATCGCCGAGCGCGGCGTCCCGGCCGACGAGATCGCCTCCGCGGCCCGCCGGCTCGCCGTCCGCCCGGTCTTCACCGCGCACCCGACCGAGGCGGCCCGCCGCTCGATCCTGTCCAAGCTGCGCGGGCTCGCCGACACGCTGGACGCCGAGGCGGCCGCCGCGGTGCTCTACGGCGCCACCGACACCACCGCCTCGACCCGGCGCTTCGCCGAGCTGATCGACCTGCTCTGGCAGACCGACGAGCTGCGGCTGGACCGTCCGGACCCGACCGACGAGGCCCGCAACGCCGTCTACTACCTCAAGGACCTGTACGCCGACGCGGCGCCGCAGGTGCTCGACGACCTCGCCGAGACCCTTCGCCAGCTGGGCGTGGAGACAGCGCCGTCGGCCCGGCCGCTGACCTTCGGCACGTGGATCGGCGGCGACCGCGACGGCAACCCGTTCGTCACCCCGGCGGTCACCCGGGACGTGCTGATGATCCAGCACGAGCACGGCATCCAGGCCACCGAGCGGGCGATGGACGCGCTGATCGACGAGCTCTCGGTGTCCCGCCGCCTGCGGGGCGTCTCCCTCGACCTGTCCGCCAGCCTGGCCAAGGACCTGGACCTGCTGCCCGAGGTCGCGGACCGCTTCCGGCGCACCAACGCCGAGGAGCCGTACCGGCTGAAGGTCCGCGCGGTCAAGGCGAAGCTGGCCAACACCCGCGCCCGGCTGCGCAACGGCACCCGGCACGTGCCCGGCCGCGACTACCTCGGCACCGACGAGTTGATCAGCGACCTCGAGTTGATGCGCGCCTCGCTGGCTCGCAACTCCGGCCAGCTCACCGCCGTCGGGGTGGTCGCCTCGGCCATCCGCACGGTGTCCGCGTTCGGGCTTCAGCTCGCCACGCTCGACGTGCGCGAGCACGCCGAGAAACACCACGAGGTGCTGGCCCAGATGTACGCGCAGGTCGGCGAGGTGGACGACTACACCACCCTGGACCGCGCCGAGCGCACCAAGCTGCTTGCCACCGAGCTGACCGGGCGGCGGCCGCTGTCGTCGGCGGACACCCCGCTCACCGACTCGGCGCGCAAGACGTTCGACGTGTTCCACACGATCCGCGACTCGCAGGACCGGTTCGGCGCCGACGTCGTCGAGTCGTACATCATCTCGATGACCTTGGGTGTCGACGACGTGCTGGCGGCAACCGTGCTGGCCCGTGAGGCCGGCCTGATCGACGTGCACTCCGGCCGGGCCCGGGTCGGCATCGTGCCGCTGCTGGAGACGCCCGCCGAACTGGACGCGGGCGGCGACCTGCTGGACGAGATGCTGTCCATGCCGGCCTACCGGGAGATCGTCAAGGCGCGCGGCGACCTGCAGGAGGTGATGCTCGGCTACTCGGACTCGAACAAGGAGGCCGGCATCACCACCAGCCAGTGGTCGATCCACAAGGCGCAGCGGGCGCTGCGTGACGTGGCCGCCCGGCACGGTGTGCGGCTGCGGCTCTTCCACGGCCGCGGCGGCACGGTCGGGCGCGGCGGCGGGCCCACCCACGAGGCGATCCTGGCCCAGCCGTACGGCACCCTGGACGGCGCCATCAAGGTGACCGAGCAGGGCGAGGTCATCTCCGACAAGTACACGATCCCGGCGCTGGCCAGGGAAAACCTGGAGCTCACGGTCGCCGCGGTCCTCCAGGCGACGCTGCTGCACACCACGCCCGCGGTCGACCTGGAGCGACTCGCCCACTGGGACTCCGCCATGGACACCGCTTCCGGCGCGGCGTTCGCCGCGTACCGTCGTCTGGTCGAGGACCCGGACCTGCCCGCGTACTTCTGGGCGGCGACACCCACCGAGCTGCTCGGCGCGCTGAACATCGGCTCGCGGCCGGCGAAGCGGCCGAACACCGACGCCGGGCTCGGCGGCCTGCGCGCCATCCCGTGGGTCTTCGGCTGGACCCAGACCCGGCAGATCGTGCCCGGCTGGTTCGGCGTCGGCACCGGGCTGAAGGCGGTCCGCGAGGCCGGTCTGACCGACACCGTCACGGAGATGAAGGAGAACTGGCAGTTCTTCCAGACCTTCATCAGCAACGTCGAGATGATGCTGGCCAAGACCGACCTGAGCATCGCCCGCCGGTACGTGGAGACCCTGGTGCCCGAGGCCCTGCACCCGATCTTCCAGCGGATCCAGGAGGAGTACGACCTGACCGTCCGCGAGGTCCTGGCCATCACCGGCGGCGACGGCCCGCTCTCCGGCCAGCCCGAGCTGCACCGCACCCTGGGCGTCCGGGACACCTACCTGGAGCCCCTGCACCACCTCCAGGTGGCGCTGCTACGGCAGTACCGCGAGGTCGGCGACAGCCACCGTCAGCTGGCCACCGCCCCCGGCGGCCGGCGCGCCCCCTCCGAGGCGACGGCCTTGGAGCGGGCACTGCTGACCACGGTCAACGGCATCGCCGCCGGCATGCGCAACACCGGCTGAGACTGCGACGCGGGGGGTGGCTGCCGAGGCAGCCACCCCCGCGCTGTCAGGCTGCGGCCGGAGCGGCCTCGGGAGCGGGCGCCGTCTCCTTCTCGTCGGTGGGCATCATCGCCCACAGCACCGGGTACACGGCGAGGATCTGGGTGCCCGGGATGACCAGCAGCGTCGCGGCGATCGCGGCGCGCGAGGTCCACGGGTCGAGGCCGAAGCGGCGGCCGATGCCGGAGAACACCCCGCCGACGAGACGGTCGTCGTTCGGACGGGACAGCCCGTTGCGGGCCATCGTGCCGTGGACGGCGTCGACGCCGCGGGCCACTGTCTCGCGGATGGCGGTCATGTCGATCGTTCGCGCGTTCTCGCTCATGACTCCATGCTGTGGCACCGGGCACCCGAGCGGCATCAGGGATCAACCCTGGCTCGCCCCGGAGCTCCTTTTCAGCTCCGGTGGGAGCGGTCGCGGTGCTGTTCCAGCAGCGCCTCGAAGTGTTCCGCCGGCAGCGGGCGGCCGAGCAGATCGCCCTGGGCGAAGCGGCACCCGGCGGCCTCGACGGTCTCCAGGTCGTCGTCGGTCATCAGGCCCTGCGCGACGATCTCCATGCCGAGGCGGCGGCCCAGCGTCACCGTCACGTCCATGATCGCGCCGAGCCGGCGGGGCGCGCCGGCCGGCTGGCCGAACACCTCGCGGTCGATGCGCAGCAGGTCGACCGGGAGGATACGCAGCCGGCTCAGCGAGGTCGGACCGGCGCCGAAGTTGCCGACCGCGGTCCGCATGCCCTGCGCGCGCAGCCTGCCCAGGTGCCCGGCCAGGTCGTGGTCCGGGTCGTCCTGCAGGTCGTGTTCGGCGACCTCGATCACCAGGGCCGCCTCGGGGACCAGGTTGGTGGCCATCGCGGTCTCCAGGGCGGCCTGGAAGACCGGGTCCGGCAGCTCGCGCGGGCGGACGTTGACCGACAGCCAGAGGTCCTCGTGCTGGTGGCGCCAGCCGGACAGCTGACGGCACGCCCGGTGCAGCATCCAATGCCGCACGTCGCCGAGGAATCCGAGGTCCTCGGCCAGGGCGAGCAGCTCGACGGCCGGAACCCGGCCGTGCGTGGGATGCCGCCAGCAGAGCACCGCCTCCACACCCACCGGCCGCCGGCCGGGTAGCTCGACGACCGGCTGGTAGTGCAACTCCAGCTCGTTGCGGCCGATCGCGCCGGGCAGGTCCTGCTCCAACGTGGACCGGCGGAGCAGCCGCTCCTCCATCTCCTCGTCGTACCACTCGACGGCACCGGGCGGGCCGGTGCGGATCGCGCGCAGGGCCAGCGCCGCCCGCCGGATGACCTCCTCGACGCCGGCGTCGGGCGTCAGGTCGGCCATGCCGCCCCAGACCGAGAGGTGCGCGTCGGTGCCGGCCGCCGAGTACGGCGTGGTCAGCACCGTCACCAGCTGGCTGGCCAGCACGTGGGCGTGCACCGCGCCGCCGTGGGTGAGCACCGCGAACCGTGCCTCGCCGATCCGCGCGGGTACGTCCGCGCCCTCCACCCGGGTCCGCAGCCGGCGGGCCACCTCGGCCACCACCAGCTCGACCACGTCGGTGCCGTGCACGTCGGCGACCGCGGTCAGCCCGCCCAGCTCCAGCACGATCAGCGCGCCCGCGCCCGGCATCGGGTCGCCGGCCCGGATCAGGCCCTGCCGGTTGGCCAGGCCGGTCTGCGGGTCCAGATGCGCCGACTGCCGCAGCGCCTGTTCCAGTTCGAGCTGCTCGGTGACGTCCCGGACGTGGACCACCAGCGTGCGGCCGGGTTCGGCCGGGTCGGCGCCGCCGGCCGTCCACTCGGTCTCCCGCCAGCTGCCGAAGCCGTCCCGGAACCGCACCGGCAGCGGCCGCCCGGCGGTGTGTTCCTGCGCGTCGCTCATCCGCTCGGACAGGTACTCGTGGACGGCCTCGGCCTGGTCCGGGTCGACCAGGGCGGTGACCGGCCGGCCGAGAACGTCCTGATCGGACAGCCCGAAGTGGCGGGCCGCGGCCGGCGACTGCCAGCGGACGGCGTGCGCGGTGTCCAGCACCATTGCCACGTCGGACGAGCCGAACATCAGGCTGCGCAGCCGGTTGCCCTGGTCGGCGAGGTGGTCGGCCTGGCGGCGCAGCACGATCGCCGACACGAACTCGCGGGCGGCCACCGCGATCAGCGCGGTGGTCGCCAGGATGATCGAGCTCGCGTCCAGGTCGCCGCCGGTCATCAGGTGGTAGGCCACGACCAGCCCGCAGCCGAGCACCGGCAGCGCGAAGAGCGGGAAGCCGGCGGCCGGTTCGCTGCCGACCGGCGGGAGCGGGCCGGCGTCCGGGTTGACGCGGACCGAACCCCACCAGAGCACGGCGGCGGACGCGTTCAGCGCGGCGGACGCGGCGACGGTGGCGATGGCCGCGTTCGACTCCAGCGGATGGTCCATCGCGATGGTCAGCGCGGTCAACCCGAGCAGCGACAGCGCGGCGCCGGGGCCGCACCACTGCAGGGCGGCCCGGTGCCGGATCGCGTGCACCCCGGACACCACGGCGACCGCGATCGCCGCGCCGCCGAACAGGACCGCCGTGACCGAGGCGCCGCGCCGCTCCCCCGCGCTGAACAGCACCAGCCACGGCGGGAACATCAGGCAGGCGGCCACCCCGACGGTGTCCAGGCCGACCCGCAGCCGGGCCAGCGGCTCGCGGCGTTGCTGCGGGCGAAGCAGGACGGGCAGGTAGAGCGCCGCGGCCAGGAAGACGCAGACCAGCGAGATCTCGGCGGGCAGCGGAACGCCGTCCACCTTCAGGTCGGGCGCGGCCACCACGCTGATCCCGCTGGCCACCCCGGCCAGGCCGGTCAGCAGAGCGCCGGCGCCGAGACCGATCGCCCGGAGCCGGGCGCCGGTCGGCAGGCCGCGTGCCGCCGACCGCAGCATCGCCACCCCGAATCCGGCCGAGCCCACGGTGAGCACGCCGGCGGCGGCCGGCAGGGGTAGCAGAACCAGGGTCGTCACCGCGAACGCGGAGCCCAGCAGGGCCAGGAGGACAAGCCGCATCGACCGGACCGAATTCACATCAGCACCGTACTCGTCCACAATCGATCACCGGATGGAACCCCCGGATCACTGTGCGCGACTGAATTGCCGGCGGGACGCCCAGGTGATCAGCCACAGGATCACGCCGATCACGAGCAGGATGCCCGCCACCCGGTAGTCGGCCGCCGCCCGGCCGGAGAGCGGGCTGGCGAGGTACGCACAGGCGATCGCTCCGATCACCGGGATCGCGGTGGGCGCCCTGAAGTGTTTGTGCTCGACCGGGTTCCGGCGCAGCACCAGCACCGCGATGTTCACCACGGTGAAGACGCAGAGCAGCAGCAGCGAGGTGGTGCCACCCAGGGCGGTCAGGTCGGCGAACCAGATCAGGCCGAACGCGATCACCGTGGTGAAGACGATCCCGATCCAGGGCGTACGCCGGGAGGGGTGGACCTTGCCGAGGATCTTGGGGAGCACGCCCTCGTTGGACATGCCGTAGAGCAGCCGGGACGCCATCAGCATGTTGATCAGCGCGGAGTTGGCCACGGCGAACATGGTGATGAACGCGAAGATCCACAGCGGGAAGCCGGACGCGCCGGCCTGGACCACCTTGAGCAGCGGCGCATCGCCCTCGCCCAGGTCCTCCGGCGAGACCAGGGCCACCGAGGAGATGGAGACCAGCACGTAGATCACGCCGGTGATGCACAGGCCGGTCAGCATCACCTTGGGGAAGATGCGTACCGGATCCTTGGTCTCCTCGGCCATGTTGACCGAGTCCTCGAAGCCGACCATCGCGAAGAACGCCAGCGCGGTCGCCGCGGTCACCGAGAAGAAGGCCGACTCCCCGTCCGCCGTGTGGAAGTCGGTGAGCCGGGACAGGTCCCCGTTGCCGCCGCCCAGCGCCCACGCGCCGATGCAGATGATGATCAACAGACCGGTCAGTTCAACACAGGTCAGGAGTACGTTGAGCTTCACGCTCTCGCCGACGCCACGGAAGTTGATCAGCGCGATGAGCGTCATGAAGGCCAGCGCCACCGCGATCAGCCCGGTGCCCTCGCCCAGCGTCAGGTCGAACGCGTCGGCGAAGTTCGCGGCGAACGCCTTCGACGCCGACGACGCCGAGGTCAGCCCCGAGCACATCACCGCGAAGGTGACCAGGAACGTGAGAAAGTGGATGCCGAACGCCTTGTGCGTGTACAGCGCCGCCCCGGCGGCCCGCGGGTACTTCGTCACCAGCTCCAGATAGCTGAACGCGGTGAGCAGCGCGACCACGAAGGCGATCAGGAACGGCAACCAGACCGCGCCGCCGACCTCTTTCGCCACCCGGCCGGTGAGCGCATAGACGCCCGTGCCGAGGATGTCGCCGACCACGAAGAGAAGTAGCAGGCCAGGGCCCATGACGCGCTTGAGCGTGGGCTCGCCTGTGGTGGTTTCCTGGTCTGCCGCAGCGTCCGCCATATACGGAGGGTGGTACAAACCTGCCGGTATGTCGAGCCTTGCTATCGACGGATCGCAGTCGAACCGGTAGAAATCTGTGACATGCGCATCATCGTGGCTGCGAAACCGGACGCCGATCAACCATGGGTCGCCGAGTCGGTGATCAGCCTCGCGAAGCAGACCGCCGCCGAGGTCACCGTGGTCTCGGTAGACGCCGTCGAACTGGAACGCCTGGCCGCGGTCCCCCGCAGCGTCTTCACCCAGGCCGCGGAACACGCGGCAGCGACCATGGCCCGCCGTATCGGCGAGGCCGGCATCACGGTCAGCCACACGGTCGTCTCCGGCCGCCCGGTAGACGGCATCCTGGACGTGGCAGACCGCCAAAGCGCCGACCTGATAGTCGTAGGCGCAACCACCAAACCAGCAGTAGCCGAGCGCCTCCTAGGCAGCGTCCCGTTGGACCTGGTAAAGCGCTCAACCCGCCCAGTAGTGGTCATAACCAACCCCCACAGCTAGCCCAGACCTGCTCCAGACCTGGCCCAGCGCTAGTCCAGACCTGGCCCAGCGCTAGTCCAGAGCTAGCCCAGCGCTAGTCCAGACCTGGCCCAGCGCTAGTCCAGACCTGGCCCAGCGCTAGTCCAGACCTGGCCCAGCGCTGCTCCAGAGCGGGTCCACCGCTGGGTGAAGCGCAACCACCCGCATTTCGCCCGCTGGCGACTTGGCCGCGAAAAAGTGCCAGGCGAAGCCGAGGTACTTTTTCGCGGCCAAGTCGCCAGCTCCTCGGGGCGAAATGCCCGGAGGAGCGAAGCGACGACCAGCAACTCAGCCGTACGCACCCAGCCCAGCCACCATCAACTGGTCTCCCCAGCCATGCTGAACGAACGCAGCCGATCAACAGCAAAGAGAGTGCAGCCAACAGTCACAATCGCAGCCATGACGATCGTCACCGGCAGACCAACCTGCCCGACGAGCAGATCAGTAGGCGCGATCCGGTCAGCAATGGCGATCACATACTGCTCGATCGACAAAACCCGGGTACCGCTGACAAAACGCCCCAGCAGCCCTTCCCAGACCAGGATGTAAACCAGCCCGAGTAGCACCGGCCGGCGGGTAAGCAGACTCAGGAGCAGAAAGAACGCCGAGTAAGCCACCGCCCCCACCGCCGCCCCAGCCGCCAGGGCCAGCCCCAACTTGGGCGAGTCGGCCAGCCACCCCGCGATGAACAGCGGCACAGCCGCCGTGACCGCCGAGACCCCGACCGCCACGCCCAGCTTCGCCAGGATGATGTCGCGGCGCGGCAGCGGTTTGGTGAGGATGTGAACGATGGTGCCGTCGTCCACCTCAGACCCGAGGACACCGGTCCCGACGATCAGCGCGATCACGGGCAGGACCACTGCCAGGCCCAGCCCGACCAGGACCGTCGGACCCCAGTTCCGCGGGTTGACGTCGTACGCGACACAGAGAGCGGCCAGACCGACCAGCAGAAGTGGCAGTGGCAGCAGGAGCAGAGCCCGGCGCCGGCCGAAAAGGCCGCGCGCGGTGATGTAGGCGACCGTGGACATCATGCCTCCAGCAGGTAGGAGAAGACGCTCTCCAGCGACTCGTCGGAGGGCAGCAGCTTGCGCAGCCGGATCCCCTCACCCAGGGCGATCCGGGGCAGGGCCCGGGTGAAGCTGCCGTAGTCCGACGCGCGGACGGTGAGACCGGCGTTGTCGATTTCCACGCCGCTGACCGACTTCTCGCTGATCAGGGCGACGGCCAGCCGCCGGTCGTCGGACGACTGCAGCGCGAAGACGTGCGGCCGGTTGGTCATCAGGCGGCGGATCTCGCGGAAGTCGCCGGAGGCGGCCAGCCGCCCGGCCACGATCACCTGGACGGCGCCGGAGACCTGCTCGACCTCTTCCAGGATGTGCGAGCTGAAAAGGATCGTGTGGCCGCGTTCGCCGAGTTTGTTCAGCAGATCCATCATGTGCATCCGCTGGCGCGGGTCCATGCCGTTGAACGGCTCGTCCAGCAGCAGCATCTGCGGGTCGTGGACCAGTGCGGCGGCGACCCGGGTGCGCTGCCGCATGCCCTTGGAGTAGGTGCCGATCCGGCGGTCCTGCGCGTCGGTCATCTCGACCAGTTCGAGCGCGCGCTTGGCGGCGGCGTCCGGGTCGGGCAGCTTGTGCATTTTGGCGCTGGCCCGCACGAACTCGTACGCGGTGAGGAAGGTGTGCACCGCCTCCCGCTCGCTGACCAGCCCGAGCTTGGCGTACACGGCCGGGTTGCGCCAGGTCGGCTCGCCGTCGAGCAGCACCCGGCCCTTCGACGGCGACAGGAAGCCGGCCATCATGTGCAGCACCGTGGTCTTGCCGGCGCCGTTCGGGCCGAGCAGGCCGGTGACGCCGGGGCCGAGGGTCATGCTGACGTCGTTGACCGCGACCACGTTCCCGTACCAGCGGGACACGTTCTGCAGATCGACCGTGCTCACAGGGAGGCCACCTTCCGGTATCGGGCCAGCAGCAGCAGGAGGCAGGCGGCGACCAGGGTGACCACCTCGATGGCGTAGACCGGGCCGAACCGGCCGACCGGCAACCCGGTGTTGCCGGCTTTGAAGAGCCAGGTGCCGACGCCGCTGATCAGCATCATCGGGCTGGCCAGGCCGGCCAGTTCCTGGGCGGTGCGCGACGGCAGGCTCATCAGCACGCCGAAGATCGGGGTGGTGACCAGGAAGACCGCCACGATGCCGCCGGCCGCGAACGCCCGCTTGCCGGTCAGCGACGCGATCAGCAGGCTGATCGAGGCGAAGACGACGGCCCAGATCAGGGTGTACCCCCAGGCCGGTAGGAGATCGCCGAGTTCGTCCCACACCCCGGACATGCCGGTCTTGGTGGTGAACGCGGCGCCGAGGAACATCACGAACTGCGGCACACCGAGCAGCAGCCACACCGCCGTGACCAGCGCGACCCACTTGGCGCCGAGGTAGTCGGCGGCCCGCAGCGGCCGGCTGAAGTAGAGCGGCAGCACCCCTGATCTCATGTCCCGCGACACGAGCTCGGGCGCCACCACGGCGACGAACAGGATGACCAGCCAGCTCATCGCGTCCGCGTACTGGACGTAGTTGAGCGGGATGACCCCGGCGTACGCGCGGACCGCGGCGAGGATGACCCCGACCAGGATCGTGATGCCGAAGACCAGCCAGGGGAAGATCTTCGACTTGGCGCTGCGGCCGAACCCGAAGGCGGCGCGCAGGCCGTGCGCGTAGATCGCGCCGAGCACCGCGCGGCGGCCCAGCCGGGGGCCGTCGTACCGCTGGTACCCGATGTCGTGGATGACGCTGGCCTCAGACATCGGCCATCTCCCTCGGGGTGAAGAGCTCGGCGACGCGATGCCGTCGCAGGTCGAGGCGGTGCAGCGGCAGATCCAGGTCGGCCACGGCCTGCAGGATCCGGTCGTACGCGTCGTCCGCGGTCAGCTCGACCAGCAGGAGCCGGCCGTCCCGGCTGACCTTCATGTCCAGCTTGCCGAGCGCGGTGGCGAGTTCGTCGACGCCCTCGGCCACCTCGACGGCGAGCACGTCGGACGCCTCGGTCATCGCCGAGATCCGGGCGGCCCGCAGCAGCCGGCCGCCTTCGATCGCGATGAGCGAGTCGCAGATCCGCTCGACCTCGCCGAGCAGGTGCGAGCAGACCACCACGGAGATGCCGAACTCGGTGCCGATCCGGTGGATCAGCGCGAGCATGGCGTCCCGCCCGGCCGGGTCGAGGCCGTTGGTGGGTTCGTCGAGCAGCAGCAGGTCGGGGTCGTGCACCAGCGCCTGGGCCAGCTTGACCCGCTGTTTCATGCCGGTGGAGTAGCCGCCGATCTGGCGGTACCGCTCCTCGTAGAGGCCGACGTGCCGGAGCGCCTCGGAGGCGCGTTCCCGTGCGGCGGCGCGGGGCAGGCCGCTGATCCGGCCCAGGTGGGTGACGAACTCGGCGGCGGACACATCCGGCGGCAGGCAGTCATGTTCGGGCATGTACCCGACCCTGAGGCGCACCTTGTCCGGCTCGACCGTCGGGTCGATGCCGAACACCCGGACCTGGCCACTCGTCGGCGCCAGCAGTCCCAGCATGATCTTGATGAAGGTGGATTTGCCGGCGCCGTTCGCCCCGACCAGACCGATGACGCCGGGCTCGACGTCGACGGTGAGGTCGGAGAGCGCGGTCACCCGCCCCCCATATGTCTTGGTCAACGCTTCCGTTGCGATGAGGCTCACGGCGACCAGCCTAGAAACCCCGGTCACGCAAGGGATCAGGTGGAACCCCGAGAAGACTCTCAGGTCTCTCAGGTCTCTCTCAGGTTTCGCCGGCCGTGGGGTAGGGCCGGGTGCCGGCTCGCCGTCGCTGCGGCCCCTCTCGCCGGGCGTGGCGCCGGGACGGGTCGCCAGGCGACCGGGGTGCCCACTCACGGTGGTAGCCGCCGCCAACGGTGGTAGCCGCACAGCCGAGTGGTAGCCGCACAGCCGAGTGGTAGCCGCACAGCCGAGTGGTAGCCGCACAGCCGAGTGGTAGCCGCACAGCCGAGTGGTAGCCGCACAGCCGAGTGGTAGCCGCACAGGCGGCATCCCGGGCCCGGACGGCCCGCCACGATCGCCCCGGCCGGCCTCCGTCGCGGCCGGTGGTAGGACCGGGCGCCACCCGGCACCGCCAGACCGCTCCCGGCTACCACTCCCGCGGACCGTGGTAGCTCAGCGCGGTATTTCGGCCTGGACCCCGCGCTGACCCACCACCGCGTGCTGGTCCTACCACTCGCGCCTGCTCCTACCACCGACCGCGCCCGGCCACGCCCACGCCCGGCCACGCCCACGCCCGGCCACGCCCACGAGCGGCCACGCCCGCGCCCGGCCACGCCCGCGCCCGGCCGCAGCGACAGCGAGCATGCACCCGCCCGCCTGGCATACCCAGCACCGCGCACCAGCGGCGGCCGACGCCACCCGGCTCCGGGCATTCGGTCAGGACAGGGCGTTGTCGACCTCGACCTGGAAGATCGGGAGGTGGCCGAGCCTGCGGTACGCCGCGAGGGACTCTCTCGTGGCGTCGACGCGGGAGTCCATGCCCTTCTGGTTGTGCGGGGTGTCGAAGTGGACCATGGCTCGGATGTTCTTGAAGCGGGGGATCTGCCGGGCCATGTCCCGGTAGAAGCCGGCCTTGTGGCCGGGGTTCTTCTTCGAGCTCCAGACGCCCCACTCGGCGACCATCAGGGGCTTGTCGGCGTGCCGGTTGACCGCCCAGTTGTAGAAGCCGGGCCAGGTGGGCCGGCTGCCCATCCGGCGGTTGAGCAGTTCGGTGAGGTCGCCGTGGCCATAGCCGGGGTCGCTGTACGCGTACGTGTCGAAGCCGATCCAGTCGACCACGTCGTCGCCGGGGTACATCCGGTCGAACCAGCTCTTCGTGGTGTGCGGCACGTACGCCATGTGGACCAGCACGGTGACCAGGTTGTCGACGCCCCTGGCGCGTAGCCGCTTGACGACGTGCCGGTACATCTTGGCGTAGTCGTCGGCGGTGTAGCCGGAGCCGGACTTCTCCCGGACGTTGTCCTCGGCCTCGTGGTGCACCGTGAAGAAGAACTGTTCGCGGTAGTTCTTCCTGATGTGCTTGGCGAGCCGGTCGAGGTAGGCGTCGGTCTTCTTGTCGCCCTCGGCGATCTCCTCCCAGGACGCCCCGACCGGTTTCCAGTTGAGGAAGAGCAGCCGTTCGCGGCCCCTCTCGCGGGCGATCCCGATCTCCTCCTTCGTCGGGAAGAGCTGCTTCTCGCCGCGGTGGTAGGCGTGGTAGATGTCCTGGTGCCGCTCGGTCTTGCGTTCGAAGGCGGCGAGCGCCACGGCTCCGCGCTGCTCGGTGAACGCGCCGGGGGCCACGCCCCAGAGGATGCCGCAGGTGGGCACCAGCTTCTCGCCGGTGCGGCAGGAGGGGTTGCGCACCGGCGGTGCCGGGTGCGGCCTTCTGTCCGGCCCGGCGGTGGAGGGCGCGGCGGTGGTGGGCCGGCCCGGGAGACCTTGATCGGGTACGGCGGGCACGCCCGGCTCGGGCGCGGTGGGGTCGATCCAGCCGTTGCTCGGATCCACGTGCACGGTCGGGCTGCCGTCGGCGGCGGATCCGGGGCCGGAGGCGCCGGGGTGGCTGTACGGCAGCGGGATCCCGAGTTCGTCGACGCCGCCGGTCCATGCCCAGGCGAGGGTGGTGACCACGGACAGCGCGAATGCCGTGGTCACAGCGGCCAGATGAAGGAGCCGCAAGCGGCGGGGGCGTCTCACGATCGCCCAGTATTCGACCTGTTGTCCGTTTTGTCTAACATGTGCCCCGGGAAGGTGACGATCGAGCCCGGCTCGACCGGATCAGCCCATGCTGCGAAACTGTCCTCCAGTCGGCTCCAGGGGGATGTGACGGTGAACGGTTCGATGCTGCCCGAGGATGTGGTGCGCGACGCCCCGTCGTACACGCCACGGCCCCATGAGCTGGCGGATCTCGAGCTGTTGCTCTCCGGGGCCTATGCGCCGCTCACCGGCTTTCTCGGCCGGGCCGATCTGACCGCGCTGCGGCGGACCGGCCGGCTCGCCGACGGAACGCGGTGGCCGGTCGCGGTGACGCTCGAGATTCCGGCCGAGATGGCCGCGAGGCTCGACCCGGACGATCCGATACGCCGGGCCGTGGTGATCACCGACCCGGAGGGTGCGCCGGTCGCCGCGATCGAGGTGACCGACACCTGGCCCACCAAGGACGGTCTCGCCGCGGTCGGCGGGGCGGTCCGCCGGATGGGCGACGGCGGGCACGGCCCGTTCCAGCGGCTGCGGCGTACCCCGGAAGAGGTGAAGGCGCTGCTGCCTCCGGGTCGCGTGCTCGGGGTGATCGCCGACCGGCCGCTGCACCGCCCGCAGCTGGCGCAGATCGCGCACGCCGCGCGCACGCTGGCCGCGCACCTGCTGATCTTCATCCCGGTGACCGGCCCGGGTCCGGAGGGCCTGCCGCCGGAGTCGCTGGTGCGGGCGATCTTCGCGGCCCGCGACCGGATGCCCCCGGCCACGATCGTGGCGGTCCCGCTGGTCGCGCGGGGCGACGAGATGCGCGACGCCCTGCTGCGCGCGCGGGTGGCCCAGTCGTACGGCGTCACGCACGTGCTGTCCACCGGCGAGATGCTGTCCGGCGGCGGCCTGCGGGTGCTGGTGCCGCGGGAGCTGGCGTACGACAACCGCGACGGCCAGTGGCGCTGGCGCGACGACATCCCGCCGCGCAACCGCCGGCTGGCGATGACCATCGCGGAGATCAACGACACCCTGGACCGCGGCTTCCCGCTGCCCGAGTGGCACACCCCGCCCGCGGTGGCCAAGGAGATGGCCCGGATGCGCCCGGCCCGGCGCTTCCGCGGTCTGGTGGTGTTCTTCACCGGCTTCTCCGGTTCCGGCAAGTCGACCGTGGCGCGGGGTCTCGCCGACCGGCTGCGCGAGGACGGCGAGCGCACGATCACGCTGCTGGACGGCGATGTGGTGCGCCGCGAGCTCTCGGCGGGGCTGGGCTTCAGCAAGGCCGACCGGGACCGCAACGTACGCCGGATCGGCTGGGTGGCGGCCGAGGTGGGCCGGCACCACGGGATGGCCATCGCCTGCCCGATCGCGCCGTACGAGTCGGCCCGCGCCGCGTCCCGCCGGAGTGCGATGGAGGCCGGCGCCGGATTCGTGCTGGTGCACGTCAACACCCCGCTCGAGGTGTGCGAGCAGCGCGACCGCAAGGGCCTCTACGCCCGCGCCCGGGCCGGCCAGCTGCGCGGCCTGACCGGCATCGACGACCCGTACGAGGTCCCGACGGACGCCGAGCTCACGATCGACACCACGACGATCACCATCCCCGAGGCCATCGACTCGGTGCTGGCCTACCTCGTCGAGAACGGCTGGGTCGAGCCCAAACTGCCGTAGGCAGGAGGAGCGCAACCAATCACGCACGTGGAGCGAAGCGACCCTCGGCGGGAGCGACGGTCAGCACCACCCACCCACCTACGACATCGATCTTGTCTTTTTCCTTGAATCAAGACCAGTTCGGCTCAATGAGTTACGCGAACGCAGAAAGCCCGTTTACCCCTCGTGGGGCGAAACGCCCGATCTGCCGACCGAACAACTCACCCCCGAAAGGGCCGCCGAACCGATGGAAGCGACTCGCCCCGGATCCGCCGACCTCTCGCACTACGTCGGCATGGTCCGTCGCCACTGGTGGGTCGTGCTGGCGGCGACCGGCGCCGGCCTAGGCCTGGGCGCGGCGCTGACCAGCACGCTGCCCAAGGTGTACGAGTCGAGCACGTCGGTGCTGGTGCAGGCCGTCGAGCAGGACACCAACCAGTCCGGCGGACGCACCAAGGGCTCGATCAACCTGGACACCGAGGCGCAACTGGTCGGCTCGGGCGCGGTGGCGGTGAAGGCGGCCGCCCTGCTGCGCAGCGGGGTCAACCCGCTCGAACTGGCGCACGACGTCTCGGTGGAGGTACCGGCCAACACCACCGTGCTGGTGATCCGCTTCGAGGCGGACACGCCGCAGAAGGCGCAGGCCGGGTCGCACGCGTTCGCCGAGGCGTACCTGCGGAACCGGGAGCAGACCGCGCGCAGCGGCCTGGACTCGCAGATCAAGTCGCTGTCGCTGAAGATCCGGCAGCTGACCACCAACCTGACCTCGATCAACGGGCGGCTGGCCAACTCCCTGCAGGGCAGCTCGGAGCGGGCCAACCTGGAAAGCTTGCGCAGCAACTCGCAGAACCAGCTGAACTCGATGACCGGGCGGCTGAACGAGCTGACCACGACGACGGTGGCGGCCGGCAGCATCATCAGTGACGCCCGGGTTCCGGAGGAGCCGACCAGCCCGAACGCGATGGTGAACATCGCCACCGGAACGATGCTCGGCCTGCTCGCCGGGCTGGTGCTGGCGTTCGCCCGGGAGCGGCTGGACCGCCGGCTACGGACCGCGGCGGACGTGCGGGACCGGGCCCGGATGCCGGTGCTGGCCGCGCTGGACGAGCGGACCACGCCGCACTTCGACGACGTGCTCCAGCCGTACGGGCCGGGCGGGCGAGTCTTCAACCGGCTGCGCAACGAGGTGCTGGCCAGCCTCGACCCGAGCGACAAGATCATCGTGGTGACCGGCGCCAGCCGCGGGTCGGCGAGCACGCTGGTCGCGGCGAACCTGGCGGCCGCGCTGGCGCGTACCGGCAGCGACGTGGTGCTGATCGGCGCGCACCTGCCGGACAGCATGGTGGACGCGGCGCCGCTGGCCCGGATGCTCGGCGTCAACGCCGTGCCGGGCCTCTCCGACCTGCTGGCCGGGCGGACCGCGCTGAGCCGGGCGATGCAACGGACCCCGCGCATCCCGTCGCTGCGGGTGATCACCACCGGCGGCGCGGCGACCGCGGCCGGGCTGATGCAGTCGCAACGGCTGCGGGACACGCTGGAGGCGCTGCGCCGGCAGACCGGGTACGTGGTCATCGAGGCGCCGTCCACCAGCAGCAGCGCCGACGCGCAGAGCCTGGCCAGCCTGGCCGACGCGGCGATCCTCGCGGTCGAGCTGCGCAAGGCGCGCCGCCCGATGCTGGTGGACGCGGCCGAGCAGCTGCGCCGGGTGGGCACCCCGCTGCTGGGCGCGGTGGTGCTGCCGCGGCTGACCGGGCTGCGCGCCGCCGAGATCCACCCGCCGGCCGTCGCGCTGACCCCGCCGATGCAGAGCCGCGGCCCGTCGCCGGAGGACACGGCGATCCTGGACGCCGAGAAGACCATGCGCCTGGCCAACCGCCCGGCGCCCCGCAAGAGCGTGGACGAACCGCCGACCGCGGTGATCGAGCTCGCGCCGCTCAAGCAGGACGGCGAGAAGGACGAGTGACGGTCCTCGCCCCGCCCTTACGGACGCAGAAGACCCTCGCTCCCCTCCCGGCCTGGCCGATCACCGCGATCCTGGCGCTCTATCCACTGTGGTGGGCTCTCGGGCTGGGCGTGCTGATCTTCCCGATCATGGCCCTCCCGATGCTGGTCATGCTGCTCAAGCGGCGGGCGGGCGGGCGACGGCTGCTGATGCCGCCGGGGTTCGCCTGGTGGGGGCTGTTCCTGGCGGCGGTCGTGGTGAGCGTCGCGGCGCTCGGCGTCGACCCGCCGGGCACGGTCGCCGAGCACGCCTCGGACCGGCTGATCTCGGTCGGCTACCGGCTGACGCTCTACCTGACGATGACCGTCCTGCTGCTCTACGCCGGGAACCTCACCGAGACCGAGTTGCCGCGGCGCCGGCTGGTGAAGCTGCTCGGCTGGCTGTTCGTGGTGACCGTCGGGGGCGGACTGCTGGGCATGTTCGCCGGGTCGTTCGAGTTCACCTCGCCGGTGGAGTGGCTGCTGCCGCAGAGCGTCCGGAGCAAGGGCTTCGTGCAGTCACTGGTCCATCCGTACGCGGCGCAGATCATGGACCTGGTCGGTGGCGACAAGCCCCGCCCGGCCGCGCCGTGGGGCTACACCAACACCTGGGGCAACAACTTCTGCCTGCTGGCCGGCTGGCTGGTGGTCGCCGCCTGGGCGTCCAAGCGGCTGGGCCCCAAGGTGTTCGCCGTCGGCTGCCTGGGCATCGCGATCGCCCCCGCGGTGGTGTCGCTGAACCGCGGCCTGTGGATCGGCCTCGGCGTGCTGATCCTCTACGTCGCCTTCCGCTACGTGCTGCTCGGCAAGCTCTGGATCATCGGCGCGGTCGCGGTCGCCGGGGCCGCCCTGCTGGTGGCACTGCTGGCCAGCCCGCTGGGCGACACGGTGAACGCGCGGCTGGACAACGGCAAGTCCAACGGCGTGCGGTCGTTCCTGATGGAGCGGGCGATCGACGGCTTCCTCGACTCGCCGGTGATCGGGTACGGCTCCACCCGCAACACGATCGGCGGCCGCAACTCGATCACCGTCGGCGAGAGCGCGAGCTGCGAACGCTGCGGCAACTTCACGGTCGGCGGCAACGGCCAGCTGTGGCAGCTGATGTTCGCGCACGGCGCCGCCGGGACGATCGGCTACCTCGGTTTCTTCCTGTACGGCCTGTGGCGGTTCCGCCGCGACCGCAGCCCGATCGGCATCGCCGCGAGCGCCTCGATCGTCACCTCGTTCTCCGCGATGCTCTGGTACAACTCGCTGGCCACCCCCCTGGCCTTCATGGTTCTGGCCTTCGCGCTGCTCTGGCGCAACGACGCAGGGCTCGTTGGGAAACGAGCCCTGAAGGGGGATGCATGAGTCCAGTCAAGACCGCTCCGGCAGCGCTGACAGCCGGTGACGCCGCACTCCGCGCGCAGTACCTGACCGAGGTCATCGACCTCCTTTATCCCACCAACGGCGAGGGTGATCAGGTCGCGGAGTACTACGTGGTGCCCGACGCGCGCCGGCCGCGCCTGCTGGTGCCGGCCGGGTCGCGCAAGGTCGCCGCGGCCGCCGTCCGGCGGTACGCCGAACCGCAGTCGCGCGCCGCCCGGCTCAAGCGGGACGCGGTGGTCGCCGCGCTGCGGACCGGGGCGTCCGGGGTCCTGCTCCGCGACCGCATCAAGGTGACCGGGCCGGAGAGCGTCGACGGGCACCTGCGCGAGGCGCTCGGCCGTGAGCTGGCCGTGAGCATCCACATCGGACCCGCGCGGGCGAACCGTAAACCGGTGCTGCAGCTGATCAGCCCGGAGGGCGAGACGTTCGGCTTCGGCAAGCTGGGCACCGGTCCGCTCACCCAGCGCCTGGTCCGGGCCGAGACCAACGCGCTGATCGCGTTGCAGCGCTCGGGGCTGACCAAGCTGACCGTGCCGACCGTGCTGCACGCCGGGCAGTGGCGCGGCCTGCAGGTGCTGGTGCAGTCGGCGCTGCCGGTGTGGTTGCCGCGTGCCCCGCTGACCCCGCGCCGGTTGGCCGCGGCGATGGTCGACATCGCCGGGTGCTGCGGATACACCGCGGGGCAGCTGGTCGGCAGCCCGTACTGGACCGAGCTGCGCGCCCGCCTGGCGTCGGTGCAGGACCGGCCGGAGGGGGTCGCGCTGGGTGCGGCGGCCGAGCTTCTGGTGCGGCAGTCCGGGGCGACGACCTTCCGGTACGGGGCGTGGCACGGCGACTGGGCCCCGTGGAACATGGCCAACCTGACCGATGCGCTGCTGGTCTGGGACTGGGAGCGGTTCGCGCAGGGCGTGCCGGTCGGCTTCGACGCCGTGCACCACGCGTTGCAGCGGCGGATCCAGTCCACCGGCGACGCGAAGGACGCCGTGGAGGCGACCGTACGCCAGGCCGCCGAACTGCTCGCACCGTTCGCCGTGGCGCCGGAGGCCCGTGAGCTGACCGCGCTGCTCTACCTGGTCGACCTGGCCGCCCGTTATCTGACCGATCGCCAGGCCGAGGCCGGCGCCCGCCTGGGCGTGCTCGGTACCTGGCTGCTGCCGGTGCTGATCCGCCGGGTCGAGGAGCTGTAGATGATCGACGTACGCAAGATGCCCCTGCCGGTCAAGCGGGTGGTGCACCTGGGATCCCGGTCGTACGGCCGGCTCACCTCGCCGGCCCGGATGAAGCCGTCGTTCCTGATCTGCGGCGGCCAGCGGTGCGGCACCACGTCGCTGTACCGGGCGCTGGCCGCGCACCCGGCGATCCTCAAGGCGGTGCTGCACAAGGGCGTGCACTACTTCGACACGTCCTACCGCCGGGGCATGTCCTGGTACCGCGCGCACTTCCCGCTGCAGCGCACCGCCGACAAGATCCAGCAGCGGTACGGGGTGCCGGCGCAGACCTTCGAGTCCAGCCCGTACTACATGTACCACCCGCAGGCGGTTGCCCGGATCGCCCAGGATCTGCCGGACACCAAGCTGATCGTGCTGGTCCGTGACCCGGTGGAGCGCGCGTACTCGCAGCATCACCACGAGGTGGCGCGCGGCTTCGAGCGGGAACGCGACTTCGGCAACGCGCTCGCCCTGGAACCGGCCCGGCTGCACCGCCAGGAGGAGCGGCTGGCCCAGGACCCGGGCTACTACAGCTTCGCCCACCAGCACCACGCCTACCGCGGCCGCGGCGAGTACGCCCGCTACCTCGGCGTGATGGCCCAGCACGTCGGCCGGGAGCGGATCCACGTGGTGGAGAGCGAACGCTTCTTCAGCCATCCCGAGGAGGTGTACGACGAGGTGCTGACCTACCTCGGCCTCCCGACGCACCTGGACCGGCCGGAGTTCGAGCGGCACAACGCCCGCCCCCGGCAGTCCGACATGGACCCGGGGATCCGCGCCGAACTGACCTCGCACTACTCCTCGCACGACGAGGCGCTGGCGATGTGGCTGGACCGCCTACCAGTCTGGCGTTCCCGGTGACCGCCACGGCGATCGCCGAGAAGGGCAGACACGGCGCGGCCCGCGGCGGGCTGGCCAACATGGCCGGGATGGCGCTGGCCGGCGCGACCGGCGTGCTGGTCACCTGGATCGTCGCCCGGTCGCTGGGCGCCGAACAGGCCGGCGCGTTCTTCGCCGCCACCGCCGCGTTCGTGCTCGGCGGTGGCCTGGCCAAGCTGGGTACGCAGACCGGCCTGGTCTACTGGCTCAGCCGGTTGCGGGCCACCGGGCGCACCCAGCTGCTCGGCTCTTGCCTGCGTACCGGGCTGACCCCGGTGATCCTGCTGTCCGGCCTGATCGGCGCCGCCCTGTGGCTGGCCGCCCCGGCGGTGGCCCGGCTCACCGCGGACGAGTCGCCGCACGTGTTCGCCGAGCACGTGCTGGGGCTGCGGGTGCTGGCCGTCTTCCTGCCGCTGTCCGCGCTCGCCGACGTGCTGCTCACCGCCACCCGCGGCTACCGTCTGATGCGGCCGACCGTGATGCTCGACCGGGTCCTCCGCAGCACGCTGCAGTTGCTGCTGGTGGCCGGGGCGGGCGTCGCGGCCCTGTGGACAACGGTCGAGCTGCCGATGTTCGCGCTGGCCTGGGCGGTGCCCTATCTGCCGGTGGCGATCCTGGCCGCGTTCGCGCTGCGCAACACGTACCGGGCCGGGCGGCCGGACGAGTCGCGCACCCGCCGGGTCGAGCGCCGGGAGCTGCGTCGCGGGTTCTGGCGGTTCACCGCGCCGCGCGCCCTGGCCAGCGTCGCCCAGCTCGCCGTGCAGCGGGTGGACGTGTTGCTGGTCGCCGCGCTCGGCGGGCTCGCCGCGGCCGCGGTGTACGCGGTGGCCGGCCGTTTCGTGATCCTGATCCAGTTCGCCAACCAGGGTGTCTCGCAGTCGGTGCAGCCACGCCTGGCGGAGGCGCTGGCGACCGGCGACCGGGACACCGCCAACGACCTCTACCGCACCGCGACCGGCTGGCTGGTCCTGGTGACCTGGCCGATCAACCTGCTGGTCATCCTGTTCGCCCCGATCTACCTGGGCCTGTTCGGCGAGCAGTACCGCGCGGGCGCGCCGGTGGTCGTGGTGCTGGCCTGCGCGATGCTGGTGGCGACCGGATGCGGCATGGTCGACATGGTGCTCTCGATGGCCGGGCGCACCTCGTGGAATCTCGCCAACGTGCTGGTCGCGCTGGGCCTGACGATCGGGCTGGACCTGCTGCTGATCCCCCGCCTGGGCGCGATGGGGGCGGCGCTCGGCCTGGCCGGCGCGATGCTGGCGAACAACCTGCTGCCGCTGCTCCAGGTGGCCCGGCACGCGCGGCTGCATCCGTTCGGCGCCGGCACGCTGACCGCCGCGGCGCTGTCCGTGGCGTGCTTCGGGGTGCTGCCCCGGCTGGTCACCACGGTGCTCGGCTACGGACCGGCCGCTCTCTCGCTGGCACTGGCGATCGCCGTGCCGGCCTTCTGCTTCGGCGCCTGGCTGTTCCGTGAGCGGCTGGCGCTGACCGCCTTCCGATTCCGCCGCACGCCCCCCTGAGGAGGAACCGTGTCCACCGACTACACCAAGGTGTTCCAGGACGCCGAGGCTGTCGAGAAGTACGAGAGTGTGACCTACGCGCCGGACACCTACGCGTCCCGCATCAACGAGCGGCAGCGGGCGTACCTGCGTGGCCTGGTGACCCGGGAGTTCGACGGCCGGCCGCCGGTGCAGCACGACTTCGCCTGCGGCACCGGCCGGGCCATCCGTACGCTGCACGGCCTGGTCCGGGCCGCGCACGGCTACGACACCTCGGCCGAGATGATGGCCAAGGCCGCCGAGGTGGGCTCGCGGGCCGAGTTCCACCAGGTTGCGGCGGACGGCCCGGTGCCCGAGCCGGTGCCCGCCGCGCTGCCCGCGATCGTCACCATGTTCCGGCTGCTGCTCAACGTGGACGCCGGCGTGCGGGACCGGGCGCTGGCCTTCGCGGCGAAGGTCCTGCCCACGCCACGGTCCGGCATGCTGGTGGTGGAGAACCACGGCAACGCCCGGTCGGTCCGGCACCTGCGGGCGCGGCGGCACAGCGGGAAGCAGTGGTTCGCCGAGTTGTCCCACCAGCAGGTCGGCGAGTTGCTGGGCCGGCACGGGTTCGAGATCGTCGAGCGGCGCGGCTTCTCGATGCTCACCCCGTCGCTGCACGAGCATCCGCTGGCGCGGGCGGCGGACGCGGCGGCGCGGAGGTTCCCCGGCTCCGACGCGTTCGCGGTGAACGTCCTCTACGCGGCACGGCGCGTCGGATGAGGCGGCTCGCGCTCGTCCTGGTCCTGGTCCTGCTGGTCGCCGGGTGCACCACCCCGGACCAGAAACAACCCGCCCCGGCGCCCTCGGCCGACCTCGGCAAGCCTCCGCCCGGTGTCGCGGTCAATCCCGGACCGTTCGAGGCCGGCCCGTTCGAGGCCCCGGAGAAGGGCGCCTACCTGGGCGCCTGGATCAAGCCCGAGTCGCTCACCCACGCCGGCCGGATCGAGGCCGTGAACGGGCTGGAGGACGACCTCGGCCGGCGGCTGAACATCCTGAACACGTACCGCCGCTTCGAGCAGATGGTCGGCACCGAGAGCGACCAGGAGTTCCTGAACACCGGCGCGGATCTGATGATCAGCTGGGCGACCGGCGACAACCGGTCCATCGTGGACGGCGAGCACGACCGGACCATCCGGGAGCAGGCCCGCGCGATCCGCAAGGTGGACAAGCCGGTGCTGCTGCGGATGCGCTGGGAGATGGATCGGCCCAACCTGCAGGCCACCATGTGGTCCGGCGCCGACTACATCGCCGCCTGGAAGTACGTCCGGAGGATCTTCGCCGAGGAACGCACGACGAACGTGTCCTGGGTGTGGTGCCCGACCGCCGAGGGTTTCGTCCGGGGCAACGCACCCGAGTTCTACCCCGGCGACGACCAGGTCGACTGGACCTGCGTGGACGTCTACGCCGGCAGCAAGTTCCAGCCGATCGGGCAGCTGATGGGCCCGTTCCTCACCTGGGCGGCGCAGCGGCCCAAGCCGATCATCGTCGGCGAGTTCGGGGTGGCCAAGGCGTGGGGCTCGTCGAGCCGGGCCGCGTGGCTGAAGGACGCGGCCCGGACGTTCAAGGCGAACCCGCAGATCAAGGGGGTCGCCTACTTCGAGTCCGACCCCGAGGGCAACGGGCCGAATCAGCAGTTCCAGCTGACCGGGGACAAGGCCGCCTTCCAGTCGTTCAAGAAGATGACCAAGGACCCGTACTTCGACCAGATTCCCCCGCACGGCGGGCCCGGTTCAGCGGCGCGTGGCCGCCGCGGTGAGTAGCCGCAGGGCGTAGGGCGCGTCGTGCTTGAGGTAGCGACCGGCCAGGCGCCCCGGCTCGGTGGTCAGCCGGTGCGCCCACTCCAGGCCGGTCCGCTGCATCCAGCGCGGCGCGCGGTCCACGTCCCCGGCGACGAAGTTCACCGCCGCGCCGCAGCCGATGAACCAGGTGTCCGGCAGGCCCTCGCGCAGCTTGGTGATGACCTTCTCCTGCTTCGGGAAGCCGAGGCCGACGAAGACCAGGTCCGGCTGTGCGGCGGTCACGGCGGCCCGGAACTCGGCGTAGACCTTGCGATCCCGTTCGAAGCCGTACTCCGGGCACAGCGTCCCGGCGATCCGCAGTCCCGGGCAGTCCTCGGCGAGCCGCCGCGCCGCCCTGGTCGCGCCGTCCGCCGCCTCTGCCGTGGCCGGGTTGCCGCCGATCACGAAGATCGACCGCCCGTCCCGGCCGAGGCCCGCGGACAGTGACCAGATCAGGCTGCTGCCCGCGACCCGTTCGGGCAGCGGCGTGCCGCTCAGCCGGCTGGCCCAGACCAGCGGCATCCCGTCCGCGACGATCAGGTCCGCGTCGTCCAGGTAGCCGCGTACCCGCTTGTTCACCTGCGCCTGCCGCAGGATGTCGACGTTCGGGGTCATGATCCGTCCGCCTCGGCCGGATGCGATGGCCTCGCGCACCACGGCGACCACCTCGCACTCGGTGATCCGGTCGAATCCCGTTCCGTCCAGCTGAACCCGGTCGAATGCCTCAACGCTCACTCCACGCCTCCTTCAACGTCCTTCGCTCGTTATAGGAGCGAAACGAGCGAAGGCGGGACAAAGTGGCACGAGTGCTCTACCTCGGCGGTCTGGGCCGCAGCGGGACCACGCTCGTCGAACGACTGCTCGGCGAGCTCCCGTCGGTCTGCGCGCTCGGCGAGATCGTGCACCTGTGGCAGCGCGACATCCTCGACAACGAGCGCTGCGGGTGCGGCGCCAGGTTCGCCGCCTGCACGTTCTGGAAGCGGGTCGGCGAACGCGCCTTCAACGGCTGGGGCAACGTCGACGTGGCGCGCGTGCACGCCCTTCAGGACCTGGTGGAGCGCACCCGGCACATCCCCCGGCTCGCCGCCGGGCAGATGCCGATGGACGAGGTGCGCGAGTACGCCGGCTACTACGCCAAGGTCTACGCCGCGGCTGCCGAGGTGTCCGGCTCGAGCGTGGTGGTCGACTCGTCCAAGCACAGCGCCCTGGCCCACGTGCTGCGCTTCGCCGATGACCTGGACCTGCGTGTCGTGCACGTGGTGCGGGACGCGCGCGGGGTGGCGTACTCGTGGACCAAGACCGTCGCCCGGCCGGAGACCGACGGCGCCGAGGAGATGACCCGCTACTCCCCCGGCCGCTCGGCGCTGCTCTGGAACGCGCACAACGCCGCGTTCGGCCTGCTCGCCCGGCGCGGCGTCGCGGTCGAACGGGTCCGCTACGAGGAGCTCCTCACCGACCCACGGGCCGCCCTGCAAAGGCTGGCCGGCTTCGCCGGGCTGAGCCTCGTACCCGAGGATCTGGATTTTCTCGGGCCCGGCCAGGCCGATCTCGGTGTCGGGCACAGCGCCGCCGGAAACCCGATGCGTTTCACCGTCGGCCGGGTGCAGTTGCGCCGGGACGACGCGTGGCGGTCCGCGCTGCCACCCGCCCAGCGCCGGATGGTCAGCACCGTGTGCGGCCCGATACTCCGGGCGTACGGATACCCCCTCTCCCAGAAGGAGGCGTGATGAACTGGCCGTCCGTCGGCGTCGTGATCCCCACCCGGAACCGCCCCGAGCTGGTGCGCAAGACCATCGCCGGGGTCCGGGACCAGCGTTACCCCGGCGAGGTCAAGGTGGTCGTCGTGTACGACCAGACCGAGCCGGACTACCTGCTCGCCTGCACCGAGGGCACCCAGGTGCTGGTGCTCACCAACTGGCGCACCCCCGGCCTGGCCGGCGCCCGCAACACCGGCATCCTCTCGCTGGACACCGAGCTGGTGGCGTTCTGCGACGACGACGACCTCTGGCGCCCCGACAAGCTCCGCCGGCAGGTTGCAGCCCTGCTCGCCGAGCCGGACGCCGAGTTCGCGACCTGCGCGATCGAGGTCGAGTACGAGGACAAGGTCACGCCCCGCCTGGCCGGGCGCAGCCGGGTCACGATCGACGAGCTGGCCCGCTCCCGGATGGCGATGCTGCACTCGTCGTCGTTCCTGATGCGCCGCGAGGCCCTGGCCGAGGACGCGGTCGGCATGGTCGCCGAGGACGCCCCGGGCAGCCAGAACGAGGACTGGGACCTGCTGCTGAGGGCGGCCCGGCGGCGGCCCATCGTGCACCTGGACGAGCCCCTGGTCCGGGTGCTGTGGGGCCGCACCAGCCACTACGCGTACGAGTACGCCACCAAGATCTCCTCGCTGCGCTGGATGATGCAACGCCACCCGGAGATCAGCGGCTGCCGCCCGGGCGCCGCCCGCGTCTACGGCCAGCTGGCCTGCTGGTCCGCGGCGTCCGGCAACCGCAGCGCCGCCTGGCAGTTCAGCAAGGAGGCGGTCCGCGCCAACTGGAAAGAGCCGCGCACCGCGATCGCGCTGGCCGCCATGACCGGGGCGGTCAAGGTGGAGAACGTGCTGTCGGCTCTGCACAAGCGCGGACGAGGTATCTGACGTCACCCTTTTCCACACAGCCGACAGCCAGGTAGTGTTCAGGTGTGTGCGAAATAGTTCGGTTCCCGTATCGTAACGCGGCGTGTCGCTGATGCTCGCGCAGCAGCGACAGGCTGCCATCCTCGATCGGGTGCGCGCCGCGGGCGGCGTGCGCGTCAGTGAGCTCGCCGCCGAGTACGGCGTCTCCGACATGACCATCCGCCGCGACCTCGAGTCGCTCGCCGACCGCGGGCTGCTGGCGAAGGTACACGGCGGAGCGACCACGGTCAGTCCGGGCTCGGCGCACGAGCCCGGCTTCGCCGCCAAGTCGGTCCGGCAGCAGGGGGAGAAAGCGGCGATGGCCGTCCGGGCCGCCGCGCTGGTGTCCCCCGGCGACGCGATCGCCCTCTCGGCCGGCACCACCACCGCCGGCCTGGCCCAGCGCCTGGTCGACGTCCCGTCACTGACGGTGGTGACCAATTCGATCCCGGTCGCCGACATCTTCTACCGGGCCGGCCGCCCCGACCAGACGGTCGTGCTGACCGGCGGCACCCGCACACCCTCCGACGCGCTGGTCGGCCCGGTGGCCGTCGCCGCGATCGGCACCCTGCACCTGGACATGCTCTTCCTCGGCGTGCACGGCATGAGCGAGCGCGCCGGCTACACCACGCCCAACCTGATGGAGGCCGACGTCAACCGAGCCCTCGTGGAGGCGGCCGAGCGCCTGGTCGTCCTCGCCGATCACACCAAGTGGGGCACGGTCGGCATCTCGTCGATCGTTCCCCTGGAGCGCGCCGACATCGTGATCACCGACGAGGGCCTGGACGACTCCGCCCGCGCCGTGCTGCTCGAGCAGGTGGCCGAGCTCGTCGTGGTGAGCGCCTCGTGACGATCGCGCAGCGCACCCCGATCCGGCTGTCCGACGGCCGCGAGCTCGTCTACTTCGACGAGACCGCCGGCCACGACCGCAACGCCTGGCCGGACAAGCGCGACCTGCCGACCCCGCCGGCCGCGTCCCAGCTACGGCACGACCCGCTGGTCGACGAGTGGGTGGCGGTCGCCGCACACCGGAACACCCGCACGTTCCTGCCGCCCAGCGACAAGTGCCCGCTGTGCCCGTCCACCCCCGAGTTCGCCACCGAGATCCCGGCGCCCGACTACGACGTGGTGACGTTCGAGAACCAGTTCCCGTCGTTCAGCGAGCGCGTGCACCCCGACGAGATCTCACAGGTCACCGACCTCGTCCCGGTCCGTCCCGGCATCGGCCGCTGCGAGGTGGTCTGCTTCACCAGCGACCACAACAGCAGCTTCGGCGCCCTGACCCCGGCCCGGGTCCGCACGGTCGTCGACGTCCTGGCCGACCGCACCACCGAGCTGTCCGCCATGGACGGCGTGCGGCAGGTCTTCCCGTTCGAAAACCGTGGCATCGAGATCGGCGTGACCCTGAGTCACCCACACGGACAGATCTACGCGTACCCGATGGTCACGCCCCGCACCCGGCTGATGCTGACCGCCGCGGCCAAGCACCACCGGGCCACCGGCAACTCGCTCTACGCCGACGTCCTGGCCGCCGAGCAACGGTCCGGTGCCCGGGTGGTCGCCGCCAACGAGCACTGGACGGCCTACGTCCCGGCGGCGGCCCGCTGGCCCTTCGAGGTGCACGTCGCCCCGCACCGGCACCTGCCCGACATCCCCGCCCTGTCGGACGCCGAACGCGACGCCTTCGCCCCGCTCTACCTGGATGTCCTGCGCCGTTTCGACGCGCTCTTCGGCAAGCCGATGCCGTACATCTCGGGCTGGCACCAGGCGGTCACCGGCGAGGGCCGCGACCTCGGCTACCTGCACCTGCAGCTGTTCAGCATCCGCCGGGCCGCCGACAAGCTCAAATACCTGGCCGGCTCGGAGTCCGCGATGGGCGCCTTCATCAACGACATCGTCCCCGAGAAGGCCGCCCAACTGCTGAAAGACCTTTAGGGGTACGGGCGCGGCACAGCACCGTTCCCACTCCGCGACCCCGTCGGGCGAAAGGCCGTGAACGCGCCTTTCGCGCGACGGGTGGGTCGGCCCGCTCAGGCGAGCGCGGCAGCGCCGAAGGACACCGAGAACCGCTTGCACCAGATGCTCACGCTGCGGAAATCCGCCGGGTCCACGGAGGCGTCGAGGGCGTAGACCTGGTCGCCGCGATTCCCCTTGAGACGGCCCAGTTCGACGTGCTCGCCGTCGTCGAACACCCGCCAGCCGTCGCGCCCGGCGAGGACCGGCCGGTCGGTGAGCCAGACCCGCAGATCCGGTCCGTCACTCGTGTCCAGCCCGATCAGCTCGACCTGATGGCTGCCGTCGGGGTTGCGGACCAGCCGGGCGCTGCCGGTGGTGTCGTGCTCGTGGGTCACGAACGATCCCTGCGCGAGGACAGTGGCCCGCCGGGGCGCCTCCGCCGCCTTCACAGGAGCCGCTTTTGCAGGCGCCGCCGACTCTGCCGGAGCCGCCGACTCGACCGCCGACAGCGACTCACGCACCGTCGTATCGGTGGCCAGGCGCCACGGCTGGAACCAGAACAGCGCGGCCGCAAGCCCCACGGAAATGACGACGACCAAGGCGACACGTCTCATGGGTCAAGTCAACCGGCAGTCCACCGCGAACGACAGCACGCCCGCGCTTACGAACCCTTACGAAACCGGCGCCGCCGTCACCACCACGTTGTCCCGGTAGTGACGCGTCTTCGGATCGAACGGCCCCCCGCACGTGATCAACGTCAGCCGCGGATCGCCGTCCCGCGCGAAGAACTTCCGCAGCGGGATCGCCGTCTTGCGGTACCGCTCGCGCGCCACCACCTCAAAGACGCGGGTCTTCCCGCCGGGACCGGTCAGCATGACCTCGTCGCCCGCCTCGAGCTCGCCCAGCCGGAAGAACGCGCCCTTGCCCTCGGCCGCGCTGTCCACGTGGCCGGCGACGACGATCGAGCCGGCCGCCGCCGAGAAGCCCGGCCCGAACCGGTACCAGCCGACCTGATCGACACTCGGCGGCACCGCGAAATCGCCGGTCTTCGCGTCGATCCCGACCGCGTCCACGGTCGCGTTCAGCTTCAGCGCCGGAACCGCCAGCCGGGTGGGTGAGTCGTCGGCTGCCGTTGCCGTCGGGAGCTTGCCGTCCTGGATGGGCACTGACGGCTCCGCTGGCGCCGCGGAGACCGGCGAGGTGCCCGCCGGGGACTCGAAGTCCCCGGCAGGCCGAGCCTGGCAAGCTGCCACCCCGAACGATGCGGTGAGTACCGCGCCGACGGCCAGCAGAACCAGGCCACCTCGTCGGCTCATCGGCGGCCGGTCGCCAGCCGTGCGAAGCCCAGCATGGCCAGCAGAATGCCGGCGATGCCGACGCCGTACCAGGGCAGCGAGAGCCCACGGTCGGCGAGACCACCGGTGCCACTGGGCACGCCGCCCGGCGCCGAGTGCAGCCCGGTGATGGTCTGCGACACGATGTCGAGCGTCTTGTCCTCGGCCGAGCCCACCGCGTACACGATCGTCGCGGTGCCCTCCTTCAGATCCAGGTCCGCCGGGCCGAGCACCCGGGTGTCGGAACCGGCCAGCACGACGTCGGCGGAGACTGTACCCGCGTCGAGGTCTGCCTTGGCCTCCTTGGGGTTGGTCAGGTCCTCGAAGACCGGCTTGCCACCGGCACGCACGTCGACCGCCGGCGCCGCCGCGGTGTGCCGCACGACCAGCCGGGTCTTGCCCGCACCGAGCTTGGCGGTGTCGTTGACGAACGGGGTCAGCACCGGCTTGCCGTCCGCGCTCAGGTGGGCGACCAGGCTGATGTTCGCGCCGCCGGGCACCTCGGCGTTGTCGACGGTCAGCAGCGCGTCGGCGATGGGATCGCCCGGCTTGGTGAGCGCGATGTCGTACTCGCCCGCCGGCAGGCTGAGCGGTCCGGCGACCTTCCCGGGCTGAAAGTCCGGCAGGGTCTTCTTGCCGTTGACGTAGACGTCCACCGGCTGCCCGGGGATGCCGTGCACGACGGACACACGCGCGTTGGCCTTGGCGGACGCCGGACCGGTCAGGAACGCGCCCGCCGCGCCGAACGCGATCAGGGCCGCCGCGCCGACAGTTGCCGCTCGGCGAAGTTGGGAAACACGCATCGGAACTCCCTCTGTTGGGTACGCCCTGGTCTTCGTCGTGACCGTCGGCGGCGGATGCGGTCGAGAGTGTGAGAAATTCACTGCATCCATCGCCGACCCGCCGAGCGAATGACGGGGAGAACCGCTGCTCGGGAGGGAGGTCGATGATTTCCGACGACGAACTCGCCGAGCGCCTGCGCGCCGGTGACGAGAAGGCGCTGCGGACGGCGTACGAGAGACACGGCGCCGCCGTGCTCTACCTGGCGCAGCGCCTGCTGAGCAACCGGGCCGACGCCGAGGACGTCACGCAGCTGACGTTCGTGGCCGCATGGGCCGGGCGGGACACGTTCGACCCGCAGCGCGGCACGATGCTGGCCTGGCTGCTCGGGATCGCCCGGCGGAAAGCGATCGACCGGATCCGGTCGGCGGTCCGCGACGACCGGGTCACCGCGACCGTCCGCGCCCAGGTGGCCCCGCCGGAGGAGCCGGAGCGCCCGGAGCGGATAGTCGACCGGCTGGTGGTCGCCGACGAGCTGGGCCGGCTGCCCGCCGAGCAGCGGCGCACGCTGGAACTGGCGTTCTTCGACGATCTGACGCATCCACAGATAGCGGCCGTCACCGGGCTCCCGCTCGGCACGGTCAAGAGCCACATTCGCCGAGGGCTGGCGAACCTGCGACGTCGTTGGGAGGTGGACGGTGCAGCATTTGGATCCCGATCGGCTGGTGCTTCTCGCGCTCTCTGAGGAGACCGAGGGGCCCGGCGAGTCCGGTCACCTGAACGAGTGCGCGGTCTGCCGGCACGAGCTCGACGCGTTGCGTACCGTCGCCGACCTGGGCGCGGAGAGCGAGGACCTGCGCGACCTCCCGGCGCCGCCGGAGCACATCTGGCGACGCGTCGAGGACGGCATCTCCGGCGAAACCCCGGCCGCCGCACCCCTCGAGCGGTCGGTGCGGACCCGCCGGACGCGGTCGCGCTGGCTGACGCCGGTGCTCGCCGCGACGGCCGCCGCGATTCTCGCGGTCGCCGGCACGGTCACGGTCGACCGGTTCGTGCGACGCGCCCCGGCCGAGACGGTGACAGCGCGGGCCACCCTGGCGCCCCTGCCGAGGGTGCCGGGCGCCGCGGCCGGCAGCGTCCAGGTGCTGTCCGACGGAGCGATGCGCATCGACGTGCGGAACCTGCCGCTGACCACCGGCTTCCACGAGGTGTGGCTGATCGACCCGGACGACCCCACGAAGATGGTCGCGCTCGGGAACCTGCCCGACCGGCCGGTAACGGTGCTGCCGGTGCCGCCCGGCATCGACATGAACCGGTACCGCCTCGTCGACGTCAGCGACGAGCCGCACGACGGCGACGCCGCGCACTCCGGGCGCAGCCTGCTCCGCGGAACGCTGACCTACTAGGCCGGGGTTCGAAACCGGGCCAGGCCGCATCCGTCGCGGGCTTCGCGCGCGCGAAGTACGGGTGGTGGCGACGAAGCCACCACCCGTACCAGGAAAGGAAGCACGACGCGCCTTCCAGAGGCTCGTCGCCGACCCGCAGAACACCAGGCGGTTGCCGAGCGAGCAGGCGGCGCTCACCGTCGCCGTCTCCGAGGTCTCAGCTCTCGGCGTCGATGGGGAAGACCGCCCAGATGTGCTTGGTGTCGTGGGTGGCGTACCAGCCGACCTCGAGCGCGAAAGCCTGAGCCAGGTGCAGACCGCGGCCGCCCGCGTTGATCGGCCGGGTCTCGGCCAGCTCCGGGAAAGCCGTCAGATCGTGGTCGGCGACGTCCAGGACGAACTGGTCCCCGGTGCGCAGCAGCCGGATCCGAGTCGGTGGGTGACCGTGCTTGATCGCGTTGGTCGCTAGCTCCGTGACGACCAGAACCATCCGCTCCGGGATGCCGTCCAGCTCACTGTTCATGACCGACGCGTGCGTGTTCAGCGCCTCCACCAGGCCCGCGCGCAGGCCCTTGAGCTGGGCGGGGGTCTCCAGGGTCCAGGCGTTCAGCTCCTCCGCGTCCGGCGGGGGCGGCGAGGTGCTCAGTCCGTTCACCGCAGCACTATGCCCGCAGTCCTCCGTTCTCACTCCCCTACCGCCGCGCCGCCACAAGTGAGACCCAGATCAACAGCTATCGCGTACGAGTCGCAGTAGCGTGGCAACGTGCCGTTGAAGGATGAATTGACCAGCGCAGACCTCACTGAGATCCGGCAGTCCGCACTCGGGGCCGCCGATCCGCTCGGCCTCGCGGCCGAGCTCGCCGACGCCGCGGAGGCCGGGCGGCTCGCCGACAAGGACGACGCCGGGTACGCCCTGGCGCTCGCCGCCGAAATCGCCGAGAGCCGCTCGAAACTCGACGCGGCCCTGAAATACGTGGAACGGGCGCTCGACGCGTACGCGACGCGGGACGACAGCCAGGTCGCCGCCGCCCGGGCGTTGCGCGCACGGATCCTGTTCCGGTCCGGCCGCGGCGACGAGGCGATGGCCGACCTCGAACCCCTGCGCGCGCTGCTCACGCAATACCCGGACGCCGCGGCGTACCTCACCGCCGCCCTGGCCGCCGGCGGGCGCAACCGGGTCGCCGAGGAGTGGCTGTCCGAGGCAGTACAGACCGCGCTCGCCGAGCGCAGCGGCACCGCCGAGCCGGCCACCGCCGACGACGCGGGCGTGCTCTTCTTCCTGCTCCAGCAACGGCACCGTATCCGGCACGTCCTCGGCATGCCGCACGACACCCACGACAACCTGGCCGAGCGGCTCGAGTCCCGGCTGGCCCGCCCCGCCGCCGCACCCGCCGAGGAGCTGCTGTTCTGGCCGCGGGCCGAGTTCGACAGCCTGCTGACGAAATGGCCCGCGCTGTCCGAGCCGTACGGCGACACCTGGGACGAGCACCGCGCCCGCCTGGAGCACGAGCTCACCCGGCTGGCCGCCGCCGGGCGCACCGGCCTGACCCTGCCCACCGGCTCGGTCGCCGGGCTGACCGGGTACGTCGGGGCGGACGGCGACCCGGCCGACCCGGAGACGCGGGCCGGCTACGCACGCCAGGTCGCCCTGGTCCCCGCCAAGGTCACCTGGCCGCCGGAGCGGAACGGGGCGTGCTGGTGCGGGTCCGGCAACAAGTACAAGAAGTGCTGCTTGCCCCGGGGGAGATGACCTTGAGCTGAGGGCTGGGTTGCGGGGCTGCCGCTGGGGCTGCTGAGCTGAGGTGGGCTGGGCTGGTTGCATGCGGCTGCTGAGCTGGCTGGTCGTCGCTTCGCTCCTCCGGGCATTTCGCCCCGGGGAGCTGACGACTTGGCCACGAAAAAGCACCTCGGCTTCGCCTGGCACTTTTTCGTGGCCAAGTCGTCAGCGGGCGAAATGCGGGTGGTTGCGCTAGACAAACACCCCGGGCGGGTCGTTGCTCTGGACGAGCACACGGGCGGGGGCTGCGCTAGACAACCACACCGGACGGGTTGTTGCTCTGGACTACACGGGCGGGGGCTGCCCTACACGACCGCACCGGACGGGTTGTTGCTCTGGACCACATGGGTGGGTGGGTGGGATGGGGCCTGCGCTGCTGTCAGGTCATGTTTTGCTGGTCGCTTTGGGCGGGTCTTGTTTTGCCTGCCAGCTTGTCGAAGAAGGCTGACTTGCGAAGCTCGTACTCCCTCGGGTCGTTGCGGTGGCGGAGTTTGAGCTCGTTGTAGGCGTCGACCAGGGCGGGGTCGGCAGCAAGGCGGCGCCAAGTCCTTGTGAAACGCACGTCGTGCTCGGAGCCGATCGGCGTTGCCGCCACTCCGGTCGGCAGGGCCGCCTTGACGGCGAACGTTGCCAAAGTCGGCTGCCAGATCTCCGGCAGCACCACGTCGTAGATCTCGGTCAGCGCGGCCACGGCGTCTGGGAACGCGCTCTCCGGCACGCGCAGGTGGAGATCCACGTCGCCCTTCGTCAGGGCGCCCGCCACCGAGCTGCCGCCGACGAGCACCAGCTCGTGCTCCGCCGTGAGGACCCCGGCCAGCCGGCGCCTCTCCCGCGCCAGGATGGTGGTCGCGGCGTCGAGCAGATCGGCGGCGCGGCGAAGCTCGGTCATCGGCCGATGCTAGGTCGTGTCGCCGGCCCGGGATACCCGTGCCCGGGGCAGAGGTTCAGCTCGGTCCGGGACACCCGGACCGGGGACAGAGGGTTTAGCTCGGCCGGGAACGGCTAAGTCGGTGTCTTGTCGCCGGGCGAACTCGGCGGCGTCCCGATCGAAAGGTGCGCAACCCATGCCGATCTCCGTGAACCTTGATGCCGTGCTGGACAAGGCGTACGAGTCGAGCTCCCCGAAGGAGCTCGCTGACGCCCCGGTCTCCGCACTCTCCGGGGTCAGCGAGGCGGACGGTGAGGCGCTGCTCAAGGCGTTCAACATCAAGACCATCAGCGACCTCGCCGACAACAAGTACATCAAGGCCGCCCAGGCGATCGCCGAGCTCAGCCGGATCGCCAAGTAGAACCCCAGGCGGGAGCGATCGCCGCCGGTGACTCGGCCACGAAAAACGACGGCCGCGGGGTTTGCAGCCGTCGTTTTTCGTGGCCGAGTCACCGGTTACAAGGCGATCGCCCGCGGAGCGAAGCGGAGCAACTAGCACAGTGACCACTCCCGCACGTGGAGCGAAGCGACCCTCGGCGTGAGCAGCGGTCCGCACCACCCACCCACCTACGACATCGGTTTTACGTTCTTGAAGTGGATTTTCAAGATGCCGCCGTGACGGATGCGATGCCGGGGCGGCCGTTCTCGACGACGAACTCGGCGGCCGTGCGCACCGGTGCGACCTCCGCCCACACCGTGTCCACCAGGCGGAGGCTGCTCAGCGTGCGTGATCTGTCCACATCGCACACCACGTAGCCGCGCTGGTTGTCGATGTAGCGCCAGTGCGGGCTCTCCGCCATGATCGGGTCGTAGGTGCGGTGGAACGCGGCCACGTCGGGATCCCCGCCGGACGTGATGGACGTGCCGGTGATCTCGGCGCCGACCACCGGGGTGGACGGGTCGTCGAAGTCGGTACGCAGGTCACAGGCCCAGGTGCAGTGGCGGTCGCCGGTCAGCACGATCGGGTTGGCCACCTGGCCGGAGCCGAAGTGGTCGAGCAACCGGCGGCGCTGCACCCGGTAGCCGTCCCAGTTGTCCAGGTCGAACGTCTGCGCCGGGCCGGCCGTGCGGTCGTTCTGCGCCCACATCACCTGGTTGGCGAGCAGGTTCCAGCGGCTGCCGGAGTTGCGCAGACCGTTGACCAGCCACCGTTCCTGCTCGGGCCCGGTCATGGTGAGCGCCGGGTCGAGCGCGGCCTCGCGGGTGGCCGGCTGGTCGCTGCGGTACTGCCGGGTGTCCAGCACGTGCATGGTGGCCAGGTCGCCGAAGCGGAACCGCCGGTACACCTGCATGTCCAGCCCGCGCGGCAGGGAGGAGCGGCGCATCGGCATGTGCTCGTAGTACGCCTGGAACGCGGCGACGCGCCGGGCCCGGAACGCCGCGGGCGTCTGCAGGTCGGGGTCCTGCGGGATCTCGTCCGCCCAGTTGTTGTCGACCTCGTGGTCGTCGAAGGTCACGATCCACGGGAACGCGGCGTGCGCGGCCCGCAGGTGCGGGTCCGTCTTGTACTGGGCGTGGCGGTTGCGGTACTGCGCCAGGTCGAGAGGCTCGCCGGTGCCCTCGTGGGTGCGGCGGGCGTTCGGGTTGGGCGCGCTCTCGTAGATGTAGTCGCCGAGGAACGCGACGAACGCCAGGTCCTCCTCGGCCAGGTGGGCGTACGCGCTGTAGAAGCCGGCCTGGTAGTCCTGGCAGGACGCGAACGCGAAGCGCAGGTTCTGCGGGCGGCCGGTCTCGGCCGGGGCGGTGCGGGTGCGGCCCACCGGCGAGATCTGGGCGCCGGCCTTGAAGCGGTAGTAGTAGAGGTGGCCGGGCCGCAATCCGCGGACGTCCACGTGCACCGAGTGCGCGAGATCGGCGGTGGCCTGCTTGGCGCCGGACGCGACCACCCGCCGGAACCGCTCGTCGGTGGCCACCTCCCAGTGCACCGGCACGGCCACATCGGGCATGCCGGTTTCCGGCGCCAGGCGGGTCCAGATGACGACGGCGCCCGGCAGCGGATCACCGGATGCGACGCCGAGCCGGAACAGACCGTCGGGCAGCCGCGGCGCGTCGAGGCGGATGAGCATCGGCCCGGCCGCGATCGCGGTGGCCCCGGAGACGAACGTGCGTCGACTCATAGTCATGCCTCGATGCGACGCCCGCCCGGTTACCGCCGCCTGACACCACGAAGACCCAGGATCAAAATCATGCGGTCGTAGCGGGGTGGGTGGTACAGACCGTCGCTCACGCCGAGGGTCGCTTCGCTCCACGTGCGTAAATGGTCGCGCTCCCTTGGGTACCGTGGTCACATGACCAGTCGCATAGCCACGATCGCCATCGACGCGGTGGATGTGGAACTCGTCGCCGGCTTCTGGATGTCGGTGCTGGGGTGGCGGGTCGTCGAGCAGGACGCCGAGGTGACGAGCATCGGCCCGCCCGGCGCCACCTGGCCGACGATCGACGTGTGCAAGGTCCCCGAGCGCAAGACGACCGCGAAGAACCGCCTGCACCTCGACCTCCGCGCCGACGGCAGCACCGCCGCCGAGGAGGTCGAGCGCCTGATCGCGGCGGGCGCCCGCCCGGTCGACGTCGGCCAGCCGGCCGACGCCTCCTGGGTGGTGCTCGCCGACCCGGAGGGCAACGAGTTCTGCATCCTGGCCCGCTCGGTCCAGGACGTGACAGCACCCTGACCCTGACGCGCACGGCTGGGTGTGCAGTGGCAGCCGAGGGCGGTATCCGCGGCGCGAACACCGCCCTGAGCTACCGCTTCGTCAGGGTCCGGAGACCAGGGGCTCCTCGGTGTGGCCCGCGCGGGCCGCGGCGCCGAGGTTGTTGATCACGTGGGAGATCGTGCCGGTGCCGCCGAGCGACACGGTGATCATGTTGCGGAATCGGATGCCGGGCTTGACCGGTGTCTCGAACGCCCGGGCGTTGACGACGGACGAGTTCGTGCTGAAGAAGCAGTAGCTGCCCAGGCCCCACGCCTCGTGGGTGGTGACCGAGTCGGCGACCTTGTACGCCGCCCAGCCCTGCGTGCTGCCGTTCATGTAGGCGGCCTGGTTCGGCGGGTCGTACGGCATCTCGTTCTGGTAGAAGTACGTCCGGCCGCGGTCACCGTTCCAGATCGTCTGATACTGCTGGTAATGCTCGACGAAGAGGCCGTAGAAGGTCACGTCGTTGCCGTTGACGATCAGGCCGTTGCGGCCGGTGTTGACGTTCCAGCCGACCGTGTTGGGGTTGCCGTGGTCGGCCCGCCAGATCCAAGCGTGGTCGCCGATCACGTTGTTGCTGTTGATCTGCATGCTGATCGACGCCTTGCCGGCCACCGAGCCGCCGACCCGGACGAAGACGTCGGAGAGCACGGTCGGGTTCGCGGCGTGGTTGGCGGTGGAGCCCGTCGGGCCGACCTGCAGCAGGATGTTCGAGTTGGTGGTGCCCGCGTCGAACAGCACACCTGCCAGCCGGACCCCGTCCACGTCGGCGATGTGCATGGCGTCCACGCCGTTGTCCGGCATGAAGGTGGCCAGGCCCAGACCGAGGATGACGGTGTTGGCCCGGGTCACGTTGAGCGTCTGGTTGAGGTGGTAGACGCCGGGGGTGACCAGCAGGTTCTTGCCCGCCGCCAGGGCCGCGTTGATGGTCGTGGCGGTGTCGCCGGCCTTGACGACGTAGAACGTGCTGATCGGCAGCGACGACCCGGCCGGGTTGCCGCCGGCCCAGCTCGTGCCGACCGCGTTGGTACGCAGGGCGGGCACGAAGACCTGGTACAGCCCGGTGCTGTCGACGTAGAGGTACGGCTTCTCGGCGACGACCGGCGACTGGGCGACGTTGGTGTACTTCGGGTTCGGGAACGTGTTGCCCGGGGCGCCCTGGTCACCGACGAAGACCGCGTTCCAGTTGCTGTTGACGTAGCCCGCCATCTGCGAGTTGCGGAAGATGAACTGCTGCTGCGAGCCGTTGTCGATCTGACCGTCCACCTTGGTGTCGGCCATGAATCCGCCGGACGACCAGCCGCCGTCGGAGAGCGCGAGCCGGCCGCGCAGGTGCATGCGACGGTACGGAGCCGCCTGCGACACCGCCCAGCGGTCCTGCCCGTCGGGCGGGGTGACCGACAGGCCCTCGGCGGCACGCCAGAAGTTCTGCGTCGCGTTCTGCGAGCCGTCGTGCCACCAGTCGGCCTCCACGTGCACGTGGCCGTTGATGTTCACCTGGTCGGGGGTGAGACCGAGGCCGGCGACCTGGGTGAAGAAGCCGACGTTGGCGTCCACGTTGTAGCTGCCCGGCTTGAACAGCAACGCGTACCGCGCGTTGCCGAACTGGTTCTCCACCTGCTGGTTGAACACCTGGTTGAGCCGGTTCTGGATGGTCGCCTGGGACATCGACGGGTCGAACACGGAGACGTTCGGGCCGAGGTCGGGGTTGTTCGGGTTGTCCGGCGGGGTGTCGGGCGGCGGGGTGGTCCCGCCGCCGGAGGACGTCCACTTCTGGTTTGCCGCACCGGAGCAGTCCCAGATCTGCAACTTGGCTCCGTTGGCGAGGTTGTTGTCCTTGATGTCGAGGCACTTGTTCGCCGCGACGTTGATCAGGTCCTTGCCGGCGGTCAGCGTCCACTTCTGGGTGGCGACCGTGTCGAAGCAGTCCCACAGGTGCACGACGGCGCCGTTGGCGGTGGAGTTGTTCGCCAGGTCCAGGCACTTGCCGCGGGCCTGGAGCGTGCCGTTGTCGGCGAACGTCCACACCTGGTTCTGGTTGCCGCTGGTGCAGTCCCACATCTGGGGCTGGTTGCCGTTGGCGGTGGATCCGTCGGTGACGTCGAGGCATTTGCTGTTGACGGAGCTGACGAGCGTGCCGGAGGACGCGGCGGACGCGCTGGTGATGCCGAGGAGGCCGACGGCGCCGACGACGACGCTCATCACCGCCCCGGCGAGGATTTTCCGGGAAGCCATGATGTGATCTCCGGAGGGGGATGGGGATGAGGGGAACCGGAAGGTAGGTTTACAGTTACGCGGTCCGGGTCGCCCGGTCAAGACCTCCCCACGGTTCCGGAACAAGAGAGCGTTCTCCGAGACGAAACCGGTTCCGGCTATCGACGGACAGTGATGTCGAAGATCACCATGCCGGCTTCCCCGGCCGGCACCTGGGCAACCACTTCACCCGCCGGATTCATCACGCAGGTGGGGCCCAGGCCGACCCTGAGGTCGCCGCGTTCGCCCGTGACGTCGGCCGAGACGAGCCACATGCCGGTCTCCCGGGCACGCCGCGCCCGGATCTCGTTGTGGCGGTGCTGCCACCGATGGGCGTTCGCCCGCCGCATCATGTTCTGCGCCGCCACCAGCAACACCTGCCCGCCGTTGGCGGCGACCCCGGCCGCCGCCTCCGGAAACTGGGCGTCGTAACAGATGTTCACCCCGAAACGCGTGCCCGCACACTCGAAGACCGGGTAATCATCACCGGCGTCGAACACCCGCTCCCCCTCGACCAGGAACGTCTTGCGGTACCGCCCCACCACGCGCCCACCGGCGACGACGACCGCGGTGTTGTAGTACGCCGCACCGGCCCGCTCGATCATCCCGAGCACCAGCATCGGCCGGACCGGGGCCAGCCGCTCCAGCACCGCCGCGAACTCCGGCGACCCGAGGTCGAACGCCTGCTCCCGAACATGCTGCTCGGTGACCAGATAGCCCTGCAGGAAGCACTCCGGAAAGAGCAGCAGATCGACCGGGGCCCGCGCGTGGTCCAGGACGACGCGCAGGGCCGCGTCCACGTCCCCGAGGATCTCCGGTGTCTGACACGCGCCGACCCGCATACCGGCACGCTATTGCACGGCGCGGCGGGCCACCACGAACAGCCGGTCCGGCGTACGGCGACCGACTCCCCCGCCGACCTCGACGTCACGCAGCCCGTGCCGCCGCAACGTGGAGGTCAGTTCGTCCGTCGACCACGGCCGCATCGTGAAGTCGTAGGTGGACACCTGCCCGCCCAGGTCGTAGCGCTCCTCGACCCGCAGCAGCCCGTCGTCCCAGGTGGTACGCGCGGAGAACCGGAGCCGGCCTCCGACGAGGTGCCGCCACGTACCGTCGGCTCTCACCCGGGACGCCTCCGCCTCCCGCACGTCCAGGAACAGCAACCCGTCCGGGCGCAGGCAACCGGCCAGCGCCGCGATCACCGCGTCCCGGTCCTCGTCGGTGACCAGGTCGTTGAGGACACCCCGGCAGGTCACCGCGTCGTACTCCGGCGCCGGATCCAGCGTGCGAAGGTCGACGTGCCGCACGGTCGCTTCCGGGCACCGCTGCCGGGCCTGGGACAACAGCTCCGCGGACGCGTCCGCCAGGTCGACCCGGTGACCGTCGGCGATGAGCGCGGCGGCGTGCCGGCCCGTGCCACAGCCGGCGTCCAGCATCACGGCCGTCTGCAGTCCCGCCCGGACGAGCCGCTCGTGCACGGCATCGGTCCACGGCTCGACCGGATCGGTGATCAGCAGGTCGTAGGCGTCGGCATGCAGCGCATAGAACGGCCGGGACACCATGGAACGGGAGTTTAGGGGGCGGGGGGCCCGGGACAAGGCCCCCCGCAGGGAAGGGACGGCAGGCGCAGAAGCGCCTACTGGTCGTGCGGGACAGCGAGAGGAACCGATCGGCGCCCGGGACAAGGCAGCCGGACCGGCGGGCGACCCCTCAGCGTCACGACCGTCATCCGTTCTGCAGTAAGAAACGAAGCGCATACCCCGGGGTTACGACTTGCAAACATGCGTTTGGCCGACAGCAACCGACCCAGTCTCGCGAAAGGCACGTTCACGGCCTTTCGCGCGACTGGGTCGCGGTGTGCCACGCCGCCGGGGTGTTGCGGTCGGGTCAAGCCCGTCGCGCGTACGCCCAAACGGTTTGAAGGTCTTAAGCCAGCTTGCGGGCGAGGTTCTCGTCGAGCGCGTTCATGAACTCGTCCGTCGTCAGCCACGGGGCGTCGCGGGAGATGAGCAGGGCCAGGTCCTTGGTCATCTGGCCGCCCTCGACGGTCTCCACGCAGACGCGCTCGAGGGTCTCGGCGAACTCGGTCACGGCCGGGTTCTCGTCGAGGACGCCGCGGTGCTTGAGGCCGCCGGTCCACGCGAAGATCGACGCGATCGGGTTGGTCGAGGTCTTCTCGCCCTTCTGCCACTGCCGGTAGTGCCGGGTGACGGTGCCGTGCGCGGCCTCCGCCTCGACCGTCCGACCGTCCGGCGTCATCAGCACCGACGTCATCAGGCCGAGCGAGCCGAAGCCCTGCGCGACCGTGTCGGACTGCACGTCGCCGTCGTAGTTCTTGCACGCCCAGACGTAGCCGCCCTCCCACTTCATCGCGGCGGCGACCATGTCGTCGATGAGCCGGTGCTCGTAGGTGAGGCCGGCGGCGGTGAAGTCGGCCGCGAACTCGGTCTCGAAGATCTCCGCGAACAGGTCCTTGAAGCGGCCGTCGTAGGCCTTGAGGATCGTGTTCTTCGTCGACAGGTAGACCGGGTAGTTGCGGGCCAGGCCGTAGCGGAACGACGCACGGGCGAAGTCACGGATCGACTCGTCGAAGTTGTACATGCCCATGCCGATGCCGCCGGCCGGGAAGTCGGCGACGTGGAACTCCATCGGCTCCGAGCCGTCCTCCGGCGTGAACGTCATGGTGAACTTGCCGGCCTTGGGCGCGACGAAGTCGGTGGCCTTGTACTGGTCGCCGTGGGCGTGCCGGCCGATGATGATCGGCTTGGTCCACCCGGGTACGAGGCGCGGGACGTTCGACATGATGATCGGCTCGCGGAAGACCACGCCGCCGAGGATGTTGCGGATGGTGCCGTTGGGCGAGCGCCACATCTTCTTCAGCCCGAACTCGGCGACGCGCGCCTCATCGGGGGTGATGGTCGCGCACTTGACGCCGACGCCGTGCCGCTTGATGGCGTTGGCGGCGTCGATGGTGACCTGGTCGTCCGTCTCGTCCCGGTACTGGATCGACAGGTCGTAGTACTCGAGCGGGACGTCGAGATACGGCAGGATCAGCTGCTCCCGGATCTGCTTCCAGATGATCCGGGTCATCTCGTCGCCGTCGAGCTCCACCACTGGGTTGTTGACCTTGATCTTCGCCATCGACAGGCGCTCCCTTCCCGCAGCCACACACTAACAGTACGAGCGTACTGCATTCAGAGGTTGGCGACGTCCGCCTGCTTGGCGCGGACGGCCTCGGCGGCCTCCTTGAGACCGGCCAGCTCCGAGTCGGTGAGGTCGGTCTCGACGACCTTCTTCAGGCCGGACGCGCCGATCTCGGCCAGCACACCCAGGTAGACGCCGTCGATGCCGTACTCGCCGTCGACCCAGGCGCAGACCGGCAGGACCGCGCCGCTGTCCTCGGCGACAGCCTTGGCCATCCGGGCCGCGGCGGCGGACGGCGCGTAGTATGCCGAACCGGTCTTGAGCAGCGCGACCACCTCGGCGCCGCCGTTCCGGGTCTTGGTGACGAGCTCCTCGATCTTCTCGGCCGGCAGCAGCTCGGACAGCGGCTTGCCGTTCACCGTGCACTTGGAGGGCACCGGGACCATCGTGTCGCCGTGCGAGCCGAGGGTGAGGGCGTCGACGCTCTTCACCGGCACGGCCAGGGTCTCGGCGATGAAGTTGGTGAACCGGGCGGTGTCCAGGACACCGGCCTGGCCGAAGACCCGGTTGCGCGGGAACTGCGTGGCGATCTGAGCCAGCGCGGTCATCTCGTCGACCGGGTTCGAGACGACGATGACGACGGCGTTGGGCGCGTACTTGGCGACGTTCTCCGCCACCGTGCGGACGATCTTGGCGTTGACCTCGAGCAGGTCCATCCGGCTCATGCCGGGCTTGCGAGGCAGGCCGGCCGTGATCACGACGACGTCGGAGCCCTCGATGGCCTCGTAGCCCTCGCCGTTGGCGCCGGTGGTGACGCCGACCACCTTCGTCTCGAAGCCCTCGACCGGGCGGGACTGGTTGAGGTCCAGCGCGATGCCGGCGGGCTTGCCGTCGATGATGTCGGTGAGCACCACGGTCTCGAAGATGTCGTACTCGGCCAGACGCTGTGCGGTCGTGGACCCGTAGAAGCCGGCGCCTACGACAGTGACCTTCTTGCCCATGCTTTCACTCCCAGTCATCTTTTCCGCCGAACGTATCAGCCGTGAAATCAGCTGGAGACCACGGCTCCGTAAGCAGAGGCGAACAACACCGCCTGAGCCAGGTCGATCTTCGCCCCGGTGAGGTCCACGCCCTTCAGCGCGACCCCGTCGAGACTCGCGCCGCGCAGGTCGGCGCCTTTCAGCACAGCATCCTTGAGTTGCACGTTCGCCAGATCGGCGCCCTGCAGGTCGGCCCGGGTCAGGTCGGCACCGGTCAGGTCGGCGTCCCGCAGCCGCAGGCCGGCCAGTTTGACCGCGGTCAGGTTCTGCCCGCGCAGGCCGACGAAACCCCAGTCACCGCCGTCGACGGTGAGCGGGCGCAGCGAGCAGTCCAGGAACTGGGTGCCGGTCAGCTTGCAGTCGGTGAACGTGGTGTCGAAGAACGAGCACCGGGTGATCGTCGACCGCAGGATCGCGCATCGGGTGAGCACCGACGCGTTGAACCGCACGTTCCCGAACTGGCAGTGCGTGAACGTGCAGCCCGTCATCGCCGACTCGGACCAGTCGACGTCGTGGAACGCGCAGTCCTCGTAGTGCACCCGGCTCTCCTCGGCGAGAGCCCAGTCCTTCCCGCGGAAGGTCTCGTTGTGCACCACTCGTTCCGCTGTCATCCGATCATCCGTGGAAGAAGTGCCTCGTGCCGGTGTGGTAGAGCGTGATGCCGGCCTTCTCCGCCGCCTCGATGGAGAGGTTGTCGCGCATCGAGCCGCCCGGCTGGACGACCGCCTTCACGCCGGCCTCGATCAGCACCTCGAGCCCGTCGGGGAACGGGAAGTAGGCGTCGCTGGCGGCCACGCTGCCCCGCGCCCGGCCGGCGCCGGCCCGGTTCACCGCGAGATGCGCGGCGTCGACCCGGTTGACCTGGCCCATGCCGACGCCGACGGTGCCGCCGTCGTGGGCGAGCAGGATCGCGTTGCTCTTCACGCTGCGGATCGCCCGCCACGCGAAGGCCAGGTCCTGCAGGGTTGCGTGGTCGGCGGCCGCGCCGGTGGCCAGCGTCCAGTTCGCCGGGTCGTCGCCGGACGCGTCGATCCGGTCGGCCATCTGCACCAGCACGCCGCCGCCGATCTGCTTGATCTCGGCGGGCGCCGGGCCCCACGCCGGGGCGACCAGCACGCGCAGGTTCTTCTTCTCGCGCAGCAGCTCGAGCGCACCGGCCTCGAAGGACGGTGCCACGATCACCTCGGTGAAGACGTCGGCGATCTGCTCGGCCAGCGCGACGGTCACCTCACGGTTGACCGCGATCACACCGCCGAACGCGGACACCGGGTCGCACGCGTGCGCCTTGCGATGCGCCTCGGCCACGTCCGTGCCGATCGCGATGCCGCACGGATTGGCGTGCTTGATGATCGCCACGCACGGCGCGGTGAAGTCGTTGGCGCTGCGCCAGGCCGCGTCCGCGTCGACGTAGTTGTTGTACGACATCTCCTTGCCGTGCAGTTGCTCGGCCTGCGCCAGCCCGGCCGGCGCAGCCGGGTCGGTGTAGAGCGCCGCCTGCTGGTGCGGGTTCTCGCCGTAGCGCAGCGTGGCCTGCCGTTTCAGGGCGAGCCCGGCGAACTCCGGCCACTCGTCCGGCGCGAGCACGGTGGCACACCAGTTGGCGACGGCCACGTCGTACTCCGCGATCTCCGCGAAGGCGCGAGCAGCGAGGTGCTTGCGCTGCGTCAGCGTGAAACCGCCCTCGTCGAGGGCCTGCACGATCAGCGGGTACGCCGCGGGCGAGGTCACCACGGCCACACTCGGGTGGTTCTTGGCCGCCGCGCGCACCATCGCCGGGCCGCCGATGTCGATCTGCTCGACGCACTCGTCCTCGTTCGCCCCGGACGCGACGGTCTGAGTGAACGGGTAGAGGTTGCTGACCAGCAGGTCGAACGGCGCGATGTCGAGCTCGGCGAGCTGCTGCTCGTGAGCCGGCAGGCGCAGGTCGGCGAGCAGGCCGGCGTGCACCTTGGGGTGCAGCGTCTTGACCCGCCCGTCCAGGGTCTCGGGGAATCCGGTGAGCTCCTCGACCTTGGTGACGGGAACGCCCGCGGCCTCGATCTTCCCGGCGGTGGAGCCGGTGGAGACGATCTGCACCCCGGCGGCGTGCAGGGCCTGAGCGAGCTCGACGAGTCCAGCCTTGTCGTAGACGCTCAGCAGGGCCCGCTTGATCGGGCGGCGGCCCTCGCGCTGAGCTTCCTGCGCTCCGCGCTCCGGCGATCGTTCTCCGTCGTGGTCGAGGCTCGTAGCCTCAGCGCTGCCGCTCATGAATGCGTACCTTTCGTTCAGCGATGGTCCAGCCCTCGCGCACCAGGCGGCCGACGTGCTCGACCAGTTGGGCGCGTTCGGCGACCTTGATGCGTTCGCTCAGCGTCTCCTCCGTGTCGTCATCGAGCACGGGGACGCTGACCTGGGCGATGATCGGCCCGGTGTCGACACCGGCGTCGACGAAGAAGAGGGTGGCGCCGGTGATCTTCACGCCGTACGCGAGCGCGTCCCGCGGGCCGTGGATGCCCGGGAACGACGGCAGCAAAGCGTTGTGCGTGTTGATGTACCGGTCGCCGAACGCGGCGAGGAACGCCGGGCCGACGAGCTTGAGGAAGCCGGCCGAGATGACCAGATCGGGCTTGTGCTCGGCGACGAGCGCGGTCAGGGCGGCGTCCCAGTCGTCCCGCGTCGCGAACTCTTTCAGCTTCGCCACGAAGGTCGGCACACCGGCGGCGGCGGCACGGTCGAGCCCGGCGATGCCGTCCCGATCGGCGCCGACGGCGACCACCTTCGCCCCGTAGGCGGGATCGGCGGAGGCATCGAGCAGTTCCTGAAGGTTGCTGCCGGAGCCGGAGACGAGGACGACCAGGCGGGCGGGCGCGGGGTCGGTCACCCGAGCACCCTATCTCCCAGGCCGTTTGCCCCTTCGGGCGACTCCGCGACGACACGTCGAGCCGGGTCAGAAGGGGGACACCACAAACTGCCGATCATCGGTTACGCTGCCCGTCTCTTTCATCATGCTCACAGCAAACTGCAAGCACGGAGGAATAACGTGACGCCACCCCCTTACTACGGAGAGCAGCCCCCGGCTGCGGGTAACGACAAGGTGACGCTGTGGGGCATCCTCGGCATCGTCTTCGCGTTCCTGTGCTGGCCGCTGGGCATCGTCTTCGCCGTCCTGTGCCTGAACGAGGCCAAGAAGGTCGGCAAGCCGCCGACACTGGCCTACGTGACCTTCGGCATCCTGGCGCTCGGGCTGGTCATCAACATCATCCTGATCGCCACGGGCGCGCTCTCCGGCCTCACCGGCTCCAGCTGACAAGCGAGAGTCTCGGGAGCGCCTCGGCCATCGGCCGGGGCGCTCCTCCTTTTACGGCGCTTACTTCTTGCGGAAGGTTCGTGCGGCGGCCGCGCCCAGCGAGGCCGACAGCGCGATCACCCCGGCCGCCACCGCGCCGACCGCCACCGGGTCCGGGCCGATCGCGGACAGCCGGCCGCCGCCGAGCGAACCGTCGGAGAACCAGGCCAGCAGGCCCAGCAGCAGGCCACCGGCCGGGCCGGCGAGAACCGCCGAGCCGAGCAGCAGGCCCCAGCCCGGCTCGGGGTTCTCCGGGTCGCGGCGCAGCCGGTTGGTCTGCATCGCCCCGGCGCAGAGCCCGGCCAGCGCCGGGATCGCGAGCAGCAGCACGCCGACGCCGCCCATCGGACCGGCCGGGAGCCCGGCCAGCAGCGGCAGCGTGGGCAGCGTCCCGACGGTCACCTCGGTCAGGCTCACCTCGACGCCGGTGCCGAGGGTGAATCCCGGGCCCAGCAGGTACGCCGCCGTCCAGATCACGCCGTTCGCGCCGTACGCCAGGCTGACGAGCGTGATGCCGGTCTGCCCGGCCACCCCGGTCCGGTACACGGCGATCATGTCCGCCGCCTCGCCACCGCCGATCGCCACCGACAGCCCGGTGAACGCGGCGCCCGCCGCCAGCAGGAGCAGCGCCGCCACCACCCCGGTCCGCATCCCGTGCCGTACCGGCGCGGGCAGCCAACGGGCGAGCACCACCACGGCGTCGGTGCCGCGCAGTGAGCCGATCAGTGCCGCCGCCGTCCCGATCAGGAAGAGCTGCCCGGCCGCCCGCATCGGGCTGACCTCCAGCCCCGGCCCGCTGAGCGCCATCGCCGCGAGCGCGCCGAGAAGCGTGTACCAGAGCCCGACCGTGACAGCGACCAGGAACGCCGCCCGGACCGAGCCGCTGCGGCGCGCGCCGATGGCCCGGGTGACGTGCAGGCCGGCCCGGTTCAGCCGCCAGGCGGCGAGCAGGGTGACCAGCAGCGGGGCGAGCGACACCGGACCGATCGCGGTGCCCAGGGGTACGCCGTGCCCGAGCAGCCACGCCGCCAGCCCGCCGGCCGCGGCGCCGCCCAGCCCGCCCGCACCCTCGAAGGTGCGGGCCAGGCCGACGATCGCGACCATCGGCAGGTACGAGACCAGGGCCGCCCAGAACGTGGCGAAACCGGCCGCGACCAGCAGCGGCGCGCGACCCTTGCGGGCCGGCGGGCGGCGCTGGCCGGGCAGCTTGACGGTCTCGTGGTTGGCCCGGTCGATCGGCACGGTCCGCCGGGCGCCGGTGTCGACCTGCCGGGTCTCGTGGTTCGCCAGATCAACCTTGACGGTCTCGCGGGTCGCGCCATGGGCGTCCTCATGGGCGGCCTCGTTCGGCGCCTCGAGTTTCGAGTCGTCGTATTGATCAGGAGAGTCGGGCATCGTCGCTTACTTTTTCACGCGAACGCCCGGGAAGCGATGCAGAAACAGCGGCGCGCCGCTCCCGAGATGATCCCGGGGCACGGCGCGCCGCTGTGGTCGTACGTGAAAATCAGCTCATGACCTCGCGCATGAGCCGCGCGGTCTCGCTCGGCGTCTTGCCGACCTTGACCCCCGCGGCCTCCAGCGCCACCTTCTTGGCGTCCGCGGTGCCCGCGGAGCCGGAGATGATCGCACCGGCGTGGCCCATGGTCTTGCCGGGCGGCGCGGTGAAGCCGGCGATGTAACCGACCACCGGCTTGGTGACGTGCTCCTTGATGAACTCGGCCGCCCGCTCCTCGGCGTCGCCGCCGATCTCACCGATCATCACGATCGCGTCGGTGTCCGGGTCGTCCTGGAACGCCCGGAGCGCGTCGATGTGGGTGGTGCCGATGACCGGGTCGCCGCCGATGCCCACGCTGGTCGAGAAGCCGATGTCGCGCAGCTCGTACATCAGCTGGTAGGTCAGCGTGCCGGACTTGGACACCAGACCGATCCGGCCGGCCGGCGTGATGTCGGCCGGGATGATGCCGGCGTTGGAGGCGCCCGGCGACGCGATGCCCGGGCAGTTCGGCCCGATGACCCGGGTCTTGTTGCCCTTCGACACGTTGTACGCCCACGCGGCGGCCGAGTCCTGCACCGGCACGCCCTCGGTGATCACCACGGCCAGCGGGATCTCGGCGTCGATCGCCTCGACGACGGCGGCCTTGGTGAACGCCGGCGGCACGAAGATGACTGACACGTCGGCGCCGGTCTCCTTGATCGCCTCGCCGACGGACGCGAACACCGGCAGCGAGGTGCCGTCGAAGTCCACGGTGGTGCCCGCCTTGCGCGGGTTGACGCCGCCCACGACGTTGGTGCCGGCGGCCAGCATGCGGCGGGTGTGCTTGGAACCCTCCGAGCCGGTCATGCCCTGGACGATGACCTTGGATTCCTTGGTGAGCCAGATAGCCATGACGTCACTTCCCCGCAGCCGCGAGCTCGGCGGCGCGCTCGGCCGCTCCGTCCATCGTGTCCACCCGCTCGACGAGCGGGTTGTTGGCGCCGTCCAGGATCGCGCGACCGGCCTCGGCGTTGTTGCCGTCCAGGCGGACGACGAGCGGCTTGGTGACCTGCTCGCCGCGCTCGCCGAGCAGGGCGAGGGCCTGGATGATGCCGTTGGCGACCTCGTCGCAGGCGGTGATGCCGCCGAAGACGTTGACGAACACCGACTTCACCGACGGGTCGGAGAGCACGACCTCGAGGCCGTTGGCCATCACCTGGGCGCTGGCGCCGCCGCCGATGTCGAGGAAGTTGGCCGGCTTCACGCCGCCGTGCGACTCACCCGCGTACGCGACCACGTCGAGCGTCGACATGACCAGGCCGGCGCCGTTGCCGATGATGCCGACCTCGCCGTCCAGCTTCACGTAGTTCAGGTTCTTCGCCTTGGCGGCCTGCTCCAGCGGGTCGACCGCGGACTGGTCCACCAGGGCCGCGTGGTCGGCGTGCCGGAACTCGGCGTTCTCGTCCAGCGTCACCTTGGCGTCCAGGCAGAGCACCCGGCCGTCGCCCACCTTGGCCAGCGGGTTGACCTCGACCAGCAGCGCGTCCTCGGCCACGAAGGCCGCCCACAGCTTCACCGCGATGTCGACGACGTGCTCGGCCACCTCGGCCGGGAACTTGGCCTGGGTGACGATCTCGCGCGCCTTGGCCTCGTCCACGCCCAGGTTCGCGTCGATCGCGACCTTGGCGACCCGGTCGGGCTGCTCCTCGGCGACCTGCTCGATCTCCATGCCGCCGGCCACGCTGGCGATGCACAGGAAGGTGCGGTTGGCGCGGTCCAGCAGGTAGGAGAAGTAGTACTCCTCCTTGATGTCCGCGGTCTCGGCCAGCATCACCTTGTGCACGGTGTGGCCCTTGATGTCCATCCCGAGGATGTCGGTGGCGCGTGCCTCCGCCTCGTCCGCGCCGTCGGCCAGTTTCACCCCGCCGGCCTTGCCGCGGCCGCCGACCTTCACCTGCGCCTTGACGACCACCTTGCCGCCGAGACGCTCCGCGATCGCGCGCGCCTCCTGCGGGGTCTCGGCGACGCCGCCGCCCAGCACGGGCAGGCCGTGCCGTTCGAACAGGTCGCGCCCCTGATACTCGAACAGGTCCACGTGTCTCCTTTCCGCCCCGCTTCCGGGCCACCTCATGTGGAGATTAGCCACTCGCCCGGTGGCCGCACCGGCGCGGGTGCGCGCTGTGCAAGACGGCACACCACGGACACGTCAGGAAACTTCGGTGGACTCGCGTAACCCCCGGTGGAGGGCGTCGTTGAGAGTGATGTCGGAGCGCTGAGCGAGCCGGCGAGGAACGGCCGATGCCCTGTCGGTCGAGGGGTGGCGGCGGGGCATCGTGCATGAGAGGCCGGACGTGTGAGGGGTGCGTCCGGCCTCTCCCCTTGTCTAAGGGGTCTTGACCAGCATCAATGGCCCACCGGCGTCGTCACATTGGCGCGAACCCATTCAATGATGGATGCGGTGGTCGCGCCCGGCGTGAATATCTGAGCGACGCCGAGCGTCCGCAATTCCGCGATGTCGTCCTCCGGAATGATGCCGCCGCCGAAGACGACAATGTCAGCTGCGTCACGTTCCGCCAATAGCTCCATCACTCTGCGGAACAGCGTCATGTGCGCGCCGGAGAGTACGGAAAGGCCGATGGCGTCGGCGTCCTCCTGGATCGCGGTCTCCACGATCTGCTCCGGGGTCTGATGCAGGCCGGTATAGACGACTTCCATGCCGGCGTCCCGCAGAGCGCGGGCCACCACCTTCGCACCGCGGTCGTGGCCGTCCAGGCCGGGTTTGGCCACCACGACCCTGATCCGAGCCTGCATGTGCGACCCCTCCTCATCGAGACGGCCCCGGAGGGCCTCGCCTGAACGAACGGTAACCCCCCTCACGGGGTGAGGGTAAGCATGTTGCGACATCAGGGATGGTGTCGGTGCGTGTTTGATACGTCACTCCCCGCGCGTGCCAATCTGACTTGCCATTACCTCGGCAGAACGTAACGGGTCGCTGGCGGTGTGTCGCTAGGAAGGCTATTAATTCGGACATTCGCTACGAAGGCCTGTTCCGGAACTGTCAGGGAATTGGCGGTGCGACTTGTGACACGGACGCCGCTTCGTTACCGTGGCCCACGGCTGTCAACGGGTTAATCCCCGGAAGACGCCCGGTCAACCCGGATTCTGCCCCCTAGGGGCAAGCCCGATGACCGGCCTATAAAGAAGTGTCGACGGAGGGTCGTACGTGCGTCAGCGCTTGTCTTCCGAGCCCGATCGCTATCGCGGTCGTCGACGCGTACCCACACCCCCGCGCAGCCGGTACGCGGTGGTCGGGACGGCAGCCTTCGTCGGTGCCGGCGTGGTCGCCCTCGGCGCGGCCAACCTGACGGACTACAAGGACGTTCACCAGTCCGTCCTGCACGACCTCGACTCGGCCCAGATCTCGCAGGACATCCAGGCACGCAACGGCGACAAGGCAGACCGGTCCGAGCGCGCGGGCACCGAGTCCACCGACACCACCGCCGCCAAGACGCTGAGCGATGCGGACGTCGAGGCCCAGGCCTGGGTCCTCCCGCTACAGGACTACACGTTCACCGCACCGTTCGGCATGCGGCTGGGCAAGCTGCACTCCGGCATCGACCTGGCCGCCCCCGAGGGCTCGCCCTACCAGGCGGTGCACGCCGGCACGGTCACCTCGGCCGGCTATCAGGGCGGCTACGGTTTCGCGATCACCATCAAGCACACCGACGGGACCGAGGCGGTCTACGCCCACTCTCACCGGCTGCTGGTCAAGACCGGCGACGTCGTCAAGGCCGGGCAGGTCATCGGCACGGTCGGAAACACCGGTTACTCGTACGGGACGCACCTGCACCTGGAGATCCACGTCGCCGGCAAGCCGGTCGACCCGATCCCGCTGATGCGCGAGAACGGGGCCGACGTGAAGCTGAAGATCGAGTCTCCGTACTCCTGATCGCATCGCTCCCCCTCAGCCCCACCGAACCACTCCCCCCAGCCCCGCCGCATCGCTAGCCGCCCGCAGGCCGCACCATTCACCTCAGCCCGGGCCGCATCGCTAACCGGCCGCGGGCCGCACCACTTGCCTCAGCCCGGGCCGCATCGCTGACCATCCGTGGGCCGCGCCACTGCCCTTCGCCTGGCCGCGCTGTCCGCTCGCCGCCCGCACTGAGGTAGACGCCTGGTTCCTCCGGTCGTTCATCTCGGCATCTGTGCTTTGCCCGATTCGACCCCCGCGACTGTCACTCCCGTCCCTTTGACACCTGGAGTCACCCGCAGGGTTGCAGCTCGGTTGGATGTCCCGCATCACCTCCGATTCACCTTCACGGCTCCCGCCCCTTGCCGACTGCTCAGGTGTCGAACCGTGAAGCTTTGGAGGGCCGCCCCGTCGTGCAGCACCGTGCCGTCACCGCCACCGCCGTGGACCACCACTCCGATGACGCCGGCATGCGGGCCTATCTGGACCTGCTGGCCTCCTCCGCGCCACTGACCACCGCCGCTGCGCCCACCGCCGCGCCCGGCACAGCTGCGCCGGCAGCAGTCGCACCCAGCGCCGCCGCATCCGCTGCCATCGCACCCAGCGTCGCGCCCTGCACAGCTGCGCCGGCAGCAGTCGTACCCAGCGCCGCCGCGCCCGTTGCAGTGGCGGCGTTTGCGAACGTGGTGCCGGGCACCGTCGCCGAGCTCGCCTATCAGGCGCTGCTGGCCTCGGACGCGCCGCTGATCCCGGCCGACCCGACCCGCGCCTACCACGATCTGCTCGCCTCGGACAAGCCGCTCACCCCCGCCGACCTGCTCCCACTCGTCGGCGGAGACGCCGCTTCCCGCGCCTACCTCGACCTGCTCGCCTCCACCGCGCCCCTCACCTCCACCGCGCCCCTCACCCCCGCCGACCTGCTCCCGCGGGCGGTGAAGAGCGTGGCGAAGAGCCCGTCGCACCTGACCGAGCGCGGCCGGCACGCCGTCGCGGCCGCCACCCGCAGCCGGCAGGCTGTCATAACCGCCACCCGCAGCCGGCAGGCCGTCATGGCCGCCACCCTGGCCGTAGGCATCGGCGTGGTCGGCCTCGGCGCCGGTGTGGCCGCGAACGCCTCACCCAGCCACGCCGACGCCGGCATCGCGGCCGCCCCGGTCCAGCAGAAGACCACGGTCCCGGATTTGGCCGACCCGACCGCGGACCTGCCCGGCACCGCCGCGCAGACCCTGGTCGACGAGGACCTGGCCATGCGCGACCCGGTCACGCCCACCGAGGACTACGCCGCCGACTCGCCGCAGCGTTCTTCCGCCCCCGCCTTGCGTAAGCCCAAGCCGCTGCCGAAGCCGGTGGTCACCGCGGCCTCCGCCGCCTGGGTGAACCCGCTGCCCGAGGCGTCCGTGACCTCTTGTTTCGGCCAGCGCTGGGGCCGCCTGCACGCGGGCGTAGACCTGGCCGCCCCGAACGGCACCCGCATCCGCGCGGCCGGCACCGGCACGGTCGTCGCCGCCGGCGAGGAGGGCGGCTACGGCAACGCGGTGCTGATCGACCACGGCAACGGCTTCCTCACCCACTACGGCCACATGTCCGCCATCACGGTCAAGCTGGGCCAGAAGGTAAGGGCCGGCGACGAGATCGGCCACGAGGGCTCCACCGGCCACTCAACGGGCCCCCACCTGCACTTCGAGGTGCACGAGACCCACTACAAGAACCCCATCGAGCCCACAGCCTGGATGCGCGCCCACGGCGTAAACATCCCCGGCTGCACCACCGACAAGCCCCCCGCCGACACCCACGAGACCCACGAGCACTGACCCACCCGCCCAACGCAGCCCAGCCGCGCCACCACCGGGCAGACAAGCTCCACGCCGAGCCCAACAGCACCCACCACAACGTCCAGCACCCACCACGACGTCCAGCCGCACCCACCACGACGTCCAGCCGCACCCACCACGACGTCCAGCCGCACCCACCACGGGGTCCAGCCGCACCCACCACGGGGTCCAGCCGCACCCACCACGGGGTCCAGCCGCACCCACCACGGGGTCCAACAGCGCCCACCCCGCATTTCGCCCGCTGGCGACTTGGCCGCGAAAAAGTGCCAGGCGAAGCCGAGGTGCTTTTTCGCGGCCAAGTCGCCAGCTCCCCGGGGCGAAATGCCCGGAGGAGCGAAGCGACGACCAGCCAGCTCAGCAGCCGTATGCAACCACCTCAGCCACCCCAGCCAGCCGACCAACGAGCCCAGCCACCCAGCCACTCAGCCAGCCGACCAGCCAGCCCAACCACCCCAGCCAGCCAGCCCGCTAAAGCTTCTCAATAGGCGCATGCCGCAAGATCAACCACATCACCTGATCCCCGAAGTCCACCTGCGCCCGAGCCCCAGGCCCATGCCCCTCAACCACGACAACCCGCCCCAGCCCATACCGCTGATGATTGACCCGATCCCCCGCAGCCACCTTGGCCGTCTGCGGCAGCTCACTGGCAGTGGCCAGCTTGCTCGCGTCGATCCCGAGCCGTTCGGCGAGGCGCTGCGCTTTCGGCGTACCCCCGGAGAAACCCCCGCCGCGTGACCGGTCTCCCCCGCCGCGACCACCCACGCCGCCGCCGGTGCCCGACCATGACGTGTACGACGACCCGGTGCGCTCCCACCGGACCAGCTCGGGCGGCAGCTCGTCGGTGAACCGGGACGGCGGGTTGTACTGCGGCTGCCCCCACGCCGATCGGGTGACGGCCCGGGACAGGTAGAGCCGCTGCCGCGCCCGGGTGATGCCCACGTAGGCGAGGCGCCGCTCCTCTTCGAGCTCGGTGTTGTCGCTCATCGCCCGCATGTGCGGGAAGACGCCGTCCTCCAGCCCGGTCAGGAACACCACCGGGAACTCGAGGCCTTTGGCTGTGTGCAGCGTCATCAGCGTGACCACGCCCTGGTGGTCGGGGTCGTCGTCGGGCAGCTGGTCGGCGTCGGCCACCAGCGCCACCTGCTCGAGGAAGCCGGCCAGGGTCGCCCGCTGCGGCTCGTCCTCCTCGGCCGGCGCCTCGACCCGCTCGGTGTACTCCCGGGCCACGCTGACCAGTTCCTGCAGGTTCTCCACGCGGCCCTGGTCCTGCGGGTCGATGCTTTCCTCCAGCTCGGAGAGCATCCCGGAGCGCTGCAGCACCGCCTCGAGAACCTCCTCGGGCGGCGAGGATTGCGCGATCTCCCGCAGGTCGTCGAGCAGCTGCACGAAGTCGAGGATGGCGTTCACCGAGCGGTTGGCGATGCCGGGCGCCTCGCGGGCCCGGCGCAGCGCCTGCCCGAACGAGATGCGTTCCCGCGACGACAGCGCCTCGACGCAGGCCTCGGCCCGGTCGCCGATGCCGCGCTTGGGGGTGTTGAGCACCCGGCGGATGCTGACCGTGTCGTCGTCGTTGGCGACCGCGCGCAGGTAGCCCAGCGCGTCGCGGACCTCTTTGCGCTCGTAGAAGCGCACGCCACCGACCACTTTGTACGGCAACCCGACCCGGATGAACACCTCCTCGAACACCCGGGACTGATTGTTGGTGCGGTAGAAGACGGCCACGTCGCCGGCGCGCACGTCCTCCCGGTCGTGCAGCCGGTCGATCTCGCGGGCCACCCAGTCGGCCTCGGCGTGCTCGGTGTCGGCGACATAACCGACGATCTGCTCGCCGGCGCCCTGGTCGCTCCACAGCCGCTTGGGCTTGCGTGACGTGTTGCGGTCGATCACCGCGTTGGCCGCGGTCAGGATCGTCTGCGTCGAGCGGTAATTCTGCTCCAGCAGGATCGTGCGGGCGTCCGGGTAGTCGCGCTCGAACTCCAGGATGTTGCGGATCGTGGCGCCGCGGAACGCGTAGATCGACTGGTCCGCGTCGCCGACCACGCACAGCTCGCCGGGCGGCAGATCGGCCGTGCCCGGGCCGACCAGCTCCTTGACCAGCACATATTGCGCGTGGTTGGTGTCCTGGTACTCGTCGACGAGCACGTGCCGGAACCGGCGGCGGTAGGCCTCGGCCACGTGCGGGTGCGACTGCAGCAGGTGGACCGTGGTCATGATGATGTCGTCGAAGTCGAGCGCGTGCGCCTCTTTGAGGCGGCGCTGGTAGAGCACGTAGGCCTCGGCGACCGCCCGCTCGTTGGGCCCGGTGGCCCGGCCCGCGAACTCCTCGGGCTCGACCAGCTCGTTCTTCAGGTTCGACACCTGGGCCGCCAGGCCGCGGGCCGGGTACTTCTTCGGGTCCAGGTCGAGCTCGCGGGAGACCAGCTGCATGAGCCGGCGCGAGTCGTCGGCGTCGTAGATGGAGAACGAGCTTTTCAGCCCCGCGTGGTCGTGCTCGGCCCGCAGGATTCGCACGCACGCCGAGTGGAAGGTGGACACCCACATCAGCCGCGCCCGGTTGCCGACCAGCGCGGCCACCCGCTCCTTCATCTCACCGGCGGCCTTGTTGGTGAACGTGATCGCGATGATCTCGCCGGGATGAACGTTGCGCTCACCGAGCAGGTAGGCGATGCGGTTGGTCAGCACCCTGGTCTTGCCCGAGCCCGCCCCGGCCACGATGAGCAGCGGTGACCCCGCATGGGTGACCGCGTCGCGTTGCGGGCCGTTGAGGCCGGCCAGCAGCGACTCTGTATCCGGCCGGCGGGGCGGCTTCTTCTCCTTGACGGGAGGCGCGCCGAAGGGCAACTGGGGGTGTTCCGGGAGCGTTCTCATGACGGCGTGAAGTCTATGCCGGGCGTACGACATCTTCCCCGGCCCTGTGGACAACCCTTTTTTCATCCACAAGTGGTAGCGGTGACCTGGATCAATACACGAGAGTGTTGTCGTTACCGAACGAAGACTCGGGGAGAACCACATATGAGACACCACGTCCTGAGCCGGCTGCTGGTGCCGGCGCTGGCGCTGGCCGTGATCGCCGTCGTGCCCCACGCGACCCCGGCGGCCGCGACCGGTCTGGAGCCGGTGAGCGTCAACTACGGGCTGCCGCACGGCAGCACGGTGAAGGGTCAGTTCCTCAGCTACAACGACTTCCACGGCGCCATCGACCCGCCCGCCGGCAGCGGCGCCACGGTCAACGGCACCCCCGCCGGTGGCGTGGAATACCTCGCCACCTACCTCAAGCGGCTGCGCGCCGAGGGCCGGACCGACGGTCGCCAGACGCTGACCGTCGGCGCCGGTGACCTGATCGGCGCCACACCGCTGGTCAGCGCCGCGTTCCACGACGAGCCGACGATCGAGTTGATGAACGAGGTCGGCCTGCAGGTCAGCTCGGTGGGCAACCACGAGTTCGACGAGGGCGTCGACGAGCTGCTCCGCATGCAGCGCGGCGGCTGCCACCCGGTCGACGGGTGCCAGGACGGCGACGGCTTCCGCGGGGCGAAGTTCACCTACCTGGCGGCGAACACCATCAGCAAGCGCACCAAGCTGCCGATCCTGCCGCCGATCGACATCAAGCTCGTCAACGGCGTACCCGTGGGGTTTGTCGGAATGACCCTCGAGGGAACCCCCGGCATCGTGAACCCGGCCGGGATCCAGAGCGTCACGTTCGCCGACGAGGTCGAGACGGCGAACAAGTGGGGCAACGTGCTCAAGCTGCTCGGCGTGAAGGCGCAGGTGCTGCTGGTGCACGAGGGCGGCAGCCAGGGCAACTCGGCCGACCCGAGCGCCTGCAACACCTTCACCGGTCCGATCGTGCCCATCGTGGCCGGGCTCAACCCCGAGTTCGGGCTGGTCGTGTCCGGTCACACGCACCGGTTCTACAGCTGCAAGCTGCCGACCCGCGGCGGTCAGGCCGTGGTCACCAGCGCCGGCACCAACGGCCAGCTGATCACCGACATCGACTACACGCTGGACAAGCGCACCCGCAAGTTCGCCGAGATCACCGCCAAGAACGTGATCGTGGAGAACGGCGTGCGCAACGCCGACGGCACCTGGCAGGTCGACGGCGCGGGCGCGTTCGTGAAGAACCCGGCCACGGTCGACGCCAACGCCAAGCGGGTGGCGGACAAGTACCGCGTCGCGGTCGCCCCGATCGCCAACCGGGTCGTCGGGCAGATCACCGGCGACATCGTCCGGGACGCGCGGCCCAGCGGCGAGAGCCCGCTCGGCGACGTCATCGCGGACGCCCAGCTGGCGTACACCAGGACCAGCGCCTCGGCGCAGATCGCCCTGATGAACCCGGGCGGCGTCCGCGCCTCCCTGGCCTACGCGCCGAGTGGCACGGAGGCCGCGGGCGCGGTCACCTACGGCGAGGCGTTCACGGTCCAGCCGTTCAACAACCTGGTGGTCACCCAGACCTTCACCGGGGCACAGATCAAGAACGTGCTGGAGCAGCAGTTCGTCGGCTTCGCCGGGCAGACCACGCAGCGCATCCTGCAGCCGTCCGCCAGCCTCACGTACACCTACAGCACCAGCGCGCCGGCCGGCTCCAAGATCAGCAACCTGGCGGTGAACGGGGTGCCGATCGACCCGGCCGCCACCTACCGCGTCACCACCAACGACTTCCTGGCCAACGGTGGCGACGGCTTCACCAACCTGGCGGGTGGCACCGCCCGGACCACCGCACCGGGCTTCGACGTCGACGCGCTCACCGCGTACCTCGGCGCCGGCACCCCGGTCGGCCCGGGCCCGGCCAATCGCATCACCGTGACCGGCTGACTTTCGGTATCCCACGGTTCGGGCGGTTTCCTTGCGAGACCGCCCGGGCCAGGGGCATACTCGGCCTCGTGATCCAGCGGACGCGATTTTTCTACTACGGCACCGGGAGTCCGGCGACCGTGGAGAGCGTCTGAGCGACAGACTTCCACCAAGCCCCGGGCTCCACAGCCCGGGGCTTGAGTCTGCCCGGGCCGGCCGAGCCGACGCACCCGAGGAGCACGAGTTGAACGCCGAGACCATCGACCAGCCGACCGGCACCGACGAGCCCCTGGCCGCCGACGAGATCCGCGCCGCACGCGAACGCATCGACGAGATCGATCAGGCCATCATCGACCTCTGGCTGGAGCGCGCCCGCCTCTCCCAGATGGTCGGCAAGACCCGCATGGCCAGCGGCGGCACCCGCCTGGTCCTGAGCCGCGAGCGCGAGATCGTCGAGCGCTTCCGCACCGCCCTCGGCGCCGACGGCACCCAGGTGGCCCTCATGATCCTCCGGGCAGGCCGAGGCCCTCTGTAAGAGCTTCAAGATCGATGTCGTAGCGGGGTGGGTGGTGCGGACCGCCGCTCCCGCCGAGGTCGGTCCGGGAGGCCGCACGCTCCGCTTCCGCGGCCTCCCTCCCTGCGACGTGCGTGCGTGGTCACTCCCGCCGCTACCGCGGCCTTGCGCCGCGCGGGTCGACGTTCGAGCTCCGCAGGCACCACCTGGTGGGCTGACGAGATGCGCTCTCACCCGCCCGAACAACCGCAATCGATCGTCTTCACCAGTGTCCGATGTAGGTTGCTCGACGTGGAGAAGCTGTCGGAGCAGACGCTCGCGGCCATCGGGCGGATGACGGTCGCCGCGACCGAGTTGGAGCGCGTGCTCGCCCGGGTGGGCGCCGAACAGGCGGGCGGGGACGCGGAGGCGGTGTTCGCCCAGCCCGGCGAGCCGTTGCGGGCGGCCCGTGACGCGGTGCGGTTCGCCGCGCCGGAGCGACGTGACACCTACGGGCGCTTCGTCGAGGCGGCCGCCGCCCAGCTCGCGATCAGTCAGGCCGCGCTGCGCGCCATGTGGCGGGGCGGCCGCACCGACGCGACGCTCTTCGACGAGACGACGACGCTCCTGCTGGGCTGCCGCGACGCTCTGCAGAAACTGGTGAGCGCGGACCTCAGCGAGGCTCGCTGATTTCGGCGGCCGGGTAGTCGAGGCCGGCGGCCAACAGGTCGAACGCCTGCTCGACCAGGTCGGCGTCGGGCTCATCGCGGCCGGCGGACCGCCATGCGTCGACCGCGGTCGGCACCGCGCACAGGGCGACCGCCGCCATCAGGCGGGGCCGGGGGTCGGTGGCCTGGTCGACTCCCATCCGGGCGCCGACCAGCCGCGCGACCTCGTCGAGCCGGGCCGAGCCGCGTTCGAATCGCGCGGCGGTCAGGGCCGGGCTGCCGGAGACCAGGTCCCGCATGCGGCCGTGCGGGGCCGACGCCGCAGCCGCCCGGACGACCTCGACGACCGCCTGCCGCATCGCGGTCAGCACCGGCAAGCCGGCCGGCTGCGCCTCGAACGCTGTGAGCATCGCCGTGATCTGCTCGTCGGCCAGGGACAGCGCGATGTCCTGCTTCGAGGTGAAGTACCGGAAGAAGGTGCGCGGCGAGACCTCGACGGCCTCGGCGATCTGGTCGACGGTGGTGGCGTCGTAGCCGTTGGCGCAGAACAGCGCGACGGCGGCCTCGATCAGGGCCTCGCGCGTCCGCTGCTTCTTCCGCTGACGCAGACCGACGGTGTCCATAGCGCCAGGATAGAGAACCAAGATTGTGTCAGTGGACGACACTTGTCATTGACTGACAGAATGACGTCCATGCCCAAGGCTCCCGCATCCTCGTCCCGCTTCTGGAAGCTCCATCGTCAGCTGGCGCGCTTCAACACCTTCCTGTTCCGTCGAACCCGCGGCAGGGTCGGCGGCACGTACTTCGGGGGTGCGCCGGTGCTGCTGCTCCACCACGTCGGCCGCCGGTCCGGCGAGGCCCGGACCAACCCGCTGATCTATCTCGACGACGGGCCCGACCTGGTCATCGTCGCGTCGAAGGGCGGCACGGACACCCACCCGGCGTGGTTCCACAACCTGATGGCGATGGCCTCCACCGAGGTCGAGCTCCCGGGCGGCGAACATCGCCGGGTCACTCCCCGGGTGGCCGAGGGGGCGGAGCGGGCCGCACTCTGGGAGCGGCTCGTGGCGATCTATCGGCCGTACGCCTCCTATGCGACCTACACCGACCGTCAGATCCCGGTCGTGGTGCTCGGACCGGCGGGCTGATCACCGCCGTCGCGGCGGCTCTGGGTCTCGCGGCGGACGCAGCTCGGTGGCGCCGGACTCGCCCAGCGCGTCGTGCAACCTCTAGCGGATGCGGCGCATCAAGGCGTCGTACGCCGCATGCGCCATGTCGGGCCGGTCGGGGTCGGCGTGCCACCGTCCGATGATGGTGTTGCCGTCCGCGCTGACCGTGCCGCGGTAGGTCATGCCCTGCCCGGCATGGGTGAGCTGGTCCCCGTCGATGGCCCAGGTGTACTCCAGCGGCTCGCCACTGCCGTCGTACACGTGGGAGCGGAACCCGTCGCGCGCCGGCCAGATCAGCTCGGCGCTCTCGATCAGGTGCTCGCCCACCTGGATGCCGCCGATGAGTTGGAGCATGCGACCGCCCAGCAGCGTGGTGGTCGTGGTATGGCCGATGATGTCGTCGTTCTCGGAGCCGTCCGTCCGTCCGGTGAGCCTCCACTGTCCGACCAGGACATCAAGCGCCTCGATCCGCATCAGCCGAGGCTAACGGCTCGATCTCAGGAAGCGTGCAGCACATCGCGCGGGCGGGCGAAGTGGCAGGCGCTCGGGTGGGCCGACGACTCGCGGATCTGCAGGAGCGGCTCTTCCTCGGCGCAGATGTCCTCGGCCTTCCAGCAGCGGGTGCGGAAGCGGCACCCGGACGGCGGGTTGGCCGGGGACGGCACGTCGCCCTCCAGCACGATCTGGTCGCGGCGCCCGCGCAGGCGAGGGTCCGGCACCGGCACCGCGGACAACAGCGCCTGCGTGTACGGGTGCGTAGGCTGCTCGTAGATCTGCTCGTCGTTGCCCGTCTCCACCACCTTGCCGAGGTACATGACGGCCACCCGGTCGGCAATGTGCCGCACCACGGACAGGTCGTGCGCGATGAAGATGTAGGACAGCCCGAACTCGTCCTGCAACGACTCCAGCAGGTTGATCACCTGGGCCTGGATGGACACGTCGAGCGCGCTGACCGGCTCGTCGCAGACGATGATCTCGGGCTTGAGCGCCAGCGCCCGCGCGATGCCGATGCGCTGCCGCTGGCCGCCGGAGAACTGGTGCGGGTACCGGTTGATGTGGCCGGGGTCCAGGCCGACCGTGTCCAGCAGGTCCTGCACGGCCTTCTCGCGGCCCTTGCGCGGGGTCACCTCGGGGTGGATCTCGAACGGCTCGCCGATGATGTCACCGACCGTCATCCGCGGGTTGAGGCTGGTGTACGGGTCCTGCAGCACCATCTGGATGTGCCGCCGCGCCCGCCGCAACGCGCCACCGCGCAGCCGCACCATGTCCTCGTTGCGCACCTGCACCGAACCGGCGGTCGGCTTCTCCAACCCGACCAGCAGTTTGGCCAGGGTGGACTTGCCGCAGCCGGACTCGCCGACCACGCCCAGCGTCTCGCCGCGGCGCAGTTGCAGATCCACGCCGTCGACCGCGCGGACCGCGCCGACCCTGGTCTTGAAGACGATGCCCTGTGTGATCGGGAAGTGCTTGACCAGGCCCTTCGTCTCGAGGACGACGTCACTCATCGCCGATCACCTCCCTCCAGAAGTGGCACCGGGCGGTGCGGCCGAGCGCTACGTCGTAGGCCGGCGGCGGCGGGTCCTGCCGGCACTGATCCCTGGCGTACGCGCAGCGCGGGTGGAAGGCGCATCCGGCCGGGATGGCGTTCAGCGCCGGCGGCAGGCCCTTGATGACGCTGAGCTGCTGCCCCTTCATGTCCAGCCGCGGGATCGAGGAGAGCAGGGCTTTGGTGTACGGGTGAGCGGGGCGCGCGTAGATGTCGTAGACGGGCGCCTCCTCCACGACCTTGCCGGCGTACATCACCGAGATCCGGTCGGCGACGTCCGCCACCACGCCCATGTCGTGCGTGATCAGGATGAGGCCCATGTCGCGTTCCCGCTGAAGCTCGGCGAGCAGCCCCATGATCTGCGCCTGCACGGTCACGTCGAGCGCCGTGGTCGGCTCGTCGGCGATCAGGATCTCGGGGTCCAGTGCCAGCGCCATCGCGATCATGACGCGTTGCCGCATGCCGCCGGAGAACTGGTGCGGGTAGTCGCCGATGCGCTCCCTGGCGGCCGGGATGCGCACCTGGTCGAGCAGCTCGATGGACCGCTTCTTGGCATCCTGCCGGCTCATCCCGCGGTGCTTGCGGAACAGTTCGGCGAGCTGGAAGCCGACCGAGAAGACCGGGTTCAGGGCGGACAGCGCGTCCTGGAAGATCATCGCGATCCGGTTGGCGCGGACCTTGCGGCGCTCCGCCTCCTTGAGCTGGAGCAGGTCGACGCCGCGGTACTTCACCTCGCCCCGGGTGACGTATCCGGGCGGGGAGTCCAGGATGCCCATGATGGCCTGGGCGGTCACCGACTTGCCGCAGCCGGACTCGCCGAGGATGGCCAGGGTCTCGCCGGGCTCGAGCCGGAAGTTCGCGCCGTTCACCGCGTGCGAGACGCCGTCCCGGGTGCGGAACTCCACGTGCAGGTCGTTGACCTCGAGCAGTTGCGCCCCTGGGTCGAGCCCGGGCAGCACGTCGATCTGAGCTTGGATATCGGTCATTCCTTACCTCCGCTCCGCGGCTCGGCGATCATCGTCCGATGTGGTCCGGACCGTAGCCTCACCACTCCCGCTCACCGTCATCGCAGCTTCGGGTCGAAGGCGTCGCGAACCGCGTCGCCCAGCATGATGAAGGCCAGCACGGTCAGGGCCAGGAACACCGAGGGCCAGACCAGAGGTTCGGCCGCGGTACGGACGTTGGGGCCCGCCTCGTTGATCATGATGCCCCAGCTGATCGCGTCGCCCTTCAACCCCACTCCGAGGAAGGTCAGCGTGGCCTCGGTGGCGATGTTGGTGCCCAGCAGGATGGTCAGCACCACGATGAACGCGGCCGTCGAGTTGGGCAGGATGTGCTTCATCATCAGCCGCGCCGGTCCGGAACCGAGCATCCGGGCGGCGGCCACGTAGTCCTGGTTCTTCGACGCGATCACCGACGAGCGCATGACCCGGGCCGCGGTGGTCCAGCCGAGGAAGCCGAGGGTGACGATGACCGCCCAGAAGCCGTTGTTGCTCGGGTCGGAGGACAGCCGCCGGGCCAGCACGATCGCAGCGAGCAGGAACGGCAGTCCGAGCACGACGTCGATGCCCCGGGAGAGCACCGCGTCCACCCAGCCGCCGAAGTAGCCGGCGGTCAGCCCCATGATCAGCCCGATCGTGCCGGCGAGCAGCGTGGACAGCAGGCCCACCAGGATCGAGTTGCGGGCGCCGTAGACCGCCTTGGCGTACACGTCGCAGCCCTGGAAGTCGTAGCCGAAGAACGCGTTGCCGCTGGGTCCGTCGTGCTGACGGCTCAGCGCGCAGTCGCGCGGGTCGCCGGCGCCGAAGACGGCCGGCACGATCGCCATCACCACGAAGACCGTGACGAGCACGGCAGCCACCCAGAAGATCTTGTTGCGGCGCAGGTCGCGCCAGGCGTCGCCGGCCAGGCTGCGTGGCTTGTCCCGGCCGACGGCCGACTCGGCCGTGGTCACGGCCTGGGGGTCACTCATAACGGATCCTCGGGTCCAATGCGGCGTACAGCAGGTCGACCAGCAGGTTGACCATCAGGAACACGATCACCAGCACGCTGACGAAGCCGACCACGAGTGGCCCGTCCTCGGTCTTGATCGCGCGGAACAGATTGAACCCGACGCCCGGGATGTTGAACACGCCCTCGGTCACGATCGCGCCCGACATCAGGTTGCCGAGGTCGACGCCGATCAGGGTGACCACCGGGATCAGCGAGTTGCGGAGCACGTGCACACCCACCACGCGTTGCCGGGTGAGCCCCTTGGCCCGCGCGGTACGAACGTAGTCGGAGCGAAGGTTCTCGGCCACCGCCGACCGGGTCACCCGCAGCTCGGTGGCGACCACCAGGCTGCCCAACACGAGCGCGGGCAGCAACAGCTCGTAGAAGCCGGCGTCGCGCGTCGCGGTGGGCGGGAACCAGCCGAGCTGGATGCCGAAGACCAGCCGGGCCAGCGGGGCGAGCACCACGATCGGCATGGACAGCACGACCAGGGTGAGCACCAGCGTGACGTTGTCGAAGGTGCCGCCGCGGCGGATCCCGGAGATCACGCCGGCGACGATCGCGACGATCGCCACGATGACGATCGCGATCAGCGCCAGCCGGATGGTCACCGGCCAGGCGTCGGCCATCATCTCGGAGATCTTGCGGTTCGTGAGCGAGATGCCGAAGTCGCCGGTCAGCAGGCCCTTCATGTAGTGCCAGTACTGGCCCAGGAACGGCTCGTCCAGGTGGTAGCGCTCGGTCAGCGCCAGCCGCTGGGAGTCGGTGATGGGACGCTCACCGGCCAGTGCCTGGATCGGGTCGGTCTGGTTGGCGAACATCAGCGCGTACACGATGAACGTGGCGCCGAAGAAGGTCAGCACCATCTGGAGCAGGCGCCGGATGAGATATCGGAACATGTTTTCTTCCGCGGAGAGACACGGCAGTGGCGCCACGCCTTGTCGGGCATGGCGCCACCGCTCAGCCGGCGAGCGTCAGGATGCGACGCGCTCGATCTTGTAGATGTTGACCTTCTTGAACAGGTCGACCTCGACGTTGGTCACCCGCTCGGAGAAGCCGTACGTGTTCTGCCCGAAGCGCAGCGGCAGCACCGGCATGTCCTTGACCAGGATGTCCTCCGCCTCCTGCCACTTCTTGATCGCGGCCTCCGGCGTCGCCGCCTCGGAGCCCTCCTTGAGCAGGCTGTCGAACGCCGTGTTGCTGTAGCCGTAGTAGTTCGAACCACCCGTGGTGCTGTACAGCGGACCGAGGTAGTTCTCCATCAGCGGGTAGTCCATGATCCAGCCGAGCCGGATCAGGCCCACCGGCTGCTCGGCGTCCACCTTGGTCAGCAGGTCCGCGAACTTCGGCTCGCCCTGACCGGTGCAGTTGACGGCCAGCGAGGCCTTGATCTGGTTGCACATCGCGTCCACCCAGGCCTTGTGCCCGCCGTCCGCGTTGTACGTGATCTTGATTTCCTTGGGACCTTGGGCCTTGGTGTAGAGCGCCTTGGCCTCGGCCGGCTTGTACTCGCACCACTTGCCGCAGGTGTTCTCGCGGTAGCCGGCGACGACCGGCGACACGAACGAGGTGGCCGGCGTCTGCGACTGCAGGAAGATCTGGTCGGTCATCTCCTTGCGGTTGATCGCCATGGAGAGGGCCCGCCGCACGTCCGGGTTCGAGAACTCCTTCTGGAACGTCGGGAAGCCGACGAACGCGAAGTCGGAGCTCGGGCTCTTCTTGAGACGGTCGCCGAGGTCACCGGCGGCCGAGCCGAGGCTCTCGATCGGGATCAGCGTCTGCACGTCCAGGTTGCCGGCCACCAGGTCGGCGTACTGCGCCTGCTGGTCCTGGTAGATCTTCCAGGTGATGCCCTCGACCTTGGGCGCTGGGCCCTTGAAGCCGGCCGCCTTGGTCACGACGATCTGCTGGTCGTGCTCCCACTTGCCGACGACCTTGAACGGGCCGTTGCCGATCGGGGTCTGCTCGAACGCCTCGTTGAGCACGCCCGGCGAGGAGAACGCCGCGTTGGGCAGCGGGTAGAACACGGTGTATGCGAGCACCGACTTCCAGCCCGCGAACGGCGCGGACAGGGTGACGGTGAAGGTGGTGTCGTCGACCTTCTTCAGACCGGTCATCGTCTTGGCCTTGGGCTCGGGCGCCTTCTGCGGGCCGTCCTCGCCGTCCGGGTCTTTCGACTGCAGGTCGGCGTAGCCGGCGATGCGCTCGAAGAAGTAGGAGCCGTCGTTGCCGTTCGGGCCGTAGGCGCCGTTGTTCCAGGCGTTGATGTAGCTGTCCGACGTGACCGGCTCGTCGTTGCTGAACGTGAAGCCCGGCTTGAGCTTGATCGTCCAGACCTTGTTGTCATCCGAGGTGATCGACTCGGCGGCTGCCTCAACCGGCTGCTTCTGCTCGTTGAAGTTGACCAACGGGTAGAAGAGCGACGACAGCACCTGCGACCCATTGGACTCGGTGGAGTTGGCCGGGATCAGGTGCTTAGGCTCGGCGATGCCCAGGACAACGGTGTTCTCCGAGCCTTCGGCCTCATCCGATCCACCGCCGCAGCCGGCGACCAGCATGACGATGGCTGCCGCTCCGGCAGCCATCTTCCACGGGCGTTTCCCAAGCATGGGAGTGCCTCCTTCGGGGGCGCTCACGAGGGGTAGTAAGCGAGTTGGGGCCACTTTTCCACAGGAAAACGCTTGCTCCCTCGCCTGTTACCAACCCGATACTCGGCGCGATCCCCTCAGTGGACAGACGTCGTCACACGAGGCGTCGGTCGGCCGCCCACCTGGAAAGTTCGTAACGGTTGCTCATCTGGAGCTTGCGCAACACGTTCGAAACGTGGGTCTCGACGGTCTTGATCGAGATGTACAGCTCCTTGGCAATCTCCTTGTACGCGTATCCCCTGGCCAGCAGTCGCAGGACCTCGCGCTCCCGGTTGGTGAGCTGGTCCAGTTCCGGGTCGGCGACCGGCACGTCCGGCCGGGCGGCGAACGCGTCCAGCACGAACCCGGCCAGCCGCGGGCTGAACACGGCGTCGCCGTCGGCCACCCGCTTGATCGCGGCGGCCAGTTCGTCGGGCGAGATCGTCTTCGTGACGTAGCCGCGGGCGCCGGCCCGGATCAGGCCGATCACATCCTCGGCGGCATCCGAGACGGAGAGTGCCAGGAACTTCACCTGAGGGTGAGTACGCCGCATCGACTCGAGCACCGCGCGGCCACCGCCGTCCGGCATGTGCACGTCGAGCAGCACCACGTCCGGCGTGGTCGCGGCGATCCGGGCGATCGCCTCACTCACCGAACTGGCCTCACCCACCACGTCCACGTGTACGCCCAGCTCGGCGCGGACCCCCGCGCGGAACATGGCGTGGTCATCCACAAGAAAAACGGTGAGCCGTCGCTCGTCTGTCATCGGACTGCTTCCTTTCCTGCGGTGACGCTCTCCCGCGACGCGGGGAGGATGAGACGCACCTCGGTGCCCTCGCCTGGCGTGCTGCGGATCGCCGCGGTGCCACCGTGCCGCGACATCCGCCCGATGATCGAGCCGCGCACCCCGTGCCGCGACTCCTCCACCTGATCGATGTCGAACCCGGCGCCGCGGTCGCGGACGAACACGCTCAGCTCGTCCGACTCCACCTCGGCGTACAGGGAGACAGTCTCCACCCCGGCGTGCCGGGCGGCATTCACCAGGGCCTCGCGTGCCGCGGCGACCAGCGCGGCCACCCGCTCGTCGCAGTCGGTGTCGCCGACCACCACGGTCTCCACCGAGATCGCGTAGGTGTCCTCGACCTCGGCCGCGGCCTCCTCCAGCGCGGCGGAGAACCGCTCGGTCGGCGACGCGGTCGGCTTGTACAGCCAGTTGCGCAGGCTGCGCTCCTGGCCGCGGGCCAGCCGCTGGACCTCTTTGATGTCCGCCGAGTTGCGCTGGATCAGGGCCAGCGTGTGCAGCACCTGGTCGTGGATCATCGCGGCCAGCTCGGCGCGTTCCTGCTCCCGGATCCGGCCCTCGCGCTCCGACCGCAGCTGGCTGAACGTGCGCCAGATCAGCGGGGCCACCACCACGCCGACGCCGGCCAGGCCGACCAGCGCGAAGATCACGCCGTTCACGACCGCGGTCAGGCTGCCGGCCGGGGCGTACACCGCGACCACGCCGATGATGCCGGTGGCGACCAGCACGCCGCCGCCGATGAAGCGGAAGATGAAGGAGCGGCGGTCGCTCTCCGCGATCACCGCGGCGAGCCAGGGCGCCTGCGGCATGTCCGCCGGGAGCTGGCCGCGCCGGGTCGGGTCGGACTGGTGCCAGATGACGCCGGCGCCGAGCGCGATGATCGCGATCAGCCAGCCGGCCGTGCCCGCCACCCCGTTGTCCCCGAAGACCAGGCCCTGGAGCAGCACGACGCCGACGCCGATCGCGGCGAACGGGATCAGCGAGCCCAGATTGCGCCGCGCCGCCGGGGTGCCGTCGGGCGCCTCCTGCGGCACGACCGCCCAGAAACCGGCGTAAAGCATCAGACCAAGACCGTTGAAACCCAGGAGTACGACCAGAGCGATCCGCACCGCGATCACGGGTATGCCGAGGTGACGCGCCAGGCCCGAGGCGACCCCCGCGATGATGCGGTGGTCGCGCTGCCGGTGCAGGCGGCGCGTCGGCGTGGCTGCTGCGGTCGTGGTGATCTCGTCCTCCCGGTGTCGCCTTCGATCGTCACACGGAAGAGGCGGCCTGACCACGGGGAACCCCCCGAGGTCTGCGGCCCGGACATCTCAGGGTCTCGTCAGGGTCGGCGCCGGAGGCGCGCCGGTGGGTACGAGCCGCAGTATCGATGGCATGACCGACGATGCTGCCTCAGCCCGCGATGCCGACCAGTCAAGCGGTGCGGCATCCTCCACCAATTCGCTCCCGCCGCCGTTCCCGCCGCCGACCCCGCCGCCCTACGAGCCGCCGCCCGCCCATGACGAGCCGCCGTTCGGGGACCGGCCCAGCTTCGACCGGGACCGGCTGATCCGCCCGCTCCGGCCGCGCTACATCGCCGGCGTCTCCGGCGCGCTGGCCCGGGCCACCAACACCGACCCGGTCCTGTGGCGCGTGCTGCTCACCGTGCTCGGCCTCTTCGGCGGCGTCGGCGTGCTGATCTACCTGATCGGCTGGCTGGCCATCCCGGCCGAGACCGACACCGCCTCGCCGATCGAGTCGCTGCTCGGCCGCGGCCGGTCGAGCATGAAGCCGCTGTCGATCGTGCTGCTCGGCGGCGCCACGGTGCTGACCTTCTCGTTCGTGGTGAACGACGGCTTCCGGGCGGCGCTGCTCGCGGTGGCCGTACTCGTGGGTGCGGCCCTGCTCATCAAGAAGAACCAGAACGGCTCGGCCAAGCCGGCCTCGTGGCCCTGGACGCCCCCGACACCGCCCACGCCGCCGACACCGCCGACCCCACCGACTCCCCCGACTCCCTCGCCGGCTTCGTTCGAGGCGCCGGTTTCCTCGGAGGCGCCGACCGCGCCGTTCCCCGCTTCCGAGGCGCCCCGCCCGCCGCAGTTCACGCCGCCGGTGTCCGGCTACCGCCCGCCGTTCGCACCCCACGGCCCGTACGCCGGCACGTCCGCCCAGGCCGCGCCTCCCCCGCCCGCTCCGCACCAGAAGCCCCCGCGGAGCGGCCAGACGAGGCCTCCGAAGGAGAAGTCGAAGCTCGGCAGCATGACGTTCTTCGCCCTGATCCTGGTGATGGGATTCCTGACCCTGCTCAACCTGACCGGGATCTCGGTGTCGGTGTCCGCGTTCTTCGCGGCCGCGCTCGCCACCATCGCGCTCGGCCTGATCGTCGGCGCCTGGATCGGCCGGGCCCGCGGGCTGATCGCGCTGGCCCTGATCGCCACGCTGGGCCTGGGCGTCTCGACCGGCCTGGAGCGCTGGGGCGGCCAGATCGGCAGCAACGTCTACCGCCCGGGCAGCCTGTCCGCGGTCGCCGACCGGTACGACTTCAACGTCGGCAACGCCACGCTCGACCTGCGCCGGGTGGACTTCACCGACGCCGAGCAGAGCACCACGATCGAGATGAAGTTCGGCTCGGTCAAGGTCCTGGTCCCGCCGAACGTCGACGTGACCGCGGACGTCAGCCTGAACGAGGGCCGCGCGGTCGTCTTCGGCACCGAGTACGACGCCCGCCAGGCCGCCGCCCAGCCCTTCACCGACCAGGGCGCCGACGGCGCCGGTGGCGGCGCCCTGAAGCTCACCGTCGTGATGAACACCGGAAATGTGGAGGTGGCCCGATGAAGCCGCATCGCACCGACAACGTGTCGCTCAGCTTCGGCACCGTCTTCCTGCTGATCGCGGCCTGGTGGGCGGCCTCGCAGGTGGTCAACCTCGCCCCGGTACGCCTGGGCTGGCTGATCGCCGGCGCGCTGATCCTGTTCGGGATGATCGGGCTGCTCGGGGCGATCCGCTCCGGCCGCCGCCCGGAGCCCCAGCCGGTGCCGGCCACGGTCGGCGCTCCCCTCCCGGAGCACGGCCAGGAGCAGCACGGCGACCTGCCGCCGGAGATGCACGCCGAGATCGTCCGCGAGCTCCTGGACGACCCGGCCGAGCGGTTCACCCGGGAGAATCCGGCACCCGCCGCGCAGCCGAGGCCCGAGCCGCACAAGGACTGATCAGGTAGGGGCAATATGCTCGGCGGTGTTGTCCGACGACGTGAGAGGCCCGAACCGTCATGACGCCGTTCCCCGCCGTTTCCACGGCGCCGGTGGCCGGGATCGGCCAGCGCGCCGCCCGGGCACTGACCGCCGAGCTTGCCCGCCGCACCGTCGCCGGATCGGCCCTGGTGGTCGGCGCCGACCACTCGTCGGCCGTGGTGGCCGCCGCGGTCGAGTCGCTGCTCCCCGGCGACACCCTGACCCTGGTCGCCGGCGAGCGCAGCACCGCCGACCTGCTCCGCGACCACATCGGCGGCCTGGGCAGCTGGGTCGCCGACCGGGTCCGCATCCTGGACAGCCTGGCCGAGGCCGACCCGGCCGACGTGGTGATCGTCGGCGAGCCGATGACCGGCACCGCCGAGGAGGCCCGCGCCCAGCTCGACGGCCTGGCCAAGTACCTGTCCGACGGCGCCGTGGTCACGGTGGCGACCCCGGCGGTGCCCGGCCAGACCGGCGGTGCGGCCGCCGAGCTCTTCCGGCAGAGCGCGCTCTTCGGGGTCGGTTCCGACCTGGTGGTCCGCAACAACCCGCCGGTACGCGTGCACAAGCTGCGCTTCAACCCCGCGGGCACGGCCTCCGCCGCCACCCTGGCGCCCGCCTACCGCCCGTCCAGCGTCCCGGTGACCCGGACGATGCACATCGACTCCAACGGCGTGGTGGCCGCCGGGATCGCCCTCGGCCTGGCCGCGGCCGCCCGGGCAGCCCGCCCGCAGTCCCGGCTGTGGCTGATTCCGGCCCTGGCCGCGGCGCCGGTGGCGGCGTTCTTCCGCGACCCGGAACGCGAGGTGCCGACCGACCCGCGCGCGGTGGTGGCGGCCAGCGACGGCCGGGTGCTCTCGGTCGAGCACGTCACCGAGGACCGGTTCGGTGGCGGCGAGTTCCTCCGCATCGCGGTCTTCCTGTCAGTGCTGGACGTGCACGTCAACCGGGTGCCGGTGGCCGGCCGGGTGACCGACTACTTCGTCGAGGAGGGCGGCTACGCGACCGCGATGTCCGCCGCGGCGGAGCACAACGTGGCCGCGTACACAGTCCTGGACACCGACCGCGGCACCGTGGTGGTCGCCCAGCGGACCGGTCTGATCGCCCGGCGCATCGTGCAGCGCGCGCCGATCGGCACGCTGGTCGCCAAGGGCGAGCGGATGGGCCTGATCCGCTTCGGTTCCCGCACCGACGTCTACCTGCCCGCCGGCGCCGCGACCCCGCTGGTCACCGTCAACGACAAGGTCGTCGGCGGCAGCTCGATCATCGCCCGCTGGAAGTGACCTGATCGCCGGGCGGTCGCCCGCACCCACGCCCGCGCACCTCGGTGGGGGTGTCCCTATGGTTTCGTCAAGCTGCGAGGCGGAGTTCGTCCGCCGGTTTCGCTTGATACGGGGTGTTGGTCCGGAACATTGCGTGCTGGACGTCGACGCGGCGGCGGGCGAGGCAGATGAGGGCGGCGTTGTGTTTCTTGCCCTCGGCGCGTTTCCGGTCGTGGTAGACCCTCGATGGCGGATGGGATAGCGAGGCGAACGCGGCGAGGAAGAACGCCCGCTTGAGTTGCTTGTTGCCGCCCTTGGGTGGGTGCTGCCGGAGCGGCGGGTGACCGGAGCCGCCGCCGGCGTAGGCCTTCAGGGCGCGGGCGTCGGCGAACCGGGCGCGATCGTCGCCAACCGGCCCAGACGCGAACCGGCCCAGACCGCATTGCGGTCCGGGCCGGTTCGAGCAACAGCCGCGTGTCAGACGGCGGTGTGGCGCGTCCTCAGCCAGACCAGCGGTCCGCTGACCAGGTAGGCGGCGACCAGGCCGACGAACGTCAGCCTCGGATCGACCAGCGCGCCGACGATGGGCACCAGCCACATCCATGGCGGGAGCTTGATGATCCGGGCCAGCTTCGCGTAGGGGAACGACGACACCATCGCGAAGGCCAGCAGCGCCACTCCGCCGAGCAGGGCCAGGCCGGGGATCGGCAGGTCGATCAGGACCGCGAGGGCCAGTACCGCGGCGGCCATCGTGGTCGGCACGCCGGAGAAGAACCTGCCGTCCTTCGGTGAGACGTTGAAGCGGGCCAGCCGGATCGCGGCGCACCCGGCGACCATCACGCAGGCCAGCGCGGCGGCGGGGGTGGGCACGCTGTGCGACAGCGAGGCGTAGACCACGACGGGCGCGGCCAGGCCGAACGAGCACATGTCGGCCAGCGAGTCCATCTGGGCGCCGAACGGGCTGGAGACGCCCAGCTTGCGGGCCAGCGCGCCGTCCAGGCCGTCGAAGGCCACGCAGGCGACCAGGCAGGCGGCGGCCAGCCGCACGTCGCCCTGCATGGAGAGAATGATCGCCATCATGCCCAGCGCGAGGCTGGCGAGGGTGCAGCCGTTGACGATCGCGAAGGACGCCTTGCGTCGCGCGGTGTGTGCGCCGGGCAGCAGCGAGACAACCTCGGCCTCGGCGGGTGCCGGCGCCGGGGAGGCGGGTGGCAGCGCGAGGCGGGCGGGCGCGACGATCGGCTCCAGGCCGGTGTAGATCACCTCGGCCTGGGTGGCGGTGGCGGCGCGGCCCGCGTCCTGCGAGCGGCGCCCGACCCGAACCAGCAGTGCCTGACGCGCGGCGGTGCCGCCGCGTCGCAGCCGGCCTGCCCAGCGACGCCCGGCGGGACGTGGACTGTCAGTCGTACGTCGCCGGCGCCAGGGGGTTCGCGCCACGTGTGTCCTCCAAGTGGGGTTCGGGGTGCTGAATGGGGGGTGCTCTGAATTTGGCGGATTACACCATTGCACAGCCGATTGATCTCGGCGAGACCGTCCAGCTCTCGTGCGGTACGACGCCCTCTCCCTGTGACGAGTTTAACTGATCACGCCAATGCCGGGTCTCCCACCGCTTCGCGGGCGACCTCGGTGAGCGGAAGGTCGGACAGTTCCGAGGGCCGGAACCAGGCCGCCGCCTCGGTGGATCCGCCCTGTTCGGTGACCACCGGAACGGTCGGCCGGTCCACCGTGACGCTGAACAGCACCCGGATGACGTGCCAGTCCATCGGCACTCCCTCCGGGCCCAGTTCGGCCGGTGTGTAGCGGTGCGCGGTGCGGAGCAGGCCGGTGATGCGGCCGTGCTGCGAGGTCTCCTCGGCGAACTCCCGGGTCAGTCCCTGCTCGGGCGTCTCGCCGTGGTCGGTGCCGCCGCCGGGCAGGTGCCAGAGCCCGGCGCCGGGATAGCCGGCCGCGATCTTGGTGAGCAGCACCCGGCCGTCCGGGTCACGCGCCACGGCGTACGCACCGAAGCGTTGTACCCGCCGTTCGACGGCCTCAACCGGTCTTTCGTCCGGATAAAGCGGAATGCCGGAAGCCGTCCCGGTGAAGGAGCCGGCCAGCGAGTAGAGGATGCGGTCGGTGTGCACGTGATCGACGACTGCGGAAGAGACTTCGAGCAGACCCGTGATGCGTACGCCCGAACCGGTCTGCTCGCCGACCAGCCGGACCACCGCCTCGTCGGGGTGCTCGCCCTGCGGCACCAGCCCACCGGGCAGCGTGCCGGCCGCCGAGGTCAGGTACCGGCCCTCGGCGTCGCGAGCCAGCCCATAGACGCCGACCTGTCGAATCTTCACCGGTCCTAGATTAGGCGTGCCGCGTGCAGAGCCTCGGCCGTCACCTCGGTGAGGGAGTCCGGCGAGAGGTCACCGACCTCCTTGAGGGCCATCCAGCAGGCCTCCGACGTGGAGCCGCCGACGTCGCCGACGCGGACCTCGGTGGGCCGCTCGACGACCACGCGGTAGAAGGCGCGCACCCCGTGCCAGTCGATCGGGTAGCCCTCCGGGCCCAGCGACGCTGCGTCACGGTGGCTGGCCACGCCCAGTAGTTCGATGATGCGGCCGCGCTGACCGGTCTCCTCGACGAGCTCGCGGATCAGCGCGGTGCCGGGCTGCTCGCCGTAGTCGGTGCCGCCGCCCGGCAGGTGCCAGCGGCCCTCGCCCGGATAGCCCGGCGCGATGCGGGTGAGCAGGATGTTCTCGTACGGGTCGGTGGCGATCGCGTAGGCCGCGAAGCGCTGGGCCCGGTGCAGGCCGTCCGGTCCCGGGTAGGCGTAGAAGGACGGGAAGTCGGGCGCCTCCTCCGGCCGCAGGTCGGCCGACTCGGCGGGAACGCCGAGCGCCGCCGCGGTGAACGGGCGCAGCTTCAGTTTCGCCGCCTCCGCCGGGTCCACCCAGCGGGCCAGGTCGGTGGGGTGGCCGACCCGGTCGACGAGGGTGCCGCCGCGCACCGAGACCCGGTAGAGGAGCCGGTCGGTGTGGATGGTGACGCCTCGGTGCGGCACCGAGCGCATGTCGGCCAGCACGTCGCTCAGCCCGGTGACGGCGACGGACAGCCCGGTTTCCGCCGCGGTCTCGCGGACGACGGTGTGGTTCGGGTCCTCACCGTGATCGACGGCGCCGCCGGGCAGCGACCAGACTCCGGGGGTGCCGGAGCGGCTCGAGGCCCGGACGAGCAGCACGCGACCGTCCGCGTCCGTGCAGACGGCGTACGCGGCGATCCGGCGTAAGGGTTCCAGTGCGGGGGTCACAGGGCTGAATTGTGCCCGGATTGTGTTACCTCCAGAGATCGTCTGTCGGATTCCTGACAGAGCGGTCGCGCTATGTAATCGCAGGTCAGAGCGCTGTGACCTGCGTTACGCACACAACCCGTCACCTGCTGTAAGGGCCAAGAATCAGGGTTCAGATCCGGGCCATCACCGAGGTTCTGGGGCCCTGCACAAGCGCACCGTAGACACATGACGACACCGACCGTGACTCCCTACAAGCAACTCCGCCGCCCCCTCGACGACCGAATCGTCGCAGGCGTCTGCAGCGGCGTAGGCCGCTACTTCACCGTAGACCCGGTCCTGATCCGCGTAGCTTTCGCCGTGGCAACAGTCCTGACCTGGGGTGTGGCCCTCCTGGCGTACCCCATCATGTGGTTCCTGATGCCCGAGGAGGACGGCCCGAGCGTGACGGACGAGCCGCCTACTCCCACTCGATCGTTCCCGGCGGCTTAGAAGTGACGTCCAGCACGACGCGGTTGACCTCGGGTACCTCGTTGGTGATACGGGTCGAGATCTTGGCGATCAGGTCGTAGGGCAGCCGGGACCAGTCGGCGGTCATCGCGTCCTCGCTGGAGACCGGCCGCAGCACCACCGGGTGCCCGTACGTCCGGCCGTCGCCCTGCACGCCCACGCTGCGCACATCGGCCAGCAGCACTACTGGGAACTGCCACACGTCCCGGTCGAGGCCGGCCGCGGTGAGCTCCTCCCGGGCGATCAGGTCGGCCGCCCGCAGGATGTCGAGGCGGTCCTTCGACACCGCGCCGATGATCCGGATCGCCAGGCCCGGACCGGGGAACGGGTGCCGCTGGACGATCTCCTCCGGCAGGCCGAGCTCCGCGCCGATCGTCCGCACCTCGTCCTTGAACAGCGTGCGCAGCGGCTCGACGAGCGCGAACTGCAGGTCGTCCGGGAGCCCGCCGACGTTGTGGTGGCTCTTGATGTTGGCCGTGCCGGTGCCGCCCCCGGATTCCACCACGTCCGGGTAGAGGGTGCCCTGCACCAGGAACTCGACGTTCCGTTCGGCGTCCAGTTCGCGGGCGGCCTGCTCGAAGACCCGGATGAACTCCCGGCCGATGATCTTGCGCTTCTGCTCCGGGTCCTCGACGTCTTTCAAGAAACTCAGGAACTGGTCGGCCGCGTCCACCACTTTGAGCCGGATGCCGGTGGCGGCGACGTAGTCCTTCTCCACCTGCTCGGCCTCGCCCGCGCGCAGCAGCCCGTGGTCGACGAAGACGCAGGTCAGCTGGTCGCCGACGGCCTTGTGGACGAGCGCCGCGGCGACCGCCGAGTCGACGCCGCCGGACAGCCCGCAGATCACCTGCTTGTCGCCGACCTTCGCGCGGATGGCAGCGACCTGGTCGTCGATGATGTTGGTGGGCGTCCAGTCCGGCGTCAGGCCGGCGATGTCGTAGAGGAACCGCTCCAGCATCCGCTGGCCCTGCTGGGTGTGCGCCACCTCGGGGTGGAACTGCACACCGGCCCGCCGGGCCGACAGGTTTTCGAAGGCGGCCACCGGGGCACCGCCGGACGACGCGGTGACCATGAAGCCCGCCGGGGCGACGGTCACGCTGTCGCCGTGGCTCATCCACACCGGCAGGCTGTCGGGCAGGTCGCGCAGCAGCGTGCCGGCCTGGGTGGTGAGGTGGGTCCGGCCGTACTCGCGGGCGCCGGTGTGCGCCACCGTGCCGCCGAGTGCCTGGGCCATCGCCTGGAATCCGTAGCAGATTCCGAAGACCGGCACCTCGCTGTCGAAGACACCGGCGTCCAGGTCGGGGGCGCCCGGTTCGTACACACTGGACGGTCCGCCGGACAGGATGATCGCGGCCGGGTTCTTGGCGAGCATCTCGGCGGCCGGCATCGAATGCGGCACGATCTCCGAGTAGACCCGCGCCTCGCGCACCCGGCGGGCGATGAGCTGGGCGTATTGCGCGCCGAAGTCGACAACGAGCACGGGCCTGGGGGTCGTCATGGCCAGCGAGTTTACCGACGTCAGCGGTACCAGGTCCGGGTCGGGGTGAGCCGGGCGTTGCCGAACCGGTCGTAGGCCCTCGCCTGCACCCGGACGACCTTGCCGAACTTCCAGACCGGCACGGCGAAGACGTACGCCCGACCGGCGTACCGCTGAGTGATCTTGCCGTTGATGATCAGCTCGAGCCGCGTCACCCCGGACGGGTCGGTGGCCGCCACCCCGAACGGCGTGGTCTTGGCAACGCGGGCGCCGCTCGCCGCCGCGCGGGTGACGCGTACGACCGGCCCGGCCTGGTCGATCGCCAGCCCGCGGACCGTGCCGACGGCCGCGGCCGCGTCGATCCTGCCGGACGAGGCGGCCAGCCAGTTCCCGGCCAGTTTCACCGAGGTCGCGGTGAGCACGTCGCGGATCTTCGCCGGGGTGACGCCGGGCCTGGCCGTGGCGAGCAGCGCCGCGACGCCGGACGCGAACGGGGTGGACGACGAGGTGCCGCAGAAGTCGCTCAGCACGCCGGCCAGGTTCACGGCCGGGTTGCAACCGGGCGCGGCCAGGTCGACCCAGGAGGCGCCGTAGTTGGACCAGGGGTAGCGGGCGTCGCCGGGGGTGGACGCGCCGACGGCGAGCACGCTGGGGATCGCCGCCGGGTAGTGCGGTGCGGCGCTGCCCTCGTTGCCGGCCGCGGCGATGACCACGGCGTTCTTGCTGGTCGCGTACGCCACCGCGTCGCGCATCAGCCGGCTGTCCGCGGCGCCGCCGAGCGACAGGTTGATGACGTCGGCGCCGCGGTCGGCGGCGTACCGGATGCCGGCGGCGATGTCCGAGTACGAACCGATGCCGCCGGCGCCCAGCACCTTGACCGGGAGGATCCGGCAGCTCCAGCAGATCCCGGTGACGCCGACGTGGTTGTTCGCGCTCGCGCCGATCACCTGGGCGGTCATCGTCCCGTGGCCGTCGTCGTCGGTCGGGTCGCTGTCCTTGTTGACGAAGTCGTAGCCAGGCAGCAGCCGGGCGCCGAAGTCCGTGATGCGCTTCACGCCGGTGTCCACCACCGCGACGGTGATCAGCGTCGAGCCACGGGTGGCCGTCCAGGCGGTGTTCACCCGGGTCTTGGCGATGCCCCACTGCTGCGGGTAGTAGGGGTCGTTGGGGGTGACGACGGCAGCGGCGTGGGCGATGTGGTCCGGTTCCACGTACGCGACGTCGGGGTCGGCGCGGAGTTCCTCGGCCACCTCGGTGACCTCGCCGCGGGGGACGTCAACCGTGAGCGCGCCGGGCAGCGTACCCGTCGCAGTGGCCTCGGCCGGGAGATCCACCTGCCCGCGCACGCCGATGACCAGGCCCACCGGCTCTTCGGCGGCGTATGCCGCCGGCGTCGAGACCGTCGTCGCCAGCACCAGACCTGCCAGAACACTCGTCACAACCCGCATGCCAGAAGGTTCGGCGGACTCGGCGGCCGAGACCGTGCGCATTCGGGAGCGATCAAGTTGCGCCGGGTGAACTACTCTCTCAGCCGTGACGAGGAAGCGAATCATCCTCGCGGCCGTCGCGGTCGTGCTGGTGCTGGTCGGCGCCGGGGTCGCGTTCGCGCTGGCCGGACGCGACAGCGACGACCCGCCCGCCGCCGCGCCGTCGACTCCGGTGACGCCCTCGTCCGCGCCGGCCTCGGCCAGTCCGGCCCCGTCGCCCGGCGCGGACATCGACGGCCCGCTCGATCTGCTGCTGATCGGCGTCGACACCCGGGTCAGCGTTCCGGACTGGGAGCCGCACGCCGACACGATCATGCTGCTGCACCTGGAGCCGGGCCTGGAGAGCGGTTACCTCTACTCGCTGCCGCGTGACCTGCGCGTGCAGATGCCGGCCTTCCCCGCCGCCGGGTTCGCCGGCGGTCGCTTCAAGATCACCGAGGCGATGAGTCGCGGTTCGCGGGTCTCCGGCTCCAAAAAACCCAACGCCAAGCAGGGGTACGACCTGCTGAGCCGCACGATCTCCCGGTACACCGGGATCAAGTCGTTCGACGCCGGCGCCGTGCTGACCTTCGACGGGCTCAGCAAGCTCACCGACGCCCTCGGCGGCGTCACCCTGCGCATCGACACCAAGGTCCAGTCCCAGCACCGGCGGCCGGACGGCTCGCTACGCACCCTCAAGCGCGGCGGTGGCGGGTACACCGGGCCGCAGGCCACCTACCTGCCCGGCGTGCGGACTCTCAAAGGCTGGCAGGCGATCGACTACGCCCGGCAGCGGTACGGGCTGAAGAACGGCGACTACGACCGGCAGCGCCACCAGCGGCAACTCGTGACCGCCCTGCTCACCAAGGCGATGAACGACGGGCTGGCCACCGACACCACCAAGCTGGAGGCGGTCATCCAGGCGCTCGGCGAGACGATGCAGTACACCGGCGCGCGGAGCCCGGCCGAGTTCGCGTACGCCCTGCGCAACCTCAAGCCCGGCGGGATCACCATGGTCACGCTGCCCGGCGACTCGGTCGGCAACGGCAGCGGGTACCTCGGGGAACAGCTGCTGCCGCTCGGCCGGGACTTCATCAAGGCGGTCGCGGCGGACCGCCCCGGGCCGTACCTGGCCGCGCATCCCCAGCTCAAGCACCGATAGCCGTCAGGGTCTGGGTGGCTGGGCGGTCCCGTAAAGCCAGTCCTGGAAGAACTTCGCCAGGTCCTTGCCGCCGGCCGCCTTCTCCGCCGCGGCGATGAAGTCGGCCGTGGTCGCGTTGCCGTCCTTGTGCTCGGCCGGCCACGACTTCAGCAGTCCGAAGAACGCCTCGTCGCCGATCGTCCGGCGGAGCGCGTGCACCGTCATCCCGCCGCGCTCGTAGACCGGCGTCCCGAAGATCCCCTCCGCGCCGGGCCGGCCGGGTGGCTCCGCCCAGTCGAAACCGTCGTACCGGCGGTCGAAGAGGGCCTGCGCGGTGGTCTGGCCCTGATGCTCGGCCCACAGCCACTCCGCGTACGTGGCGAAGCCCTCGTTGAGCCAGATGTCCTCCCAGCGTTCCAGCGCCACACTGTCGCCGAACCACTGGTGGGCGAGCTCGTGCGCGACCACGCCGGAGTTCTGGCCACCGGCGAAGAACGTCCCGCCGTACACCGGCCGGGACTGGGTCTCCAACGCGTAGCGCACCCGCTCGTCGTCGAGCACCACCCCGCCGTACGCGTCGAACGGGTACGGGCCGAACTGCGTCGCGAGGAAGTCGGCCACCTCGGCGGTCCGGCCCAGCGACTTCGCTGCGGGACCGTCGGCGGGCAGCGTCTCCGGGATCGCGATCACCATCGGCTTGCCGTTGTGCGTGCCCGACTCGACCCGGTACTGGCCGATCGCCACGAACGACAGGTAGGAGGCCAGCGGCGCCGCCTCGCTCCACGTCCAGGTGGTCCAGCCGCCGGCGCTCGGCCGCTCGCCGGGCACCCCGTTGCTGATCGCCTCGACGCCGTCCGGCACGGTCATCGCCAGCCGGAACGTGGCCTTGTCGGCGGGATGGTCGTTCACCGGGAACCACGCGCTCGCCGACTCCGGCTGACCCAGAACAAAACCCCCGTCCGGGGTACGCAGCCAGCCGCCGTCACCGAGCCTGCCCGGCGTGCCCGCGTACTCGACCACCGCGGTGAACCGTGCGGTCCGGGCGATCGCCGTGCCGGGCGTGACGACCAGCTCGGCGCCCTTCGCGGCATGCCGGGCGGGCGCGCCGTCGACCGTCACCGCGCTCGCGGTGAGCCCGGACAGGTCGAGGTTGAAGCTGGACAGGTCCTGCGTCGCCGTCGCGGTGATCGTGGCCGCCCCGCCGAGCTGCCCGGTCTTCGGGTCGTAGCGCAGCTTCAGGTCGTAGCCGCCGACGTCGTACCCGCCGTTGCCGGAAGTCGGGAAGTACGGGTCGCCGATCCCCGCGGCGCCGGGTTCCCCAGCGGCCGGCGTGGGCTTTCCCGGTGTGGGCTCTCCCGGTGTGGGCTTTACCGGCGCCTTATCGGAGGTGCAGCCGGCCACCAGCAGCACCATCGCGGCCGCGATCACCTGTCGTCGCATCGCCCGACAGTACGTGCGCCGACCGGAAGCCGGCCGAAAGACCCTCAGCGGTCCAGGACCAGGCCGACCTTCTGGAATTCCTTCACATCGTGGTAGCCGCACTTGGCCATCGCGCGTTTCAAGCCGCCGAAGAGGTTCAGCTGGCCGTCGGGGCGGTTAGCCGGGCCGTACAGCAGCTCCTCCAGCGTGCCGTCCGGCTCGCCGGCGATGCAGAACCCGCCACGCGGCAACAACGGGTGGCTGGCCGCCGAATGCCACCAGGCGCCACCGGCCGGCGCGCCCTCGGCCAGCGACAGCGGCTCGCCCAGCATCACGGCGTCCGCACCGCAGCCGATCGCCTTGGCGATGTCACCGCTGGTCTGGATGCCACCGTCGGCGATCAGGTGGACGTACCGGCCGCCGGTCTCGTCCAGGTAGTCACGCCGGGCCGCGGCGGCGTCGGCGATCGCGGACGCCATCGGCACCCGGATGCCCAGCACCGTGTCGGTGGTCGACCACTCGTCCGCGCCCACGCCGATGATCACGCCGGCCGCGCCGGTCCGCATCAGGTGCAAGGCCGTCTTGTAGTCGGTGCACCCGCCGACGATCACCGGCAGGTCCAGGTCGGCGATGAACTCCTTGAGGTTCAGCGGCTCGTCCGTGGTGCTCACATGCTCGGCGCTGACCAGGCTGCCCTGGATGACGAGCAGGTCCACGCCCGCGTCCAGCACCACCGGGGCCAAGGCCAGCGTGTGCTGCGGCGACACCCGGACCGCGACGGTCACGCCGCCCTCGCGGATCGCACGGACCCGCTCGGCGATCAGGTGCGGCTTGATCGGCTCGGTGTAGACCTCCTGCAGCCGCTGGGTGGCGTCCGCCTCCTCGTCGAGCTTCGCCAGCTCGGCGAGGACGCTGGTCGGGTCCTCGTAGCGGGTCCACAGGCCCTCGGCGTTGAGCACGCCGAGACCGCCGAGCCGGCCCAGGGCGATCACCGAGTCGGGGCTCATCGTCGCGTCGGACGGATGCGCCACACACGGGATCTTGAACGGGTAGGCGTCCAGCTTCCACTCCGTCGACACGTCCTCGACGTCGCGGGTGCGCCGGCTCGGCACGATCGCGATGTCGTCGAGGTGATAGCCGCGCTGCGCGGTCTTACCCTGTCCGATCTCGACGACATCACGCATGACTCGTACCTCTTCTTAGCGGGTGTGGTAGTTCGGCGCTTCGACGGTCATCTGGATGTCGTGCGGGTGGCTCTCCTTGAGACCGGCCGCGGTAATCCTGATGAGCTGCCCGCGCTCCTGCAAGTCGGGGATGGTCTCCGCGCCCGCGTAACCCATAGCGAGACGAAGACCGCCCACCAGCTGCTGGGCGACACGGGACAACGGACCACGATAGGGCACCTGACCCTCGACGCCCTCCGGAACCAGCTTCTCCTCCGGCACATCCTGCTGGAAGTAGCGGTCCTTCGAGTACGACTTGGCCTGACCGCGCGACTGCATCGCGCCCAGCGAACCCATCCCCCGGTACGCCTTGTACTGCTTGCCGTTGACGAAGATCAGGTCGCCGGGGCTCTCCTCACAGCCGGCCAGCAGACCGCCGAGCATCACCGAATCGGCGCCGGCCACGATCGCCTTCGCGATGTCGCCCGAGTATTGAACGCCGCCGTCCGCGATCACCGGCACACCGACCGGCTTGCAGGCCCGGGTCGCCTCCATCACCGCGGTGATCTGCGGGACGCCGACACCAGCCACGATCCGGGTGGTGCAGATGGCGCCCGGACCGACACCGACCTTCACCGCGTCGGCGCCCGCCTCCGCCATCGCCTTGGCGCCCGCGTAGGTCGCCACGTTGCCGCCGATGATGTTGGTGCTCGTGTCCTTCTTCAGCCGGGCGATCATGTCGAGCACCTGGCGCTGGTGGCCGTGCGAGGTGTCCACGATGATCACGTCGACGCCGGCGTCGATCAGCCCGCGAGCCCGCTTGTACGACTCGTCACCCACACCGATCGCGGCCGCGACCCGGAGCCGGCCCTGCGGATCCTTCGTCGCGAGCGGGTACTGCTCGCTCTTCGCGAAGTCCTTGACCGTGATCAGCCCGCGCAGCCGGCCGCCGTCGTCGACCAGCGGCAGCTTCTCCACCTTGTGCCGCTGCAGCAGGCTGAGCGCGTCCTCCTTGCTGACCCCCACCGGCGCGGTGATCAGCGGCGTGCGGGTCATCACCTCGCGCACCTTCACGCTGTGATCAGTGACGAAACGCATATCACGGTTGGTGACGATGCCCACGAGAGTGCCGTCGCCGTCCACCACCGGCACACCGGAGATGCGGTACCGGCCGCAAAGCTGGTCGACCTGCTGCAAGGTGTCGTCCGGGCTGCAGGTGACCGGGTTGGTGATCATGCCGGACTCGGAACGCTTCACGAGATCGACCTGGGTCGCCTGGTCCTCGGCGGAGAGGTTGCGGTGCAGCACCCCGATGCCACCCTCGCGGGCCATGGCGATCGCCATGCGCGCCTCGGTGACCGTGTCCATCGCGCTGGACAGCAGCGGGATGGCCAGCTCGATGTCGCGGGTGAGCCGGGTGATCGTGTTGACCCGGCTGGGCACGACATCCGACTCACCTGGCTGAAGCAGGACATCGTCGAAGGTGAGTCCGAGCGGCACGGTACGGGCGGAGTCGACGTCCACAGATCATCCTTGTCGGGAGGAGGAGGCGGAGATTGTTCATCCTACCCATCGCCCCGCGCTCGGCCGCCGGGCGGACAAGCGGTCCGGGGCCAGCACAGACGGAGAGGATGTGGGTACGGTTACGGGGTGCAGGACGAACCCATCGACCCGTTCAACGGGGATCCCGCCGACCCGGCCGCGGGACTCGACGATCCGAGTGAGGACGCCGAGAACGACCCGCTGACCGAGGCCGAGCGGCAGGACGTCCTCGAGGACCTCAGCGACCTCGAGGTCTACCAGGCACTCCTCAGCCCGACGGGCATTCGTGGCCTGGTCATCGAGTGTGAGGACTGCCACGAGCCGCACTACTTCGACTGGGATTTGCTGCGGGGCAATCTGCGCCATTTACTCACCAGCGGACGGCCTCGGGTGCACGAGCCTGCTTACGATCCGGATCCGGACCATTACGTCACGTGGGAATATGCCCGGGGGTATGCGGACGGGGTGCACGACACGCTTGCCGAGGGGACTGACGACTCCGGCAGTTGAGGTTGGGTTTGAGCATCGGGGGTGAGCTTCGACCCACCGGGTTTGAGCTCCGACCCACCGGGTTTGAGCTCCGACCCACCGGGTTTGAGCTGGTTGTGTGCCGGGCTGACTTGGTTTTGCTGGGTGCATGCGGCTGCTGAGCTGCTGGTCGTCGCTTCGCTCCTCCGGCATTTCGCCCTAAGGGCGGTCGATGACTTGGGCGCGAAAAAGCACCTCGGCTTCGCCTGGCACTTTTTCGCGCCCAAGTCATCGACGGGCGAAATGCGGGTGGTTGCGGTTAAGGCCCTTTGGGTTGCCGTTAAGGCCCTTTGGGTTGCCGTTAAGGCCCTTTGGGTTGCGCTAACTCTTGAAGTCGCGCCGACAACTGGACTCGCGCCAACGCTTGACGGTGGGCTAGGCGACTAAGCCTGCTCGGAAGCCTGCTGCTACTGCGTGGGCTCGGTCTCGGGCGCCCAGCTTGCGGAAGAGGCGGCGGGCGTGGGTTTTGACCGTGTCCTCGGAGACGAAGAGCTCTCGGCCGATCTCGGCGTTGGACTTGCCGTCGGCCATTCCCCGCAGGACCTGGAGCTCACGTTCGGTCAGGGTCAGGCGGCGGCCGGTGGGCTGGGCCTCGGCCACGCCTACGCCGGCTTCGTTGCCCGGCCACGCGACCATCGGGCGGCCCGTTGCCGGGTCGATCGGTGCGTCGCCGCGCTGCGCCGGGACCATCGGCGCGTTCGGGCCCAGCATGGCCGGGACCGAGGCGGCGTTGGCCGCGGTCATCTGCACACCGTCCCGGTAGCCGCTACGGCCCACGGTCGAATTGGTGTTGCGTGCCCCACCGGCGACCGTGGCCGGTTGGGCGTTCGCCCCGTTGATCGGCATGCCCGCCGGACGGACCGGGAGCAGGAGGAGCAGCAGGGCCTTGGCGACGACGCTGACCAGGTCATGCTCGACGCCGCGGATGACACCACGGGCGCCGGCGGCGACTGCCGCCGCCGCGACCCTGGGGTCTTCGGCGCCGAAGAGCACCAACTGTGCCTGCGGGGCTCGGGCCAGAACGCGACGGGTGAAACCGACGCTGTCGGGACGGGTCACGGCGGTGTCGGCCAGGACGACCTCGGCAGGCCTTTCAGCCAGTCGGATCATGGCCTCGGTCTCGCTGACCGCGGTCCGGACGACGCCGGTCATGCCGAGCCGGGCCGCGGTGGACGCGACGGTCTGGGCCGCCAGCGGGGTACGGACGCACACGAGGACGGTACGCACAGTGATCCTCCTTCTCTCTCAGAGGAGATCACGCGAGGGCCGCAGCATTACGCGCTTTAGATGGAAAAAACGGGAAAGATAGGTACGAGTTACGGCCGCAGTGGGATACGCCCGCAGATGACATCGACGAAGTCGGGTTGAGCCGGGGATCACCGGGGTAATCCCGCGTCAGGCCTGAGCAAGGCTCTCTCTGACAACACTCCGCGGTGCCACGCGGGAGGAGGGTGTTGATGTCGAACGTTCGCAGACTGCCCGGGCCCATCGCCGACCTGTGGGACTGGCAGAGACTCGGTCTGTGCCGTGGCCGGGACAGTGCCCAGTTCTTCCACCCCGATGGCGAGCGCGGGTCGTCCCGCAACCGCCGCGAGGCGAAAGCCAAGAACCTGTGCGGCGCCTGCCCGGTCAGGGCCGAGTGCGCCGCGCACGCCCTGGCAATCCGTGAGCCGTACGGGGTCTGGGGAGGTTTCAGCGAAGCGGAGCGGCTGCGGCTGCTCGCCGTCGGCTGGGAGGACGCGGCCGACCGTCACGGGCGGGTCGACCTTCCCCGGCTCGAGGCGCGCCTCGGCCGTCCCCACAAGTCGGTGCCCGCACAGCGACAGGCCCCAGCCGCTTGACGCCGTCCGGCGCGCGGGCTCACCACACAGCTCACGACGCGGTCCCCTGCGGGGGTCCGCGTCGTTATGTTCAGCGGTTCTCCGACCGCATCGGTGGACATGCAAGCCACCGTATGAGCGAACTACCTCACTGAGTCGGACGAAAAGTGCGTCCTCGATTACTCAGCTCTACTCAATCGTGACATCGATGCCATGCCAACCCGTGGCACCGTCCGGAGCGGGTGGAGCCGGCGTGCTCGTCTGCGTGTAGCCGGTCGTGTCGGTCGCGCGTACCCGGATGCGATGTTTGCCCGGGGTGGCGGTCCAGACGTGACTCCACTGCCGCCAGGTGTCGCTGCTGACCGTGGCCGCGAGCGTCGCGACCTGCCACGGCTCCTCGTCGATCTGCACCTCGACCTTGGCGATGCCCTTGTGCTGGGCCCACGCCACCCCCGCGATCGTGACCGCGCCGGCCGGCTTCTTGGCGCCGCCGCGCGGGCTGTCGATGCGTGACTGCGTCTTGATCGGCCCCTGCGCCGACCAGCCGCGCGGCACCCAGTAGGCGTCGAAGTCGGCGAACCGGGTCACCTCGATCTCGGTGATCCACTTGCAGGCGCTGACGTAGCCGTACAGCCCCGGCACGACCATCCGCACCGGGAAGCCGTGCTCGACCGGCAGGGCTTTCCCGTTCATGCCGACGGCGAGCAGCGCGTCCCGCCCGTCCCGCAGCACCGAGGTCGGGCTCCCGCAGGTCCAGCCGTCGACCGACCGCTGCACCACCTGATCCGCGTCCGGCAGCGGGTCCGCCTCGTCCAGCAGCGCCTTGATCGGCGTGCCCAGCCACAGCGCGTTGCCGATCAGCGAGTCACCGACCTCGTTGGACACGCAGGCCAGCGTCACGTACCGCTCGATCATCGGCCGCCGCAGCAGGTCGTCCCAGCTCAGCGTGATCGGGTTACGCACCATCCCGTGGATCCGCAGCTGCCAGGTGGCCGGGTCGATCTGCGGCGGGTAGAGCGATGTGTCGATCCGGTAGAAGTCGTCGTTGCTGGTCACGTAGGCCACCGCGCCCGGCGCCCGCACTCCCGCGGGCACGACCGGGGCCGCCTGCCGAGCCGCCGGCAACACCACGTTGCTGCGCGCCGCACTGACCGCCTTGCGCCCGGTCAGCAGCCGCCCGGCGATCCCGCCGACGGCCGAAACCCCCACCACGAGGCCGAGACCTTTGAGAAACCGGCGCCGGCCCTCTTCCGAGTACGCCTGACCCGCTCCCCCAACCGCACCACCGGCTCCCGACGGCCTGACGGGCACCGAGTCCCGTGCCACCACCCCCGGGTTCCCACCGGCCTCCGACGACCGTGACCCGGGCCAAACCCTCGACGCCCCCGCGGCCGGCGCCCCCACCGTCGCCGGCTCGTCCCGGTCCGGCGCGCCCACCCTCGGCTCGTCCCGGACCGGCGCACTCAGCGACAACGCCTCTCGGATCGGCGCGCCCACCGACAACGCCAGCAGCCCGCGCAGCACCACGACCGCGACCACGGCAGCGATCACCGAGGGCAATGCCGCCGCGATGCCCGCGTCGTGCCGGGTGAGAGCCGCGACCACCCCCACCAGACCGAACAGACCGATCATCCCGACCGTGACCCACCACCGCCGCACCGCGACGACGCCCGCGCCGAACGCGTAGGCCACCAGCAGGATCGCCGTCCCGGTGAGCAGGGCGGTCTTGTCATGCACCCCGAACACGGCGATGCCGAAGTCCTTGACCGGCGCCGGCACGTTGTCGACCACCACGCCACCGACCGCGAGCAACGGCGCCGATGTAGGCCCGGTAGCGACGGCGACGATCTCGGCCACACCGAGCGCGGCCGCGGCCGCACCCACTCCGGCCAGCCCGCCGCGCAAAAAGGTCTTCACCTACCCATCGTGCACCCGCCGTGGCCCCGGAGACCCTTACAGCTCCGTGACGTCACATCGAAGATCTCGACCCTGGTTTTGAGGACGCCTCAGCCGTTGACAGAGACCGGCCGGATGGGCGCCTCGATCTCTTCGCCGCCGTTGCGGCACGTCGGGCACCACGGCTGGTAGCGCTGGTGCGTCACGTAGACGAAGAGCAGGTAAGCCAGCGTCGCCTGGACCAGCGCCCAGCCGTACCGCCCGATCGGGTGGGTCGCCAGCAGCGCCGTGCCCAGCACCACGACCAGGTAGAACGCGGCGAAGACCTTGCTCTCGAAGAGGTGCGCCACCCGGAAGCGGAGCCCGTACCGGCCGGCCACCGAGGAGGCGTCCAGGGGCAGCGCGCGCACGCACCGCTCGCACAGCTGCCGGTTGTGGGCCAGCACCGCGTACGCCAGGAAGAGGGTGACCGCCAGGAGCGCGAACAGCGCGATCACCGGGACCGCCGCACCCACCACCGGAACGACCGTCATCACGATGAGTGCACCCACCACCGTTACCAACAGTCCTGGCGCATAGTGGCCGACAACCCTGCTCATGGTGTTGGTTCCCTTCCCTCGATCACCCAACGTAGTCAGCGTCGGCCGCCCAGCCCACCGTCCGTTCGGTGGAGCCGGGCTCGTAAGGTGTCCGGGTGATCGTGGTGGTGGAGGGGCCTTCGGCGGCGGGCAAGACGACCTGGTGCCGGTTCCAGGTGGGCCGTTTCGTCCCGGAGTACTCGGGGCCCGCCCCCGCCGAGCCGGGTGACGGCCAGGCGCTGGCCCGGCACTGGGCGCGGGTGAGCATGCGGCGCTGGGCCGACGCGGAGGAGCTCGAGCGCGCCGACGGCATCGCGTTCTGTGACACCGATCCGGTGAAGTTGCACTACTCCTGGGGCATGGCCGCGCTGGGGCTGGCGCCGCGCGCCACCTTCGACCGCGAGCTCGCGGTGCTGCGGGCGGCGTTCCGGGCCGGGCGGCTCGGGCTGGCCGACGCGGTGCTGGTGGGTCTGCCCGAGACGGAGACGCTGCAGACCCGGCGGGACGGCGACGAGACTCGCCGGCGGCGCAACTTCGCCACCCACGTGCAGCTGCGAGAACCCCTGAGGCAGTGGTACGAGACGGTGGACGCGCTCGACCCCGGACGGGTGATCTGGCGGCTGCCTGACGAAGGCGTACCCAAACTCCCGGAGCCGCGCACCGACCGCAACTCGGTCGCGTTGCTGGACGCCCTGGTCGGGGCCCTGCCGCCGTTACGTTGAGAGCGGGTCCTCGAGGATCCGTTCGAACGCCAGCTCGGCGGCCCCGATCAGCGCGGCGTCGGTCCCGAGTTCGGGGGTACGCAGCCGGATGTGCTCGCGGGTCGCGGACAGCGCCACCGAGTTGAGCCGGCTGCGGATGTGCGCCGCCGCGACCAGGTAGACGTCACGCAGCGTGCCGCCGAAGACGACCGCCTCGGGGTTGAAGATGTTGGCCAGGTTGCCGACGCCGAACCCGATCCAGTCGCCGACCTGGCGTACCGCCCGCTGGGCCACCCGGTCGCCGCGCATCGCCGCCTCGACCACGTCGAGCACCGCGTCCCGGCCGGACGTCCCGCCCCGGCCCGCCGCCGTCAGCAGCGCGGACTCGCCGATCTCGGTCTCCCAGCAGCCGCGCGACCCGCAGCTGCACGGCCGGCCCTGCGGGTTGACCACCATGTGGCCGACCTCGCCGCCGTAGCCGCCGTGCCCGATCACCCGGCGCCCGCCGGCGATGATGCCGCCGCCGACGCCCACGTCGCCGTACAGGTAGATGACGTTGTCGCAGCCCATCGCGGCGCCGCGGCTGTGCTCGACGAGCGCGGAGACGTCCGCGACGTTGCCGACGGTGAACAGGCCGTAGTCGCCGACCGCCGAGGTCAGCGCCGCGCCGACCGGTTCGTCCACCCAGCCGACCGTGGGCGCCAGCCGGACGACGCCGTCGGCGCGGCGGACCATGCCGGCCACGGCGCAGCCGCCGCCCACGTAGCGGGAGCCGTCGGGGACGTCGGCGCGCATCTCCTCGATGAAGTGGACCAGTGGCTCCACCGCGTCCATCGCCTGCATGCCGCGCGGACGTTCGGCCTCACGCCGGTCCAGGATGCGGCCGCCCAGACCCACCCGGGCGGCGCGCAGGCGATCGACCTCGATGCTCACCGCGTACGCGAAGACCTTGGCGCTCTCGGGCTGGACCACCAGGGAAGGGCGACCGGCCCGCCCGGTCTCGCCCGGAGTCCGCTCGTTGACGAGTCCCGCGGTGGTGAGTTCCGCGGTGAGCGCCCCGATCGTGCTGCGGTTGAGACCGAGCCGGGTGGTCAGTTCGGCACGCGTGGTCGCGCCGTGCACGTGGACATAGCGCAGCAGCGTTCCCAAGTTGTGCCGGCGCACCTCCTCCTGGGTGGGGCCGGCCCGCATCAGCGGGCCGTCCCCGTAACCAGGAGCTGGTTCATCGGTTGCCGGTCGCGGCCGCTCTACGCCTCGACAGGGCGTCGACACCGGCCGCCAGCAGCAGCACCACACCGGTGAACATGAACTTCTGACCGGAGCTGAAGCCCATCAGGCCCATGCCGTTGTCGATGACCGCGATCACCGTGCCGCCGATGACGGCGTCGATGATCCGGCCCTTGCCACCGAAGAGGCTGGTGCCACCGATGACCGCCGCGGCGACCGCGTAGAGCAGCACGTTCGAGCCGCCGGAGCGGGGGTCGACCGAGGACTGCCGGCTGGCCGCGATGATGCCGCCGATCGCCGCCATGAAGGAGCCGATGACGAACACCGAGATGCGGATCCGGTCCACCGGGATACCGGCACGGCGGGCCGCCTCGGCGTTGCCGCCGACCGCGTACACGTGCCGGCCGTAGGTGGTGCGGGACAGCACGAAGGTCCAGATGATGGCCGCAACGGCCAGGATCGGCACGACCACCGGCACACCCTTGAGGGAGTTGATGGCCGGGTTGATCGCACGCTCCTGGGACAGGATCGCGGTGGCGATGAGGACCACGAGGGCGACGCCGACGATCCGGCCCAGCACGATGCCCAGCGGGTCGGTGACCAGACCCCGGGAGGCCCGGCTGCGGACCCGGATGAACTGCGTGGCGGCGAACCCGGCGATGCCGAGGATCGCGACGATCCAGCTCACCGACACCGACATGTTGCTGTTGGCCAGGTCCTTGACGAAATCGTCCTGGATGGAGATGTTCGTGCCGCCGCCGAGCAGCACCAGCAGCACACCTTGGAAGGCCAGGAAGGCGGCCAGGGTGACGACGAACGACGGGATGCCGATCTTGGCGACCAGGAAGCCCAGCACGAAACCGATCACCAGGCCGGTGACCAGCGCGGCCGGGATCGCGGTGTACCAGGACCACCCGTGGTTGGTGAGCAGCACGGCCATGACCGCGCCGGCCACGCCGCTGGCGTAACCCGCGGACAGGTCGATCTCGCCGAGGAGCAGCACGAAGACCAGGCCCATCGCGATGAAGACCACCGCGGCGCCCTGGGAGAACAGGTTGCTGAAGTTCAGCGCGCTGAAGAACGTGTCCGGCTGGGCGACACCGAAGAACAGGCAGAGTACGAGTAGGCCGAGCACGGCCGCCAGGCTGCCGAGGTCGCCACCGCGGACGCGGCCCCAGTAGTCGTTGATGTGACTGGCGACTGTGGGCTTGGCCACCTGAACCTTCCCGGCTGAGCCGGTCGTGGTTGTGCTCACTGGTCGTCTCCCGGGGTGATGTCGATGTACTCGCTCGGCTTCTCCGGCGGCAGGCCGAGGTTGCCGCTACGCCCGGCGGTGATCAGCTCGACCACCTGGGAGTGGGTGACGTCGGTGGCCTTCACCTGTGCTGCGGTGCGACCGAGGTAGAGCGCCGCGATCCGGTCGGAGACCGCGAACACGTCGTTCATGTTGTGCGAGATGAGCACGACGCCGAGGCCGTTGTCGGCCAGCCGGCGGACCAGCTCGAGCACCTGAGCGGTCTGTGCAACGCCCAGGGCAGCGGTCGGCTCGTCGAGGATGACCACCCTGCTGTTCCAGAGCACCGCCTTGGCGATGGCGACCGTCTGCCGCTGACCACCGGAGAGGCTGGCGACGAGCTGGCGCAGGGACTTCACGGTGCGGACCGAGAGGCTGGCCAGGGTGTCACCGGCCATCTGCTCCATGGTGGGTTCGTCCAGGGTGATGCCCCTGGTCTTCTCCCGGCCGAGGAACATGTTCTGAACGATGTCCAGGTTGTCGCAGAGCGCGAGGTCCTGGTAGACGACCTCGATGCCCAGTGCCGAGGCGTCCCGGGGGCTGTGGACGGCCACCTGGTTCCCCTCGAATGTGACCGTGCCCGCGTCGATCGAGTAGATGCCACTGACGCACTTCACGAGAGTGGACTTGCCGGCGCCGTTGTCACCGACGAGAGCGGTGACCTCACCGGGGTAGACGCTGAGTCCGACGTCGTGCAGGACCTGAACAGGACCGAAGCTCTTGTCGATCCCGCGCAGCTCCAGAATTGGATTCGCGGCCACGGATGGTTCTCCTTAGCTAGTGACCGGGTATGGGGGGTGCCACGCCCGGCGCCGCCCACGCCTGTTCAGCGTGAGCGGCGCCGTCGTCAGCCGTCGGGGGTGACCCCCATGTCAGGTCAGCTGATGCCGTTGTCCGTGCACAGCTTGGCGAAGTTGCCGGTGCAGAGGGCTTCCTTGGTGACGAAGCCGTCGGCCACGACGTCCTTGACCGTCTCCTTGGTGATGGACTTCGGGGTCAGCAGGACCGACTTGACGTCCTTGCCCGACTCGGTGTCCTTGATGGTGCCGGTGGCCGTGGTCGGGGTCTCGCCCTTGGCCAGCGCGATGGCCAGCGCGGCAGCCGCGTCGGCCTCCTGCTTGATCGCCTTGTAGACGGTCATGCACTGGTCGCCGGCGAGGATGTTCTGCAGGCCCTGAACGGTGGCGTCCTGGCCGGTGACCGGGACCTGGCCGTTCAGCTTGTTCTTCTTCAGCACCTGGATGACCGCGTTGCCGAGGCCGTCGTTGGCGGCAAGCACACCCTTGATGTTCTTGTTCTGGGTGAGCATCTGCTCGAAGATCGTGCCGGCCTGCGCGTTGTCCCAGTCCGGAACGGACTGGTCCGGGCCCTTGGTGAAGGTCTGGTCGTCGTACTTCGGCTTGAGCACCGAGTCGTAGCCCTGCTTGAACAGCGTGGCGTTGTTGTCGGTGGGCGAGCCGTTCAGCTCGGCCACGATGGGCTTGACGGCCTTGTTGGCCGTCAGGCAGTCCACCAGGCCCTGGCCCTGCAGCTCGCCGACCTTCACGTTGTCGAACGACACGTAGTAGTCCGCGCCGCCGTTCAGGGTCAGGCGGTCGTAGTCGATCGTGGAGATACCGGCGGCCTTGGCCTTGTCCAGCACGGCCTTACCGGTACCGGAGTCCAGGTTGACGATGACCAGAACCTTGACGCCGCTGGAGATCATGCCGTCCGCGATCGTCTGGAACTGGCTCTTGTCACCCTGGGCGTTCTGGATGTCGGCCTCGACACCGGCGGCCGCGAAGGCTGCCTTGAGGAACTTCGGGTCATCCGTGCCCCAGCGCTGCGAGCTGGAGGTATCCGGCAGGATGATGCCGACCTTGCCCGGCGCCGCCGAACCGCCACCGCTGCTGCCGGAGTCACCGCCGCTGTCAGAGCCGCATGCGGCCATGCTTCCGGTGGCCAGCAGGCCAGCGGCGGCAAGGGCGAACATTCCCTTACGCATTACTTATGTCCTTTCGGGTAAATCCGGGCCTTCGTCGGATTCTCCAGTTTGCGCTGACGGGAGGGGTTCGCTCGCCAAAACGCAGTGGATCAGGTGCATTTGTTGTGCCCGGCAACGTATTCCCGTTGCGGGCAGTAGCACAAGAAGTGTTGCCAGGCGTTCTGGTCACAGGGCATAACAATCCGGCAACATGCCCGAAGCGACCGCGGTCCGCGCTCGTCGCCGCTCCGGCACCGGTTCCGGGCCGCTGCCTGCCCTTCCCTCACAACGTGACGCTAAGTCACGCAGTCGTCTCAACTTGCCGGATCGCGGCAGAAAGATCTGCCCCGGTACATAACGGTGTCGTAACGGCCTTGCCGGATGGGTCTTATGTCCGAATGTGCGCCAGCGTCGCGGCGGTCAGACGGACCAGATCGTCCGGCACGAGTTCCACCTGAAGCCCACGCCGGCCGGCCGAAACGAACATCCGGTCCAGCCCCGCCGCCGAATCGTCGATCACCGTCGGCAGCCGGCGACGCTGACCCAGCGGACTGATCCCGCCCCGCACATAGCCACTGCTGCGCTCGGCGTCGGCCCGATCGGCGAGCACGGCCCGCTTACCGCCCGCCGCTTGCGCCAAGGCCTTCAGATCAAGATCCCCGGCCACGGGTACGACCGCGGTCGTCAACGCGCCGTCCACCTCGGCGATCAACGTCTTGAACACCAGCGCCGGCGACACCCCGATCGCCTCGGCCACCCGCGCGCCGTAGTCCGGGGTGTCCGCCGGGACGTCGTAGGTGTGGATGGTGTGCGCGACCTTCTGCGCCGTGAGCAGCACCGTCGCGGGGGTGCCTGCCGCCTTCTTCGCCACGGCGCGGAAGGTTAGCGCGCCCGCCTGTGACGCTGCGTCCAGGGCCTGTGGACAACGAGCCAAAATCGTCATCCCGCTCCGCTACGTTCAGGCCCACCCAGTGCAGGGGTGGGGGAGGTGGCGGCGGCTGGGACGAGTCCGAAATTTCGGACTCGCATTGGGCTGGCTCTTTCGTGCTGACCGTGGGCCGGCACGTCCGCTGAGCGAGAGGTCGAGTGCGCAGGCCCGCGGGGAGTCGGGTGCGCATGCCCGCGGAAGTTCGCCCGCAGGGGGTTCGCCCGCCTGGGGTTCGGTGCGCAGGCCCGCGGGGAGTCGGGTGCGCGTGCCCGCGGAAGTTCGCCCGCCGGGGTTCGCCCGCCGGGGTTCGCCCGCCGGGGTTCGGTGCGCATGCCCCGGGGGTTCGGTGCGCACGCCCGCGAGGGGTCGGGTGCGCATGGCCCGCCGAGGCCTCCGCACGCTTCTCGCGCCGGGTTGCCAGGCGCCCGGGTGCCCGCTCGCCGTTGCTGCCGCCGCTCACGGTGGCGGGCGGGCCCGCCGGCGGTAGCTCGGAGCGGCATCTCGGGCGTTGACGGCCCGCCACGACCGGCGCGGCCTGCCAATCACCGCTCGCCACGACCCCACGGCCAGCCAATCACCGCTCGCCACGACCCCACGGCCAGCCAATCGCCGCTCGCCACGACCCCACGACCGGCCCGGCCTGCCAATCACGGCTCCCACGACCCGGCGCGGCCTACCAATCACGCGGCGGACGCGGCCGGCGGTAGGACCAGGCGCTATCCACCGCTCTGGACTCCCACTCGCGCGGACCGTGGTGGCTCAGGGCGGCATATCGGCCCCGGATACCGCCCGGACCCACCACTCGCACCCCGGTCCTACCACTTGCGCCGGGTTCTACCACCGCGCGCCTGGCCAAAAGCCGCGAGCGGCGGCAGCCAGGGCGAGTGAGCACCCCGGCCGCCTGGCAACCCAGCCCGACCTCACGCCGCGCAATAGCGGCGGCACCAACAGCAAGCGGACACCCCCGCCGCCTGGCAACCCAGCCCGGCCTTACCCCTGCCCGGCTTTACGACGCGCGATGGCGGCGGCACCGACAGCGAGCGGACACCCCGGCCGCCCGGCAACCCAGCCCACGCCCCCGGAATTCGCGTCAGGAGTGGCTGGTGACCAGGGCGGTTGGGGCGCCGGCCACGCGGGTCAGGACCAGGCCGACGGCGGCGCTGCCGGACAGTTTGAGGTCGCGGCGGAGCTGCTCCGGCTCCAGGGCCGAACCACGCTTGCGGATCTCCAGGCGGCCGACGTTCCGCTCCCGGAGCAGCGCGCGGAGGCGCTTGAGCGAGAACGGGACCACGTCCGTCACCTCGAGCCTCCGGGCGAAAGGCGTGTCGACCGCCTCGTCGGCGTACACATAGGCGATCTCGGGGTCGGCGAGCCGGCCGCCCACCGTCTCCGCGAACTCGGCCACCAGGTGGGAACGGACCACGGCCGGGTCCGGGTCGTAGATCCAGCGGCCGACCGCCCCGACCGGTCCGTTCGTCTCTCCGGAACCGGTCAGCTCGTGAAGAGGAGGCCCGCCGGGGTCGCGTTCACCGGCCGGTCCGCCCGCGGGGCGCGGCGCGATCAGGGAGGCGCCTCGAGGGTCGACCAGAGATGCGCGGCGCGGGACCGAGGCGAGCGGGCCGCACCAGAAGGCCGCCTCGACCAGGTCGCCGCCGACGCTCACCCATTCGCCCTCGGCGCCGGGCGGGAGCAGGGCGTGGTCGATGCCGGGGGCCAGCTTGAGCACTGTCCGGGGCACCCGCTCGGCCAGCCCGGCCACGAAGTCCCACGGCGGGGAGAACGACGCCGGGTCGAACACCCTCCCCCGGCCGGCCTTGCGGCGTGCCGGGTCGGCGAAGACCGCGTCGTAGCGGGAGACCTCGACCGTGGTGGCGTCGGCGCAGGTCACCTCGATGCGGTCGGTCAGACCGAGGGCGGCCACGTTCGCCGCGGCGATGGCGGCGGTCAGCGGGTCGGCGTCCACCGCGTACACGTGAATCCCCGCACGGGCCGCGGCCAGCGCGTCCGAGCCCAGCCCGCAGCCCAGGTCGGCGAGGGTTCGCACGCCGGCGGCGGCCAGGCGGGCGGCGCGGCGCTCGGCCACCACCGACCGGGTCGCCTGCTCCAGGCCGGCCCGGGTGAAGAACATCAGGTCGGCCGCGGCCCCGAACTTGGCCCGCGCCGACCGGCGCAAGGTCGCCTGGGTGAGTGCCGCGGCGGCCAGGCCGGGATCCAGTCCGCGGACGCGCAGGGCGGTCGCGGCGGTCAGGGGGTCGCCGCCGGCCACCTCCGCGGCGGCCGACAGGACCTCGTCACGGTTTCGCAGCTCAGCAAGCAGGTCGAGGTCCACGACGGGACATTCTCGCAGCCGTTCTCCCCTGGGCGAACGAGTTGGCACTCTGGTTGACGGAGTGCTAGTTCCGGCATAACCTCCGACTTAGCACTCTCACCATGAGGGTGCCAGCGTTGGCCCGTTCCGGGCCGCGTTTGCGCCAGGCGGACCGGCACCCGCGACGACGGCCCCGCCCGGTGGCATGAGGCATGAGTCCGACCTCGCATCTGAGGCCGGCAGAACGTACCCAGGAGGGTATGCCCGTGACTACCGCGACCAAGGTTGCGATCAAGCCGCTCGAGGACCGCATCGTGGTCCAGGCGAATGAGGCTGAGACGACCACGGCGTCGGGCATCGTGATTCCCGACACCGCCAAGGAGAAGCCCCAGGAGGGCACCGTTCTCGCCGTCGGCCCCGGCCGCATCGACGACAACGGCAACCGTGTCCCGGTCGACGTGAAGGTCGGCGAGACGGTTCTCTACTCGAAGTACGGCGGCACCGAGGTCAAGTACGCCGGCGAGGAGTACCTGGTGCTCTCCGCCCGTGACGTCCTCGCGGTCATCGAGAAGTGACCTACTGATGTGCTGACCGCCTCGGTCCCCGAGCGATCGGGGACCGGGGCGGCTGTGCGTGAAGGGACCAATACATGGCGAAGATTCTCAGCTTCTCTGACGACGCCCGGCACCTGCTGGAGCACGGCGTCAACACGCTCGCCGACACGGTCAAGGTCACCCTCGGCCCGCGCGGCCGCAACGTCGTCCTCGACAAGAAGTTCGGCGCGCCCACGATCACCAACGACGGCGTCACCATCGCCAAGGAGATCGAGCTCTCCGACCCGTACCAGAACCTGGGCGCCCAGCTGGTCAAGGAGGTGGCGACGAAGACCAACGACGTCGCCGGCGACGGGACCACCACGGCCACCGTGCTCGCTCAGGCGCTCGTTCGCGAGGGCCTGCGCAACGTCACGGCGGGCGCCAACCCGATCGGCCTCAAGCGGGGCATGGACGCGGCCGCCGAGGCCGTCTCCAAGGCGCTGCTCGAGAAGGCCGTCGACGTGGACGACCACAAGGCGATCGCCAACGTGGCCACCATCTCGGCTCAGGACGCCACCATCGGCGAGCTGATCGCCGAGGCGATGGACCGGGTCGGCCGCGACGGCGTCATCACGGTGGAGGAGGGTTCGGCGCTCAGCACCGAGCTCGAGATCACCGAGGGTCTGCAGTTCGACAAGGGCTTCATCTCGCCGAACTTCGTGACCGACGCCGAGTCGCAGGAGAGCGTCCTCGAGGACGCGTACATCCTGATCACCACGCAGAAGATCTCCTCGGTCGAGGAGATGCTCCCGCTGCTGGAGAAGGTGCTGCAGTCGAGCAAGCCGCTGCTCATCATCGCCGAGGACGTCGAGGGCCAGGCGCTGTCCACCCTGGTGGTCAACGCGATCCGCAAGACCTTCAAGGTCGCCGCGGTGAAGGCTCCAGGCTTCGGTGACCGCCGCAAGGCGATGCTGCAGGACATGGCGATCGCCACCGGCGGCGAGCTGATCGCGCCGGAGCTCGGCTACAAGCTGGACCAGGTCACCCTGGAGATGCTCGGCACCGCCCGGCGGGTGGTGGTCGACAAGGAGAACACCACCGTCGTCGACGGTGGCGGTGTCGCCTCCGAGGTGCAGGACCGCGTTTCGCAGATCCGCAAGGAGATCGAGGCGTCGGACTCCGACTGGGACCGCGAGAAGCTCGGCGAGCGGCTGGCCAAGCTGTCCGGCGGCATCGCGGTGATCAAGGTCGGCGCGGCCACCGAGGTCGAGATGAAGGAGCGCAAGCACCGCATCGAGGACGCCATCGCGGCGACCAAGGCCGCGGTGGAGGAAGGTACCGTCCCTGGTGGCGGCGCCGCGCTCTCGCAGATCACCTCGGTGCTCGACGGCGACCTCGGCCTGACCGGCGAGGAGGCCATCGGCGTCCGGATCGTCCGCAAGTCGCTGGACGAGCCGCTGCGCTGGATCGCGCAGAACGCCGGCCACGACGGCTACGTCGTGGTGGGCAAGGTGCGCGAGCTCGGCTGGGGCCACGGCCTCAACGCGGCCACCGACGAGTACGTCGACCTGGCCGCGTCCGGCATCATCGACCCGGTCAAGGTGACCCGCAACGCGGTCTCCAACGCCGTCTCGATCGCCGGTCTGCTCCTCACCACGGAAAGCCTCGTGGTGGAGAAGCCGGCCGAGCCGGAGCCGGCCGCCGCGGGCGGCCACGGTCACAGCCACGGTGGCCACGGCCACCAGCACGGCCCTGGCTTCTGACCGGACCGGACGACCAGCACCACAGCACTGAACGAAAGGCGCGCCGCCTCCCCGCGGTGCGCCTTTCGCCTTCTCGAGGGAGCGGTCAGGTGGGGCGGCTGGCCATGACCAGGAACATGCCCGCCATCTCTACGTTCGCCAGTCGGGGTGCACGAACGGGTCGCACCAACCGAACTTACGTTCCGTCACTTCAGACATACGTCCAGAGAACGCCCATTCGGCTGAGGCCCGTAACCCGGTTTCGGGTTAGCATCCGGCCGTGGAGATCCGTGCGTCTGACGAGGACCGCCAGCGGGTGGTGGCCGCCCTGGAACGGCACACCGGCGCGGGCCGGCTGACGCTGGACGAGTTCGCTGCCCGGGTCGAGGTGGCGGTCGGCGCCCGCACGATGTCCGAGCTGGCCGCGGTCACGAGTGACCTGCCGGCCGCCGACGACCAGCCGCGCCGCGAGCTGTTCCTGGTCTTCCTGATCGCGATCGTCACCCTGATGCTGCTGGGCGCGTTCATCGCGCTGCGGTCCTAACGGTCCACCGGGCTGAAGTCCCAGACGTGTGGGGAACGCGCCACCAGCGACTCCGGCGGGGCCGGGAGCGCGACCGGCGAATGGCGCCATTTGGAAATGACCACGATGCGCTTGTCGGTGGACGAGAACACCTCGCTCGACACATGCTGCGGCAGCACCTCGAGCTGAGGCAGCGCCTTGTCGCACACCCAGGTCAGCAGCTCGTCGAAGCCGCTCCCGAGTGCACGCACCTCCCACATCCGCGCAATCATGAGCCACTACCTACCCTCACGCGGTGACAACAGTCAATGGCATGGCCGAGTCCACGGGCAGATCCAGCCGGCTCGGCGCCACCCCGGCGGCGACGAGATGCGAGCCCAGCGCCGCGACCATGGCTCCGTTGTCGGTGCACAACTGCGGCCGGGGTACGCGTACCCGAATGCCGTTTTTCTCCGCACGAAGCGAAGCCAGCGCCCGCAGCCGGGAGTTGGCCGCCACCCCGCCGCCGATGACCAGCGTGTCCACCCCGTGCGCCCGGCACGCCTCGATCGCCTTGGCGGTCAGCACGTCGCAGACCGCTTCCTGGAAGCTCGCCGCCACATCGGCGACCGGGATCGTCGTGCCCTCCCGCTGACGGGCCTCCACCCAGCGCGCCACCGCGGTCTTGAGCCCGGAGAACGAGAAGTCGTAGCGATGCGCGGCCAGGTCCTTGGCCGCGGTCAGACCCCGCGGGAACGGGATCGCGGCGCCGTCGCCCTCGCGGGCCAGCCGGTCGATCGCCGGCCCGCCCGGGAAGCCCAGGCCGAGCAGCCGCGCGACCTTGTCGAACGCCTCGCCGGCCGCGTCGTCGATGGTGGCGCCGAGCGGGGTCACCCCGGCGGTCACGTCGTCGACGAGGAGCAGCGACGAGTGCCCGCCGGACACCAGCATCGCGATCGCGGGCTCGGGCAGCGGGCCGTGCTCCAGGGTGTCCACCGCCACGTGCGCGGCGAGGTGATTGACGCCGTAGATCGGCTTGTCGGTGGCCAGGGCGTACCCCTTGGCGGCGGCGACCCCGACGAGGAGCGCGCCCGCGAGACCGGGCCCGGCTGTCACCGCGATCGCGTCGATGTCGGCGAGGGTGACCTTCGCCTCGTCGAGGGCCCGCCGCATGGTGGGCACGATGGCCTCGAGGTGCGCGCGGCTGGCCACCTCGGGCACCACACCGCCGAACCGGGCGTGCTGTTCGACGCTGGAGGCGAGCGCGTCGGCGAGCAGGGTGTGGCCGCGGACGATGCCGACGCCGGTCTCGTCGCAGGAGGTCTCGATGCCGAGGACCAGGGGTTCGTCAGGCACTGCGCATCATCACCAGGGCGTCCGTGTTGCTGGGTTGGTAGTAGCCGCGGCGGATGCCGACCGGCTCGAAGTCGTAGCGTGCGTAGAGGCGCTGGGCCGGCTCGTTGTCGACGGCCACCTCGAGCAGCGTGCGGCGGCTGCCCTGGGCGGCGGCCTCGGCGAGCAGCGCTTCCAGCAGCGTGCGGCCGACGCCACGCTTCTGGGCGTCGCGTCGTACCGCGATGTTCTGCACCCAGGATTCATCGGCGTCCACGACGGACAGTCCGGCGTACCCGAGGATCTGGTCCTGCTCTGAAAAGATCTGGTAGAAGCGGCGGGTGGCGAGCTCGTTCCAGAACATCGCGGCCGACCACTTCTCGGCGCCGAACAGGTCCTCCTCGATCGGCAGCACCTCGGCGATGTGCCACCAGCGGAAACGTTCCAGCGTCACGGCAGCACGGTCTTGCGGGCGGCGGGCTCGACGGCGTCCGGCCGGCGCAGGTAGAGCGGGGTCAGCACCTCGCCGTCGGCCTTGCCGAGGATGCGGTCGGCGGCCAGCGCGATGAGGGCGGCGCCGGGCGGGTAGAGCACGTGCTCGTCGATCGGCACGCCGAGGATGTCGCTGTACCTCACCGCGCCCTCCCCCACGGCTCGGTCTGCCTGACCTGCGAAGGAGAACGGTTTCGCCACCTCCGGGCCGGACATCCGACGACCGTCCACATAGGTCGCGTAGTAGATCTCCCGGCGGCGGGCGTCGGTCGCGACCAGCACCCGACCCGGCCCGGCGGCCCGGCCCAGGCCGTCCAGGCTGCACACCCCGTAGGTCGGGATGCCGAGCGCCTGACCCATGCTCGCCGCGGTGGCCAGACCCACCCGCAAGCCGGTGTACGGCCCCGGGCCCACCCCGGCGACGATCGCGGCGAGATCGCGGGGGCGCACCCCGGCCTCCTCCAGCGTCGCGTGGATCTGCGGAGCCAGCAGCTCGCCGTGCGCGCGGGCGTCGACGGTCCGCCGTTCGGCCAGCCCGTGCACATGCGGGTCGGTGCCGGTGACCTCGGCGACCCCCGCGGTCGAGGCGGGCGTCGCGGTGTCCAGAGCCAGGATGAGCACGGTCAGCCCCAGACGACGGTGGCGCGGCCGGCGTCGGCCAGCGCCTTGTTCGCCGCACTGAACGGACGCGAGCCCAGGAACCCGGCCCGGTTGAGCGGGCTGGGATGGCCGGCTTCCAGCACGGTGTGCGCCGGGTTGGTGATCAGCGCCGCCTTCTTGCGGGCGTAGCCGCCCCAGAGGAGGAAGACGACCCGTTCGTCGCGCGCGTTCAACGCCCGGATCGTCGCGTCGGTGAACGCCTCCCAGCCCTTGTTCGCATGCGAGCCGGCCTTGGCCGCCCGGACCGTGAGCACCGCGTTGAGCAGCAGCACGCCCTGCTCGGCCCAGCCGGTCAGGTCGCCGGCCGTGGGCTGCGTGACGCCGACGTCCGCGGCGAGCTCCTTGAAGACGTTGCGCAGCGACGGTGGGATCCGCACCCCGTCGCGCACGCTGAAACTGAGCCCGTGCGCCTGGCCCGGGCCGTGATAGGGGTCCTGGCCCAGGATGAGCACGGACGTCCGGGAGGGCGGGCACAGCCGGTACGCCGCGAACAGGTCCTCGATCGGCGGATAGACGGTGTGCTCGGCGTACTCGCTCGCCACGAAGGCGCCCAGGGCCGCGGTCTGCTCCGCGTCCAGATGTTCCGCCAATGCGGCCTGCCATGACTCCGGCAGCAGCTCCACGAGATTCATTCGTTGATGTCCTTGATCCTTGCTTCCCAGTCGCCACCGTGCGGAACCAGGTCCACAGCTCGGGTGTCGTCGTCCCGGCGGTCGATGCGGACCTGCAGATATTCGTCGTTGAGCTGCTCGGCCAGCCCCTCGCCCCACTCGACCACGGTCACCGCGTCCTCGGCGGACGCGTCCAGGTCGAGGTCGTCGATCTCGGCGCGCGGGTCGGGCCGGTCGCCGAGACGGTACGCGTCCGCGTGCACCATCGGCACCGGCCCCTGATGCACCCGCGCGATCACGAACGTGGGCGACGTGATCGGCCCCCGCACGCCCAGCCCGGCGCCGATCCCCTGGGCCGCCGCGGTCTTGCCTGCGCCCAGCGGCCCGGTCAGCAGCACGAGATCACCGGGCCGCAGCACGGCGGCGAGGCGGCGCCCGAAGTCGCGTGTGTCGTCCACGGTGGACAGCAGGATCACGAGATCTTCTCCAGGAACGGCAGGATCGCCGCGTTCACCTCGTCCGCCTTCTCCAGCATCACCACGTGCCCGCTGTTGTCGATCTTCACCAGCACCGCCTCGGGCAGGTGTTTGAGGATCTCCTCGGAGTGGGTGACCGGGGTCAGATAGTCCTTCGTGCCGACGATCACCAGCACCGGCACGCCGCGCAGCGCGGACAGCGCCGGGAAACGGTTGTGCGTGTACAGCGTGTGCAGGTACTTCGTCAGCGTCTCCACCGACGTCTTGGAGTTCATGTTCTCGACGAAGGTGACCAGCGTCGGGCTCGGCTTGCCCTCGCCGAACCCGTACCGCCGGGTGAGCAGCCAGGCCAGATCGGAGGAGGCGACCCGGGCCTTGTTGATGGCCGGGCCGCCGAGGCGCGCGGCGGCGTTCCAGACCGGGAACCAGGGCGCGCTGGCCCGGGCCACCAGGGTGGGCAGGCCGATCTTGGTCTTGTCGATCAGCCCGGCCGAGGTGGAGATCAGCACCACTCCGGTGACCCGCTCGCCGAACCACTCCGGGTACTGCTCGGCGAACGCCATGATCGTCATGCCGCCCATCGAGTGGCCGACCAGGATGATGTGGCCGTCCGGCACGGTCTGATCGAGGATCGCCGCCAGCGACTTGCCCAGCGCCGCGATGTCGTAGTCGCCGGACTTGAGCTTGCCGGACCGCCCGTGCCCCGGCTGGTCGTAGAAGACCAGGCGGTGGTCGCCGCGCTCGGTCAGCGCCTTGCGCTGGAAGTAGAACGTGCCCATGTCCAGCGCGAATCCGTGCACGAACACGATGGTCGGCTTGTCGCCGGGCTCACGCGGCTCGACGATCTCCACGTGCAGGTCGGTGCCGTCCGCGGCGGTGACCGTGAGCTGCTCGTCGAACGGCTGGTCGCCGAACTCCTCCTCACGGTGCGGGTCGCCGGGCGCGTTCACCGACCGGCGGACCAGCACCCGCTCGACCGCGAACGCGGTGGCCAGGCCGGCCGCCGCTACACCCACGACCGCACCGACGAGCCCGACGCGCTTGGCTCGGCTCATCTAAGCCTCCCCTTTGGCTTCCTCACGGCGTTCCACCGTCGTAAACCCGCGGCACTCGGCTGCCGCCGAACCGCGTCACGATCTCGTAGTTGATCGTCCCGCTCGCGTCGGCCCAGTCGTCGGCCGTGGGCCGCCCCGGACCGAACAGCGTGGCGACGTCGCCCGGCGCCACCGGGTCGTCGCCGCAGTCGATCACGATCTGGTCCATGCAGACCCGGCCCGCGATGGTGTGCACCCGGCCGTTGATCTCCACCGGGCCGGCGCTGGACGCGTGCCGGGGCACCCCGTCGCCGTACCCCAGCGGGATCAGCGCCAGCGTGGTCTCCCGTGGGGTGTGGTAGGTCAGGCCGTACGAGACGCCCTGCCCGGCCGGAACCCGCTTGGTCATGGTGACCCGCGCCCGGGCGGTCATCGCCGGCCGCAGGCCGAAGGTCTCCCCCGCGATCGGCGACAGCCCGTAGATCGCGATGCCCGGCCGGACCAGGTCGTAGTGGGCGTCGGGCCGGGTCAGCAGCGCCGCCGAGTTGGCGATGTGCCGGTACCGCGGGGACACACCGGTCTGCTCGGCGACCGCCAGCCCGTCGGCGAACGCGGCCAGCTGCCGGCCGACCGACTCGTGCCCGGGCGAGTCCGCGCAGGCGAAGTGGCTCCACACGCCGATCACGTCGATCTCGCCGGCGGCCTGCGCCTTGGCTGCCGCCTCGACCAGCGCGGGCCACTCGTCGGCGAGCGCGCCGCCGCGCCCGAGCCCGGTGTCCAGCTTGAGGTGCACCCGGGCGGTCCGCTCGGCCCGGCGGGCGGCCGCCACCAGCTCGGCCAGCTGGGCCAGGCCGCCCGCGCTCAGGTCGACGTCGGCCGCCACGCCGTCGTGCAACGGGAGGCCGGGGGCGTGCAGCCAGGCCAGTACGGGCGCGGTGATCCCGGCGCCGCGCAGGGTCAGCGCCTCGTCCAGGGTGGCCACGCCGAGCCAGGTCGCGCCGCCGGCCAGGGCCGCCCGGGCGGACGGGACCATGCCGTGGCCGTACCCGTCGGCCTTCACCGCCGCCATCACCTCGGCGGTGGTGCGGGCGCGCAACGTCGCCACGTTGTCCCGGATCGCGTCCAGATCGATCCGGACCTCGGCCTGCCACATGATTCCCAGCCTACTGAGAGGTTGCGGAACCGGCCGTGTCCCGGATCGTCGCACGCAACGCCGCCGCCACATCCGGTGCGGTGACCGGTCCGTCCAACGCCGCCCGGCGACCGGCCAGCCCGTGCAGGTAGGCCGCCGCGACCGCCGCGCGCTCCGGCGCCAGCCCGCTCGCCAGCAGCGAGCCGAGCAGGCCCGCGAGCACGTCGCCGCTGCCCGCGGTGGCCAGCACCGACGTACCGGTCGGGTTGGCCCAGACCTCGCCGGCCGGGGTGGCCACGATCGTGCGATCACCCTTGAGAAGGACGACCGCGTTGGTCCAGGCGGCCATCCGGCAGGCGGCGGACATCCGGTCGGCGCCGGGCGCCTCACCGGCCAGCCGCTTGAACTCGCCGTCGTGCGGCGTGAGCACCAGCGGGGCGTCGCGGCGCAGGTCCTCGGCGTGCTGGCCGTCCACCAGAAGGGTCAGTGCGTCAGCGTCGAGCAGCACCGGCAGTGAGGTGGCCAGCACGCTGCGCAGCTCGGTACGTGCTCCGTCGTCGGTCCCCAGCCCGGAACCGCAGACCCAGGCCTGCACCCGGCCCGCCTCGCCGACCCGGGGCGCCGCCACCACCGAGGGATGCGCCCGCACCACCTCGGCGTGCGCGCTGCCGGCGTAGCGGACCATGCCGGCCGGCCCGGCCAGGGCGCCCGCCACCGACAGCAGCGCCGCGCCCGGATAGGTCGCCGAACCGGTGGCCACGCCGACCACGCCTCGGCTGTACTTGTCCGACGCCGACCCGAGACTCGGCAACCACCCGGCGATGTCGTCCGCGTCCGGAACGCGTACCGCGGGATCGGATCTCAAGGTCGGGCGCAGCCCGATGTCCACCAGGTCGACCTGGCCCGCCAGGGGTGCCGCCGGACCCACCACGTGGGCGGGTTTGAGGCAGCCGAAGGTCACCGTCACGTCCGCGTGCACCGCGTCGCCGGGCACATCGCCGGTGTCGACCGTCACACCGCTCGGCACGTCCACCGCGACCACCGGCGGCCGGCCGCCGTCGCGCGACCGCAGCCCGCCCAGCGTGCGGACGATCGCCGCCGCCTCCGGCCGCAGCCCGCCGCTCGCGCCGATGCCGACGATGCCGTCCAGCACCAGATCGGACCGGGTCGGCAGGTCACGCACGGTGAAACCACCCGAGCGGCGCAGGGCCGCCAAGCCGGCGAGGTGGACCTTGTCCGGGTTCAGCAGCAGGGCGCGGACCTGGGCGCCCCGCTCCGCCAGCCGGGCGCCGGCGTAGAGCGCGTCACCGCCGTTGTCACCGCTGCCGATCAGCAGCAGCACCTGAGCGCCGTAGACGCCGCCGGACCCGGCCAGCAGCATCGTGCAGCGCCGTGCCAGCCCGGCCGCGGCCCGCTGCATCAGCGTGCCCTCCGGCAGCGTCGCCATCAGCGCTTTCTCGGCGGCGCGCACGTCCGCGACGCGCCAGGCCTGCCGCATTGGTCCTCCCCATCCTCAGCTTTCCGCGACCACCATGGCCGATGCGATCCCCCCGTCGTGCGAGAGGGAGAGGTGCCAGCGGTTCACTCCCCGCTCGGCGGCGGCCGCGGCGACCGTGCCCGCGACCGTGAGCCAGGGCCGCCCGTCGGGATCCGCCACGATCTCACAATCGTGCCAGCGCAGACCGGCCGGTGCACCGAGCGCCTTGGCCACCGCCTCCTTGGCCGCGAACCGGGCCGCCAGCGACTCCGGAGAGCGCGGATTGCCGGACGAGGTCCGGCGCTCACCCTCGGTGAACAGCCGATCCGCCAGCAGGGGTGTCCGCTCCAGCGCTCCGGCGAAGCGTTCCACCAGCACGACGTCGATGCCGACAGCCACGATCACGCCGATAACCCTAAGGCCTGTCGTGTTGATCCGTCGGGAGTGAGGCGCGCTCTGGACCCCTCCGTAGCCCCGGCGGATCAACACGACAGGCCTTGGTTGTCCACAGGCTCCGGCCGCCGCCGGGAGATCGATCTACTGTTCCGGTCACCCGTTCAACTGGAGGTGACCGATGCGGTCCGATCTCGAGGTCGACACCGAGGCCCTGAGAGCTTGCGTACGCCCCTTGCTCGAGCTCAGCGCGACAGTGCGAGCCGCACACGCGCCGCCGAGCCCATCCGTGCCGGGCTGGTCGACGGCCGAGGCCGCGGACGCGCTGGCCAACACCTCCCGGGTCCGCGCCGGCCTGCTGGCCACCGATCTGGACCAGGCCGCCGACCGGCTCACCGCGGTCGCGGACGACTACGACGCGGCCGACGATCAGATCGCCGGTCTGTTGCGGGCCGTGCGGTGACCGATCTGTCCATCACGTACGCGAGGCTGCGCGCGACCGACCCGGCCCGCTGGCGGGAGGTGGCCGCCGACTGGCGCCGGCACGCCGCCACGGCCGAGCGGTGGGCCGCCTCGATCGCCGCCCAGCTGGCCAGGGTCGCCGCCGCCTGGACGGGCGCGGCCGCCACCGCGGCGACCGCCCAGCTGGAGCGGATGCGCCGGATGGCCGTCCTGATCCGGTTGCACTGCTGGTCCGCCGATCAGGCGCTGAGCGAGTGGGCCGGCGCCCTCGAGCGGGCCCGGGCGGTGCTGAGCCGTGGGGTGGAGATGGCCGGCCGGGCCGGGCTGCGGCTGGACGACGACGGGCGGGTCACGCCACCGGTGGCACCCGCCTTCGGGCAGGTGACGGCCCAGATCCAGGCGGCGCTGCGGATCGCCGCCGAGGCCGACACCGCGACCACGGGACGCCTCGCCGAGCTGGCCGACTCGCTGATGAGCAACCTGGGCGCCCCGCCGCCGTCGGCCGGACCGGTCCCATCGGCGAATGCCACGCCGGCCCAGGTCGGCACGTGGTGGGCCGAGCTCACGGCGGAGCAGCGCTACTGGCTGGCCGCCACCCAGCCGGGATGGCTGGGCGCCCGGGACGGCATCCCGGCCGCCTTCCGCGACCTGGCCAACAGGCTGCTGCTGGACGGGCATCCCGACCTCGCCGCCCGCCTCGACGATCCGGCCGGACCGCGGGGCTACCTGCTGCACCTGGACCGCGATCGGCTGGTGCTCGCCTCCGGCGACCCCGACGCGGCGGCCAGCGTGCTCACCCACGTGCCCGGGATGACCGCCGACCTGGCCTCGTACGCCCGCGAGCTGGGCCGCGCCGAGACGGTGGCCGCCCGCGCGAGGGAGCTCGACCCGGCCACCGCGACCAGCGCCGTCCTGTGGCTGGACTACGACGCGCCCGGCTTCGTGCACGAGGCGGCCGGCAAGGACCGGGCGCTGGCCGGCGCACCCGCGCTGCGCCAGTTCCAGGAGGGCCTGCGCGCCACCCACGGCGACCAGGCCGCCCGGCTCACGGTGCTGGGCCACAGCTACGGGTCGCTGGTGGTGGGCTCAGCGGCGCACTCGCCGGGACTGGAGGCGGACGCGGTCGTGCTGGTCGGGTCGCCCGGCGCCGGCGTCGAGCACGCCACCGACCTGGCGGTGCCTTCGGTGTACGCGATGAGCTCGCTGACCGACGCCGTCCAGTACGCCACGCCCGCGCCCGTGGGCCTGCTCAAGGACCTCGCCCTGAACGAGGTGGCCGGACCGCTGCTCGCCTTCGGACTGCCGGAGGACGAGCTCTGGCACGGGCACAACCCGGCCGACCCGGACTTCGGGGCGCGGGTGGTGCCCAGTCAGCCGGACGCCGGACACTCCGGATATTGGGATCCGGGGCGCCCGGCGCTGGACGGACTGGCGTCGGTCACGCTGGGCCGACGATGACGATCGGGCTATTCGACCGTGACCGACTTGGCCAGGTTGCGCGGCTGGTCCACGTCGTGACCCCGGGCGGCGGCGATCTCGCAGGCCAGGATCTGCAGCGGGACCGTGGTCATCAGCGGGGCGAGCAGGGTCGGCGTGCGCGGCACCGTGATCAGGTGGTCGGCGTACGCCTTGACCGCGTCGTCGCCCTCCTCAGCGATCACGATGGTGCGGGCCCCGCGGGCGCGCACCTCCTGGATGTTCGAGACGACCTTGTCGCGGATCACGCCACGGCCGGCCGGCGACGGCACCACGCAGACCACCGGGGTGCCCTCGTCGATCAGCGCGATCGGACCGTGCTTGAGCTCACCGGCCGCGAAGCCCTCGGCGTGCATGTAGGCGAGCTCCTTCAGCTTCAGGGCGCCCTCCAGGGCCACCGGGAAGCCGACGTGCCGGCCGATGAAGAGGATCGTCGAGGCGGTCTTCAGCTCGCGGCCCAGGGCGCGCACGTCCTCCATGCCGGCGAGCAGGTCACGCAGCTGGTCCGGGACCTGCTGGAGACGGTCGACCACGGCGGTGACCTCGTCGGCGTACATCACGCCGCGGATCTGGGCCAGGTGCAGGCCGATCAGGTAACAGGCGGCCAGCTGGGTGACGAACGCCTTGGTCGACGCCACCGCGACCTCCGGGCCGCCGTGCGTGTAGAGCACGGCGTCCGACTCGCGCGGGATCGTCGATCCGTTGGTGTTGCAGATCGCCAGCACCCTGGCCTTCTGCTCCTTGGCGTGCCGCAGGGCCATCAGGGTGTCCATGGTCTCGCCGGACTGGCTGATCACGATCATCAGGGTCGAGCGGTCCAGGATCGGGTCGCGGTAACGGAACTCGCTGGCCAGCTCCACCTCGCACGGGATGCGCACCCAGTGCTCGATCGCGTACTTGGCGACCATGCCCGCGTGGTACGACGTGCCGCAGGCGACGATGAAGACCTTGTCGACGTCGCGCAGGTCCTGGTCGGTGAGGCGCACCTCGTCGAGGACGATGTCGCCGCGGTCGGAGAGCCGGCCCAGCAGCGTGTCGGCGATGGCCTGCGGCTGCTCGGCGATCTCCTTGAGCATGAAGTAGTCGTAGCCGCCCTTCTCCGCGGCGGCGGCGTCCCAGTCGACGTGGAACTCCTTGCCGGTGGCCGGCGTGCCCAGGAAGTCGGTGATCTCGATGCCGGCCGGGGTGATCAGGACGACCTGGTCCTGGCCGAGCTCGATCGCCTCGCGGGTGTGCTCGATGAACGCGGAGACGTCGCTGGCCAGGAAGTTCTCACCCTCGCCGCGGCCCACGACCAGCGGCGAGTTGCGCCGGGCGGCGACCACCGCGTCGGGCGCCTCGACGTCGACCGCGAGCAGCGTGAAGGCGCCCTCGAGCCGGCGAACCGTGCGGCGCATGCCCTCGGCGAGCAGCTCCGGGCCCTCCGCCGCGCCACTCTCGCGCAGGGTGCGCATCTCGGCGGCGAGCAGGTGGGCGGCGCACTCGGTGTCGGTGTCGCTGCTGAACTCGACGCCGGTGGCCTCGATCTCGGCGCGCAGCCGGGAGAAGTTCTCGATGATGCCGTTGTGGATCACCGCCACCCGGCCGTCGGCGGAGAGGTGCGGGTGCGCGTTGCGGTCGGTCGGGCCGCCGTGCGTGGCCCATCGGGTGTGCCCGATGGCTGTCGCGCCCGATGCGATACCGTCGCCGCTGCGTTCGGCCAGCGCCTTTTCGAGGTTGGCGAGCTTGCCGGCCTTCTTCTCGGTCCGCACGGCGCCACCGTCGATGACGGCCACCCCGGCGGAGTCATATCCGCGGTATTCGAGCCGCCGCAGCCCGTCGAGCACGATACTGAGCGCCGGGCGATTACCGACGTAACCCACGATCCCACACATGCGGAGCAGCGTATCCGACTTTCGCTCACGCGTCATGCGCAAGACGGCCACTTTCGCGCATCGTACGTGAGTGGAATGGCCGTTCGGTCATGTCGGGAGGTGGCTGTTCGGGGTGGTGGCTTCGAGGGCGTACCGTTCGGGTCACACGCCGTGACGTGTGAGCCCTCCAGGAGACGACGTGAGCTACCAACCACCCGACGGCACCCAGCCGCCGCCGTCGGTGCCGTACCCGACCACGCCGGCCTACCAGCCCGGCGCCGCGTCCATCCCGCCGCCGCAGCCGCCGCTCGCGCCGGAGGCTTACCCGCCGACCTCCCAGTTCTCGCCGCAGGGCCCGCCGCCGCCCGGATACGGATATCAGCCCGGCCAGCCCCCTCCCCCGCCGCGGAAGAGCAACCTGCCGCTGATCGCCGTGATCGTCGCGGTCACGCTGCTGCTCTGTGGTGGCGTCGCGACCGCCGGGGTGCTGATCGCCCGGCAGGCGACGGAGAAGGCGAAGGAAGCGGTCGAGCCGATCGTGAATCCGACCCTCCCGGCGCTGCCGACGCTTCCCTCCAACCCGGTGGACATCCCAGACCTGCCCACGGCCGTTCCCGGTCTGCCGGGCACGGGTGCGGAGATCAAGGTGACCTACGAGGTCCGTGGCGACGGACCGGTCGACATCATCTACATCGAGAAGCTCGGGGACGGTCCCAAGACGGTCAGCGAGCCGAAACTGCCGTGGAAGTTCAGCACCACGATGCAGGGGGCCGCGCTGGTCTCGGTGACCGCCGTCCGGGGCAGCAACGACCAGGGCGACGTCAGCTGCCGGGCCCTGGTCGACGGCAAGGAGGTCGCGCAGAGCTCCCGCACCGGCGCCTTCGCCTCGGTCTCCTGCATCAAGGCCGTCCTGGGCTGAGGCCTTCCGGCATCAGGGCCGCTCTCGGCCGAGGCCGTAGGCTCTTCTCTGTGACAGCTGATCAGCTGGTCGCGCGCATGCGGCCGTTCGGGACCACGATCTTCTCCGAGATGTCCGCGCTCGCGGTCAGCACCGGCTCGATCAACCTCGGGCAGGGCTTCCCGGACACCGACGGGCCGCCGGAGATGCTGGCCGCGGCCGCCGAGGCGCTGCGGTCCGGCGCCAACCAGTACCCGCCGCTGCCCGGCATCCCGGCGCTGCGGGCGGCGATCGTCGAGCACGACCGGCGCTTCTGGGGCCTGGAGACCGACCCGGACACCGAGGTGGTGGTCACCGCGGGCGCCACCGAGGCGGTCGCGGCGAGCATCCTCGGGCTGTGCGAGGCCGGCGACGAGGTGGTGTGCTTCGAGCCCTACTACGACTCGTACGCGGCGTCGATCACGCTCGCCGGGGCGGTGCGGCGGCCGGTCACGCTGCGGCCCGGGCCGGACGGGCGGTACGTGTTCGACGAGGGCGAACTGAGGGCGGCGTTCGGCCCGCGGACCCGTCTGGTGCTGTTGAACTCGCCGCACAACCCGACCGGCAAGGTCTTCACCCGCGACGAGCTCACCCTGATCGCGACCCTGTGCCAGGAGCACGACGTCTCCGTGGTCACCGACGAGGTGTACGAGCACCTGGCCTTCACCGACGCGGTCACCCCGCACGTGCCGATCGCGACGCTGCCCGGCATGCGCGAGCGCACGCTGCGCATCTCCTCGGCGGGCAAGACGTTCTCCTGCACCGGCTGGAAGATCGGCTGGGCCACCGGGCCGGCCGCGCTCGTCTCCGCCACGCAGCGGGTCAAGCAGTTCCTGACGTTCGTGAACGCCGCCCCGCTGCAGCCCGCCGTCGCCGTGGCGCTCGGGCTGCCGGACAGCTACTTCACCGGGTTCCGTGCCGGCCTGCAGTCCCGCCGCGACCGTCTGGTCGCCGGGCTCACCGACGCCGGGTTCCGGGTGCTCCCGTCCGAGGGCACCTACTTCGTCACCGCGGACATCACCCCGCTGGGCGGGACGGACGGCGCCGATTTCTGCCGGTCGCTGCCCGCCCGCTGCGGCGTCGTGGCGGTGCCGACGCAGGTCTTCTACGACCACAAGGAAGCCGGCCGGCACCTCATCCGCTTCGCCTTCTGCAAGAAGGAGAGCGTCATCGACGAGGCGGCCGACCGGTTCCGAAAGTTGACCTAGGCGGGGCTGGCCGTCCGCACCTCGTCGGCGATCCGCTCGGCGACGACCCGGGCCTGCTCCTCGGTGGCCGCCTCGACCATGACCCGGACCAGCGGCTCGGTGCCGGAGGGACGCAGCAGCACCCGCCCGGTCTCGCCCAGTTCCTCCTCGGCGAGCGCCACGGCGGCCTGCACGGTCGGTGCGGCGGCGCCGGCGGCCCGGTCGGCGACCTTCACGTTGATCAGGACCTGCGGCAGCTTGTGCAGGACGGAGGCCAGGTCGGCCAGCGACTTGCCGGACGCCGCCACGGTCGACATCAGGTGCAGACCGGTCAGGACGCCGTCGCCGGTGGTGGCGTAGGCCGGCATCACGATGTGACCGCTCTGCTCGCCGCCCAGGGCCAGCGAGCCGGCGGCCAGTTCCTCCAGCACGTACCGGTCGCCGACCTTGGCCTCGATCAGCTTGATGTTCGCCTGCTTCATGGCGATGCGCAGGCCCAGGTTGCTCATCACGGTCGCGACCAGCGTGTCGTCGGTCAGCGTGCCCGCGTCGTGCATGGCCAGCGCCAGGATCGCCATGATCTGGTCGCCGTCGACGACCTCACCGGCGGCGGTCACGGCCAGGCAGCGGTCGGCGTCGCCGTCGTGGGCGATGCCCAGGTCGGCGCCGTGCTCCAGCACCGCCTCGCGGACCGCGTCCAGGTGCGTCGCGCCGCAGTTGTCGTTGATGTTGAGCCCGTCCGGCTCGGCGTGGATCTCGATGACCTCGGCGCCCGCCTCGCGGTACGCGTCCGGGCCGACCTCGCTGGCCGCGCCGTTCGCGCAGTCCACCACGACCTTGATGCCCTCGAGCCGGTGCGGCGTCGACGACACCAGGTGCTTCACGTAGTGCTCGGCGCCGTCCAGCAGGTCGTGGACCCGGCCGACGCCGTCACCGGTCGGGCGGCCCTTGAGTCCGTGCCCGTCGGCGATGGCGGCCTCGATCCGCTGCTCCAGGTCGTCCGGCAGCTTCTGCCCGCCCGAGGCGAAGAGCTTGATGCCGTTGTCCGGCATCGGGTTGTGCGAGGCGGAGACCATCACGCCCAGGTCCGCGTTCGCCTGCCCGACCAGGTACGCCACCGCCGGCGTCGGCAGCACACCGACCCGGACCACGTTCGCCCCGACGCTGGTCAGGCCGGCCACGACCGCCGCCTCCAGCATCTCGCCGCTGGCCCGCGGGTCACGCCCGACGATCGCCAGCGGCTGGTGGCTGGCGTCGCTCTCGACCAGGACCGTCCCGGCCGCGATGGCGACCGAGAGGGCGAGTTCGGGGGTGAGGTCACCGTTCGCGAGCCCGCGCACGCCGTCGGTGCCGAAGAGTCGCCCCATTGGCGGCTTCCTTTCGAGAAGGGAGAACGCTGTCAAGAAGGTAGGAGAACGCGAAACGGCCGGGCGCGTACCCCACAACGAGGGTCGCACCCGGCCGTTCCGATCAGCCGAGGCGCAAGGTCAGCGCTTCGAGTACTGCGGAGCCTTGCGGGCCTTCTTGAGGCCGTACTTCTTGCTCTCCTTGACCCGCGCGTCACGGGTGAGGAAGCCGGCCTTCTTCAGCGCGGGCCGGTCGTCGGGCTCGCTGGTGATCAGCGCCCGGGCGATGCCGAGACGCAGCGCACCGGCCTGGCCGGTGATGCCGCCGCCGTGCAGGTTGGCGATGACGTCGAAGACCTCGGTGCGCTCGGTGGTCACGAACGGCTCGCGGATGAGCTGCTGGTGCACCTTGCTCGGGAAGTAGGCCTCGATGTCACGGCCGTTACAGGTGATCTTGCCGGTGCCCGGGATCAGGCGCACCCGGACGATGGCCTGCTTGCGCCGTCCGACGGTCTGGATGGGACGGTCACCGGGACGGGGTGCGCGCACCGGAGCCGGCGCGGGCTCCTCGACGACGACGATGGTCTCGGCGGGCTCCTCGACGGTCTCGACCGTCTCGACGCCCTCGACGACCTCGGGCTCGGTGATGTCCGTCATGCTGCTGCCTTCTCCCGCGCTCACTGCGCGACCTGGATGATTTCGAACGGCTGGGGCTGCTGGGCGGCGTGCGGGTGCTCAGCGCCGGGGTAGACCTTCAGCTTCTTGATGATCTGCCGGGCCAGCTTGTTGTGCGGGAGCATGCCCTTCACAGCCAGCTCGACGGCCTTCTCGGGGCGCTTCGACAGCAGCTCCTCGTAGCCGATCTGCTTCAGGCCACCCGGGTAACCGGAGTGCCGGTAGGCGACCTTCGTCTGCCGCTTGTTGCCGGTCAGAGCGACCTTGCCCGCATTGATGATCACCACGTAGTCGCCGGTGTCCATGTGGGGCGCGAACGTCGGCTTGTGCTTACCGCGCAAAAGAGTCGCGGTGTGGGTGGCCAGGCGACCCAGGACGACGTCCGAGGCGTCGATGATGTGCCACTGACGCTCGATCTCACCCGGCTTCGGGCTGTACGTACGCACAGAAATACCTTGTCTCGTCGTCGGTTCTGGGAAGCGCGCGCTGGTCGCAGCAAGCTCGACCATCAAGCGTACCCGAACGGGTTCGCCCGCAGCTGTCGCACAACAGCAGGCAACAATACCCGTGAGGGCTCGGCGCGGTCAAAACGGGCGGGCAAAACGGGCGGCGAAGAGGGCTGATGTGACGATGCCCTCGACGGCGGCCGCTAGGACCGGGAAATCAGACTTCTATAGCATAGCTGCAGACCCATTGCCGGTAGGCACGGGGTCGCCAGCACTGCCCGGAAGCGTGTCCGAGTGTGATCGATGCCTCTTAGCAGGCTCGAAACAAACGGGACGCAAGGCGGTAATTCACCGACGGCACTCTTCCGGCATGGCAAGTGATGCGGCTTCTTCGACGATGCGGTGCGGGCCCCGGCCCGGCAGCCTCGCCGGCGGCGGCATCACCCGTAAGCCACCGTCAGGGTTGAGGACGGACCTGACGGTGCCGGCCGGGCTTCGGCCCGGTCTAGAGGAGCCGCGGTGTGCGCCGGTCGGAGGTACGGCGGAGAACGCAGGCGTGACATGGGAGCGGGTCGACGCTGAGGACGGCGATCTCCGAGCGTGCCCTTCGGTGGACCGTTCGGCCACGCCGCGGCTTTTCGAAATGCAGACGGGATGACGGAGCGCACGGGGGGCTCTCGACGCACGGTCATCACCGCATCGGCGCTGGCGGAACCGGCAGCGTCCCTGTCCGGGTACACCGTCGGGGTGACCGCCGACCGCCGGCGTGACGAGCTGGCCGGACTTCTGGAAAATCGCGGCGCCCGGGTCGTGCTGGCCCCGGCCCTGCGGATCGTCCCCATCGCCGACGACGCCGAGCTGCGCGCCGCCACCCGCGCCTGCCTGTCCACCCCACCCGACGTGGTCCTGGTGAACACCGGCATCGGCATGCGCGGCTGGCTGGAGGCCGCCGAGAGCTGGGGCCTGGCCGAGCCGCTGCGCACCGTGCTCGCCCGGGCCTACCTGGTGGCCCGCGGCCCCAAGGCACGAGCGGCCGTCCGCACCGCCGGCCTGCAGGACCAGTGGGCGCCGGAGGGTGAAAGCTTCGACGAGGTCGTCGACCACCTGAGCGAACGCGGCATCGCCGGCCTGACCATCGCCATCCAGCTGCACGGCGAGTCCCAGCCCGAGTACACCGAGACCCTCCAGGCGGCGGGCGCCCAGGTGATCGAGGTCCCGGTCTACCGCTGGGCGCCGCCCACCGACCCCGCGCCACTGCACCGACTGGTCGACCTGGTCGCGGCCCGGCTGGTCGACGCCGTCACGTTCACCTCGGCCCCCGCGGTCGGCGCGCTGCTCCGCGCGGCGGGCCCCGAGTGCGACAACGTCCTGGAGGCGTTCCGCACGGACGTGCTGGCGGCCTGCGTCGGCCCGGTCACCGCGGCGCCGCTGCGCGGTCACGACGTGCCGGTGGTCGCCCCGCCCCGGGCCCGGCTCAGTTCACTGGTCCGCACCATCGTGGACGAGCTGCCCCGCCGCGCCCTGACGATCGAGGTGTCCGGCCACTCTCTGACGTTGCGCGGTCACGCGGCGATCGTCGACGGCGAACTCCGCCCCCTGGCCCCCGCCCCGATGGCCGTCCTCCGTGCGCTGGCCGCCACGCCCGGCCGAGTCCTCTCCCGAGCCGCCCTCCTGCACATGCTCCCCCGCGGCGCCGACGAACACGCGGTCGAAATGGCCGTCGCCCGCCTCCGCGCCGGCCTCGGCACCCCAGGCATCGTCCAGACGGTCGTCAAGCGCGGCTACCGCCTACCCAACTAACCGCCACCCCCCTTCTGCCGCCACCCCTTCTGCCCCACCCCTTCTGCGGCCACTCCTTCTGCCCCCACCCCTTCTGCGGCCACTCCTTCTGCCGCCTCTCCCTTTGCCCGCCACCAAGACGAGCCGCGCGGTGGGCCACCCAGGATCAAACCCGCAGAGCGAAGATCAAACCCGTTCTCGATTACGCACGGCTGAGTCCCCAACCGCAACGGCGCAGAAGCGTGACACTCCGCAAGCAGAGCGAAACTCCAGGCCGTGAACGCGTCTTTCGCGAGAGGCGCTGCGTCAAGCCCGGCCACCCGCCCCGCTCACGCTCACGCTCACAGTGGCAGCGCGACCCGACAGCAGCAGCCCGACCCGACAGCGGTAGCTCGACCCCGACAGTGGTAGCCCGACCCGACAGCGGTAGCTCGACCCCGACAGTGGTAGCCCGACCCGACAGCGGTAGCTCTTGGCGGTATTCGGGCGGATTCGGCGCGCTCAGCTACCACTGCTCGCAGCAGTGGTAGCTCAGGGCGGCATCGCGGCTCCAGATGCCGCGCCCAGCTACCACCACGCCAACAGCGTGCGAGCGCAGCGCGCAGAGCCTCGTCCGCGCAGCAAGGATTTGTCTGCGCAGCAGGGTATTTGTCCGCGCAGCCGAGCGCGTCCGCGCAGCGCGGTTGTCCGCGCAGCGCGGGTTGATCGCGAGTTTGTCCGCGCAGCCGAGCGCGTCCGCGCAGCGCGGGTTTGTCCGCGCAGCGGACACAGCTCAACCACTCACGCACCTGGCAGGGAGCGCAGCGACCGGTCTCCGGCGGGAGCGACGGTCCGGGCCACGACGAACCCGGGACATCAAGATCTTGACCTTGATCTTGACCTTGATCTTGATCCTGACCTTGACCTTGATCTTGACCTTGATCTTGACCTTGATCTAGATCTTGATGTCGACCAGAATCGCGACCCGACCTCGATCCGGCTCACTCCCGGCCGTCAACCCACGGTGGCGGGGAAGCCTCGGCCCTGCTCCTCGACCAGCGTCGCCATGGCGTGCTCCACCACGCCGACCAGCACTGCCTTGACCGAGTCGCGGTGGCGCGCGTCGCACATGATCAACGGCACGTGCGGCGCGATCGCCAACGCCTCCCGGACCTCCTCCGGCTCGTAGCGCGGGGCGCCGTCGAAGCAGTTCAGGGCGACCAGGTACGGCAGGTGCCGGTTCTCGAAGTAGTCGAGCGGGGCGAACGCGTCCGAGATGCGGCGCGTGTCGACCAGCACCGCGGCACCGACGGCGCCTCGGATGAGCTCGTCCCACATGAACCAGAACCGGGTCTGGCCGGGCGTGCCGAACAGGTAGAGGATCAGGTCGTCGGCCATCGTGATGCGGCCGAAGTCCATGGCGACCGTGGTCGTCTCCTTGCCGGGCACCTTGGACGCGTCGTCGACGCCCGAGCTCGCGGACGTCATCACCGCCTCGGTGGTGAGCGGTTCGATCTCGGAGACCGCACCGACCAGAGTCGTCTTGCCGACGCCGAAGCCGCCGGCGACCACTATCTTCGCGGAGGTGATCTCCTTGGGTTGCGCCCCCGCCCGCTCAGAGCTTGCGAAGTCCACTCAACACCCTCTCCAGCAGATCCATCCGCTCCGCGAATCCTTGTCTGGGAGCGGCACTGTGCAACGCCAGCAGTCCGTCGGCGACCATGTCGGCGACGAGCACGCGGGCGACCCCCAGCGGTAGCCGGTGGTACGCCGCGATCTCGGCCAGGGATTGGGCCCTCGGCTCGCACAGCAGCGCGATGCGATATTTGTCGTGCCCGGCGAACCGGGCCTCTTGGACGTTGGCCTGGCTGGCGACCAGGACGGCCTCGATGGGAATGTCACGTTGCGGCTCGGTTCGTCCGCGGGTGACCGCGTAGGGCCGGACCAGCGCGCCACGCGGATCGTGCGGTTGCCGGGGCTGCCCCATCGGTCACCTCCCTCCCTTGATGTCGGTGCGGCCGGGTCAGACGTGGCCGACGGTCTCGCGGGGGGCGGGCACGAGGGCCGCTCCGACCCGCTCGACGAGGAGGGCCATCTCGTAGCCGACCTGGCCGACGTCGCAGCTGCGCGCCGCCAGCACGGCCATCGAGGACCCGTCGCTGATCGACATCAGGAACAGGTATCCGCTGTCCATCTCGATGATGGTCTGCTGAACCTCACCGGCGCTGAACATGCGGGATGCGCCCTCGGTCAGGCTGACCACGCCGGAGGTGATCGCGGCCAGCTGGTCGGCGCGGTCCGCCGGTAGGTCACGGGAGGAGGCGAGCAACAGACCGTCCGCGGAGACAGCGACGACGTGCGCGATACCGGCGACGCTGTCCGCGAAGTTGCTGAGCAGCCAGCCCATGTCCTGCATGGTGGGGGGCCTGGTCACTTGTCAGTTCTCCTTAGGAGCAGGGGCGCCCGTGCCGGCCTCGGCACCGCCGGCCGTTCGCCCTCTTTGCACGCCACGGTGATAGGCGGACAGGAGACCGCGTACCTCGTCCGGACTGCGCCGGCTCTGAGCACGTGTGTCGCTCTGTACGCCACCGGGCACGAGTTGTGCCTGGGGCACCCGCTTCGGAAGTCCGGAACGGGTGTTGCCACCGTCGGAGGGTGCCGCCGCTGCCATCGCCCGCTGCCAACCTTCGTCAGCAGCGGTGCGCCAGCGCTCTTCGGCCGGGGGAGCCGGTCGAGAGTTGGTGGCGGACCCACCACGATCGGTACCGGTTGGCGCCGACCGCAGACCATTCTGCCCGGAACCGCTTCCGGACACATCCCTCCGTGGAAGATCAGGCCGTCTGGGCTGATCCGAAGTGGAGGGAGGCGTGTATGCCGGCGCCGGAGCGGGCGGCGCGGAGGTCTGCGCTGCCGGAGCGGGCTGCGCGGAAGCTGGGGCGGACGGCGCGGAGGCGGGGGCGGCAGCGGCGGGCGGCGCGGAGACCGCTCCGGCCATCGCCGGCGTCGGTGACGTGGCGCTGGGCGGCGGGGCGTAACCGGCGGTGGGCATGCCCCACTCGTTCGGGTCGCCGCTGTTCTCGTGCGCGCGGAACCAGCTGGCCTGCATCTGCAGGAAGATCGGCGCCTCGGCCCGGTCGTCGGCCTCCGGCGGCGTGGGCGGCGGCGGTGCGGCCGGCATCGCGGCCAGCGCGGCGCCCCACCCGGAGCCGGGGCTCTGCGGCGGCGCCGGCGGCGGCACCTTGCGGCCGTCCGGGGTGACGAATCCGACCGCCACCTGGATGTCCGGCGAGGCGGGCTGGACCGCGGGGTAGGCCCGGGTCGGCTCGCTCCAGCCACCCGGCGGTGAGGCCGGGGACGCGGGGGGCGCGGACGGCGAGGCTGGGGCCGCGGGCGGTGACGCCGGGGTCGAGGCGATCGGCTGGGCCACCCTGGTCGGCAGCGGCGGCCGGTCGGTGGTGGGCGGCGCCATCGGCTCGGACGGCGGCCGCTGCGACGGCATCTGCGGCAGCAGCGGGTGCGAGGACTGGGACGGCAGTTCCGCCCGCCACGACGGCTCCGGGGCCGGCGGAAGGGTCGCGGTCGTCGTGCGGCCGGACGGCAACGCGTCGACGCCGTACGAGTACCCGCGGTCCACCTGTGGCGTCCGCGGCGGCGGTCCGTCGATCGGCCGGTGCGGCAGGAGCACGATGTTGCTGGGCAGCGTGACCTGGACGATCGTGCCGCCCTCGACGTTGGTGCGCAGCTCGACCCGGATGCCGTACCGGCTGGACAGCCGGCCGACCACGGCGAGGCCCATCAGCCGGAACGCGGCCACGTCCACGCTCGGCGGCTCGGCCAGGCGGGCGTTGAGCTGGTTCATCTGCTCCTCGGACATGCCGAGGCCGTGGTCCTCCACCTGGATCACCACGTAGTCGCGGATGCGCCGGCCGTCGGCGACCACGATGCTGTTCGGCGGGGAGAACCGGGTGGCGTTGTCGAGCAGCTCGGCGATCAGCCGGACCACGTCGTTGACGGCGATCGCGGCGATCGAGATGTCGGTGTCGACGGTGCCGAACTCGATGCGGTTGTAGAGCTCGACCTCGGACTGGGCGGCCCGCAACGCGTCGACCAGCAGCGCGTCCTCGCGACGCGGAGCGCTGGAGTCGGCGCCGGCCAGGACCAGCAGGTTCTCGTCGTTGCGGCGCATCCGGGTGGCCAGGTGGTCCAGCTCGAACAGCTGGGCGAGACGCTTGGGGTCCTCCTCGCCGCGCTCGATCTGGTCCAGTTCGCCGATCATCCGGTCGACCAGGCTCTGCGAGCGGCGGGCCAGGTTGAGGAACATCGCCGACACGCTGGTCCGCAGGGCGGCCTGTTCGGCCGCGATCCGGACCGCCTCGCGGTGGACCGTGTTGAAGGCGGTCGCGACCTCGCCGACCTCGTCGCGGTTGCGCAGCTGGATCGGGTCGCGCATCTGGCGGACGATGTCGTCGGCGCCGCCGTCGCCCAGGTTGCGGACGTCACGCAGCCGGGCCACCGCCTCCGGCAGGTCGCGGTGGGCCACGCCGAGCGCGCCTTCCCGCAGCCGGCGCAGGGAGAGGATCAGGGAGCGGGCGAGCACGATCGCCAGCGCGATCGCGATCAGCAGCACGATCAGGACCAGCCCGCCCTCGACGGCGGCCCGCTGGGAGATCGATCCGCTCTCGTCGGCGGCCGAGGCGATGCTGCGGTCCTCGAGCCGCTGCTCGGCCCAGCGCATCAGGTCGACGACCGCGCCGAAGGTCTGCAGGATCTCGGTCGGATCCACCTGCTCACCGCGGCCCAGCCGGATCGCGGTGCGGTCGGCGAGGTTGACGGCGTCACCGGTGACCGTGGAGTCGACCAGGGCGCGGGCGGCCGGCGAGGCGACCACCGCGAACGCGAGCAGGGCCTCCTGCTGGCTGGTCTGGGTGGCGATGAACGCGGCCTGCTGCTCGGCGCTGATGTCGCCGGAGACGCGGGCGGCGTACGAGATCGCCTCCTGCTCGGCGGTGCCGGCCTTGGCCTTGGCGAACGCGTTGGACGCGCGCAGGCCGTCGCCGACCGTGCCGTCACCGGCGAACTGGCCGAGGGCCTCGCCGTAGCCGACCAGGTCGGTGACCACGACGCCGTAGCGCAGGACCGCCTCGGTGACCGAGATCTTGTCCCGGTCCGACACCCGCGTGCGCGTGATGTCCATGGTGTCAAGGTCGTCGTCGATCCGGGCGAGCCGCTGCGCGATCGAGGCGGGCACCTCGTCGAGCTCGCGGCGGTCCGCCTCGTACTGCCGGATCCGGATGTCGCTCTGCGCGATCGCGGCGGTGTACGCGTCCTTCTTGGCGTCCGGGTTCGCGAGGTAGGTCGCGCCGGCCATCCGTTCCGTGTGCAGCACCTGCGTCAGCTCGGAGACGTCCGCCGAGAGCCGGGTGAGGTCCTCGACCTCGCGGGCGTCGACCGCCTGGGTGCCGATGTCGTAGATGCGGATGATGCCGAGGGCCAGCACGGCGGAGAGAGGTACGAAAAGGATCAGCGCCAGCTTGGTTCGGATCCGCGCGTCCCGGAGCCGCGGCAGGCCGCGCCGCGGCCGGTCAGCCGCCGCGGGGTAGGTCGCAGGCTGGGTCGTAGAACCGGTGCTCACGACATCTCCTCGCTGATCATCCCCGCAGCACTTCGCCCACCCGGCGCCTGCGGCCCGGGCCTTTCCGGCGGCTGCGGACAGGTACGTGCAACACGCGGCACGGCCGCGATTTCATCAGACTCGCAATACGTTTGGGAAGTCTGGTCATGACCGGAAACGTCCTACGTTGTGGAATGGCAAACATGCGTTCTGTGAGTACGCTGGTGAAACCCGCGCTTTGACGTGCACGAATATGACCTTGACAACGGTAAGTGCGCAAGCGGTAACGCATGTGCCTCAAGATTCCAACCACTATGTGAGATCTTTGTCTCGCTCCCCGTGACGGGGCGGCTTGACCTAGGAACCTTCACGTTGGCAAGGTTTCTCGCGATCGGACGGACGTGGTGTCCGTGTGCGTGCGGTCCATTGCGGACAACGTCGCGATGTGGACATCCCCCTTAGGAGGCACCCGCAGTGAGGTTCCCCCGTCGCGCCTCGACCGCCCTGGCGGTCGCGGCCCTGCTCACCACCGGGCTGGCCGGGTGCTCGTCGGACGACGACGCGGCGGCCCTGACCGACGTGGTGATCGGCGCCGACCTGGCCGCCAGCTCGCCGACCGACGCCGCGTACGGCCGCGCCCTCCAGTTGCGCGTCGACCAGGTCAACGCCTCCGGTCTGCTGGGCAACCGGCGGCTGCGGCTGAACATCCTGGACAACCGCAGCGACGCGACCGTCTCGCTGCGCAACCTCAGCTCGTTCGCGGACAACCCGTCGGTCGCCGCGGTGATCACCGGTTACTGCAGCCAGTGCGTGACCGGCGCCGCCAAGACGATCAACGACAAGCAGCTGCCCACCATCGCGCTGGCGCCGGCGAACGAGGTCGCGGCCCCGCTGAACGAGCGCCGGTTCATCTTCAAGATCGGTCCGAACTCGCCGGACAGCGCCGCCGCGCTGGCCACCGCGATGAAGGCCGCCGAGATCAAGCGGGTCGGCGTGCTGCACACCGACGACCTGTACGGCAAGGGCGCCAAGCTCGCCTTCGAGGCGGAGGCCGTCAAGGCCGGCCTGCAGATCCCCAGCATCACGGAGGTCAAGGCCACCGCCACCGACATCACCCAGGCGGTGGGCACGCTCGCCGACAGCAAGCCGGACGCGCTGCTCTACCTGGTCGGCCCCGACCTGGCCGGGCTCGCCGCGACCAGCGCCGCGGCGGCCGGGTTCAAGGGCAAGACGTACTACGACGCCGCCGCGGCGGGCGACCTGTTCATCCCGCGCGAGGCGGCCGTCGCCTCGGAGGACGCCACCATGGTGTTCACCCAGACGCTGGCGATCGACGACGTCATCGCGACCACCCCGGCCAAGGCGGCCCGCAAGCAGTGGTTCCGGGACTACACCTCGCGCTACGGCACGTACTCCGGGGTGGCCTCGCTGGCCGCCGACGCGATCAGCGTGCTGGCCGACGCGATCGCCCGGAACGGCACCGCACGGCCGGCTCTGCGCGACGCGATCGAGACCACCCAGCTGGACGGCATGTCCGGGGCGATCCGGATCACGCCGGACAACCACTCCGGACTGATGCCCCAGGCGCTTACCCTGCTGAAGGCGCGCAGCGGTCGCTGGCGCCTGGCCAGCTGATCCCCCGCGGAACACGACGATGATCCGTCTGTCCGGTGTGTCCCGTTCGTTCGCCACGAAGTCCGGCGCCGTCGAGGCGCTCCGGGACATCAACCTCGAGGTCGGCGACGGCGAGTTCGTCGCCGTCCTCGGCCGGTCCGGCTGCGGCAAGTCCACGATGCTGCGGATCATCGCCGGGCTGCTGCCCTCCGGCGGCGGCGAGGTGCGGATCGACGGCGAGCCGGTTAACCGGCCCCGCCGCGACGTCTCGATGATGTTCCAGCGGCCGGCCCTGCTGCCGTGGAGCACGGTGCTGGACAACGTGCTGCTGCCGGTCAAGATCTACGGCTGGCGGCCCGCCGAGCACCGCGCCCGGGCGAACGAGCTGCTGGAGCTGACCGGGCTGACCGGCTTCGAACGGAAAATGCCGCACGAGCTCTCCGGCGGCATGCAGCAGCGGGTCGCGCTCTGCCGGTCGCTGATCACCAATCCGCGCGTGATGCTGATGGACGAGCCGTTTTCCGCGCTCGACGCCCTCACCCGTGAGGAACTCGCCGGCGAGCTGCAGAAACTTCATATGGAGAACAACGCGACCACGGTCTTCGTCACCCATTCGATCGACGAGGCGGTACTCCTGGCCGATCGCGTGGTCGTGCTCAGCCCGCGACCCGGCCGGATCCGCGAGATCCTGGAGATCAAGATCCCCAGGCCACGCACGCTGGGCCGGACGGCGCACCTGGAAGAGGTCGCCCGGGCCAGCGCGGACCTGCACGAACTGCTGATGACGTGAAGGCTTTCCGGCTCCTTAAGTAGCCACCCTCGACTGGCGATCGACGGGGCCCATTCCGTACCGTGCGCGCATGGCATTTCGGACCTGGGCCAAGCTGCTCGGCACGACGCTGGGCGTCGCCGCTCTCGCCGGTGCCAGTCAGCTCGGTCTGGCGTACGGCCTGGGCATCCTGCGCCTGACCAGGGTCGTCGACGTGGCCGGGCGCGACCAGTGGACCGCACAGCTCGCCTGGGTGGCCTGGTTCGCGATGACCGCGGCGGTGATCGGCGGCCTGGCCGGACGCTGGCTGCGCGACCGGTGGAAGGCACCCGCGACCGCGGGCACGTTCGTGGCGTTGTCCCTGGCCGCGGGCCTGGGCGCGGCGCTGGTCGTGCCACTCACCATGCAGCCGGCGCGCACCGCCCGGGTCGACGGCGTGCACCCGGTCTTCGTGATCGGCATCTGCGCGACGCTGGGCGCGGCGGCGGGCATCTTCGCCGCGTACGCCGTGCTCACCCAGCTGATCGCCCGCCGCAGCCTGACGGTGACCGGCATCGCGGTCTGGGCGCTGGCCCTGCTCTCGGTGGCGCCGTCCCTCGGCCCGGACGACCCGCTCCCCGCGGTCCGCCTCGGCGTCTTCGACGCCGGCTATCTCTCCCCCGCGCTGACGCAGCGGACCGCGCTCTTCACGATGCCGGCTCTGGCGTTGATCACCGGGGCCATTCTCGGGTACGCCGCCCGCCGCCGCGAACTGCCCATCCTGACGATCGCCTTGGCCGGCCTGCCCGGTCCCGCGCTGCTCACGCTGTCCTACCTGATCGCCGGCCCCGGCGCGGGCGCCGACCGCTACCAGGTCGTGCCCTACTGGGCGGCGATGACGGCCACCGGCGCGGGTGTGCTCGGCTCGGTGCTGGCCGCGGTCATCCGCCGCGGCCCCGACGACCTGGCCGACGAGGACGACCCGGCCACCGCCGCCGCCCGCCACGCCGACGACACCGAGACCTCCGCGCCCCGCCCGCGCCACGCGGGCGACGACGAGCCCACCGCCGGCATTCCCGTCCAGCATTCGCCGCCGCCGAGCGCGCTTTCCGCACCGGCCCACGCCTCGGCCGACGGACCCGCCGACCAGCCGGAGCGCCCGGCCCGTCGCGGACCCTTCTCGCGCAAGCCGAAATCCAGCGACAAATCAGGAATGTCCGGTGTGGACGAGCACGGCGGCGCTTCTGCCGGAGCGACCGATCCGCGACGCCCCGGCAACGCCCCGACCGGCGAGTTGCCGGCCCACGAACCGCCGACGTTCGACGCCTTCGTCCCCGCGGGCGCCCCCGCGCCCCGCGGCGGAGCAGGTGCGGAGGCGCCGCCCCGAGCCGGGTTGGGTGCGGAAGCACCCCGGCCACAGGGCGGCGCGGCGCGAAGCGCGGCCCCGCCGAGGGGCCGGCGAGGCCGCGCGCCACAGACTGAAAACGCACCTGGACGCCGAGGCGCCCCGGGCGACGATCAGACCGAAGCCGCACCCGGGCGAGGCGCCAGCGAACGCCCACGCCGAGGCCGCCGAGCCGCCGCAAGCGAGCCGAGCACCCCGCCCTACGTCCCCGCTCCCGCGCTGCCGGAGATCCCGCCCGAGGCCCTGCGCCCCCAGCTTCGCCCGGTCAACAGGGACGCCACCCCGGACACGCTCCGAGGCACTCCGCTCGTACCCGAGCCGGAGGCCATCTCCGCACCGATCGCCCAGCCGGAGCCTTCCTCCCCGCCCCTGTCGGTGAATCCGGCCCCGGAGAAGAAGTCCAAGAAGCAGGCCAAGGACGACGAGTACGTGGACTGGGTCAGCAAACTGGGCGACGAGTAAGCCCACAGCGTGACGTTCTACGTGCTCTGACCACCCGTCGACGAGATCTGGTAGACCGAGGCCCCGGCGGCACGGAACTCCTCGCTCTTGGCACGCATGCCCTGCTCCGCGTACGCCTGCAGATCTTGACTGATCCGCATCGAGCAGAACTTGGGCCCGCACATGGAGCAGAAGTGCGCGGTCTTGGCGGGTTCGGCGGGCAGCGTGGCGTCGTGGTAGCTCCGTGCCGTCTCGGGGTCGAGCGACAGGTTGAACTGGTCCTCCCAGCGGAACTCGAAGCGGGCCTTGGACAGGGCGTCGTCCCAGGCCTGCGCGCCGGGGTGTCCTTTGGCCAGGTCGGCCGCGTGCGCCGCGATCTTGTAGGCGATCACCCCGGCTTTCACGTCGTCCCGGTCGGGCAGCCCGAGGTGTTCCTTGGGGGTGACGTAGCAGAGCATCGCGGTGCCGAACATGCCGATCATCGCGGCGCCGATCGCCGAGGTGATGTGGTCGTAGGCGGGCGCCACGTCGGTGGTGAGCGGCCCGAGGGTGTAGAACGGCGCACCGTCGCACAGTTCCTGCTGCAGGTCCACGTTCTCCTTGATCTTGTGCATCGGCACGTGGCCCGGCCCTTCGACCATGACCTGCACGTCGTATTCCCAGGCCACGTGGGTCAGCTCGCCCAGGGTCCGCAGCTCGGCGAACTGGGCGGCGTCGTTGGCGTCGGCGATGGATCCGGGGCGCAGGCCGTCGCCGAGGGAGAACGTGATGTCGTACCGGGCGAAGATCTCGCACAGTTCGGCGTAGTTCTCGTACAGGAAGTTCTCCCGGTGGTGGGCGAGGCACCAGGCGGCCATGATCGATCCGCCGCGGGAGACGATCCCGGTGACCCGGCCGGCGGTCAGCGGCACGTGCGCCAGCCGTACGCCCGCGTGCACGGTCATGTAGTCGACGCCCTGTTCGGCCTGTTCGATCACGGTGTCCCGGAACATCTCCCAGGTCAGCTTGACCGGGTCGCCGCCGGCCTTCTCCAGGGCCTGGTAGATCGGCACGGTCCCGATCGGCACCGGCGAGTTGCGCAGGATCGCCTCGCGGGTCTCGTGGATGCGCTTGCCGGTGGACAGGTCCATCACGGTGTCGGCGCCCCACCGGGTGGCCCAGGTCAGCTTGTCGACCTCCTCGGCGACCGACGAGCTCACCGCCGAGGTGCCGATGTTGGCGTTGACCTTGACCAGGAACCGCGACCCGATGATCATCGGCTCGCTCTCCGGGTGGTTGACGTTGACCGGCAGCACGGCACGCCCGGCCGCGATCTCGTCGCGCACCACCGAGGCGTCCATGTTCTCGCGGATCGCCACGAACTCCATCTCCGGCGTCACGATGCCGGCCCGCGCACACGCCAGCTGCGTGATTTTGCCGCCGCCGCGCGTCCCGATCCAGTCCGCCCGCAGTCCGGGCAGGCCCTTCAACGGGTCACTGCCCGGCCCGGACGTGTCGTAGAGCCGCACCGGCGGGTTGTCCCCGCTCAGCTCGACCTCTGCGAACGGCACTCCTTGCTCGTACACCTTCCGTCGCACTTTCCTCCCCTTTCGTCATAAACCGGTCATCACTAGGACGCAAAGTCTCCAGAAAGGAGCGTTCCGACTACGCGAAGTGGTTCAGCGGCCCCGGCCCGGAGCCGAGCTTCCAATGCCGCCCACCACGCAGCGCATTCGCGACGTAGGCCTTGGCCGCACGTACCGCAACCGGCACCTCGTCACCCAGCGCAAGCCGCACCGCGATCGCGGACGAAAACGTGCACCCCGATCCGTGGTTGTTGGTGGTCTCCACGGGCACGCCGTCGAGAACCGTCGTCACCCCGTCGTGGTGCAGCACGTCCACGGCGCTCTCGCTGCCGGTCACCACGACGGAGCCGGCCCCGAGCCCGGCCAGGGCCTCGGCCATCTCCGCGACCCCGGTCGGTGGTGACGCTTCGAGCAGCGCTGCGGCTTCGCGCCGGTTGGGCGTCAAAATGCTCGGGTACGCCAGTAAAGGCCGGACAGAAGCAACGGCGGACAACCGGCTGCCGGAGGTGGCGACCAGCACCGGATCCACGACCAGGTTCGGCAACCGCGAGACCCGCCCGGCAACCGCGAGCGCCACCTCCCGATCCGGGATCATCCCGACCTTGACCGCCGCCACCTCGAAGTCGTCCAGCACCGCATCGAGCTGCGCCCCCACCATCTCGGCCGGCACCGCATGCACCCCGGTCACCCCGGTGGTGTTCTGCGCCGTGACGGCCGTGACGACCGAGACCCCGTAGACCCCCAGCGCCGCGAACGTCTTGAGGTCGGCCTGAATCCCGGCCCCGCCGCCCGAGTCCGACCCCGCGATCGTCAACACCACCCGCGGCGTCATCGCACACCCCCGCCGGCGGGCCGGTCGCCGCCCACGGCCGCTTTGCTCTGCTTACCCATAGGAAGCGCCGAGGTCAGCGCCTCCGCGACCGCGCGCGGGTCGGGCGCCGTCATCACCGCACCCATCACGGCCACCCCGTCGGCGCCCGCGGCCAGGCAGGACCGGACGTCCTCTGCGGTCGTGACCCCGCCCAGCGCCAGCCAGCGCATCCCGCCGCTCAGCCGTCCCGCCCCGGCGGCGCCGAGCGGCGGACCGTAGCCCGGCTTCGAGTCGGTGGCGAAGATCGGCGACAACGTCACATAGTCCTCGGTGGACAGCCCGCGGATCTCGGACAGCGAGTGGCACGACCGGCCGATCAGGCTCACACCGGGCGACGGCAGCGGGTCGCGCGCCGCCAGATGCACGGCGTCACCCCCGAGCGGGTCGGGCCCGGCGACGATCAACCGTCCCGGCGGCAGCAGCTCGCGGAGGCTGTCGGCGAGCGCGCGGCGTTCGGCGTACCCGAGATCGCGCTCCCGCAGGATCACCCACCCGGCGCCACCCTCGACGGCCTGCTGGACCACCGTGCGAAGCGGCCCGGCGGCGGACCGCCGGTCGGTGAGCACGACGAGCCCGGCCGGTGTCACCACGACGGCTTCCCGCTGTCCGAGGTGGAGGCGACCGCGTGGAAACGCCGCGCGATCCGCCCCGCCCCGTGCGCCAGCCGCCCCGCCTCGACCGCGTGCCGCATCGCCGCCGCCATCCGGGCGGGGTTCTCGGCCCGGGTGATCGCGCTGGCGACCAGCACCCCGTCACAGCCCAGTTCCATGGCTTGCGCCGCGTCCGAGGCGGTGCCGATGCCGGCGTCCAGGATCACCGGCACCTCGACGTTCTGCCGGATCAGCCGGATGTGGTGCGGGTTGGAGATGCCCAGCCCCGAGCCGATGGGCGACCCGGCCGGCATCACCGCCGCGCATCCCACCGCCTCCAGCCGGCGGGCCAGGATCGGGTCGTCGTTGGTGTACGGCAGCACCGTGAACCCCTCCGCCACCAGCGTTTCCGCCGCCTGCAGCAGTTCCACCGCGTCGGGCAGCAGGGTCCGGTCGTCGCCGATCACCTCCAGCTTGATCAGGTCGGTCTCGAACGCCGCCCGCGCCAGCCGCGCCGTCTTGACCGCGTCCGCCGCCGTGTAGCACCCGGCCGTGTTCGGCAGCGCCCGCACCTTGCAGCGGTCCAGCATCGGCAGCAGCCCCGGCCCGGCCGCGTCGATCCGCCGCAGCGCGACGGTGACCAGGTCGGTGCCGGACGCCTCGATCGCGGCCTCGAGCTCGCTCAGGCTGCGCGCCCCGCCGGTGCCGAGGATCAGCCGGGACGCCTTGAAGATCTCCATGTCAGCCTCCCTGAGCCGCGGTCAGCACCTCGACGCGGTCGCCGTCGGCCAGCCCGGTGTCCGCCCAGGCCGACCGCGGCACCACCTCGCCGTTGAGCGCGACCGCAACCCCGCGCTCGGCCTCGGTCAGCCGGGCGACCAGCGCGGCCACGCTGGCCCCCTCGGGGATGGGCGTCCGGTCACCGTTGACGACGACGGTCATGTGAACCTCCCGGGGGCGAAGGGCGCGAGGAGCGGGTCGGGCTCGCCGGTCACGATCAGGTCCGCGATCAGATCGGCGGTGACCGGTGCCAGGAGTACGCCGTTCCGGTGGTGACCGGAGGCGATCACGGTGCGGCCGTCCAGCCGCCCGAGCAGCGGCGCGTTGTCCGGTGTGGACGGCCGGTGACCGACGAGCGTCTCGGTGATCGCGCAGTCGGCGAGGGCGGGCACCAGGTCGGTCGCGGCGCGGAGCAGTTCCAGCACCGCCCCGGCGGTGACCACGTCGTCCGTACGCTCGTCCTGGGTCGCCCCGACCACGATCTCGCCGTCCGCCCGCGGCACCAGATAGACCCGGCGCCCGTCCGCGTATCCGCTGATCACGTGCCGCAGCAGCCCAGGCTCGCCGCGCAGCCGCAGCAACTCGCCCTTGACCGGCCGCACCGGCAACCCGGCCAGCCGAGCCGTGCCGACCCCCGCCGCGACGACCACCTGATCCGCGTCCAGGTCCGCAAGATCGTCAACCTTCTCGGGTACGACGAGCACCCGCTCCCGCAGCGCCGCCACCACCTTGCGCGGGTCGACCTGCCGGTCCTCGGGCAGATGACAGCCGGCCCGCACCCGCGGCGACAGGGCCGGCTCCGCCTCGCGCAGAGCACTCGGCCCCAGATGCTTTGCTCTGCTTACCTCCAGTAAGCGTTGCCCCGCGGCCGCTCCCCCGAGCTCTCCCGCCGCCACCATCCCGCCCGGCGGCGGGCCCGGTCGCTGGCCCGGGTGCGGGCCCGGGTGCGGGCCCGGTCGCTGGCCCGGGTGCGGGCCCGGTCGCTGGCCCGAGTGCGGGCCCGGTCGCTGGCCCGAGTGCGGGTCCGGGCTCGGTCGGTGGCCCGGGCGCCGAGCCCACTCGCGTTCCGCCTCCGCGACGTCGTCCGCCGTGAGCGCCACCACGAGCGTCCCCGCGTCCGGCAGCTCCACACCGAGTTCGGCGGCGAAACCCGGCCACCGCCGAGCCGACTCCACCATCAGCTCCCCGAGCGCGGCCGACTCCCAGGTCGACTCGTTCCCCGCGGCCAGCATCCCGGCGGCGACAAACCAGGCCCCCGCTTTGCTCTGCTTACCCATAGGAAGCGCTTCGCTCTGCTTACCCATAGGAAGCACCGAGCCGCCGGCCGCCCACGCGTCGAAGACCTGGACCTCGACCCCGCGGGCCGCGAGTCGCCACCCGATGGACAAGCCGATGATCCCGCCCCCGACCACCGCGCATCTCACGACAGCGCCGCCAGAAACGCGGTCGTAGCCCCGACCGGATCACGCGCGATGGCCCCCACCGCAGCCACCCCGTAGGCGCCGGCAGCCAGCAGTTCCGGCACGAGAGCAGGCGTCACCCCAGCGATCGCGATCACCGGAACGCCCGAGGCGTCAGCCACCGCCCCCACCCCGGCCGGCCCGATCGGATCCGGCAGACCGTCCTTCGTGGACGTCGCATAGGCGGGCCCGACACCGAAGTACGAGGCTTCGGGAACCTTCGCTGGCGCCCGCAAGGTCACGCCGAGCACCACGCCCGGCCCGAGCACTTTCCGAGCCGCCGCCGGTGGCAGGTCGTCGGCGCCCACATGCGCCCCGTCGGCGCCCGCCGCCACGGCCACATCGAGCCGATCGTTGACCAGGCACAACGCCCCGCGCGCCCGGCACAACGCCAGCACCGCGACCGTGAGCGCATAGGCGTCGCGATCGGTGACCGGGTCTTCGACGCGCACCTGGATCGCCACGTGCCCGGAGACCGAGAGCACCGCCTGCACAATCGGCAACGACGACGTCACCACGTGTAGACGAGGGAAGATAGGTTGCACCATCGCTCCTCCCTGCGCCGGCATGATCCGGATCAGGTTCGACGGTCGGGGGCCGCGACAGCCCCCCTCTCAGCCCGGTGCACCGGACTCCCGTGGGGTTGGTTCTACGGGCGACAGTAGCCCTCGAACTACAGCGTTGGCTAGGCCGGGTTCCAAACCCGGGCAAGCGCGAGGCGAGGTCCAGAGCGCGCCTCGCGGACGCCGCCGGGCGCGCTCTGGGCCATGCCTCGCGCCTGGCCGGGTTTGAAACCGGCCTATCGCACGTCCCAGACCGGGGCTGGTGTTTCGACGACCTCGCCGTCGGCCTGGAAGAGCACGAAACGATCGAATCCCCTGGTGAACCACCGGTCGTGGGTCACCGCGATCACCGTGCCCTCGAAGGCCGACAAACCCTCTTCGAGCGCCTCCGCCGACGCCATGTCCAGGTTGTCGGTCGGCTCGTCGAGCAGCAGCACCGTGGCGCCGGACAGCTCCAGCAGCAGCACCAGGAACCGCGCCTGCTGCCCGCCGGAGAGCGTCTTGAACAGCTGGTCGCCCTGCCCGGCCAGCTCGTACCGGTTGAGCGCCTTCATCGCGGCGGCCCGGTCCCGGCCGGATCGGTGGTCGTCGCCGCGCCAGAGGATGTCGACCAGGGTGCGTTCCAGGAGTTCCGGCCGATCGTGGGTCTGTGAGAAGTGGCCGGGGCGTACCCGCGCGCCGAGCCGGGCCACGCCCGAATGCGCGACATGCGCGAGCGGCGCCCCGTCCACCGGCTTGTTGTCCACATCGGGCGACGAGCCACCGGCCGCGAGCAGGCGCAAGAAGTGCGACTTGCCGGTGCCGTTGGCGCCGAGCACCGCGACCCGGTCGCCGTACCAGATCTCCAGGTCGAACGGGAACGTCAGGTTGTCCAGCTCGAGCTGCTCGCACATCACGGCGCGTTTGCCGGTGCGGCCGCCCTGCAGGTTCATCCGCAGCGACTGCTCCTTGGGCGGCAGCGGCGGCGGCCCGGCCTCCTCGAACTTCCGCAGCCGGGTCTGCGCCGCCTGATAGCGCGACGCCAGCCCGTCGTTGTACGCGGCCTTCTGCTTCAGCGTGAAGACGAGCTCGCGCAGCTTCTCGTGCTCCTCGTCCCACCGCCGGCGCAGCTCGAGCAGCCGGTCATGCCGGTCGGCCCGCGCCTCGTGCCAGGACGCGAAGCTGCCCGGATGCGTCCACGCGCCGCCGCCCTCGACGGCCACCACCCGGCCGGCGGTCTGGTTGAGCAGTTCGCGATCGTGCGAGACGTAGAGCACCGACTTGGACGACTCCTTGAGCCGCGCCTCCAGCCACCGTTTGCCGGGCACGTCCAGGAAGTTGTCCGGCTCGTCGAGCAGCAGCACCTCGTCGCGGCCGCGGAGCAGCAGGTCGAGGGCGAAGCGTTTCTGCTGGCCGCCGGAGAGCGTCCGGACCGGCCGGGTGCGCACCTCGTCCCACGGTTTGCCGAGGATCGCCACCGCCACGGTGTCGAACAGCACCTCGGCGTCGTACCCGCCGGCCTCGCCCCACTGTGACAGCGCGTTGGCGTACGCGAGCTGGGATTTCTCGGACTCACCGAGCGCGACCGCGGCAGCCGCGAGCCTGGCACCGGCCTCGCGCAACGGCGGCTCGACCAAGGACAGAGCAAGATCTTCGAGGGTACGGTCGTCGCCGATCATGCCGATGAACTGGCGCATCACACCGAGGCCGCCGGCGCGCGCGACGGTGCCGGTCTGCAACGGCAGGTCGCCCGACACCATCCGGAGCAACGTGGTCTTGCCGGCGCCGTTCGGCCCGACGAGCGCGACCTTGGCGCCCTCGCCCACCCGGAACGACACCTCGGAGAACAGCTCGCGCCCATCCGGCAGCACGAAGCCCACCCCGGCGACATCCACGTAACCCATGACCGGCATCCTTCCTGGTCGGGCGGGACGGCGTCAGCCGGTTTTCCGGGTCACCCGCAGCACCCGGAAGCCCTTCTGGCTGGCTTTGCGCTCGACTGTCCACCCGTTGCCGACCAGCCAGGTGTGCAGCGAATCACCACCCAGGTGCCGGTTGATCACCAGCCAGGCCACGCCGTCCGGGTCGAGCCGCGGCAGCCAGCGTTCCAGGATCGCGTGCAGCTCGGCCTTGCCGACGTGGGTGGGCGGGTTGCTCCAGATCTGCGCGAAGGTCACGTCGGCCGGCAGGTCGTCCGGCCCGCCGACGGTGATGCGCAGCTCGAGCCGCTCGGCGTTGGCGCGGGTCAGGTCGAGGGCGCGGCTGTTGACGTCGACCGCGTACACCTCGGCCTCCGGCGCCTCGCTGGCCAGCACCACCGCGATCGGCCCGTAGCCGCAGCCCAGGTCCAGGAGCCGGCCGGTGGTCGCGGCGGTGGGCAGGTCACCCTTTTTCAGCAGTACGGTCGTGCCGGGGTCGAGCCGTCCGGCGGAGAACAGTCCACTCGCCGAGGCGAGCCGATAGTCCCGCCCCTTGATCGCGAACTCGACCTCGGCGGGCCGGGCGGGCGTGGCCGGGTCGGCGGTGAAGTAGTGCTCGGTGCTCACTCCCCCATTGTCCTCCCGGCAACGAGCGATGACCTGCGGGGGTGGCGCACAGCCAGTGCGTTCATCGATCAGGGTGCGCTCCTAGCCTCACTGCATGCTGCACGCATCCGCGTCCCGCGCCGCCCATCGCCGCATGGCCACCCCCGGTGGTCTGACCGTGCTGGTCCGGCAGATGGTCGCGCCGACACCCGGACTGCATCGGCAACCGTCCGTACGACCGTGGGCACTGCGTGAGCCGCAACGCGCCATGCATCTGCTGATGACCGGCCTCGGCGCGCTGATCATGCTGGGCATCTGCGGGTTGAGCAGCTTCTTCGTGATCGTCGACGAGCGCCGCGGCCTGGGCGCCCCGGACACCGGCACGATGGGCGCCCCGTCCCCGTACGCGATCAGCTCCCGCGACCTGGACCCGGACCCGCTCAGCCTGGCCGAGGTCTTCTCCGGCGCCCAGGTGCGCCTGGGCGCCGGCTCCTACCGGGTGACGATGACGCACATCGACAACGTGTGCGCGACCGCGGCGACCGGCGAGATCGGCACCCTGCTCGAGGACGCCGGCTGCACCCAGGTGGTACGCGCCTCGATGACCGCGCCGTACGCCGGCTACGAGGTCACCACGGGCATCTTCAACCTCGCCGACGCCGAGGCCGCGACCCGTGCCGGCGAGCGGATCCGCCCCCTGGTCGAGTCCGGCCGGGGCAGCTTCGCCGCGATGGCCGCCGGCGCCGCCCCCGGCAGCGACCCGCGCGACCGCCCCGACGCCCAGGTCGGCTGGCACGACCGAGGCCACTTCCTGGTCTACTGCGTGATCACCCGCTCGGACAACGTCCCGATCAGCCCCGACGACCCGTACGCCCCCCGCATCACCGCCGACCTCCTGGACACCTACCTGGCCGGCGAGGTCATCGGCGCCCGGGCCCTCAACCTCTAAGTCCTGTCACTCTCGGGGGTGCGCAGGCGGCGGGTCGCGTCGGCGCGAGCCGCGTACTCGGCCTGGGCGGGATACCCGACGGCGACGAGCGTCAGCCCATGGGCCGGCGCCACGGTCACCGAGCTCGACCGCTCCCGCAGCGTCAGCAGCGACCCGGGCCAGGACGGCTCGCGGCGCCCGTCGCCGACGCTCAGCATCGCACCGACCAGGCTGCGGACCATCGAATGGCAGAACGCGTCGGCCTGCACGGTGGCCACGGCCACCCCGTCCGCGGCGCGGTGCCAGTCCAGGTGGGTGATCGCGCGGATGGTGGTCGCGTTGTCCTTGCGTTTGCAGTACGCGGCGAAGTCGTGCTCCCCCAGCAGCCCGGCGGCGGCCTCCCGCAACCGGTCCAGGTCGAGCCGCCGCGTCCAGGCGAGCGTGTCCCGCCGCCGCAGCGGTTCCGCACCCCACACGTTGTCCGCGACCCGGTACTCGTAACGGCGGTAGGTCGCCGAGAACCGCGCGTCGAATGTGGACGGCGTCAGCGTCACCGCCTTGACCCGGGCGTCCGGCGGCATCAACGCCCCGAGCCGCTTCACCAGCGACGCCTCCAGCGCGGCGTAGACGGGGGCGGGCAGGTCGATGTGGCACACCTGCCCGGACGCGTGCACCCCGGCATCGGTGCGCCCGGCCACGGTGAGGCCTACCGGAATGGGACCGACGAGCACTTCCAGCGCGGCGAGGAGCACGCCGGCGACTGTGCGCCGGGACGGCTGAACCGCCCACCCCGAGAACTCGGTGCCGTCATATGACACGTCCAGCCGGAGCCGGACCACATCGTCCGGCCCGGATGGGTGAGTTACGGCCTCGACCACGACGAACCTCTCCACTGAGCCCGAGAACTGTCGGGACGCCCGTACCCGTAAACGCAGTAAGCCCGGCACTCCGCTGAGAGTGCCGGGCTTACCGAAGCGCGATTACTTGGTGTCTTCGCCCTCGGCCTTGTCGCCGGGGCCGTCGGCACCCTTGTCACCGGACGCGTTCACCGGCGGCTCCGAGTCCTGGTCGACGGAGGACTTGGCCGGGGCCTCGTCCTCGCGGGCCAGAGCCTCGACCTTGTCCTGCTGGGCGGCCTTGCGGGCAGCCGTCTTCTTCGCCGGGGCCGGGGTGGCGACCTCGAGCTCCTCGACCAGCTCGATGACGGCCATCGGAGCGGCGTCACCCTTGCGGATCCCGGTCTTGGTGATGCGGGTGTACCCGCCCGGCCGGTTGCCGTACCGCGGAGCGATCTGCTCGAACAGGGCGTACACGACGTCCTTGTCCTTCACGATGGTCAGGACGCGACGGCGGGCGTGCAGGTCGCCGCGCTTGGCCTTCGTGATGAGCTGCTCGGCCAGCGGGCGGAGCCGCTTGGCCTTCGTCTCGGTGGTCTTGATCTTCCCGTGCCGGAAGAGCTCAGTGGCCAGGTTGGCCAGGAGCCGCTTCTCGTGCGCCGGGCTGCCGCCGAGGCGGGGACCCTTGGTGGGCGTGGGCATTTTTTCGGATGCTCCTTGGTAAGTGCCGAGCAGGCGGGATTAGAGCTGCTCGGTCTCGCGGTAGTCGTCGGTGTCGTAGTCCACGTCGCCGAACGAATCCACGACGTGCGCGGGGTCGAAGGACGGCGCGCTGTCCTTGAGGCCCAGGCCCATGCCGGCGAGCTTCATCTTGACCTCGTCGATGCTCTTCTGACCGAAATTCCTTATATCCAGAAGGTCGGCCTCCGTACGCCCTATCAACTCGCCCACCGTGTTGATGCCCTCGCGCTTGAGGCAGTTGTACGACCGGACGGTGAGGTCCAGCTCCTCGATCGGCAGGGCGAGGTCGGCGGCCAGCTGAGCGTCCTGCGGGGACGGTCCGATGTCGATGCCCTCGGCGGTCTCGTCCAGCTCCCGGCACAGGCCGAAGAGCTCGACCAGGGTGGAGCCGGCCGAGGCCAGCGCGGTCCGCGGCGAGATCGACGCCTTCGACTCGACGTCGATGATCAGACGGTCGAAGTCGGTGCGCTGCTCGACACGGGTCGCCTCGACGCGGTAGGTGACCTTCATGACCGGCGAGTAGATCGAGTCCACCGGGATGCGGCCGATCTCGGCGCCCGCGTTCTTGTTCTGCGCCGCCGTGACGTAGCCACGGCCACGCTCGACGGTCAGCTCCATGTCGAGCCGGCCCTTGCTGTTCAGCGTGGCCAGCTTGAGGTCCGGGTTGTGCACGGAGACACCGGCCGGGGGCTGGATGTCGCCCGCGGTGACGTCGCCGGGGCCCTGCTTGCGCAGGTACATGCTGACCGGCTCGTCGTGTTCGGAGCTGACGGTGAGGTCCTTGACGTTCATGACCAGCTCGACCACGTCCTCCTTGACACCGGGGATCGTGGTGAACTCGTGCAGCACGCCGTCGATCTTGATGCTGGTCACGGCCGCGCCCGGGATGGACGACAGCAGGGTGCGACGCAGCGAGTTACCGAGGGTGTAGCCGAAGCCCGGCTCCAGCGGCTCGATGGTGAACCGGGATCGGGTCTCGCTGAGCGACTCTTCCGAGAGGCTCGGACGCTGGCTGATGAGCACGCGTTTCTTCTTTCTGTCGGGGCATCCGCTATATGACGCCCTTGTAGTGGGATGCCGGCTTCACGCCGGCATCCCGGCACCACTACTTCGAGTAGAGCTCCACGATCAACTGCTCCTGGACCTGCGTGTCGATGACCGCGCGAGCCGGGAGCGAGTGGATCAGGATCTTCATGTCGGTCGGGATGGGCTCCAGCCACGCCGGCGTGGGGCGGGAACCCGCCTGCGCCTGCGCGACCACGAACGGCGTCATGGAGCGGGACTTCTCCCGGACCTGGACGATGTCGTGGTCCTTCACCCGGTACGACGGGATGTCGACCTTGTGACCGTTGACCAGGATGTGGCCGTGCTTGACCAGCTGGCGGGCCATGTCCCGGGACGCGGCGTAGCCGGCCCGGTAGACGACGTTGTCGAGCCGCGACTCGAGGATCTGGAGCAGCACCTCACCGGTCTTGCCGGGCTTGGTGACAGCCTCCTCGTAGTAGCCGCGGAACTGCTTCTCCAGCACGCCGTAGGTGCGGCGGGCCTTCTGCTTCTCGCGGTGCTGCAGGAGGTACTCGGTCTCCTTCGTACGTCCACGGCCGTGCTGGCCGGGCGGGAAGGGACGCGACTCGAACGGGCACTTCGGCCCATCGCACTTGCTGCCCTTGAGGAACAGCTTCATCTTCTCGCGCCGGCACCGCTTGCAGTCCGGACCTGTATAACGAGCCATCTTCTCTCTCTATCCCTCAGACCCGGCGACGCTTCGGCGGACGGCATCCGTTGTGCGGCTGCGGCGTGACGTCGGAGATCTGCCCGACCTCGAGGCCGGCGGCCTGCAGCGAACGGATCGCGGTCTCCCGGCCGGAGCCAGGTCCCTTGACGAACACGTCGACCTTGCGCATGCCGTGCTCCATGGCACGACGGGCGGCGGCCTCCGCGGCGAGCTGCGCCGCGAACGGGGTCGACTTGCGGGAGCCCTTGAAGCCCACCTGGCCCGAAGAGGCCCAGGAGATGACCGCACCAGTCGGGTCGGTGATCGACACGATGGTGTTGTTGAAGGTGCTCTTGATGTGCGCCTGCCCGTGGGCGACGTTCTTGCGTTCCTTGCGCCGGACCTTCTTGACGGCGGCCCCAGCGCGTGCCTTCGGTGGCATAAGTCAGTGCGCTCCTATTACTTCCGACCGGGCTTCTTCTTACCGGCGACCGTGCGCTTCGGACCCTTGCGGGTACGTGCGTTCGTACGTGTGCGCTGACCCCTGACGGGGAGCCCACGACGGTGACGGATGCCGGCGTAGCAGCCGATCTCGACCTTGCGGCGGATGTCCGCGGCGACCTCGCGGCGCAGGTCGCCCTCAACCTTGAAGTTGGCCTCGATGTAGTCGCGGAGCTGGACCAGCTCCTCGTCCGTGAGGTCCTTGGCACGCTTGTTGACGTCGATGCCGGTCGCGGTCAGAGCCTCGACCGAGCGGGTCCGGCCGACCCCGAAGATATAGGTGAGCGCGATCTCCATGCGCTTTTCGCGCGGAAGATCGACGCCGACGAGTCTTGCCATGTGCGGGCGAACTCCTCAGATGTCACGGAGGTCTGTGCCCGATCCGTCCCGCCTGCCCGGGCGGGCCCCGGCCTCCGACCGAGGGTGTAGCCGCACATCATCGTCGTTACTCGATGATGACCGCGGCTGGAACGAGCTTGTTCTCAGGTGGCGTCAGCCCTGGCGCTGCTTGTGGCGCGGGTCGTCGCAGATGACCATGACCCGGCCGTGCCGGCGGATGACCCGGCACTTGTTGCAGATCCGCTTGACGCTCGGCTTGACCTTCACGGTTTGCCTTGTCTTTCAGACGGGTGACGTCACTTGTAGCGGTAGACGATGCGGCCACGGGTCAGGTCGTACGGCGAGAGCTCGACGACAACCCTGTCCTCGGGAAGGATGCGGATGTAGTGCTGCCGCATCTTGCCGGAGATGTGTGCCAGTACCTTGTGACCGTTCGCCAGCTCAACGCGGAACATAGCGTTGGGCAGGGGCTCGATCACTCGGCCCTCGATCTCGATGGCTCCGTCTTTCTTTGGCATGTCCTCCGCTACCTGACGTCAGATTTCCTGGACTAGCTCGCAACACCACCCGACCTCAGGGAGAAACCTGTGGGTCGGACCAGCCGCGGCTCCGGCGGTCCTCGAAGCGCTGAGGACATGCAAGAGTGGACGCTGCGCGCCAGCTAGCCAGTGTACGCGCGCCCATGCATCGACACCAAACCGAGGTCGCCCGCACCCGGGGTCGGGTGTGTCGGCGGCCCGCAAACCGGGCGAAACCTCAGTCTTCGAGCTCTTCCTGCTGGGATTCCCTCTGGCGCTTCCGCTCCTTCTTGAGCTTCCTGCGCTCGTTGCGGTCGTGCCATTTCTGCGGCTCGCCGTTGGTCAGGCCGGCGACCGTCTGCCAGATCAGGATGACGCCCCACGGACCGGCCACCCAGATCGGCCAGAAGTACTCCCAGTCGCCGCCGAGGCTCGTGAACAGCCAGATGGCGACGCAGATGCCGACCGCGGTGACGTACTCGTCCCAGGTGTGCACCAGCCAGCGCCGGGTCAGGTTGCTGTCGGCCGCCGGCGCCACCGGTGTCGCGTTCGCCACCAGGGGCAGGTCGGTCGTCAGGCGCTCGAGCTCGCCGTAGGTCTTGGCGGAGTAGGTCTGCTGCAGACGATCGTCGTACTCGTGCAGATCCAGGCGGCCCTCGTCGAGCGCGGCACGGAGGCGCTCGGCCACCTGCTGACGGTCCGCGTCGGCGGCGCGTATCTCGTCGGAGGCCATACGAACCATTCTGTCAGGACGCGTCAGCGTCCTCCGCCCCGTCGCCGGGTCGAATTCCCGATGATGCCGAAGATCAAGGGGATGAGCATCCAGACCGGCCAGAAGTAGATGAACTCGCCGGCGGAGAAACTGGTGATGCCTCCTTGAGCCGTGCCGCCACCGCATCACGGTCGCCGTCGCCGGCCCGCATCTCCGCTCGATCCATACCCGCCAGCATGCGCCGCGAGGGGTGGATCGGCCAGGGTCAGCTCACTCGGGGACTTTGACCGCGGGCTGGCGAGCGGTCACCAGATCGCCCAGGCGGGCCCGGCCGCCGTCCACCGCGGTGGTCACCCACACGCCGTCGTCGCAGAGCGCCATGGTGTGCTCCACGTGCGCCGCGGCCGACCTGTCCCGGGTCACCACGGTCCAGCCGTCGTCGAGTTCCACGGTCCGCGGCGAGCCCATCGTGATCATCGGCTCGATCGCGAGCGCCATGCCGACCACCAGCTGCGGACCCTTGCCCGGCTTGCCGTGGTTGAGCACGTGCGGGTCCATGTGCATCTCGGTGCCGATGCCGTGGCCGCCGTAGCCGTCGACGATGCCGTACCGACCGCCCTTTCTGATCGCCTTCTCGATGTTGAACGAGATGTCGGTCAGCCGGCCACGGCCGTTGGTCACGCCGCGCGCGGCGGCGGCGATGCCCGCCCACATGGCGTCCTCGGCGACGACGGCCATCTTCAGCAACGCGGGATCGGTCTCCCCCACGCCCACGGTGATCGCCGAGTCGCCGTGCCAGCCGTCCAGGATCGCGCCGCAGTCCAGGGAGAGCAGGTCACCCTCGCGCAGCACCTGCGCCGCGGTCGGGATGCCGTGCACCACCTGCTCGTTCACCGACGCGCAGATCGACGCCGGGAATCCGTGGTAGCCCTTGAACGACGGAACCGCCCCGGCATCGCGGATCACCTGCTCGGCGATCGCGTCGAGCTCGGCCGTGGAGACGCCGGGCGCCACCGCCTCGCGCATCGCGGCCAGCGCGGCGGCGACCACCAGGCCGGCGCCGCGCATCAGCTCGATCTGCTCAGGGGTCTTCAGCTGGATGTCCAGCTGCTGGCGGCGCATTGCTCAGCCTCCGTACGACCGCAGCGCCTCGATGGCGCGCACTGTCACATCCTCGACCGGGCCGGTGGCGTCGATGCCCACCAGCTTGCCCTGGGCGCCGTAGAAGTCGACCAGGGGCGCGGTCTTGTCGGTGTACTCGACGAGGCGCGCGGCGATCGTGTCGGCCTTGTCGTCGTCGCGCTGGAACAGCTCGGAGCCGCACCGGTCGCAGACGTTGTCCTTGCTGGTGGGGTCGAACTCGACGTGCCAGATCTTCCCGCAGCCCCGGCAGGTACGCCGGCCGGACAGCCGCCGGATGACCTCGTCGTCGTCGACCACAAGTTCCATCACCAGGTCGAGCGCGGTGCCGAGGTCGGCGAGCAGTTTGTCGAGCGCGGAGGCCTGCGGAACCGTGCGCGGGAAGCCGTCGAGCAGGAAGCCGTCGCCCGCGTCGGGCTCGGCCAGGCGGTCGCGGACCATGTTGATGGTCACCTCGTCCGGTACGAGGTGACCCGCGTCCATGAAGCGCTTCGCCTCCACGCCCAGCGGCGTGCCCTGCGAGACGTTGGCCCGAAAGATGTCCCCCGTCGAGATCTTCGGTACGGCGAGATGGGCAGCGATGAACTCAGCCTGGGTTCCCTTGCCGGCCCCCGGAGGGCCCACCAGTACCAGCCGCACCTACATCGCCTCGCTTCGGTGAGAACCGACCGACCACGCGAGAGCCCCCCGGCTCCGCGCCCCCACTACCGGAGGAACCCTTCGTAGTTCCGCTGCATCAGCTGGCTCTCGATCTGCTTGACCGTCTCCAGACCCACACCCACCATGATCAGCACTGCGGTACCGCCGAACGGGAAGTTCTGGTACTGCGACTGGTTCAGCCAGATGAAGAAGAAGTTCGGCAGGACCGAGATCAGACCCAGATAGAGCGCGCCCGGGAGCGTGATCCGGCTGAGGATGAAGTCCAGGTAGTCGGCGGTCGGCTTGCCCGGGCGGATACCCGGGACGAATCCACCGTACTTCTTCATGTTCTCCGCGACCTCGGTCGGGTTGAACGTGATCGACACGTAGAAGTACGTGAAGAAAATGATCATGAGGAAGTAGACGGCGATGTAGAGCCAGCTCGTCGGGTCGGCCAGCCAGTTCTGGATCCACTGCTGGTAGCCCTTGAGGTTGTTCGGGTCGAAGAACTGCAGGTACAGCTGCGGCAGGTAGAGCAGCGAGGACGCGAAGATCACCGGGACCACGCCGGCCTGGTTGACCTTGAGCGGGATGTAGGTCGACGTCCCGCCGTACATCCGGCGGCCGATCATGCGCTTCGCGTACTGCACCGGGATGCGGCGCTGGGCCTGCTCGATGAAGACGACCGCGGTGATGACGACGAGCACCAGGGCGATGACCAGAAGGAACTTGGCGACGCCGTTGCTCTCCTTGATCGTCCAGCCCTCGCCGGGGAGGCGGGCGGCGATCGAGGTGAAGATCAGGACCGACATGCCGTTGCCGACGCCGCGGTCGGTGATCAGCTCGCCGAGCCACATGACCACACCGGTACCGGCGGTCATGGTGAGCACCAGGACGGCCAGCGTCAGCCAGGTCGGGATGCCGGTGTTCTCGGGGATGATCTGGAAGTTCGCCTGGTCCTGCGGGCACTGGTTGGCGAACAGCTGGCCGGTGCGGGCCAGCGCCACGAAGGCCGAGGACTGCAGGATCGCGAGGCCCAGGGTCAGGTAGCGGGTGTACTGCGTGATCTTCGCCTGGCCGGACTGGCCCTCCTTGCGGAGCTGCTCCAGTCGGGGGATGACCACGGTCAGCAGCTGCAGAATGATCGACGCGGTGATGTACGGCATGATGCCGAGCGCGAAGACCGAGAGCTGGAGCAACGCGCCACCGGAGAAGAGGTTCAGCAGCGTGAGCACGCCGCCGGCCTCTCCGGACTGGTCCAGCGTGTCCAGACAGTTCCGTACGTTGGTGTACGAGACGCCCGGGCTGGGCAGAGTGGCACCGAGCCGATAAACCGCGATGATCGCTACTGTGAACAGCAGCTTCTTGCGCAGGTCAGGCGTTCGGAACGCACTGGAAAAGGCGGAGAGCAACTTCTTCCTCCTGCGCGGATCACCGCCGGTTCAGGCGGACGGGGTGGTCTTCGGTCCGGACGACCGATGTTCTTAGCTGGGATCGGACTCTAACAGTCGTGAACGCCTGCGGTCAGTCACGGTGGCCGCATCGGCCCCGAGGTGCATCAGACGTCACAAAAGGGGATGCTCGCCGAACGCCTCACGACGCCCGGGCGAGCACCCCCGCAAGCCTTACAGCTCGGTGGTGGATCCGCCGGCGGCAGCGATCTTGTCCTTGGCCGACTCACTGAACGCGTGCGCCGAAATGGTCAGCGCAACACCGTTCAGCTCGCCGGTGCCAAGCACCTTGACCGGCAGGTTCTTGCGAACCGCACCAGCCTCGACAAGCTGCACCGGGCCGATCTCGCCGCCGTCGGGGAACAGCTCGGCGAGACGGTCGAGATTGACGACCTGGAAGACGACCTTGTTGCGGGGCTTGTTCTTCAGCCCCTTCATCTTCGGCAGCCGCATGTGGATGGGCATCTGGCCACCCTCGAACGCCGCGGAGACGTTCTTACGGGCGCCGGTGCCCTTGGTGCCGCGACCGGCCGTCTTGCCCTTGGAGCCCTCACCGCGACCCACACGGGTCTTCGCTTTCTTGGCGCCGGGGGCAGGGCGCAGGTGGTGGACCTTGATCGGCATTACTCGACCTCCTCGACGCTCACCAGGTGGCTCACGGCGAAGATCATGCCCCGAATCTCGGGACGGTCCTCCTTGACCACCACATCGTTGATCCGCTTCAGCCCGAGCGACCGCAGGGAGTCCCGCTGGTTCTGCTTACGGCCGATCGAGGATCGTTTCTGGGTGACCTTCAGGCGCGCCATCAGTGCACCGCCGCTTCCGCACGCGCCGCCAGCATGGCCGCCGGTGCGACGTCCTCGACCGGAAGGCCACGACGAGACGCGACCTGCTCCGGCGACTCGAGGCCCTTCAGCGCGGCCACCGTCGCGTGCACGATGTTGATCGGGTTCGACGACCCGAGGCTCTTGCTCAGAATGTCGTGGATTCCCGCGCACTCCAGCACGGCGCGCACCGGGCCACCGGCGATGACACCGGTACCAGCCGACGCCGGCTTGAGGAGCACGACACCCGCGGCGGCCTCGCCGGTGATCGGGTGCGGAATCGTCGAAGCGATCCGAGGCACCTTGAAGAAGTGCTTCTTGGCCTCCTCGACACCCTTGGCGATCGCCGCGGGCACCTCCTTGGCCTTGCCGTATCCGATGCCGACGGTGCCGTCACCGTCACCGACGATCACCAGGGCGGTGAAGCTGAAGCGACGACCACCCTTGACGACCTTCGCGACACGGTTGATCGCGACCACCCGCTCGAGGTGGGGAGTCTTGTCGACGGGCGCGTTGCCGCGACCGCCCTCACGGCGGTTGTCCCGGCGGCCGCCACCTTCGTTGTTGCCGCCGGACCCGCCGCCACGGCGCTGCTGACCAGGCATTGGTATTCCTTCCTAGAACTCGAGTCCGGATTCGCGGGCAGCATCGGCCAGCGCGGCGATGCGCCCCGCGTACCGGTTGCCGCCGCGGTCAAAAACGACCTTGGACAGACCCGCCGTCTTCGCCCGCTCGGCGACGAGTGCGCCGACCTTGGCGGCCAGGGCGCTCTTGTCACCCTCGGTGCCTCGCAGCGAGGCGTCGAGCGTGGAGGCCGAGGCGATGGTGTGGCCCTTGAGGTCGTCGATGATCTGCGCGGAAATGTGCCGCGAGGACCGGGTGACGACCAAGCGCGGGCGCTCGGCGGTGCCGCGGACGTTCTTGCGGACCCGGAAGTGCCGACGCGCCTTCCCGACGACCCGCTTCGCGGCGGGGCCGCCACCGTTGCGGCGCTTGAGGAGCGTGGCGGTCACTTCTTACCTGCCTTTCCAGCCTTGCGGCGGATGACCTCGCCCTGGTACTTGACGCCCTTGCCCTTGTAGGGCTCCGGCGGGCGGATCTTCCGGATGTTGGCGGCGACCTCGCCGACCAGCTGCTTGTCGATGCCCGCAACGGTGAACTGCGTGGGCCGCTCCACCGAGAAGGTGATGCCGTCCGGCGCCGGGACCGGGACCGGGTGCGAGAAGCCCAGGGCGAACTCGAGGTCCTTGCCCTTGGCGGTCACGCGGTAACCGGTGCCGTTGATCTCCAGCGTCTTCTTGTAGCCCTCGGTGACGCCGACGATCATGTTGGCGACGAGGGTACGCGACAGGCCGTGGAGCTCCTTGGCCCGACGCTCGTCGTCGGGGCGATTGACGTGCAGCTCGCCGTCCGCCTGCTCGACCGTGATCGGCTCGGCGACGGTGTGCGAGAGCTCGCCCTTGGGGCCCTTGACCTTGACGGTCTGGCCCGAGATGGTGACATCGACGCCGGCCGGGACCGGGATCGACTTACGTCCGATTCGCGACATGTCAGGTTCTCCCGTTACCAGACGTAGGCGAGGACTTCCCCGCCAACGCTCCGCTTGCGGGCCTGCCGGTCGGTCAGCAGTCCCTGGGATGTCGAGATGATCGCGACGCCCAGGCCACCGAGCACCCGAGGGAGCTCGTCGGACTTCGCGTACACCCGCAGGCCGGGCTTGGACACGCGCTTGATGCCGGCGAGGCTGCGCTCGCGGTTCTGGCCGAACTTCAGCTCAACGACCAGACGCTTGCCGACAGCGCCTTCCTCGGGGTCCTCAGCCGACCAGGAGGCGATGTAGCCCTCTGCCTTGAGGACCTCGGCGATGTTCGCCTTGATCTTCGAGAAGGGCATGGTCACCTTGTCGTGGTACGCCTGGTTGGCGTTACGCAGACGCGTGAGCATGTCTGCGATCGGGTCCGTCATCGTCATGGGTATTCGTCAACCTTTCTCGCCGGGGTTCCCCGACCGGGGCCTACGGCGAAGCGGTATTGCTTGGTTACCAGGAAGCCTTCGAAACGCCGGGCAGCTCACCGCGGTGAGCCATGTCCCGGACGCACACCCGGCACAGACCGAACTTGCGGTAGACCGAGTGAGGCCGACCGCACTTCTGGCAGCGGGTGTAAGCACGCACAGCGAACTTCGGCTTCGCGGCAGCCTTGATGATCAGCGCCTTCTTAGCCATGCTCAGTTCTCCTTGAACGGGAAGCCCAGGAGCTTGAGCAGCGCCCGGCCCTCGTCGTCGGTCGTGGCCGTCGTCACGACGGTGATGTCCATGCCGCGGGTCCGATCGATCTTGTCCTGGTCGATCTCGTGGAACACCGACTGCTCGGTCAGACCGAACGTGTAGTTGCCGTGCCCGTCGAGCTTGCGCCCGTCCAGGCCGCGGAAGTCGCGGATACGCGGCAGCGCGATGGACAGCAGGCGGTCCAGGAACTCCCACATCCGGTCGTTGCGCAGGGTGACCTTCGCGCCGATCGGCATGCCCTCGCGGAGCTTGAACTGCGCGATGGACTTGGTCGCCCGCCGGATCAGCGGCTTCTGACCGGTGATCGTGGTCAGGTCCTTGACCGCGCCGTCGATCAGCTTCGCGTCCCGGGCAGCCTCGCCGACACCCATGTTGACCACGACCTTGACCAGGCCGGGGGTCTGCATGGGGTTGCCGTACTTGAACTGCTCCTGCAGCGAGGCGATGACCTCGGAGCGGTACTTCTGCTTGAGCCGGGGCAGAGTCTTGGTCTCGGTGGTCGCGGTCATCACAGGTCCTTACCGTTGCTGCGCGCGATCCGGACCTTCTGGCCGTTGTCGTCGATGCGGTAACCGACCCGGGTCGGCTTGCCGTCCGAGTCCACGATCTGCACGTTCGAGATGTGGATCGAGGCTTCCTGCGTGACGATGCCGCCCGTCTTGGCGCCGCGCTGCGTCGTGCGGATGCGCTCGTGCTTCTTGATGCGGTTCACGCCCTCGACGAGGACCTTGTCGGTGCGGGGGTAGGCCGCGATGACCTTGCCCTTGGCACCCTTGTCCTTGCCGGCGATGACGACGACCGTGTCGCCCTTCTTGATCTTCATGCCAGCGCCTCCCGTCGGTCGCCGTCCGTCGTGGTCGGGCAAAGATCTAGCCTGATGCGCTCGCTACGCTCGCTCATAGTCAGAGCACCTCCGGCGCCAGGCTGATGATCTTCATGAACCGCTTGTCGCGAAGCTCGCGGCCGACCGGGCCGAAGATACGCGTACCGCGGGGGTCGCCGCCGTCCTTGATGATGACGGCAGCGTTCTCGTCGAAGCGGATGTACGAGCCGTCCGGACGACGCCTCTCCTTGGCCGTGCGGACGATGACCGCCTTGACGACGTCACCCTTCTTCACACCGGCGCCGGGAATGGCGTCCTTGACCGTGGCCACGATCACATCGCCGATGCTCGCGTAGCGGCGACCTGAGCCGCCGAGCACGCGGATGCACAGGATTTCCCTGGCACCCGTGTTGTCAGCGACGCGGAGTCGCGACTCCTGCTGAATCACGTCTGTCTCCTATGTCTGCCAGTTCTCCGCAGCCGAAACAGCGGAGCTTGGCGGAACGATGGGCCGCCGGGCCGGTGGGAACCGGCCCGGCGCACTCACTTGGCCTTTTCGAGGATCTCCACGATCCGCCACCGCTTGGTGGCGGAGAGCGGACGGGTCTCCATCAGCGAAACCCGGTCGCCGACGCCGCACGCGTTCTGCTCGTCGTGCACATACAGCTTGCGGGTCCGGCGAAGAACCTTGCCGTAGAGGGCGTGCTTGACGCGATCCTCGACCTCGACGACGACGGTCTTGTCCATCTTGTCGCCGACCACGAGACCCTCGCGCACCTTGCGCTGGGTCCGGGGAGCGGCAGTGGTTTCCTCACTCATGCTGTCACCTCATCCGGCGCGGCCGAGAGCCCAAGCTCCCGCTCACGCATGATCGTGTAGATCCGGGCGATGTCCTTGCGGACCACCTGAAGCCGGCGGTGGTTGTCCAGCTGGCCGGTAGCGCCCTGCACGCGGAGGTTGAACAGCTCCGCCTTGGCCTCCCGCAGCTTCGCGACCAGGTCCTCGTCGGAGGTGTCGCGCAGCTCGGCTGCCTTAACGCCCGCTGCCATCAGCTCTCCACCCCTTCACGCGTCACGATGCGGCACTTCATCGGGAGCTTGTGGATCGCGCGGCGCATGGCCTCGCGTGCCACGGTCTCGTTCGGGAACGACATCTCGAACAGGATCCGGCCCGGCTTGACGTTGGCCACCCACCACTCGGGCGAGCCCTTGCCGGAACCCATCCGGGTCTCGGCGGGCTTCTTGGTCAGCGCCTGGTCAGGGAAGATCGAGATCCAGACCTTGCCACCACGCTTGATGTGACGGGTCATGGCGATACGAGCCGACTCGATCTGCCGGTTGGTCACGTAGGCCGGCTCCAGTGCCTGGATACCGAACTCGCCGAAGACCACACGGTTGCCGCCCTTGGACGCGCCGTGGCGGTCCGGGTGGTGCGGCTTGCGGAAGCCCTTCGGGGGCTTGCGCGGCATCAGCATGTGTCAGCCCTCCTTCGGCTGCGGGTCGGCGACGGCCGGCGCCGCAGCGACGGCCGCGTCGGAGGTCGACTCACCGGTCGGGGTGTCGCCACCGCGCGACTGAGCGGCGGCGCGACCGGCCTCGGTGCCGCCCGCGGTCGTGCCGGACGAACCGGAACGGCCACGACGGGCGGGACGCTCGGCACGGTCCCGGCGCGGACGGGCGGGCGCCTCCTGCACGGCCTCGCGGCCGGCGACGGCGTCACCCTTGTAGATCCACACCTTCACGCCGATGCGGCCGAACGTGGTACGGGCCTCGAAGAAGCCGTACTCGATGTTGGCGCGCAACGTGTGCAGCGGGACACGACCCTCACGGTAGAACTCCGTGCGGCTCATCTCCGCGCCGCCGAGGCGGCCGGAGACCTGCACCCGGATGCCCTTGCAGATCGGGTTCTTCATGGCCGACTGCATGGCCTTGCGCATCGCCCGACGGAAGCTGACCCGGCTGGACAGCTGCTCGGCCACCGCCTGGGCGACGAGCTGCGCGTCCGACTCGGGGTACTTCACCTCGAGGATGTTCAGCTGGACCTGCTTGCCGGTCAGCTTCTCGAGCTCGCCGCGGATCCGGTCGGCCTCCGCGCCCTTACGGCCGATGACGATGCCCGGCCGGGCGGTGTGGATGTCGACCCGGACCCGGTCGCGGGTCCGCTCGATGTCCACCTTGGAGATGCCGGCACGCTCCAGGCCCTTGGACATCATCCGGCGGATCTTGACGTCCTCGCCGATGTAGTCCTTGTAGAGCTTGTCCGCGAACCAGCGGCTCTTCCAGTCGGTGGAGATGCCGAGGCGGAATCCGGTGGGGTGAACTTTCTGACCCATTACTCGGTGTCCTCCGTGGTCTCGGCCTTCTGCGGCTCAGCGGCCGGCTCGGCCTTCTTGGCCGGTACGGCCTTCTTGGCCGGACGGGCCACTTGGACCGCCTCGACCGCGATGGTGATGTGGCACGTGCGCTTACGGATCCGGTACGCCCGGCCTTGCGCCCGCGGCCGGAACCGCTTGAGCGTCGGACCCTCGTCGACGAACGCCTCACTCACCAGGAGCGCGTCCGGGTCGAGTCGCTCGTTGTTCTCCGCGTTCGCGATCGCGCTGGCCAACACCTTGTAGACCTGCTCGCTCGCCGCTTGAGGCGCGAACTGCAGGACGGTGAGAGCCTCCTTCGCGGGCAGACCGCGGACGAGGTTGACCACCCGGCGCGCCTTGTTCGGCGAGATGCGCACATGGCGCGCAATCGCCCGCGCGCCCGGAAGCACCGGAGCGTCGCCCTTGACTGGCATCGCTGTAGCTCCTAAATCCTCTGAATCCGTGATCTGCTTAGCGACGACGGCTCTTGCGGTCGTCCTTCTCGTGACCCTTGAACGTGCGGGTCAGAGCGAACTCGCCGAGCTTGTGCCCGACCATGGCCTCGGTGATGAACACCGGGACGTGCTTGCGTCCGTCGTGCACAGCGATCGTGTGCCCGAGCATGTCGGGAATGATCGTCGAGCGTCGCGACCAGGTCTTGATGACATTCTTCGAGTTCTTCTCGTTCTGGACTTCCACCTTCTTGAGGAGGTGGTCGTCGATGAACGGGCCCTTCTTGAGGCTGCGAGGCATCTTTTAAACTCCCGTTACCCGCGCTTGCGGGTGGCGTAGCGGCGGCGAACGATCAGCTTGTCGCTCTCCTGGCCCTTGCGGCGGGTACGGCCCTCGGGCTTGCCGCCCGGGTTGACCGGGTGGCGACCACCGGAGGTCTTACCCTCACCACCACCGTGCGGGTGGTCGACAGGGTTCATGGCGACACCACGGACGGTCGGGCGCTTGCCCTTCCACCGCATGCGGCCGGCCTTGCCCCAGTTGATGTTCGACTGGTCGGCGTTGCCGATCTCGCCGACGGTTGCGCGGCAGCGCACGTCGACGCGACGGATCTCGCCGGAGGGCATACGCAGCGTGGCGTACACACCCTCGCGACCGAGCAGCTGGATGCCGACGCCGGCCGAACGGGCCAGCTTGGCGCCACCGCCGGGACGAAGCTCCACGTTGTGGACCGTCGTACCGACCGGGATGTTACGGAGCGGCAGGTTGTTACCCGGCTTGATGTCCGAACCGACGCCGGACTCGACGCGGTCGCCCTGCTTCAGGTCCTTCGGGGCGATGATGTAACGCTTCTCGCCGTCGAGGTAGTGCAGCAGCGCGATACGCGCGGTCCGGTTCGGGTCGTACTCGATGTGAGCGACCTTGGCCGGCACGCCGTCCTTGTCATTGCGCCGGAAGTCGATCATCCGGTACTGGCGCTTGTGGCCACCGCCCTGGTGCCGCGTGGTGATACGTCCGTGGACGTTGCGGCCACCCTTCTTGGGCAGCGGAGCCAGCAAGCTCTTCTCCGGCGTGGACCGCGTGATCTCGGCAAAGTCCGAGACACTCGAGCCGCGGCGACCGGGCGTGGTCGGCTTGTACTTACGGATAGGCATGAGTCATAACCCCTTAGCTGACCGGTCCGCCGAAGGCGTCGATCCGGTCGCCCTCCGCCAGCTTGACCATCGCGCGCTTGGTGGCCTTGCGCTGTCCGAAGCCGGTCTTGGTCCGCTTGCGCTTGCCCTCGCGGTTCGCCGTGTTCACGGTCAGCACGCGCACGTCGAAGATCTGCTGGATCGCGATCTTGATCTGCGTCTTGTTGGCATTCGGGTCGACCAGGAACGTGTACCAGTTCTGGTCGAGAACGCTGTAGCTCTTCTCGGAGATCACGGGCGCGAAGATGATGTCCCGCGGGTCGGCGATCGTGGTCACTTCTCCCCCTCCCCGGAGGTCTCGGTCCGGCCGAGGAACTCGTCGAGGCCGGCCTTGGTGAAGACGACCTCGTCGGCAACCAGCACGTCGTACGTGTTGAGCTGGCCCGCCTCGAGCAGGTGCACGCCGTGGTCGTTGCGCAGCGAGTACCACGCGACGTGATCCTCGGAGTCCAGCACGACGAGCACCTTGGTGCTCTCGGTGGCCTTGCGCAGCACGGTCAGCGCCGCCTTGGTGGACGGGGTGTCGCCGTCGATGAACGACTCGACGATGTGCACCCGGCCCTCACGAGCCCGGTCGGACAGGGCGCCACGGAGAGCGGCGGCCTTCATCTTCTTGGGCGTCCGCTGGCTGTAGTCGCGCGGCACGGGACCGTGCACGACGCCACCGCCGGTGAACTGCGGCGCGCGGATCGAGCCCTGGCGGGCGCGACCGGTGCCCTTCTGCTTGTACGGCTTCTTGCCGCCACCGGCGACCTCGCCGCGGGTCTTGGCCTTGGCCGTGCCCTGGCGAGCGGCGGCCAGCTGGGCCACCACGACCTGGTGCATCAGCGGAATGTTGGCCTGCACGTCGAAGACGCTGGCGGGCAGGTCGACCGAACCGGTCTTCTCGCCCTTGGCGTTGATCACGTCGACCGAACTCATGCGGCACCGCCCTTCTTGGCCGCGGTGCGGACCAGGATCAGCGCACCCTTGGGGCCGGGAACAGCGCCCTTGACCAGGATGAGGTTGTTCTCGGTGTCGACCGCCTGCACCGTGAGGTTCTGCACGGTGAAGCGCCGGCCACCCATCCGGCCCGCCATCCGGACGCCCTTGAAGACGCGACCCGGGGTCGCGCAGGCGCCGATGGAGCCCGGCGAGCGGTGCTTGCGCTCGACGCCGTGGCTGGCCTTGAGGCCGTGGAAGCCGTGCCGCTTGATGACACCGGCGAAGCCCTTGCCCTTGGTCTTACCGGTGACGTCGATCGGCGTACCGACCGGGAACGTCTCGACGGTGACCTCTTGGCCGAGCTCGTACTCGCCGGCGTCCGTGGTGCGCAGCTCGACGACGTGCCGCCGCGGCGACACGTTGGCCTTCGCGAAGTGGCCGCTCTTCGGCTTGCTCACCTTGCGCGGGTCGATGGCGCCGTACGCCAACTGGACCGCGGCGTAGCCGTCGGCCTCGGGGGTGCGGACCTGGGTCACCACGCATGGGCCGGCCTGCACCACAGTGACCGGGACAACCTTGTTGTTGTCCCAGACCTGGGTCATGCCGAGCTTGGCGCCCAGAATGCCCTTCACTTGCCTGTCCATGATCGCGATCCCTACAGCTTGATCTCGATGTCGACGCCAGCCGGCAGGTCGAGACGCATGAGCGAGTCGACCGTCTTCGGAGTCGGGTCGATGATGTCGATCAGACGCTTGTGCGTGCGCATCTCGAAGTGCTCGCGCGAGTCCTTGTACTTGTGCGGCGAACGGATCACGCAGAAACGGTTGATCTCCGTGGGCAGCGGCACCGGGCCCGCAACCTGCGCCCCGGTACGCGTCACCGTCTCGACGATCTTCCGCGCCGAGGAGTCGACGACCTCGTGGTCATAGGCCTTGAGCCGGATGCGGATCTTCTGTCCCGCCATGATGGCTTCTGTTTCCTTCTCTCGATGCCGCTACGTTGCGAAGGCTTCCTTCGCCTGTTTGTCCGACCCCCGCGGTCGGGCGTGTCGCAATCGCTGACGTACTGCAGCGACAACCCAAACCCTTGAATCGGGGATCGAGGCGCCGGTGGCCAAAGAACACACCGGACACCCGGCGAGGGTGGCCAGCTGCCTTGAGGCATCTGGCCACCCCGCGCGGACGCAACCTGACTAGTATGCCGTATCGAACCCGGCGATGCTAATCGGGGTCACCTTCGTCAGACGTTGATCTTCGTGACCGTTCCGGCGCCGACGGTGCGGCCACCCTCGCGGATCGCGAACTTCAGGCCCTGGTCCATGGCGATCGGCTGGATCAGCTTGACCGACATGCTGGTGGAGTCGCCCGGCATGACCATCTCGGTGCCCTCGGGCAGCGTGACGACGCCGGTGACGTCCGTGGTGCGGAAGTAGAACTGCGGGCGGTAGTTCTGGAAGAACGGGGTGTGCCGGCCGCCCTCCTCCTTGGAGAGGATGTAGACCTGGCCCTCGAACTCCGTGTGCGGGGTGGCCGAGCCGGGCTTGACCACGACCATGCCGCGCTCGACGTCCTCGCGCTTGATACCGCGGAGCAGCAGACCGACGTTCTCACCCGCGCGGGCCTCGTCGAGCAGCTTGCGGAACATCTCGATGCCGGTGCAGACGGTCTTCGTCGACTTCTCGCGGATGCCGACGATCTCGACCTCCTCGTTCGGCTTCAGGATGCCGCGCTCGGCGCGACCCGTCACCACGGTGCCACGACCGGTGATCGTGAAGACGTCCTCGATGGGCATGAGGAACGGCTTCTCGGTGTCACGCTCGGGCTGCGGGATCGCGGTGTCGACCGCGTTCATCAGCTCGAGGAGCTTCTCGGTCCACTCCGCGTCGCCCTCGAGCGCCTTGAGCGCCGAGACACGCACGACCGGCAGGTCGTCGCCCGGGAACTCGTAGGTGCTGAGCAGCTCGCGAACCTCGAGCTCGACGAGCTCCAGGAGCTCCTCGTCGTCGACCATGTCGCTCTTGTTCAGGGCGACAACGATGTACGGCACACCGACCTGGCGGGCCAGGAGCACGTGCTCCTTGGTCTGCGGCATCGGGCCGTCGGTCGCGGCAACCACCAGGATCGCGCCGTCCATCTGCGCGGCACCGGTGATCATGTTCTTGATGTAGTCCGCGTGACCGGGGCAGTCGACGTGCGCGTAGTGCCGCGACTCGGTCTGGTACTCGACGTGTGCGATCGAGATCGTGATGCCGCGGGCCTTCTCCTCCGGCGCCTTGTCGATCTCGTCGAACGGGGTGTACGGGTTCAGGTCCGGGTACTGGTCGTGCAGGACCTTCGTGATGGCCGCAGTCAGCGTCGTCTTACCGTGGTCGATGTGACCAATGGTGCCGATGTTGACGTGCGGCTTAGTCCGCTCGAACTTCGCCTTCGCCACTGGTGTCCTCCTGTGGACTGGGTCTTTTCTTTCTCCCGACCCGACTTGCCATCGGGAACGGCTGAACTCGCGGCCGTCACGTCCCGGCCCGCCGGATGGCGGGTCAGAACTTGGGCCGCCGTGCGGCCCTCATGGGAGGGCCACACGGTGATCAACGATCAGGCTCCGGTGGCCTTCGCGATGATCTCCTTCGCCACGTTCTGCGGAACCTCGGCGTAGGAGTCGAACTGCATGCTGTAGCTCGCCCGGCCCTGGGTCTTCGACCGCAGGTCGCCGACGTAGCCGAACATCTCCGACAGCGGCACCGATGCCTTGATGACGCGGGCGCCGGAGCGCTCCTCCATCGACTGGATCAGGCCACGGCGGGAGTTGAGGTCGCCGATGACATCGCCCATGTTGTCCTCGGGCGTGGTCACCTCGACGGCCATCATCGGCTCGAGCAGCGCGGGGTCGGCCTTGCGGGCCGCCTCCTTCATCACCATCGAGCCGGCGATCTTGAACGCCATCTCGGACGAGTCGACCTCGTGGTACTGACCGTCGAGAAGCGTGAACTTCACACCGACCAGCGGGTAGCCGGCCAGCACGCCGTACTGCAGAGCATCCTGGGCGCCCGCGTCCACCGAGGGGATGAACTCCTTGGGGATGCGGCCACCGCTGACGGCGTTGACGAACTCGTACGTCGGGCCGTCGGCCTCGAGCGGCAGCGGCTCGACCGTGATGACGACCTTCGCGTACTGGCCGGAACCACCGGTCTGCTTCTTGTGAACGAAGGTCAGCTTCTCGACGGTGCCGCGAATGGTCTCGCGGTACGCCACCTGAGGCTTACCGATGTTCGCCTCGACGTTGAACTCGCGCCGCATGCGGTCGACGAGGATGTCGAGGTGGAGCTCGCCCATGCCGGCGATGACGGTCTGACCGGTCTCCTCGTCGTTCCAGACGCGGAAGGTCGGGTCCTCCTCGGCGAGCCGCTGGATGGCGGTGCCGAGCTTCTCCTGGTCGGACTTGGTCTTCGGCTCGATGGCGACCTGGATGACCGGCTCCGGGAACGTCATCGACTCCAGGATGACCGGGTTGGCCGGGTCGCAGAGCGTGTCGCCGGTGGTGGTCTGCTTCAGACCCTGCACCGCGATGATGTCGCCGGCCTGCGCCGACGAGCGCTCCTCACGCTTGTTCGCGTGCATCTGGTAGATCTTGCCGATGCGCTCCTTGCGGTCCTTGGTGGAGTTGACCACCTGAGACCCGGTCTCCACCGTTCCCGAGTAAACCCGGAAGTAGGTGAGCTTGCCGAGGTGCTTGTCGGTCTGGATCTTGAAGGCCAGGCCGGAGAACGGCTCCGAGTTGGCCGGCTTGCGCAGCAGGACCGTCTCGCCGTCCGGCGCGGTTCCCTCGATCGCCGGGATGTCCAGCGGCGACGGCAGGAAGTCGACCACGGCGTCGAGCATGGGCTGCACGCCCTTGTTCTTGAACGCCGAGCCGCACAGCACCGGGTTGGCCTTGCCGGCGATCGTGGAGCGCCGGATGGCGTCCTTGATCTCGACCTCGGTCAGCGCGATGCCGTCGAGGTACTTGACCATGACCTCGTCGTCGACGTCGGCCAGGGTCTCGATCAGCTTCTCGCGCCACTCGTTCGCGGAGTCGAGCAGCTCGGCCGGGACCTCCTCGATCGCGTAGTCGTCACCCTTCTGGGTCTCCCCACGCCAGGTGAGCGCACGCATGCCGATCAGGTCGACGACGCCGATGTGGTTGCCCTCGAGCCCGATCGGGATCTGCAGGACCAGAGGCGTCGCGTTCAGCCGGTCGATCATCATCTGCACGCAGCGGAAGAAGTCCGCTCCCGTACGGTCCAGCTTGTTGACGAAGCACATACGCGGGACGTTGTACTTGTCGGCCTGCCGCCAGACGTTCTCCGTCTGCGGCTCCACGCCGGCCACACCGTCGTAGACCGCGACCGCGCCGTCCAGAACGCGCAGCGACCGCTCGACCTCGACCGTGAAGTCGACGTGGCCGGGCGTGTCGATGATCTGGATCGTGTGACCCTTCCACTCGCACTTGGTGGCGGCGGAGGTGATCGTGATCCCGCGTTCCTGCTCCTGCTCCATCCAGTCCATGACGGCCGCGCCCTCGTGGACCTCACCGATCTTGTACGTGATACCGGTGTAGAACAGGATTCGCTCGGTCGTCGTGGTCTTACCGGCGTCGATGTGCGCCATGATGCCGATGTTGCGTACGTTGGCGAGCGCGTCTGCGGCGGCCACTTCAATCCCTCTTCGTCTTCGTCGTCGTCAGGTGGTGGTTGACTACCACCGGTAGTGCGCGAAGGCCTTGTTGGACTCCGCCATCTTGTGGGTGTCCTCGCGACGCTTGACCGCGGCACCGAGGCCGTTGCTGGCGTCCAGCAGCTCGTTCTGCAGGCGCTCGATCATGGTCTTCTCGCGACGGGCCTTGGAGTACTGCACCAGCCAGCGCAGGCCCAGGGTGGTCTGCCGCGGCGTGCGAACCTCGACCGGCACCTGGTAGGTCGCGCCACCGACACGGCGGCTGCGGACCTCGAGGGTCGGCTTGACGTTGTCCATCGCGCGCTTGAGCGTCACCACGGGGTCGGTGCTGTTCTTCTCGCGGCAGCCCTCGAGGGCGCCGTAGACGATGCGCTCGGCAAGCGCACGCTTGCCACCGACCAGGATCTTGTTCACCAGCTGGGTGACCAGCGGTGAGTTGTAGACCGGATCGGCGACCACCGGGTGGCGCGGAGCGGGGCCTTTACGGGGCATGTCAGCTCTTCTCCTTCTTCGCGCCGTAACGGCTGCGGGCCTGCTTGCGGTTGCGGACACCCTGGGTGTCCAGCGAACCGCGGACGATCTTGTAGCGGACGCCCGGAAGGTCCTTCACACGACCGCCGCGCACGAGCACGATCGAGTGCTCCTGCAGGTTGTGGCCGACGCCCGGGATGTACGCCGTCACCTCGATCTGGCTGCTGAGCTTCACACGAGCGACCTTGCGCAGCGCAGAGTTCGGCTTCTTGGGGGTAGTGGTGTAGACGCGCGTGCACACGCCTCGCCGCTGAGGGCTTCCCTTCAGCGCCGGCGTCTTGGTCTTGCTCGTCTTCGCCTGTCGGCCCTTTCGGACCAGCTGCTGGATCGTGGGCACCGGGTTTCTCCGCTCCCTTCGGCCGCTTTCAAACGGCCGCACCGTCTTCGAATGCCTCATGTGTCGAACGACCCGGGGGATCGTCCGGCACCCGCGGTCGGGCGTGTCGTCCGGCTCACGGTCCTGTCGCACGCCGTTACAACGCGCGACAGTTCTTGTCTTTGTCGGGCCTGCGCCCGAGTCATGCTGCTGCCCCGGTCTTGCCTACGACTCAGGGCGCACGCACGACTTGCCCGGGCAAGCCCAGGCACGAGGAGGAAGATTACCCACCACAGGCGCAACGGTCAAAACGAGCCCCGCCAGCCACGATGGATATCTCCGCACGGTCAAGTGTACCGGGTGGCTCGGATCCACGAGTCGGCACCGTCAGGACGCTTGCACCAAGAGGGCAAACAGCAGGGAGAGCAGGGCTATTCCCGCGCCCGTCGAGCCACAGACGATGCCCGCGATCGCCTGGCCCCGGCCGACGAAACGGAGCATGCCGTCGCGCCCCGACCTGCGGATCTGCCGGTTGGCGGTGAGCCCGACGGCCACCGCGCCGCCGCCGATCAGCACGGCCAGGAGGGTGAATGCCCCGGCCACCAGGCCGCCCCAGCCCGCGGAGGCGCCGGCCGAGCCGAAGCACAGGACGAGGAACGAGACCAGGATCGAGCCGATGCCGGCGATCATCGCTCCGGTCGCCAGCCCGGAGACGACCGGGGGGACCTGGATCTGGACCAGTCCGTACTCCGTGCCGCCGACCTGGTCCACGCGGGCCGGGCGCCAGCGACCGTCCTCAGGAGGCGGCGGCGGAGCCTGCGGCGGGGGGTGGCCGGGGTAGGTCATACCCCAAGCTTGTCACTCGAACGTGAGAAGCCGCAGCCCGGTGTTCGCCGAGCGAAGCTGAGCCGGCCGACTCAGCTCAGTCGGTATTGGTGTCGAAGTCCTGGCCGCCGGGGCCGGCCAGGTGCAGCAGCCCGGCGATGCCCGCCACCACCAGGGCCGTCACGGCCAGCACGATGCCCGCCCAGGCCAGTTTGCGGCCGCGGCGTACCCATTTGTTGCCTGTCAGATAGCCGGCCGCAGCGAACTGCTGACGATGCGTCTGACGGGCCAGGAGAAGCGCCACAGTGGCCGGAATCACGCCACCGATCATCGGACCGGTCAGTAGAGCCGTCAGGCCGAGCGCGAAGACAGCCCGGGCCTTCGTGGACGACGCCGGCTCCGGGTCCATGGGATGCCGGGTGGGCACGGCGGCGGGGACACTCACGTACCCCATTAAAGCCGAAGAGGGCGGCCGCGCTGCACGCGCGACCGCCCTCTCCTAAAACCAGACCTAGCGGTACGACCCGAAGTCGAAGTCGTCCAGCGGCACAGCCTGGCCACTGGCCGGCCCGAAGCCGTAGTCGGTCTCCGGGTACCCGGTCATCGAGTACACCTTGGCCTTGGCCTCCTCGGTCGGCTCGACCCGGATGTTGCGGTACTTGCTGATGCCGGTACCGGCCGGGATGAGCTTTCCGATGATCACGTTCTCCTTGAGGCCGACCAGCGAGTCGCTGCGCGAGTTGATCGCAGCGTCGGTCAGCACCCGGGTGGTCTCCTGGAAGGAGGCCGCCGAGAGCCAGGAATCCGTGGCCAGCGAGGCCTTGGTGATACCCATCAGCACCGGGCGACCGGCGGCGGGCTCGCCACCCTCCCCGACGATCCGGCGGTTCTCCGACTCGAAGAGCGCCCGGTCGACCAGGATGCCCGGCAGGAACTCCGCGGCGCCCGAGTCGATGACCGTCACCCGCTTGAGCATCTGGCGGATGATGATCTCGATGTGCTTGTCGTGGATGAGCACACCCTGCGAGCGGTAGACCTCCTGGACCTCCTGGGTCAGGTGGACCTGGACCGCCCGCGGACCCATGATCCGCAGAAGCTCGTGCGGGTCGATGGTGCCCTCGGTCAGCTTCTCGCCGACCGACACGTGACCGCCGTCGTAGACGTTCGGCCGCAGCTTCACACGCTTCGAGATCTTGTCGTACACGATCTCTTCGCTGCCGTCGTCCGGGATGACGATGATCTTGCGCGACCGCTCGCCGTCCTCGATGCGGATGCGACCCGGGGTGTCGGCGATGGGCGCCTTGCCCTTGGGCACACGAGCCTCGAAGATCTCCTGGACACGCGGCAGACCCTGGGTGATGTCCTCACCCGCGACACCACCGGTGTGGAAGGTACGCATCGTCAGCTGCGTACCCGGCTCACCGATGGACTGGGCCGCGATGATGCCGACCGCCTCGCCGATGTCGACCGCCTTGCCGGTCGGCAGCGAACGGCCGTAGCAGGCCGCGCAGACGCCCAGCTTGGACTCGCACGTGAGGACGCTGCGCACCCGCACGTTCTCGACCTTCGCCGCGACCAGCTTGTCGACCAGGATCGAGTTGAGATCCTCACCGCGAGCGACAACCAGGTTGCCGTCGGAGTCGGTGATGTCGTCGGCCAGCGTACGAGCGTGGATGCCGGTCTCGGAGTGGGCGTCGAGCTCCAGCTCGCCACCCTGGCCCCGCACCATGACCGCCATCGGGATCGCGCGGTCGGTGCCGCAGTCCTCCTCGCGGATGATGACGTCCTGCGACACGTCCACCAGACGACGGGTCAGGTAACCCGAGTCGGCGGTACGCAGCGCGGTGTCGGCCAGACCCTTCCGTGCGCCGTGCGTGGAGATGAAGTACTCCAGCACGGTCAGACCCTCGCGGTACGACGACGTGATCGGCCGCGGGATGATCTCGCCCTTGGGGTTGGCCACCAGACCACGGATCGCGGCGATCTGCCGGAGCTGGAGGAGGTTACCGCGAGCGCCGGAGTTGATCATCACCCAGAGCGGGTTCTCCTGCGGCAGCGCGGACTCCATCTCCTTGGAGATCTCGTTGGTCGCCTTGGTCCAGATCTCGATGAGCTCGCCGCGACGTTCCTCGGCGGTCATCAGACCACGCTGGTACTGCTTGTCGATCCGGTCAGCCTCGGTCTGGTACTTGGCCAGGATCTCCGGCTTGCGCGGAGGACCGATGACGTCGCCCATACCGATCGTCACACCGGACCAGGTGGCCCAGTGGAAGCCGGCCTCCTTGAGCGCGTCCAGGGTCGCCGCCAGGGCCACCTTGGGGAAGCGCTCGGCGAGGTCGTTGACGATCGCCGACAGCTGACCCTTGCGGATCTCGTAGTTCACGTACCGGTAGCCCGTGGGCAGGGTCTCGTTGAAGATGACCCGGCCCAGCGTGGTCTCGACCAGCACCTTGTCGCCGGGCTCCCAGCCCTCGGGGGCCTGCCACGGCTCGCCCTTGGCGCCGTTGTCGACCTCGATGACCTCGGGCAGGCGGATCTTCACCGGCGTCTGCAGGTGCAGCTCACCGTTGTCGAACGCCATCCGTGCCTCGGCGTCCGAGCTGAAGACCCGGCCCTCACCCTTGCCACCCGGAGTGAGGTGGGTCAGGTAGTAGAGGCCGATGACCATGTCCTGGGTGGGCATGGTGACCGGCTTGCCGTCGGCCGGCTTGAGGATGTTGTTCGACGAGAGCATCAGGATCCGCGCCTCGGCCTGCGCCTCGGCGGACAGCGGCACGTGCACCGCCATCTGGTCGCCGTCGAAGTCCGCGTTGAACGCGGTACAGACGAGCGGGTGGATCTGGATCGCCTTGCCCTCGACCAGCTGCGGCTCGAAGGCCTGGATGCCCAGGCGGTGCAGGGTCGGCGCGCGGTTCAGCAGCACCGGGTGCTCGCTGATGACCTCTTCGAGGACGTCCCACACGACCGGCCGCTGACGCTCGACCATCCGCTTGGCGGACTTGATGTTCTGCGCGTGGTTGAGATCCACCAGACGCTTCATCACGAACGGCTTGAACAGCTCCAGCGCCATCTGCTTGGGCAGACCGCACTGGTGCAGCTTGAGCCGCGGGCCGACGACGATGACCGAACGGCCGGAGTAGTCGACGCGCTTGCCCAGCAGGTTCTGCCGGAAACGACCCTGCTTGCCCTTGAGCATGTCGGACAGCGACTTGAGCGGACGGTTACCCGGGCCGGTGACCGGCCGGCCGCGGCGGCCGTTGTCGAACAGCGCGTCGACGGCCTCCTGCAGCATCCGCTTCTCGTTGTTCACGATGATCTCGGGCGCGCCCAGGTCGATCAGGCGCTTGAGCCGGTTGTTCCGGTTGATCACGCGGCGGTACAGGTCGTTCAGGTCGCTGGTCGCGAAGCGGCCACCGTCGAGCTGCACCATCGGGCGCAGGTCCGGCGGGATGACCGGGACGCAGTCCAGAACCATGCCGAGCGGCGAGTTGCGGGTGTTCAGGAACGCGGCGACGACCTTGAGCCGCTTCAGCGCACGGATCTTGCGCTGGCCCTTGCCGGTGCGGATGGTCTCCCGCAGCGACTCGGCCTCAGCGTCCAGGTCCATGTTCTGCAGCAGCGCCTTGATCGCCTCGGCGCCCATGCCGCCCTCGAAGTACTCGCCGAAGCGGTCCCGGAGCTCGCGGTACAGCAGCTCGTCCGTGACCAGCTGCTTGGCGTCCAGCTTGCGGAAGGTGTCGAGCACCTCGTCGAGACGGTCGATCTCCCGCTGCGCCTTGTCGCGGATCTGGCGCATCTCCCGCTCGCCGGCCTCCTTGACCTTGCGGCGGACATCGGCCTTGGCGCCCTCGGCCTCCAGCTCGGCCAGGTCCTGCTCGAGCTTGGCGGCGCGACCCTCGATCGTCGAGTCGCGGCTGTTCTCGCTCTGCCGCTTCTCGGCGAAGATCTCGTTCTCGATCGTCGACAGGTCACGGTGGCGCGCCTCGGCGTCGACCTTCGTGACCACGTACGAAGCGAAGTAGATGATCTTCTCGAGGTCCTTGGGAGCCAGGTCGAGCAGGTAGCCCAGCCGGCTCGGCACACCCTTGAAGTACCAGATGTGCGTGACCGACGCGGCCAGCTCGATGTGACCCATGCGCTCACGGCGGACCTTGGACCGGGTCACCTCGACGCCGCAGCGCTCACAGATGATGCCCTTGAACCGGACCCGCTTGTACTTGCCGCAGTAGCACTCCCAGTCCCGCTGAGGACCGAAGATCTTCTCGCAGAAGAGTCCGTCCTTCTCGGGCTTGAGCGTGCGGTAGTTGATCGTCTCGGGCTTCTTGACCTCGCCGTGCGACCACTGGCGGATGTCGTCAGCAGTGGCAAGGCCGATGCGCAACTCGTCGAAGAAGTTGACGTCGAGCACTTGGACTATCCCTCGTGTTTCGTTGCTCGGATAAATTCCAGGCCGGCGGGGCGGCGTCCGGGGCTTTCAGGCACCGGACGCCGCACTCCGTCAGATCTCTTCGACGCTGCTGACGCCCTCGTTCGGGCGCCGGGACAGGTCGATGCCGAGTTCCTCCGCGGCCCGGAAGACCTCGTCGTCCGTCTCGCGCATCTCCAGGGCCACACCGTCGCTGGACAGCACCTCAACGTTCAGGCACAGCGACTGCAGTTCCTTGAGCAGCACCTTGAAGGACTCGGGGATGCCCGGCTCCGGGATGTTCTCGCCCTTGACGATGGCCTCGTAGACCTTCACGCGACCGAGAACGTCATCGGACTTGATGGTGAGCAGCTCCTGCAGCGCGTAAGCCGCGCCGTAGGCCTGCATCGCCCAGCACTCCATCTCGCCGAACCGCTGACCACCGAACTGCGCCTTACCACCCAGCGGCTGCTGCGTGATCATCGAGTACGGACCGGTCGAACGAGCGTGGATCTTGTCGTCGACCAGGTGGTTCAGCTTCAGGATGTAGACGTAGCCCACCGCGATCGGGTCGGGCAGCGGCTCGCCGGAACGACCGTCGAACAGCTGCGCCTTGCCGTCGCCGTTGACCAGCCGCTTACCGTCGCGGTTGACCAGGGTCGACTCCAGGAGGCCCTTGATCTCCTCCTCCTGGGCGCCGTCGAAGACCGGGGTGGCGACATTGCTGTCCTTCGGCGACTCGTGGGCCTCGATCGCCCTGAGCTGCCGCTTCCACTCCTGGTCCTCGCCCTCGATCGACCAGCCGGTCTTGGCGATCCACCCGAGGTGGGTCTCCAGCACCTGGCCGATGTTCATCCGGCTCGGCACGCCGAGCGGGTTGAGCACGATGTCGACCGGGGTGCCGTCCTCGAGGAACGGCATGTCCTCGACCGGCAGGATCTTCGAGATGACGCCCTTGTTGCCGTGCCGGCCGGCGAGCTTGTCGCCGTCCTGGATCTTGCGCTTCTGGGCGACGTAGACGCGGACCAGCTCGTTCACGCCCGGGGGCAGCTCGTCGCCGTCCTCGCGGGAGAACGTACGGACGCCGATCACCGTGCCGGTCTCGCCGTGCGGCACCTTCAGCGAGGTGTCCCGGACCTCCCGGGCCTTCTCACCGAAGATCGCGCGCAGCAGCCGCTCCTCCGGGGTCAGCTCGGTCTCGCCCTTGGGCGTGACCTTGCCGACCAGGATGTCACCGGGGACGACCTCGGCGCCGATCCGGATGATGCCCCGCTCGTCCAGGTCGGCGAGCATTTCCTCGCTGACGTTGGGGATGTCGCGGGTGATCTCCTCCGGGCCCAGCTTGGTGTCGCGGGCGTCCACCTCGTGCTCCTCGATGTGGATCGAGGTGAGCACGTCCTGCTGGACGAGGCGCTGCGACAGGATGATCGCGTCCTCGTAGTTGTGGCCCTCCCAGCACATGAACGCGACGAGCAGGTTCCGGCCGAGGGCCATCTCCCCCTCGTCGGTGCACGGTCCGTCGGCGATGACCTGGCCGGCCTCGACCCGGTCGCCCTCGAACACCACCGGCTTCTGGTTGACGCAGGAGCCGGCGTTGCTGCGGCGGAACTTGTGCAGCAGGTAGGTGCGGCGGTGGCCGTCGTCCTGGTGCACCGTCACGTAGTCGGCGCACAGGTCCTCGACCACGCCACCGACCTCGGCGACGACGACGTCACCGGCGTCGACCGCGGCGCGGTACTCCATGCCCGTACCCACCAGCGGCGACTCCGCCTTGACCAGCGGGACCGCCTGACGCTGCATGTTCGCGCCCATCAGGGCGCGGTTGGCGTCGTCGTGCTCGAGGAACGGGATCATGGCGGTCGCGACCGAGGTCATCTGCCGCGGCGAGACGTCCATGTAGTCGACCTCCGTGCCAGGCACGTAGTCGACCTCACCGCCCTTCCGGCGGACCAGGACGCGGTCCTGCGCGAAGGTGCCGTCACTCTTCAGCGTGGCGTTCGCCTGCGCCTTGATGTACCGGTCCTCCTCGTCCGCCGTGAGGTAGTCGACCTGGTCGGTGACCCGGCCGCTGTCCACCCGGCGGTACGGGGTCTCGATGAACCCGAACGGGTTCACCCGCGCGAAGGTCGAAAGGGCGCCGATCAGGCCGATGTTCGGGCCTTCCGGCGTCTCGATCGGGCACATCCGGCCATAGTGGGACGGGTGAACGTCACGGACCTCGAAGCCGGCCCGCTCACGGGACAGACCGCCGGGGCCGAGCGCGCTCAGCCGGCGCCGGTGGGTCAGACCCGCCAGCGGGTTGGTCTGGTCCATGAACTGCGACAGCTGCGACGTACCGAAGAACTCCTTGATCGCCGCCACCACGGGACGGATGTTGATCAGGGTCTGCGGCGTGATCGCCTCGACGTCCTGGGTCGTCATCCGCTCCCGGACGACGCGCTCCATCCGGGACAGGCCCACGCGGACCTGGTTCTGGATGAGCTCGCCGACGGTACGCAGACGCCGGTTGCCGAAGTGGTCGATGTCGTCGGCCTCGTACCCCTCCTCACCGGCGTGCAGCCGGCAGAGGTAGTCGACGGTCTTGACGACGTCCTCTTCGGTGAGGGTGCCGCGGACGATCGGGACGTCGATGTCCAGCTTCTTGTTGAACTTGTAGCGCCCGACCTTGGCCACGTCGTACCTCTTCGGATTGAAGAAGAGGTTGTCGAGCAAGGTCTGGGCGTTCTCCCGGGTCGGGGGCTCGCCAGGGCGGAGCTTGCGGTAGATGTCGAGCAGGGCCTCGTCCTGCCCGGCGATGTGGTCCTTCTCCAGCGTCGTCATGAGCAGCTCGGACCAGCCGAACCGCTCACGGATCTGCTCGGCGGACCACCCGATCGCCTTGAGCAGGACGGTGACTGCCTGCCGGCGCTTGCGGTCGATCCGGACGCCGACGGTGTCGCGCTTGTCGATGTCGAACTCGAGCCAGGCGCCCCGGCTGGGGATGACCTTGACACTGGAAAGGTCGCGGTCGGAGGTCTTGTCCGGCTCCTTCGTGAAGTAGACGCCCGGAGACCGGACGAGCTGACTCACCACGACGCGCTCGGTGCCGTTGATGACGAACGTCCCCTTGGGGGTCATCATCGGGAAGTCACCCATGAACACCGTCTGGCTCTTGATCTCGCCAGTGGTGTTGTTGGTGAACTCCGCGGTCACGAACAGCGGTGCGCAGTAGGTCAGGTCCTTCTCCTTGCACTCCTCGATAGAGGCCTTGACCTCGTCGAAGCGGGGTGCCGAGAAGGACAGCGACATGGTGCCGGAGAAGTCCTCAATGGGACTGATCTCTTCGAGGATCTCTGCGAGGCCCGAGTGGGCGTGCGGGTCGTCCGTCGATCGGGCCTGCCAAGCCTCGTTGCCCACCAGCCAGTCGAACGACTCGGTCTGGATGGCCAAGAGGTTGGGAACCTCAAGTTGCTCCATGATCCGGCCGAAAGAGATACGGCGGGGAGCGTAGGCGCTCGACGTACGGCTGGTCTTCGCAGGGCGGGAAGCTGCCAAGATGCGTCCTTCCGAGGACCGGTGCTGCTGATGCGGCTTTGAGCTGCAATGTGCGACTGACTGCGTGCACTCCAATGGACCCCCCAGCAACTATCCAAGAGGATATGCCGGCAGGGATCCAGGCAGAAGGCAGCGCAAACTAGCAGTGTAGCCGCTCGGCCAACCGCTGTCCAGCCCCAACCTCAGGACGCTGCGGAGCTGGCCATGAGCCGCTCTGAACACAAGCTTTGTCCGTCGGTGCCCGGATGGAACTCGTTGTCTCCGAGTTACCCATCGGTGGGCCGTCGCAAGCGCGGAACTTGCTGATAGCCAGCGTGCCCGTCGGCGGACACTCAGTCAAGGGTTGCGCCGCGTGCCGTCGTCCATCGGACGCGGCATAGCGACCATAGCGCACGTTTGGAGGATCTTGCGGTGGTTTGCCATACCCTCGATGGCCAGGTCATTCACCTGCGAAAAGACGATGGCGGAGACCCCGTGAAGGGCCTCCGCCATCGAGAGTCAAGGACTCAGGTCACTTGAGGGTGACCTTGGCGCCCTCGCCCTCGAGCTTGGCCTTGGCCTCCTCGGCCTTCTCCTTGTTGACACCCTCGAGGATCGCCTTGGGGGCAGCCTCGACGGTGTCCTTGGCCTCCTTGAGGCCCAGGCCGGTCAGCTCACGCACGACCTTGATGACCTGGATCTTCTTGCCGCCGTCAGCCTCGAGGACGACGTCGAAGGAGTCCTTCTCGGCCTCGGCCTCGGGGGCGGCACCGGCCGGGCCGGCAGCCGCGACGGCGACCGGAGCGGCAGCGGTGACCTCGAAGACCTCTTCGAACTGCTTCACGAACTCCGAGAGCTCGATCAGCGTCATTTCCTTGAACGCGCCGAGCAGCTCGTCGGTGCTGAGCTTCGCCATGTCTGGCAACCTTTCGTTGTTTCTCGTCTGTGGTAGTCACTCCGCGCGAAGGGCTCAGCCCTCGGCGGAACCGTCCTTCTCGCGCTTCTCCTGCAGGGCCGCGGCGAGCCGCGCCACCTGCGCCAGCGGCGCCTGGAACAGGGCTGCCGCCTGGGAGAGGTTGCCCTTCATGGCGCCGGCCAGCTTGGCCAGCAGCACCTCACGGGACTCGAGGTCGGCGATCTTGCTGACCTCTTCGGCCGAAATGGCCTTGCCCTCGAAGACGCCGCCCTTGATGACCAGGACGGGGTGGGCCTTGGCGAAGGCACGAAGGCCCTTGGCCGCCTCGACCGGGTCACCGTCCACGAAGGCGAGCGCGGTAGGACCGGTGAACAGCGCGTCAAGGCCCTCGATGCCCGCGTCGGTAGCCGCACGCTTCGCGAGCGTGTTCTTCGACACGGAGTACTTGGTCTGGTCGCCCAGTGAGCGCCGCAGCTCCGTCATCTCCGCGACCGTCAGGCCGCGGTACTCGGTGAGCAGCGTCGCCGACGAGCTACGGAACTGCTCCGTGAGCTCGGCGACAGCAGTGGCCTTGTCGGCCCGGACCGGCTTGTCCGCCATGTCCCTCCTCTCGATGCTCGAAACGCTGGTCGGCGCCGAACATGAGAAACGCCCCGGGCGCAGGGCCACGGGGCGGACTTTCGCGCGCTTACGCACGCTCAAAAGTCGCTGCCGATCTCCCCTGCGCGGGCCGCCCGCCATGTGCGGGACCTTCGACCGCGGCACTCGTCTCGCGACGGATGCTGCGGCGACCAGCGGTCTTTGGGTGGAACTTCGAAGGCAAGAGTACGCGTCCCGCCTGTCCCGTCCAAATCCGGACCTCCCGCCCTGCCCGCGACCTTCGTCACTGCGCAGGCCCCTGCCGCGACCGCCGGGCTGAGCTGCCTCTCGGCCGTCGCAAGTCCGGTCTGATCGCCAGGCTTAGCCGGCACCTCGGCAGTCGCCGCTTCCGGCGGGATTGCATGCCACCCGGACGCCGCCGACCCGTGCCGCGACCACCGGGACTCCCTTGCACCCGGGCGGGCCGGAACCGGCCGGGCCGGAGCCAGGCGAGCCGGAATCGGGCGGGCCGGAACCGGGCGGGCCGGAACCCGATCCGCGTGAACGTCCAGCGAAGTTGATCTTTGCCTCGCGCGCGACCGCCACCTCCCCCACCCCAGCACTGGGTGGGAGCTGAACCTAGCGGGCGAATGCGACTTTGCTCGCTGGTTGTCCACAGGGGTGCGGCTCAGACGCTGCCTTGGGGATAACCACGACCTCGTTCTGCGGACCGCTTGGTCTGAGGTGCAGCCGGCGCTTGACGCGCGGTCAGGCGTGGCCGGCGCGGCGCCGGTCGGGCGTGGCCGGCGCGGCGCGGGTCAGGCTCGGCCGGCGCGGCGCGGCGCGGGTCAGGCTCGGCCGGCGCGGCGCGGCGCGGGTCAGGCTCGGCGGGTGCGGAGGCGGGCGTAGGCGGTCAGGGTGATCAGGCACCAGGCCGCGGTCCAGGCGGTGAGCAGGGCTACGCGGGCGGCGTCGGGGAGAGTGTCGGCGTTCAGGGCTCGGGCGGTCGCCATGACCGGGGGCACCAGCCACGGGGCGATGGAGCGGGACAGGCCCAGGATGATCACCAGGATGGCGCCGCCTACCAGGATCATCAGGCCCTTGGACAGGGTGCCGGCTACGACGCGGCTGGAGAGGGCGCCGAGGGCCAGGGCGGCGGCCAGGGCCAGCAGATGCGCGAGTGCGCCCAGGAGGATGCCGGTCAGCAGCGGGGGCTCGGTGGTGCCGGGCTCGGGGCCGCGGATGGCTCCTACGAGCAGGGGGGCCGCCATCGCGAAGGCGCACAGGAGCAGGCCGGCCAGGGTTGCGGCGAGCAGGCCGGCCAGGGACTCGCGGCGGGGGCCCACGGCTATCCGGGCGAGGCGGCGCTGGACGTCCGGCTCGGTGTCCAGGAGCAGTTTGACCAGCCAGGCCAGCACCGGGAAGAAGATGGTGGCGGAGTAGCCGTATACGGGGGCGGCCAGGGATGATCCGCCGCCGTAGAGGACGCCGAGGACGGCCAGGGACAGGATTGCGGGGGCCACCACGCGGCCGCTGCCGGCGAAGGCGATCAGGCGCATGCGTACCAGTGCGGTCATCGCTGGTGCTCCGTGCGTACGCCGAGAACGCGGTGACCGGAATCTCGCAGCTCGGCCATCGTGCGGTCGGCGTCGGAGCGGCGCGCCGCGATCTCGATGATCACCTCGCCGCCGCCGGAACCGCCGCCGGAACCGCCGCCGGTGGCGCCGTCGGTGGCGCCGTCGTCCGGCTCGGGGTCGCCGGGACGGACCGTGTTGTCGGCGACCGTCCAGCGGATCGCCTCGGGCAGCCGGGCGATCTCGCCGCGGTGGTCGCTCACCAGCACCGCTCCCCCGGCCGCGGTGACCTCGGCGACGATGTCGGGGATCAGTTCGCGGGCGACGGCGTCCAGGCCCTCCCACGGCTCGTCCAGGACCAGCAGGCCGGGGCGGAGCAGCAGCGCCTGCACGACGCCCACCTTCTGCGCGGTGCCCTTGGAGAGGTCGGCGAGGCGGGTGTGCCGGTGCTCGGCGAACTTCAGGCGCTCGAACCACTCGTCGACGCCGGAGCCACCGCGGATGTCGGCCATCCGCCGCAGGTACTGCTCGGCGGTGAACGGCTGGTCGGCGGGGAAGCGCTCGGGCACCCAGCCGACCACGTCGGGACGGTCCGTGACGCGACCCCGGACCGAGCTCAGGACACCGGCGGCGAGCTGCAGCAACGTGGACTTGCCGGCGCCGTTGCGGCCCAGGACGACGACGGTTTCGCCGGGACGGATGGCCACGTCGACGGCGGACAGCGTCCAGTCGGCGCGGCGGGCGTACCGGAACCAGACATCCTCGAAACGCACGGCCGGAAGCCTCCCACACAAGAAGAAGCCCCCGGAAGGCTCCGGGGGCTTCTCTCAGTTACTCGCTCAGGACTCGGCGGACTCGCGCAGGCCCTTGACGACCTTCGGGTCGACCGGGACGCCCGGGCCCATCGTGGTGGCGACGGTGACCTTGCGGAGGTAGGTGCCCTTGGCCGCGGACGGCTTGGCACGCAGGACCTCGTCCAGCACCGACGCGTAGTTCTCGATCAGCTGCTCGGCGCTGAACGACGCCTTGCCGATGATCAGGTGCAGGTTGGAGTGCTTGTCCACCCGGAAGGTGATCTTGCCGCCCTTGATCTCGTTGACGGCCTTGGTCACGTCCATGGTGACGGTGCCGGTCTTCGGGTTCGGCATCAGGCCGCGGGGGCCGAGGATGCGGGCGATGCGGCCGATCTTGGCCATCTGGTCCGGCGTCGCGATCGCGGCGTCGAAGTCCAGCCAGCCACCCTGGATCCGGGCGACGAGCTCGTCCGTGCCGACCTCGTCGGCGCCGGCGGCGACGGCCTCCTCGGCCTTCGCGCCCTGGGCGAAGACGATCACCCGGGCGGTCTTGCCGGTGCCGTGCGGCAGGTTGACCGTGCCGCGGACCATCTGGTCGGCCTTACGCGGGTCCACGCCCAGCCGCATGGCGACCTCGACGGTGGCGTCGAACTTGGTGCTCGTCGCCTCCTTGGCGATGGAGATGGCCTCGGCGGGCTCGTAGAGCTTGGTGACGTCGATCTTCTCGGCTGCCTTGCGGTAGGCCTTGCTGCGCTGCATTTCTACTTACTCCTGTGGTAGTTGGCGGGGCGACGCCTATCGCCGCCCCTCCCACGTGACTCAGATCTTGGCGACCTGGTTGAAGTTCAGCTCGACCGGCGTCTCCCGGCCGAAGATGGAGACCAGCACCTTGAGTTTCTGCTGGTCGGCGTTGATCTCGCTGATCGAGGCCGGCAGCGACGCGAACGCGCCGTCGGTCACCGTGACCGAATCGCCCACCTCGAAGTCGAGCACCTTGATCTCGGGCTTGCTCTTCTTCTCCTCGGCCTCGACGGCCGGGGCGAGCCACTTGAGCACCTCGTCCAGCGAGAGCGGCGCCGGCCGGTCGACCCGGTCGGTGGCGCCCACGAAGCCGGTGACCCCAGGCGTGTTGCGCACGCAGGAGTAGGACTCCGGCGTCAGGTCCATGCGGACCAGGATGTAGCCGGGGAACACCTTGTTCTGGACTTGCAGGCGCTTGCCGTTCTTGACCTCGACCTCTTCGCGGGTCGGCACCTCGACCTGGAAGATGAAGTCCTCCATGTCGAGGCTCGTGATGCGGGTCTCGAGGTTGGTCTTGACCTTGTTCTCGTAACCGGCGTACGAGTGCACCACATACCAGTCGCCGGGCGCGTACCGCAGCTTCTGCCGCAGCTCGGCGACCGGGTCGAAGTCCTCGTCGTCCTCGGCCGGGACGTCCTCGGCAACAGCCGTGGCGTCCTCGGCGGAGGCGTCGTCTCCATCGGCGGGCTCGGGTGTCTCAGAGGCGGGGCTTGCGGCCTCGACCGACTCGTCGCTCGCCACCGTGGCCACCGCGGACTGCTCGTCCTTGGTCTCGGCGGTCTCGTCGTCGTACTCAGGCACGCTCGCTCACTTCCATCAATAACTTGCTCAGTTGCCGAAGGCGAACAGGATGCCCTTGGCGAACACATAGTCCAGTCCGGCCACGATCGCGGTCATCACGACGACGAAGGCGATCACGACACCCGTGTAGGTCAGGAGCTCCTTGCGGGTCGGCCAGATGACCTTACGCAGCTCGCTGACGACCTCGCGGAAGAAACCACCGATGCGGCCGAAGAAGCCACCGCGCCGGACATCCTTCTTCTTCGACGTCGGGCTGTCCGAGTTGGCCTTGCGCTCCTTGACGGCGGTGCCGCCACGCGAGACCGGCTCGTCCTCGGTGTCGTCGTCGTCCTCGACCTCGTCGGCGATGTCGTCCCGGATCTCGTCCTCGGGGCGGTCGCCGGCCGGGTCGTCGCCGGGTCGGTTCCTCTCGGCCACTTCGCCCTCTTCCGTCAGTTGGTGGTTGTTAAGCGCTGACCACCGGTGCCGACGGTCGGCGTAGCTCGGGTTGTCGCAGGGGTGACAGGACTTGAACCTGCAGCCTGCGGTTTTGGAGACCGCTGCTCTGCCAATTGAGCTACACCCCTGTGCGGGTCCTGCCCCACGGCGCGCGCAAGAGCAGGGGTCACTTACCCCACGACGAGAGAGTGTACGGGTATCACGCCCCGTTGCCCAACCCGCCCCTACCTCTTACGGATCGTGGCCTGTGCCAGTTTGAGCACCGTCTCACCGTTACAGGTCGCGGTGACGGCGATCGTGGTCCGGCCGTCGTCACCCGTGCTTTTGACCCGGCCGGTGAAGATCACCTCGGCGCCCTCATCGTCGTCCGGTACCGGCACCGGCCGGCTGAACCGCACGCTGAAATCCTCCACCGCGTCCGCCGCGCCCGCCCAGGCGGTCACCGCGCGCCCGGCGAGAGCCATCGTGAACATGCCGTGGGCGATCACCCCGGGCAGGCCGACCTTGGTGGCCAGCCGGTCGCTCCAGTGGATGACGTTGAAGTCGCCCGAGGCGCCGCAGTAACGGACCAGGTCGGCCCGGGTGATCCGGAAGACCTGGGGCGGGAACTCGTCGCTCATCGTTCCTCCCCGCGCTGCACCAGCTTGGACCACGCGGTCAGCACGGCCTCGCCGGACTCGGTGGTGACATCGGTGCGTGTGGTGATGAAGTCGTGCCCGCCGCGCTGGGTGATCTCCTCGACCGTGTTGACGCAGATCAGCGAGTCACCGGCGACGACCTGCCGGGCGTACGCGAAGCGCTGGTCGCCGTGCACCACACGGGAGTAGTCGAGCCCGAGCTGGGGGTCCTCGATGATCTGCCGGCTGGCCCGCATCGTCACCACGGTCGGGAAGGTCGGCGGGGCCACCACGTCCGGGTAGCCGGCCGCGCGGGCCGCCTCGGGGTCGTGGTGCAGCGGGTCGGTCGCGCCGATCGCCGAGGCGAACTCGCGGACCTTCTCACGACCGACCAGATAGGGCTCGGTGGGCGGCCAGGAGCGGCCGGCGAAGGACAGATCCAGTGGCATGCCCCTGAAACTACTCTGCGGCGGCCCGTAACCGGACCGCCGCGGGTAGTGAAGATCGATGCCGACGAATCAGCGGGTCTCGCGGTGCAGGGTGTGCTTGCCGTCCCGGGGGCAGAACTTCTTGAACTCGATGCGGTCCGGGTCGTTGCGCCGGTTCTTACGAGTGATGTAGTTCCGGTCCTTGCACTCCGTACACGCCAAAGTGATCTTCGGACGGACGTCGGTCGCCTTGGCCACGGCGGGGTGCCTTCCTGCTCAGTGCTGAGAATACGACGCTCCAGCGTAACGACTGGGGTCGCTGATATGCAAAACGCGTTGCAGTAGCGGTGGCCGGACTTGAACCGGCGACACAGCGATTATGAGCCGCTTGCTCTGCCATCTGAGCTACACCGCCGAGCCAGGCTCATTGCCCCGTGAGAGTGCTGGGCCCGGTTGGAGCCCCCTTACGGAATCGAACCGTAGACCTTCTCCTTACCATGGAGACGCTCTGCCGACTGAGCTAAGGGGGCGCGCGAAGTCTCGCTTGTTGCGCAGGGAAGAGCTTACACGGAGCCCCACGCAGGATGAAATCGGATACCGGATTCCGCGTTTCCCCAGCCCAGTTGCCTAGATGACCGCTCGGAGGCGGCGGACCTCGCCGGTCGGTGTGGACTCCGGCTCGGTCTGGGCGCTGAACCAGGCCTCGAGACGCTCGTACGGCAGCGGGCGGCTGAAGAGATAGCCCTGGCCGATCTCGCAGCCCATCTCCTCGAGCAGGTCCAGCGTCAGCTCGCTCTCCACGCCCTCGGCGACCACGGTGAGACGGAACTCACGGGCCAGGCTGATCACCGCTCGCACGATGGCCAGGTCCCCGGAGTCGGTCGCCATCCCCTGCACGAAGGAGTCGTCGATCTTCACCTCGTGCACGGGCAGCTGCCGGAGGTAGGACAGCGACGACGCACCGGTCCCGAAGTCGTCGACGGACAGGCGTACGCCCAGATCTCGCAGTTGATAGAGAACCGGCAGGGTGCGCTCGATGTCGCCCAGCATGCCCGGCTCGGAGATCTCGAAGGTGACCTGCTCGGCCGCCACGTGATGCTGTTTGAGCAGCTCGTGGACCATGTTCGGGAAGCGCGGGTCGAGCAGCGTGCGGGCCGAGAGGTTGACCGCGATGGCCAGCGGGCGATCCGCGTCCGCCCACTCCCGGCAGCGCCGCAGGCCCTCGGTGAGCACCACCTCGGTGAGCCGGGACAGCTGTCCGGTGTGCTCGGCCACCGCGATGAAGTCCTCCGGCGCCACCTCGCCGTGCGCCGGGTGGTTCCACCGCGCCAGACACTCCACGCCGACCAGGTGCCGGTCGCCGATCGTGACCTTGGGCTGGAAGAAGACCTCGAGCTCGCCGTTCTCCAGCGCCTTGCGCAGCTCGCCGGCCAGGCCGAGGCGGCGCACCGCCCGCGATTCCAGGGCCGGGTGGAAGAGCTGCACGCCGTACGGAACCACCTTGGCCGCGTTGGCGGCCAGCTCGGCGCGGCGCAGCAGGGCCTCCGGGTCGTCGCCGTGGTCCGGCTGGACCGCGACCCCGACCGCGGTGTCCACATCGAGCGTGAGCGTGCCCACCACCATCGGGCCGCGCAGCTGCTCGCGCATCTGGGTGGCCAGCTGGACGGTCACCTCGGTGCTCTCCGAGCGCAGCGTGACCACGAACTCGTCGCCGCCGATCCGGCCGACCAGAGCGCCCGGCCCGGCGATCGCACGCAGCCGCTTGGCGACCTCGGAGAGCAGCTTGTCGCCGGCGGCGTGGCCCATCGACTCGTTGACGTCGCGCAGACCGTCCACGTCGAACGCGAGGACGGCCACGACCTCGCCGGGCGCGCGTACCTTCACCGACTCGGCGAGCGCGTCGGTCAGCCGGCGGCGGTTCGGCAGCGAGGTCAGACGGTCGTGGTACGCGTCGTAGCGCAGCCGCTCGACCAGCCGGCTGTTCTCCACCGCCACCGCCGCGTGCGCGGCCACCGTCTCCATCACCTGGACGTCGGTGGCGCGATAGGTCAGCTGGCCGCCGATCCGGTTGGCCACCTCCAGCGTGCCGACGGTCACCTGGCCGGAGCGCAACGGCACGACCACCAGGTCCTTCAGGCCGGCCGGGCTCAGCAGCGGGCGCAGATCCTCCGTCTCGGCGAACCGGTCGCCGACGGCCACGGCGTGCTCGGTGGCCACCGCGCGATCGCGGACCTCGGCAGGGGTGGGCGAGATGTCCATCAGCCCGCTGTCGTCCATCCGGGACGTCAGCAGCACCTCCGGGTGCCGGCCCTGGGCGGGCAGCCAGAGCGTCGCGTACTCGGAACGCATCAGCGCCCGGACCCGGCCCAGCAGCACGTCCGGCAGGCCGCCGTCGCTGCCGTGCTCGCGGACGGCGAGGGTCAGCTCGTACACGTCGGTGAGGGTCCGGTGCTGCCGGAAGAACTCGGCGAACGAGCGGAAGACGATGAACAGCGCCGCGATCAGGCCGGCCAGCAGCAGGGCGGCCCACGGCGTGGTGTCCAGCACGATCAGGAAGACGAGGCCGAGCACCGTGTTGGCGGCGGCCGCGACGAGCATCGCCGTGCCCGCGCGCAATGCCTCCTGCCCGGCGTGCCGGCCCTGCACGATGGTCATCACGCCGGCGAAGGCGACCGGGCCGAGCGCGGCGCTCGCCATCACGGCGGCGAAGAGGATCGCCCAGGTGCCGGGGCCCACGCCGCGGATCGGCGGGCAGACGGCGATCACCAGGACGGCCGCGGAGGCGGCGGCCGCCGCCTTGGCCACGTTGAACCAGAGCTTGAGAGGCGCCAGCCGCTGATACAGCTGCACGACCATGATGGCCAGTGCGCTGACCAGGATGACCATGACCTTGGGCAGGAAGTAGAGCGAGAGCACCAAGGGAATCTCGGTGACCACCACCATGAATCCCTGGCGGCGGATGACGACCGTGAATACGCCGATGTTGGCGATGGTCAGAAAGACGAGTGCGACCAGGCCGCCGAGCCAGGACTTGTACCAATACGGGTCGGCAATCCAGAACCCGATCGCGGTGAAGAGCGCGACACAGGCGAGGGGATTGGTGATCAGCCAGGCGTACTGCGGCGACCGCCGCGGCACTGAACGGCCCGTCATCTCACTCCCTCGTTACTCGACCTGGCCGGCGAAGGTGCGAGGGTGACGCCGGTGGGGATTCAGACCCAGATGATGTCGCCCTGCAGCGTCGTGACGGTGGCCACCGAGGACACGGGCTCCGCGGTGGCAGCCGTCGAGGCGCTGGCGACCCCCACGCCACCGAACACGGCGGCGAGAACGAACGCGAAGCCGGCGAGACGGCTCAGCTTTCTTGCGGTCATCTGTGACTCCCGGGCGAAGAAAGGGTGGTTCCGTTGGGGGGTGTGATGATGGTGCCACACGCGTTGTCCGTCAGACACTGTCCTTCGGCGGGTCAGGGCCGCACATACCGAAATCCTGTCTGAACGGCTGAGTTACTTACGAAACTCAGGCGCGCAGTATTGAGAGCTTTGAGTCCGATTTAACGGTATACGTGAGTGCAATTCGCACCTGTTCGTCAGGCCTCCTTGACGTCAAGGCGCCCTGACGATTGACTGCTGCCATGCACTCTCCCGACGAACTCGAACGCCGTCACACGCTCTCCACCGCCACAACGCGCTACGACGAGCTGAGGATGCGGGAGGCGCTCGCCGCGATGGACAGCGACGGCGAGAGCCCGCTCTCCAAGGAGGAGTCGCTCGAGCTGCTGGCGCTCAGCGAGGTGGTGATCCGCAAGGCCGGGTACGGGCGGCAGGCGATGGTGCGCACCGCCCGCGGCGCCGGGGCCACCTGGACGCAGATCGGCTCCGCGCTCGGCAGCAGCAAGCAGGCGGCGTGGGAGGCACACAACCGCTGGATCGAGGAGCAGGCCCGGCAGCACGAGCTGACCGGCTACCAGGGCTTCGACCCCGGCGAGGCGCAGTCGGCACGCGGGCTGGCCGGCGAGCCCGACTAGTCGTCGGTCGCGGCCGGGCGGCCGGTGTTGCTGTAGGCGCTCCACGAACCCGGATAGAGCCGGCCGACACCCAGGCCGGCGTGCTCCAGGGCCAGCAGATTGTGGCAGGCCGTGACGCCCGAGCCGCAGTAGGAGATGACGCCCTCGCCGGTCGTGACGCCGGCAGACGCGAAATTTCGCCTGACCTCGTCCGCGGGCTTGAAGGCGCCGTCCTCGGTCAAATGATCACGGCAGGGGACGTTTCGGGCGCCCGGGATGTGCCCCGCCCGCGGGTCGATCGGCTCGGACTCGCCACGGAACCGCTCCGGCGCCCGCGCGTCCACGACGGTATTCGCCCGGTCGGCCGCCTCGTCGATCGTCGCCAGCCGGTCCGCCGGCCACGGCCGCGCGGAGAAGACCGCCGGGGTCCGGCCAGGCGATCCGGTCACCAGATTTCCCGGGTAGGCGGCCAGCCCGCCGTTCAGCAGCGCCGCCTCATGGCCGGTGGCACGGAGCATCCAGACCAGACGGGCGGCCATCACGCCACCGCTGTCGTCGTACGCGATGACCAGATCTTCATCACCGACACCCAGGGCGGACATCCGGGCGGCGAACTCCCCCGGATCGGGCAGCGGATGCCGGCCCTCGGTCGGCGGGGCCCCGCGCGCGGCCAGGTCGCGGTCCACGTCCACGAAGACGGCGCCCGGCAGATGCCCCCGGTCGTAGGCGTCCCGGCCGCGGCGCCCGTCCAGGTAGTAACGAACGTCGGCGAACACCACACGGTCGTGGTCCGGCACGTCGGCCGGATCCAGCACGGGATCGATCATCGCGGTTCGTCGACCTCTTTCCGCCGCTTGGGCCGGTACCGGACGATCGCCCAGCCGGCCAGAAGCACCGCGACCACCGCGGTGACGATGCTGGTGTGCTCCCCCGGCAGCTCGGTGCCCGCCACCAGCAGGATCAGCGCGACGCCGAACAGCAGGTGGTAGAGGCCGGTCTCGCGGACCGAGCGGAAGGCGCGCGAGGTGCTGGCCGGAGCCCGCCCGGTCACCAGCACCTTCGCGCCGAATCCGGAGAGGGCCAGACCGATCGCGCCACCGATGACGAGTGTCCACGTACTCGTATCCATGGTCCGATTTTGCGGCCCTCGCCGGATTTTTACCGGTAGTTGGTGAACTGCAGGGCGACGCCGAAATCCTCCTGCTTGAGCAGGGCGATCACGGCCTGCAGGTCGTCCCGCTTCTTGCCGGTCACCCGCAGCTGGTCGCCCTGGATCTGCGCCTGCACACCCTTGGGGCCCTCGTCACGGATCTTCTTGCTGATGACCTTGGCCTTGTCCGACTCGATGCCCTCGATGACCTTGCAGTCGATCTTGTAGGTCTTGCCCGACTGCCGCGGCTCACCGGCCTCCAGCGACTTCAGCGAGATGTTCCGCTTGACCAGCTTCTCCTTGAAGACGTCCAGGGCGGCGTTGGCACGCTCCTCGGTCTCCGAGGTGATGGTGACGCCTTCCTCCCCCGAACGGGCCAGGGTGGTGCCCGTGCCACGGAAGTCGAAGCGGGTACCCAACTCCTTCTCCGCCTGGTGGAACGCGTTGTCGACCTCCTGCCGGTCGACCTTGCTCACGATGTCGAACGACGGGCTGGCTGCCATGATCAAACTCCGTTGGGTCTCGTCACGCGGGCGCTGTCGGCGCATCTCCGACATGCCGACCGTACCCGGTTGTGGACCCGGGCCGGAGGTTGGCTATCCTGTTGTCCGCTGCTTGGCGCACGATGGCCGGGCGGCAAAGGCGGGTTGCCCGAGCGGCCAATGGGAGCGGACTGTAAATCCGTCGCGAAAGCTTCAGAGGTTCGAATCCTCTACCCGCCACCAGCACGACCTCAAGGCCCCTCACCTGCCCGAACGGCAGCGAGGGGCCTTCTTCGTGAGTCCCACTCGGTCTCGTTCGATGCCGTTCGGTCTCGCTGGCTGTCCCCCATACGTCCCCCGCGCCGCCGGGCTTGATCAGGTAGCGAGGTCGCTCATATCGGGGAAGCGTTCGCGCCTCTCCTCGATCCGGCGCATCGCCTCGGCCTCCTCGCCGAAGATCCAGTTGCGTGTACCTCCAACAAGACCTTGATGCTGTGGCCCGCCCACCGGGCAACGAGAGCCGGGGACTGACGGAGAGCGGGCTCAGCCGTTGGCGTCGAGAGCGTTGTAGAAGCTCTCGCGTAAGTCGACCGGGATCATCTCTTCGGTGGCCTGCTGGAACTGCGTCGGTGGTAGCGACCGGCGCAGTTGGTGGAGCAGGGCGAGCGTCTCCGTAGGCCATGTCTGGGTGGTGCTGTGCCAGTTGACTGAAGCATGAAGTAGGAGAGGCGCAGCTTCCGCATAGCGTTCAAGGTCTACATAAAGGCTACCGAGCTGGTTGTAGGTGTTGGCGGTGCTGTACCGGTCGTCGAACTCAAGCTTGATGTCGAGGGCCTGCCGATAGTGCTGCTCAGCCTGCTCGAACCGCCGCTGCTCCACTGCGACCACGCCGAGCTGGTGGTAGGTGCTGGCGGCGCTGTGCCGGTTGTCGAACTCCAGGAAGATGTCGAGGGCCTGCCGATAATGCTGCTCAGCCTGCTCGAACCGCCGCTGCTCCAGCGCAACCATGCCGAGCTGGTGGTAGGTGCTGGCGGTGCTGTACCGGTCGTCGAACTCAAGCTTGATGTCGAGGGCCTGCCGGTAATGCTGCTCAGCCTGCTCGAACCGCCGCTGCTCCACTGCGACCACGCCGAGCTGGTGGTAGGTCATGGCGGCGCTGTGCCGGTTGTCGAACTCCAGGAAGATGTCGAGGGCCTGCCGATAATGCTGCTCAGCCTGCTCGAACCGCCGCTGCTCCAGCGCGACCACGCCGAGCTGGTGGTAGGTCATGGCAGCGCCGTGCCGGTCGTCGAACTCCAAGGAGATGTCGAGGGCCTGCCGATAATGCTGCTCAGCCTGCTCGAACCGCCGCTGCTCCAGCGCAACCATGCCGAGCTGGTGGTAGGTCATGGCAGCGCCGTGCCGGTCGTCGAACTCCAAGGAGATGTCGAGGGCCTGCCGATAATGCTGCTCAGCCTGCTCGAACCGCCGCTGCTCCAGCGCGACCACGCCGAGCTGGTGGTAGGTCATGGCAGCGCCGTGCCGGTCGTCGAACTCCAGCTTGATGTCGAGGGCCTGCCGATAATGCTGCTCAGCCTGCTCGAACCGCCGCTGCTCCAGCGCAACCACGCCGAGCTGGTGGTAGGTGATGGCAGCGCCATGCCGGTCGTCGAACTCCAGGAAGATGTCGAGGGCCTGCCGATAATGCTGCTCAGCCTGCTCGAACCGCCGCTGCTCCTGCGCAATCCTGCCAAGCTGGCCGTAGGTGTTGCCTTGCTGCTGTCGCCTGTTCAAGGTTTCGTAGATTGTGAGTTCGGTCTTGTGGTGGCGGTAGGCGTCATCGAAACGCCGCTGTACCAGCGCTACGTTACCGGCGAGGTTGTGAAGCATGGCTAGTTCGTCTTGCTTTTCGGCGTCGTCGATGGCTGGGCGGCGGGCGATTGCGTCGTCAAGCAGTTGTCGTCGGGCGTGGTGTTGTTGGGTTTGATCGAGGAACTCCTCAAGCGCCAAAATGAGGGGCGTTGTCGGTTGGATGCTGCGTTGGGCGTGGCTGAGCGCGGCGGTGAGGTTGGCGTACTCCGCAGCCACGCCCGCCTGGCCGGTCGCCCGCTGCTGCGGTTCATGGCTGACAAGCATCTGGTGCAGCATGGAACCCAGGCTGGTGTAGAGCTGGTAGTGCGCTTGCCCGGTAGCGCGGGCGAGGTCGGGGTGTTCGTTGATCCGGTTGCGCAGGAAGAACGGCAGCACCGGAACCACCTGTGCAAATCCGCGCAACGCCGGGTGGTCGGTGGCGAGCCCGACGCGCTGCAACTCCGCCACCGCCGCCTTCAGGTCGATCCCGTCGAGGTTGTCAGCTCCTAAATCGGCGCGTAAGGCTTCCGCGTAGACATCCAGAGCGGGCGTGGGGATGGTGGTGGTGAACGGAGCGAGCAGCAGTAAGGACTGTTGCAGGGCGGGGTCGAGTTTGCCGTGGCTGTACTCGATCGCCTGCCGCGCGGCTGTGGTCGGGTCGGCGTTGGTGTCGCCGCGGTGGAACTCGGCCAGGACCTGGCTGGGCGACGTGGTGGCCAGGTTTGGCAAAACGACGGTCATCGGCAGCGGATATCCGCCCAACACCCGCATCAGGTCCTTCAATGCCTGCCGTTCGCTGTCGGCGACGGTGTCCGAAAGCCACCGGCTCGCGCCGTGCCGGCGCAGGATCCGGTCCAGCAGATCGGAGGCGGCCTGCGGATCCAACCCCGGCAGCTCGTACACGCGGTCGGTGAACGTGACCCCGGCCAGCCAGGTTTCGGCCTCCCGCGAACCGACCAGCAGCAACGTCCGGCCACCCCGCAGACCACCCAACCAGCGGGCCAGCCGCTTACGTTCCGCCTCCGGAAGGGCATGCGGGATAGCCGCCGGGCCGGCGGTGATCGATTCGGCGTTGTCCACCACGATCAAATGGCGCACCGCGCGTAGCCGGGTGGTGATGCGGCCCGCCTTCGCGGCGTCGCCGAGAGCGTCCCACTGCGCGAACTCCACCGGTGTCAACAGCTGCTGGGCGATGTGCCGGATCATCTGATCGGCCGTCCACGCCCGCTCCTCGTAGGAAAAGCTGAACACCTGGTCGATCAGGCCGGTGCGCTGCCACCACCAGCCGGCGTGCTCCAGCAGCGTCGACTTCCCCGCTCCCGCCAACCCCCGCACGAGCACCTGCGTCTGCTGGTCGTCGGTGAGCAGCAGCCGTTCCAGCGCATGCAGGTCCAGGTCGCGGCCCACGAACCCGTACTCCACCACGGGCGCCACCGCGACCTGATCGCGCCGCCGATAGAACGCTTCTTCCTCGGCGCCGGTCATCGGGCGCACGGCCAGCTTCGAGTCGCGCTGGGCGTAGACCACCGGCAGGATCCAGTCCTCCAGCTCCAGCTCGTGCTCGAAATACGCCCGCCGCGTCTTCACATCATTGAGCGCGCGCCGGGCCTCGAACGCCGCCCGGACCGGGTCGTCTCCGGCGGCCAGCCGCCCGTACAACACCGGCATCGCCCGCATCGCGGCGCTGACCGTCACCGAGTACGCCATCCCCACCGCGACCGGTGCCCCCGCCGCGACCAGATCATGCGCCAGGCTGGCCTCATCCCCGGTCTGCATCGCCGACTGGCAGGCGTTCAACACCGCCACCGCCACCCGATGCTCCGCCAACAACGCGGCGACCTGCGCTGACGGCACCGGCTGCGCCGTCCCCGCCTGCCCGGTCTCGAAGAACAACAACCCCTGCTTGGCATCCGGCCGCAGGGTGTGGGCGGGGTCGAACAGGTACCGCGTCGCACCACCACCCCCACCGTTGGTGTCGGTGGTCATGCTGCTCGGGGTGCCGAACCCGCCGTGCACGTCGAAGTGCACCACCTGATACCAGCCCTGACCACGCTCGCGCTCCGCCGCCCGTAACGCCTCACGTAGCGCGGCCCAGGTGCCCGGCCGGACCAGATCCACCGTCACCGGCACGTCCGTCTGCCCGATCGCGTCCAGCAACGGCTGCGAGATCGTCCGGAACCCCACATCTCGACGCCCGAACGGCCGTGCCGTCACCACCAGAATGTTCACCGTCGGCGCCGGAGCCGGCAGGTCATACCGCAACGGTGTCGCCGCGTCCTGACGCACCAGGGGCATCCGCAACGCCAGCCGCTCACCGTCCGAGTCCCGCAGCGCCTCCCAATGCAACCGCTGAAACCCCGCCGACCCCCGCACCACCAACCGATAGCCGTCGAACCCCACCCGGAGGGCATCCCGATAGCCGTACGCCGCCTCCCCGGCGAACACCTGCCCGAACAACGCCTGCCCGTACTCGCCGACCAGCTCGACGGCCTTGCGTTCCAGATCGTTGTCCAGGAACGGGTACCGCAAATGCTCCTCGAAATACCACGCCAACAATTGCTCGCCGGCCTCGTTCACCGGCGGCGACACCGTGACGTCCGCGCCGCCCTGATCCCCGAACTCCACCCGCGCCGAAAACGAACCGTCCACAGCAGCCGGCGACGTCTCCCGCACCACGATGTCGATCACGACAGATCCCGCTTCGCCCGGACGACAATCACCCGATCCCCGCCCGCGGTCGTGACCTCGGCAATCTCGATCTCCGACACCTCCCGCGGCCGGCGCGACGCGCGGGACACCACCCGCCGGACCACGTCATACACCACCGCGGCAGCAAGATTCACCGCCAACGGCACCACCACCAGCTCCGTCACGCCCGGCAGAAACGCGCCCTCCGGCAACTCCTCCGCCACCGCCGGACCAGCCTCCACCGCGTCCGGCTCCTGCACCCACCCGGCCGCGAACTCCCGCGCACTCACTCCGACCGAACCGTCGACCGCCACCACAATCCGATTCATCGCACCACTGTGGCAGCACCCATCATCAACCCCAAAGCCACCCATTCAAGATCCAAAAAGGACGCCCCATCCGACCATCCAAAACCACCCGAAAGAAGGAACTGTTCCGACGCAATTGACCTTGCGCAACCAGAATGATCTGACCAAAGACGAGGTAAAGACGCCCGCCATTGGATTTCGCATCCTTCGGGCGGTCCACCGGATAGATCGCTTTCACAACTCGCCCGCCCGGGACTGCAAGCCCAGCGGAGGCGCGACATGGCACCGCCCCCGCCGGGGGAGGTGGCGGGGGCGGGGTGCTGCGCGGGGGATCAGTTGACGGTCTCGTCCTCGACCTTGGCGTCGCCGGCGCTCTTCTGGATTGAGGCGATGGTGTTCAGCGCTGAGGCCTTCTGCTTGTAGGACTCGCTTGTCGCTACCACCTGGCCGTTGCTGGCCACCAGGTTGAAGCGGAACTCGCCGTTGCTGGTTTTCTTGACCATGAACTTCATCGACTTACCTCCATCCACGGAATTTCCCGGGACGGTGGGACTCAAACCGCAGGGTCACTCGCCGGGCAGGAACTGCGCGTTTGTTGCGGCCAGGGCGCCATCCAGCTCCTCGGGAGTGGCTCCTGCGTTGCGGACCACGTCGGTCCAGCGGGCTATCGACTCTCGGGTGAACGGCAGCAGCTCGGGGGCGTTGGCCATCTCCTGGGGGTCGCCGATGGCCTCGCCGGCCACATACAGACCCAGGCCCAGGAAGGCGCCGTCCCAGCCTGGCCCTACGAACAGGGCGCCCGCCACACTGCCGGCCATGGCCACCGGGACCACGTGGTCGAGGGTCAGCTCGGTGGAGTCGGAGCCGCTGGGTGCCAGGCGCAGCTCGATGACGCTCGCCGGGCCGCCGAAGGTGGTGCGCAGGCGGGTGGGCGGGTCGCAGGCGAGGATGTCGCCGCCGGCGTTTCCCTCCAGCTGGAAGTGGCCGCCCTCCTTCAGCTCGCCGGTGATGGGCATGAACCAGCGACGGATGCGGTCCGGCTCGGTGAGTGCGGACCAGAGGTCGTCGGGAGTCGTGGGGTAGGTCCGCTTCATGACGACGCGGACGATCTCGCCCTCGTCGGCCGGCTCGCGGCCGACGGAGCGGTGGACTTCGGCCAGCTGTGCGATGAGGTCGATCACGCCGCCACTTTACAAGTTCGGGCTAATATTCGCTACGCCTGATATTCGCTCAGGGACTGGTCGAGGATGGCCACGCCCTCGGTGAGCTCGTCGCGGGTGGCGGTCAAGGGCGGGGCTATGCGGAAGACGCCGCCCATGCCGGGCAGCTGGACGACGTTCATGTGCAACCCGAGTTCCAGGCAGCGGCGGGTCACGGCGGCTCCCACGGCGTCGGACACCAGCTCCAGGCCGACCAGCAGTCCTCTGCCGCGTACATCAGCAATGGTGTTGTGCTTGGCGGCCAAGTCACGGAGAGCCTGCTGGAGGAAGGCGCCCGACTCGGCCGCGACCTGGTCGAGTTTGTCGCGCTCCAGGATGTCCAGGACCGTGTTGCCCACGGCGGCCGGCAAGGGGTCGGAGACGTGCGTGGTGAAGAAGAGGAAGCCGCGCGCGTGGGCCTCGGCCTCGATCTCGGCCGAGGTGATCACCGCGGCCAGGGGAAGGCCGGCGCCGAGCGTCTTGGAGAGCGTGAGGATGTCGGGGACGACGCCGTCGCGTTCGAACGCGTACCACTGGCCGGTGCGGCACAGACCGGTCTGCGCCTCGTCCAGGATGAGCAGCATCTCGCGCTCGCGGCACTTGCGCTGCAGCGCGGCCAGGTAGCCGGGCGGCGGCTCGATCACGCCGCCGGAGCTGAGGATCGGCTCGACGATGCATGCGGCCAGGCTGCCCGTGGACTGGGCGTCGATCAGCTCGAAGGCGTAGTCCAGCTGGCGCTGCCAGTCGAACCCACCGGTCTCGTCGACGAAGTCGGGGCGGAACGGGTTGGGCGTGGGGATGGCGAAGTTGCCGGGCGCGGTCGGCCCGTAGCCCTTGCGGCCCGAGCTGTACGTGGCGTTGGCGGCCGCCAGGGTCATGCCGTGCCAGCTGCGCGCGAAGCTGACGATCTCGTGCTTGCCGGTGACCAGCTTGGCCATCCGGATCGCGGCCTCGTTGGACTCGGCGCCGGTGGTGAGCAGCAGCACCTTGTCCAGCGGCTCGGGCAGCGACTCGGCCAGCCGGCGCGCCAGGTCCAGCACGGGACGGCTGAGCATGCCGCTGAACAGGTGATCGAGGGTCGCCACCTGCCTCTGCACGGTCGCCACGATCTCAGGATGGCTGTGGCCGAGGATGGCGCTCATCTGGCCGGAGGTGAAGTCGAGCAGGCGGCGGCCGTCCTCGGTCCAGAGGTAGCTGCCCTCGGCCCGGGCGATGATCTCCGGCGTGAAGCTGCCCGCCCCGGAGTAACGGATGAGGTGTCTTGTCACATGACAAATCTAGGCTGTTGTCATGCGCCGCGCGATCAGCTCTTCGACCTCGATGTGGTATGCATGTAGGCGTGGAACGAGTCGGCGATGGTCACGCCGTGCGCCGGGACGTCGGTCACCACGATCGCGTCACCCGACCGCACCTCGCCGGGAGAGACCACCCTCAGGTACGCGCCGGTCCGGTTGGCCTGGGTGAACCGCTTGGTCCACTGCCGCTCGGCCATCCGCGCCTGGAACGTGGCACACGGGATGCGGGACAGGGTCGGCGACAGGACCAAGCCGGCCTCACCGACGTGCCACAGCTCGCCGACCACGGCCGTGCTGACCGCGAGCCCCTCGGTGGTCAGGTTCTCGCCGAACATGCCACCCGGAAGCGGCCGGCCGAGCTCACCCTCCCACCACGTGTAGTCCTCACGCGCGTACGCATAAACGGCTTGGTCGTCACCACCGTGGCTCTTGACGTCGAAGATCTGGTCGCCCACCAGGCCGCTGTGCAGACCGGTCCGCTTCGGTCCGGGCGCGCGCACCGCCACCGGGTGATCGACGGGGACCTTGTTGATGCCGGTGATGCCGACCTGCTTGGCCGTGCTGCGCATCGGGACGGCGACATTGACCGAGAGAACTCTGCTCATCCGAACTGGACCACCTTCCGGTCTTCCACGGGCCGATAGCCGAGCCGCTGGTAAAGGGCGTTGCTCGTGGCATTGGCCAGGTCAGTGAAGAGCACCACGTCCGTGGCGCCGGCGTCCAGAGCCGCCTGGGTGACCGTGGTCGTGACGGCGCCCCCATAGCCGTTCTTCCGGTGCTCGACCGGCGTGTAGACGGCGACCACCCGGACCATGCCGGCCTCGGGACGGGTCGCGCCGGCCAGGCCCACCGGTGTGCCGTCGACCTCCCACAGGGTGAGACCGCCGTGCGCCAGCTTGTCGTCGACCACGGTCACGCTGTCCTGGCGCGCCCCCTCGCCGATCTCCGAGTGGAACGCCTCGATCCAGTCGACCAGCAGGTCACGGTCGGCACGGCCGGCCACCCGCGCACTGCCGGGCGGCGGCGTCGCGGGCGTCAGCCGGTCGAGCCGGAAGAGCCGCGAGCGCCGGCCGGCAGCCAGGGTGGCGCCGGTGCGCTCCGACCATCGAGCCGCGAAACGGTCGGCGTCGTCGGTCAACGCGTTGACGCCCGGCAACGGCTTCTCGAGCGCGTCGACGAGGGCGGGCACAGACTCGTGAGGCGTACGCGTGAGCATCAGCGGATGCGGCGGCGTCTGCAGAAAGGCGCCCGTGACAGCGCCGCCCGGCTCGGTCCACCAGCCGAAGATCGGGTCCTCGGGGCCATAGATGTGCGGGCCGCGGCTCTTCAACGACTCGGCGAGCGTGATCGGAACCGTGTTCTCCACCGGCATGGACCGCAGGAACGGGCCGGCCTGGTCGATGAAGTCCTGCACGCTGCCCGAGATGTGCCAGCTCATCCCGTCAGCCTCTTACGCGGCCCAGGCCTTTGCCAACCGAGTTAGCGAATCCTGCCGCGTCGCCGGGTCGTACATCGTTCCCGCGATCATCAGCTCGTCGGCGCCGGTCCGCTCGACCAGCGCGTCCAGGCCGGCGACGACCTCCTCGGCGGTGCCCGCGTACTGCGTGCCCATCCCCTCCGTCACCTCGCGCGCGGCCTCCGGGGACACGATCGGCCCCAGGCGTCCGGTGCGCAGGCTCAGGAACATCACCCGGCTCGGCCCGGCCAGGAACCGCGCCTCCTCGCCGGTCTCGGCCACGATCACCGAGGCGCTGACCATCGCGTGCGGCGTGTCCCGCACACCCGGCCGGAAGCCGTCGCGGTACAGCCGCAGCGCATTGTCCACATCGGAGGTCATCGCGAAGTGGTAAGCGTAACAGAACGGCAGGCCCAGCGCCGCGGCCATCTGCGCGCCGAAGGTGCTCGACCCCAACATCCAGATCTCCGGGTACGAGACGGGCTCCGGTGTCGCCCTCAGGCCACTGATGCCTTCCGGGCCCAGCAGAGCAATCATCGTCCGCAAGTGGTCCGGGAACTGCTCGACCGTCAGATAGGGCGAAACACCACGCAGGGCGGCCGCGGTGGCCTGATCGGTGCCCGGTGCCCGCCCGATGCCCAAATCGATGCGGTCCGGGTAGAGCGCCTCCAGCAGCGCGAACTGCTCGGCCACCACGAACGGCATGTGGTTGGGCAGCATCACACCGCCGGAACCGACCCTGATGCGGGAGGTGCTCGCGGCCACCGCCCCGATCAACGTGGCCGGGCTGGTGGACGCGACCGCCGGCATGTTGTGGTGCTCGGCGACCCAGAACCGGGCGTACCCGAGATCGTCCGCGGTTTTGGCGGTGTCGACGGTGCCACGCAACGCGTCGCCGCTGGAGTGCCCGTCGCTGACGGTCGCAAGATCAAGAACGCTCAGGGGTACGCGCGGCATTACTGCAGTTTGCCTCGGCGGACGGCCTGCACGCCCAAGGTTGTGACGAGCAACGCGATGCCCGGCAGCAGCAGCCAGACCGGCCACGGGTAGAGCTCCTCGTCGACCGTCGTGGCGACCAGCACGTAGGCGACCAGGTTCATGGCCGTCAGCGAACCCCAGATGATCCACAGGACGGAGAGCGCGGTGGGCATCCGCCGCGCCTTCTTCTTCAGGTCGGCGCGGCGACGGGCCTCCAGCCCCTCCGCGCTCATCCCCGGCGCGGGCAGGTCGGCCACGAGCGGCTGCAGGTCGGCGTAGGTGGCGGCGGCGTAGGTCTGCTTGACCCGGTCGTCGTACTCGTGAAGCGACAGCCGGCCCTCGTCGAGAGCCGCCTTGAGCCGCTCCGCGACCCCCTGCCGATCGGCGTCGGCCGCACGCATCAGCGCCGGATCGTGTCCACCGGACCGGGCGACTTCCTTGGCCATCGGACACTCCTTCACACGCCCCGATTTCGAGCTTCAGGCTACCGACGCACCAATGCCACGAGCTACCCCGAAACAACCCCGACGCCTCACGCCGTGTTGCCGGGCCCTTCAGCCGGTGAACCGCTTCGCCTCCGGGCCGGTGAGAGTGTCCGGGGGCAGGCGGCGGCCGCAGATTGCCAGCAGCGGGTCCTGGGCTCGGCCCTCGACCGGGGTGCCCTCGCCGAAAGACCAGCCGATGTCGGTCGCCCGCAGCCGGATGCCGGTCAGGTCGGTGCCGACGACCGGCCTACTGGCAGTTCCGCGACGGCGAGGTCTTCCGGGCTCGTCGTCCTCGACATCCGCGATGGGCGGATCGCCGGCATCACGACGTTCCTGGACGGGTTTCAGCCGAGGGCCTCGCGGAGCCGGGCGGACGCGAGCTCGTCGGCGCGGGACATCGGGCCCGAGGGATAACCGGCGATCGCGGCGCCGGTCAGCAACGAGGCGGCGGCCATGACGAACGCCCAGGGCAGGCCGCCGGGAAGGTCGACGATCGCACCGGACAGGGCGCCGCCGGCCGCGCTGCCGGCCACCGAGACGGTCACGATCCAGGTGAAGGCCTCGTTCAGCATCGAGGCCGGAGCGATGCGGCCGACCAGGCTGTTCTCGACGGTCAGCGCGGGCGCGATGGTGGTGCCGGCGATCACCAGTCCGAAAGCCAGCGCCACCGGGTTGGGCATCAACGCCAGCGCGGCGAAGCTGACGCCGACCAGGGCGAGCAGCCCGGCGAACTGCTTGGGCAGAGCCATCGACGGGCGGCGGGTGCCGAACCAGAAACCGCCGACCGCGCTGCCCAGGCCCCAGATGCCGAGCAGGATGCCGCCGAGGCTGTCACTGCCGCCGTGCTGCTCGGCGTACGCGGGAACAACCACCCCGCCGGCGCCGAACGCGATGCCGAGCGCGAAAACGCAGGCCAGCAGTGCCGGAAAGCCGCTCGTTCGCAGCGGGCCCAGCCCTCGGGTCTGAACGCCGGCACCGAGCTCGTGGCCGCGGCGCATCACCGGCAACCGGGCGACCCACAGCGTGCCGACCAGCGTCGTCGTCCCGGCCGCGACAATGGCCGCGGCGGGACCACCGGTAATCAGGATGAACGCGGACACCAGCATCGGCCCGAGCACGAAGACCAGCTCGAACAGCGACGTCTCGGCGGCCAGCGCGGCCTGGCGCAGCTCGTGGTTGCCGGAGCCGACCTCGGTCATGTCGGTCCAGGCGCGGCGGATCGCGGCGGTCGCCGGCGGGAAGGTGGCGCCGGCGAGCCCGGCGGCGACGACGATCAGCGGGAGGGTGGTCTCGCCCCCGCGGGTGGCGATCAGCAGGAGGGCCAGGGCGAGCGGGTGCAGCACCCCGGTGACCATGAGCACCGGACGGGAGCCGGCACGGTCGGCGAGGCGGCCGGCGATCGGGCTGAGGGCGGCGCCGGCGATCGCGTAGACGCCACCCGCCAGGCCGGCCGCGGCGTAGCGGCCGGTGGCGTTCTGCACCAGCAGGAGCAGGGCCAGCGGCGTCATGCCGATGCCCAGGCGGGACAGGATGCCGACGATCCAGAGGACCCGTGCGCCGGGGAGCCGCCACACCACGAGGTATTGGCGTAGCGCGGTCACGGATCCACCCCCGGGCGTTGTTTCGAGGTAACGAGCGGACGACGCCCCGACCCTAACGGGCCGGGGCGTCGCCGCTCACCTGAAAATCTGCACGGCGTCACCCCCGAAGTTGATCTTGCTTCGCGCGCGCCGCCACCTCCCCCACCCCGGCACTGGGTGGGCGTCAACGTAGGGCCTGGGTACGACAGGTTTTCGACCTTGTCCACAGGAGCGGCGGCCGAGGCTTCGTGGTCCTTGGCAGCCCGGCCTGCGAGCGGTAGTCCAAGGCTGCGTCTCGGGGGTCGACATCCGGCCCGACCGTCGTGGTCTACCACTTCTGCGGACGGTGGTGGGACCAGACGCTGTCCGGGGACGGCAGGCCGCTCTCGGCTGTTACACGCGCGGACAGTGGTAGCCCAGCGCGGCATGTCAGGCCCGGGTACCGCGCTGGGCTACCACTTGTGCGGACAGCGGTAGCCCAGCGCGGCTTTCGAGCCCGGATACCGTCTGGACCTACCAATGACACCGCGGTCCTGCCACCCGCGCCCGGTCCTACCACTGCGCGGCCTCGGCTGGTGCCGACAGCGACGGCGAGTGGGCACCCGGCGCCTGGCAACCCGGGCCGACCCCACACTCGCCGGAAGCAGCCGCGGCGACGGCACTCGCCCGCGAAGCCCGGCCAGAGCTCCAACCCGAAGGTTGCCGAGGGCGAGCCGGGCCGCCTGCCGGTGGAGGCGGGCGATGCGCTCGCCCGTCGGCGGGTGGGTGGCGAGCCGGGCCGCCGGGTCAGCGGCGGATCAGGGCCGCCTGCTGGTGGAGGCGGGCGATGCGCTCGCTCATCGGCGGGTGGGTGGAGAAGAGGCCGGCCAGGCCGCGGGCGTTGAACGGGTTGGCGATCATCAGGTGCGCGGCGCTGGTCAGCTGACCCTGGGCGGGCAGCGGGAGACGCTGGGCGCCGTAGTGGATCTTCTCCAGGGCGCTGGCCAGGGCGAGCGGGTCGCGGGTCATGGTGGCGCCGGAGGCGTCCGCCTGGAACTCGCGGTTGCGGCTGATCGCCAGCTGGATGATGGTCGCGGCCAGCGGGCCGAGGATGAGCATCAGCAGCAGGCTGACGGGGTTGGGGCCGTCCTCGTCGTCGCCACCGCCGAGCGGCAGGAAGATCGCCAGCTGGGCCACCATGGTGACGATGCCGGCCAGGGCGGCCGCGACGCTGGAGATCAGGATGTCGCGGTTGTAGACGTGCGAGAGCTCGTGGCCGATCACCCCGCGGAGTTCGCGGCGGTCCAGGATCTGGGTGATGCCTGCCGTGACGGCAACCGCGGCGTGTTCGGGGTTGCGGCCCGTGGCGAACGCGTTGGGCTGCGGCGACGGGGAGACGTACAGCCGGGGCATGGGCTGGCCGGCGTCGGCCGACAGCTCACGGACGATCTGGTGAAGCGCGGGAAACTCGGCCTCGGTGACCGGCCGGGCGCGCATCGCCCGCAGGGCCAGCTTGTCCGAGAAGAAGTAGCTGCCGGCGTTGATGGCCAGCGAGAGCAGGACGGCGAACACGAGGCCGCCGCTGCCGCCCAGCCAGTAGCCCAGCGCCAGGATCAACGCGGTCAGCAGGCCCAGCAGCGCGGCCGTTTTGAGGCCGTTGTGATGGCGGTGCACAGACACTCCTTCGATCTGCGAGCAGGGTGGGCTCGCACCTCGATGGAACATCGGTAACCGTGGAATTCATCCTGAAGTAGCTGTGAGGTCGCTGAACGTCACAACGTGGACATGGTGACCATGCCGACCGCGTCGTAGACCAGCTGCGGGAAGAAACCCAGGACCACGGCCAGGGCCGTGGCGCCGATCAGGGTCGCGGCCACCGGCCAGCGGATCGGCAGCTTCGGCAGGCGGAGGTCGGCGACCGCGAGGCCGGGGGCGGGCGCGTACAGGATCGCCGCGGTGCGGACGTAGTAGGCCAGGGCGATCACGGCGTTGACGGCCACCACGCCGGCCAGCCAGCCCCAGCCGTGGTCGATCAGGGTGTCCACGATGGTGACCTTGGCGAACAGACCGGCGAGACCGGGCGGGAGGCCGGCCAGACCGGACAGCGCGAGGACGAAGAGGGCGGCCGGCCAGGGCGAGCGGCGGCCGGCTCCCCGGTACGACGCGATGTCGCCGCCGTGGGCGTCGGGCGGGAGCAGCGCCACGATCACCGCGAACGCGATGAACTCGAGGACCACGAAGAACGTCGCGTACGCCAGGGCGGCCTCCACCCCGTGGACGCCCGCCGACAGCGGGGCCAGGATGTAGCCCGCCTGCGCCACGGACGACCAGGCCAGCAGCCGGACCATGCGGGTCTGCCGCAGCGCGACCAGGTTGCCGACCGTCATGGTGAGCACGGCCAGGATCGGGATCAGCGGCCCGGTGTCGAGGCGGGACACGATGGCCGCCAGGGCCACGACGCCGCCGAGCTTGGACGCGGTCGAGAGGTATGCGGCCACGGGCAGCGGCGCGCCGTCGTAGGTGGCGGGCGCCCAGGCGTGCAGCGGCACCGCGGCGATCTTGAACGCGAAGCCGATCACCAGAAGGGCGGCGCCGACGGCCGCGAGCGGGAGCAGCGGTCCGGCCACCGGAGCGGAGCCGGATGTCAGGCCGGAGTGCGGGTCCAGGGCCGCCAGGTGCAGGGCGCCCGTGGCCGCGTAGATCAGGCCCGCCCCGAGCAGGGCGATCGCCGTCGAAACCACGCTGACCAGGAAGAAGGTCACGGCGGAGGCGGCTCCGGCGATCGTGCGGCGCAGGCCCGTCAGGACGTACAGGGGAAGGGTGAGGGTTTCCAGCCCGACGATCAGCGTGACCAGATCGCCCGCGTAAGCCACCACCACGCCGCCGGCCATCGAGCAGACCAGCAGGAAGCAGAACTCGCCGGGCGGCGCGGGCGTCCGGGTGGAGAGGCCGAGCACACCGAGGGTCAGCAGCGAGAACAGGATGACGATCACCGTCGAGGCCTCGCCGCCCGACCAGGAGCAGAGGGCGCCCGTGCAGAAGGTGCTCTCGCCCGAGGAGTACAGCGCGACGACCGCGGTGATCAGAGAGCCGGCTGCGGCCGTACCGAAGATCGCGGAACGCCTGCCCGCCGTGAGGTCGACGAGGAGAACGAGCACCGCCGTGCCCGCCGCCGCATAGAGCGGCAGCAGCGCGAGGTGGTTGATGGACTGGATCACCGCAGGGCCTCCGTGATCGCGCTGATCGGGTCGTGCGTGCCGACCAGCACCAGCGACGGGACCAGACCGAGGAGCAATGCCAGGAGGACGAGCGGCGCCCAGGCGAGCCACTCCCCGCGCGCGATGCCCGGCGAGAGGGGGGCGGGCGCGGCGCCGTGGGTGACCCGGCGGAGCAGCCGGAGGAAGTATGCGGCCGTGAGGGCACCGCCCACCGCCGCCACCGCGGCCAGGGTGATCCACAAGGGACCGCCACGCTGGACGGCGGCCACCACCGCGAACGCCTCGCCCCAGAAACCGGCCAGCCCGGGCAGCCCGAGCGACGCGATCGCCGCGAAGCCGAACAGCCCGGCCAGCCGCGGCGACGTCTCCCGCAGGCCGCCGAGGTCGGCCAGGTCGCCGCTGTGCGTCCGGTCCTTGATCGCCCCGGCCAGGAAGAACAGCAGGCCGGTGATCACGCCGTGCGCGACGTTGCCGATCAGCGCCGCCTGCACGCCGGTGATCGTGAGCGTCGCGATGCCCAGCAGCACGAAGCCCATGTGCCCCACGCTGGAGTAGGCGATCAGCCGTTTCAGCTCGGTCTGCCGCAGACAGACCAGCGACCCGATCACGATCGCCGCCACCGCCAGGACGGCCAGCACCGGCGCGGCCCAGGCGGCGCCGGACGGGGTCACGCCGACGCCGATCCGGATCAGGCCGTACGTGCCCATCTTCAGCAGCACGCCGGCGAGCAGGACGCTGCCGACCGTGGGCGCCTCGGTGTGCGCGTCCGGCAGCCAGGTGTGCAGCGGCCACAACGGCGCCTTCACCGCGAAGGCCAGCGCGAACAGGGTGAACGCCACGTACTGGGTGGTGCGGGACAGGCCGAGCCCGCCGAGGAGCGCGCTCAGGTCGGCGGTGCCCGCGGCGGTCACCACGGTGAACACGCCGAGCAGCAGCAGCACCGAGCCGAAGAGCGTGTACAGCACGAACTTGCGGGCCGCGCGTCGCTTGTCCGGGCCGCCCCAACCGGCGATCACGGCGTACATCGGCAGCAGCGTGACCTCGAAGAACAGGAAGAACAGGACCAGGTCGAAGGCGAGGAAGGTGCCCAGGATGCCGACCTCGAGGACCAGGAGCAGCGCGGCCAGGGTGCGTCCGGAGCCACCCTCCGGGACCTTTCCGATCGTGTACGCACAGCAGAGCAGCGTCAGCAGCCCGGTCAGCACGACCAGCGGCGCCGAGATCCCGTCCACCGCGAGATGGAAGTCGACCTCGAGCGACGGGATCCAGGAGACGTTCACCTCCCGCCACGGGACCAGCGATTCGCGGTCCGTCCCCACGTAGGCGAACCACGCGCCGGTGCGAGGCAGCGCCAGCACCACCGTGAGCATGAAGGTGATCGCCGCCGTCACGGTCGCGGCGACCCGGCCGGCCCGATCCGGCAGCAGCGCGGTGATCGCCGCGCCCAGGGCCGGCACCATCAGCACGACGATCAGCAGGGCGTTCATGCGGACGCTCCGTAGATGGCGGCGACCACGCCGAGCAGCAGGGCGCCGGTGAAGACGGCGACGGCCGCACGGGGCAGGGCCGTCCGGTGGGCGGCGCCGAGCAGCGTGCCCAGCCCGGTCGCGGCCTTGCCGGTGCCCTCGACGGCGCCGTCCACCACCCGCTCGTCGATCAGCTTCACCAGCCCCGCCAGGGCCCGGACCGGCCGGACCACGAGCCGGTGCTGCACCGCGTCCAGGTAGAAACCGTTGGCCAGCAGCGGCCGGACCCGGCCGAGCGCGAGCACCGGGTCCGCCCCGGGCACCGCGCGCCACAGCCACCAGGCCGTGCCGACGCCGGTGACCAGGAGCAGCATCGGCAGCGCGATCGCCACGTCGAGATGCGGCTGGTCGAGCTCGAGCGCGGTCCGGAAGCCCGGTGCGAACGCGGCCAGCCCGAGCAGCGCGGCCGGGACGGTCAGCACGAGCAGCGGCCAGCGCATCACCCGCGGCGGGTCGTGCGGGAGGCCCGGCCGGTCGTACCGGGCGTCGTCGAAGCCGACCTCCCAGTCCGGACCGTCCGGTCCGTACGCCCGGGACGGCCCGAAGAACGCGCGCAGCAGCAGGCGGGTCGAGTACCAGGCGGTGATCAGCACCCCGGCCAGCGCGGCGACCCAGACGACCCAGGCGGTCCAGACCGGCACCGGCTCGCCGCCCTCGGTGGCGTGCGCGGCGGCGACCAGGACGTTCTCCTTCGACCAGAAACCGGCCAGCGGCGGCAGCCCGGCCAGCGCCCCCAACCCGACCACGAACGACCAGAAGGTCACCGGCATCGCCCGGCGCAGCCCGCCCATCCGGGACAGGTAGTTGGTGCCGACCGCGTGGATGACCGCGCCCGCGGCGAGGAACAGCAGCGCCTTGAACGCGGCGTGGGTGAGCAGGTGGAACAGGGCGGCGGCGGGCGAACCGACGGCCAGTGCCCCGGTCATGTAGCCGATCTGCGAGACGGTCGACCAGGCCAGCACCCGTTTGAGGTCGTCCTGGGCGGTCGCGGAGAGCGCGCCGAGCAGCAGCGTGACCGCGGCCGTCACCCCGAGCGTGGCGAGCGCCACCGGCGACTTCGCGAAGAGCGGGTAGAGCCGGAACACCACGTACACGCCGGCCGCGACCATGGTGGCCGCGTGGATCAGCGCGGAGATCGGGGTCGGGCCGGCCATCGCGTCCGGCAGCCAGGTGTGCAGCGGGAACTGGGCGCTCTTGCCGGCCACTCCGGCCAGGATCAGCAGCAGCGCGGCCGTCAGCAGGCCCTTGTCGTGGCCGGCGGCGAGCACGTCGGCGATCGCGAACGACCTCGCCGACCAGCCGAGCAGGGCGATGCCGAGCAGGAAGCCGACGTCGCCGACCCGGGTCACCAGGAACGCCTTGACCGCGGCGGCGGGCGCCTCGGGCAGCCGCCGGTCGTGGCCGATCAGCAGGTACGAGCAGACGCCCATCACCTCCCAGCCGACCAGCAGCAGGATCAGGTCGCCGGAGGTCACCACGAGCAGCATCGCGCCGGTGAACAGGGACACCTGTGCCGCGTACGGGGCGTAGCGGGGGTCGTCGTGCAGGTAACCGATCGAGTAGAGCTGGACGGCCAGGGCCACCACGGTCACCGCGAGGCAGACGTAGAGCGCGGCGACGCCGGCCGACACGCTCAGCGTCACGTTCAGCTCGCCCAAACGGACCCAGCTCGTCGAGGCCGCGACCACGTCGTCGGCAAGGATCAGCAACGCGACGGTGCCGCCCAGGGCCAGCGCCGCGCCCGTGACACCGAGCGCCGCGGCCAGTCTCCGCCTGGGTTTGTCGCCGGGTGAGAGCAACAGACCGACAAGACCGAGGAGCAGGGGTACGGCGGGAAGCGCCGCCACCAGATAGCTCACTGGGGAACCTCGTCCAAGGCGACCTCGTCGATGGCAACGGCGCGGCGCAGCCGGTAGTACTGCAGGACGATCGCCAGCCCGACGCCCACCTCGGCGGCGGCCAGCACGATGATGAACAGCGCGAACACGGCACCGGCGTGCGGGGTTCCCGCGGGTGCGGTCACGTCGGCGGTGACGAAGACCAGGTTGACCGCGTTCAGCATCAGCTCGACCGCCATCAGCACCAGGATCGCGTTGCGCCGCCGCAGCACGCCGTAGACGCCGAGGCCGAAGAGCAGGGCCGCGATCACGTACGGAAGGACCGCGTGCATCTATTCACCCCGCCCCTTGATGTCGGGCCGGGACAGCACGATCGCCCCGACCAGCGCGGACAGCAACAGGATCGAGATCACCTCGAACGGCAGCACCCACGTGCCGAAGATCTGCTCGCCCATCCGGCCGGCGGTGCCCGCCTCGGGCAGCGGGTAGATCGCCCAGCGGAAGGCGTCGGCGAGCAGCGCGGCCAGCCCCAGGCCCACTCCCCCGCCGACCAGCAGCGCCGGCCAGGCCGGTCGGTCCAGGTCGTCGGAGGCCCCGATCGGCGCCCGGGTCAGCATCACCGCGAACAGCAGCAGCACGACCACCGCGCCGACGTAGACCAGCACCTGCACCCAGGCCACCAGCTCGGCGCCGAGCACCAGGTAGAGCCCGGCGATCGCGCCCAGGCTGATCACCAGGTAGAGGCCGGCACGGACCAGGTGTTTCGAGGTGACCACCAGCGCCCCGGAGCCGACGGCGACCACGCCGAGCGCCACGAGCAGCGCGTCGGCCACGGTCATGCGTCCGGCTCCCGCCGCACCCGGGCCGGCACGCTCTTCGCCGCCGTGGCCGCACCCGGTCCCGCCGCCTTCTTCGCGGCCGTGGCCTCCTCCTTCGACGGCTCGCCGAGCACGTCGTGGGCGGGCGGCGGCGGCACGGTCGGCATCCAGGCGCCCAGCCGCTCCTTGTCGTGCAGGAGGTTGAGCACGTCGGTCTCGGCGTACTCGAACTCGGGCGTCCAGTGCAGCGCGTCGAACGGGCACACCTCGATGCAGATGCCGCAGTACATGCACAGCGAGAAGTCGATGTCGAAGCGGTCCAGCACGTTGCGCTGCCGCGGCCGGGCGGCACCCGGGACGACGACCTCTTCCTTGTGCGAGTCGATGTAGATGCACCAGTCCGGGCACTCCCGCGCGCAGAGCATACAGACCGTGCAGTTCTCCTCGAGCAGGGCGATCGTGCCCCGCGAGCGCGGCGGCAGCTCGGGCTGCACATCCGGGTACTGCTGGGTGGTGCTGCGCTGGGTCATCGTGCGCAGGGTGACGGCAAGCCCGTTGATCAGGCCCGCACCCGGCGTGCTCTTCTCCCCGTCCTGGCTCACAAGGGACCATCCTGCCCGTTCCCTCGATCGGAGGCGAGCAGGGGGTTGACTCTGACACCGTGTCAGGGCGTTTCGTGGTCGGCATGAGCGACTACATCGAGCCCGGGATGATGACCGACCCCGGGGAGTTCAAGGGTCTGCTGGACGGGCTGCCGGGGGACGCGGGCGGGGTCGCGCGGGTGGTGCAGGGGCTGGTGATCCATGAGTTCCTGCTGGATTCCTACGGCGTGACCATGACCGACGAGCAGAAGCAGACCGTGCATCTGCGGAAGGTGTCGGATCTGCTCGGGGTGATCAACGACAAGGACCCGCGGGCGCTGGACGTGGCCCGGGAGCCCGGCGAGCGGGTCGCCACCAACTGCCGGGGCTACACCGTGCTGGCGGTCACGCTGCTGCGGCACGCGGGGGTGCCGGCCCGGGCGCGGTGCGGCTTCGGCGCCTACTTCGGGCCGATGAAGGAGGACCACTGGGTGGCCGAGTTCCACGACGGCACCCGGTGGCGGTTGCTCGACGCCCAGCTCGACGAGGTAAACCGGCGCAGCTTCCAGGTCGGCTTCGACATCACCGACGTCGGCCCGGACCGCTTCGTCGTCGCGGGAGACGCCTGGCGGCGGTGCCGGGAAGGGCGGGACGATCCGGCGACGTTCGGGCTGACCGGAACCGGCGCGGGCTACTGGTGGATCGCGGGCAACATGATCCGGGACGCGGCGGCGCTGGACGGCGCCGAGGCGCTGCCGTGGGACTGCTGGGGCACGATGCCGGAACCCGGACAGGATCCGGACCGGGAGTTCTTCGACCGGCTGGCCGCGGGCGGGATCGACACGGCGGCCGACGAGCGGATCCGCGTACCCGGCAAGGTCTTCAACGCCGTGCGGAACCGGACCGAATCGTTCAGGTGAGCACCTTGACCACCGCGGTCAGCACCAGCTGGCCGAGCGCGACCGGCACGAGGACCAGCCAGCACAGCCGTTGCAGCTGGTCCTCACGCAGGCGCGGGAAGGTCACCCGCATCCAGATGATCACGAAGGCCACGGCGAACGTCTTGGCCAGCGTCCACAGCCAGCCCAGGTGCTCGGCGAACGGGCCGTGCCAGCCGCCGAGGAACAGGATCGTGGTCAGCGCGGAGATCACCACGATGCCGACGTACTCGGCGAGCAGGAAGAACGCGAACCGCAGGCCGGTGTACTCGGTCATGTAGCCGAAGACCAGCTCGGAGTCGGCGATCGGCATGTCGAACGGGGGCCGGCGGATCTCGGCGACGCCGGCGATGAAGAAGACGATCGCCGCGGGCAGCTGCCAGAGCAGCCACCACGGCCGCCACGCCTCGACGATGCCGGGCAGGCTGAGCGTGCCGGCGGCCATCGCCACGCTGGCCGCGGCGAGCACCAGCGGCAGCTCGTACCCGAGCAGCTGAGCCGCGCCGCGCAGGCCGCCGAGCAGGCTGTACTTGTTCGCCGACGCCCAGGCGGACATCAGCACGGCCACCACGCCGACGCCGAGCACGGCCAGCACGAAGAACAGGCCGATGTCCATGGCCTGGGCGACCAGGCCGCCGGGTCCGAGCGGCAGGGCGAGAAACACCAGGAGGTACGGGAACAGCGCGACCAGCGGGGCCAGCCGGAACACCGTCCCGTCGGCCGCCCGTGGCGTGATGTCCTCCTTCTGCACGAACTTCACGCCGTCGGCGATCAGCTGCGCCCAGCCGTGGAAGGCGCCCGCGTACATCGGGCCGAGGCGGGACTGCATGTGCGCCATCACCTTGTGCTCGGTCTGGCCGACGACCAGCGGCAGCACGAGGAAACCGAGGACGACCGCGACGACCCGGACGGCGAGGTCGAGCCACAGCGGCATCAGCGCGGACCCCACTCACCGGGCGCGGGCACGCCGGGCGGCCGCATCGGCGCGCGCTTGGCCGGACCGCCGGCCTCGGACTCGCCCGGCTCCTTCGCCCCCGGCCAGGCCTTGGCCACCCGCGAGGCCAGCACGAACTCCTTGCGCAGCGGGTGCCCCTCGAAGCCCGGCGGCAGGAGCAGCGGCCGCAGGTCGGGGTGCCGGGCGAAGGCGATGCCGAACATCTCGTACGTCTCGCGTTCGTGCCAGGTCGCGCCCGGATAGAGGTCGGTGATCGTCTCCACCACCGGGTTGTCCTTGGGCACCCGGGCGCGCAGCAGCAGCCCGTGCCGGCGCTTGCTGGACCACAGGTGGGCGACCACCGCGAACTCGTCGTCCGACTCGTCCACCGCGGAGAGCCAGTCGAAGAAGTCGCAGCCCAGCGCGCCCGGATCGTGCGCGGCCCGGGCCGCCTGCCACCAGCGGGCGACCGGCACGTCGACCACCGCTCGTGCGTGGCCCTCGCCGCCACCGGACACGCTCGCGGTGACCTCGCCGGCCTCCGAAGCGGCTTCCGCGTTGGCCGCGTCGGCCGCGTCGGCAGCCGGCGCGGAGATCGCCGTGGTGACCACGGGGGCGGGCGCGGGTTCTTCCGCCAGCAGTGCGACGAGTCGCTCGCCGACCTCTTCGGGCGTCATGGACGCATCCTATGCGTCCGCTACGCTTGCAAAAGCGGCGGATTCTCCACGCCGTCCGAAGGACCAGGCGTCGGTAGCATCACAGCCCGGGGAGCCGTCCGTTGCGGAACAGGTCGACGAAGTCCTGGTGGTCCTCGCGGGCCTGGTCGCCATATTTGTGGGCGAACTCGACCAGGTGCGTGATGAAGCCCTCGGAGTCGGAGTCGACGACCGCGACGATGGCCTCCTCGGTGGAGAAGTCGACCAGGTCGTGGCTGGACTCGTCGTCGGCCACCGAGTGCATCCGGGCCACCGCGCGGCCCAGGTCGGCGACCACACCGGTCAGCTCGTCCTGCTCGTTCACGTCGGCCCAGTCCAGGTCGGCGGCGTACGGCGACACCTCGGCCACCAGCTGACCGACGCCGTACAGCTCGGTGTAGCCCACCCACGGGTCGGCGTGCGCCTGCAGAGCGAGCTGCGACTCGGCGGTCCGGTGGCCCTGGTGCTTGAAGTACGCGCGCACCCGGTCGTCGTCGATCCAGCGGGCCACGGCCGGCACCTGCGCCTGCTTCATGTAGATGACCACGTCGTTCTCGAGCGCCTCGGTGTGCCCCTCGAGCAGCATGTTGTACGACGGCAGCCCGGCCGACCCGATGCCGACGCCCTTGCGCAGTTTGATGTCCTTGATGTTGGTGGACACCGGCCGGGTCGCGGCGGGCAGCGTGGTCAGGTAGCGCTCGAACGCCTCCCGGACGGCCGCACCGGTCTCCTCGTCGACCTCGAAGACGCCGTCGCCGACCGAGAACCGCCGCTCGTAGTTGTCGATCGTGGTCTGCTGGGAGAGCAGGTCCACCCGGGTGTTCAGACGTGCCTCCTGCAGCACCTCGCGCAGCACGCCGTCCGCGGTCCTCAGCGTGATCGAGCCGATCGCGTCGTCGCCACCGGCCGCGATCGCGCGCAGCTCGGTCAGGTAGGACTCGGCGAACGTCCGGACCAGGCCGGTGATCACATCGTCGGAGAGGGCCTTGGCGTACCCGATCAGCGCGACGCTGGCGCAGAACCGCTTCAGGTCCCAGGAGAACGGCCCGACGTACGCCTCGTCGAAGTCGTTGACGTTGAAGACCAGCTGGCCGGAGGCGTTCATGTAGGTGCCGAAGTTCTCGGCGTGCAGGTCGCCGTGGATCCACACCCGGCTGGTCCGCTCGTCGAGGAAGCGGTCGTCGGCGTAGGCGCCGGTCAGGTCTGCGTAGAACAGCGAGGCGCTGCCGCGGTAGAAGGCGAACGGCGTGGCGGCCATCTTCCGGAACTTGCGCCGGAACGCGGCCGGGTCCTGTGCCATGAGCTCGCCGAACTCGCGGGACAGCACCTCGATGATGAAGTCCGCTCGGGACTGATCACTCATGAACCGGAGATTAGCCCCCGGATGCCGCCGGTGGCACGACCATCGGGGCAGACAACGAGGCCGAGTCGCGAAGTGGATCGGGGCGGTGCACGCCGCCGGGGCCGGACTGCTCGGCGGCGATCTTCTCCTGAAGGCGCAGGATGCCGTGCAGCAGCGCCTCGGGCCGCGGCGGGCAGCCCGGGACGTAGACGTCCACCGGGATCAGCTGGTCGACGCCCTTGGTCACCGAGTACGAGTCCCAGTACGGGCCACCGCAGTTGGAGCAGGAGCCGAACGAGATCACGTACTTGGGCTCGGGCATCTGGTCGTACAGGCGCTTGATCGCGGGCGCCATCTTGTCGGTGACCGTGCCCGAGACCACCATCAGGTCGGCCTGCCGGGGGCCGTGCGCGAACGGGATCACGCCGAGACGCATGAAATCGTGCCGGCCCATGCTGGACGCGATGAACTCGATCGCGCAGCACGCCAGGCCGAAGTTGAAGACCCACAGCGAGTAGCGGCGCCCCCAGTTCAGCACGAACCGGATGGGCTCTCCGAGAACTCCAGGCAAGGCCACGGCTTTTAAAGTACGCCCTGCGAAGGCGGGCGCTGAAGCAGGCTCAGGAAGCCGGTCAGCAGCGCCTCGCGCAAGGGCGGCGGAGCCACGTTCAGCAGGGTGTTGACCGTGGCCATCGGGCCGACGGCGCCGTCGGTCAGGCCCAGACCCGCGGCCAGGCCGGCCACCAGCTGCGGGGTCACCGCCGACGGGGTCAGCGCGCCGGCCGTCGCCAGCAGATCGGCGGGCAGCTCCACCGGACCGCGGGCGCGGGTCGCCGCCACCGCGTCGGCCAGGTCGGACGCGAACGCCGGGGTGGTCGGGCGGACCGCGGCCGTCACGGTCAGGTGGATGGTCGGCGGGATCTTCCCGTACGCCATCTGCGGCTGCGTGTGCCAGCCACGGGCGGCCAGCTCGTCGGCCAGCACGAACGGGTCCACGCCCTCGTCGGTCGTCAGGCAGACCACCGTGGTCTCGGTCGGCGCGTACAGGCGTACCCCATCAGTGGCCTGCACCGCGGCAGCCAGAGTGACCACCGCCTCGCGGGTCTCGCGCGCCAGGTCGAGATAGCCGGCGTCGCCCAGGTGCCGCAGCACGGCCAGCGCGGCCGCGATCGGGCCGCCGGAGCGGGTGGACGAGACGCCCGGGTTGATCATCGTGTAGCCCGGCCAGTCCGCGTACGCGAAGTACTGCGGCAGCCGCAACGCCTGGTCACGGTGCAGCAGGACGGAGACACCCTTCGGCGCGTACGCGTACTTGTGCAGGTCGACCGAGATGCTCGTGACACCCGGCACGGACAGGTCGAAGGCCGGCAGCTCGGCGCCCAGCCGGCGCAGGTAGGGCAGCACCCAGCCGCCGAAACAGGCGTCCACGTGGCAGCGCACGTCCAGGCGCGCCGCGGCCTCGGCGATCTCCGCCACCGGGTCGATCACCCCGTGCGCGTACGACGGCGCGGACGCCACCACCAGCACGGTCTCGTAGCGGATCGCCGCCGCCATCCCCGCCGGATCGGCCGTCAGGTCGGCGCGGACCGGCACCACGTCCAGCTCGACCCGCAGGTAGTGGGCGGCCTTGGCGAACGCGGCGTGCGCGGTGGACGGCACCACCAGCCGTGGCCGGTCGAGCTCCGGGCGGGCGTCCCGGGCCGCCTTCACCGCGAGCAGCAGCGACTCGGTGCCGCCGCTGGTCACCGTCCCGACCGTCTCGCTGGTGCCGCCGAGCAGCCGCGCCGCCGCGCCGACCAGCGCGTTCTCCATCGCGAGCAGCGAGGGGAAGGCGGTCGGGTCCAGACCGTTGACGTGCGCCGAGAGGGCGTACGCGGCGTGCGCGAGCTCGTCCAGCCCGGGGACGGCGGGGTCGTAGACGTACGCGAACAGCCGGCCGCCGTGCGTGGGCAGATCGGCCGCTCGCAACTCGCGCAGCTCGGCCAGCACCTGGGCGGCGGAAACACCGGTGGCCGGCAGCGCATCGATCATGTCAGGACGCTATCCCAGCTGCTTGTCCTCGCGCTGAAGGAAACGTATCGCGGCTGAGGCTCCGGCCACGACCGGGATACCGTGGTGAACGGCCCCGTTGCCACGCGCTGGAAGGTCATGGTTTGCACAGCGAAGCGACGCCGGAGAACCTCCGGACCTACTACGAGGATCCCGCTCTTCTGCGTGACCGGCAGCGGACCTACGCCGTACCGCTGAGCGGCAAGGGTTTCGTCGAGTGGGTCCTCGATCACATCGAACTCGGCGCCGTCCGGGATGTGCTCGACGCGGGCGCCGGCGTCGGGCGGTTCGCGTTGCCTGTCGCCCATCGGCTCGCGGGCACGCCGGCCCGCGTCGTCGCCACCGACCTCTTCGGCGGCATGCTCGAAACGATCGCCGAGGCCGCCGCTGAGCAGGGCCTGCCGGTCGAGACACAGGTCGCCGACATCCAGGCCCTGCCGTTCGGCGCGGACGGCTTCGATCTCGTCCTCGCCAATCACGTCCTCTATCACCTGCCCGACATCGACCGGGGCGTGCGAGAGCTCGCACGCGTCACACGCCCGTCGGGCACCCTGGTGGCCACCACGAATGCCGACGACATTCCGGTGGCGGTCATCGACCTGCACCGTGCGGCATTGGAACGGATCGGGTTCGCCGCCGAGCCGGAGGAACCGTCGACCTTCTCCCTGCGCAACGGCGAAAGGGTGCTGCGGAGGGCTTACCACGACGTCCGGCTCCACACGTTTCGCGACCATCAGGTCTTCCCGGACGCGGCGGCCCTGGTCTCCGCGTACCGCACCACAGGACGATTCCGCGCCGCCTCCCGGCGGACAGAGATCGACGAGACCGGCCTCGTCGAAGCCGCGGAGCAGGTAGCGGCCGAATCGGTCGATCGGCAGGGAGGCGGGCTGATCAGTCCGATCGTCATGGGCGCTTTTCTCTGCACCGGTCCCCGCCGGTAGTTCTACCCGGTCCCCGGCTGCCTGCTCAGGGCGTCGTCCGGGTAGCGGCGGATCAGCATCAGCCCGGCCGCCACGAGCACGGCCGGCACGATCGTGAAACCGAGCAGGACGCCGAGGCGGGCCGTCGACGACTGGGCGGCGGCCTCGCCGGTCGACGACGAGACGTAGCCGGAGATCTGCAGGACCGCGGCGTACAGGCCCGGACCCAGCGCCAGGCCGAAGGTCTCGCCCGCGGTCCAGACGCCGGTGAAGACGCCCGCCTGACGACGGCCGGTGCGTTCGGTCTCGCGGGCGATGCAGTCGGGCAACATCGCCATCGCGAAGACCTGCTGGCCCGCGTAGCCGACGCCGATCAGGGCGGTGACCAGGTAAACCATGACGGGCGGGCCGGCCGTCGCGGGGATCAGCAGCAGCGCGCCGACGGCGTAGAGGAGGCTCGCGGCGATCAGGCTGCGGCGCTTGCCCAGACGCGTGCCCGTCCGGGTCCACAGGGGCATGACCAGCAGAGCGGGGCCGACGAACGCGGCGAACAGGAACGTGGCGGCGCCGTCGCGGGCCACGATGTGGTCGGCGAAATACTGCACGCCGGCCAGCATGGTGGCGATGCCCGCGGCCTGGATCACCCAGCAGAGCAGCAGCACACGGAACGGGCCACTCGCCGCGACCAGGCGCAGCTGGGCGCGCAGGCTGGGCTCGGTCTGCTCGGGCGCGCGGGACGACGCTTTCCGCGTACCCAGGAAGACACCCAGCGTGCCCACGACGATGAGCGCGCCGACGAACGCGCCGGACCACCGGTGGCCGGTCAGGCCGCCTCCCGTCTGCTCGACGACCAGCGGGGCCAGCGCGCCCGAGATCAGGATCGCCAGCGCGAGGACCGCCACCCGCCAGGTCATCAGGCGGGTGCGCTCGGCGTAGCCGTCGGTCAGCTCGGCGGGCATCGCGACGTAGGGGACCTGGAAGAACGCGTACGCGGTCGCGGCGGCGAGGAAGGCGATCGTGACGTACGGACCGGCGGCCGCCCCCGTGCCGAACGGGCCCGCGAAGATCAGCGTGAACAGCACGGCGAGCAGCAGGCCGGCACCCAGCAGGAACGGGCGGCGATCCCCGCGACGGTCGGAGATCCGGCCGGCCACCGGGTTGAACAGCACATCCCAGGCCTTCGGCAGCAGCACCAGCAGGCCCGCGACACCGGCAGCGACGCCGAGCGTGTCGGTGAGATAGGGCAGCAGGAGCAGCCCGGGGACCGTTCCGAAAGCGCCGGTGACCAGCGAACCGAGGGCGTATCCGGCCAGCGTGCGGCGGGGTACTCCCGCAGAGGGACCGGCGACCGTCATGGACGCGGATGTTATCGATCATGCCCACATCACGCCTACAGTTCGTCCGATGAGCGAGCTGAGTCCGGCGGTGCCCGGCGTGGCCGCGGCCCATCCGGTGACCGCCGAGGTCGGGCTGCGGATCCTCCGGGAGGGCGGCACGGCGGCGGACGCGGCGGTCGCGGCGGTGCTGACCTGCTGCGTCGCCGAGACGATCTACACCGGGCTGGGCGGCGGCGGGTTCGCCACCTACTTCGACGCGGCCACCGGCGAGGTCACCTGTCTCGACTTCTTCGTGTCGGTGCCGGGCACCGACGGCGACCGGCGGGCCGGGCCGATGGTGAAGGTGGACGTCTTCTTCGGCGGGGTGCCGCAGGTGTACGAGATCGGCGGCGCCAGCGTGGCCGTGCCGGGAGTGCCCGCGGGCTGCGGCGAGGTGCATCGGCGGTGGGGGCGGCTGCCGTGGGCGTCCGTCGTGGCGCCGGCCGTCGCGCTGGCGAAGACCGGGGTGGTCCTACCGGCCGCGCAGGCGCGGACCCTGGTGTCGTGCGAGCCCGCTCTGGCGTACGGCGAAGGGGCTGCTTATTACACCCCGAACGGGAAGCTGCTCGGGGGCGGCGACCTGCTCTTCCACCCGGGGCTGGCGACGGCGCTGGAAGGGCTGGCCGACGAGGGACCGGCGGCGTTCTACACCGGCGCGTTCGCCCGGACGACGGTCGACGCGGTGCGGGCGGCGGGCGGGGCGCTCGGGCCCCGCGACCTGGCCTCCTATCAGGTGCGGGAGACCTCGGTCGACCACGCGACGCTGAACGGCTACCGGGTGCGGGCGCGGCACGACCTGAGCCGGACCGTGGACACGATCGCGGCGTTGCCCGAACGGGTGACCCCGGTGGCGCTGGCGTCCGCGTTGCGCGACCAGGGGCGGCAGAAGATCGGCGACACCACGAACGTGTCCGTGGTGGACGCCGAGGGCAACTCCTGCGTGATCACCACGACGCTCGGGCTGGGCTCCGCCGTCTGGCTGCCCGGGCTGGGCGTCAACCTCAACTCGATGCTCGGCGAGGGCGAACTCATCACCGCTGACCTGGCGCCCGGCCGGCGGATGTCGTCGAACATGTGCCCGCTCGTGGTCATCGACGACCAGGACCGGCTGATCGTGGCGGCCGGGTCGGCGGGCGCGTCCCGGATCCGCACGGCGCTGATCGACACGCTGCTCGGGGTGCTGGTGGACGGGCTGGACCTGGCGTCGGCGATCGCCCGGCCCCGCTTCCACGTCGTCGACGACACGGTGCACGCCGAGCCGGGCGTGGAAGACGCCGACCTGTCGGCTTTGGCGGACGCGGGATGGACGATCAATCGCTGGTCCGAAATGAACCACTATTTCGGCGGTGTGACAGCAGTCGGCGCCGGTGGCGCGGCCGGCGACCCACGCCGCGGCGGGGTCGGGCTGCTGCTCTCCTAGTCCGGAAGCCAGGCCTCTCCTAGTCCGGAAGCCAGGCCGCGCGCTTCATGTCGACGTGCTCCTTCGCGAACGGCACACCCTCGGAGAGCAACCGCTGGCGGGCCTCCTGCTCGTGGCCAGGGACCAGGCGGCCCGAACTCGCCACCACGCGGTGCCACGGGACCGAACCGCCGTGCCGGGCCATGATCGTGCCGACCTGGCGGGCGGAGTTGCGGCCCGAGCGGTCCGCCAGCACGTCGGCGATCGCCCCGTAGGACATCACCCGGCCCTCCGGGATGCTCTCCACCAGCGTGAGGACCTCTTCGACGTACTCCTGCGGTGTCACCTGGGCCACCATATGGGATCTCGGCGCAGGTGGCGGCCGCCGGGCGAGCAGAATGAGCGGGTGCGCGAAGCGGTGACCGAGGCGCGCCGGATCGTGGTCAAGGTGGGGTCGTCCTCGCTGACCACGGCGTCCGGCGGGATCGACGACCAGCGCGTCGACGCCCTCGTCGACGTGCTGGGCAGGCTGGCCACCGGCGGGCGCGAGGTGGTGCTGGTCTCCAGCGGCGCGATCGCCGCGGGACTGAGCCCGCTCAACCTCCCCCGGCGTCCGCGCGACCTGGCCACGCAGCAGGCCGCGGCCTCGGTGGGGCAAGGGCTCCTGATCGGGCGGTACGCGGCCGGCTTCGCCCGCCACGGGCTGACGGTGGGGCAGGTCCTGCTCACCGTGGACGACGTGACGCGGCGGGCGCACTACCGGAACGCGTACCGGACGCTGCGCAAACTGCTCGACCTCGGCGCCCTGCCGATCGTCAACGAGAACGACACGGTCGCCACCGAGGAGATCCGGTTCGGCGACAACGACCGGCTGGCGGCGCTGGTGGCCGCCCTCGTCCAGGCCGACCTCCTGGTTCTGCTGTCCGACGTGGACGCGCTGTACACGGCTTCTCCGTCGTCGCCGCATGCGCGGCGGATCGCTGTCGTCCGCGATGAATCCGACTTGTCCGAAATATCAGTTGGTGGCACGGGGAAGGCCGGCGTGGGCACCGGGGGCATGGTCACCAAGGTGGAGGCGGCGCGGATCGCCACCGGCTTCGGGATCCCCGTCGTGCTGACGTCCGCCCCACTGGCGGCTGAGGCCGTCGGCGGGGAAGAGATCGGGACCTTCTTCTCTGCTGCCGCGAAACGCCCGACCGCCAGGCTGTTCTGGCTCGCGCACGCCACCAGCCCCCGCGGCCGCCTGCACCTCGACCCCGGCGCGGTCGCCGCCGTCGTCGCACGGCGCAAGTCGCTGCTGCCCGCCGGGATCACCGCCGTCGACGGCTCCTTCGCCGCCGGCGACCCCGTAGATTTGGTGGACGCCGGATCCGGCGCGCCGGTCGCCCGGGGACTGGTCAACTACGACGCGGTCGAACTGCCCGCGCTGCTCGGCCGGTCCACGCCCGAACTGGCCGCGGCGCTCGGCCCCGGATACGAACGTGAGGTCGTGCACCGCGACGACCTCGTACTCCTGTAGAAGGGTTTTGACACTCATGAGCACCGTGACGCAGCAGGCAACGGACGCCCGGATCGCCGCCATCGACCTGGCGGCCGCGACCCGCGCGGAGAAGGACGCGGCGCTGCTGCTCATGGCCGACCGGCTCGTGGAACGCGCCGACGACATCGTCGCCGCCAACGAGGTGGACGTGCGCAACGCCCGCGAGGGCGGCCAGTCCGAGGCGATGATCGACCGGCTGACCCTGACCGTCGAACGGGTCGGTGCGATGGCCGCCCAGCTGCGCGACCTGGCCGGTCTGCCCGACCCGGTCGGCGACGTGGTGCGCGGCTCGACCCTGGCCAACGGGCTGGAACTGCGGCAGGTGCGGGTGCCGTTCGGGGTCGTCGGCATCATCTACGAGGGCCGGCCCAACGTGACAGCGGACGCGGCGGGCATCTGCCTCAAGTCCGGCAACGCGGCGCTGCTGCGCGGCTCCGGCTCGGCGTTCAGCTCCAACGCGGCGATCGTCTCGGTGCTGCGCAAGGCAGTCGCCGACGCCGGGCTGCCGGCCGACTCCCTGCAACTGCTCGACGCCACCACGCGCGACTCGGTGAAGGAGCTGATGCGGGCGCGCGGGCTGGTCGACGTGCTGATCCCGCGAGGCGGGGCCTCGCTGATCAAGACCGTGGTGGAGGAGAGCACGGTCCCGGTGATCGAGACCGGGGTCGGCAACTGCCATGTGTACGTCGACGAGCACGCCGACCTGGAGAAGGCGCTCGCCGTCACGGTCAACTCGAAGACCCAGCGCCTCTCCACCTGCAACACGGCCGAGTCGCTGCTGGTGCACGCGGCGATCGCCGACGCGTTCCTGCCGCTGGTGCTCCCCGAGCTGATCAACCGGGGCGTCACGGTCCACGGCGACGCGCGGGTGCAGGAGGCCTCCGCCGAGGTGCTCCCGGCAACCGATGAAGACTGGGGCAAGGAATACCTGTCGGCGGACCTCGCGGTGGCCGTGGTCGACTCGATCGACGACGCGCTCGACCACATCCGGCACTACGGCACCGGGCACACCGAGGCCATCGTCAGCGAGTCCCTCGTCGCGACCCGCCGCTTCGCCGCCCGCGTCGACGCCGCCGCGGTCATGATCAACGCCTCGACGCGCTTCACGGACGGCGGGGAGTTCGGTTTCGGCGCCGAGATCGGCATCAGCACGCAGAAACTGCACGCCCGCGGTCCGATGGGACTCCCGGAGCTGACCTCGACGAAGTACATCGTCACGGGGAACGGTCACACTCGCTGACGTAGCAAAGAGAACGAACGTTCTTTCCCTTGAGGAAAGAACGTTCGTTCTGCTTATTACGGCCCGGTCCGGCCCACGGGTGGGGCGCGGGCTGGGCTGGGCGCGGGCAGGGCTGGGCGCGGGCCGAGGCGGGGCGCTGGCCGGGCAGGGCGCGGGCCGGGGCGCTGGCCGGGGCGCTGGCCGGGCTGGGCGCGGGCCGGGCAGGGCGCGGGCCGGGCAGGGCAGGGCGCGGGCCGGGCAGGTCAGCGGCAGGCGCGGATGGCGATCAGCGTTGTGTGGACGTCGAAGATCGGGCCCTCGTCGCTGTCCCAGCCGCCGTCCGTGCGCTGCGTCTCGGCCAGCCGTTTGCGGGCGCTCTGCAACAGCCAGTCGTCGCCCAGGTTGAGCCGGCGCAGGGCGGCGGCCATCGCGGCCACGTCGGCCGGCGACATGTCGCCCAAGCGGTCGCCCAGGACCAGCTGGACGCGGGCCGACTCGTAGAAGAACTGCTCGCCGTGCAGCAGGCCGGCCAGGTGCCAGCCGGCCGCCAGGAACGACGGCCAGGTGCCGTCGGGGCGCAGCTGCGACACCGTCCACCGGGCCGCCGCGTTGAGCACCGACGCGTGCCGGGCCGGGGCCTCGTAGTGCGGGTGCGTCTCCACCTCGGCCACGGTCAGCCAGAAACCGGCCATCGCCGTCAGGTAGAGCGTCGCCTCCGGGTCGCCCGGGCGGGCCCACTCGGGGGCCTCCCCGGCGAGCGACTCGTCCTCCTGCCAGGTGCCGTCCGCACGCTGGGCCGTCGCCAGCCAAGCCAGCGCCCGCTCCACCTCGGGGCCGTGCAGGCCACCCAGGTCGTCCAGCTCACCGAGCCGGAAGCAGGTCGCGTCCACCGACGGGACCGTTCCGTCGCCCGAGGCCGGCCAGCCGCCGCTCGCGGTCTGGCCGGCGCCGATGCGCTCGATGATGTGCGGCGGGGGCGGCGCGCCTGTCCGGAGGAACGACAGCCGCGCTCGCTCGACCGGATCACCCTGCGCGATCACGTACCGGATCGCACCATCGATGTCCACCACGGGCCTGACGGTACCGCCGCTTCAGCGGTTCCGCTTCCCCCGTCCTACCGGCAAGATCAGTACGAAGGCAGGCTCGGGTCGACCGTGTTGACCCAGGACACCACGCCGCCCTGGACGTGGACCGCGTCCTTGAAGCCCGCGGCCTTCAGGGCGGCGAGCGCCTCCGCGCTTCGTACGCCCGACTTGCAGTGCAGCACGATCTGGCGGTCCTGCGGGAAACGGGACAGCGCCTCGCCGGACAGGATCTCGCCCTTGGGGATCAGCGTGGAGCCCGGGATGCGGACGATCTCGAACTCGGCGGGCTCGCGGACGTCGACCAGGAACACGTCCTTGCCGGAGTCCTGCCAGTCCTTCAGCTCGCGCGCCGTGATGGTCGCGTTGAGCGTGGCCTCCTGCGCCTCGTCGGAGACGGCGCCGCAGAAGTCCTCGTAGTCCTCCAGCAGCTCGGTCTGTGTGGCGTTCGGGCCGCAGAGCACGCAATCGGGGTCCTTCCGGACCTTGATCTTGCGGTACTCCATCTCCAGGGCGTCGTACACCATCAGCTTGCCGACCAGCGGCTCGCCGATGCCGGTGAGCAGCTTGATCGCCTCGTTGACCTGGATTGACCCGATCGACGCGCAGAGCACGCCCAGCACGCCGCCCTCGGCGCAGCTGGGAACCATGCCGGGCGGCGGGGGCTCCGGGTAGAGGCAGCGGTAGCAGGGGCCGTGCTCGGCCCAGAAGACCGACGCCTGACCGTCGAAGCGGTAGATCGACCCCCAGACGTACGGCTTGCCGAGCAGCACCGCCGCGTCGTTGACCATGTAGCGCGTGGCGAAGTTGTCGGTGCCGTCGACGATCAGGTCGTACTGGCTGAAGATCTCCATCACGTTGTCGTTGTCCAACGTCGTGTTGTGGATGATCACGTTCACCAGCGGGTTGACCTCGCGAATGCTGTCGGCCGCCGACTCCGCCTTGGGCCGGCCCACATCCGAGACGCCGTGGATGATCTGGCGCTGGAGGTTGGACTCGTCGACCGTGTCGAAGTCGATGATGCCGAGCGTGCCGACACCGGCCGCGGCCAGATAGAGCAGCGCGGGTGACCCGAGGCCACCGGCGCCGACGGCGAGCACCTTGGCGTTCTTCAAACGCTTCTGCCCGTCCATCCCGACGTCCGGGATGATCAGGTGGCGCGAGTAACGGCGGATCTCATCGACGGAGAGATCGGCGGCGGGCTCGACGAGCGGGGGCAAGGACACGGTTCACTCCCCGGGTGGGCGGTCAGATGCTCACCCATTGTTGCTCGTTCCGCGCGGGAAGGGGCATGACGTGGGCCACCGGCCCGACATGCGGGATGGGGAATAAAGCTCAGGCGGTCGGTGGACCGGCGTAACGCCGCCCGTCGATGAACGGCCAGGCGTTCGCGACACAGCCCCTCAAACCGTACGTCTGCTGCATCATCACCGGCGCCGGCTTGCCCCGGCCCGGGCAGCTCTCGTGGCCGTAGCCCAGCTGATGTCCGACCTCGTGGTTGAGCGCGTACGCCCGGTACGTCTCGAGCGGGGCGTCGTAGTCCGGGACCGCGTCCTGCCAGCGGGCATCGTTGATGATCACCTGGCCGGGCAGCCGGCAGGAGGTGAAACCGTCGGTACGCAGGCCGGCCGCGTTGCACATCCGCTGGGTGGTCTTCGGCGCGGCCAGATAGATGGTGAACTCGCTGGCCGTCCCCGCGGGCACCCGCTGGAGGCGGAACTGCCGACCGGCCAGCCAGCCACGCTCGTCGCCGAGCGTCCGGTCGATCTCGTCGGCGAACTCACCGCCGTTGCCCTGGCCGAGCGTCTTCTCCACGCTCACCTTGAACCGGCGCAGGGTGCCGGACGCGCCCAGGACCGGGCCGTATCCGGCGACGAACGTGAAGGCGCTCGCGCTCCCCTGCACCGCCCTGGTCGGGGCGGTGTTGGCAGTGTCGGCGGGCGCCTGGTCCGCCGCGGTCGGGGCACCCGCGGCGGACGGCTTCGTGGTGGCGGCGCCCGGGGTGGTGACGGTCGGACCGACGTTCGGCGCGGTGGCCGCCTCGCCGATCCCGACGGCGGGGCCGGCAGTGGCGGCCGGGCGCCCCGCCACCTTCCGGCCGTCGTCGCCGCGAACGAACTGACCGATCAGCAACACGATCACCGCGAGCAGCACGAAGGCGATCAGAGCCACCAGGCGGCGGCGCTGCAGGGCCTTGCGCGCGGCCGGGGTGAGCGGTTCCCGGCCGTAGCGGGTTCCGGCCGGCGCCGGTCCGGGATCGGCGGGCGGCAGGATCACCGGGGCGCCGGGCGGGGCGTACCCGAATCCCGGCACCGGGTCGGGCTCCGGATCCGGCGGCTCCTCGACCGGCGGCCGCAGCGTCGGCATCACGATCCCGCTGCGGCGGTCGTCGGGCTGCTCGACGCGAGGGATCTCGGCGGTGTCGGCCCGCAGGTCGGGCATGGCGGCGGCCACCTCGGCGACCGGGCCGGTCGGCTCGGCCACAGCGTGCGCCGTGGTGGTCGCCGCGGGCGCGGACTGGCTCGTCGCCGCAGGCGCTGACGGGCTCGTCGCCGCAGGCGCTGACGGGCTCGTCGCCGCAGGCGCTGACGGGCTCGTCGCCGCAGGCGCTGACGGGCTCGTCGCCGCAGGTGCGGCCTGACTCGTCGCCGCAGGCGCGGACTGACTCGTCGCCGCAGGCGCGGACGGGCTCGTCACGGTGGGCTCGGCCGAGGTGAGCGGTGCGGCGGCGGCCGCCCAGGCGGCGGGCGGCGGCGGTGCGGCCGGAGCCATGGGCGCGGTGGGTGGGATCGTCGCGGATTTCTCGGGCACGGGCTTCGCCGGCGCCGCCGCTTTCGACGGTGTCGCCTTCGCCTGTGCCGACTTGGGCGTCGGGGTGGCCTTGGCGGTCCTCGTCGGTGTGCTCTTGGTCGGCGCCCTCGTGCTCTTGCTGGGCGCCGCCTTGGTGGCCGTCGTCTTGGTAGCCGTCGTCTTAGTAGCCGTCGTCTTGGTAGCCGTCGCCTTCGAGGCCGTCCTCTTGGTCGGCGTTGCCTTCGTCGGCGCGGCCTTGCTCGGGGCCGCCTTGCTCGGCGTGGCCTTTGTCGCTGCCGTCCTGGCCCGTGCGGCCTTGCTGGCCGTGGCCTTGGTCGGCGTGGCCTTGGTCGGCGTGGCCTTGGTCGGCGTGGCCTTGGTCGGCGTGGCCTTGGTCGGCGTGGCCTTGGCGGTCTTGCTCGGTGCCGCCTTAGGCGCCGCCGTCTTGACCGCTGCCGCCTTGACAGGTGTCGCCTTGGCAGGTGTCGCCTTGGCAGGTGCTGTCTTGCCAGGTGCTGTCTTGCCAGGTGCCGCCTTGGCCGCTGCCGTCCTCGCCGCTGCCGGCTTGAGCTGCCTCGATGGCGCCGGGCGCGCCGGGGCGGCCGCCGTCTTCCCGGTGGAGCGGGTCGCGGCGCGGCCGGCGGTGGTCTTGTTGGCCGCCGCCCGTGAGGTGCCCGAACCGGACCGCGTACTGGTCGATCCGGCCGACTTGGCCCGCGCCGTGGTCCGCCGCTGGCTGCTGCCCGACTCGGTCGAACTCCGCGCCGGGATGCTCGCCGTCGTCGACCGCCGCTTGTCGGAGGCGGCCGCGGCGACCTTCATCGGTCCCTCGACGCGCGGCTCATCGGGCTTGTCGACCCGGGCCGTAACACCCTCGGGTGCGCTCAGGACCTGAAGGGGCTCGCTCCCGACAGCCTGTGGAGCGGCCTTCCCGGGCACGACCTTCGGCGCCGCCTTGGGTGCGACCTTGGGCGTGACCTTCCCGCTGGTGATCTTTCCGCCGGTGATGGCGACGAATCGCCCGCCCTTGCCCCGCGGCGTGCTCGGGCGGCGGCCCTCCGAGCCCCGCGCGGACTGGTCGGCCGGGGCGGGGGCGGCGGGCTGATCTCGTACCGGAGAAGGGGTTGTGGCAGCGCCCACCTGGGGCGCGGCAGGTGCGAAGCGACCACCTGGGCCGCGGACCGGCCGCGGGCCGGACGACGTGGCGGGAGGGCGGATGGGGGAGGCACCCGGGGCCGGGCGAGCGGCCGACCGGGTGGTGCGCCGGGAGGTCATCTGGTCCCCCATTGGCAGATCCTCAGCGGCGGCCCGAGGATCTGCGGAACCTTTTGTCGCCTTTGCCATAACATAAGCCAGAGTGCCACGACCTGGGGCTCGTGACAGGCGTTTCCCGACTCCCCGTCCGAACCGCCCTACCCGGCGCGCGCACCGGCCGAACGGCCGACGCGGGTCAGAGCGAAGGACCCGCGTACGGCCGGTTGCCCTTGCGCGGCCACGCATAGGGCGCACAACCCCGCAGCGACAGCGTCTGCTGAACCATCACGGGAGCCGCCGCGCCCTTCCGCGGGCAGCCCTGATGACCCCGGCCCAGCTCATGACCCACCTCGTGGTTGATCACGTACTGCCGGTAGGTCGTCAACGGCACCTTGGCGAACACGTACGGCGCGGCCGACAGGCGCCAGCGGTCCAGGTTGATGATCACCCGGCCGGTCGTGCGGCAGGACGTGTACGGCTTGGCGCCGGCCCGGATGTCCACGCCACCGTCGGCGCACATCAGACCGGCCGTCTCCCGGGTCGCCAGGAAGATCGTGAAGTCCGCCCGCTCGGCCCCGCCGACACGCTGGAAGCGCTGCTCACGGTCGCCGATCCAGCTGCGCGCGTCGCCCAGCGTCTCCTCCACGGCGGCGGCGAACGCCTGAACGTCCTCACCGCTGCCCCGCTCGGCGGCCACCGAGAAACGGCGAACCGGTCCGGCGTACCCGAGAACCTTGCCGCGCCCCACCGCATAGCCGAACCTGCCCGCGCCGCGCGTCGGCACTGGACCGACCAGCCGGACCGGGTCGGTCCTCACCTGGGCGACCGGTGGCTCGGCGGCCGGAGCGGCCGGATGCTCGACCGGCGCCGACGCGGTCACGGCGGGCGCCGCGGAGGGGTCCGCGTAGCGCTGCCTCACCAGGCCCGCGACCGCCACCACGATCAGAACCAGCAAGGGAATGACGAGCACCCACCGGCGGTCCGGTGACGTGGATCTGCGAACGATGGTCATCGCCCACAAGCCTCGCACAGAAGCGGATCAAGCCGCCCGGGAAGCCTCCCCCAGCGGCAGCGCGAGCTCGTCGAGCATCCCGGCGACGGCACGGGCGACCAGCCGCGGCACCTCCATCTGGGCGACGTGCCCGACCCGCGGCAGGATCAGCAGCCGGCTGTCCGGGATCACCCTCGCCACCTGGGCCGGCACCCGCGGATCGATCAGGGTGTCGGTGAGACCGCCGACGACCAGGGTGGGTGCGGCGATCCGGGCGGCCAGCCGCCACTGCGAGCCCGGGCCGGGGAGGTACGCCCGGACGAAACTCGAGACGAGGCCACGCAGCGTACCCAGGTACGCCTTCGAGTAGTGCTCGACCGTGTGCCGCAGCCGGATCTCCTCCATCGCCTCGGCGCGCCGCTGGGTGTGCACGCGGCTGACGTCACCGAAGCATGCGGCGAGCACGTCGTCGGTCATCTTCTCGACGGTCATCCGGGCCATGCCGCGGGCGAAGAGCAGGTCGGCGCGAGGCAGAGCGAGCAGCGGCAGCAGCGGGCCGTGCGCGGTGCGACGCGGGTCGAGGAACGGCATGGCGGGCGAGATCAGGGTCAGGGTGCGGACGAGATCGGGGCGCAGCGCCGCGACCCGCACCGAAATGGACCCGCCCAGCGAGTTGCCCATCAGGTGGACCGGACCGCGGTCCTCGTTCTCCAGGAACGCGATCAGCAGGTCGGCGAAGGACCGGATCGAGTACCGCCGGCTCGGGTCGCTGTAGCCGAAGCCGGGCAGGTCCACCGCCTGGCCGGCGAACCTGTCGGCGAGCAGCGCGGCGACGTCGGTGAAGTTCTGTGACGAGCCACCCAGCCCGTGCACGTAGACGGCGGGCTCGGCGGCCGGCGTGGTCGCGGCGGTGTCCCGGACGTGCATCATCGCGCCGTCGATGATCACCTTGCGCGGCGGCCACGGCGGTGGCGGGACCGCGCCGTCCGGCAGCAGCGCGCTGTCGGCGGCCAGCTGAGCACCCTTCATCGGGACAGAAGTGCCTCCAGCCGCCTGTTCGTGGCAGCCAGGGTGGCACGCACCATGGCGTGCCGGCCGTCGTTGCCGACCATCGCCGAGCCGGCCAGCTGCTCCACCCAGCCGCCGCAGGACATCAGCAGGACGACCACGGCGACCTGGCTGGAGCCGAACGGCACCGCGCCGGCGTGCTCGACGAAGCACCGGGCCGGGCCCTCGGGGCGGCGGTCGGCGGCGACGAGCAGGTCGTTGATCGCCTCGGTGGTGGCGGTGGCGCAGAGCCGCAGCAGGTAGCCGTCGACGGCCGGCCCGGTGGCCACGCCCTTGGCCGAGCGGCCGCCCATGACCAGCCGCACCTCGACGGTGGCCTCGGTACCGAACGTGGTCACCTGAACGTTGTCGATCATCACCCGCGGCACCGGCTCGTGCCCGATGTCCAGCGGACCGGGCGCGCCCGGCTCGGCCGTCTCCGGCACCGGATCCGCGTACGCCGGGCTCTGCGGCATCGTCGGCATCCGCCGCAGGTCAGCGGCCGCGGGGGCGCTCCCGGCGATCGGCTCGGACGGGCCGGGCTGGCTGGGCACGAACGCGGCCGGGATGGGCGTCACCGGCACCGAGGCGGAAGCGATCGGCGGGGCCTGCGGCGGAGGCGGAGGCGGCCGGAGCGGCGTCTGCGTCTGCTCGCCCTGCATGGCGGCGTCCAGGCCCATCCGGTCCTGGAGCAGGCGGGCGACCTGGCGGCTCACCTCGGCCGGGTCGGCGCCCTCGGCCAGGTCCAGACGGAGGCTGTTGGCGCCGGCCGGAGTGGTCCGCACCATCGCGCCACGCACGCCCTCGACCTCGCGGACGGCGGCGAGGATGTCCTGGACGTCGAAGCCCTCCTCCCGCTCCTCCGGGTCGAGCAGGTCGTCGCGGCGCAGGTGGGTGGCGATCCGCGCGAGCTCGGGCGTCTCCGCCGGCTCGACCGGGGCGGGCTCGGGCACGACGGCGGGCACGTCCGGCTTCGCCGGAACCCGCTGCGGGAGACCCTGGATGGTCTGTTCCGCGATCGGGGTCTGACTCGGGTACGCCGAGGACGACGCGTAACCGGTGCCGGCCTCGGGCAGCGCCGACGACGGGGCCACGGCAGGTCCCGGTGGCGCCTCGTACGGCAGGCGACGCGGGAACGTCACCGGGTCGTAGGGCGCGCGCACCCTCGGAGCCTCGCCGTAGGGGCCGGGATCGGACGACTGCTGCACGATGGGCAGCCCCTCGATCGGGGTCGGCGGGTCGAGCGCGTGCCGGGCCGGCTCGTTGCGGCGGCCGGGCGGGGGCGCCGGGCGTACGGCGGGAAAGGTGGTCTGCTGGTTGGGCACCGGCGGGCGGTACACGGCGTCGTCCAGGTCACCCTCATAGGGATAGGGCGGAGCGCTGCTCGGCGTGGGCTGTTCGAGCCGGGCGCCCGGCTGCGGTTGCTGCTCGTCGTCACGCGGACGACCGGGCGTCGGCCGGCGGTCCTCGTCGTCCTGAAGGGTGTCCGGCCGGACCACGTTGTTGAACCTGGTCGGCGTGAACGGCTCGTTGCCGCGGCCGCCGGAGAAGTGCTTGAGCAGGTCGTCGTAGCGACGGTTGCTGTCCGACCAGCGCGGGGCCTGCTCCGGCTCCGGCTGCTGCTGCGGCGGCTGTTGGGGCGGCTGTTGCTGCGGCGGCGGGCTCACCGGGCCGTCGACCCTCGCACCCGGAAAGGGAAGCACGTCACCCGTCGGGGTCTCGCCGGGAGGCTGCCGGGTGAACGGCCGGATCTCCTGGGCAGGGCGGCGCCAGCTGGGGACGTCCTCGTCGGAGGAGTCCTCGTCCCGGCCCGCCCACGGGCTGCGGGAACTCGTCCAGCCGTTCAGCAGGGTGCGGTCGCGCGCTTCAGCGCCGCCGCTCCCCGCTGCCCCGGTGTCACCGGAATGCCCTGTTTCGTCCACCGCGTGCTCCTTGCTCGCCCCCGCTGAGGCTACCGTGTGGGGGCAGTGGCGATAAGTTGCAGCGTCGCGACAATCGCCCGCACGGGGTTCGGACCCGGCCGTGCGGGCGACTTGCGGAGGACACTGGCTCGAAGAGGTTGGAGAGATCATGACCACTGCGTCCGGCGGCGCGCAGACCGCGCGACCTACGCGTCTGCCCCGCTCAGCCCGGCGCAAGCAACTCCTCGCCGCCGCTCAGCAGATCTTCGTGGCCCACGGCTACCACGCTGCCGCGATGGACGACATCGCCGAGCGGGCCGGCGTCTCCAAACCGGTGCTCTACCAGCACTTCCCCGGCAAGCTCGAGCTCTATCTGGCCCTGCTGGACACACACTGCGACGCGATAATCGCCAAGGTGCGCGACGCGATGATGGCCACACCGGACAACAAGGAACGGGTCCGTGGAGCGGTCCGTGCCTACTTCGACTTCGTCGACCACGAAAGTGAGGCGTTCCGGCTCGTCTTCGAGTCCGACCTGCGCAACGACCCGCAGGTGCGGGAGCGGGTGGAACGCGTCGAGCAGGGCTGCATCGCCGCGGTGACCGAGACGATCATCTCGGACACCGGCGTCAGCACGGCGCACGCCGCACTGCTCGCGTCCGGCCTGGTCGGCGCCTCCGGGCAGAGCGCGCAGTGGTGGTTGGCGAACGGCCGGGTCACCCCCAAGGCAGACGCCGAGACCCTGGTCACGTCGCTGATCTGGCGGGGCATCGCGAGCTTCCCCCTGCAGGACGGGTCATCGCCGGGTGCGGCTGAGGAAATCGGCTAGCCTTCATGCGGAAGACCACTTCGTCAAGGAGGACCCCGTGGAGGTCAAGATCGGCGTGCAGCACGCGCCGCGTGAGCTGACGCTCGAGAGCGCTCAGACCCCGGCGGAGGTCGAGCAGGCGGTGACCGACGCACTGGCGAAGGACACCGTGCTCACGCTCACCGATGAGAAGGGCCGCCGGGTCATCGTGCCGGTCGCCAAGATCGCCTACATCGAGATCGCCGAGAGCAGCAACCGGCCGTTCGGCTTCACCACCCGCTGAACCGTCTCGTCACGGCCGGGCGCCCCCTCAGCGAGGGCGCCCGGCCGCTATATCACGCTCCCGAGCAGCGATATCTCATGGTCGGGTAGACTTCAGCTGTTGCCGCCGGCGTCGATCTCTCTGACGTCCCGCCGCGACAGCGCGTGCGGCCCGCGACTTCGGTTCGCGTGTGGCCCGCGCCCTACCCATATCGCGCCCAGGACTTCGACGGGCGCACCACGAGAGGCACCCGTAGAACTTCATGAGTGAGATCGAGAACATCGAGACAGAGCCCGCTCTGGTCCCCGTACTGACACGCGCCCCCGTCCGGCCCGACAGCCCCACGTTCGCCGAGCTCGGCGTCCGGGCCGAGACCGTCGAGGCGCTGGCCACGGCCGGGATCACCCGGGCTTTCGCCATCCAGGAGTACGCCCTGCCGATCGCGCTGCGGGGCACCGACCTGATCGGGCAGGCGCCGACCGGCACCGGCAAGACGCTGGGCTTCGGCCTGCCGTTGCTGGAGCGGGTCCTCGCCCCCAGCGAGGGCGCCGACGGCCAGCCGCAGGCCCTCGTCGTCGTGCCGACCCGTGAGCTGGGCCTCCAGGTGGCCCGCGACATCGCCGCCGCCGGCGCCACCCGCGGCGTGCGGGTGCTGCCGATCTACGGCGGCGTGGCGTACGAGCCGCAGGTGGACGCCCTGAAGAAGGGCATCGAGATCCTGGTCGGCACCCCCGGCCGGCTGCTCGACCTGGCCAAGCAGAAAGCACTGAAGCTGAGCTCGATCAAGGCGCTGGTGCTGGACGAGGCCGACCGGATGCTCGACCTGGGCTTCCTGGAGGACGTCGAGAAGATCCTGGCGATGCTCCCCGAGCAGCGCCAGACGATGCTCTTCTCGGCGACCATGCCGGACCCGATCGTGGCGTTGTCCCGCCGGTTCCTGCACCACCCGGTGACCATCCACGCCGGGCACACCTCGGAGAGCGGCCCGAGCCCGCTGACCAAGCAGGTGGTCTACCGGACCCACCCGCTGAACAAGCTGGAGATGGTCGCCCGCATCCTGCAGGCCAAGGACCGCGGCCTGACCATGATCTTCACCCGCACCAAGCGGGCCGCCGACCGCGTCGCGGAAGACCTCGACTTCCGGGGCTTCGCCGTCGCCGCCGTCCACGGCGACCTGGGCCAGGGCGCACGCGAGCGGGCCCTGCGCGCCTTCCGCACCGGCAAGATCGACGTCCTGGTCGCCACCGATGTCGCCGCCCGCGGCCTCGACGTCTCGGGCGTGACGCACGTCGTCAACTACGACTGCCCCGAGGACCCCGACACGTACACGCACCGCATCGGCCGCACCGGCCGGGCCGGCGCCACCGGCGTCGCGGTGACCTTCGTGGACTGGGAAGACATGCCGCGGTGGGTGCTCATCGACAAGTCGATGGGCCTGAACATGCCGCAGCCGCCGGAGACCTACCACACGTCGGCCGCGCTCTACGCCGACCTGGACATCCCGGCCGACATCTCCGGCACGCTGCCGACCGCCGTACGCACCCGGGCCGGCCTGTCCGCCGAGATCGAGGAGGACCTGGGCGGTGGCCGTCGCCGCCGGGAGACCGGTGGCAGCGGCGGTGGTGGGCGCGGCAGCCGTCGCGGGCGGGTCGGCGGCGAACGGGTCAGCGGCGAACGTCGTGGCCCGTCCGACGCTCCGTCCGATTCGGGGACTCCGGTCGCTGACAGCACGGACACCGACCGGCCGAAGCGTCAGCGCCGCCGTCGCCGCCTCGCCGGCGAGGACGACGCGACCACGCCCGAGGTCACCTCGGACGACTCGTCTTCGTCGGCCGCTTCTCCTTCTTCGGAAGAGTCTGAGGCTCCGGCTCGTCCGAGCCGTCGGCGGCGTGCGCCGGCGACCGAGGTCAGCTTCTCGAGCGGCGCGGAAACCTCCGCTGTGGACTCCCCGCTCGAGATCGACGGCGACGATGCGGCCGGCGATGACGACGGGGACGGCGAGGACCGCCCGCGTCGCCGCCGTCGCCGCGGTGGCCGGGGCAACCGTGGTTCCGGCGCCGGCAGTGCTGCCACCGATGACGCGAGTGAGATGACCGGCGGCTCCGAGGCCGGGGTCGGCACCACCGCCGACGCCTAGATCAATCCTCGAAGTGGCGGTCGGCAATTGCCGGCCGCCACTTTTCGCTTAGTGGCGCGGGGTGACACCCAGCGCGGCGCACGCCTCGCGGTACATCCGGACCGCCTCGGCGCGGACCTGGCGGCGTTCGGTGAGGCGCTCGGCGAACGGGATCCGGATCGGGACCTCGACGCCGTTGATGGCGGCCGAGAAGTCCATCCCGTCGGCGTCCATCCCGGACATCCGGGCGGACGTCGCGGCGGCGGCACCGCCCAGACCGCGGACGATCAGAACGTTGTCGTCGGCGTGGTCGCCGTTCATGTGGTGGGCGATCTGCGCCACCACGTCCGGCGGGAACGGATCGGTCACGTCCAGCGCTCCTTGAGGTCGGCCAGGACGGCGATGTTGTGCCGGTACGCCTCGGACACCTCGGTCAGGAACTCCTGCTCGTCACCGGGCGTCCAGACGATCGCGTCGAGCCGGTCGCGGTAGCCGCTGCGGAAGGCGGCCGGCCGGATCCCGTCGAACACGAAGAACCGGTGGCCGTCGCCGTTCAGCCCGAAGGACTTGGCGATCGCCGGGCCGAGGAACTGCCCGCCGGAGAGGTCGCCGAGGTAACGCGTGTAGTGGTGCGCGACGAACGCCGGCGCCCGGTCGAACGCCACCTCGCGCAGCCGGGCGGTGTAGGCACGGGTGGCCGGGAGGGCGACGACCCGCGACTGCCAGTCCTGGCCGACGAGAAACGCCAGGTCCGCGGCGAGCGCGGGCTCCCGGTGCAGCTCGGGCCGCACGAAGTCGCCGGCGACCGGGTCGGTGCGCTGGGCGAGAGCGGCCTGCTCCAGGTCGCGGTAGATGAACCAGTGCTGCGCGGCGAGATCCGCATACGCCTCGCGGGGCAACCGACCGGCGGCCAGCGCGTCGAGGAACCCGCTCCCCTGGGCCGCGTCGTGCTCGGCCCTGGTGCCGGAGCGCAGCCGTGCGGACAGGCGCTCCACCTCGGGCGGATCGGCGACTGACATCCGGCAACCCCTCGCTCGCGGTCGGTAGTTAGGCCCGCGGTCGGTAAGTTAGGCTCGCGGTCGGTAAGTTAGGAGAGCCTAACCCACAAAGTAGGTCCGCCGACCCCGCCCACCGCCCCAAACCGCCTGAGGGCCATCTTTGAGTACGGGGCAGAATGGTGAGATGCCCCAGCCCCTTGAGACCGTCTTGGCCGAAGTCCGCGACCTGCTGCTCGACCCCGCTCTGACGCGTGCGGTCGCGGCGGGCAGGCGGCGCGGTCAGGAGCCTTCGGTACGCCGTGCCGAACTGCGCCCGGTGTCACTCAAGGACGGGACGAAGCTCCAGATCGTGACCGACGACGGCGCACGCCCATTCACCCGGAATGTCTCACCCGGCGAGGAGGCGGCCGCCGCGGTCGACGAGTTGCTGGCCGAGCCGTTCGGTAACTGGCATGTGGAGACGGCGGCGGCGACCGTCCAGGTGCGCATCACCAAGAAGGGCGACGCCCAGGTGCATCGCGCCGCGGCCAACCGTGCCGAGGCCGCGCCCCGCGAGCACGACCGGTCCAAGCAGTGGCTGCTCGATCCCGGCGACCCGCTGTTCCAGGTGCTGGGCGCGAACGCCGCGAAGCGCCGTCAGGTGGACGCCTTCCTGCGCGCGCTGGCCGCGACGCTGCCGGCCGAGTTGCCGTCGCCGCTGCGCGTCGTCGACCTGGGCTGCGGAAACGCTTACCTGACGTTCGCGGCCTACCGCTATCTGGCCGACCGAGGCGGTCAGGTCCAGGTCGTGGGGGTCGATGTCCGCGAGGATCAGCGGGTACGCAACACCGCTCTCGCCGCCTCCCTGGGATGCGCCGACGATGTGACCTTCGTCGCAGGCACGATCGAGGACGCCACCATCGACGCCGCCGCATTCAAGGCCAGCGCGCTCGACGCCAGCGCGATCAAGGCCAGCGCGCCCGACGCCAGTGGGCTCGACGCCAGCGGGCTCGACGCCAGCGCGCCCGACGCCAGCGCGCCCGACGCCAGCGCGCCCGACGCCAGCGCGCCCGACGCCAGCGGGCTCGAGGACGCCGCAATCGAGGTCGGCGCGAGCGAGGACGCCTCGGTGGGTGTCCGGCCCGATCTTGTACTCGCCCTGCACGCCTGCGACACGGCAACCGACCAGGCCCTGGCCCGCGCGGTCCGCTGGGACGCGAAGTGGGTTCTCGCCGCGCCGTGCTGCCACCACGACATCGCCGCCCAGCTCAAGTCGAACCCGGCCCCCGACCCGTACGCCGAGCTGACCCGCCACCCGATCCTCCGCGAGCGCTTCGCCGACGTGCTGACCGACACGCTCCGAGCGGCCCTGCTGCGCACCGAGGGCTACAAGGTGGACGTCGTCGAGTTCGTCGACTCCGCGCACACCCCGCGCAACCTCCTGCTCCGCGCCCGCCACACCGGAGTCCCCGCCCCCCGCACCGAGTACGAAGCCCTGACCGCGCAATGGGGCGTAACACCAGCACTCGAGAAGCTGCTCGCGTAGGTCGGTCGTGTTTCAAACCCGACCTAGCTCACGACAGCGGTCCAGCTTGCGGTGTGCACCTTGCCGGCGACCTGGAAGTCGAAGAACATCCGGTAGCGACCCGGCCCCGGCGCCGCCAGCCAGAACTTGACCTTGCCGTCGACCAGCGTGGCCTCCGGGTGGACGTGCACGTAACCCAGGTCGCCCTCGCGCATGACGACCAGGTGGCCGAAGGCGCCGAGGTACGGCTCCAAGGTGGCCGGTCGCCCCGCCGACGTCACAGCCATGAAGAGCGGCTGGGTCACCCCGATCTGCGGCCGTCCCTCGTACGCGACCTGGAACTCCCCGGTCGTCGCCTGCTGCACCGGCGCGGGCAGCGGGACCGGCCGGTAGTCCCCGGGCACCGTCAGGTCGGCGCCCAGCGTGACCGGCACCTGCTGCCCGCCGACGATCGCGGTGAAATCGGCCACCGCCCGGTAGCTGCCCGGCTGCGCCAGCGTGAGCGGGATGCTCCACGTGCCGTCAGCCGCCATCGTCGGGTGCACGTGCTGGAACCCGGACAGGTCGCGCCGGATCACGATCAGGTGCAGCGGCTTGTCGTGCACGACCGCGAATGTGGTGACCGGCGCGTTCCCGGCGCCACGAACCACGAACGAGAACGTCTGCTGCCGCCCGGCCGTGAACGTGGCCGCCGTCGGCGCCAGCGTCAGCCCGGCGCTGGTCAGGCTGAGCCCGCCGACCTCGGCGCCGCCACCGCCGGTCGCCCCGCCCGGGGTCACCGAGCCGTCGGCGTTGTGCACATGCGGCGCCTGGCCGGCGTCGTCGTGCGACGGGGCGGGCGCGGGTGCACCGTGGCCGTGCCCGTCACCGGCCGGCTGGGCGACGGGTCCACCGGAGGCGGTCGGTGTCGACTCGTTGAGCCGGCCGATGCCGTACCCGGCGAACAGCACCACGATCAGCACGGCGCCGAACACCGCCAGCTTGAACGCGGCGCTCTGCTCCCGCGCGGGCGGCCGGTTCAGAACACTGATGTCGCCCGCGGCCGGGGCGTTTACTTCTTCGACGGCGTCGTCCGCGACGTCAGGCATCGGCGAGCTCGTAGCCGGCCTCGTCCACCGCGGCCCGTACGGCGGCGTCGTCGAGCGGCGCCTCGCTGGTCACGGTGACCGCACCGGCGCCCAGGTCGACCTGCACGTCGTCCACGCCGTCCAGGGAGCCGAGTTCGCTGCTCACGGCACTGACGCAGTGCGAGCAGGTCATTCCGGTGACGGTGTAGGTCCTGGTGACAGACATGACTATCAATGCCTCCGGCTCGTGTCGGGTGATTCAGCTCTTGACCAGGCGGGCGATGGCGTCGGACGCCTCTTTGACCTTGGCGGTCGGGTCGCCGGCCCGGGCGGCGTCGACCACGCAGTGTGCGAGGTGGTCCTCGAGGAGCCCCACCGCCACCGCCTGCAACGCGCTCTTGGCGGCGGAGATCTGCGTCAGCACATCGATGCAGTAGGTGTCCTCGTCGACCATCCGCTGCAGTCCGCGGATCTGGCCCTCGATGCGGCGCAGCCGCCCGAGCAGCGCCTGCTTGTCACCGGAGTAGCCATGCGGCCCCACGTGGTCGTCGCTCATGCGGTCAGCATACCCCCCACCCGTATCCACCTCCACGCGGCGTCCCTTTTGGGCGTTTTGCCTCGTTGAAGCCGTCGTGCCGTCTCCCCGTCGCATCATTGTCGCGCTGCTGCTCACCCTGCCCGCAGCGCCTGCCATGGCAGCGCCCGCAGTGGCCACGCCCGCGGTAGCCACGCCCGCGGTAGCCACGCCGAGAGCGGATCGGCCGACGATCGCCGAGATCGACAAGCGGATCACCGCCGCCGCGCGCCGCCTCGAGGTGATCGTGGAGCAGTACAACGACTCGCGCGAGGACCTGCGCGCCAACCTGACCCGGCAGCGCACGCTCGGCGCTCGGATCGGGCCGATGACCCGGGACCTGCGACAGCGGCAGGCGCTGATGGGCGGACTGGCCGCGCGAACCTACCAGCGCACCGTTCGCGGACCGACCGCCGCACTCCTCAGCGCCGACGACCCGCACGAGTTCGTCTCGAAGATCATCGGCCTGCACGAGCTCGCGGCCCAGCAGCAACAGGCCGTCCGCGACCTCGACCTGGCCCGCGAACGCGTCGCACACACCCGCACCACCCTGCGGCAACTGGCCGGCCAGCAGCGGCGCACCCAGACCCAGCTGTCCGCACGCAAGGCCATGGTCGAGGGCGAGATCGCCGCGCTCAAGCAGATGCGCGAGGTCGCCTACGGCGCCGGCTCCCGATACGCCCAGGTCTTCGACTTCCCCGCCCCGCCCTCCGTCCCCGGCCCCGCCGGGAAGGTCGTCGCCTTCGCCTTCGCCCAGCTGGGCAAGCCCTACAGCTGGGGCGCCGCCGGACCCCGCTCCTACGACTGCTCGGGGCTGACCCTCGCGGCCTGGGACCGGGCCGGGGTGTCGCTGCCGCACAACGCCGCCCGGCAGTACACCGTGACGGCGCACCTGGACCGCTCCGACATCAAGCCCGGCGACCTGGTCTTCTTCCACGGCCGGATCAGTCACGTCGGCATCTACATCGGACGCGGCATGATGATCCACGCCCCGGAGTACGGCGAGGACGTCCGCATCGCGCCCGTCGACCTCCTGCCGATCCACGGTTTCGGCCGACCCGCCCCATCCGACTGAGCCCAACGATCGTCACCCCGCCACGGCGAGGGCGAGCGGGAGGACGGCCGGGGCGCCCGCCCGGCGCAGCGCGCGACCGGCCAGCACCATCGTCCAGCCGGAGTCGACCAGGTCGTCGACCAGCAGCACCGGGCCGCCCAAACCGGACACCGCGGCCGCCAGCTCCGGCGGGACCGTGAAGGCGTCGTGCAGCTCGCGGACGCGTTGAGCGCTGTTGCCCCGGGGCTCATCGTTCCCCTGGTGGGACGACGACAGCTCACCCAGGAACGGCAGCCGGCCCACCGACGCGATGTGCTCGGCGACGCCGCGCACCAGGGCCGGTCGCCGGCTGGAGCCCACGGCCACGACCGCGACCGGGCGCTCCTCCCAGCGGTCCTCGCCCTGCGCCCAGGACTTGAGCGTCTGAACCACGGCACCGGCGACGTCCTCCGGCAACGCGGCATCGGCGCCCTCGACCAATTGGCGCAGCCGGGCACCCCAGCCCAGGTCGGAGAGCCGGCCCACGGCACGGCCCGCCCGGATCTGGTCGGCCGGCGGGATCTTGCCCTTCACCGGGACGCCGACCGCGTCCATGCCGGTGGGCCACATCTTCTTCGGCGCGATCGGCACGCCCGGCTTGCCCAGGAAGGCATGCGCGGCGGCCAGCGCGTCGGGTGACACGTCGGTGTCGAAGAGCGGCTCGGCACAGGTGTCGCACCGGCCGCACGGCTGCGCCTCGGGGTCGTCCAGGCAGCGGCGGAGGAACTCCATGCGGCACGTGCTCGTGCGTGCGTACTCCAGCATGGTCTCCTGCTCTGCCGTGCGTGTCTCGGCAACGCGGCGCAGGCGGGGGGCGTCGTAGGTCCACGGCTCACCGGTCGCGGTCCAGCCGCCGCGGGTCCGGCGGACCGCGCCGTCCACGTCGAGCACCTTGAGCATCATCTCGAGCCGGGCCCGTCGCAGGTCGACCAGCGGTTCCAGCGCGGGCGTCGACATCGGACGGTCCGCCGACAGGTTGGCCAGCACGAGCCGCACCTGGTCCTCCGGCGGGAACGCCAGCGATGCGAAGTAGCGCCAGATCGCCCTGTCCTCCGGGCCGGGCAGCAGCACCACCTCGGCGTGCTCCACCGCGCGCCCGGCCCGGCCGACCTGCTGGTAGTAGGCGATCGGCGACGGCGGCGCGCCCAGGTGCACGACGAAACCGAGATCGGGCTTGTCGAAGCCCATGCCCAGCGCCGACGTGGCCACCAGCGCCTTGATCTTGTTGTCCAGCAGGTCCTGTTCGGCCGCGCGCCGGTCGGCATCCTCGGACTGGCCGGTGTAGGACGCCACCGGGAACCCCCGCGACCGCAGGAAGTCGGCCGTCTCGGTCGCCGCGGCCACGGTCAGGGTGTAGACGATGCCTGACCCGGGCAGCTCCTCCAGATGGTCGGCCAGCCAGGCCAGCCGGTGCGCCGGGTCGGGCAGCGGCAGCACGGCCAGCCGCAGCGAGTCGCGGTCGAGCGTGCCGCGCAGCACCAGCGCGTCGCCCAGCTGATCGGCCACGTCGGCGGTCACCCGCTCATTCGCCGTCGCCGTGGTCGCGAGCACCGGGGTCCGCTCGGGCAGCCCGGCCAGGAACGTGCGCAACCGCCGGTAGTCCGGCCGGAAGTCGTGGCCCCAGTCGGAGACGCAGTGCGCCTCGTCCACCACGAGCAGGCCGGTGGTCGACGCCAGGCCGGGCAGCACGTTGTCGCGGAAGTCCGGATTGTTCAGCCGCTCGGGACTGATCAGCAGCACATCGACCTCGCCGGCCCGGATCTCAGCGGTGATCTCGCCCCACTCGTCCAGGTTGGCCGAGTTGATCGTGCGCGCCCGGATGCCGGCCCGCGCGGCCGCCTCCACCTGGTTGCGCATCAGCGCGAGCAGCGGCGACACGATCACCGTGGGCCCGGCCGGCGGCTCGCCCGCCTCGGCCGCGACGCCGTCGCGCAGCAGGGCGGTGGCCACGAAGTAGACCGCCGACTTGCCCCACCCGGTGCGCTGCACGCAGAGCACCCGCCGGCGGTCGATCACCAGCGCCTCGATGGCTCGCCACTGGTCGGCACGCAGGACCGCGTGCTCACCGGCGAGCTTGCGCAGCACCTCCTCGGCGCACTCGCGCACCACTGCCCGCTCCGCGTCGCTGACTGTCGTCATTTCTGCCACGCCGCATGTCTACCAGCCGCCTCCGACAGAACTGCCGTTATCCACAGGGCCGACGTCATCCACAGGACCACCCGAATCGGCGCCGTCCGGCTTCTCGCGGTGCAAGGGTGGTGCCATGTCCAAGACGCTCGCCGAGAAGCTTCAGATCAAACCGCACACGACCGTCTGGTTGTCCGACCCGGGCCACGTCACCCTTCTCACACCCATGCCCGAGGGGGTACGCGAGAGCGACCAGCTGGCCACCGCCAGCACGGCGATCATGTTCGCCGATGACGCCGCGACGGCCCACCGGCTGATGGAGACGCATCAGGCCGACCTGACCAAGCCGGCCGTGCTCTGGGTCGCCTACCCCAAGGGCGGCAGGGCGGACATCAACCGCGACACCCTGTGGCCGATCATCGCCGAGTTCGGCCTGCGGCCCAACTCACAGGTGGCGATCGACGACCACTGGTCGGCGCTGCGGTTCCGGGCGGACGAGCCGGGCGAGGCCCCGTTCACCGCCCCAGGACCGAGCCCCCGTTGACGTTGATGACCTGCCCGGTGACGAAGCCACCACCCGGACCGACCAGCCAGCGGACGGACTCGGCGATGTCGGCCGGGATGCCGGGCCGGCCGACCAGCGTGGCGTCGACCCGCTTGCGGTGGCCCTCCTCGGTCATCCGGCCCAGGAAGAACTCGCTGTCGGTGATGTACCCCGGCGAGATCACGTTCGCGGTGATGCCTTCCGGGCCGAGCTGCACGGCCAGATCGAGCATGTAACCGTGCAGGGCAGCCTTGGCCGCGGAGTACGGCCCGCCGCCACCGCGCTGGGCCGCGATCGAGCTGGTCAGGATCACCGTGCCGCCCGGCCGGCGCAGCAGCGGGCGCAGCGACTCGGTGAGCAGCACCGCGGTGGTGACGTTGGAGTCGAGGGTGGCTCGCCAGTGCTCGACCAGGCCGGTCGGCGTCGAGTCGTCCCCGCTGATGAAGGCGCCGGCGTTGTTGACCAGCACGTCCAGTGGACGCCCGGCGACCGCCTCGACCACAGCGCCGACCTGCTCCGGGTCGACGAGGTCGGCGGTCACCGACGAGGCCTGCGGCCCGATCCACTTCACGGCGTCGGCGAGCACCTCGGGCCGACGGCCGACGATGATCACGTCGTAGCCCTCACCGGCCAGCATCCCGCCGATCGCCCGCCCGATCCCGGTCCCACCGCCACTGACAACTGCGAGTCTGGACATGCCCCGAACCCTAGCGGAGCAGGTCAGCGATCAGATCGGCCGCCGAGATGTCCTGGTTGGTGCGCCCGAGCATTGCCGGGTTCCGCCGCGGGCCGGGGATGGTGTGGCCGCCGCCGTGGACCGTGTAGAGGACCACCGGCGGCCGCCCGTCCTGGTCATGGGCGGTACGTTCCACCGCCGGGGCCACCGTCGTCGTGACCGGATCGGTCGTGATCCCGTTGCGCCTCGCGAAGTATGCGGCGGTCGCCGGCGCGGACAGGGACTCGCCGCCGACCTTGAACAGGGTCCGGACCCACCACCGCATGGGGCCGCCCCGGTACGGGATGAGCGGGTCCTTCGTGCCGTGGATCAGCAGCACCGGCATCGGCTTCGGGGCGGGCGCGGGATGCGGCATCAGGAAGTCGTCCGGGGCGGGCATCGTCGATCCGATGATCGCCGCGCCGGCGAGCAGCTCTGGCGCCTCGTGCATCAGCCGCATCACCATCTGGCCGCCGTTGGAGTAACCGGCCGCGAAGACCCGGCCCGGATCGACGCCGTGACTGGCGGTCAGCCTGTCGATCACGGCGCGGGCGAATCCGACGTCGTCGACGTTCTCGGTGCGGGCGGCGAACGAGCTCTGCCGGCGGGCGTCGTTCCACTGCTTGCGGTAGCCGTCCAGGTACGCGACCACCCCCAGGTTGTCGAAGGCGCGGCCGGTGAAGTCGCGGTGCTTGTCCCCGGTCTGCTTGGAGCCGTGGAAGACCAGGACGAGATCCTTGCTGGGCGTTCCGGCCACGGTGAAAGTCCTGGTACGGCCGGAAACCTCGATGCTTTCGCGCATGTCTCGACGCTAAACTTTGACATCGTGTCAAGGTCAAGTCCGCGAGAGGCGGCGCCGGTGCGGATCAGTGAGCCCCGAGGAGGCGCCGGTGCGGATCAGTGAGCTCAGCGCGAGGACCGGGGTGAGTGCCCGGTCCTTGCGCTACTACGAGCAGCAGGGGCTCATCGCGGCCGAGCGGCGGCCCAACGGCTACCGCGACTACGGCGACGACGCGGTGGTGACGGTGCTGACGATCCGCTCGCTGTACGGCCTGGGCTTCCCGAGCGAGCTCGTCCGCACGGTGCTGCCGTGCACCACCGGCGAGGGCGTCGACCAGGCCGTCTGTCAGAACGTCGTCGAGCGGGTGACCGCCATCCGCGACGACATCGCCGCGCGAGTGACCCACCTGACCGAGACCCGCGACACCCTGACCCGCTTCCTCGCCGACCAGACCGGCTGAGCCGCCGCCGGCGGGGAGCACGAGGAAGGCCGCGGCCGGCGCCGGCGGAAGGCCAGCGCCGGCAAGAAGATCATCCGCCGGCAGAAGGCCCGGCAGAAGGCCCAGCGGACGGCACGGCGGACGGTTTGAGCGCGGCCGTCGCGATGCCCAGCGGGCGCCACGCTGCCACGGTGACGAGGACCATCGCGGCGGCGGCCGTCCAGAATGTCGCCACCAGGCCAAATGACTGTGCGACCAGGCCACCGCTGAGGGACCCGATTGCGGCGCCGCCCAGGTCGAGCAGGGCGTAGACGCTGGTGGCCCGGCCGTACATGGCGGGTGGGACGGTGCGCTGCCGGATGGTCACGACGATCGTGCCCCAGACCGCGGCGTGGATGCTGAAGACGACGATCGAGGCCGCCGCCGGCCACGGGTCGGAGGTCGCGGCGAGTGTGGCGTGCAGCCCTACCTCGATGAGCAGGCCGATCCGCAGCAGCGCGGTCGCTCCGACCGACCGCATCAGCCACGGCGCCAGGAATGTGCCGAGGAGGCCGCCGACGGCGAAGGCGGTGAGGAGTACCCCGTACCCGAAGGAGGAGAGACCCAGCACGGAGCGGGCGTAGAGGACGAAGATCGCGAACGCCGCGCAGAAGACCAGGTTGCCGAAGGCCATGGTGACCGCCAGGCTGCGCAGCAGCCGGTGCCCCCAGAGAAACCGCAGCCCGGCACCGATGTCCACGGCCAGGGACCGACGCGCCGAGGCAGGTGGAGCGGGCGGCGGAACCGTCCGCAGCACCGCGATGAGCAGGGCCGACGCCAGGAACGACGCGGCGTTGAGGCCGAAGGGCAACGCCGCGGCCACCGCGAACAGCCAGGCGCCGAAGGGCTTCGCCGCGAACTGGTTGATCACGGTGAAGGTGCCGCCGAGCAGGGAGTTCGCCAGCGGCAGGTTCCGCTCGGCCACGATCGACGGCACGAAGGCGGAGGCCGCCGTGTCGGCCAGGGTCTCGCCGGTGCCCAGGACGAAGAAGACCGCGTAGATCAGAGGCACCGAGACGAACCCGGCGGCGATCGACGCGGCCAGGAAGGCGATCGCCAGGGCTCGGACGACGTTCACGGCGACGACCAGCCGGCGGCGGTCGAGCCGGTCCGCCCAGGCGCCGCTGATCAGCGCGAACAGCAGCCACGGCAGTTGCTGGGCGAAGACCGCGCCGGCCACGGCGGCGGGGTCGGTGGTCAGGGTGGAGACGAGCAGGGGCCCGGCGACCATGGTGACGCCGTCGCCCAGGTTGGAGACCGCGGACGCGGTCCAGAGTTTTCCGAAGTCCGCGCCGAGACGCGCGGGAACCAGGGCACGCAGAAGATGCTCCTCAGACAGGCGGGATGAAGGTCGGAGACCGCCTGGGAGCGAGGGAAAGGCGACGTCCTCGCTACGCGGCGGGGACCTTGGCCATGGTGAGAAGCATCATCAGATCCCTTCGAGGCGAGACTGAGGAAACGATCAGCCCACGCTAACCGGCACCCGGTGCCGAAGCGCGGCATTTACCGCCGCCACCGCGGTGTCGGGGTGGTCGGTGAAGAAGCCGTCGACGCCCATGTCGAGGAAGTGCTCGTACTCGGCGATGACGTCGCCGCGGGCGGTCGGGTCGGTGCCGATGCGGAGTTCGGCGGGCAGGAACTGGTTCTCGGCGCGGATCGTGTACGCGTGCACGACCAGCCCGGCGTCGTGCGCGCGCCGCACCATCCGCGGGTCGGCGGCCAGCAGGTCCTTGTCGGGGCCGATGCCGTACGCGTACCGGGCGATCGCCTCGAGGTCGGCGGCCGGTTCCTCCAGCAGGTGGATCAGCCGGATGTCGGTCATCGTGCTGATCCTGGTCAGCGACGACGCCTCGAACGACTGGATCAGGATGTGGTCGGTCCGGTCCGCGAAGCCGTTGCGGTACAGCGTCCGGACCAGCGGCTCCTCGAGGGCCAGCCCGATCGACGCGAAGTGCGACGGGTGCTTGGTCTCCGGGTACACCCCGATCGGCCGGCCGCGGCGGCGTTCCTCCTCGGAGGCCAGGTCGAGGATCTCCTGGAAGGTCGGCACGGTGAAGCGGCCGTTGAAGACCGTGTTCTGCGGGCGTACGCCGGGAAGCCTCTCGATCGCGCGGAGCGCGCGCAGCTCGGCGAACGTGAAGTCCTCGGTGAACCACCCGGTGACCTCGAAGCCGTCGATGATCTTGGTGGTACGGCGGCTCGCGAACTCGGGGTGGGCGGCGACGTCGGTGGTGTGCGAGATGTCGCTCTCGTGCCGCGCGACCAGGACGCCGTCGCGGGTGGAGACGAGGTCGGGCTCGATGTAGTCGGCGCCGAGCCGGATGGCGAGGCGGTACGACTCGAGGGTGTGTTCCGGGCGGTATCCGCAGGCGCCGCGGTGACCGATCACCAATGGCCTGGTCGGCTGGTAGTCCACGATCAAATTCAACGGTCGGCACGCTACGGGCGGGTGGGCTCCAGACAACGAAAAGGTAAACGTCACGCCCAGGGTGGTGTTTCTAGATGGCGACCGAGAAGCCACCGACGCGGACCGGCGGAGGCGCGGGGCGCACCGGTTCGTCGGCCTTTTCGACCTTGGGTTCGGCGGCGGGTTTCGGTGCCGGCTTCTTGCGCGGTTTCTTGGGCCTGCGCTCGGCGGGGGGCGCCGAGGAGGAAGAACGCCGAGGCGGCGAAACAACGGCCTCGATGGTGCGAGCGCCGACCACCTCGGCCTCACAGGTACGCCCGTCGAGCGTGAACGCGAGCGGCAGCGGGTTGCTGCCCTTGTAGGCCCCGCGCAGCAGAACACTCACCGACCGCCCCGGACCCAGATCCTTGCGGCCGCGCAGCACCACCCGCCGGCCGTCCTGGGCGACGGCCTGCGCCGGGTCCTTGAGGCGCTGGGTTCCCGGGTACGTGAAGGCCATACGCCAGTCCCCGACGGCGTTGCCGCCGGTGTTGACCACGGTGAGCCGCGCCTCGAAGTCGGCGCCGGTGTCCTTCTCGACCCGGTAGCGCACCGCGCACTCGGCGGCGTGCACGACCCCGGCCGGGGTGCCCGCCCCTGCCGCCGACGCTTGCGCCGGTCCTGCTTCGGCCGGCTCCCGGGCCGCCGTCCAGCTCAGCCCGACCACCGCCAGCAGCGCGACCGTGGCCGCGCCCGCCTGCAGCCGGAGCTTGCCGGTGACCAGGTCGTGGAAGACCTGGCCGCCGCGGAACAGTCCGCCGCCGAGCGGCTTGGCCACGCCGACGTGCAGGGCGGTGAGCAGCCGCAGCCCGGCCCGCAGCCGCAGCGACTTGGTCGGGCGTACGGAAACCTTGACCGGCGCCGGGGAGGAGGCAGCCGCGGGAACGGGCAACATCGGGACGTTCGGCTGCAGGCCGACGGCCGCGCCCAGCCGGATCGCCAGCTCGGCGGCCTGCGGGCGGTCCTCGGGCGCCTTCTCGAGGCAGCGCAGGTAGAGGTCGGACACGACAGGTGGCAGGCCGGGCAGGGAGGGCATCGGTTCAGGTTCGGCGTAGAGATGCGCGCGCAGGGCCTCGGTGGTGTTCTCGGCCGGCCAGGGCAGCCGACCGGTCAGGATGCGGTAGAGCAGTACGCCGAGCGCGTAGACGTCGGTGGCCGGGGAGACGTCGACGCCGCCGAGGCGTTCCGGGGCCAGGTAGGCGGGAGTGCCGAGCAGGCTGCCGTCGGGGGCGGCGTCGCGCTGGCCGACCAGCGCGGAGATGCCGAAGTCGACGACCTTGGCGCCGGCCCGGGTGACCATCACGTTGGCGGGCGTGATGTCCCGGTGCACGACGCCGCTGGCGTGCGCGGTGGCCAGTGCGGAGGCGACCTCGGCGGCCAGGGTGACGGCCTCGCGCCAGGCCATCGGGCCGTTCCGGCGGACCCGGGCGGACACCGGCTCGCCGTCGTTGAGCTCCATGACGACGAACGGAACGGCGAGATCACCGCCGGCCCGCGAGAAGCCGACCGGGGACTCGCCGAAGTCGAAGATGCTGGTGATGTGCGGGTGGCAGAGGCTCGCGGCGGCGAGGGCCTCCTGGCGCATCCGGCCGCGGAAGGCGTCGTCGCCGGCCAGCCGCGGGGCGAGCACCTTGATGGCGACGTCGCGCCCGAGGATCTCGTCGTAGCCGCGCCAGACCTCGGACATCCCGCCGGTGCCGAGCTTCTCGACAAGACGGTACCGGTCCGCGATGCGCCGTCCGATCCGCCCCATATGCCGATTGTGATGCTAACCATGCACGGCTGGATGCCGCATGGAGAAACCGCCCTCTATGTCCGAGGCGTCACCCTTGGAGCAATTGGTCCACGGGGGCGTAATCGTCGGTGAGCACGCGGCTGTCGCCGATGTACGAACTCAGCTCCGCGCCGTCCAGCAGGGTCACCGGCTCGTCGGCCAGATCGAGGGCCTCCCGCAGGAAGGTCATCGGCAACGGCGACCGCGAGGCGACGATCACGAAGTTGGAGCCCGTCTCACCGGCCAGAGCGGCCGGCGGGGCGATCAGCGCGACGTGCGGGAAGACCGCGGCGACCGTCTTGAGCTCGGCGCGGATGAAGCGGCCCGGCGGGTAGTCGATGACGTTCTGGGCGTAGACCCCGTCCGGCTTCAGGACCCGGGAGATGTCGGCGGCCATCTCCTTGGTGGCAAGGTGCCACGGGACGACTAGGTGCCCGAAGGCGTCGCCGATCACCAGGTCGTACGCGCCGGTGCGCTGCTCGGCCAGGCCCACCCGGGCGTCGCCGACCCGGGTGCGCAACTGGGGGCCGGTGCGCAGGCCCAGCTCACGCTCGTCCAGGTCGACCAGGCCGCCGTCGAGTTCCAGGACGAGCTGGTCGCTGCCCGGCCGGGTGGCCGCCACGTACGCCGGCATGGTGAACCCGCCGCCGCCCAGGTGCAGCGCCGACAGTGGGGCCGCCGGCAGCCGGATCGTGTCGGTGACGGCGCCGAGCCACTGCACGTACGCGAAGTCGAGGTGCTCGGGGTCGTTCAGGTCGACGTACGAGTGCCGGGCGCTGTTGAGAATGAGGGTCCGTCCACCGGCGACGGCCGGATCGGAGTCGACGCGGGCGCAGTGGTAGGCGGTCTCCACGTCACACGGCGTCGGCGCGAGCCCGCCCAACCCCGCACCGGCCAGCCCGATCGCGGCCAGGGCTGCGCGCGTGCGCGGCTTGCCCGGCGTGACCACCGCCGGATCGCGGCGGCGCAGCCACCAGCCGAGCCCGAATCCGGCCACCGCGAGCAGCACCGCCAGGGTCAGGATGATCCAGCTGCTCGGCATCGCGGCGACGAAGATGAAGCCGGTCCCGAGCGTCGCGGTGATCGCCCCGAGCGTCCCGAAACTGGACAGCCGCCCGACCACCTCACCGGTCCGGCGCAGGTCGCCGAGCTGAAGCTTGACCACCAGCGGACTGATCGAGGACAGCAGAAAGGCGGGCAGAAAAACCGCAAGGGCGGCAAGCAGGAGTACGGCCGGAGCAGCGCCGCCGCGCAGCACCTCGCCACCCCACCGGACCAGCGGCAGGGTGATCGCCGTGCCGATCGCGCCGAGGATCAGTGCCGGGGCGAGCAGCACCCGCGGGTCGTACCGGTCGGCGAGCCGGCCGCCCAGCCAGGTCCCGTACGCGATCGCCGCCAGCGAGATGCCGATGACCGAACTGCTCACCTGCAGGGTGACGCCGACGTACGGCCCGACCAGCCGCAGCGCCACGATCTCCAGCACCAGCACCGCGCCACTGGCGAAGAACACCAGGGCCGTGGCCAATGCGTTGGGCAGGGGACGCGGGTGCTCCGGCGGCGTTTCCATCGGGCGAAGGGTACCGACCGAACCTGGTCAGAGCATGGACAGGTGCACGTGGTTGGTGTGCGTGGCGCTGGGCCCGCCGGAACCGCTGTACGCACGCCAGCCGGTGCTCGGCATCCAGATCTCGCGGAACCAGATCACGTACATGACGCCCAGCCGGTCGGCGTTCTTCACGAAGTAGCCGGCCAGGCTGTTGCCGTACGCCTTGTCGCCGCCACTGGCGTTGACGTTCTGGAAGCCGCTCGCGTTGGCGGAGAAGTCACAGGCCCGGCCCTTGGGATGCTCACCGGACGCCCGCTCGCTGAAGCAGGACGTGTAGCGCTTGAATCCGGCCGACTTGGCCTGCTGGTACGCGTTCAGCAGCCGCGGCGTGATGCAGCCGCCGGTGGTCGGGTCGTCGACGGTGCAGCGTTCCCTGGGCCAGGAGCCGTCCGAGTTGCGCGGGGCGGGCTTGGCGAGCGGCGAGTTGGCGCTGACGAATCCGCCGGCGACACTGCCACCGCCGACGCTGGCCAGCGCGATCTCGGCCTCCTTCTTCTTCTTGGCGAGGATCAGGACCTGCTTGCGCTGTTCCTTGATCTCCAGGTCGACGGCGGCTTTCGCCTTGGTGTAGGTGGCGATCGCCTCGCGGTAGCGGGTCATCGCCCGCCCGTCGAGCTGGGCCATCACGTCGAGTCGCTGCACCCGTTCCAGGAAGGAGTCCGGTGAGCTGGCGTTGAGCAGCAGCGTCATCGTGTTGAAGCGGCCGAGCCGGTAGGAGCGGGCGGCCACGGCACCGACCTGCTTCTCCAGCTGCTTGCTCTCCACCTGCGCCTGCAGCAGCGTGTTCTGCAGCCGTTTCTGACGTTTCTGCGAGGCCGCCAGGCGCTGCGTCGCCTCGACGTGTCCCTTGGCGGCCGACTCCAGCGCGGCGCGCAGCGTCTTGCTGCCGCCCTCCGGATCGGGCGCCGCACTCGCCGGGCTCGGGGCGGTCAGCACCGCGCCCAGCACGACAACCAGCAGGGCCACGACAGCGGCCAGCCGCCGGAGGAGATTCGCCGCCACGCTCTACCTCCCAAGGTCATGAAGCGACGCGACTCTACCCGGGCGGGCGGTATGCATGCACCTCGATCAGGTTGCGGAATATCCACCATCGACGAAGAGTGTCTGCCCGGTGACCGAAGCGCTCGCGTCACTCGCCAGATAAACGACACAACCGGCAAAATCCTCCGGTACGCCGTTACGACCAGTCATCGCCCGCGCGGCGTGCACGCGGACTTTGGACGGATCGGCGAACACTTCCTCGGTCAGCGGGGTGTGCACCACGCCGGGCGCGATCGCGTTGCAGCACACGCCCCGCCGCGACCAGGCCTCCGCCTGCGATCGGGTCAACGCGACCAGGCCCGCCTTGGACACGCCGTAGGCGCCGCTGTTCCCGTAGGCCCGGAACGCCTGCTGCGACGCGACGTTGATGATCCGCCCCCAGCCGCGCTCGGCCATCCGCCGCCCGAAGGCCTGGCCCAGCAGGAACGGCGCGGTCAGGTTGGCGGCCAGCGTGACGTCCCAGTCGTCCTCGGTCAGGTCGTCCAGCGGTGGCCGCCGGTTGACCGCCGCGGAGTTGACCAGGATGTCCGGCTCGCCGACCTCCTCGATCACCCGGCCGACCGCCGCCCGGGAGGACAGGTCGGCCGACACCGAGAAGGCGTCCACGCCGTAACCGCGCAGCTCGTCGACTGTCGAAGCCAGCCCGGAAGCGCCGCGCGCGACCACCGCGACCCGGGCGCCGGCGCGACCGAGCGCGACCGCCATGACGCGCCCGATGCCCGACGTCCCACCGGTGACCACGGCCAGTCTGCCGCCGAGCCCGAAGATCTCGTTCAGGTACTCCGACATCAGAAGACGTGGCCCGGGAACAGCGTCTCGCGTGCCGTGTGCCAGATGTCGTCGTTGGGGGCGACCAGCAGGCCGAGGTCCGAGTCGGCCGGGTGGTACGCGCTGCCGTCCAGGTGCAGGGCCGTGCCGCCGGCCTCGCGCAGGATCAGCGCGCCGGGCACGTGGTCCCACGGCAGAACCCGCCAGAACAGGGCGAACTGCTGCTCATCGGTCGCCACCGCGGGATATTCGTAACCCGCGCAGTGATGGCCGGCGGTCACCCGTCCGAAATGGTGCGCGTTCGCGTCGGCCAGCGCGCGCAGCTCGGCGGTCAGGTACTTGCGGGCCACCACGCCGGTCATCGCCGCGACACCGGGATCGTCGGTGCGGGTCTTCACCCGGACGCCGTCGATCGTGGCGCCGCTGCCCGCCTCGGCCATCGTCATCCGGTCGGCGACCACGTCGAGGATCCAGGACGCGGCCGGTTCACCGTCGTTGAGCAGCGCGACCATCACCGCGAACGGCGTCTTGCCGGCGGCGAAGTTGTTCGTGCCGTCGATCGGGTCGACGATCCAGACGGCGCCGGAGTTGTGCACCCGGCGCAGCACGCCGGGGTCGTCCGCCACCGCTTCCTCGCCGACCACGACGGACCCGGGCAGCAGGGCGGTGAGCCCGGCGGTCAGCGCCCGCTCGGCCTCCTGGTCGGCGATCGTGACCACGTCGCCGGGGGTCTTGACCTGCACATCCTCGGAGCTCAAGTGCTGGAAACGAGGCAGCACCACCGTCGCCGCGACCTCCTTGATGAGGTCGCTCACCTGATCAAGCACGCGGGGGCAGCTTCACGACGCTGACGAAGAACTCGTCGATCTGCCGGATCACCGAGATGAACCGCTCGAAGTCCACCGGCTTGGTGACGTAGGCGTTCGCGTGCAGCTGGTAGCTGCGCAGGATGTCCTCGTCGGCGGCCGAGGTGGTCAGCACGACGACCGGGATCCGGCCCAGGTCCTCGTCCTTCTTGATCTCGGCGAGGACCTCGCGCCCGTCGCGTCTCGGCAGGTTGAGGTCGAGCAGGATCAGGTCGGGCCGCACCGCGTCGGCGTACTGACCCTCGCGGCGCAGGTAGGCCAGCGCCTCGGCGCCGTCGGACACGACGGTCAGCCTGTTCTGAACCTTGTGTTCCTCGAACGCCTCCTGCGTCATGAGCACGTCGCCCGGATCGTCCTCGACGAGCAGCACCTCGATAGGGGTGCCGTCCTTCCGATTCATCGCACCGGTCATTCCGAGCCCACCTTTCGCATGCCCTTCTGGCCCTCGCCCGCGACGCCGTTGGCACGCGCCGGCTGGTGCCGCTCGGTGCAGTCGGTCATGCGGTGACCTCTTTCCGTGGTTCCTCTGCTGCAACGAGCACGGCGGGCACGGGAAGCGTGAAGTTGATCGAGGTGCCCTCGTCCACGTCCAGGTCCAGCCAGATCCGGCCGCCATGGTATTCGACGATCTTCTTGACGATCGCCAGTCCGATACCGGTGCCCTCGTACGCGTCCCGGGCATGCAACCGCTGGAAGATCACGAAGACCTTGTCGGCGAACTCCCGCTCGATGCCGATCCCGTTGTCGCGCACGGTGATCCGCCACTCGTCGCCGTCCCGCCCGGCCGACACCTCGATGCGCGGCGGCACGTCCGGCCGGCGGAACTTCAGCGAGTTGCCGATCAGGTTGACGAACAGCGTGGTGAGCAGCGGTTCCTCGCCCTCCACCACCGGCAGGTCCGTCCAGACGATCTCCGCGTCGTCACCGGCCGCGGTCTCCAGCTGTGATTTCACGTCGGCCAGCACCCTGTCCAGGTCGACGTCGGTGAAGCCGGAGGTGAGCCGGCCGATCCGGGAGAACGCGAGCAGGTCGTTGATCAGGCGCTGCATCCGCTGGGCGCCGTCGACGGCGAACCCGATGTACTGGTCGGCGCGCTCGTCCATCTGCCCGGCGTAGCGGCGCTGCAGCAGCTGGCAGAAGCTGGCCACCTTGCGTAGCGGCTCCTGCAGGTCGTGCGACGCCACGTAGGCGAACTGCTCGAGGTCACGGTTGGACCGGACCAACTCCTCGGCCTGCACCTTCAGCTGATCGTTGACCCACTCGATCTGGGAGCGCGCCTCGCGGACCTCGGCCAGCTCGGCCGCGATCTGTTTGCGCATCCCGTCGACGTCCTCGGCGAGCACCCTGAGCTCGGGTGAACCGGCGCTGTAGATGTGTTTGTCGTAGTCGCCCGCCGCCACCTCGCGAACCTGCTCGGCCAGCTCGACGACCGGCCGGGTGACCAGCCGGTCGAGCAGCAGCAGCAACGACGCACCGGCCAGGATGATGATGGCCGCCACCGCGATCTCCACCGCGACCAGCCTGCTGCCGGTCTGCCGGGCGGCGTCGGCGACGACGTTGCGCAGGATCAGGATGTCGGCCTGCAGCGTGCCGATGGAAGCCCGCAGGTCGTCGAAGAGCCGGGTGCCGGCCTGGTCGATCAGCACCTGTGAGGCCGCCACGCCCCGCGTCTGCACGGCGCTGATGACCGGGTCGGCGACCCCGGCCCGCCACGCGTCGGCCCGCTGGACCACCTCGGCGAGCGCGGCGCGGACGTCGTCGTCGTCCTCCTGCGGGCGCAACTGCCCGCGAATCGTCGCGATCAGCTGGTTGGCGTTCTTCACACCCTCGTTGTAGGGGTCGAGGTTCTCCGGTCTGCCGCTGATCGCGTAGCCGCGGACCGCGGTCTCCTGGTCGACGTACGCGGTGACCAGGTTCTCGCCGGCGACCCGCATCGGGCCGGTGCGGTTGAGCAGATCGTCCACGTACGTGTTGCTCTGGTTGGCGATCACCGCCGCGTAGATGCCGAGTGCCGAGAGGATCACACCGACCGTGAGGCACAGGGCGAGGACCCGGCGCCGCAACGCCCAGGTGCTGAGCCGGAAGAGGTTCACCGGCCACCGCCCCGGGAGATCAGCAGCATGGCCACGTCGTCGGCGAGCGGGCCGCCGTTGGCCTGCTCGGCGCGCCCGACCAGCCACGCGGGCAGGGCGGCCAGCGGCACGTCGCGCGCGGCCGGTTCGTCGAGCAGGGCGCAGAGCCCCTCGATGTCGAGACGTTCGTTGCCCACTCCGCTGTGCCCCTCGATGAGTCCGTCCGTGTAGAGCAGCAGCGACCAGTCCTCGCCCGCGAACGTGACCTCGGAGGCCGGCGTCGGCCTGGGGCGTACGCCCAGCACGATCCCGGTCCGGGCGGTCACCGGCGCCACTTTGCCGCCCACCAGTTGCACCGGGGGCGGATGGCCGGCCAGGCGTACCGTCGCGCGGTTGTTCGAAAGGTCGAGCACCACCGCCGCGACCGTCGCGAACACCTCGCGCGCCCGCCGTTCGGTCATCAGCACCTGCTCCAGCGCCTTGAGCACCTCGTCGTCGGCCACGCCGGCGAGCACCAGGGCCCGCCACGCGACCCGGAGCTCCACCCCGAGCGCCGCCTCGTCCACGCTGTGCCCGCAGACGTCGCCGACGATCAGGTGCAGCTTGTCCTCGCCGACCTGGATGACGTCGAAGAAGTCGCCGCCGAGCAGGCCCATCGCCCGGCCGGAGCGGTAGAACGTGTGCACCGCGACCTTGGTGGTGTCCATCAGCGGCTGAGGCAGCAGACCGCGTTCCAGCCGGGCCGACTCGGACTGCCGCAGCTCCACCTCGCGCAGCCGCCGGGCGTTCTCGTCGGACCGTTTCCGCTCGACCGCGTAGCGCAGCGCCCGGGTCAGCAGCACCCCGTCGACCTGACCCTTGACCAGGTAGTCCTGCGCGCCCTCGGCGACCGCGGCGACGCCCAGGTGCTCGTCGGAGCGGCCGGTCAGCACGCACACGGCGGCGCTGCCCGCGAACGTCAGGAAGCGGCGCAGCCCGTCGATGCCCTCGGCGTCCGGCAGGCCCAGGTCGAGCAGCACGCAGTGGATGCCGCGGGTCATGCCGCGCGCCTCGCGCAGGCTGCGCGCCACGACCAGTTCGAACGGGGCGCCGGCCTCGTCTAGCAGCTCACGCACCAGGAACGCGTCACCCTCGTCGTCCTCGACGAGCAGGATGCGCAGGCGTTCGGGGCTGAGCGCGGCGGGAACGGCCGTGTTGGTACGCGGCGCGACCGACCGTTCCGTCATGCCGATACCCCACTCGACTCGGCCGGGCGTGACATGCAGATCGTGTACCAACCCGAACGACCGCACAACAGTGGCGTCATCCGATCCCGCCCTCACCTGCGGCGGCCGCCGCCCGGCGGACGTGGTGGGCGATCACCTGACCGAGGATGCCGTGCAGCTGGCCGCAGTCGACGCAGTGCAGGTTCTCGTCGAGCCGGCGTCCGCCGCAGCCGATGCATTCGCCGCGGTCGTCGGGATCGCGGTACGCGTCCAGGGCCTTGCACAGGGCCCGGACCACATGATCGCCGACCGTGAATACCTGATCACCGAGCGCTGTACGCACGGCCAGCATTGCCACCGGTGAAGCATCCGGTGACGGATCGTAAGGTGCGACCCGGTCGATGAACTCCGCGAGAACGGAGGCGGGGTCGAGCGGCTCGGTCACCGCTCCAAGTTAAGGCACTCGCCGAAAAGATCACCCGGGTACCCGGCGTCGGGAGGACACGATTAGATGTCACCCATGCGTGACGCCCCCGACCGCGCCCTGACCCGTCCCCGGTTTCGCCCCCTGGCCGCCCTGGTCGCCTTGCTGGCGCTGGCCGCCGTCGGCGTTCTGTCGGTCTGGTCGGTGCTCCCACCGGCCGCGCGCGACGTGTCCGCGCCACCCGGCGAGTTCAGCGCCGGTCGCGCGTTTCAGCACGTCCAGGCCATGTCGACGGCGCCGCATCCGGCGGGGAGCGCGGCCGACGACAAGGTCCGCGACTACCTGATCGCCACGCTGAACGGCTTCGGCCTGACCCCGACGGTGCAGGACACGATCACCGAGCAGGGTGGGCAGTTGTCCGGCGCCGCGGGCGGGGTCGCGATGGCCCGGGTACGCAACGTGATCGCCACGATCCCGGGTTCCGCGTCCACCGGACGGGTGTTTCTGGTCGCGCACTACGACTCGGTACAGACCGGGCCGGGCGCCAACGACGATCTCGCCGGGGTGTCGACCATCCTCGAGACGGTCCGCGCACTGACCTCGTCCGGCCGGCAGCTGCGCAACGACCTGGTCGTCGTGCTGACCGACGGCGAGGAGGCGTGCCTCTGCGGCGCCGAGGCGTTCGTCAGGCAGCATCCGCTGGCCCGGCAGGGCGGCGTGGCGCTCAACCTGGAGGCCCGCGGCACCAGCGGACCGGCGATCACGTTCGAGACCTCGCCGGACGACGAGAAGCTGATCGACGTGCTCGCCGAGACGCCGAAGCCGGTCGGCTCGTCGTTCGCCGTCGAGGTGTACCGGCTGCTGCCGAACGACACCGACTTCACGCCCTTCCGCGACGCCGGGTTCCGCGGGCTGAACACCGCGTACATCGACGGCGCGGCGCACTATCACGCACCGACCGACACGGCGTCCCGAATGGACAGAGACAGCCTCGAGCATCACGGGGAGAACGCGCTGGTGCTGGCCGAGGAGTTCGGCGGGCGCGACCTGACCGGCCTGGAGGCGCGCAGCGACGCCACCTACTTCCCGGTGCCCGGCGGCCTCGCGCACTACCCGGGCTGGCTGGTCTGGCCGATCGCGGTGCTCGCCCTGATCGGGGTGCTCCGGCTCGGATCGCGGGCCCGCAAGCGCGGCCTGGTCACTCGCGGCAAGCTGTGGGGCGGATTCCTGCTGGGCCTGATCCCGCTGCTGGGTGCGCCGGTGCTCGCGCAGTCGCTGTGGCAGGTGGTGACGATCATCCGGCCGGCCTACACCGACATGCCGATCGACCCGTACCGTCCACTGTGGTTCCGGGTGGGTGTGCTCGCGGCCACCGCGTTCGTCGTGTTCGCCTGGTACGCCTTGCTCCGCCGCCGGATGACGCCCGCCGCGCTGACGATCGGCGGCCTCGGCTGGCTGGCCGTGCTGGGCCTGCTGCTGGCCTGGTTCGCGCCCGGCGGCTCCTACCTCTTCGCCGTGCCCGCGCTGGCCGGCGCCCTGATGGGCCTGCTCGCGATCGCGTTGCGCGGCGGCTGGGGCTCGACCCTCGCGCTGATCATCGGCGGCGGGGCAGCGGTCGTCGTACTGGCGCCGATGGTCCTGCTGTTCTTCCCGGCGCTGGGCATGGTCCTGGCGGCGTCCGGCGCGATGCTCGCCGTGGCGCTCGGGCTGGCCCTGCTGCCGCTGGTGGACCTGATCCACCCGGAGGCCGGTGGCCAGCGCGGCACGGTCGCCCTGCGCGCCCGCCGGCTCGGCCTGCTGCCGTCGCTGCTGGCCCTGCTCGCGATCGTCGGCTGCGGCGCCGCCGGCCTCTACACGAACAAGTTCGACGCGGACCACCCCGAGCCCACCCACCTGATGTACGCCGTGGACACCGACACCAGCCAGGCCTACTGGCTCAGCGACGAGTCCCGGCCGCGCCCGTGGACCGCGCAGTTCGTGGCCGGCTCGAAGCGCCCGGTGACCGATTTCCTGCCGGCGTTCGGCGACGAGAAGCTGCTCACCGGGCCCGCGACCGCCGCCGACAATCTCGTCGCACCGCAGGTCACAGTCGTCAGCGACACCCGCGAGGCGTCCGGCCGGGTGCTTCGCCTGCGGCTTCGGTCACAGCGTCCGGTACGCCTCACCGCCCTGCACGTGGCCTCCGACGTGACCGTCACCGCGGCCTCGGTCGGCGGTCGCGCCATCCCGACCGAAGCGAAGGCCGGCGGCACGTGGGGCTTCGGCTTCGTCTTCTTCGCGGCCCCGCCGGAGGGCGTCGAGGTGATCCTCCGGCTGGCCGGCACGGGCCCGGTTCGCCTCCGCGCGATGGACGGCAGCGACGATCTGACCGCCCTCCCCGGTTTCCGCCCCCGACCCGCCGACGTCGGCGTGGTCGGCTCCCACTCGTCCGACATGGTGGCGGTGGCCAGGACCTACACGTTCTAGCGACCTCGGCCGCGGCGGCCCTTGCCCTGGGCGGACTCGAACTTGAAGTGGATGAAGAGGCGGCCCCAGTTGTCGCCGTCCTTCTCCACCCGGTGATAGAGCTGCTTGATCTCCCGCTGGTCCAGGAAGCGCAGCACCTTTTTCTTCAGGGCGCCGCTGCCCTTGCCGGGGATGATCTCGACCAGCGTGGCCTTCTTCTCGATGGCCTCGTCGATGACGCCGCGCAGCGCGCGGTCGATCTCGGTGCCCTTGTTGAAGATGTCGTGCAGGTCCAGCTTGATTTTCACGCGTCCAGCTTACGAGGCGGTGTTCTTGCCGAGCCATGTCTCGACGCGATGCAGGGCTTCCTGGTAATCGCCGTGGTCGGCCTTCATCGCCGCGGCGAGCCGCAGGTGCGGCAGCGCCTCACGAAAACGGCCGGCCCTCTCGAGGGTCCGGCCGAGCACGTGGTGTGCGTAGTGGTCCGACGGATCATGCTCGATCAGCGCCCGTAGCTGGGCTTCCGCCCGGGCCAGCTGCGCCGAGTTGAAGTAGGCCCGGGCCAGCAGCTGGCGAACAGCGCTGTTGTGCGGTTCCGCCTCGACGATCGGCTCGAGCATGCGAGCGGCGGCCACCGGGTCACCGGCCTCGAAGGTGAAGGTCGCCCTGCGGTACTCCTCAAGAAGATCCACGACCGCCTCCAAGGTAGTGAACGCGAGAACACCAACGCTGGCACAACATCGGGCCAACGGCGAGTACCCACTCGTCCCAGCTTCCCGACAAAACCCCGCATAACGCAACCCCCGCTGGACAGAATGCCTGCGTGGGGGACTTTCCGATCAATCTGGTCCAGGCACCGGAGCGTCCACGGTTCGGGCGGCTCAAGGCGGCGGCGATCGTCCTCGCCACGCTGGCCATGTGCCTGCCGCTGACAGGTGCGGTGGCCGCTCCCCCGGTCACCTCGCCGGCCTTCGCGATCCAGGGCATGGACCGCGTCCCGTCCCCGCCGAGCGGTCGCAGCTGGGCGCCGGCGCCGCGTACCCGGAAGGGCTTGAATCTGGTCTCGGCCGCGGTGGAAAGAACGTTCGTTCTGCACACGGCCGGTGGCGACGTCACGTTCCTGCCGGGCGTGAACCTGGGCAGCACCACGCCCGGCCACCAGCCCGGCGAGCTGTCCATCAGCCGGGAGCAGTACCGCACGTGGCTGGCCGCGATGGGCTGGCTCGGGCTGCGCGTGGTCCGCGTCTACACGATCCACCCGCCCGCCTTCTACCAGGAGCTCGCGCGCTACAACCGGGCCAACCCGGACCGGCCGCTCTACCTGATGCAGGGCGCCTACTTCCCGGACGAGTCCTACGTCGCCAAGAAGAACCTCTACGACAAGGCCGTGACCAGCAGCTTCCAGCGGGAGATCCGGGATGTCTCGGACGCCGTCGCGGGGGCGCTGACCCGGCAGCCGATGCGCGGACGGGCCGGCGGCACCTGGGACACCGACGTCACGCCGTGGCTCGCCGGCTGGATCGTCGGCGTCGAGCTCGATCCCATCGCCGGCGCCGCCTCGGACCGGCGCAACGCCTCCGCGCCGCAGGTCAAGGGGAAGTTCTTCGGGGGTACGCCGGACGCGACGCCAACCGAGCGCTGGCTCGCCGCCCGGATGGACGAACTGGCCACCTACCAGGCGCAACGGGGTGCGAGCCAGCCGATCGCCTTCACCAACTGGCCGACCACCGACCCGCTGCGGCACCCCGAGGAGCCCCTGCCCCAGGAGGACCTGCTGCAGCTGGACGCCAACCACGTCCGGGCGACCGCGGCGTGGCCGGCCGGCACGTTCGCCAGCTATCACGCCTACCCGTACTACCCGGACTTCCAGCGGCACGAACCGGGCATGCAGACCTACCGGCACAACGGGCGCTCCGACCCGTACGCGGGATATCTGGATCTTCTGCGCAAGCACCACGCGACGATGCCGGTGCTGGTGACCGAGTTCGGCGTGCCGTCGTCGATCGGGTCGGCCCACAACTCGCCGCTCGGCCGCAGCCAGGGTGACCACAGCGAGCAGGAGGCGATGCGGATCGACGCCGACCTGCTGCGGCTCATCCACGACGTGGGTCTCGGCGGCGGCTTCCTGTTCGGCTGGGCGGACGAGTGGTTCAAGTTCACCTGGAACACCATCGAGCACCAGGACGGCGAGCGCCGGCAGCTGTGGCACGACCCGTACACCAACGAGCAGAACTTCGGCCTGATCGCGATGGATTCGGCCGGTCAGCCGGACACTCCGCCGAAGTACCTCGTCGACACCGAGGACGGCTGGCCGGCCCGCCGCGTCTCGGCCCGGGTCGACGAGTCGTACCTGCGGCTCCGGATCGGGCTCGGTGACCCGGCGCCGAGCGCGTTGACGCTCTCGTTCGACGTCCTCCCGGCGGTGAGCGGGCCGCCGCCGCCCGGGTCGGCGGACCGGACCGGGGACGCCGCGCTCACCTTCGACCTGGTCAGCCGCACCGGGCAGGCGTACCTCCGCGAGCTCCTGGATCCGCTGCCGCTGGACTACCGGGCGCTCGAATCGGCGCGCGGCCCGGCGCCGGAGGGCTGGCGCCGGTTCGAGCTCGTGGTCAACCGCGACCTGACCGTGCCCAGCACCGGCCGGAAGCTGCCCGCCGAGATCATCGACGCCGGCCAGTTGCGCTACGGCGAGTGGGACGGTGACGGCTCGGACAGCCGATCAGTGTGGCGGCGGGACGGCGACGACCTGGCCATCCGGGTGCCGTGGGCGCTGCTGGGCTACGCCGACCCGTCCGCGCACATGGTCGGCGTCCCGCGCGGCAGCGAGCTGGCGCTGGTGGTCAGCCCGGGCGCCGGCGTGACCGTCTCCGCCTCCGGCACCGACCAGTTCGCCGGCGACGTAACCTGGGTGAACTGGAACCGGCCGTACTGGACCGAGCGCCTCAAGCTGGGCGCTTCGCAGTTTCGCGACGCGGTCCTGGAGGTCACTCGCCCTTTTTGACCAGCAGGGCGGCCAGGCCCAGGCCGATCAGGAGGAAGCCCAGCGCGACCGCCGGTGGCACCAGCGACGCGGACGTCGTGATGGCCAGGGTGTTCTTGTCCGGCACGGCCGGTGATGGCGTCGGGGTGCTGGGCGTCCTGCCCACCCCCGGCGTGGCGGTCGCGAACTCGCTCAGCTCGGTGCCGTCGGTGGCGTAGGTGAACACGGTCACGTCGTACTGCCTGCCGTTGGCCAGACCAGTCAGGTCGCAGCCCGTCCCGGTCGCCGTCCCGACCGTGCAGAACGCCTCGTACCCCGAGCTCACGGCCAGGTAGGCGAGGAAGTCGCCGGACCCGAATCCGGTCGCCGGCCGCCAAGAGATCCGCAGGCCGCGGTCGATGGGTACGGCACGCACGCCGGACACGGCCGCGGGTGCTCGCGGCAGACCTTGGACCTGCACGGGTACGCCGGAAGCACCGCTCGCGCCGGCCCCCAGACGTCCGGCGCCGGCGTTCCCCCAGCAGAAGGCGACGTTGCGCTCGTCCAGCGCGCACGAGTGCTCGTCGCCGCTGTCCAGATCACGTAGGTCAATATCCGGATCCCGATCAATCCGCCCGGGGGCCGCTCGGTCGGCGGTGCCGCCGTCGCCCAGCTGGCCCTCGCCGCCCTCGCCCCAGCACCAGCCCGCCTCCTGCCGGTCCACGCCGCACACGTGTTCGCCGCCGACCGCCACCTGCCGGAACACCGGCCCGCCCGCGGCCACCGGCGCGTTCTCGACACCGCTCGCGGTACGCCCCCAGCACGCCGCCCGGCCGTCCTCGTCGACCGCGCAGGACTGCTGCTTGCCGACCGCGATCTGGCGCACGGTCACGTTCGTGCTCACCCGCACCGGCCGGACGACGTCCGTGCCGGTGCCGTCGCCCAGCTGACCGCGATCCCCCGCGCCCCAGCACCAGGCCACGCCGTCCGCGGTCGCCGCGCACGTGGCGTCGCCACCGGCCGCGATGTCCACCACCGGATCGGTCAGCCCGGTCGCGTCGGTCACCCGGACCGGCTCATCCTGGTCCGTCGACGCGCCGTTGCCCAGCTGACCGCGGTTGCCCGCGCCCCAGCACCAGGCGTCGCCCTGCTCGTCGATCGCGCAGCTGTGGTTCTCGCCGGTGGTCACCTCGACCAGCACGGACCCCTGCGGGAAGTCGGCCTGGGCCGGTGTGTCCTGGTCGCCGGTCGCGCTGGTGCCGAGCTGCCCCAGCGAGTTGTCGCCCCAGCAGAAGACCGCGCCGTTGTGCTCCAGGGCGCAGGTGTGCTTCTCGCCGGCGTCGACCTGGACCACGACCCGCATCCCGGGCGGCGCCGTCACGGGGACGGCCCGGGTCACGTTCGACAGCGGCGGGCCGTCGCCGAGCTGGCCGTCGGTGTCGCTGCCCCAGCAGTAGACCGTGCCGGCGCTGGTCGTCGCGCAGGAGTGCGCCCGGCCGGCGGTGATCGAGGCGGCCCCGACGGTGGCGGCCCGGAGCGAGTCCGGGTTCACGCCGTCCGGCCAGGCGTCGCCGCTGCCCGCAGCCCCTTTGTCCGCAGCGCCTTTGTCCGCAGCGAGCGCGGGTGCCGGCAGGACCATCAGGAGTGCGGCCGCCAGCAGGGCGATGACGCGTGCCAACCCGATCTCCCCAAGCGCTCGGTTACAGGACCGGCGCCATCCTGCCGGTTTCAGACAGTTTCGTCCCGCTTCGACACGCTGGCGCTGCCTCGGCCGACATTCCGACGCCGCGGACGGTGTCGGCCGCGCTCACCGTTGCGAAACCCCAGCTCTTCGCATGTCCCGGTCCTCACAGGTGCTACACAGGGAACCGAAAGGGTCGGCATAGCCGCGCCCGCGACAGTGGGAGCATGACGATGGCGAACACCGACACGAGCACCGAACTCCGCCGCCCCGATGGCGGGCCGGTCCGGGTGCTCGTCGTCGACGACGAACCCACCCTGGCCGAGCTGCTCTCGATGGCCCTGCGCTACGAGGGATGGGACGTGCGCAGCGCCGGCGACGGCATGGGCGCCGTGCGGACCGCCCGCGACTTCCGGCCGGACGCCGTCGTGCTCGACATGATGCTGCCCGACATCGACGGCCTCGAAGTGCTGCGCCGGCTGCGCGGCGAGACCCCCGACGTGCCGGTGCTGTTCCTCACCGCCAAGGACTCCGTCGAGGACCGGATCACCGGGCTCACCGCCGGCGGCGACGACTACGTGACGAAGCCGTTCAGCCTGGAGGAGGTCGTCGCCCGGCTGCGCGGACTGATGCGCCGGATGGGCCGCTCCCCGATGCGCGCCGAGTCGCAGCTGCACGTCGGCGACCTGTCGCTGGACGAGGACAGCCACGAGGTGCGCCGCGACGGCACCCTGATCACGCTCACCGCGACCGAGTTCGAGCTGCTGCGTTACCTGATGCGCAACCCGCGCCGGGTGCTCAGCAAGAGCCAGATCCTGGACCGGGTGTGGAACTACGACTTCGGCGGCCAGGCCAACGTGGTCGAGCTGTACATCTCGTACCTGCGCAAGAAGATCGACGCCGGCCGCTCGCCGATGATCCACACCATGCGCGGCGCCGGCTACGTGCTGAAGCCGGCCGACTGACGTGACCGCGATCGTGCACCCGTCCCGCTGGCGCAGCCCGCGAGGCTGGTCCCTGCGTACGCGACTGGTCGCGATCCTGATCGTCCTGCTCGCGGCGCTCGGCCTCCTGGTCGGCGCGACCGCCCAGATCTTCCTGCACAAAACCCTTTACGACCGCGTCGACGACCGCCTGACCGACGCGACCTCCCGGACCCTGGGCCGGCCACCGGGCAGCAACAGGTCCTTCTTCCGGTCTCTCAACCCGATCAAGGAAAGCCCGCCGGGCGGCTCGCAAACCGGCTCCATCATCGTGATCTGGGGATCGAATCCCGAGACCGGCGCCCCCGGGGTCTTCGGCGGCGAGGTGCAGTACACGCAGCCCACCACCGACGAGACGTTCGACCCGCGCGACGCCGGCGGATACGCGGAGCTGCCGACCTCGGCCGTCAGCACACTCGCTGCCCTGGCGCCCAACGGCGAGCACGTCGAGGTCGACCTCGGCGGTGACCGCGGCGACTACCTGGTGAGCTCCAACTTCGTCGAGAACGAGGTGGTCGTCACCGGCCTCCCGCTGGGCGAGACGCAGAGCACGTTGCTGCAGGTCGGCCTGGTCATCGGGGGCGGGATCCTGCTGTCGCTGGTCGCCGCCGGCCTTGCCGGGGCGTACATCGTGCGGCGTACCCTCAAGCCCCTCGACCGGGTGGCGGCCACCGCGACCCGCGTGTCCGAGCTGCGGCTCGACCGCGGCGAGGTCGAGCTCGCGCAACGCGTGCCGGCCGCCGACACCGACTCCCGCACCGAGGTCGGCCAGGTCGGCGCCGCCCTCAACCAGCTGCTCGACCACGTCGGCAGCGCGCTCGAGGCGCGCCACAACAGCGAGATGCAGGTACGCCAGTTCGTCGCCGACGCCAGCCACGAGCTGCGCACGCCGCTCGCTGCGATCCGCGGGTACGCCGAGCTCAGCCGCCGCAGCCGCCAGCCGATCCCGGAGGAGGTCGGCCATGTGCTGCGCCGGGTCGAGTCCGAGGCGCTGCGGATGACGGCGCTGGTCGAGGACCTGCTGCTGCTCGCCCGCCTGGACGCCGGGCGGCCGCTCGAACACGAACCGGTCGACCTGACCATGCTGGTGGTGGACGCGGTCAGCGACGCGCACGCGGCCGGCCCGCGGCACGACTGGCAGCTCGCCCTGCCCGAGGAGCCGGTCGCCGTGATCGGGGACGGCGCGCGGCTGCATCAGGTGCTGGCCAATCTGCTGGCGAACGCGCGTACGCACACTCCTGAAGGCACCACCGTGACCGTCGGAGTCCGCGCAACCGACCACGAAGCCCTGCTCACCGTGACCGACCGCGGCCCGGGCATTCCCGCCGAGCTGCAACCGCACATCTTCAAGCGTTTCGCGCGCGGCGACAGCTCCCGGTCCCGTGCGGCCGGGAGCACCGGCCTGGGACTGTCCATCGTGTACGCCGTGGTCACCGCGCACGGCGGCACTGTCGCGGTCGAGTCGGCGCCGGGGCGCACCGAGTTCACCGTGCGGCTGCCGCTGTCGGTCTCACCAGGCGCGGCGTATCCCGTCCATCAGGACGTCGCGCAGGTCGTCCAGTAACGCCTGGGCCGCGTCGCCGTCGCTGACGTGCAGCTCCAGCGGCACCGACTCCCGGTCGCGGCCGACGATCACGTCCAGCGCGCACAGGGCACGCCCGGCCAGTTCACCGCTCACGCCGGGCAGCGCGGCGCGGGCCAGGCGGTGGTCCAGCCAGCTTTTCCCGTACGCGCCGGGCAGGCCGGCCGCGATCACCGCGACCGCCGTGATCGCCTGGGTGGGCGGAATCTCGCCGAGCAGCACGGTCGGCGTCTCCCAGACCCGGGCGACGACCGTGGCGACGGCGTGGAACCGCTCGCGGGGCGACAGCTCGAGCAGTTCGTCGAGCAGGTCCGGCGCTGAGACCTCGTTCATGTTTCCCATCGGACCACAGGTGGGGGCGGTTGCCCATAACCCGGGCGACGGACATTGGGCCGGCTCGGGTCGCCGGCTCCGCCACGGCCATCCGCCGCGCCCTGCCCCGCCCGCGGACTTCCGGCCGGCTTGCTCCGCCGGTCAGGCCGGCAGCAGGGATCTCGCCCGCAGCAGCTCGGTCGCCTCCGCCGGCGCGACCGGGCGGGAGAACAGGTAGCCCTGCCCCTGCCCGCAGTTCAGCGCCAGCAGTTCCGCGTGCTGCTCCTCGGTCTCGATGCCCTCGGCCACCACGGTCAGGCCGAGCGAGTCGGCGATCGCGAGCACCGCGCGCACGATGCCGCGGTCCGTGTCCTTGGCCGGCAGCCCGGCCACGAACGACTTGTCGATCTTGAGGATCTCCACCGGGAGACGCTTGAGGTGACTCAGGTTCGAGTACGCCATGCCGAAATCGTCGAGCGCGAAGTGCACCCCGGCGCCCCGCAGCGCGGTGACGAAGTCGGTGACGTCCTGCCGGATCGAACTGTGCTCGGTGATCTCCAGCCACACGTCCCGCGGATCCGCGCCGGCCGAGGTGATCACGTCGAGTGTCCGGGCGGCCGCCTCCGGCTGCTGGAGCTGCACCGGCGACAGGTTGACGCTGATCCGCAGGTGCCCGTTGCCCGGCAGCCGCTGCCATTCGGCGAGCCGGTGGCAGGCCTGGCCGAGCACCCACTCGCCGATACCCACGATCGCGCCGGTCTCCTCGGCGAGCGGGATGAACTCGTCCGGCGGGATCGGGCCACGGCGCGGGTGGGTCCAGCGGCAGAGCGCCTCGAAGCCGAGGATCCGCCGGGTCGCGAGCTCCACGATCGGCTGGTAGTGGATCGTCAGCTCGTCGCGGGCGAGCGCCTGGGCCAGATCGGAGCGCAGTTCGAGCCGGCCGAGACTGTGCTGCGAGGCGTCCTCGTCGAACACCCGCACCCGGCCACGGCCGGCGTTCTTGGCGGCGTACATCGCCGCGTCGGCGTCGCGCAGCATCGCGCTCGCCTGGGACTCACCGCAGGCGCCCAGCACGCCACCCACACTCACCGAGATCTCCACCAGCTCGCCGCTCAGCCAGAACGGCGCGTCGAGGGCGCGGACCACCCGGTCGCCGATCTCGGTGACGGCGTCCAGGTCGTCGACCGCGTCGAGGAGGATCACGAACTCGTCGCCGCCGAACCGCGCGAGCAGGTCGGCGGGGCGTACGCAGGTCCGCAGCCGGTCGGCCACCTGGATCAGCAGATCGTCGCCGGCTTCGTGCCCGAGCCGGTCGTTGACCTCCTTGAACTTGTCGAGGTCGCAGAAGAGCAACCCGATCTGCCCGTCGCCGCCCCGGGCCAGCGCCAGGTCGAGCCGCTCGGCGGTGAGCGCCCGGTTGGCCAGCTCGGTCAGCGGGTCGTGGGTGGCGCGCCGGCGCAACTCGTCCTCGAGCCGGCGGCGCTCGTCGATCACCCGCGACGACAGCACCAGCGTGCCGTCCTCCGGCGCCAGGCGCAGCGCGCTCTCCACCCACACCCAGACGTTGCGGCCGGACCGCATCCGGTACTCCACCTTCGCCGTGCCGGACGGGCGGACCAGCGCCGCGGTCACGGCCGGCCGGTCCGCGGGGTGCACCAGGTCGGTCACCGCGGTGCCCAGCAGCCCGTCGGGCGGGATCGCCAGCTCACGGTCGTGCGACGGTGAGGCGTACACGAATCGGCCGCCGGCGTCGACGACGGCGATCAGGTCGCTGATCGAGTCGGTGATCAGCCGCAGCTTGCTCTCGCTGCCGCCGAGGGCCAGGTAGAGCTCCGCGTTGGTGATGGCGGCGCCGACGTAGTTCCCGAAGATCGACGCCGACTCGACGGCGTCCCGCCGGAACGGCCGGTGATCGCGGCGCAGCGCGTAGAGAACGGCGTTCGGCGAACCGTCCCGCATGATCGGGACGCCCAGGACCGAGCCGTGCAGGACCGAGCCGTGCAGATCCGAGCCGTGCAGATCCGAGCCGTGCAGATCCGAGCCGTGCAGATCCGAGCCGTGCAGATCCGAGCCGTCGGGCTGGCCGGCCTGGCCCAACTGCTGGTACTGGCCGGCGTGGATGTCGCCCGAGCGGAGAGCCGCCCAGCCGACCAGGTCCGCGACGGCGATCGGCTGGTCCGGTGACGGCAGCCCGGCCGTCCCGGTGGACGCGCACAGGTACGCGACCTCGCCGTCGATCCGGACGATGCCGGCCTCGTCCGCGTCGACGAGCAGGGGCAGCAGCTTGACGGCCTCGTCGAAGATCGACGGCAGGTCGAGCCGGCTGGAGAGCCGGTGGCCGAAGGTGGCCAGGTTCTCCACCGCCGCGCTGCGCTGGCGGGCCTCCACCGCGAGGCCGAGCCGGGCCGCCACCGAGCCGAGCACGGGCAGGTCGCCCGGCGGGAACCCGCCGGCGCTGACCCGGTACATGACCAGCAGTTCGTCCCCGGCGCCCGCCTCGCCGACCGGCACCCAGACCGCCGAGCCCGGCGCCAGCGGCACCATCGAGGGCGGCAGGTCGACCGCGAGGTCCAGGCCCGCGCCGGTGCGGGCGACGGCGCGAGCACTGGTCAGTGCCTCCGCCGCGCCGCCGGCCAGCGGCCAGCCCTCGGTGTACGCCGGGTCGTCCTCGGGAATCCCGCAGGCGCTGGTCACCTGGAGCCGGCCACCGATCGCCCGGACCGTGGCGGCGACGTCGGCCGCATAGATCTGGGACAGCACGACCAGCGTCTGGTCCACCAGTTCGGCCGGCGACGACGGCCGGCCGAGCACGGTGAGCACCCGGATCAGACGCGAGGTCTGCCGGTACGCGTCGCTGGTCGCCGCGATGGCGGCGACCAGTTCCTCCCGGAGCCGGGCCGCCTCGTCCGGGGGATGCGCGGTCGTGGACATGCTGATCCTCGGGTTTCGCGGCTCTAGAGGGCGATCGCCGTGAGGGTGGCGTTGTGATAGCCGGCCACGCCGGTGCTGCGGGCGAACTCGCCGTACGTGTAGAACCCGAAGGTGGCGACCTGACCGGCGGCCTTGTGCAACCGCGCGGCCTCCTCACCGGCACGCACGGCGAGCAGGTCGATGCGGGCGATGCAGCTGAACATCAGCATCACCGCCGGCGCGCTCACGTCCCGCAAGGCGTCGTCCACCACCTCCTCGCTGGCGTTCAGCAGGTCGTCCTGGTCCGCCGAGACGAACTGCACGGCGCAGTACTCGGGCAGCGGCACGAAGGTCCGCAACGCACCGTCCTCGCCGACGAAGGCGCCGCGGATCAGCTGGGTGCCGTCCGGCTCGATGAGACCGAAGGAATGTCCGGTGTCCCAGCCGTCGTAGGCGCCCTCGAAGTTCCTCGCCTCGCCGCTCGTCCGCTGGGAGATCACCTCGGTGAAGACGGCGGCAGCCGGACGGCCGTCGATCTCCTCGACCTCCATCCCGTTCACCCGGGTGACCAGCATCGGCAGCGTCTTCGGCTTCCAGCCGTGGCCCGACACCACGCGCAGCGGCCGCTCCGAGCCGATCCACACGGCCACGGCGGCGTCCCGCATCGCCTGATCGCCGAAGAACACGTACGAGCCGGAGAAGGTGCGGTCGTCGCCGGCCGCACCGCCGACCACCGGGACACGGGCGCCGGTGACCCGGTAAATGCCGGTGAGCAGGCTCTGCATGTCGCCCGCCATGCCGTCGGCCAGCACCATCAGCGCGCTGTGCGGGGTCGTGTCACCGCCCGCCGCGTCCATGGCCCCGCGGGCGAGCTCACGGCCGGCCGCCAACGCGTCCGCACCGACGCCGGTGACCACGGAGGCCCCGAAGCGGTAGACGCCCGCACCGAGCACCATGACGCTCACCGCGGTGCCCGCCGGCACGTAGGTGCCGTCGGCGAACTGGCCGCTGGTACTCGCGCCGACCAGCGGGGTGGCGCCGGTGACGCCACGCACGGCGGCGAGAAGCGCGGTGAGGTCGTACCGGATCGAGCCGTAGACGATGACCAGCCCCGGCTCGGCACCGCCGAGTGCGCCCAGGGCGGCCCGGGCGGCCTCGGCGCCGGCCGCGGTGGCGTCGTCCAGGCTGCTGAACCCTGATCCGACGGGCAGTCGTTGCATGACATCAACCATCAGCCGGACGCTCCCTCGAGTTGTACTGGGCCCCATCAATAACCCTCATCGGCGGGCGAGCCCCGGAAATGAGGAAGAGAGGCTCACCGCTGTGGCCCGGCGTCCCCCATCCGGTAGGCTGTCGGCGTGTCCCGTTGGTATGCGTGGTTTACGAGGCCGGCTCAGCCCGGTGCCTCGGTTATGACCGCATGACCTGAGGCACCACCGAGCCGGCCGAGGCAGCGACAATCATGTCGCTGCCTTTTCGTTTGCGACGACAAGCCGGCTCACGCGCGAGGCACCGGCCCTCACGCGCCCGGCGGAGGGAAATCATGACCATCCCCGAGGTGCAGCGGGTCCGGGACCAGCGCATCGAGACCATCGTCCCGTTGATGAGCCCCGCCCTGCTCCACCACGAGCTGCCGCTCACCGAGGACCTGCACGACGCGGTGCTCGCCGGGCGCGGTCAGGTCGAAGCGGTGCTGCAGGGCCGAGATCCACGGCTGCTGGTCGTCGTCGGCCCGTGCTCGGTGCACGACCCGGTGGCCGCTCTCGAATACGCCGGCCGCTTGCGGACCGAGGCCGCACGGCTCGCGGACGACCTGCTCATCGTGATGCGGGTGTACTTCGAGAAGCCGCGATCCACGGTCGGCTGGAAGGGCCTGATCAACGATCCCGCGCTGGACGGCACCGGTGACGTGTCCACCGGCCTGCGGATGGCGCGCCGCCTTCTGCTCGAAGTGGTCGGCCAGGGCCTGCCGGTGGCGGTGGAGTTCCTCGACCCGATCACCCCGCAGTACATCGCCGACACGGTCGCCTGGGGCGCGATCGGCGCCCGCACCGTCGAGTCGCAGGTGCACCGCCAGCTGGCCAGCGGCCTGTCCATGCCGATCGGCATGAAGAACCGCCCCGACGGGAGCATCGCCACGGCCATCGACGCGATCAACGCCGCGGCCGCCCAGCACGTCTTCCCCGGCATCGACTTCTCCGGCACGCCGGCGATCCTGCACACCGCCGGCAACCCCGACTGTCACCTGGTGCTGCGCGGCGGAGGCGGCAAGCCCAACTACTCGGCCGCGGACGTGGCCCACTCCCTGGACCTGCTGGCCCAGGCTTCGTTGCCGGAACGGCTGGTCATCGACTGCTCGCACGGCAACAGCAACAAGGACCACCTCCGCCAGCCGCTGGTGGTCGACGACGTGGCGGCACAGCTGGAGTCCGGCCAGAAGGGCATCGCCGGCGTGATGCTGGAGAGCTTCCTGGTGCCGGGCCGGCAGAACCTCGGGGACGAGCTGGTCTACGGCCAGTCGGTAACGGACGCGTGCATGGGCTGGGACGCCACCGTCCAGGTCCTCGACCGGCTGGCCGCGGCCTCCGCCAAGCGCCGAGCCGCCTGACGGCACCTCTGAAGCGGCCGCCCGACGCGGGCGGCCGCTCAGCGCTCGTTCGGCGGCCGCTCAGCACTCGTTCGGCGGGCCGCTCAGCACTCGTTCGGCGGCGGCGAGAAGCGGCCCGGACCACCGACTGGCCGGCGCGTCGAAGGCGGGACCGTGCTGCGCCCGTACCCATAAAGGTCTTCATAGATCGCGCACAGGTCGGGCACAAGCCGTGGACAGAGCCGCGGCCGAGAGTGATCGGGTCAGCTACGAAACCTGCCCGAAGGACTCCGATGACCACGACGATGCCGGCTCCGCCGCTCGCGCCGCCGAACCCGCCGGCGCCGGGCCGAAAGCGCAACTCCCCCCTTGGCAAGCTCCTCCTCGGCAAGCCCGGCGATCCGCGCTGGGTGCGGCCCTCGTTGCTCGCGTTGCTGCTGGTGACGGCCGTGCTCTACCTGTGGGGGCTGGGCGCGTCGGGCTGGGGGAACGCGTTCTACTCGGCGGCCGTGCAGGCCGGGTCGGAGAGCTGGAAGGCGTTCTTCTACGGCTCGTCGGACGCGGCCAACTCGATCACCGTGGACAAGACCCCGGCGTCGCTGTGGGTGATGGCGCTGTCGGTACGGATCTTCGGGCTGAGCTCGTGGAGCATCCTGGTGCCACAGGCGCTGATGGGCGTGGCCACCACCGGGCTGCTGTTCGCCGCGGTGCGCCGCTGGTACGGGCCGGCCGCCGGCCTGATCGCCGGGGCGGTGTCGGCGCTGACCCCGGTGGCGGTGCTGATGTTCCGCTTCAACAACCCGGACGCGCTGCTGGTGCTGCTGATGGTGGCCGCGGCGTGGGCGACGACCCGGGCGCTGGCGGACGGGCGCACGAAGTGGCTGGTCTGGGCCGGTGTGTTCCTCGGCTTCGGCTTCCTCACCAAGATGCTGCAGGTGCTGCTGGTGGTGCCGGCGTTCGGCCTGGCGTACCTGCTGTTCGGTCCTCCTCGTCTCGGTAGGCGGCTCGTGCAGCTGCTGCTCGCGGGGCTGGCGATCGTGGTGTCGGCCGGCTGGTGGATCGCGATCGTGGAGCTGGTGCCGGCGTCGATGCGGCCGTACATCGGCGGCTCGCAGGACAACAGCATCCTCGAGCTGACCCTCGGCTACAACGGCCTCGGCCGGCTCAACGGCGAGGAGACCGGCAGCGTCGGCGGCGGGCGTGGTGGCGGTGGTGGCGCCTGGGGCGAGTCCGGGTTGCTGCGGATGTTCGACTCGTCGCAGGGCGGTCAGATCTCGTGGCTGCTGCCGGCCGCGCTGATCCTGCTGGTGGCGGGGCTGGTGCTGACGGCACGGGCGGCCCGGACCGATCGGCTGCGGGCCGGGCTGGTGCTGTGGGGCGGCTGGCTGGTGATCACCGGGCTGGTGTTCAGCTTCATGCAGGGGATCTTCCACGCCTACTACACGGTCGCTTTGGCCCCGGCGGTGGGCGCGGTCGTCGGCATCGGTGCGGCTCTGGTGTGGGGCGCGATCCGCAATTCCCGGGTACGACCGGAGCCCGTTCCGCCGTCCGCGACTTCCGCACCCGCCTCGCCTGACTTCGCCTCGCCCCCGCACACCTCGCACCACGTCGGCGATATCCACCCGGCTCCCTCGTCTTCGGTTCGTGGGAACGGATGGCGGGCGCCGTTCGCGGCCGTGATGCTGGCGCTCGCGGTCGGGGTGAGCGCCTGGTGGTCCTGGACGCTTCTCGGGCGCAGCGCGGACTTCCTGCCCTGGCTGCGGTGGGTGGTCCTGGCCGGCGGTCTGGTCGCGGCGGTCGGTGCGCTCGGCCTGATGCGGCTGCCGATGCGGGTGGCCGCGGTGATCGCCGGGCTCGCGCTGGGTGCGACTCTGGCCGGCCCCGCCGCGTACGCGGTACAGACCGCTTCCGAGCCGCACACCGGTTCGATCCCGACCGCCGGGCCGGAGGTTCAGGGCGGCTTCGGTGGACCGGGCGGCCGTGGCGGCATGCGGGGTGGCTTCCCGGGCGGCGGCGCTCCGGGCGGCACCGGTCAGCAGGGTGGCGCGTTCCCGGGCGGCGGTTTCCCCGGCGGCGGTTTCCCCGGCGGCGGCTTCCCCGGCGGCGGATTCCCCGGCGGCGGCCAGCAAGGTGGCCGTCCCGGTGGTGGCGGCATGGGTGGCCTGCTCAACGCCGCGACCGTCTCCGACGAGATGAAGGCGCTGCTCGACGCGAACGCCGGCGACTACACCTGGGTGGCCGCGGCCGTCGGATCGCAGAACGCGTCCGGATACCAGCTCGCCACTGAGGACCCGGTGATGGCGATCGGCGGCTTCAACGGCAGCGACCCGTCGCCCACATTGGAGCAGTTCCAGCAGTACGTCACCGATGGCAAGATCCATTACTTCATCGGCGGCGGCGGTTTCGGCGGCCGGGGCGGTTCGAACGGCAGCAGCCCCGGCTCGCAGATCGCCGAGTGGGTGGCGGCGAACTACACCGCACAGACCGTCGACGGCGTGACCGTCTACGACCTGACCCAGCAGTGACCAGTTCGGCCACGACCCAGCAGTGACCAGTTCGGCCACGACCGCCGAGGCGGCTCTCCCGATGGAGGGCCGTCTCGGCGGCATTCATAGTCCAGGCACAGGGTCACCACATTCCTCGCAAAGCGCCGCGGCCGACCTTGGTGGCATGAGCCTTTCCACGCTGCCTGAGCACGCCGCCGAGTCGCTGCGCCTGGACACCCCGGTCCTCGACGTGGTCGTCCCCGTCCACAACGAGGAGATCGACCTCGAGCCGTGTGTACGCCGGCTGCACGACTACCTGTCGGCGCGGTTCCCGTACCGCTTCCGGATCACCATCGCGGACAACGCCAGCACCGACGCGACCGCCACGGTGGCGGCGACCCTGGTCGAGGCACTGCCCGAGGTAACCGCCGTGCATCTGGCGCAGAAGGGCCGGGGACGGGCGCTCAAGCACGCGTGGACCCACTCCGACGCCGCCGTCCTGGCGTACATGGATGTGGATCTGTCGACCGACCTCGCCGCCGTCCTGCCGCTGGTCGCGCCGCTCATCTCGGGCCACTCGGACCTGGCGATCGGGTCGCGGCTCAGCCGCGGATCCCGCGTCGTGCGCGGAGCCAAGCGCGAGTTCATCTCCCGCGGCTACAACCTGCTGCTGCGCGGCACCCTGGCGGCACGGTTCTCCGACGCGCAGTGCGGCTTCAAGGCGATCCGCCGGGACGTGGCGGCCCGCCTGCTGCCGATGGTCGAGGACACCGGCTGGTTCTTCGACACCGAGATGCTGGTGCTGGCGGAACGGGCCGGCCTGCGCATCCACGAGGTGCCGGTGGACTGGGTGGACGATCCGGACAGCCGGGTGGACATCGTCTCCACCGCGGTGGCCGACCTGAAGGGCATCGCGCGTCTGACCCGCGGGCTGGGCACCGGTCGTCTGCCACTGGCCGCGCTCCGCGAGCAGCTGGGCCGCAACCCGCTGCCGGTGGCCGGGGTGCCGGCCGGGCTGACCGGCCAGTTGGTCCGCTTCGCCGGCGTCGGGGTGGCGAGCACGCTGGCCTACCTGGCCCTCTATGCCCTGCTCAGGGCCGGTCTCGGCGCCCAGTGGGCCAATCTGCTGGCCCTGTTGCTCACGGCGGTGGCCAACACGGCGGCCAACCGCCGGCTGACTTTCCGGGTACGCGGTAACGACCGCGCCTGGCGCCACCAGGCCCAGGGTCTGGTCGTCTTCGGCGTCGGGCTGGCGCTGACCAGTGGCTCGCTGGCGCTGCTGCACGCGGCGAACCCGGCCCCCGCGACGTGGCTGGAACTGGCCGTCCTGGTGACCGCCAACGCGATCGCCACCGGGGTGCGCTTCCTGATGATGCGCATCTGGGTCTTCAAAGCGGCCTGACCTGGGCGGTGCCGCACCCGTGGTGCGAGTGGCGGCCGTCCACCTTCGGTAGACAGGGGTTCGCGGGCATGGATCGGGCATCATCTCGACATGCCCGGAGGTATCGAGCTTGCGACCGCCGGGTAACAATGTCATCACCGGGGTTGCGACTAACCCGGTCGATACGTCTTGGCACCCGGAGGGCCCGGACCGGAGGTGGCACCATGCTCAGCAAGGAAGACAGCCGCAGGCTCGCACAGTTGGAACGCCAGCTGCGCCGCGACGACCCCGAGTTCTGCGACCGCATGTCCGCCGGAGGCCGCACGGCCCGCCGCCGGTTGCCGGTGTCGTTGATCCTGGTGGCGGTCGCGGTGTGGGTGGCCGCGCTGATCCTCGCCGTCAGCGGCTGGTGGATCGCGGCGGGCATCGCCGCCGCTTGCGCGACCATGATCGTGGCGACGCTCGCATACCGCGGTCGTCGCCCGGTGCGCACCCGTCCCCCAGAGCCGGAGCCGCTCCCGCCGGCGTGGTGACCGCCGGCGCCGGCTCGGTGACCGCCGGCTTGGCGACCTTCGGCTCGGCGACCCTCGGCTTGCGGCCGGCTCAGGCGTAGGTGACTGTCGCGTCCGGGACGGCGCGTGCGCGCGCAACCTCCGCCGACTCGGTCTCCATCGCCTTGCGGGTCTTGGCGTTCAGCGTCCCGAACGGCGTCACCGTCAGGTCGACCCGCTTCCGACCGGACATCTTCGCCCGCCACACCCCGGCGACCTCCCCGTCGACCAGCAGCGCGCCCGGATTGCCGAGCGTGCGCCACACCTCCTTCTGCTGGGCCTTGTCCGGCACGAGCAGATCCCGGTCGCGGCCCTGCAGCAGCGCGTCCATCGGCGGCACGAATCGCACCCCGCCGACCGGCTCGGCCTCGGCCAGATCGCCCACCGCGTCGGCCGGCAACCACGCCTTCCGCCCGTCGACGCTGACCTCGGCGAGATCGTCCGGCCACACCTTCTTCATCTCGCCGGTCGAACTGCCGAAGTACTTCCCCACCTCCAGCGGCCCGGCCGGCCCGAGCATCCGCAGGTAGAGCCGGATCAGCCGATCGATGCCCTCGTTCCGCTCCGGGACACCCGGCCAGTCCTTGATCGGCCCGAGCGTCGCATCCTTGCCCCGCGACTCGACCTGAATGCCACCGGCGAGCCCCGCATGCTGCCACACGTTCCCGGCGATGTGCTGCGCGTCGCACGTCTTGCAGAAGTACGTGAGTTCCTTGGGCACCAGCTTGCTGACCTGGGTGCTGGCCTCGCCCCGCGGCATCGAGGAGGTGACGACCTCGCGGTTCGCCTCGGCCGCGGCCGTGAAGGCCCGAAGCCCCAGCTTCATCCCCTCACGGATCTGCCCGCTCTGGATCCGGGCGGTGGCGTCCGCGTCGCTGACCGGCCACAGGGCTCGCGCCAGATCCCACAGCTCCCGCCGCCGGTGCAGATGGGGCGCTCCCCGCGCGGCCCACACCATCACGAGCCGACGATCATCAAGATCCGCTGAGGTACGGGCAGCGAGCGCGACCCGCACCGACCCCGGCGTGTACTCCTGCACGCCGAGCTCGAGCAGCGGCAGATCGCCGGGCCGCTCCGTGCTCCGCTCGGCGAGACCGAGAGCCGCCACCCGGTACGCCATCACCTGCTCACGATTCACCTTCTGACCAGCCATGATCCGACCCTAGACCGCCTTACCTGACACCGCCTGTCAGCTTCCGATCCTCTTCCCCCTGCCCCGCCGCACTGCCTCGCCAGGCCGGACACCCTGATCGCACTGCTCGCCTTGCCGCCCCGCTACCGCATCCTGCCCAGCCAGACGATGGCCGCTCTGTTCGAGCGCGCCGTCCCCGCCCTGGTCCGCCCCGACGCCCCGCCCGCGGTCACCTTGACCCGCACCGAAAGGCCGCAGCCACACCCTCAGCTCGCCCGCGGCCGCCGCCTCCAGGTCAGCAACCGTGCCGGATCGTCAGGGGCGGCGGCCGTAACGTCGGGTCGCCACGTTGCGGAGCCGGTCCCGGCGGATGTCGGCGTGCGCCTCGACCAGTTCCCAGGTGTCCAGGCTGCTCGGCCCGTACGGACCCTCCTGCAGAATCGGCGGCTCGCCGGTGAGCCGAAACCCACAGCGCCGCGCCACAGCCGTGCTCGCCGTATTGGCGGGGTCGATGCGCAGCAGCAGCCGGCTCAGCCCGAGAGCGCCGTGCGCGAACCCGGAAAGCAGCCCCAGCGCACCCGACGCCAGCCCACGCCGCCGGAAGGGAGCACCCACCAGATAGCCCAGCTCGGCCTCCTTCAGGCCGAGGTCCATGCCGAAGAGCAGGACCTCACCGAGCGGCTTACCCCCGTCGGCGGTGATCGCCAGCTGGATGCGCTGCCCGGTGACCCGCCCCTGCTGTGCCCGTTTCAGGTAGGCGATCCCCGCCGCCACGTCGAACGGCGACGGCATCGGCGTCCACCGCGCGATGTCCGGCTCGTCCAGCAGGTCGACCAGGTCGTCGAGGTCCTCCGAGGTCCACTCGCGCAGCGCGACGCCCTCGCCTGTCAGCGAGATCGGAAAGGGCAGGCGCCCGAAGGTCGTCACCTGTCGATCGTGCCGTCAAGGTGCCACTTCCGGCCAGTGGCGATCGGCAGGAAAGCCATGAATGATTACTCATCCCCCACCGCTTGGGGTGATCATCTTGACTGGAAGGCTGCCGAGCATCGCCCAGTCATGGCTGATGTCTGATGCAGCACGCAGCAGCAGGGGGAGATATTCGCCGGTGAGTGTCTCGACCGAGGTCTCGGCGGCGTGCACGGTCACGTTGACCGCCGCGACGACCTCGCCCTCGGCGTCGCGGATGCCGGTGGCGATCGACCTGATGCCCGGCGCCAGGTCCTGGTCGGCGAGCGCCCAGCCTTTCGCCCGGACCTCGCGCAGCTCGCGGAACAGTTCGTTCGGCGTCGGCTGCCGCCGCGGCGTGATGCCGGACCGGCTCGGCTCCTCCCAGAGGAAGTCGAGCGTGTTGAAATCCTGTGCCGCGAGCAGCACCTTGCCCATCGACGTGGCGATCGCGGGGAAGCGGGTGCCGATCGTGACGGCGAGCGTCACGATCTTCGGCACCGCGACCCGCGCGACGTAGACGATGTCGCCCTCGTCCAGCCGCGCCATCGAGCTCGACTCGTTGGTCTGCGCGACCAGCTTTTCCAGGTGGGGCCGGGCGACGTCCCACATGTCCAGCGAGTTGATGTAGGTCATGCCGAGCTCGAGCACCCGTGGCGCGAGAACGTAGCCACGGTCGTGGTTGCGCACATAGCCCAGCGCGATGAGCGTCATCAGGATCCGCCGCACGGTCGGCCGGGCGAGGCCGGTGTCCGCGGCGATCTCGCTGAGCGTCGACACCCGGCGTTCCGGCCGGAAACTGCGCAGCACCTCGAGCCCCCGGGCCAGTGCCTCGATGAAGTCAGGGCCGGCGTCGTCGCGCGCCATCCTGCCTCCCTCGAGTCCCATGGGGCTCAATGCTTCCACTGAGCCGATCCCGCGTCCCATTGGGTGTAGGTGTACGGGTTGTCCATCACCTTGGTCTCCGGGATGTCCGGGTTCATGCCTTTCTCCCAGGACTCCTTGCCCATCTGCCCGACCAGGTGCTCGATGGTGGCCTCGACCTTGCTGCGCGCCGCCGCGAGGTCGACATCCACCAGGCGATGGTCACGCTTCACCAGGCGCCCGTTGATCATCACGGTGTGCACGTCGCCGCGCTGCGCCTGGAACGCGACGTGGCCGTACGGGTTCAGGATCGGGAACATCACCGGCGAAGCATCGTTCTTGATCAGCACGATGTCGGCCTTCTTACCCGACTCCAGGCTGCCCACCTTGTCGTCCAGGCCGAGCGCCCGGCTGCCGCCGCGGGTCGCCCAGTCGACCACCTGCTCGGCGCGCAGGTGCAGATGGGTGACGGTCTCCGAGCGGCCGTGCGCCTCCATGTGCTCGCGGGACCGGTCGGCGCCGAGGGTGGTCCGCATCGCGGAGAACAGGTCGCCGCTCCACCACACGCTGGTGTCCATCGACAACGAGACCGGGATGTGGTGGTCGCGCAGCGCCCAGGTGGGCGGGTAGCCCTGGCCGGCGCTCTGCTCGCTCTCGGTGGAGACCGAGACCGAGCCGCCGGTGGCGGCGATGCGGTGGTAGGAGTCCTGGTTGAGCGTGGCCGAGTGGACGTAGATGTTCTGTGGCGTCATGAAGCCGTTCTCGTGCATCAGCCGGATGCCGTCGTCGTTGGTCGCGCCCCAGACACCGGCGTGGGTGGTCACCGGCACGCCGAGCTCGCGCGCCACCTCGAACGCCGCCTTCTCCGGGAAAGCCGGGTCGCCGGTGACGTCGAACGCCATCTGGAAGCCGAGCATGTCGTTGCCGCTGGAGATGCGCCGGTTGACGAAGTCGCGGAAGCCGTCGCTGGTCGCCCACTCCCACGGGCCCTGCTGAATGTTGCCGTAGGCGAGCACGAACCGGCCGGGCACCGCCTCGAGGGCGTCGACCGCGGCATCGGCGTGCTGGGGTGTCTGCAGGCCGTGCGACCAGTCGACGGTCGTGGTGACACCGGCGTCGATGGCCTCGATCGCGGCCAGCAGGTTGCCGGCATGGATGTCCTCGGGCCGGAACAGCTTGCCGGACTCCAGGTAGTACCAGACGAAGTACTGCGTGAGGGTCCAGTCGGCGCCGTACCCCCGCATCGCGGTCTGCCACATGTGCCGATGGGTGTCGATCATGCCGGGCATCAGGATGCCGCCGGCCGCGTCGATCTCCACGGCGCCCTCGGGAGCGGTGAGGCCGACGCCGATCTCGGCGATCCTGTCGCCGACGACCAGCACGTCCGCGTCGGTCAGGATCGTGTGCGCGTCATCCATCGTGAGCACTAAGCCATTGCGAAAGACCACGGTCTCGCTCATCGCCGGTCACTCCCCTTCGAGCCTCGGCGGACAGTCGTCCGTCTGGCGGTCGCTGTGAGGCCAATAGCTTCTTCCTCGCCGGATCCGCGTGTCAAGACCGAAGTTTCGCGTACGTAAAGTTGCTGTTGACACTGCCACCGCGACCGGAGAAGACTCTTCGCCAGCGGACAATCGTCCGCACAGCGAACGGCGAGCGAAGGGTGGACATGGGACCTCTGAGCGGCCTGGTGGTGGCCGACTTCTCCCGGATCCTCGCGGGTCCGTACGCGACGATGCTGCTCGCCGACCTCGGCGCCCAGGTCGTCAAGGTGGAGAGTCCGGGCGGTGACGACACACGGACCTGGATGCCACCGGTCCGGGACGGCATCGCGACCTACTACCTGGGCATCAACCGCAACAAGCGTTCCATCGCCCTCGACCTGAAGGCCCCGGACGATCTGGATGTGGCGCAGCGGCTCGCGCGTCGCGCCGACGTCCTGATCGAGAACTTCCGCCCGGGCGGCCTGCGCCGGTTCGGCCTCGACCACGAGACCGTCGCCGCGGACAACCCCGGCATCGTGTATGCGTCGATCACCGGCTTCGGCAGCGGCAAGGGCGCGGCCTATCCCGGGTACGACCTGATGGTCCAGGCGATCTCCGGTCTGATGAGCCTGACCGGCGACCCGGACGGCCCGCCCTACCGCGCCGGCATCTCGGTGTTCGACGTGATGGCCGGCATGCACGCCACGATCGGCATCCTGGCCGCCCTGCGGCACCGCGATGAGCACGGCACCGGCCAGCACATCGAGGTCAACCTGCTGTCGTCCGCTCTGTCCGGGCTGGTCAACCACAGCAGCGGTTACGTCGCCGGTGGCACCGTGCCGTTCCGCATGGGCAACGCGCACCCGAGCCTGTTCCCGTACGAGCCGCTGCCCACCGCCGACGGCGAGCTCATCGTGATCACCGGCAACGACGGCCAGTTCCGCAAGCTCTGCCAGGTGCTCGACCTGCCCGATCTACCCGAGGACCCGCGCTTCGCGCACAACCAGGACCGCACGGCCCACCGCGCCGAGCTCCGGCCGATCCTGGTCGAGCGGCTGGCCAAGCGCACCAAGGACGAGTGGTTCCGCGACCTGATGGCGGCCGGCGTGCCCTGCGCGCCGATCAACACCATCGACGGCGGGTTCGCGCTGGCCGAGGAGCTCGGCCTGGGGCCGGTCGTGACCGTCGGCGACGTGCCGGGCGTCCGCAACCCGATCAGGTTCTCGGCGACCCCGGCGGAGTACGAGTTGCCGCCGCCCGACCTCGACGAGCACGGTGAGGAGATCCGCGCGTGGCTGAGCGAGAGTTGAGCTTCCCGACGTCGATCGGCACGTCCGACGCCGACCAGATCAGCCTGCTCGGCCAGGACCTCGCGGCCGATCTGATGGGCAAGGTGGGCTTCGGCGAGCTGGCCTACTGGCTGGTGGCCGGGCGCCGGCCGACCGCCGGTGAGACGCGCGTCTTCGAGGCCGTGCTGGTCGCGCTCGCCGACCATGGCTTCACACCGACCGCGATCGCGGCCCGGCTGACCTATCTGAGCGCACCCGAGTCGCTGCAGGGCGCTCTCGCGGCCGGCCTGCTCGGCGGCGGTTCCCGGTTCCTGGGCGTCACCGAGGACTGTGGACGGTTCCTGCACGAGACGCTGGAAGGCCTCGAGGCGCATCCATCCGACGACGCCGGGTGGGACTCGGTCGCGCTGGAGGCGGTCCGGGCGGCACGCGCGGCGAAACGGCTCGTTCCCGGCCTCGGGCATCCGGTCCACAAGGTGCGTGATCCGCGGACCCCGGTGCTGATCGGCATCGCCGAGGAAGAGGGCCTCCGCGGGCCACACCTGCGCCTGTTCGAGGCCATCGGCCGCGTGCACCCCGAGGTGCTCGGCCGGACGCTTCCGCTGAACGGCGCCGGTGTGTGCGGGGCGGCCCTTGCCGACCTGGGCCTGCCGGTCGACCTGTTGCGCGGCTTCGCTCTGCTCGCTCGCGCGGCCGGCCTGCTCGGCCACCTCGCCGAGGAGCGGCGCCGCCCGCTCGGCATGGACATCTACCTGACCGTCGACCGCAACGCGGTCTACACCCCCGACGACTAGCCACCGACCGCAACGCGTTCCACGCCCCGACAACCGGCCGCGGACGCAACGCGGTCCACTCGCCCGACAACCAGCCGCAGACCGAGAGAGGAGCCGCCGTGGCCACCGTCGTAGCGGTGATCGCCTCCACCCATCATCCGTTCTACTACCGCGCCAGCACTGCCACCGGCGAGGACCGTCCGCCCTTCGCCGACGAGTGGGTACGCAAGATCACCGCGTTCCGCGAGACGCTCACCCGGGCCAATCCGGACGTGCTGGTGATGGTCGGGTCCGACCACTTCCACCAGCTCTGGCTCGACAACATGCCGCAGTTCCTCATCGGCAAGGCGCCGTTCTACGACGCGAACTGGTACAACGAGGAACGCGAGTTCGGGCTGCCGCGGATGCTGCTCAAGGGCGACGAGGATCTGTCCGCCCACTTGCTGCGCGAGGGTCTCGACCGCGACTTCGACCTGGCGTTCAGCAACGAGCTGCGGATCGACCACAGCATCACCTGCCCGATCATCACGCTGCGGCCGGAGGCCGACCTGCCGATCGTGCCGATCTACACCAACATCTTCGCGCCGCCGCTGCCCCGGCCGAAACGCTTCGTGCAGCTGGGCGAGGCGATCCGCGAGATCGTCGAGTCGTGGCCGTCGCACCTGCGGGTGGCGATCATCGGCACCGGCCACCTCTCGCTGGAGCTGGGCGGTCCCCGGCAGTTCGGCCCGCACGGGCCCGACCCCGAGTTCGACCGGCGGGCCGTGGAGTGGATCGCCACCGGCGACCTGGACGGCTGTCTCTCCGAGGTCACGCTGGACAGCCTGCACGCACCGGGAAACGCCACGCACGGCTTCATGGACTTCATGCTCATGATGGGCGTGGCCGGCGCCGGGGCGAAAGCGGACTACGTCGACAGCCTCGACCTGTTCCACACCATGGAGGCGTACTTCACCTGGTATCCGAACGGGGCGCCGAAATGAGCAAGTACCTGCTGAACAAGTTTCTGTACACCGTGGACCGGGATCCCGAGCTGGTGGAGCGCTACCGCGAGGACCCGGCCGGGACGGTGAGCTGGTGGGAGGCGGAACGCGCCAACGCGGTGCTCAACTGCTACACCGGCGAGGCCAGCACCTGGCTCCGGTTCACCGACGAGGAACGCGATGCGCTGACCACGCACGACCACGTGAAGCTCTTCGAGCTGGGCTCGCACCCGTTCCTGACGCTGACGCTGTTCATCGCGATGTTCGAGCGCGACCACGGCCCGCTGGAATACCAGATCGCGTACGGTCGGCGGCTTCAGCACTTCGACTTGCCCTACCCCGACATCGCGACATGATGCGCGCCGCCGTCATCGACACCTGCGGCCTGCCACCGCTGGTCAGCGAGCGCCCGGAGCCCGCGACCGGTCCCGGCGAGGTCCGGGTGCACGTGACCGCCGCCTCGATCACGCCGCTCGACCTGTTGTGCGCGTCCGGCACGTCGTATTTCGGGGCGCCCGCGACGCCCTATGTTCCCGGCGTTCAGGGCGTCGGCGTGCTGGATGACGGGACGCCGGTGTGGTTCGCGACGTCGGCCGGCATGCGTCCGGGCGACGGCAGCATGGCCGAGTGGGCGGTGGCCGCGCACGGCGACATCGTGCCGCTGCCGGAGGGTGTGGACCATCGTCTGGTCGCCGCCCTCGGGTTGTCGGCGGTCGCCGCGCTGATGGCGTTGACGTGGCGCGGCGACCTGCGCGCCGGCGAGCAGGTGCTGGTGCTCGGCGGCGGCGGGGTTGTCGGGCAGGCGGCGATCCAGCTCGCCAGGTTGCACGGCGCGAGCCGGGTCGTGGCCGAGTGCCGGTCGGACGCCGCGCAGCGCCGGGCCGAGCGGGCCGGGGCATCGGCAGTGGTCCGGCTGGACGAGCCCTGCTTCGACGAGCGACTGGCCGAGCAGGGGCCGATCGACCTGGTGGTGGACCCGGTCTTCGGGGCGCCGGCGGTGTCGGCGATGCACGTGCTGCGGCCCGGTGGACGGCTGGTCAACCTGGGCAGCTCGGCCGGCGAGAGCGCACCCTTCGACTCGGCGACGCTGCGCGGCAAGCACTTGAGCCTGCTCGGCTACACGAACACCGAGTTGACCAAGGAGCAGCGGGCCGACGCGGTCGCCGTGATCGCGGAGCACGTGCGCGGCGGCCGGCTGACACTCGACTACGAGACGGTCGCCTTCGCGGACATCGCCGACGCCTGGACCCGCCAGGCCACCGGCAAGGCCGACCGCCGCCTGGTGGTGGTGCTCTGACGACCCGCCCCTGCCGGATGCGTCCGCCGGGGCAACACGGCCCGGCGGACCCGGGGCACGACCCGGCATCGGGAAACGCGACCGATCAGCCGGGCCGGCCGGGGCTGGTGAACTCGGGCTGGTCGAGGACGCGCAGCCAGGAGCCGTCGGGCTGGCGGCGGACCACCTGGGCGCGGGCGCCCGATCCGTCCTTGGGCGGCGTCGACGTCAACGCCAGGTCGCCGCTGATCAGGGTGGGCAGGGGCTCCTCCGGCTCGAAGGCCGGCATGTGCGGCAGGGCGTTCTCCCACAGCTTCTGGATGGCGGCGCGGCCCACGGTCTGTTCGCCGGGCGGGTAGGCCATCACGGCGTTCTCCTCGTAGAGCAGCGCCAGGCCTTCGGCGTCCTTGGCGTTGGCGCGCTCGACGAACAGGCGGGTGAGGTCTTCGGGCTTGGTGGCCTTCTCTCGTTCGCTCATGACTCCACCGTCACCCCGGAGCATCCACAAGTCCAACTCATAGTTCTTGTCGTCGCTAGAATCATTGGTTATGGAACTGCGGCAGCTCGAGTACTTCGTGGCGGTGGCGGAGGAGGCCAACTTCACCCGGGCCGCCGAGCGGGTGCACATCAGCCAGTCGGGGGTCAGCGCGCAGATCCGTGCGCTGGAGTCCGAGTTGGGCGCGGAGTTGTTCGACCGCTCCACGCGCAGCGCACGACTGACCGGGGCGGGGGCCGCCGCGCTGCCTCACGCACGCGACGCCCTCGCGGCGGCCGAGCGGCTGAGCGGCGCGGTCGACGACGTGAACGGGCTGGTTCGCGGGCGCCTCGTCGCGGGCATGGTGCTGGGCTGCGAGATCAAACCGTGGTTCGGGGCGCTGGCCGCCTTCCACGACGAGCATCCGGGCGTCGAGCTGGAGCTTCGGGAGAGCAACTCGGACGTGCTGATCGCCGACGTGCGGGCCGGCACCTCCGACGTGGCACTGGTCGGGATCGCGGGCGAGCCGCCGGACGGGCTTTCCGCCGAGGTGATCATCAGCGAGGGGCTGGCGGCCATCGTGCCGCGGGGGCATCCGCTCGACGGCCGGTCGGATGTGCCATTGGCGACGCTTTGTACGTACCCCATCGTGTCTTTGCCTTTGGGGACCGGGATCCGCAGCGTCTTCGATCAAGCCTGCGCCGCGGCGGGGTTGCGGCCGGTCATCGCGCTCGAGGCGTCGGCACCCACCGCGGTCGCGGATCTCGGCGCGCGCGGGCTGGGTGTCGCGGTGCTCAGCCGGTCGATGGCCGCCGGCTTCCCGGAGCTGGTCGCGCGCCCGATCGCGGACGTCGACGTGCCCGCGCTGCTGGCCGTCGTCTGGCGGCCGAGACCGAGCCCGGCCGCAACAGCCTTCCTGCGGCATTGCCGAGACGCCTTCGCTGCCTGAGGCAGACGAAGCTGAGCAAGGGCGAAAGCCAAGACGACGAGATGTGGAGATCTGGTTCTCCATGTGAGGTCCAAGGTTCGCGGCGCGCTGATCAGCATCGTGAGATGCATGAGCGAGCGTGCGAACGACGTCGTAGTGGTCGGCAGCCGATGTGCCGGCGCCGCGACCGCGATGCTCCTGGCCCGGCGCGGTCTGCGGGTCACCGTGGTCGAGCGGACCCGGACGCCGGCCGACACCCTGTCCACGCACGGCATCGCGAGGGGCGGCGTGGTGCAACTCGCCCGCTGGGGCCTGCTCGACGCGGTCCTGGCGAGCGGCGCACCCCCGATCCGGCAGGTCGTTTTCAACGTGGACGGCGACGAGACCGTGCGCACGATCCGGGACCATGCGGGCGTCGACCATCTGATCGCGCCGCGACGCTACCTGCTCGACGAGATTCTGGCCGGCGCCGCGCGGGAGGCCGGCGCGACGATCCGCACCGGCGTGACGGCGACCGAGGCGCTGCGCGGCGGCGACGGCCGGGTCGCGGGTGTCCGGACCAGCGGGGGTGACATCCCGGCGCGGCTGACCGTCGGTGCCGACGGCGTGCGGTCCCGGATCGCGAACCTGGTCGGCTCCGAGATCGTCGAGAGCTTTCCGGCGGACGCCGCCACCTTCTACGTCTACGTCGCCGCGCTGGAGAACCGTGGCTTCGAGTATCACGTCGGCCGTGGCGCCTTCGCCGGTGTCTTCCCGACGCACGACGGCGAATCCTGCGTCTGGGTGTGCGGCCCGACGTCGATCGCGCCGCAGGCCACGACCGGCTTCGCCGACCTGCTGGCCCAGGTTTCCCCGTCGCTTGCGGCCCGCGTCAGGCAGGGTCACGTCACTTCCCGGGTACGCGGCGCCGCCCGCCTGCCGAACCATCGCCGCCGCGCCACCGGGCCGGGCTGGGCGCTGGTCGGCGACGCCGGCTACCACCGCGACCCGATCACCGGCCACGGCATGACGGACGCGTTCCGGGACGCTGAGCTGCTGGCCCGCAACCTCGACAACCTTCCGGAGTACGAGCGGCTGCGTGATGCCGCCGCCGCGGAGGTTTTCGCGATCACCCGTGACATGACCCGGTTCCCGGAGCCGGCGCGCTTCACCGAACTGCAGCGGCGACTCGGCCGCGTCCTCGACGAGGAGGCCACGATGCTGGCCGCCCTACCCCAAAAAGAAGCCCTACCCCAAGGAGAATTGGTATGACCGTCAACGGAGTCGACACGAGCACCCTGTTCGCCACGATCGGCGCGGTGCAGGCGCAGCCTGAGCTGGCCCAATTCCAGTTCCGGGCCCGCAACCGCTGGGTCAGCGGCACGCACAACCGGTCCACGATCAACGGCTACTCCGGCGCCGGCCAGGAGCATGTCCGGGCCGTCGACCACGAGTACGACGCCGACCACCCGCCCGTCCTGACCGGCTCCGACCAGGGGCCCACCCCGGTCGAGTTCCTGTTGCACGCGCTGGCCGCCTGCCTGACCAGCGGCCTGGCGAACATCGCCGCGGCGCGGGGCATCCCGCTGTCCGAGGTGACGTCCACCGTGGAGGGCGACATCGACCTGCAGGGCATCCTGGGCCTGAACAGCGAGGTCCGCAACGGCTACCAGGGCATCCGGGTGACCTTCGAGGTCCGTGGTGACGCCTCGCCGGAGCAGCTCGCCGCGCTGGTCACCCAGTCGGGCAAGCGGTCGGCGGTGCTTGACGTGCTCACCAACGGCGTCCCGGTGGAGATCCAGGTCAAGGCCGGCTGAACACGCCGTCGCCGGCGGCCACCAGGGCGATCCCGGAGGCCGCCACCAGGTCACGGACGGTCACCGAGGCGAGGAAGTGACCGGGCGCCGCGAGCGAGGCCAGGCGTACCGCCTCGTCGACCCCGGGACCGGAGACCACTGCGCCATCCCTGGCGATCTCCGCGATGTGCAGGCCGAGCCGGGCGTCTCCGAGTGGCTTGGTCAGCATGTCGCGGATCGCGGTGGCCGGCCCGTCGTAGATCGCGACGGGCACGCCCGCCGGGGTGCGCGTCACCGGCACGGCCAGCGGCGGGACGGTGCCGCGGATCGCGAGCACCGCCCGTAATGCCAGGTCGGGTGGCCGCGTCGGGCCGAGGGACGTCAGGAACGCGGCGATCGGGTCGAGGATCTGGTGGGAGTCGATCGCCACGAAGTGGTCGGCGCCGGGCAGCTCGACGAAACGCGCACCGGGAATATGTTCGGCCAGGTAGCGGCCCTCCTCGGGGCGGCTGTCCCGATCGCCGCGGCGGTGCAGGACCAGCGTCGGCACGCGAACCGACGGCAGCGCGTCCCGGACGTCGACCAGGGTGTTCATGGCGATCAGCGCCCGTACCGTCGACGGGGTGGCCGCGGCCCGCGCCCGCTGGCCCCACCACCGCGCCATCGCGTCGTCGGCGGACGGCGCCATCACCCGCATGTCCGCCTCCCAACTCCATTCGACGGCGAGCCGTTCGACGTAGCGTTGCCGTTCCTCCCGGGTCGGCGCCCACGGGTAGTCGTCGGACCGCTCACGTTTCGCATAGGAGCCGTAGAGGACGAGCGCCTCGACCCGCTCCGGGTACATCGCCGCCAGCAGCGCGGCCATCGGCCCGCCTTCGGAGTAGCCGAACAGCACCGCCCGCCCCGAGCCGGACGCGTCCATCACGGCCAGCAGGTCGTGCATGCGGGTCTCCAGGTCGGGGACGTCCCGCGGCCGGTCGGAGAGCCCGGTGCCACGCTTGTCGAAGCGGATCAGCCGGCCGAGCCCGCCCAGCCGGTCGAGGAAGGCGGCGTGGCGCGGGTCCGCCCAGTCCAGTTCGAGGTGGGACACGAAGCCGGCGACCAGCACGATGTCCCGTGGCCCGCCGCCGGTGACCTGGTAGGCGATCTGCAGCCCGTCACTCTCCGCGTAGCCGACCGGCTCATGTCGCGGCGCGGGTGACGCCGCACCGTCACGAACCGTGCCGACGAACCGGTAGCCTTTGCCGTGCACGGTCCGGATCAGCCGCTGCGCCTGCCCGTTGTCGCCGATCGCCTGGCGGCCCTGCTTGATCCGGCTGGTCACGGCCGACTCGCTGACGAACCGGCCGCCCCAGACCTGGTCCATCAGCTCTTCCTTGGACACCACCCGGTCCCGGTGCGCGACGAGGTAGGCCAGCACCTCGAAGACCTGAGGCTCGACGGGCACCCGCACGCCCGCGCGGCGCAGCTCGACAGCGTCCGGATCAATCTCCAGATCCTCAAAAGCCCAGGTCACACAGGCAACCTAACGCCCCGGTGTCAGAGTCCGCCACCAATGTCACTACCTAGGTCGACAGCTCCGGGCGGTCCTTTGAAGTCTCCTCGGGTGGCGCGACCCGGTCCGCCGAGGTGCTGGAGGCAGACCGCGCCCGGAACGTCGAAGCACTGGCCGCGCCCGCCACAGTCGGCAAGGTATCGCCGCGCATCCGGCACCCCGGCCTCCTGGTCCACCCGGAAGATCAGCGGCAGGTCGGCCTTCTCGTCCCGCCGGGCCTCCCGGTACGTGGCCGCGACAGTCCCGGCCACGTCGGAGTAGGGCAGGGCCCGGCCGACCGCGGCTTCGACGAACGCCGCGTACTCCCGCTCGTGCCGGACGAACTCCCGCCACCAGTCGCCGACCAGCACCGACGGCACCGCCAGGGAGGACGAGGGGCGTCGCGCGAAGAGCCGGAACCACTGCCTGGCCGCGGTCTCCACAGTGGCCAGTTGCGCCTCGGTCAAGGCCGGGCGGGCCGCGGAGACGCGCTGCCGCACACCGGCCGGGAACACGTACAGATCAACGGCGGCCACCCGCCGGGACGCGAAAACCATGCCTCAGTGTGCGCCGGAGAACGGTCCCCCGACAGCCGCCCATTGGAGCAACATGATGGTCTTGGCGTCGGCGATCCGCCCGTCGTGGCACATGGCGAGCGCCTCCTTGAACGGCAGCTCGACGACCGCGATGTCCTCACCGTCGTCGGCCAGCCCACCGCCGGCGGTCGTCCGGCTGCCCGGTTCGTACGGCGCCGCGTAGAAGTGCAGCCGCTCGGTCACCGATCCCGGACTCATGTAGACGTCGAACACGTGCTCGAGCTCGCCGACCTCGACGCCGAGTTCCTCGGCCGCCTCGCGCCGGATCGCCGTCTCCGGGTCGTCGTCGTCGAGCAGCCCGGCGGCCGTCTCGAGCAGCATCCCGTCCGGGTGGTCGTTGACATAGGCCGGATAGCGGAACTGCCGCGCCAGCAGCACGGTCTCCCGCGTCAGGTCGTAGAGCAGGATCGTCGCGCCGTTCCCCCGGTCGTACGTCTCCCGGCTCTCCGAACTCCACGACCCGTCACCGTGCCGATAGTCGTAGGTCGTCCGGCGCAGCACATGCCACCCACTGGCGAGCAGCTCGACCCGCTTGACCACGACATCCGCGTTCCGATCGAGCTCCAGCCCGGCCCGATCGAGCCCCAGCCGCCCCCGATGATCCGGGACATCAACCCCTGGCACCCCCATGCCGCCACCCTACGTTGATCTTTCCAACCCATGCTGAGGTACGCGCACAGCAGAGTCCCGCCCCTCAGCCGGCCGCCGTCGCCGGTCCCGCTCCGCGCGCCGCCGCCGGGTTGTTCCCGGCGGCGCACGCCAGGGCCCCAGCCCCGCCGATGGCACCCGTGATGCGTATAGGTAAGCAGAGCGGCGACCGTGACTAGAGCTGAACACCGTTCGGGGTTGAGGTCTGGCCAGGCCGTGTGCACTTGGCGCTTTCGCCGGGTGTGCCAGGCGCCGGGGTGCCCGCTCGCGCTCGCTGCCGCCGCTCACGCCCGGCGCGGGGTCCGGTCGGCTTTCCAGGCGCCCGGGTGCCCACTCACCGTCGCTGCCGCCGCTCACGCCCGGCGCGGGGTCCGGTCGGCATTCCAGACGCCCGGGTGCCCACTCACCGTCGCTGCCGCCGCTCGCGGCCGTGGCCGGGCGCGGTCGGGTCCGCCAGGCCCCCGGGCTGCCCACTCACCGTCGCTGCCGCCGCTCGCGGCCGTGGCCGGGCGCGGTCGGTGGTAGGAGCAGGCGCGAGTGGTAGGACCAGGCACGCAGTGGTTGGCCAGCACGGTATTTCGGCCGAAATACCGTGCTGAGCTACCACCGTCCGCGCGCGTGGTAGCCAGGAGCGCTCAGCCGGGCGGGACAGCGCCTTCGGCTACCACCGTCGTCTCCGGCTACCACCGCGAGTGGCGGCTACCACCGTCGTCTCCGGCTACCACCGCGAGTGGCGGCTACCACCGTGAGTGGGCACCCCGGCCGCCTGGCAACCCGGCCCGACCCCGCGCCCGGCAACCCGGCCCGACCCGCGCCCGGCAACCCAGCCCGACCCCGCCCCTCGCGCAAGCGCCGGCAGCAGGGGCAGACGCCGGAAAGACCCGGCAACGCGAACCCTTGCCAGACCTCCACCGCGAAAAGTCTCTAGTCACGTGACCAGCGATGCGTCCAGGTAAGCAGAGCCAATGAGGGGCGCGTGCGGGCGGCGGGGGGACCGCCCGCACGCATCGAGGAAAGAGTCAGTCGTCCTCGGCGAAGACGAGCTTCTTCGGCTCGCCCGCGTCGTCGCCGCTGCGGCCTCGGAGCCGCGCGATGATCCGCGGCAGGTAGGGCACGAGCAGCGCCACCACGGCCAGGGCCAGCAGGATCACGGTGAGCGGGCGGGTCACGAAGACCGTCATGTCGCCGTTGGACACCAGCAACGCGCGGCGGAACTGCATCTCCATCATCGGGCCGAGGATCAGCCCGAGGATCACCGGCGCGATCGGGAAGTCGAAGTGCCGCATGCCGAAGCCGATCACCCCCACGGCGTACGCGATGAAGACCTGGTTGATGCTGCCCGTCGCCGCGTAGACGCCGAGTGTGGCGAAGACCAGAATCCCCGCGTACAGAATCGGTCTGGGAATTTGAAGGACCTTGACCCACACCCGGATCAGCGGGAGGTTGAGCGCCAGGAGCAGCACGTTGCCGACGTAGAGCGAGGCGATCAACGCCCAGACCAGCTCCGCGTTCTGGTCGAAGAGCTGCGGGCCGGGCTGCAGGTTGAAGATCTGGAACGCGGCCAGCATGACCGCCGCGGTCGCCGACGTCGGGATGCCCAGCGTGAGCAGCGGCACCAGCACGCCGGAGAAGGCCGCGTTGTTGGCCGCCTCGGGACCGGCGACACCCTCGATCGCGCCCTTGCCGAACTCGGCCTTGTTCTTCGAGCGGTGCTTCTCGTACGTGTACGACAGGAACGTCGGCACGTCCGCCCCGCCGGACGGCAGCGCGCCGAACGGGAATCCGAGCGCTGTGCCGCGCAGCCACGGACCCCACGAGCGCCGCCAGTCGTCCCGGCTCAACGTGGGCGTCCCCGGCTGGATCGGCTCCACGGTCGTCGGCAGCCATCGCAGACGCGACGCCACGTACAGGGTCTCGCCGATCGCGAACAGGCCGACGATCACCACCACCACGTCGATGCCTTCGAGCAGTTCGGTCGTACCGAAGGTGAAGCGTGCCTGACCGGTGAGCCCGTCGATGCCGACCAGCCCGAAGAACAACCCGAGCATCAGCGAGAGCAGGCCGCGGAGCAGTGACCGGCCGACGAGCGCGGTGACCGCGACCATGGCGAGCAGCGCGAGCGCGAAGTAGTCGGAGGCCCGGAACGTGGTGGCCAGCTTGGCGACCGGCTCGGCGAACAGGCTGAGCAGCAGCGTCGAGATGGTGCCGGCGACGAACGAGCCGATCGCCGCGGTGGCCAGCGCCGCCTTCGCCCGGCCACGGCGGGCCATCTGGTAGCCCTCGATCGCGGTGGCCACCGACGCCGACTCGCCGGGCGTGTTGAGCAGGATGGACGTGGTCGAGCCGCCGTACATCGCGCCGTAGTAGATGCCGGCGAACATGATGAACGTGCCGATCGGGTCGTCCAGGCTGAACGTGACGGGCAGCAGCAGCGCGATGGTCAGCGCCGGCCCGATGCCCGGCAGCACCCCGACGAACGTGCCCAGCGTGACGCCGATGATCGCGTACAGCAGGTATTCGGGCTGGAGGACCGTCGCGAAGCCGGACAGCAGGTCACCGAAGACGTTCACAGCGGGAACACTCCCGCCGGCAGGAAGATCTCGAGGAGGCGGGTGAAGGCGAAGTAGACGGCGAGCGGCAGCACCACCGCGACGATCACGTCACGCACCAGGCTGCGGCTACCCAGCACCCGGGACACCGCGATGATGAACAGGAACGCGGAGACCACGAAGCCGGCGTACTCGAGAATGATCGCGAAGCCGACCAGACAGCCGACGACACCGAGCGGGGCCTTCCAGCCGGCCGGCTCCTCGTCGTCCTTCTCGGAGTTCTGGTGGCGGTACCGCACCAGGTAGAGCGCGGCGATCACCACCCACCCGCCGGTGACCAGCACCGGCGCGAGCCGAGGGCCCTGCGGGCTGAAGTCACCGCCGGCCGCGTTGACCGCCGCGATCAGCAAGCCGATCCCGACGAGTAGCAACGCGGCCGGCAGGACCCAGCCGGAGCGGCGGCCGGCGACAGGCCCCCGCTCCGGTTCGGACTCGGCGGTCATCCGCCGAGCCCGATTTCGGTGAGCACCCCGGTGATCCGCTGGTTCTCACTGGTGAAGTAGGCCTTCGCGTCCGCACCGCTCTTGTAGAAGTCCTCCCAGCCCTGATCGGCCAGGGTCGCCTTCCACTGCTCGGACGTGTGCAGCTTGTCGATCATGGCGGTGATCGCCTGCTGGGTGGGTTCGTCGACCCCCGGCGGAGCTACGATGCCGCGCCAGTTCATCAGCTCGACGTCGTACCCCTCGTCCTTGATCGTCTTGGCCGGCGAGCCACCGCCGACGTCCACACCCTTGGCGCCGGACACCGCGAGCGCCCGCACCTTGCCCGACGAGACCAGGTCCTTGAACTCGCTCTGCCCCGACACGGCAGCGGTCAGGTCGCCCGCGAGCAGCGCGGCCTTCGACTCGCCGCCACCCGAGTAGGCCACGTACTTCATCGCTTTGGGGTCGGCGCCGGCCGCCTTGGCGAGCAGCCCGATCAGAATCTGGTCGGTGCCACCGGCCGAGCCGCCACCCCAGTTGATCGACGCGGGGCTGGCCTTGGCGTCATCCATCAGCTGCTTGAGCGTCTGATACTTGGAGTTCGCCGGCACCACGATCACTTCCTGCTCGGCGGTGAGCGTCGCGATCGGCGTGACCTGGTCCAGTTTGACCGGCGACTTGTTGGAGACGACACCGCCGACCATGACCAGGCCCATCACCATCAGGTGGTGCGGGTCGCCGTTGTTCTTGGACACGAGCTGCGCCAGCCCGATGGTCCCCGCCGCGCCGGTGACGTTGTAGACCTCGACGGACTGGTCGATGAGCTTCCCGTCGGTGAACGCCTTCTGCATGGTGCGCCCGGTCAGATCCCAGCCCCCACCGGGAGCCGCGGGCACCATGAGCTGCACCGTCTTGGTCGGGTATTTGACCGGCCCGCTGCCGTTCGCGGCCCCCGGCGAATCCCGCTCACACCCGGCCAGCGCACCGGAAACCAGCATCGCGGACACAGCCACCGCCACCGCACGCTTCACGACCGCTCCTCAGGTTACGAGTTCGTTTCGCAGATGCTGCACGCCCGCAGTGACACCGGTCACCCTTCCGAAGGCGATGGTTCTTTTGGTCATTTAGAAACCAAAGACCGACCCCTTCTTTTGACCGGCTCGGGCTGTGAAGTTTGATCGCAAGAGCGGCCCGCCTGATCACGAGAGGGGCCCGCCTCGCGAGAGGGGTCATGGCGTTTGATCGCGAGCTGACTGGCGATGGCTCGCGCGACGGGTCAGGTGATCCAGCGGTAGCGGCGCTGGGGGCGACCGGCTGAGCCGTAGCGGAGGCGGACCTCGGCCTTTCCGGTTTCGACGAAGTGCTCGAGGTAGCGGCGGGTGCTCACGCGGGAGAGGCCGATCCGCTCGGCGCACTCGCCTGCCGACAGGTCGCCGTCATAGGAGCGCATGGCCGCCGCGATCAGCGCCGAGGTGTCTTCCGTCAGGCCTTTGGGCAACGACTTCGGGGTGGTGCGCAACGCCACGAAGAGGTCGTCCACATCGGACTGCGCCACGTCGCGCGCGGAGGAGAGCCGGCCGTAGGCGTCGGCGTAACGCTCCAGCCGGTCGCGCAGGACGTCGAAGGTGAAGGGCTTCAGGACGTAGTGGACCACGCCGCCGTGCAGGGCCGACCGGACCGTGCCGACATCCCGGGCCGCCGTGACCGCAAGAACGTCAGGCCCGCCGCCGTCAGGCCCACCACGGTCAGACCCGCCACGGTCAGACCCGCCACCGAAGCCGCCTCGGCCGGAGAGGCCACCCGGGCCGTCGCCGCCGGAGCCGCCAACGCCGCCGGAGCCGCCGGAGCCGCCCGGGCCGCCCGGGCCATCGCCGCCGGGACCGGGACCGCCCGGGCCGTCGCCGCCGGAGCCGGAGTCGGTGGCTCGGGTGGGCTTTTCGCGGAGGCGGCGCAGGACCTCGAGGCCGGAGATGTCGGGCAGGTAGATGTCCAGGAGGACCAGGTCGGGGCGTTGTGCCTCGGCCATGGCCAAGGCGTCGGCGCCGGTGTGGGCGACGCCGATCGTGGTGAAGCCGGGCACGCGGTCGACGAAGCCGCGATGCACCTTGGCCACCATGAAGTCGTCGTCGACGACCAGGACCCGGATCACGGGACCGCCTCCAGCGCGTGGCCCAGCCGTGCCGTGAACGTCGAGCCCTCCACCGAGACCGTGCCGCCGCGGTGCACGCAGATCAGGCGGATCATCGCCAGGCCCAGGCCGTGGTGGCCGTCCTCCTCGCCCTTCGTGCTGTAGCCCTGTTGGAAGACCCGCTCGGCCAGCTCGGGGGCGACGCCGGAGCCGGTGTCGGTCACCGTCACCACAACCTCATCGCCCTCGGCGCGCACCGTGACCGTGATCTCGCCGCCGGTGCGCACCGCGTCGAAGGCGTTGTCCACCAGGTTGCCGACCACGGTGACCAGGTCGGTGGAGAGCCGCTCGTCGACGGCCGGCAGGTCGGTGGCGTCGCCGATGGTCAGGGTGACGTGCTGTTCGGCGGCCAGGCTCGCCTTGGCGATCAGCAGCGCGGCCAGGGCGGGGTCGCGGATCACCCGGGTGACCTCGCGGTCCAGGCTCTCGTGCAGCTCGCTGGTCCGCGTGATGTAGCGGACCACCTCCTCGTGCTCGCCCAGCTCGACCAGCCCGGCGATGGTGTGCAGCCGGTTGACGAACTCGTGCGCCTGCGCCCGCAGCGTGTCGGTGGTGTGCCGGCTGACGTCGAGCTCGCGGCGCAGCGCGGTCATCTCGGTACGGTCGCGCAGCGTGGTCACCGAGCCGACGTCGCGCCCGCGCATCACCACCGGCTGCCGGTTGAGCACGACCACCCGGTCGTCGCTGAGCACCACCTGGTCGACGCCGGCCGACTTGCCGGTCAGCACGTCCAGCAGGGCCGGCTCCAGCCCCAGGTCGGGCAGGGCCCGGCCGACCGCGTCGGCGCGCAGGCCGAGCAGCCGGATCGCCTCGTCGTTGACCAGGGTCACCCGGTGCGCCGAGTCGGTGCCGATCACGCCCTCCTTGATGCCGTGCAGCATCGCCTCGCGGTGCTCGACCAGCCCGGAGATCTCCCGCGGCTCCATGCCGAGCGTCTGCCGTTTCACCCGGCGGGCCAGCAGCAGCGAGCCGCCGACCCCGACCACAGCGCCCAGCACCAGGTAGATCAGGAGGTTGGGCACGGCGCTGCCGAGCTGGCCGACCAGCGTGGGATAGGCCCGCCCGACGATGATCATGCCGATGAACCGGCCGTCCTTCTCGGCCAGCACCGGGACGTGCGCGACCAGCTGCTTGGGTTCGTCGAGCACGCCGACCCAGGACCGGCCGGACAGGCCGGTGCTCGCACCCATCGGCGCCCGCCGGCCGGCGTCGGGGCCGGTCACGATCGTGCCGGTCGCGTCGGTGACGGCCACATAGGACGCACCGGAGACGGCCCGCGCGCTCTCCGCCACGGTCTCCAGCACGTCCCGCCCGGCCCCCGGGTCGCCCAGGCCGAGCCGGACCGTGCTGTTGATCGCCGTGTTCTCCCCCACCGACCGCAGGCGCTCGCCCTCGACCCGCCGGAACGCGGCATCCGCCTCGGCGATCGACACCGCCGCCACGGCGACCACGACCAGCAGCACGATGGCCAGCTGCATCATCAGCAGCTGGCCGGCGAGCGACAGGCGTTGGCGCATGCGCCCATGGTGCTTGGTGATCCGGTTCGGGGAAAGGGCCTGTGGATAACCGGGCTGATTGTGCTTGGCTGTCTGCCATGCGACGGCGGAGTGTTCTGGGCGGCGCGCTGGCGCTCGCGCTCGCCGGGTGCGCCGGGGACGACGACGCCGATCTGCGGATCATGGTGCCCAACCCGCCGGGCAGCGGATATGACATCACCGCCCGGGTGCTGGCCGCGGCCCTCGACTCGGGCGGCATCGCGCGCGGCGTCGAGGTGTTCAACCTGCCCGGGGCGAGTGGGGTGGTCGGGTTGCGGCGGCTCGCCTACGAGCGTGGCAACGAGCGGCTGCTCATGCTGATGGGGCTGGGGCTGGTCGGCGCGCAGATCACGGCGGACGCGCGGGTCCGGCTGCGGGACACCACGCCGGTCGCGCGGCTGGTGCAGGAGCCGGCGGTGCTGGTGGTGCAGCGCGATTCACCGTACGGGTCGCTGGACGAACTGATCGCCGACTGGCGGGCCGATCCCGCCGGCACGGCGATCGGTGGCGGATCTCTCGCGGGCGGGCCGGATCACCTGGCCACGATGCTGCTCGCCGAGGCGGTCGGCCTGCCGCCGGCGCGGGTCCGATACCAGCGGCACGACGGCGGCGGTGACCTGCTCGCGGCGATTCTGCGGCGCGAGGTGGATTTCGCGATGTCCGGGTTGAGTGAGTACGCGGATCAGATCGAGTCGGGTCAGCTCCGGGCGCTGGCGGTGACCAGTGCGGAGCCGGTGCCCCAGTTGCCGGCTCCGACCGTACGCGATGCCGGTCTTGATGTGGTTTTCAACAACTGGCGCGGGCTGGTGGCGCCGCCGGGGCTGTCCGGAACCGGCCGGGCGGACCTGCACACCGTGATCGACAGATTGGACAAATCGCGCGCGTGGGCGGCGGCGCGCAAGAGGTTCGGGTGGACGGCGGCCTACCTGGGCGGCGACGAGTTCGGGGCGTTCCTGGCCGCAGAGGACGACCGGGTGTCACGGGTCCTGCAGCGGCTGGCGTTGCCGGCGCCCGGCTGAGTCGCCCGCGGACGGCTCGATGCGCTGCTCGTGCTGCTCGACCTCGGGACGCCAGCGGGCGGCACCCGGGTTGTAGATCAGGTCTATCGGGCCCATCACGTGAGCGGCGGAACCGCTGCGGCGCACGCGGCGCGCCAGCCACACCAGCGCCAGCAGGACCGCGCCGAACACGGCGGTGACGACCAGGATCGTCAACACGATGTCCATGCACCCATCATGCCCGACGTCCTTCGCCGTCGGGGTCACGACCCGAAACGGCGCCTCGCGTCGTCGGCCGCCCGGTTGACGCTCTCCACGATCGGCCCGAGGTCGGCCTGCGGCGATGGGTTGCTATCCACGTCTCGACCTCCTCGGCCGGCCACAGCCGGCCCTGGGCGAGCGTCGCCACCGCGGCCGGGAAGTCGCGGCGCCGGGCCAGCTTGTAGAAGCGTCGCCGCCCGATCGGGGCGAGCATGGAACGGATTTCCCGGGCACCGACCAGTCGTACCGTCACGGTGTGAATGCTAGTCGGGCGACTAGCCCTTGCGAGCCACCGCGCCGTACGCGTCGATGTATTCGTCCGGGTCGTCGCCGCGCCGCCACTGGGTGATCTGGGTCAGGCCCGGCTCGACGAGCTCCAGCCCGCCGAAGAAGGAGGCGATCTCGTCGGGGCTGCGCAGGATGTACGGCACGCCACCGCTCTCGGCCAGCTTGTCGGCGCCGTCCACCACCGACTTGCTGGTGTTGGTGCCGTCCCACAGGACCAGGTGGCTGCCCGGGGCGGCGGCACGCACCGTGGTGCCGACGATCGCCCGGATCACCTCAGGGTCGGGCTCGTAACCCAGCACGCCCATGTACATGATCGCCACCGGCTGCGTCAGGTCGAGCGACTCACCGGCCGCGGCCAGGATCTTCTCCGGGTCGTGGTAGTCGGCGTCGACATAGGTGGTCAGGCCCTCGGTGGTGGAGCCGGCCAGCAGCGCGCGGGCGTGCACCAGCACCATCGGGTCGTTGTCGACGTAGACGATCCGCGACTCGGGGGCGATGCCCTGCGCCACCTGGTGCGTGTTCTGCATGGTCGGCAGGCCGGTGCCGATGTCCAGGAACTGCCGGATGCCCACCTCGGCGGCGAGGTAGCGAACCGCCCGGATCAGGAAAGTCCGGGACGTACGCGCCATATCGGCGATCTCGGGGTAGACCGTCACCACGGCGTCGCCGGCGGCCCGGTCGGCGGCGAAGTTGTCCTTGCCACCCATCCAGTAGTTCCAGATCCGCGCGGCGTGCGGCACGTCCGCCTGCAGCGAGGCGGCGAGATCAGGGTCCGGTCCGGCCATGGAACGCAGGCTAGCAGTCATCGTGTCCACAGTGATCTTCCGTTCGGCCAGGTTCGGGCCGCCGAACAGGCCTCCCCGGTTCGTGCCACGGTTTGCCGGAGCAGGGGCGCGGGCACCGGGAGATCGACAGCATGGGTGAGGTCGGAAGCCCGCCGGTCTGGAGGAGATCTCGTGAAGGCTCGTCGCTCCACTGTTCTGTTCGGTGTCCTGGCCGCCGGCCTGGTGCTCACCCAGCAGGCCTGCACGAGTGCCGGCCAGCCCGTCGCCGGCCCGGCCCCCAGTGCCGACGCTCCCAGTGCCGACGCTCCCAGTGCGGACACCCCCAGCGACGACGCCACTCCGGTGCCGTCAAGCAAACCGACCACGAAGAAGGCCGACACGCCCCCCAAGAGGGGCGACATCCTGGCCGGCAAGCGTCAGGTCGTGATCAAGCCGAACCCGAGCTACGAGTCGATCGTCGTGGTCGACGCCAAGGGCCGGCTGAGCACCACCGACGGCGAGGCCGAGCACGGGCTGTTCGTGTTCACCCCGGTCGGCGACAAGTTCCAGATCAAGACCGCCAAGGCCGGCGCCGGCGGCGAGCCCTCCTGCCTGGGCGTCAAGAGCAACGGCAGCAACCCGCTGACCGTCGTCGCCGCGGCCTGCGACACGTCCCGGGGCGGCCAGTTGTTCACGATCACGGAACAGAAGAAGAAGGACTCCGAGGGCGACCCGACGTACGCGATCTCGAACGACGGCGCCTTCCTGCAGATCTTCAGCAAGTACGGCCTGATCGCCCAGGAACTCGGCGACTCGCCGCTGGAGACGACCTACTCCTTCGTCGACAACGGCCCGTCGAAACTGCCCGCGCTCGACTGACGGTAAATGAATGGCGGCCCGCCGGCGCGATCACGCACACTGTGATCCGACGCCGACGGGCCATCTGCCCGTCCTGACGGAGGAAAGGAGTACCGCCGTGTCGTGCATCGTTCGAAAGCCCTGGCACCGGTGGTGCGCCTAGCGCCTTCCCCTTCTACGGGCGTAGCTCAATTGGCAGAGCACCGGTCTCCAAAACCGAAGGTTGCAGGTTCGAGTCCTGCTGCCCGTGCGATTCTTCGCGCCGTTAGCTCAGTTGGTAGAGCAGCCGCCTCTTAAGCGGCTTGTCACAGGTTCAAGTCCTGTACGGCGCACTGCGGGATGGAGCAGTTCGGAGTGCTCGCGGGCCTCATAAGCCCGAGGTCGCCGGTTCGAATCCGGCTCCCGCTCCCGTTCCGGTGGCTCAGTCGGTAGAGCGCCGCCTCGACACGGCGGAGGTCCCTGGTTCAAGTCCAGGTCGGAACACATCAGTCCGGCGACCTGCCGGCGCGCGGATCCTCGGAATGGTCGCGCTCGGCCGCGAAGAGCCGGTACATCGACCGGAGGCTGCCGCTCACGTACGCCGGCTGGGAGTCTGGGAGTACTGAGTCAGTCGCCCAGGTAGAGGCAGAACGGGTGACCGGCCGGATCCAGCATCACCCGGACCGTCTCCTGGGGCTGAAACCCGGCCGGCTCGGCGCCCAGCCTGACCGCGAACGCGACGGCCTCCTCCAGGTCATCGACCTGCAGCTCGAGGTGCATCGACATCTGCGGCTCACCGGGCGTGGCCGGCCAGACCGGGCGTACGTAGTGCTTCTCGGTCTGGAACCCCAGGTTGTACCCGGCATCCGCGGACGGCGCGACCGAGGCGCCCCCGTCGTCCCCCGGGAAATATTCCCAGCCGAGCAGCGCCGCATAGAACCGCCCCAGAGCGGCCCCGTCCGGCGCATCCAAGGTCACACCCCACCAACTGCTTCGCGTACGCAACGGCATGTGCTCTTCATACCCGGTTCCCGGTATCTTGCTCAGCGTTCAGTAGGGAGTGCCGCGGAAGGGCTGGTCGGCAGACTGTCATGCATCTCGCCCGCCGGAGTCCGGCCCTCGTGCTGCTGCTGGTCGTGCTGGTCACGGCGGGCGCCGGGGTGTGGTTGACGGTCGGCGCGGGCGGGCGGGCGGAGCGCCGGCACGTGGTGGTCGACGGGGTGCCGCTCGATGAGGTGCACCCTCCGATCGTTGCTGGTCGGCACCGGCCGGCAGTCGTCATCGCGCACGGTTTTGCCGGTTCGGCGGTGCTGATGGCGCAGCTCGGTGACTCGCTGGCTGCCCGCGGCCATGTCGTGGTGCTGCTGGACTTCACCGGGCACGGGGCGAACCGGCGGCACCTCCCGGACAGGGCCGCGAGCACCGGAGCGTCCACCGAGGCGCTGCAGGGCGACCTCGGCACCGCGCTGAGGCACCTGCGGAGTCTGCCGGATGTCGACCCGGGCCGGGTGGCGCTGGTCGGCCACTCGATGGGAGCGACGGCGGTCACCCGGTACGCGGTGGCGCATCCGGAGATCACCGCGACCGTGGCGATGTCGCTGCCGGACGCGTCGACGGTGTCGCCGGACCGGCCGCGACGATTGCTGCTGCTCGTCGGAGGGCTCGAGTTCCCGGCGTTCCACGCCGAGGCCGACCGTGCGGCGCGCGGCGCGGACCGGTCAATGGTGGTGGTGCCCGGCGTCGAGCACATCTCCATCCTGTACGCGCCACGCGCCCATCGTGAGATCGCCGTCTGGCTGGGCGACAGTTCCACCGATCCGGCGATGCCGTCTCCGTTGCGCCGGGTCGGCGGCGCCGCGATCCTGCTGCTGTCGCTGCTGGCCGGGCTGTATCCGCTCGCACGACTGCTGTTCGGTCCGGCCCACGGTTCCTGGCCGCGCAGGCTGCCCCGGCAGGTCGGCTACATCGCCGTGCTGGCCGCCGCGGCCACGGCGATCGCCGCGCTCCTCGCGGCGGTGCTGCCGAGCCGGGATCTGCCGCTGGCCCTCGGCGGATACATCGTCGGCTTCACCGCCACCGCCGGGCTGGGGATCCTCGGCTATCTGCGGTGGCGCGGCCCGATCTTCCCGGTGGGCCCGCCGCGGACGGAGGCGGGACCGCTGCGCCTGGCGGTCGCCGCGATCGTTCTCATCGGGTACGCGGCGGCCGCGATCGCCGTACCCCTGCATCTGGGTCTCACCCACGCGCTTCCCGTGGGTGACCGATGGTGGCTGCTTCCCGTGGTCTGGGCCGGCTTCGCCCTGTTCGCCTACGCCACCGAACGGGTCGCCACCGGCGACAGCGTCGGCGTGCTCGCCGCCTCGGCGGTCGCGGTCATCGCCCTGACCTGGGCGGCAGTGGTCGGTCTGACGTCCAGCTTTCTGCTGCTGGTCGTACCACTGCTCGCGATCCTGTCGCTGTGGCAGGCAATCTGGAGTGCGATGCTGCACCGGTTCTCGGCGCCGCCGTGGCTCATCGCGCTCGTGGGTTCGCTGGTCGTCGCATGGCCGATCGCGACCGCGCTGCCCCTCGGGTGAACAAACTTCTTCCTGGACCTGTCGGATCCCGGGCTGCCCGATCGTGGAGGGGATATGGAATCCCACGTGCTCACCACCCGCCAAGCGCTCGCCCGTCGCATGTTCGAGCTGCTGGAGCCGATCTGCCTGGTCACCTACATGGCCGACGAGTGCAACGAGGAGATGGCCGCGCTCGGCCACCGCACCTACTGGGACGGCTACTTCGCCAGCCGTGCCGCGCCGCTGGGCCGGGTGCCCGCGCAGGTCGTGCACGCGGCCTTCTACAGCTTCGCCGAGGGCGAGGCCGCGCGGCACATCCCGAGCGCGTGGGAGAAGATCCCGCCCGAGGCGTCCCTCGCCGCACGGGAGCGGGGCAGCGCGGCCTCCGTGCGGCGGATCCTCGGCGACGAGCTGGCCGGCTCCCCCGGCCTCGCCCGCGCCGCCGATCTGATCACCAAGGCCGCGACGAGCGCGCCCACCGCGGGCCGGGTGATGTACGCCGGACTACGCACCGTCCCGGTTCCGAGCGACCCGGTCGCCCGGCTGTGGCACTCCGCGAACATGCTGCGCGAGCACCGCGGCGACGGCCACGTCGCCGCACTGGTCGGCGCGAACATCGGCGGCACGGAGGCTCACATGCTCAGCGCGCTGGCCATGGGCATCTACCCGGCGGAGTCGTTCGGGCGCGTCCATCACCTGCCGAAGGAGCGGCTGGCCGAGGCCATGGACGGGTTGCGCGAGCGCGGGATCGTCGACGCCGACGGCCGGTTCACCGACGCCGGCCGGGCGACCCGGCAACGCATCGAGGCCCTGACCGACGAGCTCGCCGCCCCGCCGTACGACGCCCTCACGCCCGCCGAGCTCGACGAGCTGATCGCCGAGCTCGAGCCCCTCACCGCGAAGCTGGCGGCCGCGGGGTCGCAGTAGGGCCGCCCGGGCAGCTTCGCGTTTGCGCTGGTAGATAACACATGGCCGGAACGCCCTCGTAGCTAGGGGATAGAGCATCGGTTTCCTAAACCGTGTGTCGTGCGCCACAGAACCCCTGGTCAGCGCGCAAAAGTCCGCTTTGAGCAGCATAGATAGCTATTCATCGATGCTCATCGTCGATCGTCCTCGGGCGGTATTTTCCGGTACTTGTGGCACGTTCCTGGCACGCCGACGGCATGGTCGAGTCGTGCCGGACGGCCTTGCGGTGGCGTCCGGGACGCACTGGTACCCTGCTGGCAGGGCCCAGTAGCTCAGGGGATAGAGCACCGCTCTCCTAAAGCGGGTGTCGCGCGTTCGATTCGCGCCTGGGCCACCACCTCGACCGAGCCCCGGCATCGGCCATCCAATGTTCGGAGCCGCGCTCTGTGGCGGGCATCCGGGAGAGTCAGTTTCAGCCGCCATCGACATTGCACAACCCGGTCGGCGACGTAGACGACAGCTAGGGCCACCGCGCAACAAGAATGCGCGTTGCCATGTGACGGCACTGCTGATGTCGATGCCCAGGCAACGGGCCAGCACGCCAGTCGGCAGTTCGGCGGCGAGCTGGAACAGCGCGGCAATGCGAGTGACCCGAGTCGAGAGGCCGACGGCGTTGAGACGCTTAAGTTCTCGCCCGGCAGAGCCCAGCCGCCGCTGGCGGGAGTAATGCGTTTCTTGAGAAACCGGACCGTCGACGGGTTAGAGACCGTCAGTCTCGCGCTGGCGCGCCTCCATGTCGGCAATGTACTTGTCGACCTGCGATCGCCTGAAGCGGACATATTTTCCTACACGGAAGCCAGGAGGCCCTTCACGGTTGGCCCGCCATTTTCGTATCGTGGCCGATGGAACCTTGAAGATTTCGGCAACCTCTTCGAGCGTCAGGAGCTCGTCGGCCGCCGTCTTACCGGGCTCTGTTCGCAAATCGATCACCGTTCACCCAGGTTGCAAGTAGCCGCTACTCAATCAGGGCAGAGTGAGGCTCGGGTCTTCTGATTATTCAATGATGATCATTGTTCCCCGAACTTTTCATTCGCGGGAGCTGTCTGCGGCTAACCCGGTCACTGACCTCGAATGGGGCCCGAACTCTCGTCTGAGTCCTGTACGGCAGCACCGACATAGGCCGGGACAGCCTCAGACAGCTAGTCAACCGAGACACGTGCCGACGAAGCTCAACAGTCGTTGCGTCAACTTCGACGCCGTTCGATGCTGAGCATCATCGCTGCATGTAGGAGCCAGTCGGCGTGAGAGTGTCGCGCATACGCTCTACCGCCGACCTCGCCGGTGAAGGCTCGGGTCGACATGGACGTCGACTGTCGTATGGGGACTGTGTGAGTTCATATCCGAGTACGCTTTCGGCGGCGCTAGCCTGGCATCACGCAGGGTGTTCGGTTATGAGTTCCCCCCGTTTCGACGGAGCGGTGGTTACCTGCTTCCGGTCGGGGCAGGGGTGAGGTTATCTGGCTCGGTCTGGGTGTGCCAGGCGGTCTCGTATTCGTCCGGGCTCAGGTAGCCGAGTTCC
>NZ_BSTL01000008.1:161728-374196 GCF_030269485.1 Actinoplanes sp. NBRC 103695 | reverse complement strand
CCGTCGCGACCAGGTACGACAAGCTGAAAAACCGTTACGAGGCAACGGTAACCATCGCCTCGATCATGATCTGGCTCCGCGCCAAACCCGACCGGAGCCGACCATGATCCGTCAGATGCGCTCTAGTTCACTCGAATACCGTTTCGCCTGGATTGTGGAGGCCAGTGATGGCCTGGCGCGGGTCAGGTGCGACCTTTGGCGGTATCCGGCCGGATCATTCCTGAGGTACGTGTGGGCCGGAGGTCGCTGGGGCGTCTGTGTCGGTGGACCATCGGTCGAGAGCGGCTTGGAGTTGGTCGGGGTCGATGGGCTTGGCGAGGTAGTCGTCCATTCCGGCGGCGTAGCAGCGTTGCCGGTCTTCGGCGAGGGCGCCGGCGGTCATGGCGATGATGGGGATGTGCTGGTTCGTGCCTTCGCGGTGGCGTAGCTCGGCGGTCGCGGTGTAGCCGTCCATTTTGGGCATTTGGCAGTCCATGAGGATGGCTTGGTAGGGCTTCGTGGCCGCGAGTTCGAGTGCCTCCAGCCCGTTGCCGGCGATGTCGACCTGGTAGCCGAGGGTGGCGAGGGTGTCGACGGCGACCATCTGGTTGATGAGGTTGTCTTCGACGAGCAGGATCGGGCCGTGGCTGTCGCCGTCGGCTGGGTGAGCTGGTGCGATGGTGCTGGGTTCGCCGGCCTGGGGTATGTCCGGGTTGAGGATTTCCAGCAGGCAGTTGTAGAGCTGGGAGGGGCCGATCGGTTTGGGGAGCATGCCGTCGGCGCCGGCATTGGTGGCGATCTGATCGTCGTCGTGGTAGCCGGCGGTCATCAGGACGACGGGTGGGTGGGCGATGGTGGGTTCGGCCGCGATGCGGCTGATGAGCTCGACGCCGTCCAGGCCGGGCATGTGCTGGTCGATGAGGGCGATGTCGTAGTGCGGCTCGTGTCGCAGCCGGTCGAGGGCGGCGTGGCCATCGGGTACCGCCGTGGGGATCATGCCCCATGCCCGGCTGTGCTGGGTGATGAGCTGGCGGCTGTGGGGGTTGTCGTCGACGACCAGGAGCCGCTTGCCGGATATGAGGCCTTTCGGGGTGATGCCGTCGAGGGGCGCGTTGCGCCGGAGCCGGGCGGGCAGGGTGAACCAGAACCGGCTTCCGCGCCCGGGTTGGCTTTCGACCTCGAGCCGGCCGCCCATGAGTTCGACGAGTTGCCGGGCGATGGTCAGGCCCAGTCCGGTGCCGCCGAACTCGCGGTTGGTGGTGCTGGAGTCAACTTGGGAGAAGGATTGGAACAGGCGGGGCAGGTCCTGCGCCGCGATGCCGATGCCGGTGTCGAGGACGGTGAAGGTGATCTGTGGTGTGCCGTCCTCGGTGGGGGCGGCGGGCTCGGCGCGGAGGACTACTTCGCCGTGTTCGGTGAACTTCACGGCGTTGCCGAGGAGGTTGAGCAGGATTTGGCGTAGTCGTCCGTCGTCACCGCGCAGGGTGGTGGGCAGTTCGGGCGGGTAGTAGCCGAGGACTTCAAGGTCCTTGTCGCGGGCGATTTCGGCGGCGACCTGGACGACTTCTTCGAGTAGGTGGTCGAGTGCGAAGTCGTTCTCGATCAGTTCGATCTTGCCTGCTTCGATCTTGGAGAAGTCGAGGATGTCGTTGATGATCGTGAGCAGCGCACGGCCGGATGTACGGATGGCTTCGGCGTAGCGTCGTTGGCCGGGCTGCAGCGAGGTGTCCAGCAGGAGTCTGGTGAGTCCGACGACGCCGTTCATCGGGGTGCGCAGTTCGTGACTGACCATGGCCACGAACTGCGACTTGAGCCGGGCCGCGGCCAGTGCTTCGTCGCGGGCGCGAGCGAGGGCCTGTTCGACCTGTCGGCGTTCGGTGATGTCTCGGATGGCGGCCGAGACCATGGTTCCCTGGTCGGTGTCCAGCGGGGCGAGGCTGATCTCCACGGGGAACTGGCTTCCGTCGCGGCGTAGTCCGGCCAGTTCCCGGCCGGCGCCCGTCCTGCGCAGCTGCGGTGCGGTGACATAGTCCAGCCGGTCGCGGACGTGTTGGTCGCGCAATTGTCGCGGGACGAGCAATTCGATCGGTTGGCCGACGAGGTCGGTGCTGGAGTATCCGAAGAGGCGCTCGGTCTGGTCGTTGATCAGCACGATGGTGCCGGATTCGTCGACGATCACCATGGCGTCGGGGGCACCCTGCACCAGTTGCCGGATCCGTTCCTCGGCGCGGAACCGGTCCGAGATGTCCCGGGTGATGGAGGCGGCCCCGATGACGGTGCCGGCGCCGTCGTGGATCGGGGAGGTGGTCACCTCGACGTGGACCTGTGTGCCGTCCTCGCGGACCCGGACGCTGCTGTAAGGGGAGACCGGTTCGCTCAGCACGATGTGCCCGAGGATCTCGTTGATCTCCTCGTGCTGCTCGGGTGGGGTGAGGATCTGGATCGGCCGGCCGATGGCCTGCTCGGCCGGGTAGCCGTAGAGGCGTTCGGCGCCGTGGTTCCAGCTGATGATGGTGCCGTCGAGGGTCTTGCCGATGATCGCGTCGTCGGTGCCGTCGACGATCGCGGCCAGGAATGCCCGGTCGTCAGCGGCTGCGCGCTGCGCGGTGGTGTCGCGTGCCACCGCGTAGACGAGCCCTTCGTCGGGGGTGGGGGCGGCGTTCCAGTTCAGCCACCGGTAGGAACCGTCGCGGCAGCGATACCGGTTCTCGAACGAGATTGTGACCTTGCCCTGCTCGAGCTGGTCAGTCGACTCGGCGTCGGTGCGGATCGCGTCGTCGGGGTGGATGAATTCCCGGAACGGCCGGCTCATCAGCTCCTCGGCGGTGTGGCCCAGGATGTGTTCCCAGGCCGGGTTCAGCCGTTTGAAGTAGCCGTCGGTCCCGGCGATGCACAACAGGTCGGGAGAGAGGTCGAAGAAGTGGTCCAGTTGGTCCGCGGCGCGCCGCCGGGCAGCCTCGACTCGGTTACGGCTGGTCAGATCCCCGTAGCTACCGACGATCGTCGCCCGCCCGGTGGCGTTGAGCACCAGCGACATGGTGACGTTGACCTCGACGTCGGTGCCGTCAGGCCGGCGGACGAGCATGTCGAACTCGACGGAGCTGGTTGCGTTCACCGCCGCCGCGAGGTCCGCCATGCGTTCGTCCTGCCGGCCCGGCGCCCACCACGGATACGGCGGTGTGCAGCCGAGGACATCTTGAACGGCGTATCCGGTGATCTCGCACCAGCGGGGGCTGACCTCCAGCACCGTGCCGGCCGCGTCGACGACGATGACACCCTCGCGCAGGGAATGCAGGATCGCCTGGCGGAACTCGCGTTCGTCGTGCAACGCCCGGCCGGCCTGATTCAACGCCGCGCCGGCGCGCAGGAACACCACATACATGGTCAACACCAGCAGGGCGGAGGCGGCGGCGACGACACTCTTCTGCTTCCACAAGTCGTTCCTGCCGGCCGCGGTCAGCAACACCCCAACCAGGAGAATCACCGCGACTGACACCGGAGCCAACTGCCGCACGGCTCTGCCCCCTGGACCACTGCCGAGGAACACCTGCGCTTCCGGGCGGCCCGGACGGCAGACCCAGAGGCCGACGGTCAAGGCGATGAACGCCAAGGCCGCTCCGTACGACATCGACGTCATCGTCGACGCGCCGGACAGGTAGCTCAGGCCGTAGGCGTGACCGAGCAGGGCCACTGCCGCCACCAGGCCGCCCGCCGGGGCGAGGACCTTGGCCGGCCGATAGCCGCGGTCCGCGTCGGCGTCCAGGAACATCAGGGCCAATCCGGTGGCCACCAAGGCGACCGCCGTGTGCGGCGACGGACGGCCGGGAAGGTCGACGCTCGACCACTCCCGCATGCGGCCGGGGAACATCAGCATGTCCACGCCCAGACTCCGACCGGTCAGATATTCCAGGAGCACCCACGCGCCGACCAGCGCCACCAGCAGGCCCAGCCCCTGGCCGACACGGCGACGAGAAACCGAAACTGACGCTGGGACGACGAGCCACAGACCAGCACCCGCCAGACCCAACGCCACCGCGGTGACCGGAACCATCGCCGGACTGGGCGGAACGACATACGTGAGCATCCGTGCACCCACGGCGTAGCCCAGCAGGGCCATTCCGGCGAGCAGAATCGTCCCTGCGCTGACCGCGGCAACGACTCGCGACCGCCAACGAGTTCCGCCAACCAGCCATGCTGAATACCACATAGACTATATTATGAGACGAATTCGGATGAAAAACCGTCGAAGGGACTAACTGGGCCGTCGAGGAAGCCGGACCTCGTGTAAGCACAGAGCGATTCGGGGGAACCGACGTGGACGACCGCCCAGGAGCTGCCGCGACAACCGTGAACGTCCAGGCCGCCGGCAGCGCTCCCAGATCCGCCTCCGGCGGGGCACTTCCCGGTACGTTGCTGCTGTCGAAACTCGGGCACGAGCTGCGTAGCCCGCTCACCGGCATCGTGGGCCTGACCCGCATCATGCTGGTGAAACTCGCAGACGGCTCCCCTGCCCCCGAGCAGCAGATCCGCCAGCTGGAGCTGATGCGCACCAGCGCGGTCCAGATGCTCGACACCATCGAGCGAGTCGTCACGATCGCCAAACTCGAGGTGGCAACGTCCCCGCCCGACGACGTGTTCGACTGCCGTGCCGCCATCACCACCGTCGTGGCGCAAGCCACGCCGAGCGCCGACACCCACGCACGGCGACTGATCGTCGAGGTACCCGACGAGCCAGTGATGGCGACCGGCCACGAACACGCCCTGCAACGGCTGCTGACCGAGCTGGTCGACAACGCGATCAAGTACACCGACCAGACCGACATCCGCATCCACTGCCGCCTCACGCCCCAGCGATACCCGCTGATCGAGGTGAGCGACAACGGCCCCGGCATGACCACCGACGAGCAGACGCGCATCTACCAGCCGTTCACCCGCGGCACAGCAGCCGAACAACACGACGTGCCAGGCAGCGGGCTGGGCCTCTACCTGGCCCAACAGCTCACCGCCCACTGCGGCGCCACACTCAGCATGCACAGCACGCCATCGACGGGCAGCACCTTCGCCATCCAACTCAACCCCCCAGCCGCCGCCACCACACCGATCTGAGGAGTTGCCATGGCCACCGTCCTCATCGTCGATGACCGCGCCGCAAACCGGGAGGTCGCCCGCGCGACCCTCGACCACGGCGGCCACCACGTCATCGAGGCCACCGAAGGCCATCAAGCCCTCGCCATGGCGCGCACCACCCACCCCGACGTGATCCTCACCGACGTGGTCATGCCCGGCATGGACGGCTACGAACTCGCCCACGCGCTGCACGCCGACGCCGACACCACCGACATCCCGGTACTGTTCTTCACCGCCAATTACAGCCCCGCAGAAGCCCAACCACTGGCCACCGCCTACGGCGTCACCCAGGTCCTGGCCAAATCCGCCGACCCGTTCGAACTGCTCGCCGCCGTCGAGCAAGCACTGCACCACGAACCCCCGCCCGTACCCGACACCGGCAGCGAAGACCGATCCGGACACCTGCGCGCTGTCAACGCCAAACTGGTGGAAAAAATCCTCGCCCTCGACGAAAGCGAGGCACGCTTCGAAGCCTTCGCCGAACTGTCCCCGGTCGGTATCGCCTTCGGCGGACCGGACATGCACGCCACCTACGTCAACTCCCGGCTCAGCGAGATCACCGCGACGCCGGTCGCCGACCTGCTCGGCGCGGGATGGCTGCGCTGCCTGGCACCCGAGCGCCACAGCGAGTTCGACAACAGCAATCCGCCCCTCGCCGGCGCCACCACCTACTACGGTCCCGTAGCTTTGGCCCCCGGGATACAACGCCACCTGCAGGTTGTCGTCCGTGTCCTCGACGACCAGGACGGCTTCGTCGCCGTCATCACCGACGTGACGCCACTGGTGGAAGCCGAACAACGCAGGCACGCCGAAGAGCGGGAACGCGAAATCGAGGAACGCCGGCAGATCGCCCACCGTTTCGACAGCCTCGCCCGGCTGTCCGGAGCCGTCGCCCACGACTTCAACAACATGCTCGGCGTCATCCTCTCCCTCAGCGAATTCGTCGAAGAAGCCGTCGGCGACGCCATCGATCAGACGCTCACCGCGCCGAACGCCGAGACGATCCTGCACGACCTCGGCCAGATCACCCGAGCCAGCAAACGCGCCGCGCACCTCGCGCACCAACTGCTCACCTTCGGCGGCCGGGAGGTCATGCAACCGACCGTCATCAGCCTCAACGCGATAGTCGACGAGGTCTGCGGCATGCTGGCCACCGCGGTCGGAGAACAGATCACCGTCACCACCCAGCTCGACCCCCACCTGCGCAACACCCGCGCCGACGCCAGCCAGCTGTGCCAAGCCCTGTTCAACCTCGCCATCAACGCCCGCGACGCGATGCCCCGCGGCGGTGCGCTGATGTTCCGCAGCACCAACAAAACGGACACTGACACCGATCCACCCGCCGGGGGCCTTCCCACCGGGGAGTACGTCCACGTCGCCGTCATCGACAACGGAGACGGCATGCCACCCGAGGTCATCGACCGGGCCATGGAACCCTTCTTCACCACCAAACCGAATGGACAAGGCACCGGCCTCGGCCTCGCCACCGCCTACGGCATCATCAAACAGGCCGGCGGCCACCTGATCATCGACTCCGTCGTCGACCGCGGCACCACCATCAACATCTACCTACCCGCCACCGACGAACCGGCCCACACCAGCCGACCCGCCGCCACGACGCAAGCGTCCACAAACCGGACCATCCTGCTCGCCGAAGACGAAGACGGCCTCCGACACGCCGCCAACAGGATCCTCACCAACGCCGGCTACCACGTCCTCAGCGCAACCAACGGTCACGAAGCCCTCACCATCGCCCGCCAACACGATGGGCCCATCCACGGCCTGCTCACCGACGTCGTCATGCCACACATGAACGGGCCCACACTCGCCGCGGCGTTGAGCGCCGAGCGACCGCACATGTCCGTGCTGTACATGTCCGGCTACGCCGCACCCCTCATGACCGAACAGGGCCTCCTCGACCCCGGCGTCACCGTCCTGGGCAAGCCGTTCACCAAAGTCGAACTCCTCACCGCACTCAACACCGCGCTCACCGACAACACCCCCCGACAATTCACCACCACAGCCCCATAGGCCTGCCCTTTGCTCGGGCGCTGGCTCCCAGCACAGTGTCGCGCTGTCTCGTCCGAACGTCCGCGGTGGTCAAATGATCTCGCTGTTAGCTTCGCCGTCCTCACGCGCCCGGAGGACGAAGGTCAGTCGATTTGCGCAGATTGCGGCATGTGAGTCCGCTCGCGTCGATACAGTGAGTAATCGGCGTTTGCCTTAGCCGACCGGGCGATCGTGCTTCCGGCGGTGAGGCGCCCATGAGGTCAGCCGGAGGGATGTTGAGCGAGGCGGACACCTTCAACGTCGGCGTCCTGTCCACCGCGTTCGGCGGGCCGTACTTCGGTGAACTGATGGCCGGGATCGCGACGGAACTGGCATCCGCAGGCGGCCGGATGGTAGCGATCCAGACCGTCGACGCCGGGACCGTCGAGCAGGACTTCCCCGAGCCGCCGCCCTTCCCGCACCACGTGGCCTGGGACTATGTGGGTGGCTTCGTCGTCATCCTGAACAGCGTGGGCACCGACTATCTGCGGGCGGCCCGAGACAGCGGCCGCCCCGTCGTCGTGATCAGTGACGCTCCGCCCGGCTTCGACTGCCCGGTCGTCCTGCCCGACAACTTCGCCGGCACCCGCGCGGCGACCCAGCACCTCATCGACCACGGTCACACCCGAATCGGGTATGTCGGTTTTCCGGGAAACTTGGACGTCCACGAGCGCATCCACGCGTACCGGAAGACGATGGCCGACAACGGCCTGGCGCCGGACCCGGATCTGTTGTTCGTCGTGGACGACATGCAGGAGGCGAGCGGGGAGCGCGCCGCGCGCATGATGCTGGAGCGGGGAATGCCGGCGAGCGCAGTGCTTACCGGCAACGACCGCAACGCCATCGGCCTGACCCGGGCGCTTACGAACGCCGGTCTCCACCTGCCGAACGACCTCGCGGTGATCGGCTTCGACGACAACGAGGCCGGGGCCCGGATGACCCCCAGCCTGACGAGCGTGCGGCAGCCGTTGGAGGACATCGGCGCTCTCGCAGTGCGGTTGCTGATCCAGATGCACGGCGGCGAGGAGGTCCCGTCCGGGAAGCACGCGATGCCGACCTCGTTGACCGTCCGCGAGTCGTGCGGGTGCGCCGGCCTGCTGCAGATCGCGTCCCAGGCGTTCGAGGCCGCCGACGTCGCCGGCCTGGACTCGGCGTCGAGCCTGCCGACCCTGCTGGTGACCTGGCACGCGGGGAGCCGGTACCTGAACTACCCGATTGACTTCGGCGGGCCGGCGGCCGCGATCGACGACGCGCTGAAGTTCGCCCTGGCGGGGGGCAGGATGGTCGGTCCCGTGCTACGCCGGAGCCTGGTCCCGCTGGCCGGGATGCTCCAGGACGGCGAGGGTCTCGCCGAGATCGCGGGCCTGATCCGGCGGCACGCGTGGCAGTTGCAGTCCGGCGCGGGACTGGACCAGGACCTCGGCGTCACCCGCCGGATGGAGGGATGCCTGCAGGAGATCTTCCTGCTGCTGGCCCAGGCCCAGATCGTCCAGCTCTCCCTGCACGCGCAGTCGATGATGAGCAGCCTGGGCACGCAGTACTCGGTCAGTCTCCAGTTGCTGCGCAGCCAGGAGAAGGACCCATGCTCCCTGGACTGGCTCCAGGCCACCGACGTGCGAGCGGGCTGCTTGGGGTTGTGGCCGGAACGCGAGCCGGCCTCCGGCAAACGGACCGCGTTGACCGTCGTCGGGCAGTTCGACCGGGAGAACGGCGGCACAGGCGGCCCGAACGAGCTGGTGCCGCTCAACGCCTTCCCGCCCGCGGGACTGGTGTCGCTGGCCGATGTCACCACCGACCACATGGTCTACATCGCACATCTGAAGGTCGGCCCGGGTGACTGGGGCATGCTGGCGGTCGTGGGGCCGATCCAGGCGTACGCCCCCGAGGGCCGGGAAACGATGAACCAGTGGGCGGCCCTGCTCAGCGTCGCCCTGGCACACCAGGCGCTGCTCAAGACCATGCGCGAGCAGGAGGAGGATCTGCGCCGCGCCGCGCTCTACGACGAGCTCACCGGGCTGCCCAACCGGGCGCAGTTCCGCACCCGGCTCACCGCCGCGATCGCCCGGGCGAATCGGCGCGGCGACTACAAGTACGCCGTCCTGATGCTCGACCTCGACGGCTTCAAGATCGTCAACGACAGCCTCGGCCATCACGCCGGCGATGGGCTCCTGCAACAGGTGGCCGCCCGGCTGACCACGACGCTGCGCTCCACCGACACCGCCGCGCGCTTCGGCGGCGACGAATTCGCCATCCTGATCGAGGACGTCGCCGACGACAACAATCCGGTCATCGTGGCCGAACGCCTCCAGCGGGACCTGTCACAGCCGCACCGGCTGGGCGACACCGAGGTCGTCGTCTCGGTCAGCATCGGCATCGCGGTCGGGTCCGCCGAGTACGGCGACACCGAGGCGATCATGCGCGATGCGGACATCGCCATGTACCACGCCAAGACCCACGGCAAGCGGTCGCACGCCATCTTCAACCCCGCCATGCACAACGCCGCGACCGACCGTCTCACCATCGAGAGCGGCCTTCGCAGGGCGCTGGACAACCGTGAGCTCGTGCTCTTCTACCAGCCCATCGTCGAGCTCCGGACGCTGACCCTCAGTGGTGCTGAGGCCCTGATCCGCTGGCGACATCCCACCCGAGGGCTGGTGCCGCCGAACGAGTTCCTCGGTGTCGCCGAGGAGTCGGGACTCAGTCTCAGCATCGGGACGTGGGTGCTCGAAGAGTCCTGCCGGCAGCTGCGCCGGTGGGGTCTGCACCGCGGCGACTCCCGACCGTTCATGATGAGCGTCAACGTCTCCAACCGGCAGTTCTGGCAGGGCACGTTGATCGAGGACGTCGACGACAACCTGCGCGCCTTCGGTCTGAGTCCCGACCGCCTCGCCGTCGAGATCACCGAGGGCGTCATCATGGACGACGCCAAGCTCGCCTCTTCCGTGCTCAGCGGCCTGCGGACGCTGGGCGTGCAGGTCCACATCGACGATTTCGGCACTGGCTACTCCTCTCTCGAGGCACTGCAGGATCTGGCCATCGACGCCTTCAAGATCGACCGGTCGTTCATCTCGCGCATCGCGACCAGCCCGCGCGGCAAGGAGCTGGTCCGCACGATCGTCACCATGGGCCTGAACCTCAACCTCGACGTCATCGCCGAGGGCATCGAGACGGACGAGGAACTCGGTTTCGTACGTCGGCTCGGGTGTCCGCACGGCCAGGGGTACCTGTTCTCGCGTGCCGTGCCGGCCGAGGAGTTCGCAAAGCTCCTCGAGCCCGGTGTCGTGCTTGCCGACGCGATTGATCGGCCGGACAAGCAGGCGCCGAGCTGACTCTTTCCGCCCGGATCACTCAGCCTCGATACACCGATGAAGGCGGGCCGAGGGCACCCCGGATCTAGAAAGTGCTGGGCTTCAGCAGCGACGAGACTTTCGATCGTCTTCAAGGGGCCCATCGGGCCGGCCGCTCGCGCCTTGCCGCTCCCGGCGCGATCCGGCTGCAGGCACAGGGCGCGAGCACAGAGCTAGAACGCTGGGAGGTTCGGGCGCTGATCACCCGCGCGCCGAGCATCTGAAATGGCCGGTAGACGGATACTGGACCGGCTGGATCGACGGCGCGGTCAGGGTTCGCCAGGGCTCGAGCCAGAGTCATCCAGCGCAGTGTCGGGCTGGATCGGCACGCTCCATGCGGTAATGCTGAGAGCCGTCCGCCTCAACGGCCATGCCCGCAACCTCGCTGATCTCGTTGTACCGCAATGAACCCAGCCGCTGCCTGTCCGCTGAGGACAGCTTGGCCAGGAAGCTGTCGCCGAAGCAGACGCCAGCAGCCACCCGGTACGGCTGGTCGGTGGTGCGTGGAACGGGCTGCGTCAGCAACCGTCCGCCAATCTCGTAGTCGATAGCGACATCGAAGGCGTACGCCCACAACTCGGTATGGAATCTCAACACGAGAACGGTCTTCTCACCGTCCGCCAGGTCGATGAACTCGTTGTCGAAGAAGGCCCGGTCGACCTCGACACCCTCGACCACCTGATGCGCGACCGGCTTGGCAGCGTCCATCGCGAAGGCCATCTGGTTGGTGGGGACGCCTTGGCCGGGGATTTTCACGAGAGCCCCGGTAGGTATGTCTTCGCGGCGCAGGCCGCTCACTCGAACATTGTGAACCGTAATACGCTGGTTGCGCAGCCCTTCGAGTGACACGCGCAGCTGGAGTGCATCGACGGCGAAGCCACCCGCTGCGATCATGTCTCGAAAGGAGGGCTGAGCCTCTGCGTCGATGAATTTGCGCGATGCGGTCACACCTCTGGCGGGGAACACCACGGAGGAACCGCCATCGTTACCTTCGATATCAAGCACGGAGACACGCAGGCCGGATCCTGTCGGCAGGGACGGCGGTAGCGATTGGACGGGCCGAGGCTGGCCTCCGACCTTATCCCGCAGGTCGTCCTTAGCTCCTGTCACGTTGACCAGCTGATACACCACCGTAGCGGCCACTGCCGAGATCGCTGTTGCAAGGACCGCGCTCAGGGTGGCAACGAGCCACCCGGGGATTCTTCTGCGTGTAGCAGGTGTCGGCGGCGAGGCCGGTACGACGGGCGCTTTCGGTCGTCGGGCCCGTTTCCTCTTGGCCATCCTATCGGCCCCCAAGTCCTAGATTGACTCTTAGCCTAGGAGAACCGCCGCGAACGGTTGCCAGGAAACTCTGACAGGTTTACGTCAGACGTGGTCGCCGGGTTTGTCAGTACGAAGAACTCTGGACCACCGTCTTATCGAACTTTCGCAGCTCAGCTGCGGGCACTCGATCAACTCCTCAAGATGACGATCTATCGGATCCTGATCGCGTCCAATCAGGACCTCCAGACCGGGCGCGAGTCGTCGCCGATCTCACCCACTCACAAACTTTTCACCAACGTCACCATCGACACGGAGAGATCACATTTGTGGGCTGGTTAGCAGTGCGACACCTCGATGCACCAATCCGGACTGAACGGCGTGATGACACAGATGATCTCGCGGCCCGTTCCCAAACTGCACGAACGCTCGGCAGCTACCGGCCTGGCCGGAGATAGTCGTTGACGATCTCGCGGAAGCGGATGGGCCCGCGGTGGAAGGCCTCGACATTCGCCGAGTCGCTCTATCAGTGATGGCAACCGGCGCGAAGTTTGATCGTGAGAGCGGTCCGAGGGCACACTCGAACACCCCTTCGCGTCGCGCTGCCGTGCTGTTGGCAGCCGCACTGTCTTGCCGATGACAGTTCACCCGAAACTTCATTGAGTGTCGTTCCGGGAACGTCCATCCGGGCTAGCGGTCGCGTCCGCGGAATGTGGTGCGGTAGGCGCTGGGCGATATGCCCAGTTCGGCCTGGAGGTGTAACCGCATTGACCCGGCCGTGCCGAACCCGGTGGAGGCGGCGATTTCGTCGATAGGCAGGTCGGTGCTTTCCAGGAGAGCGCAGGCGCGTTCGACGCGCTGCTGCGTTAGCCATCGCCCTGGTGAGGTACCGATCTCGTCGCGGAAGCGCCGGGTGAACGTCCGCGTGCTCGTTGATTCTTGGGCTGCTAGTTCTCGCAGCGTAACCGGCTGGTGCAGGTTCGCGAGCGCCCATTCGCGCGCCCGACCGGTGGACGAGATTCGGGGATCCGGCACCGGCCGATTGAGATACTGCGCCTGCCCGCCTTCGCGGTGCGGCGGAACAACCGTGCCGCGGGCCACGTCATTCGCCACTGCGGCGCCGTGGTCGGTACGAATCATGTGCAGGCATAGGTCGATTCCCGCTGCCGCGCCGGCCGAGGTGAGAACGCCGCCGTCATCGGCGTATAGGACATCGAGGTCGAACGTGACGTCGGGAAAACGCTCCCGTGCCTGTGCCGACGAGCGCCAGTGAGTGGCTGCCCGCCGTCCGTCGAGCAGTCCCGCTGCGGCGAGTACGAAGGATCCCGTACAGATTGAGGCGATTCGCTTGCCAGGTCGGATCCTCGCGAGCCCGTCGGCGAGCGACGGCTCGAGGTAACCGGCGTGGGGTTCGTAGTCAACGTCCGATCCTGGGACGACGACGGTGTCAGCCTCGGCAAGCGCCTCGGGGCCGCACGTGACGGTGATGGTGAAATCGGCATCCGTTCGGATCTCGCCAGGGACAAGAGTGCAGGTCACGACCTCGTAGAGTGCAGCGCCATCAGGCCCGCAGGCCTGGCCGAACAGTCGATGGACGATGCTGAGCTCGAAGGGCAGCACGCCGTCTCGGGCCAGGACCGCCACGCGGTGGCGGCCGTCGCCAACAAAGCCGGTCATGGCCCGATCTTCGCACATGTTGGCCTTCGGGCCAGTCGTCGCGGTGATCCCGCCCTTGGATGATCAACCTCATGAACGTTCTCTGGATCCTGGCCCACCCCGAACCTCGCTCACTGAGCGGATTCCTAGCGGCGGAGGGCCAGCGCGAACTCCGCGTCGCAGGCCATGAGGTCGAGATCTCGGACCTCTACGCGATGGGCTGGAACCCCGTCGTCGATGCGGCGAGCTACGCCCACGACCCGGCGCTGCGATTTCACGTCGCTTCAGCAGCAGAAAAGGCCTATCAAAGCGGCGGGCTGACTCCGGACATCCGAGCCGAACAGCAGAAGATCAACCGGGCGGACACGATCATCGTGCAGTTCCCGATGTGGTGGTTCGGAATGCCTGCCATCCTCAAAGGTTGGTTCGATCGGATCTGGCATCAAGGTTACGCATACGGCAAGCGTGGCCCGCACGGCGAATGGATCGGTTACGGAGATGGGTTTCTTGCCGGCAAACGCGCGCTGGCGGTGGTGACGATGGGCGGTCCTACGTGGTTGTACGGCGAGCGAGGCATTCACGGAAGCATCGACGAACTACTGTTCCCGCTGCAGCACGGCATGCTGTTCTACGCGGGGGCGGAAGTGCTTCCCCCGGTGTTGATGTCTGGCGCTGACCGATTTACACCCGCGGAAGGCGACGCCGCCGCCAAGGAGTTGCGCGAGCGTCTACTCGCGATACCTACGGCCGAACCAATCCCATATCGGACGCAAAGTAGTGGAGATTACGACGAGAAATTGGTGCTCCGGCCGGATGTGGCGCCAGGCTTGACCGGACTAGGCGTGCATCTGACCTGACACCGGATAGAGCCCGACTCGATAATCCCGATCAGCCGTCACTGAACGGTGCATTCGTATTCATGGTCACCACCGCAGCGTCCTCATCTGCCGCTGACCGAGCGACCACGATGGACGCCAATCGGCTATCGCGTCAACGGGTTACATGTGACAATCGTCAGGTCCCGACAACAGGCGCACCGGGGCGCCCGAGGCCGTAGGCCGAACCGGTAGCAGTACGAGGCGACTCACGGGGCGGTCGCACGCGTGATGCACGAACGGCACCCTGAATAGGCGCGACCGGACCCGGGCGCAGCCACGAGCCGCACTCTATCTAGCCGCAGTGTGCATCGCAGGCGGCTCCGCAACAGCCGTCACTATCCGAAGTGATCATCCCCTACCGCAAACCCCTGCTGGCGCAACCGGTGACCCCGGGCATCTGAGGCCTTGAAGACGTGCTCCTCGCCGCCGGTGGTACTCGGCCATGCTTGGAGCAGGTAGTCCTCGACGGCTTCGAAGGCAACGACGTCGAAGGCGATGTCCCGGCCGCGGGCGTGCACTCGCGCTCGGTACAGACCGGGGCCGTGAGCGGAAAGAAGTGGCAGGTCCGGCGATTCCGCCATGATCGCTCGGACGCCGAGCTGGCCGTTCGGAACGTCCACGTCGGCCTCGGCGACCTCTTCCCACTCGTCAAGCTCGACTGCCTCAGGGGGGTTGTATCGCGGCTCGACGGTGACGGTCACGGCACCGCTGCTCGCTCCGACGTAGACGACCATTTCCCCTGGCAGAACGCTGAAAAGGCCGTTGGCCGGCACGGGCGGCTCGTCGAACGAGACAGGAAAATCCGACAGCAGGAACTGGTGCGCGTCAACATGTGTCTCCGCACTGAACCTTTGCTGGTCACCCATGCCGGCCATCCTAAAGAAGCCGTCGTAATCCTCAATCGGAAACGCCTGAGGAGACGACGACGGGGATCCGCCGCCGCACTCTCAGGCGCGATCCGCGCGCAGGTTAGTGCTTCCAGGCTTCACCGTCGTCGGGCCTGGGATAGCCGAGTAGGTCCATCGCCGCCTGGTTGTCGACCCGCGACCAGAACAGCTGGTGCAACTCGACGGGCAACTCGTCCTGATGGCTGCCGGTGCGACCTCGGCGGAAGAACAGGTCGTCCTGCCCCCTCAGCTCGTCGAGAGATGGAATGGCAGCGTCCGGCCGCAGACCAAGCGCGGGGGCCACCGTGGCGATGACCGGAGTGACCGCCGCATGCGGGTCACGAATCAGATCCTCGTACCGCAGGACCACACGATGCGGCGCCGACGGTCGCAGCCAGCTGAGAACGTTGGATCCCCAACTTTCCGGTTCCGGACGCGCTCACTCGCAGAATCTTCGACCTCAGTTCGGCCCTGTAGGTGTTCGGGTCTTCCTCGCTCGCTTGGCGGGCCCACGAGACCAAGGCGTCACGGCCGTCTCGCACCAGGCAGATCGCCCGATCGTCCTCGTCGACGTCGGCATCATGCTGCCGGTGGGTTTTGACGAAATGCAGCTCGTCGGTCGCCCGCATCTCAGAAAGGCTTCCTGGTCGATCGGTGAACCCGATCAAATCCTTCCCGAGGCGCTCAGCAACACCGTCAACGTCATAGACCGTCGAGGTTCTGACGCCATACAGCCTGTGGAGGACGATCCGCAGGAAGGTGTTGCCAGAACGAGGAAACGACGCAACCCACACAATCATCACCGAACCGTAGCCAGCGGCAGAGCGCATCAGCGAGCCGACATGCTGCCAGCATCCTCATCTGCCGCCGAGCGTGCGCGCAGCCGTCGCCTGGTCCGTGACGCGGCGCTACGCCGGGGGTCAGCAATCGTCGCGCATGGTCGTGCGGCAGGGCTGAGACCACCGCGCCGTCCGTACCGACTACGTGTCGAAGTCCCGCGGCAGGCGAACACCCGCCACTCACCTCGCCCGGTTCCTCAAATCCTCAGCGATTCATGAAGGAGCCCGCTGCTCGCCCTGACGCGGACACCAGGTGCCGGGCCGGTGCAGTCCGGCCGCGCCGCGTCGAAGATCGACTGCGGGCAGTCCCGGGCGGCGGGGTTCTTGGCGACGGCCATCACAAGGTCGAGGATCTTGTCGAGGTCACCGTCGATCTGATGTACGTCGTGAGCGTAGGAGAGTTGCGGCATGCGCTTCTGCGCCAACGTCGTGTGCGGGCCGGAAGGCGACGCGGCCGCTGTGCTGTTGCGGGCCGGGGCCGTGATCGACGGTCTGGAAACCGCTCGGCAGCGGCGGCCGGCCGCGCGCGGGGATCACGATCTGGCGCGCGGGCCGGCCAAGCTGATGCAGGTGCCCGGGCTGGACAAGTCGGCGTACGGCACGTCGCTGATCGACGGCACGGGATCGGCCCTGCTCACGCCGCCGCCGGTTGGCTCGGCCAGCGAGGTCGAGGCGGGACCGCGCGTCGGTGCGACCAGCGCACACGACGTGACGTGGCGGTTCTGGGCGAAGGGCGACCCGACGGTCAGCGCGTACCGGCGGGCAGGAACTCGTTCACGCCGCGCAGCCGCGTCCTGAGCACCGTCCGGGCCTTCGTGACATTCAGCCGCACGTCGGTGGGCAGGCGCAGGCCGAGGTCGGCGATGCTGGCGGCCTTGAGCGCGGAGGCGTCGAGGCCGTCCCGATGCGCGACGCGGACGCCGAGGTCGTAGCGGTTGATCGGGTCGGGGCCGGCCACGTTGAGGATGCCCGCGTAGTCGGATCCGGCGAGTTCGAGGAGCGCGTCGGCGAGGTCGTCGACGTGCACCGGCTTGCGGATCATGTCGGTGAAGAGGGCGCCGTCCGCACGGCCGGCGATCAGGTCGTGGACCAGGGTCTCGTGCGTGCCGTCCCCGCCGAGGATCAGCGAGGTGCGCACGACGGCCGCGCCGGGGTTCAGAGCCCGCACCGCGGTCTCGCCGGCGGCCTTGGCAGCTCCATAGGTGTAGACCGGGTCCGGCATTTCCGATTCATCGTATTCGGACGCTCGCCCACTGAAGATCGCGTCGCTGGAGACGTGGACCAGCCTGGCATGGAACGCGGCGACATGCGCGGCGCCGTCAGCCATCACGGCCCAGTCGGTACGGGCCGATGCCGTATGGATCACCGCTTCCGGCCGGGCCTCGGCCAGGAACGCGCCGACCGCGGCGCGCGACCGGATGTCCAGCCCGAGTGATCGCGACGTCCCCACCACGTCATGCCCGGCGGCCGCACCCCGCGCCACCAGCCGCCGCCCGAGGTGACCGGTCGCACCCGTGATCACAATCCGCATGCCGCCCAGTTAACAGTATTGACAGTGCTCTATGGAGGTGTAGTTCTATAGACATTCACCAATCGGTGACAACGATGTCAAGGACGGCTCCCATGCGTCGTACGCTCGCTTGTCTCGCCTCTCTCGTCCTCACCCTCGGCGGCCTCGCTATCACCGCGAACCCGGCCCAGGCCGCTGATCTTCCCCTCACCCAGTACGTCAACCCGCTGATCGGCACCGACGACAGCAACTCGCCCAACCCGGTCGGCGGCGGCGCCGGCGGGAGCACCTTCCCCGGCGCGACCGTGCCGTTCGGCATGGTCCAGTTCTCCCCGGACACCCCGACCGGATCCCCGTCCGGCTACCGGGACCGGGACCGCACCATCGAGTCGTTCAGCCTCACCCACTTCAACGGGGCCGGCTGCCCGAACAACGAGGACCTGCCGATCCTGCCGATCACCGGCAACCTCGGGAACTCCCCCGGCAACAGCTGGACCAGCTACGCCTCGGCGTACACCAAGTCCAACGAGGTGGCCCAGGCCGGCTACTACTCCAACCGGCTCGACAAGTACTCCACCGACGTCGAGCTCAGCGCCACCAAGCGCACCGGCGCGATGCGGCTCACCTTCCCGGCCACCACCGCCGCGCGGGTGCTGATCAACGCCAGCCGCTCGGCCACCGGCGACCGCGCCGGCAACGTGACGATCGCCGGCAACCGGGTCTACGGCGAGCACACCGCGGGCGGCTTCTGCGGCGGCGGCACGTTCCCGATGTACTTCTCCATCCAGTTCGACCGGACGCCGTCCGGCGTCGGCACGTTCAACGGCGGCACCGTGAACAACGGGGCTACCAGTGTCAGCGGCAACCAGGCCGGCGCGTTCGTCACCTTCGACACCACCGGCAACCAGGTGGTCAACGCGACCGTCGGCATCTCGTTCGTGAGCGTGGCGAACGCCCAGGCCAACGCCACGGCCGAGGCCGGCGCGCTCAACACCGTCCGCACGAACGCCGACGCGGCCTGGAACACCGCACTCAACCGCGTCCAGGCGACCGGCGGCTCCACCACCGACCTGCAGAAGTTCTACACCGCGCTCTACCACGTCCTGCAGAACCCGAACCTGTCCAGCGACACCAACGGCCAGTACCGCGGGTTCGACCAGGCGGTGCACACCGCGAGCCACCCCGTCTACCAGAACTACTCGGGCTGGGACATCTACCGCTCGTGGGCGTCGCTGGTCGCGCTGATCGCGCCGGACGTGATGACCGACATCGTGAAGTCGATGGTGCTGGACGGCCAGCAGGGCGGTCTGCTGCCCAAGTGGTCGCACCAGACCCGGGAGGACTTCGTGATGCCGGGCGACCCGGGCCCGATCATCGTCGGTTCCGCGTACGCCTTCGGGGTGCGCGGCTTCGACACCGCGGCGGCCCTGGACCTGATGAAGAAGAGCGTCGCCGGCGGCGGGCAGCAGGGCTATGTGCTGCGCGGCAACTACGCCACCTACAACGCCAACCGCTACATCCCCGGCAACCCCTCCGAGACCCTCGAGTACGCCAGCAGCGACTTCGCGATCGCCCAGTTCGCCAAGGCGCTCGGTGACACCGCCACGTACAACAGCGCGTCGACCCGCTCGCAGAACTGGCGGATGATCTTCAACGGCGAGTCGTCGTACATCCACACCCGGGACACCGGCTTCACCTGGCCGCTCAACCCGGCGCAGGAGAACCCGTACGTGGAGGGCAACGCCGCCCAGTACACCTGGATGGTCCCGCACAACCTGGGCGGCCTCGTGACGGCGATGGGCGGCCCGGCCACCGCGGCGCAGCGGCTCGACCACCATTTCACCGAACTCAACGGCGGACTGGTCCGGCCGTACTTCTACATCGGCAACGAGCCCGAGCACAACGTGCCGTGGACCTACAACTACGCGCGTAAGCCGGCCGGGGCCAGCGACGCCGTCCGCCGGGTGATGAGCGAGTCGTTCACCACCGGCGCCGGCGGCCTGCCCGGCAACGACGACCTCGGCGCCACCTCCGCCTGGTACGTCTGGTCGGCGCTCGGCCTGTACCCGGTGACCCCCGGCGCGGACACGCTCGCCCTGCACGGCGCGCTGTTCCCCAGCGCGGTCATCAAGCGCTCGGCGGGCGACATCACGATCACCGGCGGCAGCAGCGCCAACCGCTTCGTGCAGTCGGTCACCCTGGGCGGCTCCGCGGTCGCCAGGAGCTGGATCCGGTACGGCGACATCGCGACCGGTGGCACCCTCGCGTTCACGCAGGGCGCCTCCGCCTCGACGTGGGGCACGCGGGCTGAGGACGTACCCCCCAGCTTTGCCGACGGCGCGACCCAGCCGCCGGCGGAACCGGACCTCGGACCGAACCTGCTCCAAGGCAAGACGGTGACCGGATCGGCCGGCTGCAACACCGCGGAGGCCGCCGGCAAGGCGGTCGACGGCGCGATCCGCGGCAACAGCAAGTGGTGCTCGTCGACCACGCCGCTGACCGCGCAGGCCGACCTCGGCTCGGCGCAGACCGTGTCCGCGTTCGTGGTCAAGCACGCCGGCCTCGGCGGCGAGGGCACCAACTGGAACACCGGCGCGTTCAGCCTCTCCACCAGCACCGACGGCACGACCTGGTCGAACGCGATCACGGTCAGCGGGTCACGGGCCAGCCGGTCGTACCTGCCGATCCCGCCCAGGACCGCGCGCTACGTGCGGCTCGACATCAGTGCGGCGGCCAACGACGGCAGCGGCACGGCCAGGATCTACGAACTCGAGGCGTACGGCCAGCCGACCGGCGACGTGGCACTGCGCAGGACCGCGACCGCCGACTCGTCCTGCACGGGCGAGGCTCCCGACCGGGCGGTCAACGGCAGCTGGCTGGCCGGCTGGACCGACAAGTGGTGCTCGACCGGTGGCACCAAGTGGCTCCAGGTCGACCTGGGCGCCAAGCAGCGGGTCGGCTCGGTGGTGATCCGCCACGCGGGCGCCGGCGGCGAGTACCCGGCCTGGAACACCCGCGACTTCGACCTGCAGACCTCCGACGACGGCAGCACCTGGACCACCCGCTCCCAGATCCGCGGCAACACTGCCGATTCGACGACGACGTCGATCGGTGTGGACGCCCGCTACGTACGTCTGAACGTGGTCACACCGGCCAACGACGGCAACACCGCGGCCCGGATCTACGAACTGGAGGTGCGGGCCTGACAGACCCCGGGGTGGGAGGGGAGGTCCCGCCCTTCCCACCCCGGGCTTTCAACCGCTGGTGATCGCGTCGATCAGGCCGGGGAAGCGGGCGTCGAGCTCGGCGCGGCGGAGCTCGACGGTGTGGGTGCGGCCGGTCACCGTGGTCTGGGTCAGGCCCGCCTTGCGCAGCGTGCGGAAGTGGTGGGTCATCGTCGACTTGTGCACGCCGAAACCCCACTCCTCGCTGCATTTCGGGTGGGGGCGGCCGTCGGCCAGGACGCGGACGATGCTCAGCCGGATCGGGTCGCCGACGGCGCGCAGGACGTCGACCAGGGCGACGTCGGACATGTCCGGCACCGGGAAGTCGTCGCTCGCCATGTACCCCACCCTACCGTTGGACGATCATCCAACAATCCCCTAGCCTCAACGGTATGACGGACATCCAACAATCCGGCGCGGTTCGCTGGGTCCGGGACACCGACGGGGTGGTCACCGTGACCCTCGACGACCCGGGCCGCACCGCCAACATGGTCAACCGGCGCCACCACGACGGGCTCGGCGCCTGCCTCGACGATCTGGCCGCGCACCCGGACCGGCTGCGGGGCGTGGTGGTCACGTCGGCGAAGCGGTCGTTCTTCTCCGGGCCGGACTTCGTGCCCGCCGAGATCACGCCCGAGGAGGCGGCCGCCACCTACGACCTGATGGTGCCGATCCGCGACCAGCTCCGCCGGCTGGAGACGCTGGGCCGGCCGGTCGCCGCCGCGCTGAACGGCTCGGCGCTCGGCGGCGGCTTCGAGATCGCGCTGGCCTGCCATCACCGGGTCGGCACGACCGACGCGTCGGCGGTCTGGTCGCTGGCCGAGACCGGCATGGGCATCATCCCGGCCGGCGGCGGGACGGTCCGGGTGACCCGGATGGCCGGCATCGCCGCGACCGTGCTCGACATCGTCGGCCCGGGAACCGCCTACCACCCGGCGCAGGCGCTGGCCGCGGGTCTCGTGGACGAGCTCGCCGACGACGTGGTGGCCGCCGCCCGCGCCTGGGTGCTGTCCCAGCCGCCGGGGCCGTTCGCGCAGCGCTGGGAGCGGCCCGGCTATCTCATCCCGGGCGGCACCGCCGAGCCGCCGGGTCTCGCCGAGGAGGTGCGGCGCAGGTCCGCGGGTTCGCCGGTGCGCGCGCTCGCGGCAGTGCTGGACGTGGCGGTCCGCAGCGCGTCGGTTCCCGTGGACGACGCTTTCACGATCGAGACCGATGCCTGCCGTACGCTGCTGAGCGCTCCCGAATTCCCCGGCCTGAGCCACTTCTTCTACGCCCTGCGCACCGTGGCCGCCGCGACCGGCTCGGGCCGGCCGGACCGCACGTTCCCGCAGGTCGCCGCCAACCCGCTGGCCGCGGTGTTCTTCCCACCGGACGCCCCGATCGTGGAGTCGGCCGGCACGGCCGCACCGGGCGGCATCCCGGTGGTCGTCGACGGGGGCTCCTTCGTGCGGACGCTGCTGGACGCCGGACCGGACCCGGACGCGATGGCAGCCGCCGCCCGGAAGGCGCTCGACGCCGGGCTGGTCGTTGATCCGGCCGGCGGCGACGTCGCCTCGGTGCTCGCGGCCGGCTACCCGCCCTGGACCGGCGGCGTCCTGCACCATCTGACGGCGACCTCATGACCGCTTCAACGTCGTAAATTCTCGAATCACGTTCGCACGTTCTCTGTTTAGGGTGTCGTCTCATCTGGCGTGGTTCCGGCGCCAGCGGCACAGTCTGGCCATGACCAGCTATCTGAGCCGGCGCGCCCTGCTGCGCGGAGTGGTCGGCCTGGGCGCGGGAGCGACCCTGGCCGGCTGTTCGACGCCGGTGCTCAGCGGGCTCGGCACCGGCGGTGACGCGGCCGGCTCGCTCGCGTACTGGAATCTCTTCGGCGGTGGCGACGGCGTCCGCATGACGCAGATGATCGACGCCTACCGCGCGGCCAATCCCGCCATCGATCTCAAGGCCGTCACGCTGGCCTGGGGCAACCCCTATTACACGAAGCTGTCGCTGGCCACCCTGGGCGGGAAGCCGCCGGACATGGCCGTCGCGCACCTCACCCGCGCCAAGACCCTGGTCGCCGCGGATCTGCTCGAGGAGCTCACCACCGAAGACCTGGCCGGGGTCGGCATCTCGCCGGACCAGCTGGACCAGACGGCGTGGAAGGCCGGGCTGGTCGACGGCAAGGCGTACGCGGTACCGCTGGACACCCACCCGTTCGTGATGTTCTACAACACGGACATCTGCGAGAAGGCCGGACTGCTCGACTCGTCCGGGGCGCTGACGCCGCTCGACAGCCCGGAGAAGTTCACCGAGGCGCTGCGCAAGGCCAAAGAGGTCACCAAGGCGTACGGCGGGGTCGTCGCGATCACCGCCGACACCTCGACGCCGTGGCGGATGTTCCAGTCCTGGTACGGCCAGCTCGGCGGGGAGGTGCTCGCCGACGAGGGCCGTCAGGTGGTCATCGACGACGCCAAGGCCACCCAGGTGCTGAGCTTCATGCAGAGCCTCACCACGCAGGGCCTGGTCCCGCCCACCCTGGACTACGCGGGCTCGGTCGCCGCGTTCGCCACCGGGCAGGCCGGGTTCTACTTCCAGGGCGAGTGGGAGATCTCGACCTTCCAGACCGCGAAGACGCCGTTCTCGATGACGCTCTTCCCCAACCTGTACGGCGGCGGAAAATACGCGGTGCAGGCCGACTCGCACACCCTGGTGATCCCCAAGCAGCACCGGCCCGACCCGGAACGCAAGAAGCGGGCGCTCGGCCTGATCAAGTCGTTCCTGGACCAGAGCAAGACCTGGGCCGAGGGCGGTCACGTGCCGGCCTGGCTGCCGTTCCGGGACAGCGCCGAGTTCAAGGCGCTGACCCCGCAGTCCAACTACGCGGCCGCCGCCGAGGGCGCGGTGTACGACCCGGACGGCTGGTACTCCGGCTCCGGCTCCAACTTCGAGATCGTCACCGGCTCCAACATCGCCACCGTGCTGAACGGCCAGCAGCAACCGGCCGTGGCGCTGGCGCAGATGCGCTCGGCGCTCACCAACCTCGCCAGAACGGCTTCGCCCATCTAGGCGAGCCCAGCTAAAGGGGGTACGACGGTGTCCACCACCGAAACCGCGGTACGCCCGCGGAGCGGCACATCGGAATCCGGGCCGGTCAGCAAACCGAAGTCCAACGGCCTGCCCGCCTTCGGCTTCCTCGCGCCGTTCCTGGTCCTGTACCTGGCGTTCATCATCGGGCCCGGCCTCTACGGCCTGCTGATGAGCTTCTTCGACACCAGCCTGGTCCAGCCCGGCCTGGGCACGTTCGCCGGCTTCGGCAACTACGCCGAGGCGTTCCAGAGCTCGGACTTCTGGGCGGGGCTGTGGCACACGGTCTGGTTCACCATCCTGACCACGCCGCCGCTGATCATCCTGGCGTTCGTGTTCGCGCTGCTCGCCGACCGGGCCAAGCACGGACGCTGGTTCTTCCGGCTGGCGTTCTTCATGCCGTACATCCTGCCGTCGGCCGTCGTCGCGCTGATCTGGATCTTCCTCTACACGCCGGAACTGGGCCTGCTCGACACCGGGCTGGCGAAACTGGGGATGACCGCGCCGAACTGGCTGGGCGACCCGAACTGGGCGATGCCGTCGCTGGCCATCACCACGATCTGGTGGACGCTCGGCTTCAACTTCGTGCTCTACCTGGCCGGCCTGCAGGACATCCCGCGCGATCTGTACGAGGCGTCGGCGATGGACGGCGCCACCCCGTGGCAGCAGATCTGGAAGATCACCGTCCCGCTGCTCGGCCGGACCACCACGCTGGTGGTGGTGCTCCAGGTGATCGCGTCCCTGAAGGTCTTCGACCAGATGTACATCATGACCCAGGGCGGCCCGAACTTCGCCACCAGATCAGTGCTGCAGTACATCTACGACGAGGGCTTCACCAACTTCCGCACCGGTTACGCGGCCGCGGCGTCGATGCTGTTCTTCGTCGTCATCCTGGCGGTTTCCGCCGTCTGGTTCGGGATCGTCCGCCGCCAGCAGAAGGAGGCCTGAGATGGCCGTCGACGCCCCCGAGCGGCCCACCGCCGTCCGGGCCGACATCGCGCGGGCCGACTCGCGCACCAAGATCTTCAACCGGGTCTGCGCCGGTGTGCTGATCGCGTTCGCCCTGATCTGGCTGATCCCGATCGCCTGGGCGCTGGACACCGCGTTCAAACCCAACGAGGAGACCACCGCGACGCGGTGGCTGATCGACAACCCGACCTTCGACGCGTTCGGCCGGGTGCTGCGCGACACCGACATCCTGCGCTGGTTCGGCTCCAGCCTGATCATCGCCACGATCACCGCGCTCGGCGTCGTGATCGTCGCCAGCATGGCCGGCTTCGCGTTGTCCCGGATGCGGTTCAAGTACCGCAACGTGGTGTTCTGGCTGGTGCTGGCGGGCATCATGATCCCCGGCCAGGTGCTGATCGTGCCGCAGTTCCGGGAGATGGACTCGCTCGGCATCCTGAACACGTTCTGGGCGGTCAGCGCGCCGCAGATCCCGACCGCGATCGCGGTGTTCATCTTCAAGCAGTTCTTCGACGGGCTCCCCCGCGAGCTCGACGAGGTGGCCCGGGTGGACGGCGCCGGCTTCTGGCGGATCTACCGCGGGGTGATCATGCCGCTGTCCCGGCCGGCCATCTCGGCCGTTGTCATCTTCGCGTTCGTCCAGTCGTGGAACGATCTGCTGTGGCCACTGCTCGTGCTGAGCAACCCGGACATCATGACGATCCCGGTCGGCCTCGCCACCGTGCAGGGCTCGTTCGGCATCCGCTACGCCGACGTGATGGCCTCGGCCGTACTCGGCGCCATCCCGCTCGTGGCGGTCTTCCTGCTCTTCCAGAAGAACATCGTCGAAGGCATTGCCGGCACCGGCCTGAAAGGGTGATCCATGCTCAACGCCTCCTTCACCGTCGACCCGTCGTTCCGGGTGGGTGAGGTCGACCCCCGCCTGTACGGATCGTTCGTGGAGCACATGGGACGTTGCGTCTACACCGGCATCTACGAACCCGGGCACCCGTCCGCCGACGCGGACGGGTTCCGCCAGGACACCGCCGAGCTGGTCCGCGAGCTGGGTGTTCCTCTCGTCCGGTATCCGGGCGGCAACTTCGTCTCCGGTTACAACTGGGAGGACGGGATCGGACCGCGTGATCTTCGGCCTTCGAGACTCGACCTGGCCTGGCGCTCGGTCGAGACCAACCAGGTGGGCGTGCAGGAGTTCATGACGTGGGCCAAGTCGGTCGGCGTGGAACCGATGATGGCGGTCAACCTCGGCACCCGGGGTATCGACGCGGCCCGGGACCTGGTCGAGTTCTGCAACGTGCGCGGCGGCACGGCATGGTCGGACAAGCGCGGCGGCGATCCGTACGGGATCAAGCTCTGGTGTCTCGGCAACGAGATGGACGGGCCCTGGCAGATCGGGCACAAGACCGCCGAGGAGTACGCCCGGCTCGCGAACGAGACGGCCAAGGCGATGCGGCAGGTCGACCCGACGATCGAACTGGTCGCCTGCGGCAGCTCGCACCTGAACATGCCGACCTTCGGATCCTGGGAGAACACCGTCCTGACCGAGGCGTACGACGCGGTCGACTACGTCTCCATGCACGCCTACTACCAGCAGCACGGCGACGACCGGGACAGCTTCCTGGCCTGCGCCGCCGGGATGGACCGCTTCATCGACGCGGTCGTGTCGACGGCCGACCACGTGCGCGCGGTCGGCCGCCACAAGAAGAAGATCAACATCTCGTTCGACGAGTGGAACGTCTGGTACCAGAGCCGCTTCGCCGGCGAGAAGAACCTGGACATCGAGCAGACCCCGCGCCTGATCGAGGACGTCTACTCGGTGACCGACGCGGTGGTCGTCGGCAACCTGCTGATCAGCCTGCTCCGGCACGCCGACCGGGTGAAGATCGCCTGCCTGGCCCAGCTGGTCAACGTGATCGCCCCGATCATGACCGAGCCGGGTGGCGCGGCGTGGCGGCAGGCCAGCTTCCACCCGATCGCCCTGACCGCCCGGTTCGGCCGGGGCACCGTGCTCCGGGTGGAGCCGCGGTCGCCGGTGCATGAGACGGCCGAGCAGGGCGAGGTGCCGCTGCTGGACGCGGTGGCGGTTCAAGGACCGTCCGGTCTGGTGGTGTTCGCGGTCAACCGGTCGCAGACCTCACCGCTGACCCTCGACGTCGATCTGCGGGCGTTCACTGACCTGTCGAGCGCGAAACACACCGCCCTGGCCGACGACGACCCGGACGCGATCAACACGATCGGCGCCCCCGACCGGGTGACGCCGCACCGCCGCGAGGACCCGAAGCTCGACGGCGGCCGCCTCCAGGCGGTGCTCCCGCCCCTGAGTTGGAACATGATCCAGCTCAGCTGACGTTTTCGCCGCGCCGTCGCAGGGCATGCCCTGAGCATGTTCCCCGCTGAGAACCTGCGCGACTGGCGCGGCGAAAAGGTCATCGACCCCAACGACGACAAGATCGGCGATCTGGAGGCCGTCTACGTCGACACGGCCACCGATGAGCCCGCCTTCGTCACCGTCCGCGTCGGGTTCATCGGCCGGCACCGTCTGGTCTTCGTACCCTTGGACGGCGCCACCGTGAAACCCGCCGCGGTCCGCGTCCGCTACGACAAGAAGCTCGTCGGCAACGCCCCGAGCATCGACCTCGACGGCGAGCTCACGGCCGCCGACGAGCCCGGGGTCTTCGCCCACTACGACCTCCTCTACCAGACCGGTACGGCCGGCGAACGCCGCCTGGCCCGCCGCTGACCCCCATTCGCGGTGGTAGCCGCCACTCGCGGTGGTAGCCGCCACTCGCGGTGGTAGCCGCCACTCGCGGTGGTAGCCGCCACTCGCGGTGGTAGTTGAGCAGACGGGTGGTAGCCCGTGGCGCTCCTCGCTACCACTCGCACGGGCCGTGGTAGCTCAGCGCGCCATATCGAGGCCCAATGCCGCGCTAGCCCACCACCGCGTGCCCGATCCCACCACTCACGCCGCGGCCCACCACTCACGCCGCGGCCCACCACTCACGCCGCGGCCCACCACTCACGCCGCGGCCCACCACTCACGCCGCGGCCCACCACTCACGCCGGGTTCTCCCACCGAGAGCGCCCGGCTACGGCCGTAAGTGGCGGCAGCGACCATGAGCGGGCACCCCGGGCGCCTGGCATACCCGGCCCGACCCCGCGCCGACCGACAGCGGCGGCAGCGACCGTGAGCGAGCGCCCGACGAGGCCCACGCCCGGCCCAGATGCCCGGCCGTTCAGGCTGAGGACGACGGTCCAGGCTGAGAACGACGGCCGGCTGAGGACGACGGCCAGCTGAGAACGACGGCCAGCTGAGAACGACGGCCAGCTGAGAACGACGGCCAGCTGAGAACGACGGCCAGCTGAGAACGACGGCCAGCTGAGAACGACGGCCAGCTGAGAACGACGGCCGGTGAACGCGGGACGTCGACAACACGCGGATGAGGCGTGAACGCGGGGCCGGTCAGCTGGCCAATCCGGCGACCGCCCGCCAGCCGTTGTCGTGGCAGAGCTGCCGGGCCGTGGCGACCAGGGACATCGCGTGGCGGGACGGGTTCTGGGCGCGCCACAGCAGGGACCACGGGTAGTGCGGGACGGCCGGCTCCAAGGGCAGCCAGGTCAGCTCGTCGCCGAAGCCGGACGCCGAGCCGGGGACGCAGGCGACGCAGGTGCCCTGCAGGACCAGGTCGGCGGCGGCCCGCAGGTTCTGTACGGTGCCGGGGAACATGGTCGGGAAGAAGCCCGCCGCCCGGCACACGTCGGCCACGAACTCGTTGAACTCGGGTGCGCGGTCCTCGTCGGCCAGGAGCAGGGTCTCGTCGCGCAGGCCGGCGACGGGCACCGCGGACCGGCCGGCGAGCGGGTGGTCGGCGCGTACCAGAAGGCCCAAGGGGTCGAGCCGGAACAACTCGGACGCCAAGGCCGGTGGGGCGCCGGTGACCCGCCCGACGCCGATGTCGAGCCGGCCGTCGGCGAGCAACCGGCACTGCTCGGGCACGCCGGCGGTGACCTGGTGGATCTCCAGCTCGGGGTGGGCGGCGCGGACGGCACGCAGGACGGGACGGATCGCGTCGTACCCCTCGTCGAGGATCCCGATCCGTAGCGTCGGCGGGGTGAGCGCGGCGCCGAGGGCGACCATCGCCGCACGGTCGACGTGTTCGAGGATCTGCCGCGCCTCGATGAGGAAGCGGGCACCGGCCGCGGTCAGCGAGATCTGCCGGCCGGTGCGGTCGACCAGGAGTACGCCGAGTGTCCGCTCCAGCCGCTGGAGCTGGGTGGTGAGCGCCGACGGCGCGATGTGCTCGCGGTTCGCCGCCCGGCCGAAGTGGAGTTCCTCGGCGACCGTTACGAAAAACCGCAATTGCCGCAATTCCAGCCGACCTGCGGCAACACCGTCGGACATCGCGCGCACCACACCGGTCGTGTGATGGTCGGCACTGGTCAGGTGTCCGCTTCGGCGGGTCATGGGGGACCTCCTCGGCAGCATCGATGGGCACCGCTGCGAAGAAGTGTTATCGCTAACAATTCTGTAGTCAAGGCGTAAGAACTGAGAAACCAGGCGGACACATGCCCCCTGTTAGCGGTCACAACCCGGCGGCCTCGTACGCGGCACGCTCATCCAGCGTCTCGGCAGCCAGAAGTGCCTGCGCCAGCCGGTCGAGCCGGGCCCGGTGCTCGCGCAGCAGCCGCAACGCGTCGCTGTAACAATCGTCGACGATGGCCCGCACCTCGCTGTCGACGAGCTCGCGGGTGGCCGGGGCGACCCCGTCCAGGCCGAGCGGCGACTCGGTGCCCGGCGCCGGCAGCACCGTGACCGGCCCGATCGCCTCGGACATCCCCCACCGGCCGACCATCTGCCGCGCGATGTTGCTGACCTGGTCGAGGTCGCTCTCCGCGCCGGTGGTCACCTCGCCGAAGACGACCTCCTCGGCGGCCCGCCCGCCCAGCGCCCCGGTGATCCGGCCGCGCAGGTAGGCGCTCGAGTACCCGTACCGGTCGGTGTCGGGGCTCTGGAAGGTCACGCCGAGCGCCTGGCCGCGCGGGATGATCGAGATCTTGCGAACCGGGTCGGCGCCGGGCGTCAGCATGCCGAGCAGGGCGTGGCCGGCCTCGTGGAAGGCGGTGCGCTCCTTCTCCTCGGGCGTGAGCATGATGCCGCGCACCGTACCCAGAAGGATCTTTTCCAGAGCGTCGCCGAAGTCCGCCGTGGTCACCGTCTCGTGCCGCCGCCGCGCCGCCAGCAGCGCCGCCTCGTTGACCAGGTTGCGCAGGTCCGCCCCGACCATCCCGGGCGTGGTCGCGGCAATTTTCTTGAGATCGACATCAGGATCCACGGGTACGCCTCGCGTGTGCACGGCGAGGATCTGCTCCCGCCCGGCCACGTCCGGCGGGCTCACCGTGACCAGGCGGTCGAAGCGGCCGGGCCGCAGCAGCGCCTGGTCGAGGATCTCGGCCCGGTTGGTGGCCGCGAGCACCACCACGCCCTCGCTCCCGGTGAACCCGTCCATCTCGGTGAGGATCTGGTTGAGCGTCTGCTCGCGTTCGTCGTTGCCGCCCAGCGACTGCGCGCCACCGCGGGCCCGGCCGATCGCGTCCAGCTCGTCGATGAAGACGATGGCCGGCGCGACCTTCTTGGCCTGCTCGAACAGGTCACGCACCCGGCTGGCGCCGACGCCCACGATCATCTCGATGAACTCGGACGCGGACATCGAGAAGAACGGCACCTTCGCCTCGCCGGCCACCGCCCGGGCGAGCAGCGTCTTGCCGGTGCCGGGCGGCCCGGAGAGCAGCACGCCGTGCGGGATGCGGGCGCCCAGCTTGCGGTAGCGCTCCGGGTCGCGCAGGAAGTCGACGATCTCGGTGACCTCCTGCTCCACCTCCTCGATGCCGGCCACGTCGGCGAACGTGGTGCGCGGCCCGCTGTCCGGCGAGAACAGCTTGGCCCGGGACCGGCCGAAGCCGCCGATGCCACCGGCCGCGCCCGCCGCGGCACGCCGGAAGAACCACACCAGCAGGCCGATGATCAGCAGCGCCGGGCCGAAGCCGAGCAGCAGTTGCTGCCAGACCGGCGCCGGGGCATCCGGCGGTTTCGCGTTCACCGCCACGCCGTGCGCCTGGAGCAGCGCGAACAGGTTGTCCGCCGCGAAGGTGGGCCGCTCGGTGGTGAAGCGGTCGACCTGCTCGCTCTTCTTCTCCCCCAGCGGCGTGTAGGCCGCCTTCTCCCGGAACGTCCCCTCGATGGTGTCGCCGGTGGAGGTGATCTCCTCGATGTTGGCCTTCTGCGCCTGGGTGACGAAGAACGTGTAGGACACCGCGACCCGCGGTTCCGGCCGCAGCAGCACCGACGTCACGATCCAGTTGACCGCCAGCAGCACCAGCAGCATGACGACCAGTTGCACCCAGGGCCGGCGGCGCGATCGTTTCGGCGGGCCGCCCTCGACCCGCCAGGGTTTCGGCTCGTCGCCGGACGTGGGTGCTGTCATGATCCCGGTTTACTCCCCCGCGGCCACGGGCCGCCACTGTCGCGCTGTGACCGATATCGTCATCGGGTGGTGCGCGAGCGGTTGCGGTTGCTGCGGCTTTTCGGGTACGCCGGGCGCCCGTTGACCGTGGCGCTGCTCGTCGTGCAGGTCGCCCGGGCGCTGCTGCCCGCCGCCCAGGCCGTCGCCGTCGGGGCGCTCGTCGCCCGCCCGGCGCTGGGCAACGTCGCGGTGGTCGCCGCATTGTTCCTGGCCGATCAGCTGGCGTGGACCGCCTTCGTGCCGCTGCGCGAGCTGGTCGCCAAACGGATCGACGGCGAGCTGCGGGCCGGCCTGCGCCGGATCGCCACCGCCCTGCCCACGCTCGCCGACCTGGAGAGCCGCGACTTCCAGGACCGGGCGGCGCGGGTGGTCGACGCGGGCATCGGGATCGCCCGGGAACGCAGCGCCGGTAACGCCGCCACCGGGCAGGTCGAGCTGATGTTCCGGATGGCCGGCGCGGTCGCCGCGGCCGGGGTGCTCGCCACCTTCTCGGTGCCGCTGGCCGTCGGGCTGCTGGTCGTGTCGCTGGTGGGCCGGGCATTCCTGCGCCGGGAGTGGCTGGCGATGATCGCCGTCCTGGACGCGGACACCGCCGCGCAGCGCCACGAGCACTACGTGGCCGAGCAGGCGGTGATCGGCGCGGCCAAGGACGTGCGGCTCTTCGGGCTGGCCGGCTGGTTCACCGGCCGGTTCCGGGTGGCCGCCCACCGCGCCTACGGGCCCGTCTACCGCCGGATGATGGTCGCGCTCCACCGGCAGTGGTGGTTCGTGCTGCTCGCCGCCGTCACCGGGGCGGCCGCTCCGGGCGTACCCGCGATCTCGGTCCTGAATGGTGATCTTGATCCGGCCCGGCTGGTGACCTGTGTGCTGGCGGGGATGGGTGTGCTGGCGATCGGCGCGATGGGGATGGAGGCCTTCGACATCGAGTACGGGCTGCGCGGCGTCACCGCCTACGACGAGCTGGCGGCGATGCCGCGGCGCGGTGACGGCACCGGAAGCGCCGGCGAGCCGGTGATCCGCTTCGAGGACGTGGTGTTCCACTATCCGGGGACCGACCGGCCGGTGCTCGACGGGTTCTCGCTGACGCTGCGCCCGGGCGAGACGGTCGCGGTGGTCGGCGAGAACGGCGCCGGCAAGACGACCTTCGTCAAGCTGCTCGCGGGCCTCTACCGTCCCACGTCCGGGCGGGTCACGGTCGGCGGCGCGGATTCGTCCACGGTGGATGCGAATGCCTGGCTGGCGGTGCTCTTCCAGGACTTCGTGCACTACCCGGCGACCATGTGGGACAACATCACCTCGCTCACGCCGGGCGACGACGACGCCGTGCGCGAGGCGCTGCACGACGCGGGCGGGCACGAGCTCGCCGATCGACTGGACCGATCACTGTGGACGGAGGGCACCGGCGGGACCGATCTCTCAGGCGGCCAGTGGCAGCGGGTGGCGCTGGCCCGGGCGCTGTTCGCGATCGGGGCGGGCCGGCGTGTGCTGGTGCTCGACGAGCCGACCGCGCATCTGGACGTGCGGGCCGAGGCGGACTTCCACGAGCGCGTCGTGTCCCGCGTACCGGAAACCACCACCACCGTCCTGATCTCCCACCGCCTCTCCACCGTGCGCCCCGCGGGCCGGATCGTCCTGATCCGCGACGGCCGCGTCGCCGAGGACGGCACGCACGAGGAACTGCTGGCCCTGGGCGGCGACTACCACCGCTTCTTCACGCTGCAGGCCGAGGCCTTTCAAAGATGAGAGATTGGGTACGCCTGCTGCGGCACATCGCCGCGCTCACCCTGCGGACCGACCGCCGCGCCGCGATCGTGCTCGCCGCGCTCACCGCGGGGCAGGCGGGCGTCATCGCCGGCATCGGCCTCAGCCAGCGCTGGCTCGTCGACGGGGCCACCGCCTCCGATCGCGCGGTCACCGCCGGGGCCGTCATCCTGGGCGCGCTCGCCTACGCGGCGTCGTCGACCGCGGGCCGGGTCGCCGGGAACCTGACGCTCTACCTGACCGGCCGCGTCCGGATCGCGTTCAGCGCCGAGATCGTGCACACCGTGGCGGCCACGCCGACCGTCGCGCACCTGGAGCACGGGCCGCACGTGAACCGCTGGAACAGGGTGCTGAGCGGCGGCGAGGCGATCGTGGCGATGCCGTGGACCGCACTCAACGCCGGCACCGCGCTGCTCAGCCTGGCCGTGACGATCGGGCTGCTGGCCTGGGTCAGCCCGCTGCTCGTCCCGCTGGCGCTGCTGGCCGTCCCGCTGTTCCTCGCCCAGCGCCGCGCCGACCGGCTGCTCCGCGAAGCCCGCGACACCGGGGCCGAGCTGCTGCGCCGCGAACGCCGGCTGCACGATCTCTGCGTCGAGCCGGAACCGGCCAAGGAGGTCATGCTCTCCGGCGGCGGCCCGGCGCTGAGCGCGCGGGCCGCGGAGCTGTGGGACGAGGCGGTCGCGCTGGAGGCCCGGGCGCGGGCGCACGGCGCGGTCACGCAGGCGGCGGCCTGGCTGCTGTACGCGGCCGGCTTCGGCGCCGCGCTCGGGGTGGCGTCCCTCGCGGTGGCCGGCAGTCCCGGGGCGGTCGTCATGGTGGTGTCGCTGGCCGCCCAGTTGCAGGAGCAGCTGCGCACGATGCTGCGCAACCTGACCACGGTCGCGCAGGCCGGCGAGGTGGTCGGGCACTACTGGTGGCTGCGCCGCTACCACGCGGCCGCGTCCCGCGGTGGCGAGCCCGCACCGGAGCGTCTGGCCGGCGGGATCGTGCTCACCGGCGTACGTTTCCGGTATCCCGGCGCGGACCAGGACACGTTGCACGGCCTCGACCTGCGCCTGCCCGCGGGGTCCACGGTGGCCGTCGTCGGCGCGAACGGCGCCGGCAAGTCCACCCTGATCAAGCTGCTGACCGGCCTGTACGAGCCCACCTCCGGCCGCATCGAGGCGGACGGCCGCGACCTGTCCACGATCGACCCGGCCGCCTGGCGGTCCCGGATGTCGGGCATGTACCAGGACTTCGCCCGGCTGCGCCTCAGCGCCCGGGAGACCGTCGGCGTCGGCGACGTCCGCCACATCCGCGACCGCGACTCCATCGTGGCGGCCGTCGGGCGGGCGGGCGCCGACCCGGTGCTGGCGGCGCTGCCGGACGGGCTGGACACCCGGCTGGGCGCCGCGTTCGGCGGCATCGAGCCCTCCCTCGGCCAGTGGCAGCGTCTCGCCCTGGCCCGGTCCCTGATGCGCCCGGCGCCGCCCCTGCTGATGGTGCTCGACGAACCCACGGCCGCGCTCGACCCGCTCGCCGAACACGAGCTGTTCCAGCACTTCGTCGGCCAGGTGCGGGAGGCCACGGCGCGAGGTGCGGTCACGGTCCTGGTCTCCCACCGCTTCACCACGGTACGGATGGCCGACCTGATCGTGGTCGTCGACGACGGCCGGGTCACCGAATCCGGCACGCACACCGCGCTGATGGCCGCCGGCGGGGCGTATGCGCAGCTCTACCACCTGCAGGAACGCGCCTACCGGTCGTAGTCTCACGGCATGGAGACGCACACACTCGCGGTGCCCGGCGCCGAGCTCGTCTACGACGTCCGCCCGGCCGGCGGTCCACACCGCCCGCTGCTGATGATCGGCCAGCCGATGACGGCTGAGGGGTTCGGCGCGCTCGCCGGACACTTCCCCGACCGTACGGTGATCACCTACGACCCGCGGGGCCTCGGCCGCAGCAAGCGCACCGACGCGCTCCTCACCAACACTCCCCAGCAGCAGGCGGCCGACCTGCACCTGCTGATCGAGGCGCTCGGACTCGGGCCGGTCGACGTCTTCGGCAGCAGCGGCGGCGCGGTGACCGCCCTCGAACTGGTCGCCACCCACCCGGCGGACGTCGCGACGCTGGTGGCCCACGAGCCGCCGATCAACGCGGTGCTGCCCGATACCGAGGCGGCCGACCGGGCGCGGGCCGGCTTCAACGAGGCGTACGAGTCGAAGGGACACGGCGCCGGCATGGCCGCGTTCATCGCCATGACATCGTGGGAGGGCGAGTTCACCGACGAGTATTTCGCCCGGCCCGCTCCCGACCCCGCGGCGTTCGGGATGCCCACCGGCGACGACGGCACCCGCGACGACCCACTGCTGTCGAACAACTCCTCGGCGATCGTCGAGTACCGCCCCGACGCGGCGGCGCTGGGCTCGACGTCCACCCGGATCGTGATCGCGGTCGGCGAGGAGACCGGCAACACCTACACCGGGCGTACGGCCAGAGCGACCGCGCGGCTGCTCGGCCAGGAGGCGACGGTGTTCCCGAGCCACCACGGCGGCTTCCTCGGCGGCGAGTTCGGCTACGCGGGCAAGCCCCCGGAGTTCGCCGCCAAGCTGCGGGAGGTTCTCGGCTGATCCTCAGCCGTAGGTCGGGTGCTGCGGCCAGCCGGGAGGCGAGTCCTCCCAGTCCTCCTGGCGGCCGCAGACACTCAGGTCACGAATGTTGTTGCTGAACAGCAGCCGGTCGACGCCTCTCGCGTAGGTGCTGCAGGTGCGGACCTCGTCACCGTCGCGCAGGAACAGTCTTGTGCTTGCGCGCACGGACCCGGAAGGGCTCGGGCCATCCCCGATGGGCCCCAGCCCGTAGCCCGCGGGAGCATACGGTCCGGACCCCGACGGACGCGGGAAAGAAGGCCCTTGAACTTTGATCTTTATCCGGACACGCTCGCGCCGGCGGCCTTGACCAGGGCGATCGTCTGCTCGATGGTCTGGGCGCGGTCGGCGGCGAAGGCCTGGTCGATGATCACCAGCGGGTTGCTCGGGTAGACGAGGGCCGAGATGTGCAGATGGCCACCGGGGATGTCGGTGGCGCCGAGGGCCAGGCGGAGGCGGTTGGAGCGGTACATGCTCTCGTTGGAGAGGTAGCTGCCGCCGCCGCCGGACTCGGCCTGGCCGCCCGGCGTCGGGCCGGTGGTCTTGCAGGTCACCGGGCCGGTCGGGCGGTCGCCGGCGGCCCACTCGCAGAGCTGCTGGTTGAGACGGGTCGGCCACGGGGTGGTCCGGGCGTCGATCATCGCCTGGTAGGGCAGCGTCGTCTCGATGAACTCGGGCTGCGGGCTCGGCTGCGGCCAGCCGGCCGCCGGCGGGATCGGCTCGGGGGTGCCCTCGTTGTTGTTGTCGGGACTGCCGCCGCGCCAGGCGCCGGCCCACTGCTCGATGTTCATGGTGCCGCGGTTGCCCTGGCTGATCGTCATGATCAGATCGGCGCGCTGACCGCCGGCGTTCGCCGCGAGGTGCGGGCCGAACGCGTCCTCGACGATGCCGGCGTTGAAGCCCGACCAGGTCACCGGCAGGGCGACCGTCTCGATGCGGATCGTCTTACCGCCGGCCTTGAAGGTCACCCCGTCCAGTTGCAGGGCCGACGCCCCGGACGGGTTGGAGCGGCGGATCTCGTTGTTCAGCTGGTACGGGTCGAAGCCGCTGACCAGCACCTTGGTCACGGCGTCCCGGGTGGGGAACTTCGCCGTGGTGACGCCGCGGGCGGCGTACTCGAAAGTGCGCAACAGACCCGCCCGGGCCTCGTCGGACACTCCGAAGGAGGGACGCCACTGCCGCAGGTCGCGGGTGCCGATCAGGCGGGTCCAGTAGAGCGGGCGGTCGTCGTAGCGCTCGATCGTCCCCATCCACAGCCGGCCCTGGGCGCGCTCCACGGCGTCGTGCCACAGCCGCCGGCCGTGCTGCGCGAGCACCCGGTCGGCGGCGGCCACCGAGCGCGCCTTGCACAGGTCGGTCCGGAGCCTCTCCACATAGGACGTGAACCCGCCGGCCTCGACCAGCGCGGACGGCACCTGCTGACCGCCGGGCAGCGCGGGCGTGTCGATCCGCGACTCCTCGAACGTGGTGGCGGCGGACCGGTCGAAACAGGCGGGCGGCGCGGCGGACGCGGCCGGCGCGGCGACGAGGGGGCCGGCCAGGGCGATGGCGGCCGCGGCGAGCTTCCGGGACATGATCAAGATGACCTCCGATCGATGTCCGACGATGGTATCGAGGTTCGGCGGGTCTGTGCGGGGATCTTCGATCAGGGTCGAACACCGGCGGTCAGGTGAAGACGCGCCGTGGCCGGGTGCTGATGACGATCGTGCTGGTGAGCTGGGTCGAGAACCGCTTCCACCACTGTGGATCGACGCCGGGCGCGGGGGCTGCGGCCCGGCGGCGGACACGCGCGGCGGGCGGTGCCGCGACGATCTCACGGAAGATCTCGTCGGCGGCCGTCTCGGGGAGCGCGACCTGGGAGGCCCAGGACTGCAGGGCGTCGTCGAGGCTCATGGGTGATCCTCCTCGTAGGAGTCCAGGGCGGCGGCCAGGGTGCGGCGGGCCAGGGAGAGTCGATAGCGGACGGTGCCGGCCGGGATGCCCAGCGCCGACGCGATCTCGGCGCTGGTCAGGCCTCCGGCGGCGGCCAGGGACAGGGTGACGCGCTGCTGCTCGGGGAGGCGCTTGATCGCCTCGGCGACGACCGCGACCCGCTCGGCCGCGATGACCGTCGTGCTGGCCGGCGCACCGACGTCCGGGGGCTCGCGGCGCATGGCGGCGTCGGTCGCGGCTCGGGTGCGGGCCTTGCGGTGTTCGTCGATGGACAGGTTCCGGGACACCGCGAAGATCCACGCCCGCCGCGCGTCGTCGTCGGGGAGGCCGGCGAGCTCCGGCAGACGCTGCCACGCGCGCAGGAACGCCTCCTGCATCAGATCGGCGGCGAGCCACCGGTCGCCGGTGCGGCCCACGAAGTAGGCGTGCACGGCGACCCGGTGCGCGTCGTAGAGCTCGCGGAACTCAACCGTGCGATCCATCGGCCGTCCGGATCCGGCCGAACTCGGAGGTGGCCAGCACCTGGAGGGCCGGCACCGCCTCGGCCGGCCCGACCGCGTCGCCGAACAGGACCACGTCCGCGACCTTCTCCATGAGCTGCTCGGCCGTGACGCCCGCCGAGAGGATGAGATCACCGAACACCAGCAGGGTGATCTTGTGGTCGAGCAGCCGGAAGTAGTCCGCGCCGAGCTCGACGTCGTCCATGAACAGCCGCGGGTCGCCCGAGCGGTACCAGACGACCTGGCCCTGCACGTCCAGCCGGGGCTCGAGCAGGGCCTGAGCCGCCTCCGGGGCGATCACCTGACCGGAGAGGAACAGCTGGGAGTAGCCGATCTCGCCCACCTCGCCGGTGATGATCACCTGCCCGGAGGCGACCAGGATGTCGCTGGGCTCGCCGGCCGTGTTGGCCAGCGCCGCGCCCGACAGGCGTACCTGACCGCTCTGGACCTTGACCTGCTGTCCCTCGACGTAGCGGTAGTAGGTGACGGCGCCGGTGATGTCGCCGAGGACCGGGCCGAGCGCGGCCTCGCTGCCGCGCGGCGCGATCAGCGAGCCGACCACGTTGATCCGCTGCGGCACCTCGCCGGTGACCGGGCTGGTGATGACCATGGCGCCGACCAGGACGAGCGTCTCGTCGGACGCGCCGAGCCCGTCGCCGCCGACCACCAGCGTGCCGGCGTGCACGCGGACCTTCGCGCCGTCCGGCACGTAGACCGTCCCCCCGATGTCTTCGGCGGGAATGGCCGCGTACGCGCCGGCCAGCGACGCCGGCACGATGACCGCGCCGATCTTGGCCAGGCCGCTGATCCCGGCCAGGTCCTCCTTCGACATGTGGGTCAGGTCGAGCACGCCCTGTCCCTCGATCACGCCTCTGTCCGTCATCGCGTGCCCCCGATCGCGTAGCGGGTGGTCTCCGGCGCCAGTCGTGTCGCCAGGGCCACCAACCAGGTTGCCAAAACAATCCTCGCCCGGGGCCTGCGCGGTGGTTTGCCTCGCCGGTGGAGCTCGGCCTCGCGCCGCAGTTCCTTCATGCGCACCACGGCGAGCAGGTACATGTCCGACATCACGGTTCACACCCTTTCTCTCTCACCGGGTACTACGGGTGTGAGCCGGAAGTGTTGGGTGCTACTCATCGCGAGCGACACGCCCGCTAGACACTCCCAGAGACAGGCGCTCTGTCAGGCGGAGACGTCGGCGCGGGCCTGCGCGGCCATGCCGGCGATGACCGACGCGGCGTTGTCCGTCGCCAGCTGGATGGCCTCGTCGGCGAAAGCGATCGCCTCGTCGCGGTTGCCCTGCGCGGCCGCCACGTAGGCCAGCCCGACCAGGTTGGCGGCCACCCCGGGGAGGAAACCGAGCTCCCGGCGCAGGCGGGTCGACTCCTCGAACCGGCGACGCGCGTCGTCCAGCCGCCCGGCGACATGGTCGGCGTATCCGAGGTGCCGCAGCGCATAGGACATCGTCAGCGGGTCGCCCAGTTCGGCCGCGCGTTCCAGCGCCGGCACGGCCGCCGCCTCGTCGTCGCGGACGACCTGGTGGAAGAGGCCCGCCCAGAGCACGGCCTCGCCTTCACCGCGCTGGTCGCCCAGCTCGCGGTAAAGCTCGGCCGCCCGCTCGAAGAGGGCAAGCTCCTGGGGCTCCTCCCGTCTTTCGGCAGGAGGAGCCGCGAGGAAGCGCGCGTGGATGACGCGCCCACGGGCCAGGGCGAGGTCGGCCTCCACGCCGTCGAGCTTGCGGTCGGCGATCGCCAGGCCGTCGTGCTCGCCGTTGAAGACCGACCGCTCGGAGAAGTGAACCGCCAGCGGAATACGGTCATCGTTGCTCACCGACGTGCGGGCAGGACGTTGTCGATGGTCACCGGGGCACCACGGTCTCGATGGCCCATTGGCGGCAGGTGTCGAGGCGGTGCTGGACGGTGGCCAGTTGCTCGGCGACGGGGCCGGGGCCCGTCGAGCCGAAGGTGGTGCGGGCGGCCAGCGCCGAACGGACCGAGAGGACCTGGCGGACCGACGGGTCGAGGTGCTCGCTGATGGTCTTCAGGTCGTCGTCGGTGACGTCCTCCAACTCGCACTCGCGCGCCGCGCACAAGGCCACCAGGCGGCCGGTGATCTCGTGGGCGTCGCGGAACGGCACACCCTTACGGACCAGCCAGTCGGCGACCTCGGTGGCCAGCGAGAAGCCGACCGGGGCGGCCGCGGCGAGGCGGTCCACGCGGACGGTCATCGTGGAGATCATCCCGGCGAGCGCGGGCAGCAGCAGCTGGAGGGTGTCGACCGCGTCGAAGGCCGGCTCCTTGTCCTCCTGCATGTCCCGGTCGTAGGTGAGCGGCAGCCCCTTGAGCATGGTCAGCACCGCGACCAGGCCGCCGATCAGCCGGCCGCTCTTGCCGCGGGCCAGTTCGGCGATGTCCGCGTTCTTCTTCTGCGGCATGATCGACGAACCCGTGGCGAAGGCGTCGTCCAGCTCCACCCAGCCGAACTCGGTGGACGTCCAGAGCACGACCTCCTCGCCGAGGCGGGAGAGGTGCACACCGATCAGGGCCGTGACGAAGAGGAACTCGGCCACGAAGTCGCGGTCGGCCACCGCGTCCATCGAGTTGGCGGCGGGCGCCGTGAAGCCGAGCTCCTTGGCCACCGCCGCCGGGTCGAGAGGCAGCGACGAACCGGCCAGGGCGCCGCTGCCGAGCGGGGAGATCGCGCAGCGGCGGTCCCAGTCGGCGAGGCGGTCCAGGTCGCGGAGCAGCGGCTGCACGTGGGCCAGCAGCCAGTGGCCGAAGCTGACCGGCTGCGCGTGCTGCACGTGGGTCAGCCCGGGCGCGGGGGTGTCCACATTGAGCGCCGCCTGCTCGGTCAGCGCGTCGGCCAGCTCGATCACCGCGCCGGCCACCCCGCGGGCGTGGTCGCGCAGGTAGAGCCGGAGGTCCGTGGCGACCTGGTCGTTGCGGGACCGGCCGGCGCGCAGCTTGCCGCCGAGCGACCCGAGCCGCTCGAGCAGGCCGCGTTCCAGCGCGGTGTGCACGTCCTCGTCGTCGACGGTGGGCCGGAACTCGCCGGACGCGCACGCCGCCTCGAGGTCGTCCAGGGCGGCGAGCATCTTGCCGAGCTCGTCCGGGTCGAGCAGGCCGGCCGCGGCGAGCACCCGGGCGTGTGCCCGGGAGGCGGCGAGGTCGTAGGGGGCCAGCCGCCAGTCGAACTGCACGCTGACGGAGAGCCGGGCCAGAGCCTCGGCGGGCCCACCGGCGAACCGGCCGCCCCACAGGGACGTCTTGTTGTCCGCCATCACCCGAGCCGCTTGTTCCGCGCCGACGCCATCCGGGAGGGCAAGCCCCAGAGCTGCACAAAACCCTTCGCCAGGGACTGGTCGAAGGTGTCCCCCGTGTCGTAGGTAGCCATCCCGAAATCGTAGAGGCTCGCCTCGGAGCGCCGTCCGGTGACCACCGCGCGGCCGCCGTGCAGGGTCAGCCGCACCTCGCCGGTCACGTATTTCTGGGTGTCGGCGATGAACGCGTCGAGGGCGTCCTTCAGTGGCGAGAACCAGAGGCCGTCGTAGACGAGCTCGCCCCAGCGCTGGTCGACGGACCGCTTGAACCGGGCGACGTCCCGCTCGACGGTCACGTTCTCCAGTTCCTGGTGCGCGGCGATCAGGGCGATCGCGCCGGGCGCCTCGTACACCTCGCGGCTCTTGATCCCGACGAGACGGTCCTCGACCATGTCGAGGCGGCCGATCCCCTGCGCGCCGGCCCGGCGGTTCAGCTCCGCGACGGCCTCGAGCGGGGTGACCGTCTCACCGTCGACGGCGACCGGGTCGCCCTGGTCGAAGGTGATGGTGACCTCGTCGGCGTCCCGCGGCTCGGCCGGGTTCGCCGTGTACGAGTACAGCTCCTCGATCGGCGAGTTCCAGATGTCCTCCAGGAAGCCCGTCTCGACGGCGCGTCCCCACAGGTTCTGGTCGATGGAGTAGGGCGACCGGTGCGACACGTCGATCGGCAGGCCTTTCTCCTCGGCCAGCGCGATCGCCTTGTCCCGGGTCCAGGCGAAGTCCCGGGCCGGCGCGATCACTTTCAGACCGGGCGCGAGCGCGCCGATGCCGACCTCGAAACGCACCTGGTCGTTGCCCTTGCCGGTGCAGCCGTGCGAGACCACGGTGCCGCCGTACCGCTGGGCCGCCTCGACCAGGTGACGCACGATCAGCGGCCGGCTCAGCGCCGAGACCAGCGGATAGCGGTCCATGTACAGGGCGTTGGCGCGCAGCGCCGGCAGGCAGAAGTCGGCGGCGAACTCGTCCTTGGCGTCCACCACGACGCTCTCCACGGCGCCGCAGTCGAGGGCGCGCTGCCGGATGACCTCCATGTCCTCGCCGCCCTGCCCGACGTCGAGCGCGACCGCGATCACCTCGCCGCCCACCTGCTCGGCGAGGTACGGAATGGCCACGGAGGTGTCCAGACCTCCGGAATACGCAAGTACGACCCGCTCGGTCACGGGGTGCTCCCTTCCATGGTGTCGCTGGCGTGGCCGGCCCACTCGGCGAGCTTGTCGGCCAGGGCCTTGCCACCGGAGACGTCGCGGGCCACGACGAGGATCGTGTCGTCGCCGGCGATGGTGCCGACGACGTCGGAGAGCCCGGAGCGGTCCAGCGCGCTGGCAAGGAACTGCGCCGCCCCGGGCGGGGTTCGGAGGATGGTCAGGTTGCCGCTGGCGTCGACGCCGGTGAGCAGCTCGCGCAGCAGCCGGATGAGCCGGGCCGGCGCCTGTTCGGCGTCGCGCAGCGGGCGGCGGCCGTCCTCGGGGATGACGTAGGCGCCGCTCACCTTGACGGCGTTGAGCTCCTCCAGGTCGCGGGAGAGGGTGGCCTGGGTGACCTGCACCCCGTCGGCCGCGAGCAGTTCGCCCAGCTCGGTCTGCGAGCGCACCGCGCGCTCACGGATCAGCTCGACGACGCGCGCGTGCCGGCCGGCCCGCGTCCCGGGCCCGGTCACGACTCCTCGCCGTGTTCGACCAGCCAGGCCAGCAGCGCCTTCTGTGCGTGCAGGCGGTTTTCCGCCTGGTCGAAGACGGCGCTCTGCGGCCCGTCCATCACCTCGTCGGTGATCTCCTCGCCGCGGTGCGCGGGCAGGCAGTGCAGGACGATCGCGTCGCGGCTCGCGACACCGAGGAGCTGGGCGGAGATCTGGTACGGCCAGAACGGCGTCAACCTGTCCCGCCCGTCGCCCTCCTGCCCCATCGACGTCCAGGTGTCCGTGGCCAGCACGTCCACCCCGTCGGCCGCCTCGCGCGGGTCGCGCAGCACCTCGACGGAGCCGCCCGTCCAGGCCGCGATCTCGGCCGCCCGGGCCACCACCGCGGCCGACGGGTCGAAGCCGGCGGGCGCCGAGACCCGGACGTGCATGCCCGCGGTCGCCCCGGCCAGCAGGTAGGAGTGCGCCATGTTGTTGGCCGCGTCCCCGACGTAGGCGAGCTTGACGCCCTTGGTGGCGCCCAGCCGTTCCCGCACGGTCTGCAGGTCGGCGAGCAGCTGGCAGGGGTGGTAGCCGTCGGTCAGCGCGTTCACCACCGGGACGCGGACGTCGGAGGCGAGCTCGGCCAGCCGATCGTCGCCGTGGGTGCGCAGCACGATCGCGGAGACGTACCGCGACAGCACCCGCCCGGCGTCGAGCAGCGTCTCGCCCCGGCCGAAGTGCGTGTTCTGGGTGTCCACGATGATCGGGTTGCCGCCGAGCTCGGCGATGCCGGCCTCGAACGACAGCCGGGTACGCAGGCTGGGCTTGTCGAAGATGACCGCCACCGACTGCGGCCCGGCCAGCGGCTTGTACCCGTACCTGTCGGCCTTGAAGGTGTCGGCGAGGTCGAGCACCTCAGCCTGTTCCTCCGGCGACAGGTCGTCGTCGGCGAGGAAGTGCCGGATCACGGGAGAACCTCTTTCAGGGCGGTGAGGAACGCGTCGGCCTGCTCGGCGCTGAGGATCAGCGGAGGCGCGAGCCGGATGACGGCCGGCTGGACCGGATTGACCAGGAACCCCTTGTCCCGCAGCGCGCCGGCCAGCCGGGCCGACTCGGGGCCGTCGAGCTCGATGCCAAGGAGCAGGCCCGAGCCGCGGACGGTGAGGCCGAGCGCCTCGACGCCCCGGCGCAGCTGCTCGCCGACCCGTTTCACGTGATCGAGCAGGCCCTCGCCGGCGATGGTCCGGATCACCGCGAGCGCGGCGGCGCAGCACACCGGGTTGCCGCCGAAGGTGGTGCCGTGCGAGCCCGGGGTGAACAGGTCGGCGGCCGGTCCGAAGGCCAGGCAGGCGCCGATCGGCAGGCCGCCGCCGAGGCCCTTGGCGAGCGTGATGATGTCGGGCTCGACGCCGTCCGCCTGGTGGGCGAACCAGTGGCCGGTGCGGCCGATGCCGGTCTGCACCTCGTCGAGCACGAGCAGCGCGCCGGTGGCGGTGCAGATCTCCCGGGCCGCGGCCAGGTAGCCGGGCGGCGGGACGACCACGCCGTTCTCCCCCTGGATCGGCTCCAGGATGACCATGGCGGTCTCGGTGGTGACCGCCGCCCGCAGCGCGTCCGCGTCGCCGTACGGGATGTGGGTGACCTCGCCCGGCAGCGGCCGGAACGGGTCTGCCTTGGCCGGCTGACCGGTCAGCGCGAGCGCGCCCATCGTGCGGCCGTGGAAGCCGCCCCGGGTGGCCACCACGTGGGTGCGCCCGGTCAGCCGGGACAGTTTGAACGCGGCCTCGTTCGCCTCCGCCCCCGAGTTGCTGAAGATCACCCGCCCGGGCCGCCCGGCCAGCGCCAGCAGCAACTCGGCGAGCGCGACCGGCGGCTCGGCGATGAAGAGGTTGGAGACGTGCCCGAGCGTGGCGATCTGGTGGGACACCGCGTCCACCACGGCCGGGTGGGCGTGGCCGAGCGCGTTGACCGCGATCCCGCCGAGCAGGTCGACGAACTCGCGCCCGTCCTCGGCGGTCAGCACGGCGCCCGAGCCGCGGACCAGGCCGAGCGGCGGCGTGCCGTAGTTGTCCATCATGGTCTCTTGCCACCGGCCGGTCAGCCCGCTCATGACGGCGTCACCATGGTCCCGAATCCCTCCGAGGTGAAGACTTCCAACAGGGTGGAGTGGGCGACGCGGCCGTCCACGACATGCGCGGCGGGCACCCCGCCGCGGACCGCGCGCAGGCAGGCCTCCATCTTGGGGACCATGCCCGACTCCAGTGACGGCAAAAGCTTTTCCAGATCGTCGGCGCCGATCTCCGTGGTCAGCGAGGAGGTGTCCGGCCAGTTGGTGTAGAGGCCGGGCACGTCGGTCAGGACGACCAGCTTGCGGGCGCCGAGGGCCACGGCCAGCGCGGAGGCGGCCGTGTCGGCGTTGACGTTGTGCACCACGCCCGCCGCGTCGGGCGCGACGGTGGCGACGACCGGGATGCGGCCGGCGGCGATCAGGTCGTCGACCGCGGAGGTGTCCACCTCGGCCACGTCGCCGACCTGGCCGATGTCCACCGGCTCGCCGTCGACCAGCGCGTGCCTGCGGACCGCGGTGAACAGCCGGGCGTCCTCACCGGACAGCCCGACCGCGAACGGGCCGTGCTGGTTGATCAGGCCGACCAGTTCGCGGCCCACCTGGCCGGTGAGCACCATGCGGACCACGTCCATGGCCTCGGGCGTGGTGACCCGCAGCCCGCCCTTGAACTCGCTCTCGATGCCGAGCCGGCCGAGCATCGCGTTGATCTGCGGGCCGCCGCCGTGCACCACGACCGGCCTGATCCCGGCGTACCGCAGGAACACCATGTCGGCCGCGAACGCCGCCTGCAGCGCGGGGTCGGTCATCGCGTTGCCGCCGTACTTGATGACGACCGTGGAGCCGTGGAAACGCTCGAGCCAGGGCAGCGACTCGATCAGGACCGCGGCCTTCTCGTGCGGGGTCATCGTCATGAGGAGTACGCCGAGTTCTCGTGCACGTAGGCGTGCGAGAGGTCGGTGGTCCAGATCGTCGCGGACATCTCCGCCTCATGCAGGTTGACCGTGATCGTCACGTCCCGGCCGGCGAGGTCCACGATGGACCGGTCGGCGGCGGCCGCCCCGCTCTTGCACACCCAGACGCCGTTGACCGCCACGTCGATCCGGTCGGGCTCGAAGGCCGCCTTGGTGGTGCCGACGGCCGCCAGGATCCGGCCCCAGTTGGGGTCGTTGCCGAACAGCGCGGTCTTCACCAGGTTGTTGCGGGCGACCGTGCGGCCGACCTCGACCGCGTCCGCCTCGGTGGCCGCGCCGAGCACCTCGATCGCGATGTGCTTGGTGGCGCCCTCGGCGTCGGCGATCAGCTGCTGGGCCAGGTCGTGGCAGATCGCGGTGACCGCGGCGGTCAGCTCGGCCTGCTCGGGCTGCACGTCGGACGCGCCACTGGCGAGCAGCAGGACGGTGTCGTTGGTGGACATGCAGCCGTCGGCGTCGATCCGGTCGAAGGTCAGCCGGGTCGCCTCGCGCAGCGCCTCGTCGAGCGCGTCGTTGCCGGCCACCGCGTCGGTGGTCAGCACGACCAGCATGGTGGCGAGGGCCGGGGCGAGCATGCCGGCGCCCTTGGCCATGCCGCCGACGGTCCAGCCGTCACCGGTGGTGACCGACGTCTTGGGCACCGTGTCGGTGGTCATGATGGCCAGCGCGGCGTCGGCCCCGCCGTCGCGCGTGAGCCCCTTGGCCGCGCGGGCGACACCGGGCAGCAGCTTGTCCATCGGAAGGAGCTCGCCGATCAGCCCGGTCGAGCAGACGGCCACGTCACCGGCGCCGACCAGCATCGGCCGGGCGCCGCCGCGCAGCACCGCGGCGGTGTGCTCGGCGGTGGCGTGGGTGTCGCGGAAGCCCTGGCTGCCGGTGCAGGCGTTGGCGCCGCCGGAGTTGAGCACGACCGCGCGGACGATGCCGCCCTTGAGCACCTGCTCGCTCCAGAGCACCGGCGCCGCCTTCACCCGGTTACCGGTGAAGACGCCCGCGACGGTGAAGTCGGGGCCGTCGTTGACGACCAGCGCGACGTCGGAACGACCGCCGTCCTTGAGCCCGGCGGCGACCCCGCTGGCCCGGAAACCCCTCGCCGCGGTGACGGTCACGGCGCGACCCCGAAGACGGACAGACCGGTGGTCTCGGGCAGGCCGACCATCAGGTTGGCGACCTGCACGGCCTGCCCGGCCGCGCCCTTGCCGAGGTTGTCGAGGGCGCTGACAACGATGACGCGGCCCGAGTCGATGTCGACGGTGGCCTGCAGGTGACACGAGTTGGACCCGGCGGTGGCGGCCGTGTGCGGCCAGACGCCCTCGGGCAGGACGTGGACGAAGGGCTCGTCGGCGTACGCCGCCGACAGGACCTCGCGGGGATCGGGACCGAGCGCACGGGCGGTGACGGTCGCGAGGATGCCCCGCGGCATCGGAGCCAGCACCGGGGTCATCGACAGCGAGGTGGCGCCGGTCGCCTGCTTGATCTCCGGCACGTGCTGATGAGCGCCCACCTTGTACGGCGAAAGGCTCCCCATCACCTCGCTGGCCAGCAGGCTCACCTTCGCCGAGCGCCCGGCGCCGCTGGTGCCTGAGGCGGCGACCACCACCACGTCGGCCGGGTCGACGGCGCCCGCGGCGATCAGCGGGGCCAGCGCGAGCGTGATCGTCGCCGCATAACAACCCGTGTTGGCCACCCGGTCGGAGGCGGCGATCGCGGCCCGCTGGCCGGGCAGCTCGGGCAGCCCGTAGGTCCACGTGCCGGCGTGCTCCCCGCCGTAGTACCTCGTCCACAGGGAGGCGTCCCGCAGCCGGAAGTCGGCGCCCAGATCGACTACCTTGACTCCCGCCGGCAGCTGCGCGGCAAGCGCCGCCGACTGGCCGTGTGGTAGGGCGAGAAAGACCAGGTCAGCACCGTCGAACGACGCCGGCTCGGTGCGCCCCAGCACCAGATCGAGACCGGTGAGCTGCGGGTGCACCGCGGCCACCGGCTGACCGGCCTGACTGTGGGCGGTGGCCGCCGTCAGCTCGAACTCGGGGTGACCCGAGATCAGGCGCAGCAGCTCACCGCCCGCATATCCGCTCGCTCCCGCTACCGCGACTGAACAACCCATACAGCCCTCCGCATGACTATGCAGAAGACCGTATCAAGAAACACCACGGACCAGCAATGGTGCCGAGCGTCACCAGTCGTGCACTGTGCCGTCCTTCAGGCGGTTGATGGGCAGATAGGCGGTTTGATACGGGTACTTCTTCGCCGAGGAGAGGTCCAGCCGTACGCCGAGACCCGGTTGTGAACCCGGGTGCAGGAGTCCGTCGACGAAGGTGAACGACTGCTGGAAGACCTCATCGGTCCGCGCGCCGTGCTTCATGTACTCCTGGATCCCGAAGTTGTGCAGGGCGAGACCGAGATGCAGGGAGGCCGCCATCCCCACCGGTGAGATGTCGGTGGGCCCGTGGATGCCGGATCTGATGCCGTACTGCCCCGCGTACTCGAGAATCCTCTTGAGGTGTGTGATCCCGCCGGTGTGCGTCACCGCGGAGCGGACGTAGTCGATCAGCCGGTCGGCGATCAGCGTCCGGTAGTCGTGGACCGTGTTGAACACCTCGCCGATCGCCAGCGGCGTGGTGGTGTGCTGCCGGACCAGCCGCAGCGCCTCCTGGTCCTCGGCCGGCGTGCAGTCCTCCAGCCAGAACAGGTCGTACGGTTCGAGCGCCTTGCCGAGCCGGGCCGCCTGGATCGGGGTGAGCCGGTGATGGACGTCGTGCAGCAGCGGCAACTCGGGGCCGAACTCGGCGCGGACCGCCTCGAAGACACCGGGCATGTGCCGCAGGTAGGAACGGCTGTCCCAGTCCTCCTCGACCGGCGCCGGCACGCGTCCGGCGGGTTCGTAATGGCCCGTGGAAATGCCGTAGATCTTGTCCAGCCCGGGCACGCTGGTCTGCACCCGGATCGCGCGGTAGCCGTCGCCCCGCAATCGCCTGATCTCCTCGAACAGCGACGGCAGATCAGGCCCGCTGGCGTGGCCGTACGCGAGCAGCCCGCTGCGCGACGCCCCGCCCAGCAGCTGGTAGAGCGGCATCCCCGCGGCCTGCGCCTTGATGTCCCAGAGCGCGACGTCCACGGCGGCGATCGCGGCCATGGTCACCGGCCCGCGCCGCCAGTACGCCCCTCGGTAGAGGAACTGCCAGGTGTCCTCGATGCGATGCGCGTCCCGCCCGATGAGCAGGGGCGCCACGTGCTCGGCCAGGTACGCCACCACGCTCTGCTCGCGCCCGTTCAGGGTGGCGTCGCCCAGCCCGACGAGCCCGTCGTCGGTGGTGACGCGGAGCGTGACGAAGTTGCGATCCGGGCTGGTCACGACGACTTCGGCGGATTCGATGATCATGAGCGGCCTTTCCGGGAGGGTTCGTGGCGAACCGTAGTAGAAAGAGACGTGACCAACGAGGTGACCGTCCCGCTGCTGCCGTGCCGGGACGCGGACGAGATCAGCGCCTTCTACGCGGTGCTGGGCTTCCGGGCGACCTACCGGCAGCCCGGCTACATCGCGCTCCGCCGGGCCGACCTGCACCTGCACTTCTTCGTGGTGCCCGACTTCGACCCGCACACCTCGTACGGCTCCTGCCTGGTGCTGGTCGACGACATCGGCGCCCTGCACCGGGCGTTCGCGGACGGCATGCGCACCGCGTACGGCGAGGTCCTGGTCTCGGGGGTGCCCCGGATGACCCGTCCACGGGTACGCGCGGCGGCGCTGAGCGGCTTCAGCATCGTGGACCCGGCCGGCAACTGGATCCGGGTGATCGCCCGGGGCATCGAGCGCGCGCCGGGGCCGCAGACCACCCTGGCCCTGGCCCTGGAGCACGCCGTGGTGCTGGCGGACGTGCGGGACGACCACGCGCGCGCGGCGACCGTGCTGGACGGCGCGCTGGGCAAGGTCCCGCCGGACGAGGATCCGGCGGTGATGGCGGAGGCGCTGGCGTACCGCGCGGAGCTGGCCCTGGTCCTGGGCGACGAGCGCACCGCCGTGGCGGCGCTGGAGCGGGCCCGCGAGCTGGACGCCACCGGCGCCGAACTGGCCGAGTTCGCGTCGGACCTGGAACGCCGGGTGCGCGACCTGGCCACCGGTTACGAGGTCAGGGTCTGAGTCCCGAGGACCGTGATCAGGGCCAGTTTCTCGGCCGCCTCGGAGCCGGGCTCGGCGGTGTACGCGATGAGCCGCAGATCGGTGCCGGCGGCGTCGAGGACGTCGCAGTCCAGCTCCACCGGCCCGACCGCTGGGTGGCCGATGGTCTTGCGGAAGGACGTGTGCACGCCCAGCACCCCGGAGTTCCACAGCTCGGCGAATCGCTCGCTGCCGGCCCGCAGGTCGGCGATCATCCGCTCCCCGCGCGGATCGTCCGGATAGCGGCCCACGGCGGTCCGCAGATCGCCGACCATCTCCGTCTCATAAGCTTCCATTTCCGGACGAGTGCGGATAATTCGTCCGTCGTCCTGCAGCAGGAAGTGCCTCCGGATGATGTTGCGCTCGGATCCCGGCTCCCCCATCAGCGCCACCCAGGGCGCGTTCCAGGTGATCAGGTTCCACAGCAGGTCACTGACCGCGACCGGCGTGCCGGCGAGCCGATCGAGCAGTCGCTGAATGCTCGGGGTGAGGTGGCTCGGGATCAGCCCCCGGCCGGGTGGCGCCAGTCCGGCCAGCCGGAACAGGTGCGCGCGCTCCGGACCGGAGAGCCGCAGCGCGCGGGCCAGCGCCTCGACGACCTGGGCCGACGGCGCGGTCGCCCGGCCCTGTTCGAGCCTGGTCACGTAGTCGACCGAGATCCCGGACAGCAGGGCCAGCTCCTCGCGGCGCAGCCCGGCGGCCCGGCGGTGCCCGGCGGCGGGCAGGCCGGCCGACTCGGGCGGAACCCGGTCGCGCCAGGCCCGGACGGCCTGTCCGAAGTCAGAGGTGGTCATGCCTGCAAAAGTAATCCCCCGCGACTGACACGTGTAGGTTCCGGAACCGTCGCGGGGTGACGGAACCGGTTCCGGGCTGTCAGACTGCGGATAAGCCCCAAAAAGTGTTATCGATCCCGGAGGTCCCCCGACGTGCCCGCTGACGATCCGTACCGTGACCCAACGCTGCCTGTCGAGGAGCGCGTCACGGATCTGCTGGGCCGGATGACCCTGCCCGAGAAGGTCGGGCAGATGCTCCAGCTGGACTCCCGTGGCGACCTCAAGGAGATCGTCACCGGCAAGCTGGCCGGTTCGATCCTGCACACCTCCCCGCAGAAGCTGCTCGAGGCGATCGACCTCGCGGCCGGCACTCGCCTGGGCATCCCGCTGCTCACCGCCGAGGACTGCATCCACGGGCACTCGTTCTGGCCCGGCGCCACCATCTTCCCGACCCAGCTCGCGATGGCCGCCAGCTGGGACGCCGACCTGATCGAGCGGGTGGCCCGCACCACCGCCGTCGAGGTGTCCGCGACCGGCGTGCACTGGACCTTCTCCCCCGTCCTGTGCATCGCCCGCGACCTGCGCTGGGGCCGGGTGGACGAGACGTTCGGCGAGGACCCGTACCTGATCGGCGAGCTGGGCGCGGCGATGGTCCGCGGCTACCAGGGAGGCGGGCTCACCGACCCGACCGCGATCCTGGCCACCGCCAAGCACTTCGCCGGCTACTCCGAGACCCAGGGCGGCCGGGACGCCAGCGAGGCCGACCTCACCCCGCGCAAGCTGCGCGCCTGGTTCCTGCCGCCGTTCGAGCGGGTGGCCCGCGAGGGCGTGGCCACGTTCATGCTCGGCTACCAGTCGATGGACGGAGTGCCCATCACCACCAACCGGTGGCTGCTCAACGACGTGCTGAAGCAGGAGTGGGGCTTCACCGGCACGCTGGTCACCGACTGGGACAACGTCGGGCGGATGGTCTGGGAACAGCAGGTCTGCGCCGACCTGGCGGAGGCCGCCGCGGCCGCCGTCCGAGCCGGGAACGACCTGGTCATGACCACGCCCGGCTTCTTCGAGGGCGCGCAGGAAGCGGTCGCGAACGGCACCCTCGACGAGGCCGGGATCGACGAGGCGGTCCGCCGGATCCTGCGGCTGAAGTTCCGCCTCGGCCTCTTCGAGAACCCGCGCGGCCCGGACGCCGACCGGCAGGCCGCCGTGATCGGCCGCCCCGAGCACACCCAGCTCAACCTGGAGACGGCCCGCCGCTCGCTGGTCCTGCTTCGCAACGACGGTGTGCTGCCGCTTCCGGCGGGTAAGCGGATCGCGGTCCTCGGGCCCAACGCCGACGACGTGTCCGCCCAGCTGGGCGACTGGGCCGGCGACTCCGGCCAGGTCGACTGGCTGCCCGACGGCCACCCGCGCGAGCTCACCGAGACGGTGCTGGACGGCTTCCGCTTCTTCAAGAAAGACGAGATCACGTACGCCCGCGGCGCCCGCATCGTCGAGCTGGTGCCGGACCCGGACGGCACCCACTTCCCGGACGGCCAGCCGCGCCCGCCGGTCGCCCAGGGCGTCCCGATCGACGAGGCGGAACTCGCCGAGGCGGTGGCCGCGGCCACCGCCGCCGACGTGGCGGTCGTCGTGGTCGGCGACACGGTCGCGCTGACCGGCGAGAGCAAGTCCACGGCCACGCTGGAGCTGCAGGGCGGCCAGGTCGCGCTGCTGGAGGCCGTGGCGGCGACCGGCACGCCGATGGTGGTCGTGCAGGTCGGCTCGAAGCCGCTGGTCCTCCCGCCGGCGGCGGTCGAGGCGGCGGCACTGATCCAGGCCTTCAACCCCGGCATGCGCGGCGGCCGGGCGATCGCCGAGCTGGTGCTGGGCGCGATCGAGCCGACCGGCCGGCTGCCGATCACGGTTCCCCGGCACGTCGGCCAGCAGCCGGTCTACTACAACCAGATCCGCGGCCAGCACGGCCGCCGCTACGCCGACCTCTCCCAGGAGCCGCAGTTCGTCTTCGGCGAGGGCCTCAGCTACACCACGGTCGAGTACTCCGACCTGGTGCTCGCCCAGACCGACCTGCCGCCGGACGGCACGATCCGGGCGCAGGTCACGCTCACCAACACCGGCGACCGGCCGGCCCTGGAAACCGTCCAGGTGTACGTGACCGACCTGGTCACCAGCGTGACCTGGGCCGAGCGGGAGCTGAAGACCTACCGGCAGGTCCAGGTGCTCCCGAAGGCGTCGATCACGGTCGACCTCGAGCTGCCGGTCGCGGCGTGCACGCTGGTCACCGCGGACGGGCGCCGGGTCGTCGAGCCGGGCGCGTTCGAGCTCCAGGTCGGACCGAACTCTCGTGACCGGATCGTCGCCCGCTTCACCGTGACGAACTGACAGAATCGGGCGGGTGCAGAGCCTGCCCGACGACTTCGACACCGACGAGCTCACCGCCGCGCTGACCCGCGAGTGGGGTGTGGCGGTGGCCGGCCTCGACCACGCGCCGGTCGGGTTCGGCAGTCACCATTGGACGGCTCGCGACCCGGCCGGCGGCCGGTGGTTCGTCACGGTCGACGACCTGGAGATCGGGCGGTTCGCCACAACCGAGACCCATGACGATGCGTACGCCCGGCTGGCGCGCGCGCTGACCACGGCACGGGCGCTGCGCGAGACGGGCGCCGGTTTCGTGGTCGCGCCGGTCCGCACGGCCGGCGGACGGGCAGTCGTCCGGCTCGGTCCGCGCTGGGCGGCGGCGCTCTACCCGCATGTCGACGGCACGAGCTTCGGCTGGCAGCAGTGGACCGGCGACGACCATCGGCACGCCGTACTCGACATGGTTGTGGGTGTCCACGCCGCACCACCCTCGGTGCGGGAGAAAGCCGGCGTGGACGACCTGTCCGTGCCCCGCCGCGACGCGGTGGAGGCCGCGCTCGCCGGCGAGACCGCCGGACAGGGCCCCTATGCCGAGCGCGCCGCGGCCTTGCTGAGCGGGCGCGCCGACGCGGTGGCGGCCCGATATGCGCGCTATGACGAGCGTCTGACAGCGGTCGACCGCTCCACCGACGTGCTGACCCACGGCGAGCCGCATCCCGCCAACACGATGCGCACGGCCGCCGGCTGGCGCCTGATCGACTGGGACACCGCGCTGATCGCCCCGCCCGAACGCGACCTGTGGCTGCTCGGCGACGAGACCTTCGACGCGTACGCCGAGGCGACCGGCACCGTCCCCCGGCCCGAGGTGCTGGCGCTGTACCGCGAGTGGTGGGAGCTGGCCGACCTGGCCATCGGGATGGCCCGCTTCCGCGGCGTCCACCACGGCGGCCAGGACGACCACGACACCTGGGAGATCATCGAGCGCATCGTCAACGCCGCCTGACCCCCCGCTGCCGCGCCGCGCCGAGCGGCCGGAGCGAATAACCCAGCCGCAGACAGCGTCGCCCATCTGATCAACGGATCCACCCGGTCGTTTCTACCCCGGCTTGACCCGGTCTGGCAGAGTCACCTGGTGCTCACGAAATGGTTCCGTCGCCTGGTCACGGCGGGTTCGCTGGCCGTCGCCGCGGCGGTGCTGGCGATGGCGGGCGGTGCCCTCTGGGTGAAGGGTGCGGCCGCCGGCCACGTCTTCGGCTCGGCGGCGGACGCGCCGGGTGCGCCGGTCGCGCTGGTGCTCGGCGCGGAGATCTACGGCAACGGTGAGCCGTCGCCGTTCGTCGTGGGCAGGCTCGAGATCGCCAGGCAGCTGTACGCCGCCGGCAAGGTCAAGGTGATCCTGGTCTCCGGGGACCACGCGCGGTGGACCTACAACGAGCCCGGGGCCATGTTCCGGTGGCTCGTCGACCACGGCGTCCCAGGCACTCAGGTGGTGCTCGACCACGCCGGTTTCGACACGTACGACTCGTGTGCCCGGGCGCGGGAGATCTTCGGCGTCCGCAAGGCGATCGTGGTCACCCAGAGCTACCACATCGAGCGCGCCGTGACGCTCTGCCGCCGCCTCGGGGTGGACGCGGACGGCGTCGGTGACGACACCGTACGGATCTATCGTCAGCCGTGGTTGTCCAGCTCCGGCCGGGAGCGGATGGCCGTCGTGAAGGCGATGGCGGACGTCGCTTCCGGGCGCGATCCGATATTTCTCGGCCGCTATGAGACATCCGTGGATGATGCCCTGCGGTGATTGCAGACCGTATGCATCATTTGACATAGATGACCGTAGACACGACCGGCGATCTCGACCAAAGTGTCCGGTATGGCAGACCGGCGAGCGTTTCTCTCCGCGTCCGCGGCCGCGGCCGTCGCGGCCCCGTTCCTGGGCAACCCGGCCGGCGCTCTGGGCAGTCCGGAGTCCACCGCGTCGCCCCGCACGCGGACCCGCCCCCAGGCCCCCGACCGCGAGCTCAAGACGGTCCTGCGTGAGATCGACCCGCGCCGCATCGAGCGGGTCGTCCGCCGCCTCGCCGACTTCGGCACCCGCCACACCCTGTCCGCGCAGGACGACCCGGTCCGCGGCATCGGCGCGGCGCGCGACTGGATCTTCGAGCAGATGCAGCGGTACGCCGCCGCGTCCGGCGGCCGGATGACGGTGGAGCTGCAGTCGTTCATCCAGCCGGTCAGCCCCCGCGTGCCCGAGCCGACACGCATCACCAACATCGTCGCCACCCTCCGCGGCACCACCGACCCCGCCCGGACGTACGTGGTGACCGGCCACTACGACTCCCGGGTCACCGACGTGATGAACGCGACGTCCGACGCCCCCGGCGCCGACGACGACGCGTCCGGCGTGGCGGCCGTCATGGAGCTGGCCCGCGTCTTCGCCACCCGGCAGACCGCGGCCACGGTCGTCTTCGCCGCGGTCGCCGCCGAGGAGCAGGGCCTCTACGGCTCCGACCACATGGCCCAGGCCTACCGGGACGCCGGCGCCGACGTGCAGGCCATGTTCAGCAACGACATCGTCGGCACCGGCGACGCGCACGACGGCACCCCGCCCGACAACCGCACGGTCCGGCTCTTCGTCGAGGGCGTGCCCACCGCCGAGACGCCCGCGCAGGCGAGCACCCGGCAGTCGGTCGGCGGCGAGAACGACGGCCCGTCCCGCCAGCTCGGCCGCTTCGTGCGCGACGTGGCGGAAAACGCGGAGACCGGCATGAAGGTCCGCGTGATCTGGCGCCGCGACCGCTACCTGCGCGGCAGCGACCACGTGTCCTTCCTGCGCCGCGGCTACCCCGCGGCCCGTTTCACCGAGCCCCGCGAGAACTTCCGCCTCCAGCACCAGGACGTCCGCGTCGAGGACGGCGTGCAGTACGGCGACCTGCCCCGGTTCTGCGACTTCTTCTACATCGCGCGGGTCGCCCGGGTGAACGCCGCGACCCTCTGGTCCCTGGCCCAGGCCCCGTCCACTCCCCGCGGCGTCGTCATCGACACGACCCAGCTGACCAACGCCACCACGCTGCGCTGGCAGCCCGCCACCGACGAGGACCTGGCCGGCTACGAGGTCGTCTGGCGCGAGACCACCGAACCCGACTGGACCCACGGCACCCTGGTCGGCGCCGTCACCTCGGCCACCATCGACATCTCCAAGGACAACGTCCAATTCGGCGTACGAGCCATCGACCGCGCCGGCCACCGCAGCCCCGTCGCGGCCCCCGTCCCGAGCAGCTAGAGACCCTTCGAGGTTGAGGTCTGGTCAGGCCGCACTGCCGGGCCTGCAAGATGCCCGGGCGCCTGCTGCACCCTGGTTGCCACCGCCCGCGCCCGGTGCGGAGTCGGGGCGGGGTGCCCGCTCACCCTGGCAGCCACCGCCCGCGCCCGCTGCGGAGTCGGGGCGGCTTTCCAGGCGCCCGAGTGCCTGCGCACCGTCGCTGCCGCCGGCCGCGGCCGTGGCCGTGGCCGTGGCCGTGGCCGTGGCCGTGGCCGTGGCCGGACACGGTTGATGGTAGGAACGGACGTGAGTGGTAGACCAGGCACGCGGTGGCGGGCCACGGCGGTATTTCGGCCCCGGATACCGTTCTGGACTACCGCGGTCCACGCGCGTGGTAGCCCAGAACGGTCAGCGGTCTCGGATAGCGCCTGGTCCTACCACCGGCCACGAGACACCGGCCGGCCAGAGCAGTCGTGGCAGGCCGAACAGGCCGAATGCCGCCTTCAGCTACCACTCTCGCGCCCGGCTACCACCGCAGGCCGCGGCTACCGCCCTCGTGCCCGGCTACCACCGCAGGCCGCGGCTACCACTGACGGTCGCGTCCGGCCAGAGCCGCGAGCGGCGGCAGCGACGGTGAGCAGGCACCCGGGCGCCTGGCAGACCAACCGAAAGCCCACGCCCGGCGACAGCGCCAGCAGCAAGCGCACACACCGAAGAGCCCCGGCAACCCGAGGGAGTCCCGGCGACCCGAGGAGTCCCGGCAAGGCGAGCCGGACCTCCACCGCGAAGAGTCTCCAGGGCGAGGTGTCGTCGCGCGGCTGGCGCTGGTCCGTCCTCGGCCCGACTCGCACGAGCCCTCACCCGGATCAGACGTCCATCCGGTCGGGTGTCGCTATTGTTCGCGGATGGATCTCGGCCTGGCGCGTCTGCCGTTCCCGGAAGGCACGGACGACGAGGTCGAGCTGCTGCTCCGCTGGCTCGGCTTCCTCCGCGGCGCGGTCCTGCGCAAGGCCGGCGGCATCACCGACGAGCAGTCACGGTGGCGACCCGACGGCAAGCTGATCCCGCTGATCGGCATCGTCAACCACCTGACCGGCGTCGAGACCCGCTGGGTCGACGGCGAGATGCTCGGCGCCGAGACGGGCAAGCCCGCCGACGAGTACGACCCGCCGCAGCTCACCATCGCCGACGCGGTCGCCGCCTACGAGGCTCGAGCGGCCGCCACCGACGCCGCGGTCCGCCGGATCGGCGACCTGACCACCGCGTCCCGCTACGGCCATGACACCGACCTGCGCTTCGTGCTGCTGCACCTGATCAACGAGACCGCCCGCCATGCCGGCCACGCCGACGCCGTCCGCGAACTCCTGGACGGCGCCGTCGGCGAGTGAGCCGCCGCTGCTTCCTATAGGTAAGCAGAGCAAACCGCCGGGGTGATGCGTATGTGTAAGCAGAGCAAAGTGCCTGCCAGCGGGTGAGGTCGAGGCCGGTCAGCTAGGGGCAGGGCCTGAAGCCGGGCAGCATCGGCCCGGTCGTTCGCTGCCGGGGCGCCGGCGGAGTCGGCGGGGCCGGCGGGGCCGGCAGGGCGCAGTAGGCGCCGGCGGAGCCGGCAGGGCCCTGGACGCACGGAGCGTGAGCCCGCGGGAGCATACGGTCTGTACCCCGGCGGACGCGGGAATATCAAGTTCTTGATCTTGAGGGTTGGTCTATGCTTTTCGGCATGGCGACAGGGAGATGGTTTAGCCGGCCCGCTGGTTGACGGGTCTCTCCTTGCGCGATTCCTCATACCGACCGGCGGGCTGCGGCTAAGCCGTCCGTAGACTGCCCGATGGCTCATCCGGTGTGAGGGAGTTCGCCGCATCATGTCCTATCGCAACGATCCGTACGATCCGAAGCAGGCCGCCCTGCTCGACCCGTCGGCGCTCGACGCTGCCGTCGCCGAGGCGCAGAAAGCCTTCGAGCAGGCCGCGGACCTCGACGCCCTCGGCGCTCTGAAACCCGCGCATCTCGGTGACCGTTCGCCGGTGTCGCTCGCGCGCCGGGAGATCGGATCCCTGCCGCCGGCCGCGAAATCCGACGCCGGCAAGCGCGTCAATCTCGCCCGGCAGGCCGTCCAGAGCGCGTTCGACACGCGTCTGGTGGAGCTCGAGCTGGAGCGCGCCGCCCGCGTGCTGGTCGAGGAGCGGGTCGACGTCACGCTCCCGTGGGACCGGCGGCCGCGCGGCGCACGGCATCCGCTGACCACGCTGATGGAACACATGGCCGACCTGTTCATCGGCATCGGCTACGAAATCGTCGACGGCCCCGAGCTGGAGCTCGAGTGGGTGAACTTCGACGCGCTCAACATCGGGCCGGACAACGCCGTGCGCGGTGCGATGGACACGTTCTACGTGGACCTGCCGGGCCTGGTTATGCGCACGCACACGTCGCCCGGTCAGGTGCGGACGATGCTCACCCGGACGCCGCCGATCTACGTGGTCAGCCCGGGCCGGGCGTACCGGTCGGACGAGCTGGACGCGACGCACAGCCCGGTGTTCCACCAGATCGAGGGCCTGGTCGTCGACGAGGGCATCACGATGGCGCACCTGCGCGGGACGCTCGACCATTTCGCGCGGGCCATGTTCGGCCCGGACGCGAAAACCCGGTGGCGGCCGCACTACTTCCCGTTCACCGAGCCGTCCGCCGAGTTCGACGTGTGGTTCGAGCAGCACCGGGACGGGCCGCGCTGGGTCGAGTGGGGTGGCTGCGGCATGGTCAACCCGCGGGTGCTGACGGCCTGCGGGATCGACCCCGAGCGGTACTCCGGTTTCGCGTTCGGGATGGGCGTGGAGCGCACGCTGATGTTCCGCAACGGGGTCAGTGACATGCGCGAGATGGTCGAGGGTGACGCACGTTTCACCCGTACGTTCGGAATGGAGGTCTGACGCGATGAAGACGTCACTGTCGTGGCTCCGTGACTACGTGGAGCTGCCCGCGTCGCTGACCGCCGCGGAGCTGGACCAGACGCTGACCGACCTGGGCATGGAGGTGGAGTCGGTCGTCGACCAGGCCGCCACCGTGCTCGGTGACCTGGTGGTCGGCAAGGTGCTGGAGATCGAGGAGCTGACCGGCTTCAAGAAGCCGATCCGGTTCTGCCGTGTCGACGTGGGCCGGTCCGACCCTCAGGAGATCGTGTGCGGGGCGACCAACTTCGCCGTCGGTGACCTGGTCGTGGTGATCCTGCCGGGCGGCGAGCTGCCGGGTGGGTTCAAGATCGGTGCGCGGAAGACCTACGGCCGCAATTCGCACGGCATGATCTGTTCGGTACGGGAGCTCGGGATCGGCGACGATCACGCGGGCATCCTGGTGCTGCCGCCGGACGCCGCCGCCCCGGGCACGGACGCCCGGCCGGTGGTCGGCTTGGACGACGTGCTGGTCGAGGTGGAGATCACGCCGGACCGTGGCTACGAGATGAGCCTGCGCGGGATGGCCCGGGAGCTCTCCTACGCGTACGAGTCGGCTTACACCGACCCGGCGCTCCTGGACGCTCCGGGGCGGACCGCCGAGCCGCCCTACCCGGTGCAGGTCGACGACACGGTCGGCTGTGACCGCTTCGCCGCTCGCGTCGTCCGGGGCATCGACCCGGACGCGCAGTCGCCGGCCTGGATGAAGAAGCGCCTGGCGGCGGCCGGCATCCGGGCGATCTCGTTGCCGGTGGACATCACCAACTACCTGATGGTCGAGCTCGGCCAGCCGATGCACGTCTTCGACCTGGGCAGGCTGCGTGGCGGCCTGGTCGTGCGCCGGGCCACGCCGGGCGAGAAGCTGACCACCCTGGACGGTGTCGCGCGCGTGCTCGACGCCGAGGACATGGTGATCTGCGACGAGACCGGGCCGATCTCGCTGGCCGCGGTGATGGGCGGCGAGACCAGCGAGTGGCAGCCGGGCACGGTCGACGTGCTGCTGGAGGCCGCCCACTGGGACGCCGTGATGGTCGGGCGCACCGCCCGGCGGCACAGGCTGTTCAGTGAGGCGGCGAAACGCTGGGAGCGCGGCGTCGACCCGCAGCTGCCGCTGGTCGCGCTGCGCCGGGCCGTGGAGATCCTCACCGAGTACGCCGGCGGCGAGGTCGACGAGCGGGTCCTGGACATCGATCACCTGGTCCCGCAGGCGCCGATCCAGCTCGACCCGGGGCTGCCGTCGCGGCGCATCGGCCTGGCCTACAGCGAGGACGAGGTGGCCGGGCTGCTGGCCAAGGTCGGCTGCAGGGTGGCCGGCACCTGGGAGGTCACCCCGCCGTCCTGGCGGCCCGACCTGCTCGCCCCGGCCGACCTGGTGGAGGAGGTGGCGCGGCTCGGCGGCTACAACGACATCCCGAGCGTGCTGCCGCTGGCGCCGGGCGGTGGCGGGCTGACCGCGACCCAGCGTCGTCGCCGGTCGGTGGGCCGCGCGCTCGCCGAGAACGGCTACGTCGAGGTGCTGTCGTACCCGTTCGTCGCCCCCTCGGTGCACGACGCGTTCGGCCTGGCGACGGACGACCTTCGGCGCAGCGCGGTGCGGCTGACCAACCCGCTGTCCGAGGAGGAGCCCCAGCTGCGCACGTCGCTGCTGGCCACCCTGCTCGGCACGCTCCGCCGCAACCTGGGCCGCGGCCTGCGCGACCTGGCGCTCTACGAGATGGGCGAGGTGTTCCTGCCGCAGGCCGTGGACACCCCGCCGCCTGTGCTGGGCGTCGACCGCCGCCCCTCCGACGAGGATTGGACGGCGGCGAACGCGCTGGTCCCGCACCAGCCGTGGCACGTCGCCGCGGTGCTGACGGGCGAGTTCGACCCGGCCGGTTGGTGGGGCGAGGGGCGCGCGGCCATGTGGGGCGACGCGGTGGAGGCGGCGCGGACCGCTCTGTCGGCGGCCGGTGTGCCCTCCGGGCAGGTTTCGGTACGCGCGGCCGACCACGCGCCGTGGCATCCCGGCCGGTGCGCGGCGATCCTGGTCGACGAGCAGATCATCGGGTACGCCGGTGAGCTGCACCCCGGCGTCCTCTCGGCGCTGGAACTGCCCAAGCGCGTCTGCGCGGTCGAGCTCGACCTGGACGCGGTCCCGCCGCGCGAGGTGGTGGAGGCGGGCCGGTTGACGACCTACCCGCCGGCGCTGATCGACGTGGCCCTGGTGGTCCCGTCGGATGTGCCGGCCGCCGAGGTGGAGCGGGCGCTGGTCGCCGGCGCGGGTTCGCTGCTGGAGTCGGTCCGGCTGTTCGACGTGTACGCGTCGGAGCAGCTCGGCGAGGGCATGCGGTCGCTGGCGTACAAGCTGACGTTCCGCGCCCCCGACCGCACGCTGACCGTCGAGGAGGCGGTGGCGGCCCGGGACGCCGCGGTGGCCGCAGCTGCCTCGAGCACGGGAGCGGTCCTGCGCGGGGCCTGAGTTTATGGCCCGTTCGTAGGGTTTTGTCCGAAACTGATCCGGGGAATGCTGAAGTTGATCGGGTGGCGGCCGAGCCCTTTGCGGCCGCCACCTCGTTCATTCTCCGGCGGTTGCACACGGGCTTGTCGCGCGACTGTCCTGCGGCACGCAGTGCGTAAGGCCGCCGTCAGGCGCGCTCTGGGCCACGCCTCGCGCCTGGCCGGGTTTTGAAACACGACCTACGCGGGTCATCTGTGGTTTCCTGCTGGGATGGCGCATCCGATCATGTTCGACGACGACGATCCGATCCTGGCTCGCGTCCGGGAGCTGACGCTGGCCTTCCCCGACGCGGCCGAGAAGATCTCGCACGGCCACCCGGCGTTCTTCACGACCAAGGTCTTCGCCTACTACGGCGGCTCGGTCAAGCGCGACGGCGAGTGGATCCGCCACGAGCACGCGCTCATGGTGCTGATCGACCCCGACGAGCGGGAGGCGATGCTGGAGCAGGACCGGTGCTTCCTGCCCGCCTACCTCGGGCCGTCCGGCTGGCTGGGCGTCGACCTCGGCGCGGACACCGACTGGGACGAGATCGCCGAACTGCTGGACGCCAGCTACCGGCGTACGGCCGGGGTGCGCCGGGTCGCGGCGCTGGACCGCCGGTCAGCGGACGTCTAGACCCCGCTCGCGGGCGATGCGCTCGACCGCGTCCTTGGCATCGGCCAGGCCCACGCCGGTGCGCTCCCGATAGATCTTGATCGCCTGGATCTTCCGGCCCTGCATCAGCTCCTGGACGACGTCGGGCTCCTCGACGCGCGGCTCGACGATGCCCTGATGCTTCATGATCAGGTCGAGTTTGCGTTCGATGGAGGCGAGCCGGATCGAGGTCTTCCGCTGGTCCTGGCCCCGCGAGCCGAACAAGATCATGACGAGCCCGGCAACGAACACCGCTCCGGCGACGACAGTGAGGTAATCCATGCCCGCCATCAAACCAGCGCCGATGAGAATCCGGTGACCGGCGGGTCTTATTCGCATGACAGATCTGAAGGGAACAACCGCCGTGGTCACCGGGCACGACGCGTTCCAGCGCGCGGGGATGACCTGCATGCCCTGCACGTCCTGTCGGTCCGGGGCGATCGCTTCTCCCGCATCGTCGCCTTCCTCAGAGACCGGTGACCCTCAGAAACCGATGACGCTCACAGGCCGATGACGCTCACAGGCTGATGACGGTCATCCCGCCGCCGGTGGCCGGCTGGTCCATGGCCATCAGGGCGTCCGGCGCCTCGTCGAGGGTGATCGTGCGCCCGATGAGCGCGGCCGGGTCGAGACGCCCGTCGGCCACCATCGCGAGCATCTCCGGATAGTCCGCGGCGGCCATCCCGTGCGAGCCGTGGACCGAAAGCTCCCGCGCCACCACCAGGTCCCAGGGCAGCGGGGCGACAGCGTCGACGCCGAGCATCAGCCCCACCTGCACGTGCCGGCCCCGGCGCCGCAGGCTGCGCACCGCGGCATCGGCCGTCGCCGCGGATCCCACCGCGTCCACCGTCACGTGGACCCCGTCGGGTGCGAAGTCGAAGACGCCGGACAACTCGTAGAGGCTGAGGACCGACGAGTAGGCCTCGGACCCGGACGAGGAAACGGACGAGGAAACGGCCGCGTCGAAGGGGACGGCCGCGTCGAAGGGGACGGACATGTCGATGGCACGGTCGGCGCCGACCGCGACGGCCCGGGCCCGCGCGGCCTCGGACGGGTCGACGGCGAGGACGCGGGCACCGAGGGCACGAGCGATCATCACGGCCGAGAGTCCCACCCCGCCGCACCCGATGATCGCCACCGACTCCCCCGCGACCAGCCGGGCATGGGCGGTCAGCGCCCGGAACGCCGTGGCGAACCGGCACCCGAGCGCCGCCGCGGCCGGATACTCCAGCGCGTCCGGCAGCCGCACCAGGTTGGTGTCCGCCGCCCGCACCGCCACCAGTTCGGCGAACGAGCCGGGATGGGTGAACCCGGGCTGCGTCTGCGAAGGACACACCTGCGCGTCGCCCGCGAGGCAGAACGAGCAGGTCCCGCATCCGTTGACGAACGGGCTGGTCACCCTGTCCCCGACGGAGAAGGATCGCACCGACGCGCCGACGGCCACGACCTCACCGGCGAACTCGTGCCCGGGAATGTGCGGCAACGCCACCGGATCGTGCCCCCGCCACGCGTGCCAGTCCGACCGGCACACCCCGGTGGCCCGCACCGCGACGATCGCCCCGTCGACGGGGCACTCCGGGTCGGTCACCGCCTCGACCGACGGCCGCCCACCCACCGACGAGTAGACGACGGCGCGCATGTCAGCGCTGCGCCCGGGCCGAGGCGTAAAGACAGACCGCGGCGGCCGCGGCGAGGTTGAGACTTTCGGCTCCGCCATAGAGGGGTACGCGGACCCGCGCGTCGGCGGCCGCCAGCAATTCCGGGGACAACCCGTGGGCCTCGGAACCGAACAGCCACGCGGTGGGGGCGGCGAGGGAACCGTCGTCGACCAGATCGTCCAGGCTGACGTCGCCGTACCCGGTGGCCGCCAGCACCCGGACGCCGGTGTCGCGCAGGGTGGCGACGACGTCCACCGCGGACCGTGAGCGGACCACGTCGACGTGGAAGAGGGAGCCGGCCGACGCGCGGACGCACTTGCCGTTGTACGGATCCACGGCGTCACCGGCGAAGACGACCGCCCCGGCGCCGGCCGCGTCGGCCGTACGCAGGATCGTGCCCGCGTTGCCGGGGTCGCGGATGTCGGCGAGCACCGCGGTCAGCCGGCGCCCGGCGAGCGCGGAGACCGGCACGTCGACCTGTTCGCACACCGCCACCAGCCCTTGCGGGTGCACGGTCTCGGAGAGCGCGGCGAGCGCCTCCTCGGTCACCGGGGTCGCGTCCAGGCCCACAGAGGAATGCCCCAGCGAAGCGTGCTTGGCGATCCCGCCCGGCGTACCGAACAGCTCGAGAACGACCCCCGCCTCGAGGGCGGCCGCGACGGCCTGGGGGCCCTCGGCGAGGAATCGGCCGCTCTGGTCGCGGTCGCGGCGGCGCTGCAGGCGGCGGGCCGCGACGATCCGCGGGGTACGCGGCGTGAAAAGGCGCCCCCCGTCCCGGCCGGAGCCGGACATGGAGGACGCCTCTGTCACGTGCAAAGGGTGCTCAGGCAGCCTGGGCAGCGGCGCCGCCGGTGCCCTCGGCCGCCACCGCGGCCCGCGCGATCTCGACGATCGCGGCGAACGAAGCGGCGTCGTTGACCGCCATGTCGGCCAGGATCTTGCGGTCGACCTCGACCTCGGCCAGGCGCAGGCCCTGGATCAGCCGGTTGTAGGTCATCCCGTTCGCCCGTGCCGCGGCGTTGATGCGAGTGATCCACAGCTGGCGGAAGTCGCCCTTGCGGTCCCGCCGGTCGCGGTACGAGTACTGCATCGAGTGCAGCATCTGCTCCTTGGCCTTGCGGTACAGGCGCGAGCGCTGTCCACGGTAGCCACTGGCGGTCTCGAGCAGCGTGCGGCGCTTCTTCTGGGCGTTCACAGCCCGCTTGACGCGTGCCATCTTTCGACTCCTAAAAGGTCAGGAAAACGTTGGGTGGCGCGCGCGTCAGCGGCCCAGCAGCTTCTTAACTCGCGGGGTATCGGCCTTGGCCACCACGACGGTGCCGGTCATCCGGCGGGTGACGTGGGAGGACTTGCCCTCGAGCAGGTGGCGCTTGCCGGCCTGCTCGCGGACGATCTTGCCCTTGCCGGTGACCCGCACCCGCTTGCCCATGCCGGTGTGGCTCTTCATCTTCGGCACTTCGAACGCCTCTTTCCGTGCTCCCCGGGTGTGGGGAGGCTGTCTACTCTGCGGTGGTGTCGGCCGGTGCAGTGACCGGCTCGACGCCGGCACCATCGCCCTCACGCGGCGGGCGAGCTCGGCTCGCCGCAGCCTCGGTCGCCGCGGTGGCCGCGGCAGCCTTGGTGGCCCGGTGCGGGGCCAACACCATGATCATGTTGCGGCCGTCCTGCTTGGGACTGGCCTCGACGAAGCCGAGCTCGGAGATCTCCTCGCTGAGCCGGCGAAGCAGCCGGAAGCCCAGCTCGGGGCGGCTCTGCTCACGACCACGGAACATGATCGTGACCTTGACCTTGTCGCCCGCCTTGAGGAAGCGGACCACGTGACCCTTCTTGGTCTCGTAGTCATGCGGGTCGATCTTCGGCCGCAGCTTCATTTCCTTGATGACGGTCTGTTGCTGGTTACGCCGGGCTTCGCGCGCCTTGAGTGCCGACTCGTACTTGAACTTCCCGAAGTCCATGAGCTTGCACACCGGCGGGCGGGCCATCGGCGCCACCTCGACCAGATCCAGATCCACGTCCGCAGCCAGCTGCAGGGCGCGCTCCAGCGGGACGATGCCCACCTGCTCACCCTCAGGGCCGACCAGTCGGACTTCCCTCGCCCGGATCTGCTCGTTCACGCGTGGTTCGACGCTGATGGGGCCTCCTCAGAACGGTCCCTTCGCCACGGTCTGTGACGAAGGCAATGCCAATGTCGGTCGGCCTCCCGCCGCCTCGGTTGCGGGCGATGAGGAAAGCAGAAGGCCCCGGCGCATGCCAGGGCCCGCTCGACCGGTCATCGGCGCCCTGGTGAGGACGCACACCGTCTCTCGGAAATTCCCGAGGACGGTTGACCGGACCCGGCCACTAGACGCAGCTCGGGTGGGAACCAGCGGGCTCCTCTTTCCGCGCGAGCCCAGAGTGAAACGGACACACGCGTGGTCGACTCGCGGGCAAGTCTATCAGGCCCCCGCGGCGGCCGTATGAAGGGCCCGGAGTGCGCGAACGCCCTCCACCGCGTACTCCTTGTCGGCCGCCTGCAACGCGTGAACCGAGACCGTCTCGTCGTCGTGCAACTCGAGGGTCGCCCACGGGGAGTTGCGGTCGAACCGGACCGCGCGGACCGCCGTCCAGGGCAGGTCGTAGTTGCCCACCACGTTGCGGATGCGGACCCGCTCGGCGTCGGCGAACACCCGCGGCCTGGTGAAGGCGAGCACGCCGAGGCCGATGAGCACGCCGAGGCCGATCATGGCGGCCTGGTCACCGCGCTGGAACTGCCCGAGCCCGTCGCCGGTGGCGCCGTGCAGGCCGAAGCTCAGCACGGTGAACAGCACGACGACGGCGCCGGCGATGATCGCGGCGACCCAGCGGATCTTGCGCGGCTTGAAGACCACGATCTCGATCGTACGCATCAGAGCCTGCAGTTCGAGATGTCGGTGACCAGGATGGCGCGGGCGCCCAGATCGTAGAGCTCGTCCATGGTGCGGTGAACGGCGTCACGCTGGACCATCGCCTGGACCGCCACCCAGCCCTCGCGGTGCAACGGGGCGACGGTCGGCGACTCGATGCCGGGGGTCAGCGCGGTGGCCTTGTCGAGCAACTCGGTGTGCACGTCGTAGGCGAGCATCACGAAGCTGCGCGCGACCAGCACACCCTGGAGGCGCCGCACCAGCTGGGCGGCACGGGTCTCGGCATCGGAGCCGCCGCCGATCAGGATGGCCGAGGACCTCAGCAGCGGCTCGCCGAGCGTCGTCAGGCCGGCCTGCCGCAGCGTCGCCCCGGTCTCCACGACGTCGGCGATCAGGTCGGCGACGCCGAGCCGGACCGCATTTTCCACGGCGCCGTCCAAACGGACCACCTCGGCGGCGATGCCGTGGTCGGCGAGATAACGCTCGACCACCCCGGGGTACGCGGTGGCGATGCGCCGCCCGGCGATCTCACTCTCGGACACCAGCGAGCCGGACGGCGCCGCCCAGCGGAAGGTGGCGCCGCCGAAGCTCAGGTCGAGCAGTTCGGTGGCCGGGACGCCGGAGTCGACCAGCAGGTCCCGGCCGGTGATGCCGAGATCCAGGTCGCCGGTGCCGACGTAGGTGGCGATGTCCCGGGGACGCAGGTAGAAGAACTCGACGCCGTTCGGCTCGTCCCGGCAGATCAGGTCCTTGGGGTCGGTGCGCTGGCGGTAGCCGGCGTCACGCAGCATCTGCGCGGCCGGGGCGGACAGGGTGCCTTTGTTGGGAATGGCGATACGCAACATCTGATGTGCTCCTGATCACTCGGACGGATGGTCGGAGGAACAGATCAGAGATGTCGGTAGACGTCCTTCAGGTCGAGCCCGGTGGCGATCATCAGCACCTGGGCCTGGTACAGCAGCTGGGAGATCTCCTCGGCGGCGCGTTCCGGCCCCTCGTGCTCCGCGGCCATCCAGGACTCGGCGGCCTCCTCGACAACCTTCTTGCCGATGTAGTGCACGCCACGATCCAGCGCGGCGACCGTGGAGGAACCCGGGTCGCGCTGCTCCGCCTTGGCCTGAAGCTCGGCGAACAACTCTTCGAACGTCTTCACGGAAGGGAATTGTTGCAGCTCATTACGGGATGGCGACGGACGACCCCACTCGCTGGGACGTGGCCTAGGCTGCCGTTCATGGTCAGGAGTCACACCCTTGCCGCGCTGGGCAGCGCGGCAGTCATCGTCGCCGCCCTCACCGCCTGCGCTCCGGTGGACGAGGGCACCCCCGGCGCCGCACCCTCCCCGTCCAGCTCGGCCGACCCCTGCCCGGCCGGTCAGTTGCCCACGAAGGTCTCCGGGAAGATCACGATCGGGACGGACAACCCGGCGTACGAGCCGTGGTTCAAGGACAACAAGCCGCAGAACGGCCAGGGCTTCGAGGCCGCCGTCTCGTACCAGGTGGCCGAGCGGCTCGGATACCCCGCCACCAACGTGGTCTGGACGCAGGTCCCGTTCAACAACGCGATCCAGCCCGGCCCCAAGGCGTACGACTTCGACGTCAACCAGTTCTCGATCACGCCGGAGCGCAAGAAGGCGGTCGACTTCTCGTCGGCGTACTACCTGGTCCGGCAGACCGTGATCACCACCAAGGGCAGCAAGGTCGCGGGCGCCACCACGATCGCCGCGCTGAAGGACGCCAAGCTCGGCGCGCAGGTCGGCACGACCAGCCTTCAGGCGATCAACGAGTTGATCCGGCCGAGCACGCCGGCGCAGGTCTTCAACAGCAACGACGACGCCAAGAAGGCCCTGCAGAACGGCACCGTCGACGGTCTCGTGGTGGACCTGCCGACCGCGTTCTACATGACCGGCGCCGAGCTGGACAACGGCGTGATCGTCGGCCAGCTGCCGCAGGTCGGCGTCCCCGAGCAGTTCGGCCTGGTGCTGGACAAGGACTCGGCACTGACCGACTGCGTCAAGGACGCGGTCGACGAGCTGCGCCAGGACGGCACGCTCGCGGTACTGGAGAAGACCTGGCTGGCCGGCACGGCCGGGGCACCCGAACTGAAGTGACGCCCTCCGCGTTACAGCAGGGGCGGATCGCCTACCGGAGACGGCGGGCGGTCCGCTCCGTGCTGCTGGCCGCGCTGTCCACGGCGGTCACCGGCACCCTGCTCGTCGTCGCGGTCACCGGCTCGCCGGGCTGGGACAGGGTCAAGGACGCGTTCTTCAACCTCGAGCTCGGCGCGGACGCGGTGCCCGCGATCCTCGACGGGCTCTGGCTGAACATCCGGCTGCTGGTGGTCTGCGCGGTCGCGGCGCTCGCGCTCGGCCTCGTCGTGGCGGTGCTGCGTACGCTGCGCGGCCCGGTCTTCTTCCCGGCGCGGGCGCTGGCCACCACCTACACGTACACGTTCCGTGGCGTCCCGCTGATCATCGTGATCTACCTGTTCGCCTTCGGCATCCCGGGTCTGCGGCTGCAGGGCACGCCCGGCGTCCTGGTGCTGGGCGGGGCGGCGCTGGTGGTGACGTACGGCGCATACCTGGCCGAGGTGTTCCGGGCCGGCATCGAGTCGGTGCACCCCAGCCAGCTCGCGGCGGCCCGGTCGCTGGGCCTGACCTACCGGCAGACGATGCGCCACGTGGTGCTGCCGCAGGCGGTCCGCCGGGTGGCGCCGCCGCTGCTCAACGACACCGTGGCACTGCAGAAGGACGTCGGGCTGGTCTCGCTGGCCGGGCCCATCGACGCCGTACGCGCGGCGCAGATCTCCACCGCCGAGACGTTCAACTACACGCCGTACATCGTGGCGGCGGTCCTGTTCGTGCTGCTGGCGCTGCCCCTGATCGCGGTCACCGACGGCGTGACGATGCGCGCCGCCCGGCGGCAGAACGCGGGGACCTGATGCTGCTGTCGATCTCGGGGGTGCGGAAGGTCTTCGGCGCGTCCGTCGTACTCGAGGATCTGGATCTCGGGGTTGAGGAGCACCAGGTGGTGGCCCTGATCGGCGCCTCCGGCTCGGGCAAATCCACCCTGCTGCGCTGCGTCAACCTGCTCACCGAGGTGGACGACGGAGTGATCCGGCTGGACGGCGAGGACATCACCGACCCGCGCGTCAACGCCGACCGCGTACGCCAGAAGATCGGCATGGTCTTCCAGTCCTACAACCTGTTCCCACACATGACCGTGCTGGACAACATCACCCTGGCACCCACCCGCGTCCATCGGCGGACGTCGAAGGAAGCCCGGGAGCAGGCCCGGGAATGGCTCAGCCGGGTCGGCCTGTCGGACAAGACGGACTCGTACCCTGATGGGCTGTCCGGCGGGCAACAGCAGCGCGTCGCGATCGTCCGCGCCCTGGTCAACAGCCCGCGGCTGCTGCTGCTCGACGAGGTCACCAGCGCGCTCGACCCGGAGCTGGTCGGCGAGGTGCTGACCATGATCCGCGACCTGAAGACCGACGGCATGACCATGGTGCTGGCCACCCACGAGATGGGCTTCGCCCGCCAGGTGGCCGACAAGGTGGCGTTCCTGGACGGCGGCCGGGTCCTCGAAGAGGGACCGCCCGAGCGGGTGCTGGGCGATCCGACCGAGGCGCGGACCAGGCAGTTCCTGGCCCGCATCATCGAGGCCGGCCGCCTCTGACCCCCGAGCGGCTCTAGGAAAGCCCGCGGATCGCCAGCGCCGCGTCCAGCACGGCCACCGTGGACTGCCAGCCCTTGTCCTCGATGGAGTCCTCCAGGCCGGCCCGGTCCTTGGCCTGGCCCAGCGATTCCACGGTCAGCACGCCGTGCGCCACCGGGGTCTGCGCGTCCAGCGACACCCGGGTCAGCCCGGCCGTCACCGCGTCGCAGACGTAGTCGAAGTGCGCCGTCTCGCCGCGGATCACCACGCCGAGCGCGACCACCGCGTCGCACCGCTTCGCCAGTGCCTGCGCCACGACGGGCAGCTCGACCGAGCCTGCCACCCGGGTCACGATCACGTCATCCACGCCGCAGGCCTTGGCCGCCTGCTGCGCCCGGTCGACCATGTGGTCCACCAGGTTGCTGTGCCAGCGCGCGCCGACGATGCCGAGCCTCAGCCCAGCCGCCTCGACGGTCTCCAAGTGCGGGTCACCGAAGCCGGCCATGTCGCCACCCTTCCGTAGTCACGATGATTCTCCGCCCGGCGACATCCGTGCCGCCGGGGAACGGTCGATACTCAGCCGAGCGCCTCGAAGAGGTGGCCCATCCGGTCACGCTTGGTCCGCAGGTAGCGCACGTTCTCGGCGTGCACCCGGACCGGAAGCTCCTCGCGGCCGGTGACGGTCAGCCCGTACCCCTCCAGCCCCGCCCGTTTCGCCGGGTTGTTGGTCAGCAGGCGCATCGAGCGCACGCCCAGGTCGTAGAGGACCTGCGCGCCGGTGCCGTAGTCCCGGGCGTCGGCCGGCAACCCCAGCTCCAGGTTGGCGTCGACGGTGTCCAGGCCGCGGTCCTGCAACTGGTACGCCTGCAGCTTGTGCAGCAGGCCGATCCCCCGGCCCTCGTGCCCGCGCATGTAGAGCACCACCCCGCGGCCGGCCGCGACAATCCGTTCCAGGGAGACGTCCAGCTGTGGCCCGCAGTCGCAGCGCACCGACCCGAACACGTCCCCGGTCAGGCACTCCGAATGCACCCGGACCAGCACGTCCTCGCCGTCCCCGAGCTCGCCGAAGACCAGCGCCACGTGCTCGCCACCGTCCACCTGCGCGCGGTAGCCGACCGCGGTGAACTCGCCGTGCTCGGTCGGCAGCCGGGTCTCCACGACCCGCTCGACCTGCTGCTCCATCCGGCGGCGGTACTCGATCAGACCGGCGATGCTGATCAGCGCCACGTCGTGCTCGGCGGCGAACACCTCCAGGTCGGGCAGCCGCATCATGGTGCCGTCGTCGTTGACCATCTCGCAGAGCACACCCGCCGGCCGCAGCCCCGCCAGCTCGGCCAGGTCGATGGCCGCCTCGGTGTGCCCCGGGCGCCGCAGCACCCCGCCGGCCTTGGCGCGCAGCGGCACCACGTGCCCCGGGCGGGACAGGTCGGACGGCTTGGTGGCCGGGTCGGACAGCAGCCGGATGGTGTGTGCGCGGTCGGCGGCCGAGATGCCGGTACCGATGTTCTCCCGCGCGTCCACGGTCACGGTGTACGCGGTGCCCCGCCGGTCCTGGTTGGTGTGGTACTGCGGCGGCAGGTCGAGCCGGTCCGCCTCGGCCTCGGTGATCGGCGCGCAGATGTAGCCGGAGGTGTACCGGCGCATGAACGCGATCAGTTCGGGCGTCGCCTTCTCGGCCGCGAAGATCAGGTCGCCTTCGTTCTCCCGGTCCTCGTCATCCACCACGATGACGGCCCGGCCGGCGGCGATGTCCTTGATGGCCCGTTCGATGTCATCCAACATGACGGTCTCCGATCATTTTCTCCACGTACTTGGCGATCACGTCGACCTCGAGGTTCACCGGGTCGCCGATCGCCTTGGCACCCAGCACCGTGAGCTTCAGAGTGGTCGGGATCAGCCCGACCGAGAACGAGTCGGCGTCGACGGCCATCACGGTCAGCGAGACGCCGTCCACCGTGATCGAGCCCTTCTCCACCACGTACCGGGAAAGCTCCGCCGGCAGCGAGAACCGCAGAACCTCCCACTCGGCGGCCGGCTCGCGGCCGACGATCCGCGCGACCCCGTCGACGTGGCCCTGCACCAGGTGCCCGCCGAGCCGGCTGCCGACGGTCGCGGCGCGTTCCAGGTTGACCGGGCTGCCCGGCCGCAGCGCGCCCAGCGACGAACGGCGCAGCGACTCGCCCATCACGTCCGCGGTGAACACGCCGTCGACGTTGTCGATCACGGTCAGGCAGACGCCGTTGACCGAGATCGAGTCGCCGTGCCGCGCGTCCGAGGTGACCACGGGACCGCGCACGGCGATGACGGCCGAGTCGCCTCCCGCGTCGATCGACTTGTCGCCTCCGGCGACGGTGAGGTACTTGACCTCGCCCAGTTCCTCGACGATGCCGGTGAACATCAGGACTCCTTCTGACGGAGGGTGGCGGTGAGACGCAGGTCGGGTCCGATCCGCGTGACGTCGGTGAGGTCCAGATCGATGACCTCGCCGATGGTGGTGACCCCGGCGGCGGCCAGCGCGTTCGCGCCCGCCCCGAGCAGTTTCGGCGCGACGTAGCCGGTGACCCGGTCGACCAGTCCCGCCGCGAGGAAGGCGCCGGCCAGCGTCGGCCCGCCCTCCAGCAGCGCGGACCGCACGCCCCGGTCGAACAGCGCGGTCATCAGCGCGTTCAGGTCGGTGCGGCCGTCCGGTCCTCGGCCGACCGCGGCCGCCGTCGCGATCCAGGTGGGCGCGCTCTCGTCGCGGACTTTCGCTGTCTCCGGGGTACGCCCGGACGAGTCCACAACGACCCGCAACGGTTGTTCTCCGTCGAAGTCGCCGCGAACCGTGAGCTGCGCGTCGTCGGCGAGCACCGTCCCGACACCGGCGATGATCGCGTCGACCGTGCCGCGCAGCCGGTGCACGTCGGCCCGCGCCTCCGCCGAGGTGATCCACTTGCTGGTGCCGTCGGCGGCGGCCGAACGCCCGTCGAGCGTGGCCGCGAACTTCCAGGTCAGATAGGGCCGCCCCCGGCGCACCGCGGTCAGCCAGACGACGTTGCCCTGCTCGGCCTCGTCACGCAGCACCCCGGTGACCACCTCGACGCCCGCCGCGCGCAGCGTGGCCGTGCCGCCGCCGGCCAGCCGGGTCGGATCGTCCACGGCGATCACCACGCGGCGGACCCCGGCCTCGACCAACGCGTGCGCGCAGGGGCCGGTGCGCCCGGTGTGGTTGCAGGGCTCCAGCGTGACCACCGCGGTAGCGCCCCGCGCCCGTTCCCCGGCGCCGGCCAGCGCCACGATCTCGGCGTGCGGCCCCCCGGCCCGCGCATGAAAGCCCTCGCCGACGATCGAGCCGGCGGGGTCGAGCAGCACGCAGCCGACCACCGGGTTGGGGTGTGTGGTGCCGAGGCCACGAGCGGCCAGCGCGATGGCGCGGCGCATCGCAACACTGTCGGAAATCATCGATCCCCCTCTCCAACGCGGCATCAATCACGCGCGAGAGGGGAGAGAAAACACCGGAAACAGGACACACGGGTACGGCAGGGCCGTACCCGAGGCCGGACAAAGCCGGACCTGCTCCGACGCGCTGTCTCCCATCCGGACTCTCGACCACTCGAACAAACGAGCGATCACCGTCGGCCCCGGATTTTCACCAGGTCCACCGTCCGCCGAGTGTCAGTCGACGTCCGGGTCGCGGGCTTACCTCCGCTTGCGTGGAGGATCACCGCCGGTTCGGAATTTCACCGATCCCGCCAGCGCGTGGTGGGTATCTCGAAGTCTTGCACTAAAACGGCCCGCTGACACCCGGTGCGTCTCGCAGGTCACATCTCGCCGGTGTCCTCGTCGGGCGAGCTGCTGCGACGACGGTCGATCGCCACGTACGACCCCGGCTGGCTCTTGGCCACCTTCTTCATCTCGGACGCCACCGCCACCACGACCCGCGCGTCGTCGAACTGGCGTCCACCGGACTTCGACTCGGCCACCCCGATGGAGAGCGTGACCAGGGCGGCCCGCTGCTTGTTGCCGCGCCGGTCGGGCACCTCGATGTAGCCGCGCTGGGCGTCGCTCGGGTCGTACAGCTGGTCGGCGGTGGTCTCGAAGTCGGCCACCATCCGCTTGGTCAGCGGGAGCACCTGGTCGGGCGTGCAGATGAAGACGAAGTCGTCGCCGCCGATGTGCCCCAGGAACACCGGCGGGCGGCCGGACGTGGCCACCGCGCGGTGCAGGCTGCGGGCCAGCGCCGTGATGAACTCGTCGCCGCGGTCGAAGCCGTACACGTCGTTGACGCTCTTGAACCGGTCGATGTCGATGTAGCCGACCGAGTAGTCGCCGCCGGCCCGCATCCGATCGACGATCTCCCGCCGGACCCGGGCGTTGCCGGGCAGCCCGGTCAGTGGGGACACCTCGCGGAACTCCTTGTTGCGCCGCAGCGTGGAGGAGACCCGGGCGATGAGCTCGGCGGTGTCGAACGGTTTGACCAGGTAGTCGTCGACGCCTGCGGTGAGGCCGACGACCTTGTCCACGGTCAGGCCCTTGGCGGTCAGCATGATCACCGGGAGGGCGCTGGTCAGCGGCTCGGCGCGCAGGCGGCGGGTGAGCTCGACGCCGTCCATGGCCGGCATCATCCAGTCGACGACGGCGAGGTCGGGCCGGACCTTCTCCATCATGTCCAGGGCTTCCTGGCCGTCCTTGGCCCGGACCACCTCGAAGCCGTGCACCTTCAGGTTGAACGCGACGAACCCGGCGATGTCGTCGTCATCGTCGACCACCAGGATCGTGTCCGGGCGGTTGTCCGGCTCGCCCGGCAGGTCGGTGGCTTCGGTCCGGACCACGCCCGCGCTCATGCCCGTACCCCGGAATGGAGAACTTGGGCCCTGAGCTTGCGCACCGCCTCGGCCGGATCGTCCGCGCCGTAGACCGCCGTGCCGGCGACGAACGCGTCGGCGCCCGCCTCGGCAGCCTGCTCGATGGTGTCGGCCGAGATGCCGCCGTCCACCTCCAGCCGCACCTCGAGGCCCTTCGCGGTGATCCGGCGGCGCACGTCACGGACCTTGTCCAGCATCTCCGGCATGAATTTCTGCCCGCCGAACCCGGCCTTGATCGTCATGATCAGCAGCGTGTCCACAAAGGGGAGCAGCTCCAGGTAAGGCTCCACCGGGGTGTCCCGGTCGATCGCCAGCCCCGCTTTCGCCCCCGCCGCGCGCAGCGTCTTGGCCAGGGCGAACGGGTCCTCGCAGGCCTCCGCGTGGAAGGTCACGTTGTACGCGCCCGCCTCCGCGAACCCCGGCGCCCAGCGCTCCGGCTCGGTGATCATGAGGTGCACGTCGAACGGGATGTCCGTCGCTTTGCGCAGGCTCTGGACCACCGGCAGGCCGATCGTCAGATTAGGGACGAAATGGTTGTCCATGACATCCACATGCACCCAGTCGGCGGCACCCTCGACGGCGCGCACCTCCTCGGCCAGACGGGCGAAGTCAGCGGCCAGAATGCTCGGCGCGATGATCGGCGAAGGCTCCACGCTCGAAGTGTAGAACCTGCGACCCCCGGCCGGGCTTCGCTCACCCGCGACGAGCCGCAATACTGATCCGTGCCGATCCACCTCTCGCCGGGAGTTGCCGTAGTGATCCACGCCGCCCGAAGGGCCACGATTGCGCTGGCCGCGGCCGCCCTTCTGCTCCTGAGCGGGTGCGGCGGGAGCCTGCCGTACGGCATCGACGGCGACCTGGGCGACGACTGGCGCGAGCCGCCCGCCCCGCAGTCGTTCAAACCGGCGGCGCACGGGTGCTTCGACAAGATGGAGGCGGACGCGCCGCTGGGCGAGTACGCCCCGTTCGAGTGCGCGGAGCGGCACGTCGCCGAGACGTTCTTCGTGGGCGACCTGCCGGACGGCGCCGGCGCCGACCGGGACAAGGCCCTGACCACGGCCGGCACGGAGTGCTCCAAGCGGGCGGACGTGTTCGCCGGCGGCGAGTGGCGGACCGCCGCGTTGCGCCTCCAGCCGGTGCTGCCGGGCAAGGCGGGCTGGGCGGCGGGCGCCCGCTGGTACCGCTGCGACCTGGGCCAGGTCGAGCCCGGCACGGACAAGGTGGTCAGCCGCGCCGGCACGTTGAAGGGCGCGCTGACCGGGGCGGCGCCGCTGCGGCTGCGCTGCTTCGACCCGTCGGTGAAGGACACCAACGTGAGCGCCATGAAGCCGATGCCGTGCGACGGCCCGCACCACGCCGAATTCACCGGTTTGTGGGACGCCCCGGACGTGGCCCTGGACAAGCTGGACGGCGACAAGCGGATGGCGACCGGCTGCCGCAGCTCGATCGCCGAGTACACCGGCGTCCCGGACGACAACAACCTGCAGTACCGCGCGGGCTGGCTGGCGTTCGCGCCGAGCCGCGGCGAGTGGGCCGCCGGGATCCGGTCGGTGCAGTGCTTCCTGTGGCTGGCGGACGATCCGATGCGGAAGTCCTTCAAGGACGCCGGCGCCGGCAAGCTACCGATCCATTACGCCGGATAGCCTCGCCTGGAAGGTCGCCGTGTCGTTCAATCGGGGGAACTCGGTGTCCGGTACAGGCACGCCGAGGAAGTCGCACAGCGGCGCCCACCCCTGTTTCACCTCGAACTCGAGCAGCCGCTCCGCGGGCACCTCACGGCGAACCGCCTCGTTGTGCTCCTCGAAGACCCGGATGGCGAAGTCCCGCTCGGCGAAGCGGCCCTTGAAGGTGCCGTCCCACACCGTGGCGTGCGCCATCCGCGCGAACGGCGGCACCACGGGCATGTCCAGCGCCTTCATCGCGGCCGGGTAGATGGTCCGGCAGGTGCTGTCGTACCAGGCGCCGGAGTCGCGCACGCTGAGCACGACCTTGGCGTCCGGGTGACGTTCGACCAGCTCACGCCAGAAGTACACGCCCGGCCAGTCCACCGTGGACCGGTGGCCCTCGGTCGCGGCGTCGAGGGCGCCGGGCACGCCGCCGGCGGCGTCCAGCCACTTCTGCGCCTGATCCTGGTCCTCGATCAGGGGAATCATGTGGGCGCAGGGGCCGATGCCCAGCTGCTCCAGTGCCGCCTTGAGACTGAGAGTTCCCGTCCGCCCGAAGCCCGCGCCAATGACATCCATGGATGTCACCGTACCCAGACTTTGTCGACCTAAAAGCTCAACATTGCCTAGGAGGTTCGTCGGAGGACGGCCAGGAACATCGCGTCGGTGCCGTGCCGATGCGGCCACAGCTGCACGGTCGGTCCCGGGCCGAGATGCGGCATGCCTGGTGGGAGCAGCGGGCGCGCGTCCACGAAGTCCACGTCGACGCCGCTGCGCCGGGCACCCTCGGTCACCGTCACCTGGGTCTCGACCACGTGCGGCGAGCATGTGACGTAGGCCACTACGCCGCCGGGACGTACCGCGCGGAGCGCCGCCACCAGCAGCTCCCGCTGCAGCCGGGTCAGCGGCGGCAGGTCGTCCGGCGTCCGGCGCCAGCGCGACTCCGGCCGCCGGCGCAGCGAACCCAGCCCGGTGCACGGCGCGTCCACCAGCACCCGGTCGAACGCCTCCTCCGGCAGGTCCTGGTCGCGGCCCACCGAGCGGCCGTCCATCGGCAGCACGGTCACCGGCATGCCCTGGGTGGCCTGCTCGACCAGCCGGGCGCGGTGCTCGGCCACCTCGACCGCGGTCACCTCGGCGCCGCGGGCGGCCGCGATCGCGCCCATCAGCCCGGCCTTGCCACCCGGACCGGCGCACAGGTCCAGCCATCGGGTGTCCTGGCCCTCGACCGGCGCGGCCAGCAGCGCCGCGGCGACCAGCTGCGACCCCTCGTCCTGGACGTGGGCGCGGCCGTCCCGGATCGCCGCCAGGTTGCCCGGCGCGCCGCCGTTCAGATAGACCGCGTACGGCGAGAAAGCCCCCGGCTCGCCACCCACCTCGTCGGCCAGCTCGACCGCGTCGGCCCGGCCCGGCCGAGCGCACAGGTGCACGGCCGGCGGCTGGTTGTCCTCGATCAGCAGCCGCGCGGTGTCGTCAAGATCGCCGCCGAGCGCCTCGTTGAACGCCCGGATGATCCACTGCGGGTGGTTGTGCAGCACCGCGAGGTTCCCGACCGGGTCCTCCTCGTAACCGGGCGCCAGCTTGGTCAGCCAGGCGTCCAGGTCGCCGCCCTCGGAGATCTCCCGCATCACCGCGTTGGCGAACCCGGCCGCGCCCGGCGCCACCGACCGGGTCAGGTCGACGGTCTGGTTCACCGCGGCGTGCGCCGGCACCCGCGTGTAGAGCAGCTGGTAGACGCCCAGCCGCAACGCGTCCCGGGCCGGCGGGTCGATCCGCGACACCTCGCGCCCGGCCGCCGAACCGATGATCAGGTCGAGCGTCCCGTGCGCGCGCAGCGTCCCGTAGGCCAGCTCGGTCGCGAACGCCGCGTCCCGCCCCGACAGCCGCATCTCGCTCAAGATCTGATTCAAGACCAGATTGGCGTACGCGTCATCGCGGTGCACCGCCGCGATCGCCTCGTACGCGGCCTGCCGCGCCGGATCCGCCGGCGGGCGACCGGACCGCGGACCGCTCCCGCTCCGGGAATCGCGCCCCTGGTCGCGCCCGCCGCCGTAGCCGGGCCCACCCGGTCGCCGCGGCCGGCCCGACCCGTGCGGCCGATTCGCCTGGTGCTCCGTCACTCGAACGTCTCCCCTGCTTCGATCCGGAGCCCCCGTGCCCAGTCCGAGGCGGACATCGGCTTCTTGCCCGCCGCGCGCACCTCGCCCAGCACGACCGGCGTGGTCGCCGTACCCGCCAGCACCTGCGTCCGCTCCACCCGGAGCTCGCCCGGCTTCAGCGGCTCGGCGTTGGCGACCGGATGCACCGGTCCCAGCTTCAGCCGGTCACCGCGCAGCGTCGTCCACGCGCCCGGCGCCGGGGTGCACGCCCGCACCCGCCGGTCCACCCCGAAGGCCGGATCACCCCACCGGATGCGCGCGTCCTCCACCGTGATCTTGGGCGCCAGCGAGACGCCGTCGGCCGGCTGCGGACGAGCCCGCGCCGTCCCGTCCTCGATCGCGTCCAGCACCGCCACGAGCAGGCCCGCCCCCTCGGTGGCCAGCCGTTCCAGCAGGTCACCCGAGGTATCCACCGGGCGCACGCGCTCGGTCAGCGTCCCGTACAGCGGTCCGGTGTCCAGCCCCGCCTCGAGCTCGAAGACACTGGCACCGGTCACCTCGTCGCCGTGCAGCACCGCATGCTGCACCGGCGCGGCGCCACGCCATGCGGGCAGCAGCGAGAAGTGCAAATTCACCCACCCGTACCGGGGAATCTCGAGAGCGGCGGGTGGCACCAGCGCGCCGTAGGCGACCACCGGGACACAATCGGGCCCGATCGCGCGCAAGCGCTCCTGAAACTCGGGCTCCCGCGGCCGCGCCGGCGTCAGCACCTCGATGCCGCGCTCGTCCGCCCACGCCCCCACGGGCGACCGCACCAGCCGACGCCCGCGCCCGGCCGGCGCATCCGGCCGGGTGACGACGGCGACCAGCTCGTGCCGCGACTCGGCGACCGCGGCCAAGGCGGGCAGAGCGACCTCCGGAGTGCCGGCGAAAACCAGCCGCATGCTCAACGCCCCCGCCCGAAGATCCCGCGACTGTGCGGACTCTCCTTCACGACCGGCGGCCGTGCCACGTCGTACCACTCGGCCGCGCGGATCTGCTTCATGGCTTCCTTACGCCCCGCCGAGTCCAGCCGGTCCAGGAACAGCACCCCGTCCAGGTGGTCGGTCTCGTGCTGCACACACCGCGCCATCAGCCCCGTGCCGATCACCTGGATCGGGTCACCGTGCTCGTTGAAGCCACTGGCCACCACGTTCTGGCGGCGCTTGGTGTCGATGTAGATGCCCGGGATGGACAGGCAGCCCTCCGGCCCGTCCTGCTCCTCGTCGTCCGGGAACGACAACACCGGGTTGACGATGTGCCCGACCACGTCGTCCACGTCGAACGCGAACACCCGCAGCCCCACACCCAGCTGCGGCGCCGCCAGCCCCGCACCCCCCTCGTCCTGCATGGTCTCGAGGAGATCCCTGACGAGTCCGCGCAACTCCTTGTCGAAATCGACGACCGGATCGGCCGCGGTGCGCAACACCGGGTCGCCGAAGAGTCGGATGGGCTGGACAGTCACGCGGCGCTACTCCCTCGGGCGGTTTGCTGGTTCGCCTCGGAAGTCTACGGACCCGCCCGCTGACCCCAGGTGCCGGAGCCTTCGCAGGGGTCGCGCGGGGGTTCTGCAGGTTCGGCCCATTCCGGCGGCCGGAGCTTCAGACGACCGCGCCGGCGATTTCCATCCGTACGGTTCGTCAGCGTGACCGCGTTACGGCCGGTCACCTCCCACCCGACATCTGGTCGGCAACCAGGCCCGCCGTGCCCCCGGCATGAACGCCCGTCGCCGCCATGACTGCCGTCGCTTCCGCTGGGCATGGGGTCGAGCCGGGTTGCCACGCGCCCGCGGTGCCCACTCGCCGTGACTGCCGCCGCTATCGCCCGGAGTGGGTCGAGCCAGGTAGCCAGGCGCCCGCGGTGCCCACTCGCCGTGACTGCCGCCGCTCGCGGCGCGGGCCCGGCGCGCAGTGGTAAAGCCGCCGCAAGTGGTAGGACCACGCGAAAACGGTAGGACCAGGCGGTATCCGGCCTCGATATACCGCCCTGCGCTACCGCTGTCCGCGCGCGTGGTAGCCAGGAGCGGTATGCCAGCTCTGGATAGCGGCCGGTCCTACCACCATCCGCGCGAGTGCCGGACCGCGCCGGTCCGGCCGGGCATCCGCGTCCGGAAATCGCCCTGGGCCACCACTTTCGTGCCGGGCTACCACCGCGAACGCCAGGAGGACAAGATCGGCGGGCGCGACGCGCCCGGCGGCCCGCGACACGCGGACCGCCACCTCCCCCACCCCGGCACTGGGTGGGTGACACGGTAGGCGGCGGGTACGACAGTTTCCGTGCCTGTCCACAGGCAGGGCGAAACGATCGGAAGGCCTGTCCACAGGCATGGAAAATGGTCGGAAGGCTGCCCGCGGGCGTGACCGAGAACGTCAGAAGAGGGTGCCGGGGTCCATCTGGAGACGGACCGGCTGGGCCGCCTTGCGCGCGCTGCGGACCGCCGCGGCCTCGTGCAGAGCGTGTGCCAGCTCGCCGGCCTTGCCGCGGGAGACGCGCAGCAGGAAGCGTTCCTGGTCCTCCGGGGCGGGGACCGGGCCGAGGACCTCGGTGCCGTCGGGGAGGCGGGCCGCCCGCAGGAAGTCGGCGACCGCGTCGGCCGTGCCGGTCACACCGGCCATGCGGGCGATCGGCGGGAAGCGGAGTTCGCGTCGTTCGGCGAGTTCGCGTTCGGCGAACCAGCCCGGATCCCAGCGCAGCAGGGCCTGCACGGTGGCGAGGGAACCGTCGGCGACCACGATGACCGAGCCGTCGGGCCGGGCCAGGGCCGCCGCGTTCAGCCAGCGGCGCATCGTCTCCTCGGCGGCCCGCAGGTCGGAGCGGGTCAGCAGGGCCCAGGTGTCGAGCAGGAGGACGCAGCCGAAGCCCTCGTCGGCCACCGGTTCCGCGCCGGGGGTGGCGACCACGACGGCCGGTTCGGCGGGGATCGTGGTCAGCACCTCGTCGCGGCCGGAGGTGCGGATGGTCACGCCGGGGAAGGCGCGGCCGAGTTCCTCTGCGGTGCGCCGGGCGCCGGTGATCGAGGCGCGCAGCCGGCGGCCACCGCAGGCGGGGCAGGAGTAGTCGGCGGAGGCCCGGCCGCACCAGCGGCACGTCGGGACGTCGCGTGCGCCGGCGACGCCGAGCGGGCCCGAGCAGTGCGGGCAGCGCGCGGGGGTGCGGCACTCGGCGCAGGCGGTCGACGGCAGGTAGCCCCGGCGCGGGACCTGCACCAGCACGGGATGCCCGCCCTGCAGGGCGGCGCGGGCGGCCTGCCAGCCGAGGCTGGGCAGCCGGGCCGTGGCCGCACCGGGGTCGCGGGCGAGTTGCGGGTCGTCGCCGGTGGGCTGGATGCGCGCCACCCGCTGCCGCAGGACGTCACGCGAGGCGATGATCTCCTTGGCCCAGCCGGTCTCCAGGAGAAGCTGCGACTCCCCCGTCCGGGCGAATCCGCCGATCAGCGCCGAGCACCCGGCCAGTTGCGCCCGTGTCAGCAGCACCTCGCGGGCGTGCGGGTAGGGCGCCCGGGGCTCGGCGTAGAGGTCGTCGCCGTCGTCCCAGATGACGACGAGACCGATCTCGGCGACCGGGGCGAACATCGCGGCGCGGGTGCCGACGACGACGGGCACCTGGTGCCGGCTGGCCGCGAGGAACCGGCGGTAGCGCTCGGCGGGCCCGGCGGCGGCGTTCAGCGCGACGTGCCGGCCCTCGCCGAGCACCCGCGTCATGGCGAGATCCACCCGTTCGAGATCACGTGCGTCGGCGACGAGCACCACGACGCCACGCCCGCCCCGGACCGTGACGGCGGCGGCCTCGGCTATCCGGCCGGGCCAGTCCTCCCCGGGCGACGCCGACCACACGGCCCGGGCCACCCGCCCGTCCTCGAGTGCCCGCAGGAACGCCGCCCCGGCGACGTAGCCGTCCCAGCCCTGCTCAGCGACGGCGGCGATGTCGCCCTCGGGCGTGGGCGGCGGCGTCTGCGACTCCACGCGGGCGTGGCGCGGCGGGACGGCGAGGCGCAGGACGTCCGACAGGTTGCCGGCGTAGCGGTCGGCGACGGCGCGGGCCAGGCGCGCGACCTCGGGGTCGAGGATGCGCTCGGCGGAAACCACCCGATCGAGGAACGCCAGCTTGCCCTCGTGCGCCGACGTTTCGGCCCGCTCCAGCAGGAGACCGCTCATCAACTGGCCGGCGAAGCGCACCCGGACCCGGACGCCGGGCTGCGCCGCCTCGTCGTCGCCGGCGGCGACCAGGTAGTCGAAGGGGCGGTCCAGGTGGGGCAGCGGCACCTCGACGCAGACGCGCGCCACGGGCAGCCGCGCCGCCGGCTCGCGCCGTGGCTTCGCGGCCTTCCCCGAAGGCTTTTTCCCCGGAACTTCCACGGAAGGATTCTCTCGCGGCGGTACGACAGAAAGCGGTTCAACCGGAAGCGGCTCGACAGCGACGGGCTCGGAGAGAAGAGGCGCAGCGAAAAGGGGCACCTCGCCGGATGACGAGGCGCCCCTTGTGTCCGTGTTGTCAGGCAGCGGCGTTCTTCAGGTCCTGGGCGCGGTCCGTGTTCTCCCACAGCAGCTCCGGCAGCTCCCGGCCGAAGTGACCGTACGCGGCGGTCTGCTGGTAGATCGGGCGCATCAGGTCCAGATCACGGATGATCGCGGCCGGACGAAGATCGAACACCTCGTTGATGGCCTTCTCGATCCGCTCCACCGGCACGTTCTCCGTACCGAAGGTCTCCACGAACAGCGAGACCGGGTGGGCCTTGCCGATCGCGTACGCCACCTGCGTCTCGCAGCGCTCGGCGAGACCGGCCGCCACCACGTTCTTGGCCACCCACCGCATCGCGTACGCCGCGGAGCGGTCCACCTTGGACGGATCCTTGCCCGAGAACGCGCCACCACCGTGGCGGGCGTACCCGCCGTACGTGTCAACAATGATCTTGCGACCGGTCAGGCCGGCGTCACCCATCGGGCCACCGATCTCGAAACGACCGGTGGGGTTGACCAGGAGCCGGTAGCCCTCGGTGTCGAGGCCGAGACCCTCCAGCTCGGGGGCGATCACGTGCTCGCGGACGTCGGGGGTGAGCAGCGACTCCAGCGAGATGTCCGCGGCGTGCTGCGACGAGACGACGACCGTGTCGAGGCGGACCGGACGGAGCCCGTCGTACTCGATGGTGACCTGGGTCTTGCCGTCGGGCCGCAGGTAGGGGATGGTGCCGTCCTTGCGGGCCGCGGACAGCCGCCGGGCGAGGCGGTGCGCGAGCGCGATCGGCAGCGGCATCAGCTCGGGGGTCTCCGAGCAGGCGAAGCCGAACATCATGCCCTGGTCACCGGCGCCCTGGGCGTCGAGCACGTGTTCGGAGCCGCCGTCGCGGAGTTCGACCGCGCTGTCCACGCCCTGGGCGATGTCGGGCGACTGCGAGCCGATGGAGACGCTGACGCCGCAGGAGGCGCCGTCGAACCCCTTCTTCGACGAGTCGTAACCGATCTTCAAGATCGTCTCGCGGACGATGCTGGGGATGTCCGCGTACGCCTGCGTGGTCACCTCACCGGCGACGTGTACCTGGCCGGTGGTGATCAGCGTTTCGACCGCCACGCGGCTGCGCGGGTCCTGCGCCAGCAGCGCATCGAGAATGCCGTCGCTGATCTGGTCAGCGATCTTGTCCGGGTGGCCTTCCGTGACCGACTCGGAGGTGAACAGGCGGCGTGCCACGGTGCTCCTCAGATTCGTCGAACAATGTTCCGCGGAAGTGTAGTCACCGCCGCGTCGTGTGTGTCATGCCGTCCCACCGGGGACGACCAGCCGTTTCGTGACCTCGTCCCAGACGGCGTCGGCCACCTCGTCCTTGGGGAGCTCGCCCAGTTCGGCGACGGTTCCGGCGGCATCGAGGATGGTGACGGTGTTCGCGTCCGATCCGAAGACCAGGTCGGTGCCGACCTCGTTGACAACGATCAGGTCGGCTCGTTTCCGGACGAGTTTCGCACGGGCGTTGCCGATCGCGTCGTGGGTCTCCGCCGCGAACGCGATCAGCAGCTGACCTGGGCTCTTGGCCGCACCGAGTTCGGCCGCTATGTCCGGGTTGACGACCAGTTCGATGGTGGGCACGGCGCCGTCGTCACTTTTCTTGATCTTCTGTACGGCCGCGGTGGCCGGCCGGAAGTCGGCGGGCGCCGCCGCCATGACCACGGCGTCCGCGTCCACGAACGCCTCGACGGTGGCCTTACGCAGCTCCTCGGTGGTGGCGACGCGGATCACATCCACCCCCGCCGGATCCGGCAGTGTGACGTTCGCCGCGATCAGTGTGACGCGCGCCCCACGGGCCACCGCGGTACGCGCGAAGGCGTACCCCTGCTTGCCTGATGATCTGTTGCCGAGGAACCGCACCGGGTCGAGCGGCTCACGGGTGCCCCCGGCGGTCACCACCACGTGCCGGCCGTGCAGATCACGGGGCCGGCCGGCCAGCGCGCGGCGGGCGATCTCGAAAATCTCGGTGGCTTCCGGAAGCCGGCCCTTGCCGGTGTCCGCTCCGGTCAGCCGGCCGACCGCGGGCTCGATCACCAGGTGACCACGCTCGCGGAGGGTGGCCACGTTGGCGCGGGTGGCCGGGTTCTCCCACATCTCGGTGTGCATCGCGGGCGCCCAGACGATCGGGCAGGTGGCCGTGAGCAGCGTGTTCGTGAGCAGGTCGTCGGCGAGACCGTGAGCCGCCCTGGCCAGCATGTCGGCGGTGGCCGGGGCGATCACGAGCAGGTCGGCGTGCCGGCCGATGCGGACGTGCGGCACCTCGTGGACGTCCTGCCAGACCTCGGTGGCGACCGGTTGCCCGGAGAGCGCGGCCCAGGTTGGCTCGCCGACGAATTTCAGAGCCGCGGCGGTCGGCACGACGCGGACCCGGTGCCCGCTCTCGGTGAAGAGCCGGACCAGTTCACAGGCCTTGTACGCGGCGATGCCGCCGCACACGCCGAGTACAACATCGGTCACTACTAACGCCCCCATAACGAAATGGCCCCGCGTCCACTATGCGGGACGCAGGGCCGACACTAGCCAGTGATCAGGGGTTGTCGGTCGCCTCGGCGGTCAGCAGACCGGCGTTGATCTCGCGCATCGCGATCGAGAGCGGCTTCTCCTGCGGGGTGGTCTCGACCAGCGGGCCGACGTACTCCAGGAGGCCCTCACCGAGCTGGCTGTAGTAGGCGTTGACCTGTCGGGCGCGCTTCGCCGCGAAGATCACCAACGAGTACTTCGACGAGGTCTTGTCGAGCAGCTCATCGATCGGCGGGTTGGTGATTCCTTCGGGATTTGCAACGGTTCCCACTGTTTGGCGATCCTTAAGTGTTGTGGCCTTAATGTTCTGGCGCCTGTGCCGGGGTCAGATATGACGAACCGAGCAATCCTACCAGCTCATCAGCGGCGCGCTCGACGAAATCATTGACCACCGTGCGGTCGAATTCCTTCTCCGCGGCGAGTTCCTCATCCGCGTGCGCCAGGCGTTTCCGGATGGTCTCCTCGTCGTCGGTGCCGCGGCCGATCAGGCGGCGACGCAGCTCCTCGACGCTGGGCGGGGCGAGGAACACCAGCTGTGCGTCCGCCATCGTGGCGCGGACCTGGCGAGCTCCCTGAAGGTCGATCTTCAACAGAACGGGCCGGCCCTGTGCGAGCCAGCCCTCCACTTGCGCGCGGGGTGTGCCGTAGAGGTTCCCCGCGAATTCCGCCCACTCGAGCAGTTGCCCGCCGTCGATGAGCCTCTGGAACTCGGCTCGGCTGACGAAGTGGTAATGCTCGCCGTCGGTCTCGTAGTCCCGTTTCTTCCGCGTTGTCACGGACACGGACAACTTGATCCATGGCGAGCGCGCCCGGATCAACTCGATCACGCTGTCCTTGCCCACCCCCGAGGGGCCGGACAGGACGGTGAGTCGAGCTGCCGGGCGCGCGTCGTCATCCATGCTCACGGCTCATTCCTACACGAGCCGACGAGTCAGTTCGCAGCGAACTCCCCCAGGAGGGCTTTACGCTGCTGCTCGCCGAGGCCGCGCAGACGACGGCTGTCGGCGATCTTGAGCTTCTCCATGATCTGGGTCGCCCGGATCTTGCCGATGCCCGGCAGTGCCTGAAGCACGGCCGAAACCTTCAGCTTGCCGACGACATCGTCGCCTTCCGCCCGGTCAAGAACGGCGGCGAGGGTGGTCTTGCCAGACTTGAGCTGATCCTTCAGCTCGGCCCGAGCCTTACGGATCTCCGCGGCCTTCTCCAGCGCTGCGGCACGCTGCTCAGGGGTCAATGACGGGAGCGGCACCAGTTCTCCTCAGGTCCCTATCGCGCTGGTAGTTCAATACCGGCGCATCTGTGAAACGTGGTGTGCCAGGGAACCAAAGGGGCATGTGGTTCCCGGCGACTCGGAAAACTAGCGGTCAGGGAGGGTTTCGGCAACGTGGGGGTACCCCTCGATCACCTCGCGCCCGGCCTGCTAAGACTCCCGTTTCACCCGAGGGCGGCGCGGCACGCGTCGGCCGCACGGCGCGCGGCGACCTGCAGCGCGGTCACGTCCGGCCCCGCCGAAAGAACCTCCCGTGAGTACGACGGGAGCACGTTTTGCAGACTTTCGCCGAAGATCGCCCGGAGCTGATCGGGGGTTCCACCCTGTGCTCCGAGGCCCGGCGCGAGCAGTGGTCCGTTCACCTTGGACAGGTCGTGGCCGGTGTCGCCAATGGTCGCACCGACCACCAGGCCGACATTCCCGAGAGGATCGGCACCCGCGTTGAGCTGGGAAATCTCATCGATAACCGTCTGGGCGACGCTGCGGCCGTCCGCTGTGACCGCATGCTGGACGGCCGGTCCCTCCGGGTTGGACGTGAGCGCCAGGACGAAGACGCCGGCGCCGTGCTCGGCCGCGGCGTCGAACGCGGGACGCAACGAGCCGACACCGAGATAAGGACTCACAGTAATCGCGTCGACACTCATGGGACTCGATGGATTGAGATATGCGTCGGCGTACGCGGCCATCGTGGAACCGATATCTCCGCGCTTAACGTCAAGCAGGATGATCACTCCCGCTTCTCGTGACTGTCGGATAATTGACTCAAGAACGTGGATGCCACGTGACCCAAATCTCTCGAAAAACGCCGACTGAGGCTTGAGGACGGCCACCCGGTCGGCGAGTGCTTCGACCACCGTGAAGGCGAAGCGTTCCAGGCCGGATACGTCGTCCGGGAGGCCCCAGCGAGCCAGCAGCGCGCTGTGCGGATCGACGCCGACACAGAGCGGCCCGCGCTCCGCGACAGCCCGATGGAGACGTTCACCGAAGGTCGGCGTGGCCATAGGTCATCCTCTTCCTGTCAGCTCGCGGACACCGCCGCGGCGATACCCCTGGTAATACGGGCGACGTCGTCGTCGCCCGTCACGTACGGCGGCATGGTGTAGATCAGATCCCGGAACGGGCGCAGCCACACGCCGGCGTCGACCGCGGCCGCGGTGGCCTTGGCCAGATCCACGTCGTGATCGAGCTGGACCACGCCGATCGCGCCGAGCACCCGGACGTCGGCGACACCGGGAGCGCCCCTCAGCGGCTCCAGGCCGGCCCGGAGAGCCGTTTCGATGCGGGATGTCGCGGATGCCCAGGTGCCGTCGCTCAGCAGGCTCAGAGAGGCGCCGGCGACCGCGCAGGCGAGCGGGTTGCCCATGAACGTCGGGCCGTGCGCCAGCCCGCCGCCCGGACCGGCGGAGATCGCGTGCGCCACCTCGGGCGTGCAGAGGGTCGCGGCCAGGCTCAGATATCCCCCGGTCAGGGCCTTGCCGAGACACATGATGTCGGGCGTGACGCCGGCCAGGTCAGCGGCGAACATCGATCCGGTCCGTCCGAAGCCGGTCGCGATCTCGTCGAAGATGAGCAGGATTTCCCGCTCCCGGGTGACATCCCGCAGCACCCGGAGGTAGCCGGGATCGTGGAACCGCATCCCCCCGGCGCCCTGCACGACCGGCTCGACGATCACCGCGGCCAGCTCGTCGGCGTGCCGATCGATCGTCTCGGCCAGTTCGACGGCGTACGCGTCGTCGAAGGCGGCCGGCGGCGGCGGCGCGAACACCTGCACCGGCAGCACTCCGGTCCACAGCGAATGCATGCCGCCGACCGGGTCGCAGACGCTCATCGGGTGGAACGTGTCGCCGTGGTAGCCGCCGCGCCAGGTGGCCAGCCGCCGGCGGCCCGGCCGGGCCTGCAACGCCATCTTGACCGCCACCTCGACGCCGACCGAGCCGGAGTCACAGAGGAAGACGTGCTCCAGCCCTTCCGGGGTGATCTCGACCAGCCGGGCGGCCAGCTCGACCGCGGGCCCGTGGGTGAGGCCGCCGAACATCACGTGGCTCATCCGGGACGCCTGGTCGGCCAGCGCGGCGTCCAGCACCGGGTGGCGGTAGCCGTGGATGGCCGCCCACCACGACGACATCCCGTCGACCAGCTCCCGGCCGTCGGCCAGGCGCAGCCGCACGCCCTCGGCGCTCTCCACCAGATAGGGGTCGGACCTCCCGGGCATCGGCCCGTACGGATGCCAGACATGCGCCCGGTCCAGCGCGAGGAGCCGCTCGGCCGGGTCGCCGGTCATCGCGCCGACGCGATCGCCCGTACGAGGGCGGGCCCCCGGTAGACGAAACCGGTGTACAGCTGAACCAGAGACGCCCCGGCGTCGAAGAGCCGGGTCGCGTCGTCCGGGTCGAGGACGCCGCCGACCCCGATGATCGGTAACCGGCCGCCGGTCTCCTCGTGCACGAACTGCACCACCTTGTGGGCCTTCTCGGTGAGCGGCCGGCCGGACAGGCCACCCGCCTCGGTCGCCCGCGGCTGGTCGGCCGGCGCCAGCCCGTTGCGGTCCAGCGTGGTGTTGGTCGCGATCACCCCGGCCGCGCCGTACGCCAGGCAGACCTCCAGCAGCTCGGCGATGGCCGGCTCGGTCAGGTCCGGCGCGATCTTCACCAGCACCGGCGTCTTGCCGGCCAGCGCCGCCAGCAGAGCGCCGATCGCCGACTTGTCCTGCAGGCTGCGCAGCCCGGGAGTGTTCGGTGAGGACACGTTGACCGCGATGTAGCCGGCGTGCTCCTGGAGGAGGTTGTACGAGGTGAGGTAGTCCTCGACCGCCTCGTCCAGCGGCGTCACCTTGGACTTGCCGAGCGACACCCCGACCGGGATGCCGACGTCACCGGTCGCCGCCAGCCGCGCGGCCAGGGCCGCCGCGCCCTCGTTGTTGAAGCCCATCCGGTTGATGATCGCTTCGCTCTCCCGCAGCCGGAACAACCGTGGCTTGTCGTTGCCCGGCTGCGGGTGCGCGGTGACCGTGCCGACCTCGACGAACCCGAAGCCCATGGCCGGCCAGGACGCCAGCGCGACGCCGTTCTTGTCCATCCCGGCGGCCAGGCCGACCGCGTTCGGGAAGCGGAGCCCGAACACCTCCACCGGCTTGGTGACGGTGTATCGGCGCCGCATCAGCTCGCGGGTGAAGGAAGGCAGCCCGGCCAGGCGGTGCAGGGTGAACTCGTGCGCCTTCTCCGCGTCGCCCCCGCCGACCCGGAACAGGATCGGCCGGAGCGTGCGTTCGAACGCGGTCATCCGTCACTCCGCAGGACCGCGTGCAGCTCCTGCAGCGGGCGGACGGTCAGGTCGCCACGCATCAGCGCCTCGATGCCCATCACCGCGGCCGCCGCGCCCGGCACCGTGGTGATGCTCGGGATGTCGGCGGTGACGGCCGCGCTGCGCAGCTCGTACCCATCAGATCTCGCACTTGCCCCGGAGCCCTGGGGAGTGTTGATGATCAGGGCGATCTCACCGGCCTCGATCAGCGCGATCGCGTTCTTGCCGGGGCTCTCGAAATGCTTGGGCACGATCTCGCACTCGATGCCGTGCCGGCGCAGCACCTCGCCGGTGCCGGCCGTGGTCACGATGGTGAAGCCCAGATCGGCCAGCCGCTTGATCGGGAAGATCATCGAGCGCTTGTCCCGGTTGGCGACCGAGACGAAGATCTTGCCGCTGGTCGGCAGCGAGCCGTACGCCGCGGCCTGGGACTTGGCGAACGCCTGCCCGAAGCCGGCGTCGATGCCCATCACCTCGCCGGTCGACTTCATCTCCGGCCCGAGCAGGCTGTCCACGCCCTGCCCGGCCTTCGTGCGGAACCGCTTGAACGGCAGCACCGCCTCCTTGATCGCGATCGGCGCGCCCTCCGGCGTGGAGCCGCCGTCGCTGCTGGGCAGCAGCATGCCCTCCGCGCGCAGCTCGGCGATGGTCGCGCCGAGCATGATCCGGGCGGCCGCCTTGGCCAGCGGCACCGCGGTCGCCTTCGAGACGAACGGGACGGTCCGCGAAGCGCGCGGGTTGGCCTCCAGCACGTACAGCGAGTCGTCCTTCAGCGCGTACTGGACGTTGAGCAGGCCGCGCACGCCGACGCCGCGGGCGATCGCCTCGGTGTAGCGGCGTACCTCAGCCAGGTGCGAGCCGGCCAGCGTGACCGGCGGCAGCGAGCAGGACGAGTCGCCGGAGTGGATGCCGGCCTCCTCGATGTGCTCCATCACGCCGCCCAGGTAGACCTCGCCGGTGGCGTCGCAGAGCGCGTCCACGTCGATCTCGATCGCGTCGTCCAGGAACCGGTCGACCAGCACCGGGTGGTTCGGCGAGATCTCGGTGGCCCGGTCGATGTAGCCGTTCAGCGTCGGCTCGTCGTAGACGATCTCCATGCCACGGCCACCGAGGACGTACGACGGCCGGACCAGCACCGGGTACCCGATCTCGTCGGCGATCGCCTTGGCCTCGTCGAACGAGGTGGCGGTGCCGTGGTCGGGCGAGCGCAGCCCCGCCTTGGCCAGCACGGCGCCGAACATGCCGCGGTCCTCGGCCAGGTCGATGCTCTCCGGGCTGGTGCCGACGATGGGTACGCCGGCCGCCTTGAGCCGGTGCGCCAGCCCGAGCGGGGTCTGCCCGCCGAGCTGCACGATCACGCCGATCACACCCGGGCCGCCGGCCGCCTTGCCGGAGCTGTCCTCGGCGTGGAAGACCTCGAGCACGTCCTCGAAGGTGAGCGGCTCGAAGTAGAGCCGGTCCGCGGTGTCGTAGTCGGTGGAGACCGTCTCCGGGTTGCAGTTGACCATCACGGTCTCGAGGTCAACACCTCTGAGGGCCATGACCGCGTGTACGCACGAATAGTCGAACTCGATGCCCTGGCCGATCCGGTTCGGCCCCGAGCCCAGGATCAGCACCTTGGGCCGGTCGGACGGCGCGACCTCGGTCTCCTCGTCATAGGTCGAGTAGTGGTAAGGCGTGTCCGCCTCGAACTCGGCCGCGCAGGTGTCGACGGTCTTGTAGACCGGGCGTACGCCGAGCCGGTGCCGCAGCGACCGCACGCCGTCCTCGCCGGCGAACTCCGGCCGCAGCGCCGCGAGCTGCCGGTCGGACAGCCCGTTGCGCTTGGCCCGCCGCAGCAGCGCCGCGTCGAGCACGGGCGCCTCCAGAATGTCCTGCCGCAGTTCCACGAGCGCGGCGATCTCATCCAGGAACCAGGGATCGATACCACCGCTGGCCTCATGCACCTGCTGCACGGACGCGCCGAGTCGCAGGGCACGCTCGACCGTGTAGAGGCGGCCGTCGTGCGGAATGCGCAGAGCCGCCAGGGTGGACTCGAGATCCTCGGTGTCGCGCAGGGTCCAGAACCCGGCGGCCGACGTCTCCATCGACCGCATCGCCTTGTTCAACGCCTCGGCGAAGTTGCGGCCCAGCGACATCGCCTCGCCCACCGACTTCATCGTGGTGGTGAGCTCGGCGTCGGCGCCCGGGAACTTCTCGAACGCGAACCGCGGGATCTTCACCACCACGTAGTCCAGTGCCGGCTCGAACGCGGCCGGGGTCTTCAGCGTGATGTCGTTCGGGATCTCGTCCAGCGTGTAGCCGATGGCCAGCTTGGCGGCGATCTTCGCGATCGGGAAACCGGTCGCCTTGGACGCCAGCGCCGACGACCGGGACACCCGCGGGTTCATCTCGATGACGACCAGGCGGCCGTCGCTCGGGTTGATCGCGAACTGGATGTTGCAGCCGCCGGTGTCCACGCCGACCTCGCGCAGGACGGCGATGCCCAGGTCACGGAGTCGCTGGTACTCCCGGTCGGTGAGCGTCATGGCCGGCGCGACGGTGACGCTGTCGCCGGTGTGCACGCCCATCGGGTCGACGTTCTCGATCGAGCAGACCACGACGACGTTGTCGTGCTTGTCGCGCATCAGCTCGAGCTCGTACTCCTTCCAGCCGAGCACGCTCTCCTCGATGAGCACCTCGTGCACCGGGGAGTAGGCCAGGCCGGCGCCGGCGATCCGCTCGAGGTCCTCGCGGGTGTGCGCCATGCCGGAGCCGAGGCCGCCCATGGTGAACGACGGCCGGATCACCACCGGCAGGCCGAGCTCGCCGACGGTCGCGTGGACCTCGTCCATCGAGTGGCAGACCCGCGACCGCGGCGTCTCCCCGCCGGCCAGCGCCACGATGTCCTTGAAGAGCTGACGGTCCTCGCCCTTGCGGATCGCGTCGATGTTGGCGCCGATCAGCTCGACGCCGTACTTCTCCAGGACGCCGCTCTCGTGCAGGGCCACCGCGGTGTTCAGCGCGGTCTGGCCGCCCAGCGTCGCCAGGATCGCGTCCGGCCGTTCCTTGGCGATGATCAGCTCGACGAACTCCGGGGTGATCGGCTCGACGTAGGTGGCGTCGGCGAACTCGGGGTCGGTCATGATCGTGGCCGGGTTGGAGTTGACCAGCGAGACGCGCAGCCCCTCGGCCCGCAGCACGCGGCAGGCCTGGGTGCCGGAGTAGTCGAACTCGCAGGCCTGCCCGATGACGATCGGCCCGGAGCCGATCACCATGACATGCCTGAGATCTTCACGCTTGGGCATAGGTCTCAGCCCTTCTTCTCAACGAGCTCGACGAACCGGTCGAAGAGGTAGTCGGCGTCGTGCGGGCCGGCTGCCGCCTCCGGGTGGTACTGGACGGTGAACGCGGGAACGTCCTTCGCCCGCAGCCCTTCGACCACGTTGTCGTTGAGGCACACATGGCTGACCTCGACCCCGCCGAAGTCGGTGTCGATCACCTGGTTGAGCGGGGCTTCCACGGCGAACCCGTGGTTGTGCGAGGTGACCTCGACCTTGCCGGTGGTCTTGTCGAGCACCGGCTGGTTGATGCCGCGGTGGCCGTACGCCAGCTTGTAGGTGCCGAAACCGAGCGCCCGGCCGAGGATCTGGCTGCCGAAGCAGATGCCGAACAGCGGAACTCGCCGGCGCATCACGTCCTGAGCCAGAGCGACCGGGTGATCGGCGGTGGCCGGGTCGCCGGGGCCGGGTGAGAAGAACACCGCGTCCGGGCTCACCGCGAGCAGGTCGTCGACGGTCGAGGTGGCCGGGAAGATGTGGGTGGTCACACCGCGGGCGGCCAGCCGCCGGGCGACGTTGCGTTTGATGCCCAGGTCGAGCGCGGCGACCGTGTAGCGGTGCTCACCCTCGGCCGCCACCGTGTACCGCGAGCCGGTGGTGACCTCGGCGGACAGGTCGGCACCGAGCATCTCCGGCTGAGACAGGACGCGTTCGCGCAGCTCAGCCGGGTCGGTGGTGACCGACGAGATGCCCACCCGCATGGCGCCGCGGGAGCGCAGGTGCCGGGTCAGCGCCCGGGTGTCCACCCCGGCGATGCCGACCACGCCCTCGGTGGCCAGCCGCTCGTCGAGCGAGGCGGTGGCCCGCCAGCTCGACGGCCGGCGGGCCGGGTCACGGACCACGTAGCCGGCCACCCAGATCCGGTCGGACTCGTCGTCCTCGCCGTTGACGCCGGTGTTGCCGATCTGCGGCGCGGTCTGCACCACGACCTGCCGGTGGAACGACGGGTCGGTCAGCGTCTCCTGATAACCGGTCATGCCGGTGGTGAACACGGCCTCGCCGAACGTCTCACCGACCGCGCCGTAGGCGGTGCCACGGAAAGCGCGGCCGTCCTCCAGTACGAGGAGTGCTTCTGTCATTTCTGGGCCTTTCCGTCCAGGACCGTCGGCTCGCCCCGGAGGAAGGTCGCGACGATGCGGCCCGGCAGGGTGGTGCCCGCGTACGGCGTGTTGCGGCTCTTGCTGGTCAGGCCGGAGGGGTCGACGACGCGGCGGGCGGCCGGGTCGACCAGGGTGAGGTTGGCCGGCTCACCCGGCCGCAGGGAGAGCCCGTGCGAGGACAGACCGGCGATGCGCGCGGGGGTGCGGGACATCCGGTCGGCGATCAGGTCCCACTGCTCACCGAGGACACTCAGCACCACCGGCAGGGCGGTTTCGAGACCGACCATGCCGGGCCTCGCGTACGCCCACTCGCACTCCTTGTCCTCCACCGCGTGCGGGGCGTGGTCGGTGGCGACGATGTCGATCACACCCTCGATCAGGGCCGCCCGCAACGCCTCGACATCCTTCGCGGTGCGCAGCGGCGGGTTGACCTTGAACACCGGGTCGTAGCTGGCCGCGAGCTCGTCGGTCAGCAGCAGGTGGTGCGGCGTGACCTCGGCGGTCACGCGTACTCCCCGAGCTTTTGCCTGGCGCAGGACCTCGACGGACCCGGCGGTGGAGACGTGGCAGACGTGCAACCGGCTGCCGACGTGCTCCGCGAGGAGCACGTCGCGGGCGATGATCGCCTCCTCGGCGACCGCGGGCCAGCCGGTGAGGCCGAGCCGGGTGGACACCTCACCCTCGTGCATCTGCGCGCCCTCGGTGAGCCGCGGCTCCTCAGCGTGCTGGGCGATGATGCCGTCGAACGCCTTCACGTACTCCAGGGCCCGGCGCATCAGGCGCGGGTCGGCGACGCAGGAACCGTCGTCGGAGAAGATCCGGACGCTCGCCGCGGAGGCGGCCATCGCGCCGAGCTCGGCGAGCTGCTTGCCGGCCAGCCCGACGGTGACCGCGCCGATCGGCTGCACGTCGACCAGCCCGGCCTCGCGGCCGAGGCGCCAGACCTGCTCGACCACGCCTGCGGTGTCGGCGACCGGCGACGTGTTGGCCATCGCGCAGACCGCGGTGTAGCCGCCCATCGCGGCGGCGCGCGAGCCGGTCTCCACCGTCTCGGCGTCCTCGCGCCCCGGCTCGCGCAGGTGGGTGTGCAGGTCGACCAGGCCGGGCAGCGCGACGAGACCGTCCGCCTCGACGACCTCGGCGTTCGACGGAGCCGAGTCGACCAGAACCCCGTCCGAGACGAAGAGATCCGCCGGCGAAGCGCCCAGAATCGAAGCGCCCCTGATGACGTAGGACGAGGTCACGCTGTGCCTTCCTTTCGCGTGCTCTCCTGGCCCTGTGCGCGGCGACGCGCTCCGCTTGCGCCGTGCTCGGTGCGGTCGATCACGCCTTGCCTCCCAGCAGAAGATAAAGAACAGCCATCCGAGCCGACACGCCGTTGGCGACCTGCTCGACGATGGTGGACCGTTTCGAGTCGGCGACCTCGGGCGCGATCTCCATGCCCCGGTTCATCGGGCCCGGGTGCATGACGATCGCGTGCTCGGGCAGCCTCCTCATGCGCGCCGCGTCGAGTCCGTAGCGGCGGCTGTACTCCCGGGCCGAGGGGAAGTAGGAATCCTGCATCCGCTCGGTCTGCACCCGCAGCATCATCACCACGTCCGCGCCGGGCAGGACGCTGTCCAGGTCGTACGACACCGCCGCACCCGGCGAGAGCGGGATCAGCGTCGGCGGGCCGACCAGCGTGACCTTGGCGCCCAGCGTGGTGAGCAGCAGGACGTTGGAGCGGGCGACCCGGCTGTGCAGCACGTCGCCGACGATCGCCACGTTCAGCCCGTCGAGCTTCCCGAGGCGGGACCGCATCGTGTACGCGTCCAGCAGGGCCTGCGTGGGGTGCTCGTGGGTGCCGTCGCCGGCGTTGATCACCGAACCGTCCACCCAGGACGACAGCCGGTCCGGGGCGCCGGAGGCGGGATGCCGGATCACCACCGCGTCGGCGCCCATCGCCTGCAGGGTCAGCGCGGTGTCCTTCAGGCTCTCGCCCTTCGACACGCTGGAACCCTTGGCGGAAAAGTTGATCACGTCGGCGGAGAGCCGCTTGGCCGCCGCCTCGAACGAGATCCGGGTGCGGGTGGAGTCCTCGTAGAAGAGGTTGACCACGGTGCGCCCGCGCAGCGTCGGCAGCTTCTTGACCTCGCGCTCGGCCAGCGCCGCCATCTCACCGGCGGTGTCCAGGATCAGCGTCGCGGTGTCGGCGTCGAGATCGGCGGCGGACAGCAGGTGTTTGATCATGCTTTGACCTCGCAGTGCGGCGAAGCCGCCTCGGCAGCTCTGCTCATCGGGGACCTCCGGTGAGCTTGACCTCGTCGACGCCGTCGTCGGTCTCGGCGAGCGACACCCGGACGCTCTCGTCCAGCGCGGTCGGAATGTTCTTGCCGACGTAGTCGGCGCGGATCGGCAGCTGGCGGTGGCCGCGGTCGACCAGGACGGCGAGCTGCACCGAGCTGGGCCGGCCGACGTCGTTGATCGCGTCCAGTGCGGCCCGGACGGTCCGCCCGGAGAACAGCACGTCGTCGATCAGGATCACCCGCCGGCCGTCGATGCCGCTGCCGGGGATCTCGGTCTTGCCGAGCGCGCGGGTGGCGTGCAGGCGCAGATCGTCCCGGTAGAGCGTGATGTCGAGCGATCCGACCGGAACGTCGATGTCCTCGAAGGCGTGGATCCGGCCGGCCAGCCGATGGGCCAGCGGAACACCGCGTGTCGGGATGCCGAGAAGAACGGTGCCGGTCGCGCCGGAGGTCTTCTCGAGGATCTGATGGGCCATCCGGTCGACGACTCGCTGAATGTCAGCGGCGGACAAGACGGTGCGAGCGGTCTTCTGGGCATGCGGCGATGCCATCGGACCTCCTTCCCCGCCTCACTGGACGGGTCGTTAAAGGATGTCTTCTATGTGCGGTTTTGAATGTCACGGCCCCCGTTGATCGCTGGGCCGCGGCTGACGCTACGTTACCAGTGCGCAATGCGTTGACCATGGTGACGTGCCTGACGACGAGTGCGGGATCACAGAGGGAAAAGATAGGCAACTTTCCCAGGAGTCCCACGACACATCGGCGACCAACACTTGACCAGAGGTCGCAACGGCCGTACCGTCACGCTGCGTAGCGATCGCGGGGGAAGAACCCCCCGGGCCAGCACAGTACTGGGAGTGTCCGAATGCCGTCTGAGTACGCCAAGTCGTTGGGCGCCCGCCTGCGCTCGATCCGCCAGCAGCAGGGCCTGTCCCTGCAGGGCGTGGAAGAGAAGTCGAACGGCCGCTGGAAGGCAGTCGTGGTGGGCTCGTACGAGCGCGGCGACCGTGCGGTCACCGTCTCGCGTCTGGCCGAGCTGGCCGATTTCTATCGGGTGCCCGTGTCCGAGCTGCTGCCCGACGGCAGTGGCATCCGGCTCGAGGCCACCAACAAGATCGTGCTCGACCTCGAGAAGCTGTACGACACCACGGGTGAGGACCTGGCCTACGTGGCCCGGTACGCCCGGGCGATCCAGCAGCAGCGTGGTGACTACAACGGCCGGGTCCTGTCGATCCGCGCCGACGACCTGCGCGCTCTCGCGATCGTGTACGACATCTCGCCGTCCGGTCTCATCGAGCGTCTGACCGAGCAGGGCGTGCTGGTCGCGGACCCCCGCGCCTTCTTCGCCAGCTGACTGAACTGGATCATCGGTTTCGACACGAAACACAAAAAGGGCCCCCTCGGGGGCCCTTTCTTGGTCTGACCTCAACCACTCCGGCTTTCGCCCGTCGTTGTCGAGGGCGCCGGATGAACGAGGCGTAGCCGACGTTCATCCGGCGCCCTCGACAACGACTTCTCGGGGCGAAAGCCTCGCGAGGCGGTAGCCGAAGCCGGTCAGCACGGCCTCGCGAGGCGGTAGCCGAAGCCGGTCAGCACGGCCTCGCGAGGCGGTAGCCGAAGCCGGTCAGCACGGTCAGCGCGTTGCGAACTCCGCGATTCGGCCGAGGATGCCGTTGAGGTAGCGCGGGCTGTCGTCCGTGGACATCTGCTTGGCCAGCTCGACGGCCTCGGTGATCGCCACCGGGTCGTCGATCTCCGGCACGTACAGCAACTCGAACACCGCGATCCGGGCCAGGTTGCGGTCCACCACCGGCATCCGCTCGAGGGTCCAGCCCTCGGCGTAGCTGGCGATCAGCTCGTCGATCCGGTCGAGGTTCTTCGCCACGCCGTCGACCAGGCTGATCGTGTAGCCCAGGTGGTCGGGGTGCGGCTTCTCGATCCGCTCGAGGTAGGACTCCATCACCTGGCTCGGTGGCAGATCCCGCAGGTCGGCCTCGTAGAGGACGTCGAGGGCACGCTTGCGCGCCTTGCGGCGCGCCGGCATCTGCGTCTTCGGGCCTTCTGCCATCAGGTCAGCTACGACCGAGGTAACGGCCGTCGCGGGTGTCGACCTTGATCTTCTCGCCCTGCGTGATGAACAGCGGCACGTTGACCGTGGCGCCGGTCTCGACCGTCGCCGGCTTGGTGCCGCCGGTGGAACGGTCGCCCTGCAGGCCCGGCTCGGTGTAGGTCACCTCGAGGAAGACGCTGGTCGGCAGCTCGATGTAGAGCGGAACGCCCTCGTGCTGCGCGACTGTCGCCTCGGCCTCGGGCAGCAGGTAATTCGCCGCGTCGCCGACCGTGGCCCCGGGCACCGGGATCTGGTCGAAGGTGTCCAGGTCCATGAAGACGTAGTCGTCACCATCCTGGTAGAGGTACTGCATGGTGCGCTTGTCGACGGTCGCCGTCTCGACCTTGGTGCCGGCGTTGAAGGTCTTGTCGACGACCTTCCCGGAGAGCACGTTCTTGAGCGTGGTGCGCACGAACGCGCCGCCCTTGCCCGGCTTGACGTGCTGGAACTCGACGACGGACCAAAGCTCCTTGTCGAGGTTGAGCACGAGACCGTTCTTCAGGTCGTTGGTGGAAGCCATGTCCTGCCTTGTTCTCGTCGGTGACCGACCGAGTCTACCGGCGCGGCCCTCTACCTGCTAACCGGGGTTTTGCGACGCGACGTGCCGGAGCGCGAGGCGGTAACCGTCGACACCCAGGCCGGCGATCACCCCGGACGCGACCGCCGAGACGACCGAATGGTGCCGGAACTGCTCACGCGCGTGGATGTTGCTGATATGCACCTCGACGAGGCGGTTGCGCAGCATGGCGCAGGCGTCCCGGATCGCGTAGTTGTAGTGCGACCACGCCCCCGGGTTCAGCACCACCGGCGCTTGCTCGTCGGCGGCGGCGTGCAGCCACGCGAGCATCTCGTGCTCGGCGTCGGTCTGCCGCACCACCACGTCCAGGCCGAGTTCGCCGCCGGCGGTCTCACAGAGCTTCTCCAGATCCGCGTACGAGGTCACCCCGTACACGTCCACCTGCCGGGTGCCCAGCCGCCCGAGGTTGGGACCGTTCAGCACGTAGACCCGTGTCATCGCGCCACCTCCGCATAGGCCCGCGCCAGCGTCTCGGGCTCCGGCCCCTCCAGGATGCCCGGCTGGGCGAGCCCGTCCAGCACCACGAAGCGCAGCAGGTCACCGCGGGTCTTCTTGTCCACCCGCATCGCCGGGAGCAGTTCCGGCCAGGCGTCGGCGGGGTAGCCGGTCGGCAGGCCCAGCGAGGTGAGCACGGCGCGGTGCCGCTCGAACAGGGCGTCGTCGATGCGACCGGCGAGCCGGGCCAGGGCGGCGGCGAAGATCAGGCCGACCGACACGGCGTGACCGTGCTTCCAGGCGTACGCCTCACGTCTCTCGATGGCGTGACCCAACGTGTGGCCGTAGTTGAGAATCTCGCGCAACCCCGACTCCCGCAGGTCCCGGCCGACGACGTCGGCCTTGACCTGGACCGCCCGTTCGACCAGCTCGCGCAGCGCGGGACCGGCCGGGTCGATGGCGGCCGCCGGCGACGCCTCGACCAGATCGAGGATGACCGGGTCGGCGATGAAGCCGCATTTGACGATCTCGGCCATCCCGGCGACCAGGTCGTCGGCGGGCAGCGTGTCCAGAGTGTCCAGATCGCAGAGCACCCCGGCCGGGGGGTGGAACGCGCCGACCAGGTTCTTGCCGGCCCCGATGTTCACGCCGGTCTTGCCGCCGACCGCCGCGTCGACCATGCCCAGCAGCGACGTCGCCACCGGCACCCAGCGGACGCCGCGCAGCCAGCTCGCCGCCACGTAGCCGGCCAGGTCGGTGACCGCTCCCCCGCCGACCCCGACCACCACGTCGGTCCGGGTGAAGGCGGCGGCGCCGAGGGAGTCCCAGCAGCGCGCGGCCACCTCGACGGTCTTGCCCGCCTCGGCGTCCGGCACCTCGATGAGCAGCGGCGACGGGAGTTCGCGGGCGACCGTCTCGGCACGCTCGCGCAGAGGCGCGGCGAAGAGCACGGCGGTGCGGGCCGCGCCGCCGATCAGTTCGGGCAGGTGTTTGGCGAGGTCTCGCCCGACGAGTACGTCGTACGGCCGATCGCCACGCACCGGGATGCGTGTGGTCACACGGAGCACGCTAGTCGGCCGGTCATGGGGTTATATCCTTCTAACCCCATGCGGGTTATAAATGGCGCATGCCAAAAATCAACGTGTACCTTCCCGACGACCTGGCCGACGCCGTCCGCGACACCGGCCTCCCCGTGTCCGCCATCTGCCAGCGCGCCCTGGAGCTGGCCGTCCGCCGGATCACCGCGATCCGGCAGACCGTGCTCAGCGCGATCTCCGACGACGAGATGGGCGCCCAGCTCTCGTCCTTCACCGCCCGGGCGCTGACCGTGCTCCGGCTCGCCCGCGACGCCGCCGCAGCGACCGGCGCAGGAACCGGCACAGGAACCGGCGCGGGAACCGGCGCGGGGCAGATCGGCACACCTCAGCTGATCCAGGCCATGGTCACCGAGGGCGCCAACATGGCCGTGGTCATCCTGCAGTCCATGGAGATCAGCCCCAAGCGGATCGCCGAGGCCGCGGCGACCGCCGACGAGCCGGGCGACGGCGGGTTCAGCATCTCCGCGGCGACCGCGCTGGAGCTGGCGGTGGCCGAGGCGACCGGGCTGGGCCACAACTACGTCGGCTGCGAGCACCTGCTGATCGGCCTCGCCGCCGAGACCGAGGGCGGCGCCGGGCGGGCGCTGCGCGAGGCGGGCGCCGACGCGAAGACCCTGCGCCGGTCCGTGTCCGCGGCGCTCGCCGGATACACCCAGGCGAAGAGCCCGTCCACCCAGGCCAACGCACTCAAGCTCGTCGTACGCCAGGAGCTCGCGCCGCTGATCCAGCGCATCGAGGCTCTCGAGTCACGATGATCCTGACCACGGAGGATGTGCTGATCATCCTCGTGCTCTTCTTCGCCCTAGCCTGCTGAGAGCAGCTTGGCGATCTCCGCCGCGATCTCGTCCGGCGTTCCGAGGTCGGTGGCCACGGTGTGCGTGGCGACCGACGCGTACAGCGGGCGCCGCTGATCCAGCAGGTGTTTCAGGGTGGCGCGCGGGTTGACCGACAGCACCGGCCGGCCCGCGCCCAGCCCGACCCGCTTGATCGCGGTCGCGAACTCGGCCGACAGGTAGATCACGGTGTGTTCCCGCAGCGCCGCGCGGGTCTCCTCGCGGAGCACCGCCCCGCCGCCCAGGGCCAGCACACCGCCGACCGTGGACAGCGCCCCGGCGATCGTCGCGACCTCGATGCGGCGGAACTCGTCCTCGCCCTCGTCGAAGAAGATCTCCGGGATGGGCTTGCCGGCGGCGATCTCGATCAGGGTGTCCGCGTCGGCGAACGGCACGCCCAGCCGGGCCGCCAGCGCCTCACCCACCGTGGTCTTCCCCGCTCCCGGCGCGCCGACCATGACCGCCACCGGAGCCATCAGCGGATCACCAGGCTGTCCAGGTACCCGGCCAGGTTGCGGCGCATCTCGTCGGCCGAGTCGCCACCGAACTTCTCGGTCGCCGCCTCGGCCAGCACCAGCGCCACCATGGCCTCGGCGACCACCGCGCCGGCCGGAACCGCGCACACGTCGGACCGCTGGTTGATCGCCGTGGTGGCCTCGCCGGTCGTCACGTCGACGGTCTGCAGGGCCCGGTTCAGCGACGAGATCGGCTTCAGCGCCGCGCGTACCCGCAGATTTTCGCCGTTGGTGATGCCGCCTTCCAGGCCACCCGCGCGATCGGTGACCCGGCGGACCCCGTCGGGCGTCGGGATGATCTCGTCGTGCGCGACCGACCCGCGCGACCGGGCCTGCGTGAAGCCGTCGCCGATCTCCACGCCCTTGACCGACTGGATGGACATCAGCGCGGCGGCCAGCCGGGCGTCCAGCTTGCGGTCCCACTGCACATGAGACCCCAGACCCGGGGGTACGCCGTAAGCGAGCACCTCCACGATGCCGCCCAGGGTGTCCGCGTCCTTCTTCGCCGCGTCCACCTCTGCCACCATCCGGGCGCTGGCCTCCGGGTCCAGGCAGCGCAACGGGTCGGCGTCGATCCGGTCCGCGTCCTCCGGCGCCGGGATCAGTCCCGCCTTGGCCGTCACCGAGCCCAGCTCGATCACGTGCGACACGATGTCGATGCCGAGCGTCTGCTTCACGATCGCCTTGGCCACCACGCCGACGGCGACCCGGGCCGCGGTCTCCCGGGCGCTGGCGCGCTCCAGGATCGGGCGGGCGTCCGTGTGGCCGTATTTCTGCATGCCGGCCAGGTCGGCGTGGCCCGGGCGGGGCCGGGTCAGCGGCGCGTTGCGGGCCTGCGCGGCCAGCTCCGCTTCATCGACCGGGTCGGCGGCCATCACGGTCTGCCACTTGGGCCACTCCGAGTTGCCGATCCGGATCGCGACCGGGCTGCCCTGCGTCACCCCGTGCCGGATGCCGCCGATCAGCTCCAGAACATCCTGCTCGAACGCCATCCGGGCGCCACGCCCGTAGCCGAGCCGACGGCGCGCCAGATCGCGGCCGATGTCATCGCTCGTCACCCGCACTCCGGCGGGCACGCCCTCGATGAGCGCGACGAGCGCCGGACCATGGGATTCACCTGCGGTTAGCCAGCGCAACACGGCTAACAGTCTGTCACGCGGCCGACGCGCTGCCCGGGCACCCCGGCGCCGTCCCGCCAAGCGGGCACCGGCGGGATGGTGCGTATGAGTAAGCAGAGCAAAGCGGCGGCATGGATAGCCTGGCCAGGATGCGATCTTCCCGGCACGGCGGCGCCCTCCTGGTGGTGCTGCTCGGGCTGATGACCGCGTTCGGGCCGCTGTCGCTGGACATGTACCTGCCGGCCTTCCCCGAGATCGGCGCCGACCTCGGCGTGCCACCGGCGCAGGTGCAGCTGTCGCTCACCACCTGCCTGCTGGGTCTCGCCGCGGGCCAGTTGATCTTCGGCCCGGTCAGCGACCGCCTCGGCCGCCGCCCGGTGGCGATCTTCGGGATGACCGCCTACGCCGTGGCGTCCACGGCCATCGCCCTGGCGCCGTCCGCGCCGACGCTGATCGGGCTGCGGTTCGTGCAGGGGCTGGCCGGCGGCATCGGCATCGTGGTGGCCCGCGCCATCGTGCGCGACCTGCACTCCGGCGTGGCGGCCGCCAAGTACTTCTCCCGGCTGACGCTCATCCTCGGCCTGGCGCCGATCGCCGCGCCCGCCCTCGGCAGCGTGGTGCTGCGCCTGACCTCCTGGCACGGGATCTTCGTGACGCTGGGCCTGTTCGGTGCGCTGCTCGCCGGGCTGGTCGTCACGCTCCTGCCCGAGACGCTGGCCGACGACCGGCGCAGCACGGGTGGGCTCGGCGACCTGCTCGCCACCGCGCGGACCCTGTTCGCGGACCGGATCTTCCTCGGCTACGCCGTCGCTCAGGGCATGTCGCTGGCCGCGCTGTTCGCCTACATCTCCGGGTCGTCGTTCGTTCTCCAGGACGGGTACGGCCTGACGCCCACCACGTTCGCCGTCCTGTTCGGGGTGAACGCCTGCGGGCTGCTCGCGCTCAGCCAGGTCAACGGGTGGCTGCTCAACCGCTTCGCCCCGCGGCCCCTGCTCGTGGCGACGATGATCGCGCAGGTCGGCGCCGGCGTGATCGCCGTGGTGGCGGCGGTGGCCGGGCTTCTGCCCCTGCTGGCCGTCGGCTTCTTCGCGCTGGTGTCCACGATCGGCATGGTGTCCCCGAACGCCACCGCCCTCGCCCTGGACCGCCACCCGGAACGAGCCGGTACCGCCGCGGCCCTGCTCGGCGGCCTTCAGATGACGATCGCCGCCCTGATCACGCCCCTGGTCGGAGCGCTCGGCGACCCCGGTCGCGGCCTCCCGACGAGTGCCGTGATCCTGTCCGCCTCGGCGATCAGCCTGGCCGCCGTGGTGACGCTGACGTCAGCGGAGGGCGGCGGCAGCGGTCATGGCATCGCGCATCGCTGACTCCGGCGCCGGGCGTACCCCTGTGAAGTGCTCGAACTGGCCCAGCGCCTGCGCGAGCAACAGGTCCAGGCCGGACGCCACCCGGAGGCCGGCCGCGGTCGCGGCAGCGGCCAGCGGCGTCGGCCACGGGTCGTAGATCGCGTCGAACAGCACCGTCCCGGGCCGCCAGCGGACCGCGGCCGCCAGCTCGTCGGCCGCGCCTTTCGGCACCGTGGAGATCACCGCGTCGGCGTCGAACGCGTCGGCCGCCTTCGACCAGTCCAGGGGTTCGAGCGCGATGCCGAGCGTGGCCGCGACCGGCGCCAGCTCCGCGGCCGCGGTGGGCCGGCGCGTCACCAGGGTCACCCGTCGGGCGCCCAGCAGCGAGGCCGCCGCCAGCGCCGCCCGGGCCGTGCCGCCGCCGCCCAGCACCGTGACGGCCGGCGCGGACCCCACCCCGGCACGGCGCAGCACACGCACCATGCCGGGAATGTCGGTGTTGTCCGCGTGCCAGGCACCGCCCCGCCGGACCAGTGTGTTCGCCGCGCCGACCGCGACCGCCTCGGGAGTCGCCGTGGCGGCCAGCGTCAGCGCGACCTCCTTGAGAGGCATCGTCAACGACAGCCCGGCCCACTCCGGGCCGAGCCCGGCGACCAGGTCGGGCAGTTCCGCCGCCGCGCACTCGATCGCGGTGTACGTCCAGTCCGGCAGCCCGGCCGCGGCGAACCCGGCGGTGTGGATGACCGGCGACAGCGAATGCCCGATCGGCTTGCCGCAGACGGCGGCCCGGCGACCAGCTGTCACAGCACGCCGTTCTTCTCGGCGATCTTCCTGTTCTTGTTGTGCTGGTCCAGGGTCGCCGCGAACGCCGAGTGGCCCTGCTTGTCGATCGCCACGAAGAACAGCCACGGCCCGGCCGGCGGGTTCATCGCCGCCTTCAACGCGTTCTCGCCGGGGTTGTTGATCGGCGTCGGCGTCAGGCCCGGCTTGTTGTGCGTCCGATACGGGTTCTTCGTGTCGTTGAGCTCGGCGGTCGTCATGCTCTTCGACGGCTTCTTGGGCTTGCCCTGCACCTGGTAGTAGTAGTTGATCCCGACGTCGAACTGCAGGCAGCTGCACGGGAAGTTACCGCCGTAGATGCGGTTGTAGGCCACCCGGGCGACCTTGCCGAGATCGTCCTTGTTGCCCGCCTCAGCCTCGGCCAGGGACGCGACGGTCAGCGCCTCGTACGGGCTGATCTTGCGGTTGGCCTGCACCTGGTTCACGAAGTCGACCTTCTCGGCCACGCTCAGGAAATGGTTCACCATCTCGGTGAGCATCTGCTCGGCGGTGGCCTTGGGTTCGAACTCGTACGTGTCCGGGAAGAGGAAGCCCTCGATCGATTTGGTGACCTTCTGCTTGTCCGTCCGGTTGAACCAGAAATCCGGCACACCGAGAGCCTCGGGATCCTTCGCCGCGGCCTTGAAATCGGCCAGTGGCACCCCGGTCGCCTTGGACAGCTTCGCGTACACGTCGAAGGAGGTCATGCCCTCGGTGATCGTGATGCCGTTGCTGACCCGGGATTTCGGATCGAGCAGTGCGGTCACGGCAGCGTCGGCGGACATCTGCTTCTTCAGGTTGAAGGTGCCCGACTGGATGTTCTTGCCGCGGGGGTTCTTCTCCGCGGCCTGGGTGAAGGCCTTTGTGCTCTTCACCACATCGGCCCCGACCAGCACGTTGCCCATCTCGGTGAGCGACGAGTTCGCCTTGATCTGCACCTGAACCGTGCCGGTGCCCGCGCCGTCGTAGTCGGCCGCGGTGAAGAAGTCACGGATCTTGTTGTACCCGAGGTACACGCCGCCACCGAGGACTCCGAGCAGGACGAAGGCCATCAGGAAGGCGACCGCGGATTTCGCGCCGCTCTTACCCTTGCCGCCCTTGCCGCCGCGCCGGTGCCGGGGTCTCCCCCGCTCGGCATGCTCCTCGAATGCCAGGTCAAGCTCGTCGATCATGTCTGCCTCCGCTGCGCGTCCAGCCAGCTCTGCAGGATCTCCACCGCGGCGGCCTGATCGACCACCGCCCGCTGCCGCTTCCCTCGGATGCCACGTTCGGCCAGCCTACGGGTCGCCACCACGGTCGACATCCTCTCGTCCGTCAGGACGACGGGCACGGGGTCAACCGCGCTCGCCAGTCGCCCAGCGTACGCACGAATGTCGATGGCGGCAGGCCCCTCGTCGCCATTGAGACGCACCGGGAGGCCCACCACGATCTGCACCGCCTCGTGTTCCCCCACGAGCCGGTTGAGCTCAGCTATGTCAGCGGGTACGGAATCGGCGGCCGCACCCATGTCACGGGACACCGTGGCCAAAGGGGTTGCCAGGATCCCGTCGGGGTCGCACATCGCGACCCCGACACGGACCTTACCGACATCGACGCCCAGCCGCCTACCCCGAGGTAGTACAGGCATGGCCACCCCCTGTAATCAGGCGGCCTCGCCGACCGCCTTCTCCACCGCCGCCAGCAGCGACGGAACCTGATCGGCCGGAACGCCGCCACCCTGCGCAAGGTCGGCGTTACCGCCACCCCGGCCGGACAGCGCGCCCTTGACCAGATCACTCGCGGCGAGCCCGCGGGACTTCGCCGCCGCGTTGACCGCCACGATCAGCGTCGCCTTGCCGTTCGCCCGGGCCGCGACCGCGACCACCGCGGGACGGCTGTGGTCGATCTTGCCGCGGATCTCCTGAGCCAGCGTACGCACGTCGTTCCCCGCCGCGCCCTCCGGAGCCTCGGTTCCGACGAACGCCACGCCCCCCAGGTCACGGGCCTGCTGGGCGAGTGCACCGGCCCCACCGAGCACCATCTGCGCACGAAGCTTCTCCAGCTCCTTCTCCGCGTCGCGCAACGCGGTGACCGTCTGCTCCACCCGGTCGGCGACCTGGTCACCGGGCACCCGGAAGAGCTCGGCCAGCCGGGACACCAGCAGGTGCTCCTTGGCCAGGAAGCCGAACGCGTCGATGCCGACCAGCGCCTCGACGCGGCGCACACCGGAACCGATCGACGCCTCGGAGAGGATCTTCACCAGGCCCAGCTGGCCGGACCGCGCGACATGTGTTCCACCACACAGTTCACGCGCGTAGTCACCGACCTCGACCACGCGGACCTCGTCGCCGTACTTCTCGCCGAACAGCGCCATCGCACCCAGCCGGCGCGCTTCCTCCTGGGAGGTGATGAACGCGTGCACCTCGAGGTCGCGCAGCAGCACCTCGTTGACCTGCTGCTCCACGTCCTGCAGCACGGCCGGCGAGACCGCGCCGGGAGTGTTGAAGTCGAACCGCAGCCGGCCGGGCGCGTTCAGCGAACCGGCCTGCGTCGCCGACTCGCCGAGGAACGACCGCATGGTCTGGTGGATCAGATGGGTCGCGGTGTGCGAACGGGAGATCGCCTTGCGCCGGGTCACGTCGATCTCCGCGAAACCCGCCTCACCGGTACGCACCTCGCCGCGCAGCACACGCGCCCGGTGCACGACCAGCCCCGGCACCGGCGTCTGCACGTCGATCACCTCGAGCCGGCCGCCGCCCACGTTGATGATGCCGGTGTCCGCCTGCTGGCCACCGCCCTCGGCGTAGAACGGGGTCGCGTCCAGCACCAGCTCGACGTAGTCGCCCTCGCCCGCCACCGGCAGGCTGGCGCCGTCACCGCTGAGCAGCGCGCGCACCCGCGACTCGCGGCTGACCTCCTGGTAGCCGGTGAACTCCACCGGGCCGCCCTGGTCGAGCACGTTCCGGTACGCCGACAGGTCGACGTGGCCGGTCTTGCGCGCCGCCGCGTCCGCCTTCGCCCGGGCCCGCTGGTCGGCCATCAGCCGGCGGAAGCCCTCCTGGTCGACCTCGAGACCCTGCTCCTGCGCGATCTCCAGGGTCAGGTCGATCGGGAAGCCGTACGTGTCGTGCAGCTGGAACGCCTTGTCGCCGGAGAGTTTCGCCTGCTTGGCGGCCTTCGTCTCGGTGATCGCGGTGTCCAGGATCGTGGTGCCCGCCCGCAGTGTGGAAAGGAACGCGTCCTCCTCCGCGTACGCGTACTGCGAGATCCGCCCGAACTCCTTCTCCAGCTCCGGATAGGACGGAGACATGCAGTCCCGCGCCACCGGCAGCAGTTCCTCGAACGACCGGCCCTGCCAGCCGAGCAGGCGCATCGCCCGGATCGCCCGGCGCATGATGCGGCGCAGCACGTAGCCGCGGCCCTCGTTGGACGGGGTCACGCCGTCGCCGATCAGCATCAGCGAGGTGCGGACGTGGTCGGCGATCACGCGCAGCCGCACGTCGTCCGGGTGCGACTCGTGGGCCGACTTGCCGGAGTGCGCGCCGTACATCTTGCCGGTGAGCTCCGCCGCGCGAGCGAGGACGGGGCGCACCTCGTCGATCTCGTACAGGTTGTCGACGCCCTGCAGGATCGACGCGATCCGCTCCAGGCCCATGCCCGTGTCGATGTTCTGTTTCGGCAGGTCACCGACGATCGTGAAGTCCTCTTTCGACCTCACGTCGGTGATCTCGTGCTGCATGAAGACCAGGTTCCAGTACTCCAGGAACCGGTCCTCGTCGACCTCCGGGCCGCCGTCCGGGCCGTACGCCGGGCCGCGGTCGTAGTAGAGCTCCGAGCACGGACCCGCGGGTCCGGGGATGCCCATCGACCAGAAGTTGTCCTTCTTGCCGCGGCGCACGATCCGGTCCGGCGACATGCCCGGCTGCTGCTTCCAGATCTCGATCGCCTCGTCGTCGTCGAGGTAGACCGTCGCCCAGATCTTCTCCGGGTCGAGTCCGAAGCCGCCCTGCTCGACCGGCTTGGTGGACAGCTCCCACGCCAGCGGGATCGCGCCCGCCTTGAAGTAGTCGCCGAACGAGAAGTTGCCGTTCATCTGGAAGAACGTGCCGTGCCGCGACGTCTTGCCGACCTCGTCGATGTCCGGCGTCCGGATGCACTTCTGCACACTCACCGCACGTGAGTACGGTGGCGCCTGCTGACCGAGGAAGAACGGCACGAACTGCACCATGCCGGCGTTGATGAACAGCAGGTTCGGGTCGTCGATGGCGGGCAGCGGGGCACTCGGCACGACCGTGTGCCCGTTGGCCTCGAAATGCGCCAGAAAGCGCCGCTTGATCTCCGCGGTCCTCATCGCTGACCCTCCTGGGCGTGCCGCCCCACCGTGCCGTCCTGCGTGTCCTCACGCAGCTCGGCGAACTCGTCCTGGTACAACTCGCCCGCGGCGAACGCCTCGTGGATCTCGTTCTCCCGCTCGGCCATGCCGTCGCGTACGTCATCAACGAAGCTACGCAGCGACTCGACCAGGCCGCCAGCGGATTCCGACAGCGACGTCGCGATGCCGGACGGGGTGTACTGGTTGGCCTTCTTGGTCAGCTGGCGGACCACGAGGGCGCCGACGGCCAGGCCGGCCCCCAGCCAAAGCAGGCGCTTCATGTGTACGGGTTTCCTTCCGGAAGTGGTCAGCGGGCCCGGGCGGCCTTGCGGCGCTGCTTGAGCGTGGCGCGAACCTCGCGCTCGTCCTCGGCATGCCGGCGGGCGGAGGCGGCCTTGCGCAGGCCGTACCCGAACGACGCGACCTTGATCAGCGGGTTGGCCGCGGCGGCGGAGACGACGGTGGCCAGGTTGGCGACGCTCGCGGTGACGTTCTGCGCGTGGCTGGTCATCGTGTCCACCTTCGCCAGCTGCACGTTCACCCCGTCGAGCGAGACCTGCACCTGGCTCAGCGCGGTGTTCACGCCCTCCACGGTCTCGTTGACGTTGCCGAGTAACGGCCCGGTCCGCTCGGTGACCTCGTTGATCGCGCGGGTCGCGGCGTCGACGGTGCGACCCAGTTTCAGGATCGGCACGGCCAGGAACAGGACGAGCATCAGGAAGGCGCCCGCCGCGATCAGACCTGCGATTTCTCCGGCGTTCATGAGCCTCTCCTCTTTACAACCGATCAACTGCGGCAGGACAACGTGCAGACCCTACCGTCAGTGACCAGTCACCGCGTCACGACGGTGACGGTGTCGGCTCGAGGACCGGATCACTCGGCACCTGCGGGTCCGGCGTCTCGCCCACCAGCGACGGATCCACCGCCGGCTGCGGCTTGCCACGCGTGTCGGCGACGGCGGTCTGCACCTTGATGCTGACGGTCGCGCCCTTGCAGTCCTTCGGCGGCCCGGTCGGCACCACCCCGCCGTCCGGCCCGAGTGACGGCAGCGCCTCCGGGTCCTGTGCGGCTACGGCGTCCACCGCGCACTCCGGCTGGCGTACCCACAGGTCCAGAGTGAACTCGTCGCGGCGCCAGCAGCTGTACTTGCCGTCGGTGATCGGCTGGTCCGGGCAGCTCTCCACCTTCCACGGCTGCCAGCCGGCCTTGGTGAGCGCCGCGGCGTACACCTTGGTGGTCTCGTCGGACGGCTGCCCCGACTGCGCGGTGCGCTCCCGGAACTGACACTCCAGGTAGCACCACCGGCTGCCGCTGCTGCGGTCGTCGACCTCGCTCGATGCCCAGGACGGGAGCTCCAGCGAGTCGAGCGAGGCGAACACCGGGTCCGAGCTCATCGTCCGGAGCGCGGCGATCGCGGGCAGCAGGACCAGCGCGATGACGCTCGCGGCGATCAGGGCGGCCAGCCTCAGACGGCGCTGCGACCGCAGCTTGGTGCGGAGCGCGCCAGCTTCAGGCTCTTCCCCGGGTACGCCCGGAGCTTCCGTTTCCGGCTGCCGGCCAGGCGCATCCCGCCGTGGCGCGGCCACGGCCGCCGCGGCGACCACGGCCCGGCCCGGCATCGCCTGGCTCACCTCGCCCGGCACAGCCTGGCCGACGTCGCTGGGCACCGCCACCGAGGCCCGGCCCGGCAACGCCTGGCTGACGTCCCCTGAGACGGACGCCCGGCCCGCCTTGGTCACCTCGCCCGGCACCGAAGCCCGCCCCGGCAACGCTTGACTCACGTCACCCGGGACCGACGCACGGCCCGGCAGCGCCTGGCTGACATCACCCGGCGGGGTGACGGTCGCGCGGGCCTGGTTAGGCGGGCTGACCGCCGCGCGGCCCGGGATGGCCTGGCTCACATCGCTGGGCAGGGCCACACTCGCGCGCCCGGTCGGCTCAGTCATGCTCGCGCGCCCGGTCGGCTCAGTCACGCTCGCGCGGCCCGTCGGCTCAGCCACACTCGCGCGGCCCGTCGGCTCAGCCACACTCGCGCGGCCCGTCGGCTCAGCCACACTCGCGCGGCCGGACGGCTCGGCCACGTTCGCGCGGCCGGACGGCTCCGGTGCGCCGTGGCGTGGGATGGCCTGGCTGACGTCGCCCGGCACCGGCACACCTGCCCGGCCGGCCCCACCGGCGGCGCGCGACTGGACCTGCGTGAACTCGCCGCTGTGCCGGCCGTGCGTCCGCGGCTCGCCGGGCGCCGGCACCGCCGCACGCCCCGCGGGTTCGCCGCCGCTGTGCCGTCCGCCGGTCGATTCCCCGGGCTCGACCTGGGTGAACTCCCCGCTGTGCCGCCCGCCGCGGCGCATCCCCGGACGACCCGCCGTCTCGTCGGCCGGCGACACCGGCCGCGCGCTCGGGCTCACCTGTCCGGGAACCACGGCCCACCCGGCCTCGGCCGCCCCGGTCAGCGAGGCGCGGCTGAACTCACCGGTCGCGAACCGGGCCCGCGGCCCCGTCTGCTCGGCCCGCGACGGCGCGTCCGCGCGACCCGCGGGCGGAGCCGGCACCGAAGCCCGCCCCGGCGCCGACGGACCGGCTTCGGGCGCGGGCACGCTCGCCCGCCCCGGCGAACCGGCCCGGATCGCCAGCCCCTGACTGTCCTCGACACCCGGGCCCCGACCCGAGCGCGTCGCAAAGCCCTGACTGTCCTCGACACCCGGCGCACGACCACCACGAGCCGCGAAACCCTGACTGTCCTCGACACCCGGCACCCGACCAGCGCGAGCCGGGAAGCCCTGACTGTCCTCGACACCCGGCGGCCGACCGGCGCGAGCCGGGAAACCTTGGCTGTCGTCCACACCCGGGGCCCGGCCGGCCTGGGCCGGGAAGCTCTGGCTGTCCTCGACGCCCGGCGGACGGCCCGCGCGGAGCGGCATTCCCTGGCTGTCCTCGACGCCGGGTGCCCGGCCTGCTCGCCCTGGGAGGGGCTGGCTGGTCTCGCCCGGCTGCGGGCGCGGAGCAGCGCGACCGGCGCGTGTCGGCCCGTCCTGCGGTCCGCGGCGGCCCGGGCGCTGGCCCTGCGGGTCGTTCGGCGCCTGGTCGGGGCGTCGCGGGTCGCCGTGGAGGGCGTTCGGGCCCTGGTCACCGGGCTGACGCTGGTCACCGGGCTGACGCTGGCCGCCGGGCTGACGCTGGCCGGGCTGCGTCGGCCGGGGCATCCGTCCGGTGCCGCGGCCGGTCTGCTCGCCCGGACGACGAATCGGCCCGGAAGGGCTGTCCGCCATCGCTCCCGCACGCCCCGGGATCGCCGGAGCCCGCGCGCCCTCGCGTCCGGGCACGACCGGCGGCACGATGCTGGCGGTGGCCCGCACCGGCTGCCCGGTCGGCCCGACACCCGCGATGCTGCCGGTAGGCCGGCCCGTACCAGGCGCACGTCCACCGGGCCGCGGCTGCGTTCCGGTGGCCTGCGGACCCGGCTGTTGCGTCCCGTGCTGATGCGTTCCGGGCTGCTGCGTTCCGGGCTGCTGAGTGTCCGGCGGCTGCGGCCCGCGCGCGCGTGCCCCTTGCGGCTGCGTCCCGGGCGGCGGCTGCATGCCACGTTGTCCCTGCGGCTGCTGCGTACCCGACGGCGGCATGCCGCGCTGTCCCTGCGGGATCGGTCCGGTGCGGTGGCCCGGCTCCGGCAGCCCGTGCCGTCCGGTGCCCTCGACTTCCGGGCCGGCCGCGCCACGCCCGCGCGCGGGAGGCGGTGCGACCTGGGCGAACTCGCCGCTCGCGTGCCGTCCGCCGCCATCCGGCGGAGCCACCCGGCCGGTGCCCGCGGGCGGCTGCCCACCCATCCCGGCAGGCGGCCTCACACCCGGTGCGGGAGGCGGTTGCGCACCCATCCCAGATGGTTGCCCACCCGTTCCGGCTGGTTGCTGGCCCATTCCGGCAGGCTGCCCACCCATTCCGGCGGGCGGTTGCGCACCCGGCGGACGTCCACCGGGAGCGGCCCGGCCGGCACGCCCGCCCGCGGGCGGCGTCCCGCGCGGGATCGGGCCGGACGGCTCGTCCCGCGGAGCGCGCCGGATCACCCCGGACGGCTGGTCCTCGAGACTCTGCGGCCGCCGGATCGGCCCCGAGGGCTCATCGCTGAGACCCGGCCGCCGGATCGGCCCGGACGGCTGCTCCCGGTCGGGCAACCGACCGGCCGTGGGCGACAGAGGCACCCGGCCGGTGCCGCGCGTCGGACCGGGCGGACCGGCGGGCGGGGGCGCGGCCGGCGGAGGTGTGGCGCCCGGCGGGACCGCGGGCGCGTTCCCGCTGGCCGGGATCACACCCGCGGGCGAACCGCTGTATCCACGGGCCGGGCTGCCCGGTGCCGGACCGCCGTACCCGCGCGCCGGACTGTCCGGTGCCGGACCGCCGTACCCCCGCGCCGGACTGTCCTGAGCAGCGGGGCCGGAGGGAGGCGGGCTGCCCGGAGCGGGACCGGAGCCGGCCGCGCTCGAGGGTGACGGACCTCCCGGATCGATCTGCCGTCGTCCACGCCCGGGCCCGGCTTCGCGACCGGGAACCTGGGGTTGTTCGACCGAGGCCGCCTGCCAGGACCCGGAGGTCGTCTGCCACGACCCGGACGCGTTCTGCCACGACTCGTCGAACCGGGCTCGCGCCGGGCTGACCGGCGCGGATGAGGGCTGCGTGGACGAGGGCCGCGTGGATGAGGGCGGCGCGGGCGGCGGGCCGGGTTCGTCGTCCGGCCCGGGAGCCACCGCGCCGGTCCGGCTGCTGCGCCCGTCGCTGACCTTGCCGGGGCCGATCGCGCCGCGTTCCTGCTTGGCCGTGCGCAGCTCGTCCAGCCAGCCGGTCTCCTCCTGCGGGATCACCTCGGGCTCGACAGGCTCCGGCCGGCCGCGCCCGAACCGCCGGCCTTTGCGGCCGGCCTGGTCCGTGGTGCGCAGCTCGGCGTCGTCGTCGGGCCGTTCGGCACCGCGCGGGCTCACGGCTGTTCCTCTCCGGCGGCTGTGCCGCTGTCGTCTCGGTCGGCGTCTATATGGTCGCCAGCCGCCGAGCCTACGGTCGAATCCTGTGCCGCGCTGTCGGCCGAATGTACGGGCGAACCCGCGCTGCCGTTCGACGGCTGCGCCTCGCGGGAGGCGTCCGACGACCGCGCCGGGGCCGCCGACTGCCCGGGAGTGCCCCGGACGATGCGCCGCAGCCTCGGCAGACGCTCGGCGACGGCGCGTTCGGCGCCGTGCTCGGAGGGCTGATAGTAATCAGCCCCGACCAGGTCATCCGGGACATACTGCTGCTTAACGACACCACGTGGGTCATCGTGCGGATATCGGTAACCTCGACCGTGACCAAGACCACGCGAGCCGGGGTAGTGCGCATCGCGAAGATGTGCCGGGACGGCACCGCCTCGTCCCGACCTGATGTCCGCGATGGCCGCGCCGATCGCGGTGGTCACGCTGTTCGACTTGGGCGCGGTCGCCAAGTGCACGACCGCCTGCGCCAGGTTGAGCTGAGCTTCGGGCAGACCCACGTTCTGTACGGCCTGGGCAGCGGCGGTCGCCACCAGCAGCGCCTGCGGGTCGGCCATCCCGACGTCCTCGCTGGCGAAGATCACGATGCGCCGGGCGATGAACCGCGGGTCCTCCCCCGCCACCAGCATCCGGGCCAGCCAGTGCAGGGCGGCGTCCGGGTCGGAGCCACGCATGCTCTTGATGAAGGCGCTGGTCACGTCGTAGTGGGCGTCGCCGTCGCGGTCGTAGCGGACGGCCGCCACGTCCACCGCTTTCTCCGCGGTGGCCAGGTCGATCTCCCCGGCGCCCTGGGCATCGGCGGACGACGCGGCGGCCTCCAGCGCCGTCAGCGCCTTGCGGACATCGCCGCCGGCCAGGCGTACCAGATGGTCCTCTGCCTCTGACGTGAGCGTGACCGCACCGCCCAGCCCGCGCTCGTCGGTGACCGCGCGCCGCACCAGGGAGCGCACCGCGTCGTCGTCGAGCGCGTGCAGCGTCAGCAGCACGCAGCGCGACAGCAGCGGCGAAATGATCGAGAAGTACGGATTTTCGGTCGTCGCGGCGAGCAACGCGACCGTGCGATCCTCGACCGCGGCGAGCAGCGAGTCCTGCTGGGTCTTGCTGAAGCGGTGCACCTCGTCGATGAACAGGACGGTGGGCGGGCCACCGGCGCGGCGTTCCCGGCGGGCGATGTCGATCACCGAGCGCACATCCTTGACGCCGGCGGTCAGCGCCGACATGGCGACGAACTTACGGTCGGTAGCCGACGCCACCAGATGAGCGATCGTCGTCTTGCCTGTCCCGGGCGGGCCCCAGAGGATCACCGACATCGGTGAGGAGCCGGTGACCAGCTGGCGCAGCGGAGCGCCGGGCGCCAGCAGATGCTGCTGTCCGACCAGCTCATCGAGGGTCGCCGGGCGCATCCGGACGGGCAGCGGCGAGTCCGAGGCGGGCGGCGCGAATCCGGGCGGCACGGAGTGCCCGGCCGCCGCGGGTGCCTGGAGCGAGAACAGCCCGTCGGGTTCCATCAGCAGCAGAGAGTACCGGCCGTCCCCCGATGCCCGAAACGCACGGAGGACGGCCGGCCCACTCGTCGATGCGTCAGCCGCGTCCCGGGCGACGGCCGTAGAACCGGCGGCCGCCCCCGCTGCCCGAACCGGAGCGCGGCCCGCTGCCGACGCCGGCCAGGTAGAGCGACAGCAGCAGCAACCCGAGCATGGCGAACGTGTCGAAAGTGAAGAGGTCGCCCTTGGGGACGACGTCGAGCAGGTCGAGCAGAAGGTAGATGCCGAAAACTACGGCTGCGGCAATGGCGAGCATGTTTGTCCTCCGGGGGTGAGAGCACTTCGCTCCGCGTCATACCCACCTGTGCCACCTGCTGAAACTCCACGGTGGACGAGGTAGAGAGGCGCCGCCGCGGCGAGCACCACCGCGCCCACCGCCATCGCCAGTGGAGTGCCCGCGCCGGCCGCGATCGCGGTCAGCACGACGATGCCGAGCGCGAAGCCGGGCTGGGACATCATCGAGTTCAGCGAGAGCACGCTGGCCCGGTGCGGCCCGTCGACCTGCCGGTGCAGCAGCGCCGAGTGCACCGGGTTCGCCGCGCCGTGCATCGTGTAACAGAGCAGGTAGGCGGCGATGATCCCGGCCGGTCCGGCCAGCAAGGCCATGCCGCCGATGGTCAGGCCCTGCGCGATGCGCAGGGTGAAACCGGTCCAGCGGGTGCCGATCCGCCTGATCAGCAGGGGTACGAGCGCAGCACCCACCGCCGAGGCCGCCCAGGCGGCGGCGCCGGCCGGCCCCATCAGGGCGGCCGCGTCGCCGGGGTCGCCGAGCACCCCCGCCAGCCGGACCGGCATGAGCGTCTCGAAGGTCGGCATCCCGAAGCCCCAGAACAGCTCGACCGCGATCAGGGCGGCGAGCACCCGGTTGCGCCGGGCCAGCCGGAGCGCGCCGCCGATCGCCGCGGGCACGCCCCGGGCCGAGGCGACCAGCGCGGCCATGCCCCGGGCCGGCCGGTCCTCGGTCAGCAGCAGCGCGATCGCGACCACGTCGATCGCGGCGAACCCGACGCCCACCAGCACCGGGACCAGCAGCGACGTCCACGCGACCAGCCCGCCGCCGAGCAGGGCGCCGCCGCCGATCGCCAGGCCGAGCACGACGCCGCTGCGGCTGAGCCCGGTCTCGATGTCGGCGTCCGGGTCGGCGGCCAGTGCGCGGTCCACGTACCAGGCCTCGAGCGGGCCGCTGTCCAGCGCCCGGAAGACGCCCTGCAGCAGGAAGACCAGCATCAACAGGGGCAGCGTGTCGGCGATCGCCAGCACCCCGAGGGCGACCACGTTGATCGCGCTCGCGAGCAGCAGGACCGGGCGGCGGCCGATCGCGTCGGAGAGGCCGCCGGTCGGCAGCTCGAGCAGCAGCACGACGATGCCCTGCACGGCGGCGGCGGTGCCGATCTGGGCGATGCTCAACCCGCGTTCCATCGGCAGCAGGACCAGCACCGGGATCATCAACCCGACCGGGAACCAGCGCAGCCCGAGCAGAAACAGGAAGCGCCTCACTTCTCAGCCTCCAACGGCACCGGGTACAGGTAGAGCAGCACCTGCCGGCCGCCGCGCTTCTTCGTGTACCGGGTGACCACGTCGTCGAGCTCGCCGAGCATCGCGGTGAGGTCGTCCGGGTCGAGCCGCAGGATGTAGTCGTTGAACTGCGCCGCGGCCCGCCACTCGGCAGGCTCGTCGCCGACGCCGCGGTTCCAGGTGTCGATGCGGTCGGCGACATTCCTCGCGTACGAGCTGACCAGCCAGTCCGCCGCGGCCTGCGCGTCCGGGTCGCCGGCGAAGTCGTCGCGCTCCCAGCTCGTCACGTCGTGCGCGGCCCGCCACCAGCGCTCCCGGCCGTGCCCGCCCGGGTCGTCGACGACCAGCCCCACCTCGGCGAGCTGCCGCAGGTGATAGCTGGTCGCACCGGTGTTGGTCGCGAACCGCTCGGCCAGCCGGGTGGCCGTCGCGGGCCCGTTCAGCCGCAGCTCACCGACCAGCCGGGAGCGCAGCGGGTGGGCCAGCCGCCGGATCTGGCGGGCGTCGAGATGCACGTGGCTCAGGTCGTCGGTCACGCTATCCACAATAGTTATGCAAAGGAATTGTGCAAGCTTAGGATGGTGGACATGATCGATGTTCGACGAGCCGGACCCGACGACGCCGACGAGTTGATGACGTTGCGCACGGTATTGATGGGGGCGCTGTGGGGGTCCGCGGATGCCGGCGCATGGATGACGTCCGGCGCCGACCTCCTCAGAGCACGGCTCCCCGGCTCCCGGATGGCGGCGTTCGTCGTCGACCGGCCGGCCGGCGGCGGCATCGCGGCCTGCGCCGTCGGCGAAATCGACCAGCGGCTGCCCGGCCCCCGCGACCCCACCGGCCTCCGCGGTTACATCTACAACGTGGCGACCCTCGAGGACCACCGCCGGCGCGGCTACTCACGCGCCTGCATGGAGGCGTTGCTCAGGTGGTTCGACGAGGAGGGCGTCGGCGCCGTCGACCTGCGGGCCTCCCCCGACGGCGAGAAGCTCTACACCGCCCTCGGCTTCCGGCGGACCGAGCACCCGCACATGCGCCGGCATTCTCCGCGATGATGGCCTGATGCTGCCCACCATCGTCGAGCGCGACGAACAGCCCTACGTCGGCCGCCGCGAGTCGATCACGATGACCGAGTTCGCCCGGGTCGCCGACCAGCTGCCCGAGATGTTCGGCGACCTGACCGCCCGCGGCGCGGAGATCGCCGGCCCGCCGTTCTTCCGCTACCGCGTCATCGACATGGCCGCCGAGCTGGTCGTCGAGGCCGGCATCCCGGTGACCGGCCCCGTCGAGGTCACCGAGCCGACCTTCACCGACACCCTGCCCGCCGGCCGCTACGCGACAACCCGCCACATCGGCCACCCCGACGAACTCATCGGGGTGACCGCCAAGCTCCTCGACTGGGCCCAGGACCAGGGCCTGACCTGGGACATGCGCCAGACCCCGTCGGGCGAGATCTGGGAATGCCGCCTCGAGCAGATGTTCACCAACCCGGCCGAGGAGCCCGACATGCACAAGTGGGAAACCCACCTGTACTTCAAGCTGAGCTGACCGACGGGCGACCGAAGCTGACCGGCTCCGCTTCGCTCCGCGGCGGTCGCCCCCTTGAGCCGGTGAGATGGCTCGACCGCGCCTAGTTCGACTTCTCCACCGGGACGGCGACGCCGTCGGTGCCCGGGGTGCCGGCGGGCGGCTTGGGCTTGGCGTCGATGCCGGCCTCGAGGCGCTGCTGGGCGGTGATCGGGGTCGGGGCCGTGGTCAGCGGGTCGAAGCCGCCGCGCGTCTTCGGGAAGGCGATGACCTCGCGGATCGAGTCGTTGCCGGAGAGCAGCATGCAGGTGCGGTCCCAGCCGATGGCGATGCCGGCGTGCGGCGGCGGGCCGTACTTGAACGCCTCCAGCAGGAAGCCGAACTTGTCCTGCGCCTCGTCCGGGGAGATGCCGAGCAGGTCGAAGACCCGGCTCTGCACGTCACCACGGTGGATACGGACGCTGCCGCCGCCGATCTCGTTGCCGTTGCAGACGATGTCGTAGGCGTACGCCAGAGCCTCGTCCGGCGCCTCCTCGAACCGGTCCATCCACTCCGCGTTGGGCGACGTGAACGGGTGGTGCACCGCGGTCCAGCCGCCGTCATCTCGCCCGTCAGAAGAGACACGTTCGAACATCGGCGCGTCGACCACCCAGCAGAACGCCCACGCCGACTCGTCGATCAGCCCGGCGCGCTTGGCGATCTCGATGCGGGCCGCACCCAGCAGCTCCTGCGCCTCACGCCGCTCGGTCGCGGCGGCGAAGAAGATCGCGTCGCCCGGCTTCGCGCCCACGGCGTCACCCAGGCCGCCCAGGTGCTGCGGCGACAGGTTCTTCGCGACCGGCCCGCGCGCCTCACCCGTCTCGGCGTCCAGCACGACATAGGCCAGGCCACGCGCGCCACGCGCCTTGGCCCAGTCCTGCCAGCCGTCCAGCTCCTTGCGGGTCTGCGAAGCCCCGCCCGGCATGACCACCGCGCCGACGTAACCACCCGCGTCGATCGCCCCGGCGAACACCCGGAACGACGTACCCGAGAAGTAGGTTGTCAGATCGGTGAGCTCCAGGGCGTACCGAAGATCGGGCTTGTCCGAACCGAAGCGCGACATGGCGTCGTGCCAGGTGATCCGCGGGATCGGGGTCTGCACCTGGTAGCCGGCGAGCTCGCCCCACAGCTTGACGACGATCTCCTCACCGAGGGCGATCACGTCGTCCTGGGTGACGAACGACATCTCGATGTCCAGCTGGGTGAACTCGGGCTGCCGGTCGGCCCGGAAGTCCTCGTCGCGGTAGCAGCGGGCGATCTGGTAGTAACGCTCCAGGCCGGCGACCATGAGCAGCTGCTTGAACAGCTGCGGCGACTGCGGCAGGGCGTACCAGGTGCCCGGCTGGAGACGCACCGGCACCAGGAAGTCCCGCGCGCCCTCGGGCGTCGACCGGGTCAGCGTCGGCGTCTCGATCTCGTGGAAGTCACGCGCGTGCAGCACCTCGCGGGCGAGCTGGTTGGCCCGCGAGCGCAGCTTCAGCGCGTTCGCCGGCCCGCTGCGCCGCAGGTCCAGGTAGCGGTACTTGAGACGCAGATCGTCCGACGCGGTCACCGTGTCATCGACCGGCAACGGCAGCGGCGCGGCCTCGGACAGCACGGTCAGCGTGTCGACCGGAACCTCGACCGCCCCGGTCGGCAGCTCCGGGTTCTCGTTGCCGTCCGGCCGCACGGTCACCTGCCCGGTCACCGAGATGCAGAACTCGTTCCGCAGGGCGTGCGCGTCCTCCTCCCGGAAGACCACCTGCACCACACCGGAGGAGTCCCGCAGATCCACGAAGACGACCCCGCCGTGGTCACGCCGGCGGGCCACCCAGCCGGCCAGCGTCACCGTCGTGCCGGCGTCGCTCGCACGCAGAGAACCGGCGTCATGGGTACGGATCACGGAAACGTCTCCTCACAGGGTCGATGGCGCACCCGACATTCTGTCAGCCGCGCGTCCCGGGCCCGGCCGTGGGTCCATTTCCAGAGCCAGTTCAAGATCGAGATGTCGTGCCCGGGCGGATGGTGCGGGCCGCAGCTCGAGCGGTTGCCAGGCGGCCGGGGGTACCCGGTCGCGGTGGTAGCCGCCGGGGGTACCCGGTCGCGGTGGTGGCCGCCGGCGCATCTCCCGGGTGGGGACGGGCTGCCGCAACCGTCCTGGCCGGCCACTCGCGCGGACCCCGGCCACTCGCGCGGACGCCGGCCACCCGCGCGGACGCCGGCCACCCGCGCGGACGCCGGCCACCCGCGCGGACGCCGGCCACCCGCGCGGACGCCGGCCACCCGCGCGGACGCCGGCCACCCGCGCGGACGCCGGCCACTCGCGCGGACGGTGGTAGGCCCGGGCGCTATCCGGGCCACGGATGCCGCGCCTGCCTACCACTCCCGCGGACGGTGGTAGCTCGGCGCGGCATTTCGGCGCCGGATACCGCCCTGCCCCACCACTGCGTGCCTGGTCCTGCCACTCGCGCCCGGTCCTACCGCTCGCGCCCGGTCCTACCACCGGACGGCGCCCGGCCACGACCGCGAGCGGCGACGGTGACAGCGGCAGCGGCAGCGGGGCGGCAGCGGGGCGGCAGCAACAGCGAGCGGCGGCAGCGACAGCGAGGGGGCACCCGGGGCGCCTGGCAGACCCGCCGCAACCCGGCACCGGGCGCAAGCAGCGACAGCGACAGCGACAGCGAGGCATCCCGGCGTCTGGCGCACCCGGGCGGAACCCCGCGCCAGGCGACAGCGGCGAACATGACCGAAAGCCGGCACGTCGCGGGCACCGCCACGCCTCCCCCGCCCCAGCTGGGTGGGTCGTCAACGTAGCCGGGGAATGTGACGGACCTGTGGCTATCCACAGGGGCCGGCCGGTCGAGTTCGTGGCCGTCCACAGGGCGGCTGGTCAGGTCGGGAAGGCGACGGCCCTGGTCACTGCGGCCGGGGTGGCCGGGGTCAGGGCGTTGAGGGCCGTGACCAGGCGACGTTCCTCCCAGGCGAAGTGGGACTCCAGGATGGCGGCGAGGCCGTCCAGCTCGGCGCGGGTGCCCGGGGCGTCGGGAGCGCCGGCGAGTGACGCGGCGCGCCGGAGGATGGCGGCGATGGCCTCGTGGTCGTGTTGGAGGCCGGCCAGCACGTCGCGGAGTTCGGGGTGTCGGGCCGCCAGGGCCGGGAAGACGGTGGCGTCCTCGCCGGTGTGGTGGGTGGTGACCGCGGCGCAGAAGGCGGCGCAGTGGGTGGCCAGGTCGGCGGGAGGCAGCGTGCCCTCGCGCAGGCGGTCGAGGGCCTCGAGGAGGCTCGCGTGGGTTTCGATCAGCTGGAGGCCCAGGGCGGTGACCCGGGCGTGCGCGTCGTCGGCGCCGGTCGAGGGGAATGTCATCGCCGGTCCAGCTGACCAAAGCACGCCGAGCCCGGTCAAGCCAGGACCGCACAAGCACACCGAACCCGGTCAAGCCAGGACCGCACAAGCACGCCGAGCCCGGTCAAGCCAGGACTGCATAAGCCTGGTCACGCCAGGACGGCATGAGCACGACGAACCCGGTCGAGCCGAAACGGCATGAGCACGACGAATCCGGTCAAGCTGGGACGGTGTGAGATGGTGTCCGGATGCAGACGGGGGATTGGGAGCAGCGGGTGGCCGCGCTCTGGGCGACGATCGACGAGCACGACGAGGTGGAGTTCCTGACGCTCGTCGAGAAGCTGGTCGAGGAGCTTCCGCCGGACGCGCCCGAGGGCTACTTCGAGCGGGCCTGCGCGCTGGACTCGACCGGCCACTCGGACCTGGCCGTGCCGCTCTACCGGCAGGCGCTCGAGGGCGGGGTGACCGGCGAACGCCGCCGCCGCTCGGTCATCCAGATGGCCAGCTCGCTGCGCAACCTGGACCGCTCGCAGGAGAGCGTCGCCCTGCTCACCGAAGAGCTCGAGCAGCCGTCGGACCATCTCGACGACGCAGCGACCGCGGTCCTGGCGCTGGCCCTGACCGACGTGGGCCGGGAACGCGAGGCTGTCTCCCTGGCCGTCGGCGCTCTCGCCGCGCATCTCCCCCGCTACCAGCGCTCGATGGCGAACTACGCGCGCCTGCTGGTCGAGCCCGATCCGGCCGCCAACCCGGAGGCCAACGTCCACGACTAAGCCCGACCACACGACTGAGCCCGACCACACGACTGAGCCCGATCAGGGGTCGGCGGTCATCGCGGAGAGTTCGGCATCACGGTCCTGTTTGGTGCGGGGACGGCCGAGCGCGTCGGGGCGGGCGTCCCAGGGACGCGGACCGGTGAGCGGGCGGAAGTTGACGCCCAGCGCGGCCAGCCGGGCGACGTGGGTGGTGAGGCGCGCCGGGAAGTCCGGACCGCGGTGCCAGACCACCTCGGCGAAGGCGGCCAGGCGCGGGTACGCCATGTAGTCCACGCGGCGGGCCGATTCCATGTGCTCGGTCCACAGGTTGGCCTGGGCGCCGATCACCCGGGACGTCTCCTCCTCCGACAGGCCGGGCGGCACCGGGTCGAAGGCGTGCACCTCCTCGATCGGCAGCAGGGTGCCGACGGGTGTGGGCTCGCCGGGGTGGTCGGACTGGCGGTAGTCCAGGTAGACCGAAGTGTCGGGACAGGCGACCACGTCGTGGCCCGACCTGGCCGCGCGGGCGGTCTGTGCGGGGCCGCGCCACGCCGCCACCAGGGCGCCGGCCGGTGCGCCGCCGTCGAGGATCTCGTCCCAGCCGTACGCGCGACGGCCCAGCGTGCGCAGGTGGTCGGCGGCCCGGGCGATCCACCAGGCGTGGACGGCGCGCTCGTCGGCGAGGTCGTGGACGCGGCGGAACTCCTGGACCGCGCGGGACTCGGCCCACTCGCCGGGCGGGCACTCGTCGCCGCCGATGCCGATGACCTCGGACGGGAAGAGCTCGCAGACCTGGGTCAGCACGTCGCGGACGAAACGCACGGCGGTGTCCGAGACGTTCAGCAGGTGGGGTGAGATGCCCCAGGCGGTACGCACCGACGGGGTCGCGCCGTTTCCCAGCTCGGGGTACGCCGCGATCGCCGCCTGCATGTGCCCGGGCAGGTCGATCTCGGGCACGACCGTGACGTGGCGGGCGGCGGCGTGGGCCACGATCTCGCGCAGGTCGTCGGCCAGGTAGAAGCCGCCGTGCGGGCGTTCGTCGTAGCGCCCGTGCGACGACGAGCCGAGCATGCTGCGCGGCCGCGACGCCCCGACCTCGGTCAGCCGTGGCCACCCGGGCACCTCGAGGCGCCAGCCCTGGTCGTCGGTGAGGTGCAGGTGCAGCACGTTGAGCTTGTGGAACGCCATCAGGTCGATGAACCGCAGCACGTCGGCCACCGGCATGAAGTGCCGCGCCACGTCGAGCATCACCCCGCGCCAGGCGAACCTCGGCGCGTCCTCGATCTCGACGTGCGGGACGACCGGCGCCGCGGGGGATGGCAGCGCACGCCGAAGGAACGCCGGGGGCAACAGCTGCCGGAGGGTCTGCAGTCCGTAGAAGACGCCGGTCGCCGAGCCACCGGTCACCGACACCTCGGCATCGGAGACGACCAGGCGGTAGCCCTCGGGTGGGCGGGAAGCGTCGACGCTCAGAAGGATGCCGGGCCCGGAGGAGGGGAGGGCGACGCCGACCGGCTGGAGCACGCCGCGCAACCAGGTAGCGACGCCGGCCAGCTCGGGTGGGAAGGAGAGGGGCAGAGAGGCCAGGTCGCGGGAGAGATCAGGATCAGGGAAGGAGGCGGTGACGGGTGCGGGAATCAACGCGGCGACGGGTGAGAGTGTCATCAGAGGTACGTGTCCAGGACGTCGACCAGGCGGCGTTCGTCGTCGACCAGCGGGATGTGCCGCCATTTGTCGAACGCCGTGCACGGGTGGGACAGGCCGAAGCGGATCAGGTCGCCCGGTCGCACCGGCACACCCGGGTCGACGCGCAGGTAGCAGTGGTGGTCGTTGAGTTTCGTGACGGTCAGGCCGGTGGCCGGCTCGAGCACCACCGGCAGTCCCTCGTCGAACGGCGCGTCCCGCTTGCCCATGCCGGCCAGGGCCAGGCCGGGCTCGGGCGTCGAGATGATCTGCGCCCACATCTCCATCGCGGCGTGCAGCGGCCCCTCGGCGGGCACCCGGTTGAACGGTGTCTTCTCCCGGTAGAAGCCGTCGTCGTGGGTGACCGACGCGCCGCTGCGCAGGATCAGCTGCCCCAGGTCCTGGCCGGCGAGCCGCGCGGTGACCCGGTCGAACCAGGCGCTCCCGCCCGCGGACACGATCGGCCGCGGCGGCAGCAGGCCGGCCGAACCCAGGCGGCGCACACCCGCCGCGAGCTGGTCCAGGAAGGCGTCGACCGAGGGCTCGTCGGACAGCTGTCCCTCGTACCCGGTCACGCCCGACAGCTCGACCCCCTCGGCGCCGGACACCGCGCGCGCCACCGCCTCCATCTCACCCAGGTCGCGCACGCCCGTGCGACCGCCCGCGTGCCCCAGCTCGACCAGCACCCGCAGCCTGCCGTGCCCGCGGGCGGCGGCAGCGGCGGCCTCGGCCCCGGCGACCGAATCGACCTGGAACCAGACCTCCCACCCCGCCGCGACCTCGGCGGCGAGCCAGCGGAGTGCGGCGGGATCGAGCACCTCGTTGGCGATCAGGACTCTGGGTACGCCGAGCCGGCGCAGCACGAGCGCCTGGTTGGGCGTCGCCACCGTCAGGCCCCACGCCCCCGCCCGCATCTGCATCTCGAGCAGCTGTGGCGCCATCGTCGTCTTGGCGTGCGGCGCGAAATCCATGCCGTGCCTGGCCGAGTACTCCGCCATGGTCGCGATGTTGGCCCGCACCGCGGACTCCCGGATCGTGAGCAGCGGCCAGGTGAAGCCGCCGTCGAAGATGCTCGCCCCGCGGACCGGCCCGCCGCCGGACGGCGCCCAGAAGCCCTTGGCACGCCAGTCGATGGGCTCGTCGGGGATGTCGAGCATCCTGCCTCCTTGACCGAAGATCGCTGATTCGATGGAGTCAGAGCAACCTAGCAAGCTGGACCGACAATTTCCGGAGAGCCGATGCGCGAGCCGTACGACCTGCTGCTCACCGGTGGCGAAGTGCTCGACCCGGGCGGCGGTCAGCATGGCCGGCTGGACGTGGCGGTCCGCGGCGGCCTGATTGCCGACGTCGGCCCGGCGCTGCCCCGGCACGCGCACGACACGCTCGACGTGACCGGTGACCTGGTGCTGCCGGGGCTGGTCGACCTGCACACGCACATCTATCCGGGCGCCGGCTACTGGGGTATCGACCCGGATCCGACCGCCTGGCACACCGGCGTCACGACCTGGGTGGACGCGGGCTCGGCGGGCGCATACACGGTGGCGGGGCTGCGCGATTTCGCGGCGAGCCGGCGGGTCCGCGTGCACGCGTTGCTCAACATCGCCGGTCAGGGGCTGTCCGCGCGTACCGGAGAAGGGGTTGATCTGACGAACTGTGACGTGGAGCAGGCGGTGCGGGCCATCCGGGAGCACCGTGACCTGGTGCGCGGCGTGAAGGTGCGCATCGACCAGGACACTGTCGGTGACAACGGCGTGGAACCGTTGCGGCGGGCGCTGACCGCGGCGCAGGAGTGCGGCGTGCCGGTGATGGTCCACATCGGAACGACGCCGCCCGCCCTGGCCGAGGTGCTGGAACTGTTGCGTCCGGGCGACATCCTGACGCACTGTGCCAGCGGGATCGCCCAGCCGACCGGCCCGGAGGCTCGCGCGGCCCACGAGCGCGGCGTGCTCTTCGACGTGGGGCACGGCTCGGGCGCGTTCGCGTTCGACGTGGCCGAGGCGCAGCTTGCCGACGGGATGCCGCCGCACACGATCTCCACGGACCTGCACGCCCGCTCGGTGTACGGGCCGGTCTTCGACCTGCCGACCACCATGGCCAAGCTGATCGCCGCCGGCCTGCCGCTCGACGAGGTGGTGGCGAGCGTCACGATCCGGCCCGCGCGGGCACTGGGATTGCAGGCCGGAACACTCGCGCCGGGGTCGCCCGCGGATGTGGCGGTGTTCACCCTTGACGACCGGCCGCAGGAGCTCACCGACGCACACCGGCAGACGCGCACGGTTCCCTTCCGGCTGGTCAACCGGCATACGTACGTCGGCGGCCGTCGTCTGAACCCAGCGCTGCCCGCTCCCCCGCCGCCCTGGGTGCCGCTCACCGCGGAGCAGACGACGGCTCTGCGGGAGCGCGAGAATGCAGTCCGCGATCTTCTCGCCACGCCGCTCGTCGGCGTGAACGGGCTGGCCGAGCAGTTCCCACGTCCGCTCCCTCGTCCTCGTTAAGGAGTCCTGATGCCGAAGCGTTCCGTGCACACCGACAAGGCCGCGCCCGCCGGTGGGCCGTACTCGCAGGCGATCGTCGCCGGCGACACCGTCTACCTGGCCGGTTCGGTGCCCGCGCTGCCCGACGGCACCCGCGTGACCGGATCGTTCGAGGAGCAGGCGCACGCCGCCTTCCGCAACCTGGCCGCCGTCGCCGAGGCCGCCGGTGGCAGCCTCGACCAGGCCGTGCGGGTCGGCGTCTACCTGCGCGACTTCGACAACTTCGGTGCCATGAACGAGGTCTACAAGCAGTACTTCGGCGGCGAGCACCCGCCGGTGCGCACGACCATCCCGGTGGACCTGCGCGGCATGGAGATCGAGGTGGACGCGGTCCTTTACCTGGGCTGACGGCGTTTTACGGCGCTTCCCAGCGGTGACGGAGTGCGAAGATCGCGTAACACGTCGGCAACACCGGGCTGCGAACATCGCGAAGCGAGATCGAGGGAGGGCCGTTGTACCTCAGCCAGCACGAGCAGGAACGCCTGCTCATCCACGTCGCGGCCGACGTCGCGCAACGGCGGCGGGAGCGCGGGCTCCGGCTCAACTACCCGGAAGCCACCGCGATCATCACGGCGTTCCTGCTGGAGGGCGCACGGGACGGCCGGACGGTGGCCGACCTGATGGACGCCGGCCGGCGGGTGCTGACCCGGGACGACGTGCTCGACGGCGTGCCCGAGATGCTGCCCGAGGTGCAGGTGGAGGCCACCTTTCCGGACGGCACCAAGCTGGTCACCGTGCACGGGCCGATCACATGATCCCGGGCGAGGTGATCCACGGTGACGGCGACGTGGAGATCAACATCGGCAGGGCCGTGCTGTCGCTGACCGTACGCAACACCGGCGACCGCCCCGTGCAGGTCGGTTCGCACTACCACTTCGCGGAGGCCAACGCGGCCCTCGACTTCGACCGGGACGCCGCCTGGGGTCACCGCCTCGCGGTCCCGGCCGGCACCTCGGTCCGCTTCGAGCCGGGCATGCCCCGCGACGTCGACCTGGTGCCGCTGGCCGGCAACCGGATCGTGCCCGGCCTGCGCGGTCTGGCCGGTGGGCCGCTGTGACCTACCTGAATCGCGAGCGGTACACGGCGCTCTACGGACCGACCACCGGCGACCGGATCCGGCTCGCCGACACGAACCTGCTGATCGAGATCGAGGAGGACCGCAGCGGCGGTCCCGCGGGCGGCGACGAGGTCGTCTTCGGCGGCGGCAAGGTGATCCGCGAGTCGATGGGCCAGTCCCGCGCCACCCGCGCCGAGGGCCCCCCCGACACGATCATCACCGGCGCGGTCGTGCTCGACCACTGGGGCGTCATCAAGGCCGACGTCGGCATCCGCGACGGGCGGATCGTCGCCCTCGGCAAGGCCGGCAACCCCGACACCATGGACGGCGTGCACCCCGGCCTGGTGATCGGCGGCGGCACCGAGGTGATCGCGGGCAACGGCAAGATCCTCACCGCCGGCGCCATCGACAGCCACGTGCACCTGATCAGCCCGACCATCCTGGACACCGCGCTGGCCAGCGGCATCACCACGATCATCGGCGGCGGCACCGGCCCGGCCGAGGGCACCAAGGCCACCACGGTCACACCCAACGCCTGGCACCTCGCCCGGATGCTCGAGGCGATCGACGCCTGGCCGATCAACGTGCTGCTGCTCGGCAAGGGCAACACGATGTCCTCCGAATCGATGTGGGAGCAGCTGCGCGGCGGGGCGGGCGGCTTCAAGTTGCACGAGGACTGGGGCACCACGCCGGCGGTCATCGACGCCGCGCTGCGGGTGGCCGACGAGTCGGGCGTGCAGGTGGCCATCCACACCGACACGCTGAACGAGGCCGGGTTCGTCGAGGAGACGCTGCGGGCCATCGCCGGGCGGTCGATCCACGCGTACCACACCGAGGGCGCTGGGGGCGGGCACGCGCCGGACATCATCACCGTCGCCTCGCACCCCAACGTGCTGCCGTCGTCGACCAACCCGACCCGGCCGTACACCCGCAACACCCTCAGCGAGCACCTCGACATGCTGATGGTCTGCCACCACCTGAACGCGGCCGTGCCCGAGGACCTGGCGTTCGCCGAGAGCCGGATCCGGCCGTCCACGATGGCCGCCGAGGACCTGCTGCACGACCTCGGCGCGATCTCCATGATCGGGTCCGACTCGCAGGCCATGGGCCGGGTCGGCGAGGTGATCCTGCGCACCTGGCAGACCGCCCACGTGATGAAGGCCCGGCGCGGCTCGCTGCCCGGCGACACCCACGCCGACAACCTGCGCGCCCGCCGCTACGTCGCCAAGTACACGATCTGCCCCGCCGTCGCGCACGGCATGGCCGAGCTGGTCGGCTCGGTCGAGCCCGGCAAGCTGGCCGACCTGGTGCTCTGGGATCCCGCCTTCTTCGGCGTGCGCCCGGCACTGGTCATCAAGGGCGGCATGATCGCGTACGCCCAGATGGGCGACGCCAACGCCTCCATCCCGACGCCGCAGCCGATGCTGCCCCGGCCGATGTTCGGGGCGTACGGCTCGGTGCCCGCCCAGACGTCGGTGGCGTTCGTGGCGCAGGCCGCGATCGACGCCATGGTCGGCGACCGGGTCGGCTGCAAGCGCCCGTTCGCGCCGGTCTCCGACACCCGCGCGATCGGCAAGGCGGACATGCCCCTGAACGACGCCCTCCCCCGCATCGAGGTCGAGCCGGACACGTTCACCGTCCGCATCGACGGCGAGGTCGTCGAGCCCGATCCGGTCACCGAGCTGCCGATGGCGCAGCGCTACTTCCTCTTCTGATGTCGCTGGCCACGCTGCTCGTGCTCGCCGACGGCCGGCTGCCCGCCGGTGGGCATGCGCACTCCGGCGGCTTCGAGGCCGCCGTGTCGGCCGGGCGGGTCCGCGACCTCGCCGGGCTGGACGGCTTCCTGCGCGGCCGCCTGCACACGTCCGGCGTGGTGGCCGCGGCCTTCACCGCGGCCGCCTGCGCGGCCGGCCTCGAGGCGGGTTCGCCGCAGCCCCCCGATCCGCGCGCCCTCCTTCACCCGACCGACCTCCACGCGGGCTCCCCGCAACCCACCGCCCCTCGCCCCATCGACCCTCGTCCCACCGCCCCTCGCCCCGCCGACCCGTGGGATGTCTTCCGCCGGCGGATCGCCGAGCTCGACGACGGGATGGACGCGCGGACGCCCTCGCCGGCTCTGCGGCGGGCATCCCGCGCTCAGGGCCGGGCGTTGCTGCGCGCCGGGCGGGCGATGTGGCCGGTGCCGGCGGCCGGGCGCGAGCCGCATCACCCGGTCGCGCTGGGCGTGGTCGCCGCCGCGGCGGGACTGGACCCGCTGGCCGCCGCCACGGCCGCGGCGCACGGCACGGTGACCGGGCCGGCCAGCGCGGCCGTGCGGTTGCTGGGCCTGGACCCGTACACGGTGCAGGGTTTGATCGCCGCTCTGGCTCCTGAATGCGATCGGATCGCGGCCGCCTCCGCCGGCACCGCGAACGACCCCGTCGACGAGTTGCCCGCGGACGGCGCCCCGCTGCTCGACATCGGCGCCGAGCACCACGCGAGCTGGGAAGTGCGGCTCTTCGCCTCATGAGAAGCGTCATAAGGCATGAGGAAGCGTCATAAGGAAGGTGTGTCTGATGACCGATCACCCGCATGAGCACGGCACCGACGAGGTGCCGCACACCCACCCCGACCCGGGCGTCGACCCGCACACCCCGCTGTCCGGCGGCCCGCGGGCGCTGCGCATCGGCATCGGCGGCCCGGTCGGCTCCGGCAAGACCGCCCTGGTCGCGGCGCTGTGCCGGTCCCTGGGTGACGAGCTTCGCCTGGCCGTGGTGACCAACGACATCTACACCACCGAGGACGCCGACTTCCTGCTCCGCAACGGCGTCCTGCCGGCCGAGCGGATCCGCGCGGTGGAGACCGGCTGCTGCCCGCACACCGCGATCCGTGACGACATCTCCGCCAACCTCGACGCGGTCGAGGACCTGGAGGACGCCCTCGGCCCGCTCGACCTGGTGCTGGTGGAGAGCGGCGGCGACAATCTGACCGCGACGTTCAGCAAGGGCCTGATCGATCGCCAGATCTTCGTGGTCGACGTGGCCGGCGGCGACAAGGTCCCGCGCAAGGGCGGCCCCGGCGTGACCGCCGCCGACCTCCTGGTGATCAACAAGACCGACCTGGCCCCGCTGGTCGGCGCCGACCTGACCGTGATGGACCGCGACGCCCGCGCGCGGCGCGGCGACCTGCCCACCGCGTTCCTGTCGCTGGTCGAGGACCGCGCGGCCACCCCGGTGGCCGACTGGATCCGCGCGCTGGTCAAGGACCGCGCCGCGACCCCGGCCTGAGCCGCCCCGATGCCGGCGGAAACCCGCGACGCGGCGACCGTGGTCGCGCCGCGCGACACGCGACGCGCCAGGCGGGTCTGATGCGCGCCGCGGCGCGGATCGTGGCGGAGGCGGACCGTTCGGGCGTTACCCGGCTGGCCGTGCTGCGGGGCGAGTCGCCGCTCCTGCTGCGCCGCACCGGCCCGCGCGACACCACCAGCGCGACCGTGCACCTGGTCGGCGGCGCGGCCGGCCCGTTGCGCGGCGACGACCTGCTGCTGGAGATCGAGGTCGGCCCCGGCGCCCACCTGGAGATCCGTAGCGTGGCCGCGACCCTGCTGCTGCCGGGCCGCCCGGCGCCACCGTCGCTGCTGACTGTCCGGGCCACGGTCGCCGGATCGCTGCGCTGGCTGCCCGAGCCGGCCATCGCCGCGGCCGGCTGCGACCACCACGCGAGCACCGCGGTGGAGGTGGCCGACGGCGGTTCGTTGCTCTGGCGCGACGACCTGGTCTGCGGCCGCCATGACGAGCCGTCCGGCTCGGTGCGGTCCGACGTGACCATCCGGTACGCCGGCCGCACCCTCTACCGCCACCGGCTGACGGTCGGCCCGGACGCCCCGGGCTGGTCCGGCGCCGCCGTCCTGGGCAACGCCCGGGCAACCGGCTCGGCCGTCCTGGCAGGTCCGGGCCTGCCCGTCCCGCACCTGCCGGCCGAGGGCGCGGCCGTGATGGCGTTGGCGGGTCCGGGCGTGCTGGCCACGGCGACCGGCGCCGACATCCGCGAGGTCCAGGCTGCGCTCGACCCCTTCTGCGCGGCGATGCCGGCACCGGTCTGATCCGTCAGGCCGCGACGGCGATCGGCACCCCGTGCTCGTCGGTCAGTGCCAGCCGCGTCCGCAGGTTGCCCTGGGTGGCCACCCGCTCGAAGTACTCCGTGCGCCGCCGCTGCAGGCATCCCTTGCGTGTCCGCGGACCGCCGGCCGCCACGGTCAGCAGCTCGGGCGCGAGGGAGTTGTTCAGCCCTTCGCGGAGCAGCCGCAGCGCCTCGGTGCGGAGCTGGGAGATGCGCGACTCGGTGACGCCGAGCCGGGCCGCCACGTCGCTGAGGGGCTGCTCCTGCAGGAACGATTCGGTCACCACCAGCCGCAGCCGCTCGGGCAGGGCCTGGATGGCCTGGTGGAGGTATCCGAGGCGTTCCCGCTTGATCAGCAGGTCCTCGGGGCCTTCGGACTGCTCGGGCACCATCTCCTCGGCCGCCCCGGTGGGGAAGCCTTGCAGGCTGAGCAGCGCCGCCTTCTGCACGTCGTCCTCGACGGCCGCGAGTTCGGCGATGCCGATGCCCAGCATCTCGGCCACCTCGGCCTCGGTCGGGGTCCGGCCGAGGGCCGCGGTCAGCTCGGATCGGGCCGCCGTGGTGCGCCTAGCCCGGGCGCGTACGGACCGGCTGGCCCAGTCCTGCCCGCGCAGCTCGTCGAGCAACGCCCCGCGGATGCGCACCGCGGCGAACCGGTGAAACGGGATGCCGCGGCTCACGTCGAACGAGCGGGCGGCCCCGAGCAGGGCGGCGAATCCGGCGGACGAAAGGTCGTCGCCGTGGACATGGCCGGGTACGCGGTTGAGCAGTTCCCGGACCAGATGGCCGACCATCGGCATGTGTTCGCGGACGAGGTCCTCGATGTCGCGCGCGGACGGCGCGTCGTGTGTGGTGCCGACGGCGGCGGGGAGTTCGGTCGTAACGATCACGGTGGTCCTCCTCGCAGGGGTACGCACCGGCCGGAGCCGGGCGTCATGCGAACCGGCTCAGAGCCGGCTGACGAGGAGAACATTTGCCGTCCCTAGGTGCAGGGGCGGCCGAACTCGGTTGCTTTTATGGTGTTTTTTGCGAAAAGTCCTCAGGAAGCACGCGGGGCGCTCAGCGGCCGTCGCTGAGCGACGAGTTCCCGCCGGACCCAGCACATGCGGCGCACCGCCACCTCCGGGTGGTCGCCGTACTCCTCGGCCACGACGGCGGCACAGCCGTCGCTCCCGTGGCGCAGGATCATGGCGGTGACGGCATCCTCGAGCGATTCACGGCTCGGGCTGTCGGAGGGCTGCAGGTAGGAGACGAACAGCGCCTCCGCTTGCAGGTCCTCAACGGTGCTGATCATGCGAGCTCCCCGTGTGACGACGTTTGCTCTGTGACCTAGCTGACAGCGCCATCATCCACGCGGAGCTGCCGACCGGCCCGCAGGCACGCCAGCGCCCCGGCAGAAACCGGGGAAAGGAAATACGGAGAAACCGTGCCTGCATGTATCAACGTCACCATAACGCGCCGATCGGCCGGCTGATCACCAGCCGGCCGATCATGCGGGACGAAAGATCACTCGCCCTGGTTACTGCCCGCGTTCTCGCCGAGTCCCTGCTCGTCGCCCTCGTCGTCGTCCGGGAGGGTGGGCGGCGCGGACTTGGTCGGCTCCTCGGTGATGGTCGTGGTCGGGCTGCTCGCCCCACCACTCGGGGTGTTCGGGTTCGGGCCGGGGCAAAGATCCGGGTCGGTCTCGCAGGTGGGGTCCGGCTCCTTGGTGGTGACCGCCGAGGAATTGCCGTTGGTGGGCGTCTTCGTGCCGCCGGTCTTGGTGGGCACCGGAACCGGCACGACCACGCCACCGGGCCCGATGGAGATGCCCGGCTGCGGGTTCTGCGAGGCCGGCGGACCCAGCCGGACGTCACCGTTGGAGAGCCGCTGGACCGGCCGCGACGGCTCGCCGGGCTTCGGCGACACGTACGCGTCGCAGGTCTTGCCGCCGAGCTGGAACACCATCGGCGCGGCGTTGCTCTCGCTGTACCGCCCGCTGAAGTTCAGCGTGACCGCCTTCTGCGGGCTGAGCGTGCTGGTGCCCTTGACGGTGACCGCGCGTTCCTGCTGATCCAGGTTGAAGCCGGTCCGGCCGTTGCTGCTGAGGACCTGGTCGCCGGGCATGATGAACCATAGGTTCCAGTTCTTGACCGCCTGGTTGTCCCGGTTGGCGACCGTGACCGACGCCTTGAACCGGTTGTCGGCTTCCGACCAGACCGCGTAGCTCACGACGCACTTGCCCGACGCGGCCAGCACGCTGGGCTGCGGCTGCCCCTCGACGGGGGGAGTGCGACCCCCATCGTTCGCCGCGAGTGACCAGCTGTACGTGACTGCGCCGAGCAGCGCGACCGTGCCCGCCACGATGAGCACGCGGCGGCCGTGTACGCGTCCCGGCCGAGGCCGGGGCGCGCTGGAACCGGCACCGGCCGGCCGGTCCCCCGGTGGCGGATTTCCGCCGCCACCCGGGTCTTGGTCCGGTACGCCGGGCGCTCCGATGGCCGGCCGCAGCGCGGTGGCCGAGTTGTCGGCCGGAAGCAGCGGGGCGGCCGGAGCGGCGGCCACCGGGGTGGAGGGGGGCATCGCCCCGAAGCGGTTGTTGCGGCCCGGCGACTGGACCGGCCCGCGGTTGGGCGGCGCGGCCGTGAAGGCGCCGTCGACGGCGGCCTCCACCTCGGCGACCGGTACCGGCCGGGCCGGCGCGCCGGGTGCGGGAGAGATCGGCGCGTTCTCCTCCGCGGCGGCGGCCATGGCGCCGGCCGCGGCCAGACCGGCAGGCCCGGCGGCGGCGCGCACCGCGGCGACCCCGCGACCGGCCTGGGCCGGTCCGTCGGCGACGCGGGCGTGCCCGGGCCGGACCCGGGCGTCGGTGTACGGGTACGCGCTCGGCAGGATCGTGGTGTCCTCGCCGCTGTCCGCCCACTCGGGGATGTAGTTGCGCTGCACCGGCACGTTCCCGGCCGCCCCGGCCAGGATCTCGGCGAGCTCGGCGCTGGACGGCCGGTCGTCGGGCCGTTTCTGCAGGCAGCGCTCGACCAGGTCGGAGACGATCAGCGGCAGGCCCTCGACGGGCGGCAGCGGGTCGGGCTCGGTGTACTGGTGGGCGCGCAGCAGCGCCGTGGTGGTGCCGACGTCCCAGGGCAGCTGCCCGATCAGGGTGCGGTAGATGAGCAGGCCGACCGCGTAGACGTCGGTGGCCGGGCTGACCTGGCCGCCCTCGAGCCGCTCGGGTGCGAGGTAGGCCGGGGTGCCGAGCAGGCTGCCGTCGGGGTCGATGTCGTTCTCGCCGATGAGCGCGGAGATGCCGAAGTCGACGACCTTGGCCCCGGTCGGGGTGAGCATGACGTTGGCCGGGGTGACGTCGCGGTGCACGATGCCACGGGAGTGCGCCGCGGCGAGCGCCGCGGAGACCTCGGAGGCGATGCGGACGGCCGCGGGCCAGGGCAGGCGCCGGGAGCGGGCCAGCACGGCGGCGAGCGACTCACCGTCGACCAGCTCCATGACCACGTACGGGACGGGCTCGCCGTCGACCGTGGTGGCCTCGCCGTAGTCGTACACGTTGGTGATGTGTGGGTGGCTCAGCCGGGCAGCGGCCTGCGCCTCGGCGCGAAGCCTGCGCCGGAACGACGAGTCCGAGCTCGTCGACGGTGGCAGCACTTTGACCGCCACCTGGCGTCCGAGGACCTCATCGAATCCTCGCCACACCACTGACATCCCGCCGGCGCCGAGTCGCTCGACCAACCGATAACGGTTGGCCAGCAGACTCGAACCGGGCAGGTCCGTCGTGCTCATGTGCCCCCACATGCGCGTTCGAGAAAACGTCGAGATGCACCGCCATGCTTCTCGACGCCGGGGCGCGTCCGGGCCGCCTTGGCCCGTTAGCTTTCCCCATCGACGGCAGGGATGTTAGCCGACGTTCGGCCACTTCCTCGACTGCTCAAATAGCGGGATGACCTGCGCGTCGTCACTCTGTGTGGGGTTCGGCATTGATTTGGTATGAGCACTGCAAGTAGCTGCGTTTTCGCAGCTCAGGGCCGGTTTATCCGGACGTGACACCGAGGGCCTGTCCATTTCGATGAGATTCGTCGCAAGACTGGCTACTCACCCGATCGGAGGGTCCTCTGTGGAATACATATACCAACTGTGGCCATCCGATTACACCCCGAGCATATTTGTCGGTGTCTTAACCAGATATCCGACACTCTCACCGGCAATGATTACGCAGAGTCGCCATCCGATGAGTGGCATTTGCCACCGAACAGAACGGCCACTACCTGCGCAACCTCGACTGATCGGCCGATGAGACCACGTCGATCATTCTTTAATCAACGCGGCGCGGGCAGCGCGGCGACGAGGCGCCGGACCGGGGTCGGACGGCACCGCGCCGAGTTCGGTGAGCAGCGCCAGCATCGGCGCCATCTTCTCGTAGAGCACCAGGATCACGTCGCCCCGCCCGGCCATCTCCAGGGCCGTGGTCACGGCCGCGCGGTAGCCGTCCGCCCGTACCGATCGCAACAGTGGCCGCCGCAGGCGCATCTCCCGCTCGACCAGCGCGACCACCTCCCCCGCCGGGCGTCCTCGCAGGTCGGCGTCCTCGTGCAGGACCGCCCGGGTGACCCCGTCGGCCAGCACCTGCGCGGACGCGGCGGTCAGGTCGTCGCGGCGGTCGCCGGGCAACGTCACCACGGCCAGGCACCGCTCCGGGCCGAAGAGCTTGTGCAGGGTACGCAGCGCGGCCGCCAGCGCCGCCGGGTTGTGCGCCGAGTCCACGAACAGCGAGACGTCGCCGCGGCGCATCAGGGTGCCCCGGCCCGGGTTGTGCGCCGGCGGGTCGAAGCTCGTCAGCCGTTCCAGCACCACGTCCTGCGAGGCGCCCATCGCCCGGGCGGCCGCGATCGCCGCCAGCGCGTTCACCGCCTGACAGGGCGCGGCGCCGCCGTACGCACCGGGCAGCTCGGCCATCCGGATCAGCGGGGTGCGCCGGGCGCCGACCGCCTGCACCAGCCAGCCGTCCTGCAGCACGTACGCCATGCCGCCCTTGGTCAGGTGGGCGGCCACCGTCGGCTGCCGCGCGTCCTCGGCGAACCAGACGATGCGCTTGTGCTCGGCGCGCACCCGCGGTCGCTCCGGCAGGCTGCGCACGTACGGGTCGTCGGCGTTGAGCACCAGCGTGCCGCCGTCCTTGACCCGCTCCGCGACCAGCGCCTTGACGTGGGCGATGTCCTCGATCGACTCGAGCCCGTCCTGGCCGAGGTGGTCGCCGGTGATGTTGGTGATCACCCCGACGTCGCACCAGTCGTAGCCGAGGCCGCGCCGCAGGATGCCGCCGCGCGCGGTCTCCACGACGGCCGCCTGCACACCGGGGTCGCCCAGCACCATCTGCGCCGACCGTGGCCCGGTGGAGTCGCCCTCGTAGACCACGCGGCCCCCGATGCTGACGCCGTCCGTGCAGGTCAGACCAACCGCAAGACCGGACCCTTCGAGGAGGTACGCGGCCAGCCGCGCCACGCTGGTCTTCCCGTTCGTCCCGGTGACCGCCGCCAGCGGGATCCGCCCGTCCGACCCGGCGGGGAACATCGCCGCCACGATCGCGTCCCCGGCGTCGCGCGCCTTGCCCTGCACCGGGGCCAGGTGCATGCGCAGCCCGGGCACCGCGTTCACCTCGATCACCCCGGCGGTGACCAGTGCCGGGTCGCCGGCCGGCGGGATCGGCTCGCCGATGTCCGGCAGGCGCAGGTCGATGCCGGCCACGTCCAGCCCGACCAGCGCGGCCACCCGCAGGCACAGCCGGGTCACGTCCGGGTGGCGCCGGTCGGTGACGTCCCGGCTGGTGCCGCCGGTGGACAGGTTGGCGTTCTCGCGCAGCCACACCTCGCGCCCGGCGGACGGGACGGTGGCGAGCGTGCAGCCCTGCCGCCGCAGCAGTGCGGCGGCGACGTCGTCGACCCGCATCCGGGTGAGCACCCGGCTGTGCCCTTCGCCCCGGCGCGGGTCGGCGTTGGCGAGGTCGATCAGCTCGCCGACGGTGTGCTCGCCGTCGCCGACCACGTGCGCGGCGATCCGTTCGGCGGCGGCGACGATCTCGCCGGAGACCACCAGGACCCGGTAGTCGCGGCCCGGCAGCTGCCGCTCGACGACCACGTCGCCACCGGCCGCGGTGAAGGCCGCCACGACCTGTTCGGGCGTAGTCAGTCCCAGGGCCACATGCTCGCCCTGCCGGCCGCGCCGGGGCTTGACCACGACTGGACCTGTCAGGAACGAGAGCAAGGCGACCGCCTCGTCCGCGGTGGCCGCCGCTCCCCCGGGCACCACCGGGACGCCGGCGTCGGTCAGCAGCTCCCGGGTGACCTGCTTGTCCGAGGCGATGTCGATGCCGACGCCGCCGGTCCGGTCGGTCATCGCCGCCCAGGCCATCCGGCGGCGGTTGCCCCAGCCGAGGCGGAGCAGGCTGAGGTCGGCGTGGCGTTCCACCGGGATGCCGCGCCGGCGGGCGGCCGCCACGATGGCCGAGGTGCTGGGGCCGGGGGCGGTCCGGTCGGCGAGTTCGCGCAGCGCCTCCAGCGAGGGTTCCGCCACCACGCCCCCGATCACGGCCCGGACGAGGTCGACGGCGGCCGCGAGCAACGCCTCGGAGACGGGAGGAGCCTCGTCCGGCGGGCATTCGACGACGACGTCGTACACCCCGGGCGTCCCCGTGGCGACGGTCCGGCCGAAGCTCACGTCCCGGCCGATCCGCTGGGACAGCTCGATGCAGACGTGCTCGGTCACGTGCCCGAAGTAGGTCCCGCCGCGCATCCGGCTCACGAACCCGCCGGGCACGCCCGCCGCGCAGTGGTGGTCGGCGAGCCCGGGCAGGACCCGGAGCAGCCGTTCCGGGAAGCCCTCGACGTCGGTGGTCTCCCGGCCGGTCAGGTCGCCGAGGCCGAGGCGGGCGACGACGGCCGGGCGGGACACGTGGACGTTGGGGCCGCGCAGGTGACGGACACCGATGATCTCCATGCGACCGCCCCCGTGAGCCCCCGACGTATGGCTAGAGGGTAAACGGAACAAATCCGTAACATTGGACTAATCGGCGGAGTCCGCGGGAAGCAGGTGGGTCACCTCGGGCATGCCGGTGGCCAGCGCCGCGGCCGCCTCCTCGGCGTGCTCGTCGGCGCCGGTCAGCCGGCCCTCGTGCTGCGCCAGGTGCTCGGCCCAGGTGGGCACCAGGTAGACCTCGACGTACTTCTCCGGCTGTTCGCCGTCCCGGAACAGGTCCCAGCGGGTGGCACCGGTCTGCCGCCGGGAGCGGCGTACCGAATCCATCGCTGTGAGAAAGGCCTGGGACGCGGAGGCCGGGACGGTCCAGACGGCCTGGACCATCACCGGGCCCTCGTCGAGGTGCGGCTGCAGCATCAGGTGGGGCTCCGGCCAGTAGCTCGCCGGGCCGCGATCCGTGCCCTCGCGGGTGTGCAGCGGCAGCCACCGCACGGTCAGCGTGCCGGCCAGCATCACGCCGGCGGCGGCCAGGAACGCGGTGGTCAGCCCGGCCGGCCCGGCCACCTGCCCCCACACCACCGCGCCCAGCGCCTGACCGCCCGCGAAGACCACCTGATAGACGGCGAAGCCTCGGGCACGCACCCAGTTGGGCAGGAAGAGCTGCATCGCCGCGTTCATCCGCGACACCAGCGTCATCCACGCGAGGCCCGCGGCGACCAGCGCGCCGACCGCGACGACCGGGTGACGGACCAGACCGATCAAGATCAGGGCGATGGCGTACGCGAGGCCGGCCGCCACGATCAGCCGGTCCGGGCTCATCTCCCGCCGCACCCTCGGCATCAGCAGCGCACCGGCGATCGCGCCCACCCCGAGAGCGGCCAGCAGCACGCCGTAGCCGCTCGCGCCCAGGCCCAGCCCCGCCCGGGCGACCAGCGGCAGCAGGCTCCACACCACGCTGCCGGGCAGCACGAACAGCGCCACCCGCAGCAGGATCCGGCGCACCTCCGGCGAGTACTCCACGTAACGCGCCCCGGCCCGCAGCGCCGGACCGAACCGTTCCGCGCGCGCCGGCCCCTTCTCCGGTCGCCGCCACCGCAGCAGCGCCACCGCGAAGACCGCGAAGGAGAGCGCGTTCAGCCCGAACACCACCGCCGGACCGGCCTGCGCGACGATCAGTCCCGCCACCGCCGGACCGGCCGACCGCGCCAGGTTGGTGTTGACCGCGCCGAGCGACGACGCCGCCGGCAGCTGGTCGCGCGGCACCACCTCGGGGATGATCGCCTGCCAGGTGGGCAGCGTCACCGCCTGCCCGGCGCCCAGCGCGAAGGTGAAGACCAGGAGCAGCGCGGGCGACATGAGGTCCGCGGCGGTCAGCGCGGCGAGCGCGCCTGCCACCACGAGCAGCCCCAGCTGTACGCCGAGCAGCAGCCGCCGCCGGTCCAGCTCGTCGGCCAGCGCGCCGGACGGCAGTGCCAGCAGCAGCACCGGCAACATGGTCACCGCCTGCACCAGGCTCACCCAGGTGGCCGCGTGCGGTTCGTGCACCACGAGCCATTGCGCGCCGACCGTCTGCATCCAGGTGCCGACGTTACTGGCGAGGACGCCGATCCACAGGCCTCGGAAGGTCCGGTTGCTGAGCGGACCCTGCGTCACGCGCGCAGCTTAGCTCCCGGTCCGAGCTCGCCCGCGACCTCCCGGTTCTCCTTGATCTGGTGGCCCGCCGCGCAGTGCAGCTCGGCGTGCACCTCGGCCTGACATTCGCGATGCACGAAGATCTGCGACGGCCCTTCCGGCCCGGCCAGGTAGCGGTCCCCCCACGCGGCCACCGCGACCAGCACCGGGTAGACGTCGAGGCCCTTCTGGGTCGGCCGGTACTCGTGGCGCTCGCGGGAACCGGGCTCCCGGTAGGGCACCTTGCGCAGCAACCCGGTCTCGACCAGCATGCCCAGCCGGTTGGCGAGCACTTGCCGCGGGATGTCGGTTCGCACCCGCATGTCGTCGAAGCGACGGATCCCCTGGAAGATCTCGCGCATCACCACGATCGTCCATTTCTCGCCGAGGATCTCCATGGCGCGGCCGATCGTGCAGTTGTCCACCGAGTAGTCAAGGGCTGCGGGGCGCATGTGAGCCAGGCTAGGTCTTGTTGACAGACCTAGCAAGCCGTGCTGGACTGCGTCCATGACGCAGACCCAGCCCCGCAGCCGGACCTTCGAGTGGTCCGACCCGGCCGCCTACGGCCCGACCATCGCGAGCGGGGCGACCGGCCTCGAACTGCTCCAGGCGATGGCCCGCGGCGAGCTGCCGGCCCCGCCGATCATGCAGCTGATCGGCGCGGCCGGCATCGAGGCCGAGGAGGGCAGCGTGAGCGTCTTCCTCGACCCGCAGGAGTTCCACTACAACCCGCTCGGCTCGGTGCACGGCGGCGTGATCTCCACGCTGCTCGACACCGCCGCCGCCTGCTCGGTGCACACCACCCTGCCGGCCGGCGTGGGTTACACCTCGCTCGACCTGACCGTGAAGTTCCTCCGGCCCGTCACCGTCGCGTCCGGCAGGCTGACCTGCACGGGCTCGGTGCTCCAGCGCGGCCGCCGGACCGCGCTGGCCGAGGCGCGGCTGACCAACGCCCAGGGCAAGCTCGCCGCGCACGCCACCTCGACCTGCATGATCTTTACTGCTGAGTGATCCTGGGCCGCGCATCCTCGGCGGGCGGCTCCCACACCGCCGCGTCCGCCTCCACCTGGTCGCCGGACCGGATGTCCTTCACCGTGTCCGGCTCGCCCGGGAACCAGACGTAAGGGATGCCGCGCCGCTCGGCGAACCGGATCTGCTTGCCGAACTTCGCCGGGACCGGCGCCACCTCGGTGCTGATCCCCCGGCCCCGCAGCGCCGCCGCGATCGCGTCACAGCCGGGCCGCGCCTCCTCGTCCGGCAAGGCGATCAGCACGCACGTCGGCACCTTGCGGGACACGGCCAGCGCGTTCTTCCCGAAGAGCAGGCCGAGCATCCGGGACACGCCGATCGAGATGCCCACACCCGGGAACCGCTCGGTGCCCGACGCCGCCAGGTTGTCGTAGCGGCCGCCGGAGCAGATCGACCCGTACCGCTCGTACCCCTGAAGCTGCGTCTCGTAGACGGTGCCGGTGTAGTAGTCCAGGCCGCGCGCGATCTTCAGCTCGGCCCGCACCAGGCCCGGCGCCAGCCGGCCCGCGGTCTCCACCACCTGGAGCAGCTCGGCCAGGCCCTCGTCCAGCAGCGGGTCGTCGACGCCCAGCTTGCGCACCGCGTCGGCGAACGAACCGTCGCCGGCCGAGATCGAGGCCAGCTCCAGACACGCCTCGGCCTGTCTCCTGGAGGCGCCGGCGGTGGAGATCAGGAGGTCCGCGACCTTCTCCGGGCCGATCCTGTCGAGTTTGTCCACGGTACGCAGGACCTGATCGGTGTCCGCCAGCCCGAGGCCACGGTAGAAGCCCTCGCAGACCTTGCGGTTGTTCACCAGGATCGTGGCGCGCGGGATCGGCAGCCCCCGGAACACGTCGCCGATCACCAGCGGCATCTCGGTGTCGTAGTGGAACGGCAGCGTGTCCCGGTCCACCACGTCGATGTCCGCCTGGAGGAACTCGCGGTAGCGGCCCTCCTGCGGGCGCTCGCCCCGCCACACCTTCTGGATCTGGTAGCGGCGGAACGGGAAGTTGAGCTTGCCCGCGTTCTCCACCACGAACCGCGCGAACGGCACGGTCAGGTCGAAGTGCAGGCCCAGATTGTCGTCACTCTTCTGGTCGGGATCCTCTTGCAGGCGGCGCAGGAGGTAGACCTCCTTGGACGTCTCGCCCTTGCTCAGGAGAGTGTCGACCGGCTCGACGGCACGCGTCTCCAGCGGCGCGAAGCCGTACAGCTCGAAGGTCGTCCGGATCCGGTCCAGGACATATTGCTCGATCATCCGCTGGGGCGGGAGCCACTCAGGGAAGCCAGAAATGGGCACGCGTTTCTCTTTCTTAAAAGACGCTCAGTTCCCGGAGGTACGGGTTACCGACGCGCTCACGGCCGATGGTGGTCTCGGGACCGTGGCCGGGCAGGACGACGGTGTCGTCGGACAGCGGCAGGATCTTGTCCCGCAAGCTGGTCAGCATCGTGTCGGTGCTGCCGCCCGGCAGGTCGGTGCGTCCGATCGAGCCGGCGAAGAGCACGTCACCGGAGAGGCAGACCTGCTCGGTCTCCCACCGGGTGCCCGCGCCGGGCAGGCGGAACAGCACCGACCCGCCGGTATGGCCCGGCGCGTGGTCGACGGTCACCTCGAGCCCGGCGAGGCTCAGCGTGGCGCCGTCGGTCAGCTCGGCCACGTCCTCCGGCTCGGCATAGGTCATCCGCCCGCCGAACAACTGGTCGAGGCTCATGCTCAAACCCTTCTGCGGGTCGGCGAGCATCTCCCGGTCGGCGGGGTGGACGTAGGCCGTGATGCCGCGCGCGCCGCACACCGGCGCGACGGAGAACGTGTGGTCCAGGTGCCCGTGGGTGAGGAGCACGGCGGCCGGTTGCAGCCGGTGCTCGGCGAGCACCTCGGCGAGGTTGTCGAGCACGCCGATGCCCGGGTCGACGATCAGGCACTGCTCGCCGGGCGCGGGCGCCACCACGTAGCAGTTCGTCCCGAACGCTTCGGCCGGAAAGCCGGTGACCAGCACGGCGTCGTGCTCCTCTCGCGTTTTTGTTTCAGGTCGGAATCGTATGAGCTTATCGGGGGCATGCGCACACCACTTTCTCAGCCCATACCCGTACACTCTCTCGCGGTGTGGCGTGAGGCCTCCGCCACAGTGCGACGGGAAGGGAACCCACTCGGTGGTATCCAGCAAGGACCGGCAGCGCAAACTCGCGCGGGCGAAACTCGATCGGCAGATGGAGAAACGCGCTGTCAAAGAACGCCGCACCCGGCGCGTCCGGGCCGGGCTCGGCGCCGGTCTGGCGGTCCTGCTGATCGCGGGTGGCATCGCCTGGCTCGGCGGCGTCTTCGACAGCGACCCGCCGGCCGACCCCGCCGCCGACGACATCTGCGTGTGGACCCCGCAGAACGCCCAGAACCAGCCGGACCTGAAGGACGTCGGCACCCCGCCGACGGACGGCATCCCGACCAGCGGCACCCGGCCGCTGACGATCACCACCAACCAGGGTGCGCCGATCACGGGCAGCCTCAGCCTCACCACCGCCCCGTGCGGCGGCGAGAGCATGTCCTACCTGGCGTCGAAGAAGTTCTTCGACAACACCGAGTGCACCGAGATCACCACCTACGGCGCGCTGCGCTGCGGTGACCCCTCGGGCAAGGGCACCGGCGGCCCGACGTACACGTTCTACAACGAGGACGTCCCGTCCGTGCCGGCGCCGGACCCGAGCGCGTCCGCCGCGCCGCCGGCCAAGGCCCCCGCGTACCCCGCCGGCACGATCGCGCTGATCAGCGACCCGCCGGGCAACAACGGCAGCCAGTTCCTGGTGTTCTTCAAGGACTACGCGCCGGCCGATCAGGCGCAGTACCCGATCATCGGCAAGGTCACCGGTGGCCAGGACACGCTCCTGAAGATCGCGAAACTGCCCACCGTGGCCAACGCCGCGGGCGACAAGGTGAAGCCCAAGGACAAGATCCTGATCCAGACGCTGACCGTGGGCGACGCCGTGGCCGGCGACGCACCCGCGCCCGCTCCGTCGGCGAGCAGCCAGTCCTGAGTACGTCAGTGAACACAGCAGGAGGACAACCGTGTCGTCGATAAAGGACCGGCAGCGCGCGGCGGCGCGGGCCAGGCTCGAGAAGGAGATGGCCGAACGCGCGGAGGCCGCTCGCAAGCGCCGCCAGCGTCAGGTCGTCATCGGCTCGGCGATCGCCGTACTGGTCATCGCCGGTGCCACCGTCTGGCTGGTCACCGCGCTGGGTGACGACGACAAGCCGAAGAACGAGGCCGGGTCTGCCCCGGCCGGCACGGTCGCCTGCACGTGGACCCCGGAGGCGGGTGGCGAGGCCCAGGGCGGCGCCAAGCCGGTCGACGTCGGCACCCCGCCGCCGAACGCGCCGAACACCGGCAAGGACACGCTGACGATCGACTCGTCGCTCGGCCCGATCACGGCCACTGTGGACAAGTCGAAGACGCCGTGCACCGCGGCCGCGTTCGAGTTCCTCGCGAGCAAGAAGTTCTGGGACGGCTCCAAGTGCCACCGGATGACCACCCAGAGCATCAAGGTCCTGCAGTGCGGTGACCCGACCGCCAAGGGTAAGGGCTACCGCCAGACCGACGGCACGGGCGGCCCGTCCTTCCGGTACGCCGAGGAGAACCTGCCCACCAACACCGGCGCGTCCACCGCACCGGACGGCACCCAGACCGGGCCGCCGACCTACCCGGTCGGTTCGATCGCGATGGCCAAGACGCAGCAGCCGGCCTCGACCGGCAGCCAGTTCTTCATCGTGTACGGCGACACCCCGCTGCCGCCGGAGTACACCCTGCTGGGCACCATCACCAAGGGCATGGACCTCGTGCAGAAGGTGGCCAAGGGCGGCGTCGACGACGCCAACGGCCCCGGCGACGGTCACCCCAAGGTCGAGCTCGGGATCAAGTCGCTGACGATGGCAGCCGCCTGATCGTTCGTACTCAACCCTCCGCGGCGACTTTCCACGGAGACCTTCCATGAAAACGGGGCGAGCCGGTCGGCTCGCCCCGTTTTCATGACCGCGTCACGCATCCTCTTGCCCGCGCGCTTTCCTTGCCCGGCGCCACGCTTGCCCGGCGCCACGCTTGCCCGCGTTATGCGCCCGAGGTCACCCGGTAGGCGTCGAAGACACCGTCCACCTTGCGCACCGCGGCCACGAGGTGGCCCAGGTGCTTGGGGTCGGCCATCTCGAACGTGAACCGGCTGACCGCCACCCGGTCGCGGGTGGTGGTCACCGTCGCGGACAGGATGTTCACCCGCTCCTCGGACAGCACCCGGGTCACGTCGGCCAGCAGCTTGTGCCGGTCGAGCGCCTCCACCTGGATCGCCACCAGGAACGTGGACGCCGACGTCGGCTTCCAGGTCACCTCGACCATGCGTTCGGTCTGATCGCGCAGGTCCTCGGCGTTCGCGCAGTCCTCCCGGTGCACACTCACACCGCCGGAACGGGTGACGAAACCGAAGACGGCGTCGCCCGGCACCGGGGTGCAGCAGCGGGCCAGCTTCACCCAGACGTCGCTGACGTCCTTCACCACCACGCCCGGGTCCTGGGCGGTGCTGCGGTTGCGTGGCGGCCGGGTCGCGACGGCGGTCTCGGCGATGTCCTCGACCGCGCCCTCCTCGCCACCGAAACCGGCGACGAGTTTCTGCACGACCGACTGGGCCGAGACGGTGTTGTCGCCGACCGCCGCGTACAGCGAGGCCAGGTCGGCCAGGTGCAGGTCGCGGGCGATCGTCTGCAGATTTTCGCTCGTCATCATGCGCTGCAGGGGCAGGCCCTGCTTGCGCATCGCCTTGACGATCGAATCCTTGCCGATCTCGATCGCTTCCTCGCGGCGCTCCTTGTTGAAGTACTGCCGGATCTTCGTGCGGGCCCGCGGGCTCTTCACGAACCCGAGCCAGTCCTGCGTCGGGCCGGCCGTGGCCGATTTCGACGTGAAGATCTCGATCACGTCGCCGTTGGACAACGTGGACTCCAGCGGCACCAGCTTGCCGTTCACCCGGGCGCCGATGCACTTGTGGCCGACCTCGGTGTGCACCGCGTACGCGAAGTCCACCGGCGTCGAGCCGGTCGGCAGCGGGATGACGTCGCCCTTCGGCGTGAAGACGTACACCTCCTGGCTGGACAGGTCGAAGCGCAGCGCGTCCAGGAACTCGGACGGGTCGCTCGCCTCGCGCTGCCAGTCGAGCAGCTGCCGCAGCCAGGTCATCTCGTCGATGTGCGCCGGCGGGCCGACGATCGTCGCGCCCTTCTGCTCCTTGTACTTCCAGTGCGCGGCGATGCCGAACTCGGCCGTGCGGTGCATCGCGAAGGTGCGGATCTGCATCTCGACCGGCTTGCCGGTCGGGCCGATGACCGTCGTGTGCAACGACTGGTACATGTTGAATTTCGGCATCGCGATGTAGTCCTTGAACCGGCCGGGCACCGGCTGCCAGTTCGCGTGGATGACGCCGAGGGCGGCGTAGCAGTCCCGCACCGTGTCGACCAGGATGCGCACGCCGACCAGGTCGTAGATGTCGTTGAAGTCGCGGCCCCGCACGATCATCTTCTGGTAGATCGAGTACAGGTGCTTGGGCCGGCCGGTCGTCTCGGCTTTGATCTTCGCCGATTTCAGGTCCAGCTGGACCCGGTTGGTCACCTGGCGCAGCAACGCCTCACGCTGCGGCTGGTGCTCGCCGATCAGGCGGTTGATCTCCTCGAACCGCTTGGGGAACAGTGTGCCGAACGCGAGGTCCTCGAGCTCCCATTTGATCGTGTTCATACCGAGCCGGTGGGCCAGCGGGGCCAGGATCTCCAGCGTCTCCTTCGCCTTCTGCTCCTGCTTGGCGCGCGGGAGGAAGGTGAGCGTACGCATGTTGTGCAGCCGGTCGGCCAGCTTGATCACCAGGACGCGGGGGTCCTTGGCCATCGCCACGACCATCTTGCGGATCGTCTCGGCCTTGGCCGCGTCGCCGAGTTTCACCCGGTCGAGCTTCGTCACGCCGTCGACGAGCAGCGCCACCTCGGGCCCGAAGTCCTCGCGCATCGAGTCGAGCGAGTAGTCGGTGTCCTCGATGGTGTCGTGCAGCAGCGCCGCCACGAGTGTCGTGGTGTCCATGCCGAGGTTCGCCAGGATCGTCGCCACGGCCAGCGGGTGCGTGATGTACGGATCGCCGGACTTGCGGTATTGCCCGGAGTGCCACCGCGCGGCCACGTCGAACGCCCGCTGCAACGCCCGGCCGTCCGCCTTGGGGTGGCTGGCCCGGTGGGTCGCGATCAGCGGCTCGAGCACCTCGCTGACCTGCGTGCTCTGCCACGGCGCGTTGAACCGTGCGAGCCGCGCCCGGACCCGGCGCCCGGTCGGCGCGCTGGCCAGCCCGAAGCTGCCGCCCGCCTCCTCCGCCGCAGGCATCGGCTGGGTCGCATCGGGGTCGGTGGCGCGCCCGCCCGCCTCCGGACCAGCTTCCGCCGACGGCTTACCCGGCGCGGCGGAGTTGCCCGGCAGGGCGGAGTTGCCCGTGTTGCCCGGCGGTGTCGGCTTGCTCGTCGAGGACTTGCCTGACTGGGAGGACTTGCCCGGCTGGGAGGACTTGCCCGGCTCGGCCTTGGCCACCGCGGCGGGCTGTGCAGCCTCCGCCGCCGAGCCAACGCCACCCGGCTGCACCGTGTCCTCCGTCGAGGGTGCGACGTCGCTGGACACCGGCCTCCTCACCTCACTGCTCACCTGCTTGGGAACGCCATCCTACTCGTCTGGTCTTCCCGCCGGACCGGGCCCGAACCCCAGAAAAGGGTGCCGCATTTTGTCGTAAACGGAATCAAACGGTCAGCAACGCGTGCACCTCACGCGGCGCCACCCGCTTCCGTCCCTCCAGAAACCCCAGTTCCATCACCACGGTGAACCCGGAGACCACTCCACCGGCCCGTTCCACCAGCTCCAGCGCCGCCGCACCCGTGCCCCCGGTAGCGAGAACATCGTCGACCAGCAGCACCCGCTGCCCACCCACAAAGGCATCCTGGTGCACCTCAAGGGTGGCTTCGCCGTACTCCAGAGCGTACGAGGCGGAATGCGTGGCCCGAGGCAGCTTCCCAGCTTTCCTGATGGGCACCACACCCACCCCGGTCGCGTAGGCGATGGCCGCGGCAACAACAAACCCGCGAGCCTCAATCCCCGCAACGACATCGAACGACCCGGCCCCGTGATACGAGACGATCCCGTCGACGACTTGCCGGAACGCCACCCCGTCGGCGAACAGCGGCATCAGATCCTTGAACACGATGCCCGGCTTGGGAAAATCAGGCACATCAAGCACTTTGCCGGCCACCACAGCTGCCACGTCCACCTCAGTCACCCGGCAACCTTATCGACCCGCCCCCGAAGCCCCCACACGACACCATCCCGGCAAGCGAGGCGTGCCCCCACAACCCCACCGCCGCAGGCCCAGGGCATCGCTCCGCCTTCTAGTCGGACGATGGCGAGGGAGCCGCGGCCATACGCAGCAAGCCTGCGCCGCTCAGCCGAGGCGCACCCGAACCGCCCGGGCTGACCACAACGAGGACTGGGGCGGAGATCGCCCACTGAGACATCAAGCTTGACGGGCTCAGTGGGCAATCTCCGCCCCAGTCCCCCACGGTGACCAAGAACAAAGCCGGGCGGAAGGCACAACCAAGGAACATCGTCCGTAGGCTCAACCACCAGCGAACAACCCGGAACAGATGCAAGGAGAGCGGCCCGCCACCTCAATCAAAGGTGACGGGCCGCGAGCAGAACCAAAGGATCAGCGACGCTTCTTGCCGCCCCCAGGCCGGTTACCCGACCCGCCAGGACGTCCACCACGGTTGGTGTTACGGCCCGAGGTGGGCCGGGTGCCAGGCCGAGGAGCCGTGGATCCGGCCAGGGCGGAGGATGCGACCGGCTCGTCGTCCGGCACCGGAGCGACGTCCGGATCCGAAGCCCGCGCCGGCGTCTTCTTCCGCTCGGCCCGAGGCGCCACGTCCCCCGACCGGGCCGCCGTGCGCCGGGCCAGAACCCGGGCGGTGTGCGCCTTGATCCGCGGCTCACGGTCCTTGAGCTCGGTGAGCAGCGGCGCCGCGAACATGATCGACGACAGGACGCCGAGGCCCATGCCGACGAAGAGCACCAGGCCGAGGTCCTTCAGGGTGCCGGCGCCGAGCAGTCCGGCGCCGATGAAGAGCAGGCCACCGACGGGCAGCAGGGCCACCAACCCGGTGTTGATCGACCGCATCAGCGTCTGGTTGACCGCCAGGTTGGTCGCCTCGGAGTACGTGCGGGCGCTGCCCGCCGTGATCCCCCGGGTGTTCTCCTGCACCTTGTCGAACACCACGACCACGTCGTACAGCGAGAAGCCGAGAATCGTCAGGAAGCCGATCACGGTCGACGGCGTCACCTCGAAACCGACCAGCGAGTACACGCCGGCGGTCAGCACCAGGTCGAGGAGCAGCGAGGAGACGGCCGCGACCGCCATCCGCCATTCGAAGCGGATGACCAGGTACGCCATCACCAGCACCAGGAAGATGGCCAGACCGATCAGCGCCTGCCGGGTGACCTGACCGCCCCAGGCGGCCGACACCCGGTTGTCGCTGACCTCCGCCGGGTCGACGCCGAGGTCGGTGACCAGCGCACCCTTGACCGCGGTGGCCTGGTCCTGGGACAGCGCCGAGGTGCGCACCGAGTAGGTGGCGTCCGGACCGTTGCCGACCTTCTGCGCGTTGGTGACCTGGGCGTCAGCACCGACGCCGGCGGTCTCCATGGCCCGCTGGACGGCGGTCTGCGCTTCCTCCTGCGTGCCCACGTCGGCCGGCATGATGATCTGCGTGCCGCCGGAGAACTCGATGCCGAGGTGGAAGCTGCGGATCGCGAAGCTGCCGATGGCGACCAGCACCAGCGCCGCGGCCACGACGAACCAGGTGCGCCTGCGGCCGACGATGTTGAGGTTCGCCTCGCCCCGGTAGAGGCGATCGGCGAGTCCCTGCTTGGCCATGTCAGGCCTCCTTCACGCGCCGGCCTTTGACCGGCTCGTCGGTGGTGGCGTTCTTGAGGACGCGGCCGAGGCCGCTGACTCGCGGCGACAGGAACGCCTTGGTGTTCGCGAACATCGTCATGATCGGGTGCCGGAAGAGGAACACCACGACGAGGTCGAGGATGGTGGAGAGACCCAGCGCGAACGCGAAGCCCTGCACCACGCCCACCGACACGACGTAGAGGACGACGGCGGCCATGATGGTGATGGTGTTCGCCGAGATGATGGTACGCCTGGCCCGGGCCCATGCTCGTGGCACCGCGCTCCGTGGACTTCGACCCTCGTGGATCTCGTCCTTGAGTCTTTCGAAGTAGATGACGAACGAGTCGGCTGCCACACCCAGTGACACGATGAATCCGGCGATGCCCGCCAGGGTCAGCGTGAAGCCGGTGGAGCGGCCGAGCACGACCAGCGCGGCGAAGGTCAGCAGACCCGACAGGATCAGGCTGAGGAAGATCACCGTGCCGAGCAGGCGGTAGTAGAAGAACGCGTAGATCGCGACCAGGCCCATGCCGATGCCGGCCGCGAGGAGACCGGCCTCGAGCTGCTTGATGCCCAGCGTCGCGGAGACGGTCTGGGTGGTGGCGGCGTTGAAGGTGACCGGCAGCGCGCCGTACTTGATCTGGTTGGCGAGCTCACGGGCCGAGACCGGGGTGAACTGGCCGGTGATCTGCGACTGGCCGGACAGCACGCCCTGGATCTCCGGCGCCGAGATGATCTCCTTGTCGAGCACCACGGCGACGAGGCAGTGGGTCGCGCCGGAGGAGACCGCCTGGGCGGCGGCGAGGCAGGTGTCCCCGGCGGCCGGCTGGAACGCCTCACGGGTCAGGGCGGTCCACTTGGACTGGCCCTCGGAGGTGAAGTCCATCGAGACGACCCACTGGCCGCTCTGCTGGTCGAGCTGCGGGCTGGCGTTGGCGATGTCGGTGCCGACCACCTTGGCCTTGTCGAGCAGCATCTTGGCGCCGGTCTGGCAGGTGGTGACCTGCGTCCCGGCGTCGTCGATGGCGCCGTTGGGCCGGGCGTTGAGCTGGTCGCAGCTGATCGTCGGCACGAAGAACTGCATCTGCGGCGAGAGCGCGTTGACGTGCGGGCCGTCCAGCGTGTTGAAGACCGCGAACTGCTTGCCGGCGTTGGGGTCGGTGGTCAGGTCGACCGGCGCGGTCAGCTTGGACGCCGCGGCGTACAGCGCGGGGCCGACCTGCTTCTCGACCTCCGCGATCAGCTTGGCCTTGTCGGCGGGCGGCTCCTCGGCCGCGCCGGACGGCGCCGGGGCCGGGGCGGGCGCCGCGGACGGCGGGGTGCTGGGCGCGCCACTGGGCGGGGTGCTGGGCGCCGGGGCCTTCACGACCTCGCCGCCGCCTTGACCGCCGGACGGCGGGGTGCTGGGCACGCCGCCGGAGTTACCGGGTGCCGGCGCGGACGGGGCACCGGAGGGGGCGCCGCTGGGCGGGGCGGTCGGCGGGTTGATCGCCGCCGAGGCCACGTCGCCGGTCGCCTGGAGCACCTTGCGGAAGCGCATCTGCGCCGCCTGGCCCACGTTCTTCAGCTGGTCGTTGGTCTCCCCGGCGAGGGACACCACGATGTTGCGGTTGCCCTCGACGATGACCTCGGCCTCGGAGACGCCGAGCGCGTTGACCCGGCTCTCGATGATCCGCCGGGCCTCCTCCATGCTCGCCTGCGGCGGCGGCTGGCCGTTGGACGCCAGCGAGGCGACGTAGGTCGCCTGGGTGCCGCCGACCAGGTCCTGGCCGAGCTTGGGGTGCAGGCGCTCGGAGATCGGACCCTTGGCGCCGAAGCCGAAGAAGGCCACGAGATAAAGGATGATGAAGATCAGGCCGAGCACGGCGAGTTGCCGCCCGGGATGTTGCTGCCCCTGTGGTGGTCGTGCCACGGCTGTGAATCTCCCTAGTACGGATCGGCCGGCACCGCGGGGGCGGTGGGGCAAAGGTGGGACGGGCATGCCGGACGCCGCCGGCGAGATACGCCAGCGACGATTATGCCTATTTTTCACATCGTCGGCTGCCCCGTCCGGTTGGGGTCCTGGTGCTGTCCCGTTGGAGTCCTTTTGGGGGGCAGCCGACGCGGATCGTCAGTCTTTCTTGCGGGTCTCGACGACCGGGTTGACCGGCTCCTCGACGGCCGGCTCCTCGATCTCGGGCTCCGGCTCGGGTTCGTTGTTCACACTGGTCACCACGCGGGCGATCGCCGGTCGGGCGAACCGGGCGTTGACGCCGGGCGCGATCTCCACGGTGACCACGTCGTCATCGACCGAGACCACGGTCGCGTGCAGCCCGCCGATGGTGACGATCCCGTCGCCGGGACCGAGGCTCGACTGCATCGCCTGGGCCTCGCGACGCCGCTTCTGCTGCGGGCGGATCATCATGAAATACATGACGGCGAAGAGCAGGACGATGAGAACGAGCGGCATGAAGCTGCCGCCGCCCTGCGCTTGCGCTGCAATAAATGGCACGAGAAAGCCTTCCTGAGGGAACACACATCCCACTCGATCGGCGGCGAGTCTAATCCCTCTAGCTGGGAAGTCCCTACGCGCCTCGGGTATCGGTCCGATTACGGCGCGTTTTCCGCCATCCCCCGATCAGGTGTCATCGCGGGCGAAGAGGTCGGCCTGCACCGCCCGGCCGTCGGACGGCGGCGTCCGGCCCAGGTGGAGCCAGCCCTGCTCGGTGGCCACCCGGCCACGGGGAGTACGCGCCAGCAGGCCCGCACGCACCAGGAACGGCTCGCAGACCTCCTCCACCGTGTCGGACTGCTCCCCCACGGCGACCGCCAGCGTGGACAGCCCGACCGGCCCGCCGCGGAACGAGTCGATCAGCGCCCGCAGCACCGCCCGGTCCAGCCGGTCCAGGCCCAGCGCGTCGACGTCGTAGACCTTCAGCGCCGCGAGGGCGGCGGCGTGCGTGACCACCCCGTCGCCACGGACCTCGGCGTAGTCGCGGACCCGGCGCAGCAGCCGGTTGGCGATGCGCGGCGTGCCCCGGGAGCGCCCGGCGATCTCCCGCGCGCCCTCCGGCGTGATCGGCACACCCAGGATCCGGGCCGACCGGTGCAGCAGCGAGTCGAGGTCGTCGGGCGAGTAGAAGTCGAGATGCGCCACGAAGCCGAACCGGTCACGCATCGGCCCGGACAGCAGCCCGGCGCGCGTGGTCGCCCCGACCAGCGTGAACGGCTCCACGTCGAGCGGGATCGCGGTGGCGCCCGGCCCCTTGCCGACCACCACGTCCACCCGGAAGTCCTCCATCGCGCTGTACAGCAGCTCCTCGGCCGGTTTCGCGATGCGGTGGATCTCGTCGATGAACAGCACGTCGCCCTCGGCCAGCCCGGTGAGGATCGCGGCGAGGTCGCCGGACCGCTCGATCACCGGCCCGCTGGTGGTGCGGATGCCGGCGCCCAGCTCGGCCGCCACGATGTTCGCCAGCGTCGTCTTGCCGAGGCCGGGCGGCCCGGAGAGCAGGATGTGGTCGGGCGGGCTGCCCCGTTTCATCGCACCCTTGAGCAGCAGGTCCAGTTGGTCGCGCACGCGGTGCTGGGCGATGAAGTCGGCCAGCCGGCGGGGGCGGACACTGGCCTCCGCGTCGAGTTCGGTCTCGTCGACCTCGGCAGAGACCAGATCGTCGTTCATCGGGTACGCCCGAGCAGCCTGATCGCCTGCCGGAGCAGCACCGGCACCGGTGGCACCTCGCCGTCCAGCCCCTCGGCGACCGCGGCCACCGCCTGGTCGGCCTGCGTCGCCGTCCAGCCGAGGGCGAGCACACCCTGCCGCACCTGCTCCTGCCAGTCGGCCGGCCGGGGGGTGCCGGTCGCCGCCGCCCCGAGCACGCCGACCGGGCCGATCCGGTCACGGAGCTCGAGGACCATCCGCTCGGCGCCCTTCTTGCCGATGCCCGGGACCTTGGTGAGCGCCACCAGGTCGGCGCCGCTGATCGCCCGGCGTACGGCATCGGGGTGATGGACCGCGAGCACCGCCTGAGCGAGACGCGGACCCACACCGCTCGCCGTCTGCAGCAGCTCGAAGAGCTGTTTCTCGTCGTCGTCGGCGAACCCGTAGAGGGTGAGCGAGTCCTCCCGGACCACCATGCTGGTGGCCAGCCGGGCCTCGCCGCCCAGCTTGAGCCCGGCCAGCGTGCCGGGCGCGCACTGCACCTGAAGCCCGACGCCGCCGACCTCGATCACGGCGCTGTCCGGTGCGATCGCGGCGACCACGCCACGCACGCTGGCGATCATCGAACCTCTCCCTTGAGCCGTCGCTGGGCCGTGCGCTGCGCCGCGGCGATCTTGTTCGCCCGGGCGGCCGCGGCCTCGATGCGGGCGCGGGTGCCGCCGCGCCAGATGTGGCAGATGGCGAGCGCCAGCGCGTCGGCGGCGTCGGCCGGGCGGGGCGGCTCGTCCAGGCTGAGCAGCCGGGTGACCATCGCGGTGATCTGCGCCTTGCCGGCCGTGCCGGAGCCGGTGACCGCGGCCTTGACCTCGCTCGGCGTGTACGTCTGCACCGGCAGCCCGGCACGCGAGCCGGACAGGATCGCGACCGCGCTGGCCTGCGCCGTGCCCATCACGGTCCGCACGTTGTGCTGGGAGAACACGCGCTCGACGGCGACGCTGTCGGGCTTGTGCTCGGCCACCAGGTCGGCCAGCGAGGAGTCCAGATGCAGCAGCCGGAGGGCGATGTCGTCGGTCGGTTCGGTGTACACGACGTAGTAGGCCACCAGCTTGCACGGCCGCCCCGGCACGCCCTCGACGACGCCGACGCCGCAGCGGGTGAGCCCCGGGTCGATGCCGAGCACGCGCACTTGCGGCGACCTCCTTGTACGTGTGTTCGATGAACAGTAGTGGATGCGACATCTTGCGGCAGCCTCGACACACCTCCAAGCTGAGACGTGTATCTCGTCCCGCCGATGGCCGACGAACCACCTCGTGAGTTCGTCGACTTCGTCGCGGACCGGCTCCCCTGGCTGAACGCGGAGGCCGACCGTCTCACCGACGGCGCCGAGCAGTCCGCCGGCTTCGCCGCCCTGGTGCTCAGCGACGTGGCCCTGCACTGGCGCCGGCTGACCCTGCGGACGCGGGTGACCCACGCCGACGAGGCCCGCGCCTTCGCCGGCAGACGCCTGACGATGCGCACCAAGCAGTGGCGGGAGGACCAGATCTACCAGGTCGAGGTGCGGGTCATGCGGAGACAGGCCTACCAGGCCGCCCACTTCCCGGCGAGTTACGCCGCGCGCAAGGCCGAGGTGCTGGCGTCGACCGTCCGGACGGCGACCGCGCCGCTGGCCGAGGCGGCGATCGCCTGGTCGGACGCCCGCCACCGGGCCTTCATCCACAGGGTGGTCCGGACCACGGTCATCGTCATCGCGGCGATCGCGTTCTTCCTCAGCCTGATCCCGTCGACACCGGACTACTGACCGCCGGACTGATGACTGCTAGTACTTGAAGCCGGCCACCAGCGAGTTGAGCTCGCTGGACATCCGGGCGAGCTCGCCGGTCGCCTTCCGGGTCTCGGCGACGCCCTGGCTGGTCTGCTGAGCCGCGTCGGCGACGATCGTGATGTTCTGCGCGATCTCGTTGGTGCCTCTGGCCGCCTCGCTCACGCTGCGGTTCATCTCGCTGGTGGTGGCGGTCTGCTCCTCGACCGCCGAGGCGATCGTGGTCTGGAAGTCGCTGATCCGCGCGATCACCGACGAGATCTCCTCGATCGCGCTGACCGCGCCGGAGGTGTCGGCCTGGATCGCCTCGATCCGGCGGGAGATGTCCTCGGTGGCGCGGGCGGTCTCCTGCGCCAGGTCCTTGACCTCGGAGGCCACCACCGCGAAGCCCTTGCCGGCGTCACCGGCGCGGGCCGCCTCGATGGTGGCGTTGAGGGCCAGCAGGTTGGTCTGCGCGGCGATCGAGGTGATCACCTTGATCACGTTGCCGATCTCGGCGGACGACTCGCCGAGCTTGTTCATCGTCGAGGAGGTCGCGATGGTGACGCTGACCGCTTCGGCCGCGACGCGCGCGGCCTCCGCCGCGTTCTGCGAGATCTCCCGGATGGAGGCGCCCATCTCCTCGCCGCCGGCGGACACCGTGTCGACGCTGCGGGACACTTCCCCGGCCGCGGTGGAGACCATCTGCGCCTGGTCGGAGGCCCGCTGCGCGGACCCCGCGATCTGCTCGGCGGTGCTGGTCATCTCCTCGGCGGCGCCGGCCAGGGAGGTGGCCGAGCCGTCCATCGTGCGTACGGTGCCCCGCAGGTTCTGGATCGCCGTGTCGAGCGCATGCGCCATCCGGCCGGGTTCGTCCCGTGACGTCACGCCGCTGGTCCGCGTGAGGTCACCGACGGCCAGCGCCTCGCACACCCCCTGCACCTTGACCAGCGACCCGACGATCCGCCGCGCCACCACCACACCGAGCACCAGCGCCATCAGCGAGCCCAGCACCATGACCAGGATCGACGTGAGGCGCCCGGTGTCGTAGCCGTTCTCGGCCGCGGCCGCGTTCTTCGCCGCGTCCCCCCGCTCCGCCGCGTCCAGCTCCTCCAGATAGGCGTCGACCTGCTTCATCAGCGGCGCCACCTGCTGATCCCGGGTCTTGGACCAGGTTTCCAGATCGTCGCGGGCGCCGGCCGGGAGGAGGTCGGTCCGCGCGAGCGTGACGTACGACTTGAAGGCATCCCCCAGCTTGGCGACGGTGGCCGGGTTACCCGCCGGGTGGCTGCCCTCGTACGTCGCCAGCGCGGCCTCGTACTCCTTGACGTGGGTGTCGAAGCCGTTGGTGTAGGTCGTGACGTCGTCGTCGTTCTGCGAGATCGCCTGGTTGGCCGCCGCGAGCCGGGTCAGCACGATCGCGGACCGCAGCCGGGCCACGCCCTCCAGCCCGGCGACGTTGTTGCGGTAGATCACCTGAGCCGAGTTGCTGGCGTCCCGCAGCTTCGCCAGCCCGACCACGCCCACCACGACCGCCACGGCCACGGCTGCGGCGATCGCCAGCAGGATCTTCGCGTTGACCCCCAGGTCCGCGAACCGGCTTCGCTGCCGCCCACCCTCAGTAGTCACACCCACGTCGCCACTATCGCTTGTCCCGGGTGCAGCCGCGCCCGAATCAGCGCACTAGCTCTGGTATTCGGACTCCAGGTCCGAGAGCCGCACCGACCGCTCCCGCACGTAAGTAGGCACGTCTCCGGAGAGCGCCAGCCGGTTCAGGTGAACCTGAGCGTCGTCGTACGAGCGGTCGGGAGTGCGGTCGACGATCCAGTACTCCGGGATGGCGCGCTCCGCATACCAATGCGCCTTCTCGGCGTATTCCCCGTTGGGAGAGCTCTCGGAGACGATCTCGATGACCATCTGAAAGGCCGAGCCAGGAAGGTTCGAGTATTCAGGCAGCTCGCGCGGTAGAGCCTTCACCACACCGAGGTCAGGAAGGCGACTGTCGCGCGGCCGATCCCCACGGATTCCAGGGTCCTGGAGGACCTCGAGTCCGGCCGCGTACAGCATGAGCATGAGCCGACGAGCCATCACCTTATGCCAGTAGGTGGATGGCGTCATGATGACGAGGTTTCCGTCATGGAGCTCATAACGGTAACCCGCCGGCAGGGAGCCAAGATCATCGACGTCGATGTCCTCGATCGGGGGCAGATTGAAGTTCGTCATAACGGCGAGCACCCCCTCACCCTACTAGTCACATGAACACTTGTCACACGTCAATCTTAGCCATGACGTCGTCGGGAACGTCGAAGTTGGCGTAGATGTTCTGGACGTCGTCGGAGTCCTCGAGGACGTCGATGAGCTTGAGCACCTTGCGGGCCGCTTCCTCGTCGACCTCGACCGTCATGGTCGGCACCAGGGAGGACTCGGCCGAGTCGTAGTCGATGCCCGCGTCCTGCAGCGCCGTGCGCACCGCCACCAGGTCGGTCGGCTCGCTGACCACCTCGAACGAGTCGCCCAGGTCGTTGATCTCCTCGGCGCCCGCCTCGAGCACCGCCATCATCACGTCGTCCTCGGTCAGCTCACCCTTGGGGACGATGATCACGCCCTTGCGGTTGAACAGGTAGGACACGCTGCCGGCGTCGGCGAACGTGCCGCCGTTGCGGGTCAGCGCGGTGCGGACCTCGGTGGCCGCGCGGTTGCGGTTGTCGGTGAGGCACTCGATCAGCAGGGCGACGCCGTTGGGGCCGTAACCCTCGTACATGATCGTCTGCCAGTCGGCGCCGCCGGCCTCGAGGCCGGAGCCGCGCTTGACCGCGTTGGCGATGTTGTCGTTGGGGACCGAGCTCTTCTTCGCCTTCTGGATCGCGTCGTAGAGCGTGGGGTTACCGGACGGATCACCACCGCCGACCCGGGCCGCGACCTCGACGTTCTTGATCAGCTTGGCGAACATCTTGCCGCGCTTGGCGTCGATGACGGCCTTCTTGTGCTTGGTCGTCGCCCACTTGGAGTGGCCGGACATGCGTTACCTCCGTGTGAATCCGTCGTTCGTCAGGCGGCCCGGCGGACCATCTCGACGAAGTACCGGTGCACGCGAAGGTCGCCGGTGAGCTCCGGGTGGAAAGCCGTGGCGAGCAGGTTGCCCTGCCGGACGGCCACAATCCTACCGGCGGCCGGGCCGGCTGTGACGCGCCCCATCACCTGCACCTCTGGACCCACCTGCTCCACCCAGGGCGCCCGGATGAAGACCGCGTCGAACGGCCCGCCCGCGATGTCGGAAATGTCGACCGGGCCCTCGAACGACTCGACCTGCCGCCCGAAGGCGTTGCGCCGCACGGTCATCTCGATGCCGCCGAAGGTCTCCTGGTCGGGCCGCCCGTCCAGCACCGTCGAGGCCAGCATGATCATGCCGGCGCACGACCCGTAGACGGGCAGGCCGGAAGCGATCTTCTTGCGCAGGGGCTCCAGCAGCTCGAACGTGATCGCCAGCTTGCTCATCACGGTCGATTCGCCACCCGGGATCACCAGCGCGTCCACCGCGTCCAGCTCTTCCGGGCGCCGGACCGGGACGGCGTCGGCGCCACAGGACGTCAGTGCCCGGGCGTGCTCCCGGAAGGAACCCTGGAGCGCCAGGACACCGATCACCAGCCGCGCTCGGCAAGACGGTGCGGCTGCGGGACGTCCTCCACGTTGATGCCGACCATGGCCTCGCCGAGACCGCGGGAGACCTTGGCGATCATCTCCGGGTCGTCGTGGAAGGTGGTGGCCTTGACGATCGCGGCGGCGCGCTGGGCCGGGTTGCCTGCCTTGAAGATGCCGGAGCCGACGAAGACGCCCTCGGCGCCGAGCTGCATCATCATCGCCGCGTCCGCCGGGGTGGCGATGCCGCCAGCGGTGAACAGCACGACCGGCAGCTTGCCCGCCTCGGCGACCTCCTTGACCAGCTCGTACGGCGCCTGGAGCTCCTTGGCGGCCACGTAGAGCTCGTCCTCGGGCAGGTTCTGCAGCCGGCGGATCTCCTGCCGGATCTGCCGCATGTGCGTGGTGGCGTTGGAGACGTCGCCGGTGCCGGCCTCGCCCTTGGAGCGGATCATGGCCGCGCCCTCGGTGATCCGCCGCAGCGCCTCGCCCAGGTTGGTCGCCCCGCACACGAACGGCACGGTGAACTGCCACTTGTCGATGTGGTTGGCGTAGTCGGCCGGGGTCAGCACCTCGGACTCGTCCACGTAGTCGACGCCGAGCGCCTGGAGCACCCGCGCCTCGACGAAGTGGCCGATCCGGGCCTTGGCCATCACCGGGATGGACACCGCGGCGATGATGCCGTCGATCATGTCGGGGTCGCTCATGCGCGAGACCCCGCCCTGCGCGCGGATGTCGGCGGGGACCCGCTCGAGCGCCATCACCGCGACCGCGCCGGCGTCCTCGGCGATCTTCGCCTGCTCCGGGGTGACCACGTCCATGATCACACCGCCCTTGAGCATCTCGGCCATGCCGCGCTTGACCCGGGCGGTGCCGACCGCCGGCTGCTGCGTCGTGGTTGCTGCGCTCTCGGACACTGATGACGCTCCTCACGCTGGTGGGTATGCGTGGGGAATTCTAAAAGCGGGCGCAGGGGTCCAACGAGGGCCAATCGAGGGCCAAGTGGCCTGCTGCGGTCAGGCCGCCTCGACGGCGGCGGCAGGGGCTCGCGGGGCGACGACCACGTTCAGGTCCGTCAGCACGGGCTCGACGATGTCGAAGTACTCCGGTCGCGGATAGCTCCTGGCCAGCCCGAACACGCGTACCACCGGGCGGCGGCGGGCGCGTAGGGCGTCACGGACCGTGTCGGTGTGCACCTGCCTGGCGAGGACCACGCGCCGGCTGGTGGCCACCAACGTGCGGGTGGCCTCATCGGTGGCCGTGAGCGGCACCGAGGCCAGCTGGCGGGTCAGGTCGTTCTCGGCCGCCTCACGTTCGCCCGGCACCGCGTCCAGGGCCAGGCGGGCGGCCGCGTACAGCTCGACCGTCTCGGTGCGCTCGGCCACCACGGCGGCGGCCGCCGCACGGCGCAGCAGATGCTGGTCGAGGGCCCGGCCCGCGGAGGCGGCACGGGTGTGCACCCGCTGCACCCGATGAGCGGTCCACCACAGGTACGCGGACAGCAAGGCGATCACCACCACGACGCCCAGCACGACACGCATGCCGGAATGGTAGTGCCGTTTGGTTTCGAAGAGTTACGTGCCCGGCCGTGGTTCGGACCACTCCTCGTCCATCACCCGGCCGTCTGTCGCCTCTATCGCCGCGGCATACACCTCGAGTACACGACTGGCTACGCTCGGCCAGTCAAACGCCTTGACGGCGACGGACGCGGCCGCCGCGAGCTCTCTCCGCCGCGCCGGATCGTCGAGAAGTTCCGCCAGCAGCGCGGTCAGAGCGGGCGCGTCGCCGTTCGGGAAGATCGCCCCGGCCCGGCCGCCGTCCAGCACCCGGCGGAAGGCGTCCAGGTCGCTCGCGGCGACCGTGGTGCCGGCCGACATGGCCTCGGTCAGGATCATCCCGAAGGACTCACCGCCCGTGTTCGGTGCCACGTAGATGTCGACGCTGCGTAACATCCGGGCCTTGTCCGTCTCACTGACCAGCCCCAGGAACTCGACCCGGTCGCGGACGTCGGCCGGGAACAGTTCGTAGAGGTCGTCCCGGTCGCCCGGGCCCGCCACCAGCAGCCGCAGCTCCGGACGCTGCCGGGCCAGCGTGACGAACGCCGTACGCAAGATCGGAAAGCCCTTGCGCGACTCCGTGAAGCGGCCCAGGAAGCCCAGCGTGCCGCCCTTGCCGGGCCAGCCGGGCAGCGGCTCCGCGTGGGCGAACTTGGCCACCGCCACCCCGTTCGGGATCTCCACCGCGCCGCCGCCCAGGTGCTCGACCTGCACCTTGCGGGCCGGCTCGCTGACCGCGATGCGCGCGGTGATCTTCTCCATCACCACCTGCAACATCCCCTGCGCGGCGGCGAGCGCCCGGGAGCGGGTCATCGCGGTGTGGAAGGTGGCGACCACCGGTCCACGGGACGACAGCACGGCCAGGATCGACAGGCTGAGCACGAACGGCTCGTGCACGTGCAGCACGTCGAACTCGCCGCGGGACAGCCAGCGCCGGACCCGCGCGGACGACACCGGCCCGAACGAGATCCGGGCCACCGACCCGTTGTACGGGAAGCGCACCGCTCGCCCGGCCGGGACGACGTACGGCGGGAGGTCGGCGTCCTCGTCGGCCGGGGCCAGCACGGACACCTCGTGGCCCAGCCCGATCAGCGCCTCGGCGAGGTCGACGATGTGGTTCTGCACGCCGCCGGGCACGTCGAACGAGTACGGCGAGACGATCCCGATCCGCACGTCCCAGCCCTCACAACCACAGCTTCTGGAGCATGTGCCAGTCCTGCGGGTGCGCGGCGATGCCCACCGCGTAGGCGTCGGCCAGCCGCTGGGTGACCAGCTTGACGCGTTCGGCCATCGTGCCCGCGGACTCGTCGGGCACCTCGACGCGCCGGATCTCGGCGACAGCCCGCTCGGGCGTGTAATGAATGTCGACGGCGTAGAGAGGCGCCCGGGTACGCAGCGCGAGCAGCGCCGGGCCGGCCGGCATCCGGGTCCGCCCGCCGAAGAACTCGACCTCCACGCCGCGCGAGGAGAGGTCGCGATCGCTGAGCAGCGCGATCGCGAAGCCCTGGTCGGCCCGCTCGGCGAGCACGTCGATCGGCGGCCGGGCCGCGCCGGTCAGTGGGAGGACCTCCATGCCGAGCGCCTCGCGGTAGGCCATGAACTGCTTGTACACCTTTTCCGGCTTGAGCCGCTCGGCGACCGTGACGAGCCGGTGCCCGCTGGCCGACACCCACGCGGCGGCGGCGTCCCAGTTGCCCATGTGCGGCAACGCCAGGATGATGCCGTTCCCCTCGGCCAGCACCTTGTGGAACTCGTCCGCCTGCACCAGGTGGAATCCGTCGAGGTGCTGCGCCTTGGTCAGGGACGGCAGGCGGAAGGCCTCCATCCAGTACCGCGCGTACGACCGCAGCCCATCGCGTACCAGAGTCTCCTCGAAAGCCGGACCCGTGACCTGCTGAAGGTTGCGACGCAGCCGTTGGGTCCCCGGGCCGTTCTTCTTCCACGCGCGGTCGGCGGCGGTGGTGAAGAGCCGCGTCGCGACCGGCTGGGGCAGCGCGCGGACCAGCCGCCAGCCCGCCGCGTAGCCCAGCTCGGTCAGCCTGTCCTTCACTCGGTGGGCACCTTGTCGCTGCGGGCCGCGGCGATCAGGCGCTGGAACACCGTGACCAGGCTCAGGACGGCCAGCAACCAGAGCGCCGCGGGCAGCCCCCAGTCCAGCCCGAAGCCGGTGAGCAGGCCGCCGACGCCGACCAGGATCAGGCGTTCGGCGCGCTCGGCGAGGCCGACGTCGGCGTTCAGGCCGAGGCTCTGCGCGCGGGCCTTCACATAAGAGACCACCTGGCCGGCCGAGAGGCAGATGAGGCCGGCGACGATGCCGTTGTAGGGGTTGTCCTGCCCGTAGAGGTAGAAGATGACCGCGCCGAACACGGCCGCGTCGGCGAGCCGGTCCATCGACGAGTCGAGCAGCGCGCCGAAGTTGCCCGCCGGACCGCGCATCCGGGCCATCGTGCCGTCGAGCATGTCGGTGAGCGCGAAGAACGTGACGACCAGCGCGCCCGCTACCAGATGGCCGCGGGCGCCCAGCGCGAGAGCCCCGATCACCACGCCGGCCGTCCCCGCTACGGTGACGGCGTTCGGCGTGACCCCCCGGCGGAGCAGGAATCGGGCGGTCGGGTCGACGACATGCGCGAGGACGAGGCGGGCCGGAACGCTGAAGATCTTTGCCATGGCGGTCCCACTGTATCGGCGTGCCGATTCGGCGTCATCCGCCCAGGGTCGTATGACTACGGGGGGTTGCGGCGCGGACACCGGGGGTGTGGGATCTCACAATAGTGTCGTAACACCCGGGAAACGGAGGTGCGCTCGCATGGCGCAGAGGACTTCGGACAAGGGGGTCACCGGCGCCGCCGCGCCGGTGGTGACCGAGCCCGGCAGGGTACGCAACGTGGTGCTGGTGGGCCATTCCGGTTCCGGGAAGACGACGCTGGTCGAGGCGCTGCTCGCCGCCACGTCGACGATCCCCCGGGCGGGCTCGGTCGCCGACGGCACCACGGTGACCGACCACGATCCGGCGGCCGTACGGCAACAACGATCCGTCGCCCTGTCCTGCGCCCCGCTCGTCCACGACGGGGTGAAGATCAATCTCCTGGACACCCCCGGGTATGCCGACTTCGTCGGGGAGCTGCGCGCCGGCCTGCGGGCCGCGGACGCCGCCCTCTTCGTGGTGTCCGCGGTCGACGGCGTGGACGCGGCCACCACCGCGCTGTGGGCCGAGTGCGCCGCCGTCGGGATGCCCCGCGCGGTCGCGATCACCCGGCTGGACCACCCGCGCGCCGACTTCGACGAGACCGTGGCCGACTGCCAGGACGCCTTCGGCGAGAACGTGCTGCCGATCTACCGCCCGATGCTGGGCGACGACGGCAGCTCCATCGCCGGGCTGCTCGGACTGGTCACGCTGCGGGTGCTGGACTACTCGGCGGGCTACCCGCCGGAGGTCGGCCGGGCCGAGCAGGGCCACCTGACCCCGGTCGAGGAGGACCGCAACCAGCTGATCGAGGGGATCATCGCGGAGAGCGAGGACGAGTCCCTGATGGACCGGTACCTCGAGGGCGAACAGGTCGGCCCCGAGGTGCTGGTCCCCGACCTGGAGAAAGCCGTGGCCCGCGGCCACTTCTACCCGGTCATCCCGGTCTGCGCGGCCACCGGCGTCGGCCTGGACGCCCTGCTCGACGGCCTGGTCTCCGGCGCGCCCTCGCCCCTGGAACACGACCTGCCCATGGTCACCGGCGTCGACGGCTCGCCCAAGCAGCCGCTCACCTGCGATCCGGACGGCCCGCTGGTCGCCGAGGTCGTGAAGACCACGATCGACCGGCACGTCGGCCGGGTCTCGCTGGTCCGGGTCTTCTCCGGCACGCTCACGCCCGAGTCGGTGGTGCACGTGTCCGGGCACGGCCTGGCCGAGCGCGGCCACCCCGACCACGACGCCGACGAGCGGGTGGCGCACATCTACGCCCCGCTGGGCGCGCAGCTGCGCGAGGTGGGCTCGTGCATCGCCGGCGACATCTGCGCGATCACCAAGTCGGGCAGCGCCGAGACCGGCGACACGCTCTCCGGCAAGGACGACCCGATGCTGATGGAGCCGTGGCGGATGCCCGAGCCGCTGCTCCCGATCGCGGTGGTCGCCAAGTCCCGCTCCGACGAGGACGCCCTCGCCAAGAACCTGGCCCGCCTGGTGGCCGGCGACCCGACCCTGCGGCTGGAACGCAACGCCGACACCCATCAGCTCGTCCTGTGGTGCATGGGCGAGTCGCACGCCGAGGTGGTGCTCGACCGGCTCCGCGCGGGCGGCGTCGAGCTGGACACCGAGCCGGTCAAGGTCTCCCTGCGCGAGACGTTCGGCAGCGAGGCGAACGGCCACGGCCGGCACGTCAAGCAGAGCGGCGGCCACGGCCAGTACGCGGTATGCGACATCCGGGTCGAGCCGCTCCCCCGAGGGTCCGGCTTCGAGTTCGCCGACAAGGTGGTGGGCGGCGCCGTGCCGCACAACTACATCCCGTCGGTGGAGAAGGGTGTCCGCGCCCAGCTGGCGAAGGGCATCGTCGCCGGATACCCGGTCGTCGACCTCAAGGTGACGCTCTACGACGGCAAGGCGCACAGCGTCGACTCGTCCGACGCCGCGTTCCAGACCGCCGGGGCGCTGGCTCTGAAGGAGGCAGCGGCGGCCGCCGAGGTGGTCCTGCTGGAGCCGGTCGACGAGGTCGTGGTGAAGGTGCCCGACGAGTACGTCGGCGCCGTGATGAGCGACCTTTCCGGCCGGCGGGGCCGCCCGCTCGGGTCGGAGGCGGACGAGAGCGGCGAGTTCAGCCTGGTGCGGGCCGAGGTTCCGGCGACCGAGCTGATCCGGTACGCGGTGGAGCTGCGCGCCCTGTCCTCCGGGGCGGGGACGTTCAGCCGCACGTACGCCCGCCACGAGGCGATGCCCGCCCACCTCGCCGACGCGATCCGCAAGGAGCACGCCGCCCGCTAGCAACAGGCCCCGCACGCGCGGCCCTGCACCCGCGGGGCCGCACCGCGGGGCCGCACCGCGGGGCCGCACCGCGGGGCCGCACCGCGGGGCCGCACCGGGTCAGGCGGCGACGGGCGTCGCTTCCGCGGGCAGCTCGATCGCGTTGGCGGCCTCGAAGATCGGCTTGTTGACCGACGCGATGATCTGCCGGTGCCACGGGTTGAGGCGCAGGGTCCGCATCGCATAGTTGCGCATCGCGATGCTCACCCGCCCGCCCGGCACCATCTGCCCGGCCATCTTCCTGCCCAGGGCGATGTTGCGGTCGGTGTAGGGCCGCATCGTGTCCTCGTACTCGGCGAAGGCCCGCGCCGGGGTCTCGTGCCGGGCCAGCGCCCGGGCCAGGACGTAGGCGCCGCACAGCGCCGTGCTGGTCCCCTGCCCGGAGGCCGGCGAGGGGCAGAAGGCCGCGTCGCCGAGCAGTACCACACGCCCGGCCGACCACCGCGGGATATCCACCTGACTCAGGCTGTCCACAAAGAAGTCGTCGCCGCTTGCCTCGCCCGTGCTACGTTGCCGCCCACCCAGAGGGGTGGGGGCGGCGGCGGTGGCCGCGCCGTCGTTCAAGATCGACTTTGGGGCCGCGTCGCCCAGGATCGTTTCGAGCAGCCGCGGCACCTGCCAGCCGTCGCCGGCGAACCGCGACGCCACCAGCTCGCGCGTGACCGACGCCCGCGGCAGCTCCGGCGACGCGAAGATCATCCCCGCCTTGGCCGGGTCGTCCGGCCCGGTGCTGTAGAGGAAGACCATGCGCCCGGGCGCGGCCCAGAAGACCTCCTCGTGGTCCAGGCGCAGATCGTTGGGCACGGTGCAGATCGAGAGGTACGCCCCCAGGTGCCGCAGCGGCGCGTCCAGCCCGGCCATCCGCCGGGTCGCCGAGTGCAGACCGTCCGCCCCCACGATCACGTCGAACCGCCGCGACCGGCCGCTCTCGAAGACCACGTCCCCGTCGGGTGAGATCGAGGCGATCGCGTCGCCGTAGATGAACTCGGTGGCCGGCGCCGCCGCGTCGTGCAGGATCCGGACGAGGTCGCCGCGCATCACCTCGATGTCGTCGCCGCGGCGGCCCATCAGCAGGTCGGCGTCCAGGGCGGCGACCTTCCCGCCGGTCGCGGTCACGTAGGTGACCTGCCGCATGCCGGTGTCCTTCGCGTGGGCCGTCTCGTAGACGCCGGTCCGCTTGAGCACCTCGATCGCCTTGCCGCGCACGTCCACCTTGTAGCCGCCGTCGCGCAGGGCGGGCGCCCGCTCGACGACTGTCGGCCGCAGACCGTAGCGGCCCAGCCAGTACGCCAGGAGGGGACCTGCCACGCCGGCCCCCGAGATCAGCACCTCTCGGTTCCTCATGAGAGCTACTATACAAACGTCTTATACGTTTGTATAGAACTTAGGATGACGGGCATGGGCCACCGTGAAGACCTGCTGGCCGGCGCACGCCGGTGCCTGTACGACAAGGGCTACGCGCAAACCACCGCGCGCGACATCGTGGCCGTGTCGGGCACCAACCTGGGTTCGATCGGCTACCACTACGGCTCGACCAAGGCCCTGATGAACGCCGCCATGCTCAGCGCGGTGGACGACTGGGGTCAGACGATCACGGCCGCGCTGGTCGACGACGAGAGCGACAAGGACGACGAGCCGCTGGTCCGGCTGTGGCGCCGGATCATCACCACGGCCCGGCAGGACCGGCAGCTCTTCATGGCCACGGTCGAGGCGATGGTTCAGGCCGAGCACGCGCCGGAGCTGCGGGAACAGATGGCGGACGGGATCCGGCAGGGCCGCTCGGGCATGGCGGCGCTGATCACCGGTCGGCCCGAGGAGTCCATCGACGGGGAAACCGTGCAGACGCTGGGCTCGGTACAGATGGCGCTGATGTCCGGCGTGCTCATCCAGCACATGACCGACCCGGAGAACGCCCCGTCCGCCGAGCAGGTGGTCGCCGGGATCAGGGCGCTGGCGACGACCAGGCCTTAGCCAGCAGGTCGCGGGTGTCGGCGAGCAGCATCGGCATCGTCTTGGTGCGGCCGATCACCGGCATGAAGTTGGCGTCGCCGCCCCACCGAGGCACCACGTGCTGGTGCAGGTGCGCGGCGATGCCCGCCCCGGCCACCGAGCCCTGGTTCATGCCCAGGTTGAAGCCGTGCGGGCTGCTCGCCCGGCGGATCGTCACCATCGCCTTGCGGGTGAAGGCGGCCACCTCGGCCACCTCCTGGTCGGTGAGCTCGGTGTAGTCGGCGACGTGCCGGTACGGGCAGATCAGCAGGTGGCCGGGGTTGTACGGATACAGGTTCAGGATCGCGTACACCGATGTGCCGCGCGCGACGATCAGCTTCTCCTCGTCGGAGTGCTGCGGCGCGTCGCAGAACGGACAACCCGGCGGCTGATCCGAGCCGGTGACGTAAGCCATCCGGTGCGGTGTCCACAGCCGCTCGAGGCCGTCCGGCTCGCTCATGACGCCGACGGACCGGTGTTCACCCGGCTGCGTACGACGTCGGCGACGTGGGCGACCGCCTCGTCCAGCGGCACCCCGTTGCGCTGCGACCCGTCGCGGTAGCGGAACGACACCGTCCCGGCGGCCACGTCGTCGTCGCCGGCGATCACCATGAACGGGACCTTCTGCTGCTGGGCGGTGCGGATCTTCTTCTGCATCCGGTCGTCGGAGCGGTCCACCTCGGCCCGGAAGCCCTCGCGCCGCAGTGTGTCCACGAAGGACTGCAGGTAGGCGTCGTGGTCGTCGCGGATCGGGATGCCGACCACCTGCACCGGCGCCAGCCAGGCCGGGAACGCGCCCGCGTAGTGCTCGGTCAGCACGCCGAAGAACCGCTCGATCGACCCGAACAGCGCACGGTGGATCATCACCGGGCGCTCCCGGCCGCCGCTGGCCGCGGAGTACTCCAGGTTGAACCGCTCCGGCAGGTTGAAGTCCACCTGGATGGTCGACATCTGCCAGGTCCGGCCGATCGCGTCCTTGGCCTGCACGCTGATCTTCGGGCCGTAGAACGCCGCGCCCTCCGGGTCGGGCACCAGGTCGAGCCCGGACTCGCTCGCCGCGGACCGCAGCGCCTCGGTGGCCTTCTCCCAGTTCTCGTCGGTGCCGACCGACTTCGCCGGGTTGCGCGTGGACAGCTCGAGGTAGAAGTCGTCGAGGCCGTAGTCACGGAGCAGGTCCAGCACGAACTGGAGCAGCGACTTCAGCTCGTCCGCCATCTGCTCCTCGGTGCAGAAGATGTGCGCGTCGTCCTGCGTCATGCCGCGCACCCGGGTGAGGCCGTGCACCACGCCGGACTTCTCGTAGCGGTAGACCGTGCCGAACTCGAACATCCGCAGCGGCAGCTCACGGTAGGAGCGCCCGCGCGACCGGAAGATCAGGTCGTGGAACGGGCAGTTCATCGGCTTGAGGTAGTAGGTCGCGCCTTCCATCTCCATGGGCGGGAACATGCCGTCCGCGTACCAGCCGAGGTGGCCGGACGTCTCGAACAGGTCCGCCTTGGTGATGTGCGGGGTGTTGACGAACGAGTAGCCGGCCTGCTCGTGCTTGATGCGCGAGTAGTTCTCCATCTCCCGCCGGATGATCCCGCCCTTGGGGTGGAACACCGCGAGGCCGGAGCCGATCTCGTCGGGGAAGGAGAACAGGTCGAGGTCGGCGCCCAGCTTGCGGTGGTCGCGGCGGGCCGCCTCCTCCAGCATGCGCAGGTAGTCCTTCTGCGCGTCGCGGGTCGGCCACGCGGTGCCGTAGACCCGCTGGAGCTGCGGGTTCTTCTCACTGCCGCGCCAGTAGGCTGCGGCGCTGCGCATCAGCTTGAACGCCGGGATCAGCCGGGTCGACGGCAGGTGCGGGCCGCGGCACAGGTCGCCCCAGATGCGGTGGCCGTCCTTGGCGTCGAGGTTGTCGTAGGCGGTCAGCTCCCCCGCGCCGACCTCCATCACCTCGGCTTCAAGGTCGGCTGAGCCGATCTCACCTTTGATGTCGACCAGTTCCAGCTTGTAGGGCTCGTTCGCCAGCTCGACCTTGGCCTCGTCCAGCGACCCGTACACCCGGCGCTTGAATTTCTGCCCGGCCTTGACGATCTCCTGCATCCGCTTCTCGAGCTTCGCAAGATCTTCGGGTACGAACGGCTTGGCCACGTCGAAGTCGTAGTAGAACCCGTTCTCGATCGGCGGCCCGATGCCGAGTTTCGCCTCCGGGAAGGTGTCCTGCACGGCCTGCGCGAGCACGTGCGCGGCCGAGTGGCGCAGCACGTTCAGACCGTCGGGCTCGTCCAGCGCCACCGGGGTGACCTCGGTGTCGAGTTCCGGCGCCCAGTCCAGGTCGCGCAGCCGGCCGCCCGGGTCGCGCACCACGACGACCGCCTTCGGCCCGAACGCCTGCAGCCCCGCAGTCGTCACCGCGTCGCCCGCAGTGGTCCCGGCCGGAACGACGAGTGGTGCAGCCACGGTGTTTCTCCTTCTGGGCGAAGCGCGTAATCGGCTCCGATGCTACCGGTCGGGCCGGGCGCCATCTCGAAAGGGTGTTACCGCCGACACATCACTTCAGGTTTCTCCGTCATTTCGGAGTCATTGAAAGAACGCGCCTCGGAGCTCAATCACGACTGTAACGTCGCTCACTGATCGGCTACGTCACATTCTTGGAGAAATTGATCAGGACACTTTCAGGTGCAGGTCAGGACATGATCAATTGTTATTCGCAAGCCACATTACCGGCCCGTGACCGTGACCGGAAAGAAATGTTCCGCAGGCACTCGCAGATCGGCCCGACTTCCTGTTCTCTGGGTGACGGCACCGAATTCACGGCGCTGAATATCAAGTTCTCCGGGAGCATTAATGACGGCACCGTCCGCACCACCGGCTCGGGCAGGCGCCCGCCTGGCATGGCGGCCGCTGCAACGCTCGACACGCGTCGGAATCATCGCGGCGCTCGTGGCAACCGTGTTCTACCAGCTGTTCCTGCTCGACCCGGCATACCGCGGTCCCGGCTGGCTCTGGATCAGCATGCTGGTCGCCGAGGGACTCACCGCCCTGCACCTGATCGGCACGTGGTGGACCATCCTGGCCCACGACGACCGCCCCGAGGCCGTGGACGCCACGGTCTGGCGCAACCGGCTCCGGGCCGGCGCGGACGTCCCGTCCATCGACGTGCTGATCACCGCGTACGGCGAGGAGCCGGCCCTGGTCCGGCGCACCATGCTCGCCGCCCGCGACATGGAGCTGGCCCACCGCACGTTCCTGCTCGACGACGGCGACAGCGACGAGCTGCGCGCGATCGCGGAGGAGGTGGGCATCGGTTACCTGCGGCGCCCCGGCGGCGCGCACGCCAAGGCGGGCAACGTGAACGCCGGGCTGGCCCGCACCGGCGGCGAGTACGTCGTCATCCTCGACGCCGACCACGTGCCCGAGCCCGGTTTCCTGATCAGCATCCTGCCGCACTTCCAGGACCCGGACGTGGCGTTCGTGCAGTCACCGCAGTCGTACACGAACAACGTCAACCTGGTCGCCACCGGATCCGGCGAGGCGCAGCGGATCTTCTACGAGCTGGTCTGCCCCGGCAAGAACCATTTCAACGCCGCGTTCTGCGTCGGCACCAACGTGATGTTCCGGCGGGCGGCGCTGGACAGCATCGGCGGCATCTGGACGGGCAGCAACTCCGAGGACATCTGGACGTCGATCGAGCTGCACAAGCGCGGCTGGAAATCGATCTACGTGCCCCAGGTGCTGGCCCGCGGGCTGGCCCCGGAGGACGTCCCGTCGTACCTCAAACAGCAGTTGCGCTGGGCCAGCGGCGGCTTCGAGGTGCTGCTGAAGGGCCGGCTGTTCAAACGCGGCACCGGCCTCACCCTCGATCAGCGTCTGCAGTACCTGTTCTGCGGCACCCACTACCTGCTGTCGCTGGCGATGCTGACCTTCATGCTCTTCCCGGCGCTCTATCTCCTCTTCGCGCTGAGCCCGATCCGTGCCGACGGCTTCACCTGGGCCACCCACTACCTGCCGTTCCAGGCGGCCGTGCTGCTGGTCACCTGGCTGCAGTCCGGCGGGTTCAAGCCGTCCGCGATCGTGGCCAGCATCGGCGCCGCGCCGGTGCACCTGCGAGCCCTCGGCGGCGTGCTGATCGGCCGGCCGTCGAAGTGGAAGGTCACCAACGCCGGTGGCGACAGCGGCCGGTCGCTCTGGGCGGTCATGCCCCTGGTCGCCATCCTGACGCTCAACGCCACCGCCATCGTGGTCGGTGTGCTGGTGATGGCCGACCCGGCGCCGACCTGGCTGTCCGTCGGCTGGGCCGCGATGATCGTGCTGATCCTCGGCCGGATGATCCTCGAATCGATCACCGGCGGCCGCATCCGGAAGAGCGTGACCCCATCCGCTCCAGCGCCGGAGAACCTGCCCGCACAGCCGCAGCCTGTCGCTGCCGCGGTCTGACCCCCTGCCGAGAAAGGCAAAACCCATGAACACCACGATCTCCCCTGCCCTCGAGACCGACGAGACCGACGAGACCCCCGCCGTGCGGGCCCAGCCTCCGAAGCACCGGCTGCGCCGGGCGCTGCTGGTCACCCGTACCGTCGCCGTGGTTCTGATCCTGGTCACCGCCGCCGTGGCGGGCGGCAACCACATCGTGCGGCAGCGCCTCGCCGATCGCACCATGGTGGACGCCGGCACGGCCGTGCTCACCGCGCAACCGATCACCGTGGGCTCGCCCGACGCCGCCGTCGTCGACCGGGTGCTGACCACCGAGCGCAAGAGCGTGACCGCCGGTGCGCTGCTGGCCACCGTCACCCTGACCGCGGACGGTGGCGCGCCGCGGGTGCAGGAGCTGCACGCGCCCGCCGCCGGCGTCGTCACCGAGATCAACGTCGCGGCCGGGCAGATCGCCCGCGCCGGCGAGCCGATCGTCACCCTGTACGACCCGGCCGACCTGGCGTTCCAGGTCGACGTGCCGCTCGAGACGCTCCGCAAGCTGCGGCTCGGGATGACCGCCTACGTGACCGGCCCGGGTCTGCCCGGCCGGATCGCCACGACGCTGCAGCAGGTCGAGCCCAAGGTGGACGCCGGAGGGGCGACCGCTGCGCCGGACCTGCTCACGGTCGTGCTCGAGCCCGATCCCGCGGCCGTCCGGACCTTGGTGCCGGGCCTGCGGTTCGACGTGGTCGTCGACACCAATACGGCCGTCGGCCGTACGCCCGCGGTGAACAGCGCATGAGGCTCCGCGCAGCGGCGTTGATCGCGATCTTGACAGTGACGGCATGCACCTCGCCCACCAAGGAGGCGGCACCGGGCCCGCGCATGGAGGACGCCGCGAAGACACCCATCGCCCTGCCCGCGGTGACCGGCAAGGGAAGCATCGCCGGAACCCTCCCGGCCGCCTCCACGCCGACCAAGGTGCCCGCGCAAGCGGGCGACCTGAAGGGCCAGGCGCTGCCGACCAACCAGTGGTGGAGCTCGGCGCTGACCGGGCCGCGCACCCAGCCGATCTGGGCGCACCCGCTGGCCGTCAAGGCCGACGCGGCCGGCCTGCAGATCAGCGGCGGGCCGGTCACCGGCTCGGCGAACGCCATCATCACGGCGTTCCAGCCCGCCCTCACCGTGGGCAGCGCGACCGGAGCCGTCAGCGTCGCCGGCTACGGAGCCTTCCACGTCGTCCTGCGCGTGGAACTGGCCGGCGGCGGGCGGGTCGACGTCACCGTGGTGCAGGGCAGCCCGGTGCTGTGGCTGCGCTTCCAGGGCGCGAAGCCGAGCCTGACCGGCGCCTTCCGCGACGTCGGCGGCTCGGCGACCCGGGCCCGGCTCGACATCGCGGGCGGGCGCTGGGATGTCCTCGGCGCCGGACTGAAGGTCGGCGGAACGACGGTCGCCGGCGACGGCGAGCAGCTCGCCGTCGCCCGGGTGCCCGCCGGGTCCGACCGGGCGAGCTGGGAGAAGGCCAGCACCGGCGACCCGGTCGTCCGGACCACGGCCACAATGGCGTACCGGGACGGGAAGGTCACCCAGACATTGACGCGGGACAAGCCCGGCGTCTGGGCCCTCCTCCCGCATCAGCAGGCGGGAAAGGCCGCGCCGGCCGGCTCGTACCCCGACTCCCGCGGGACGATGTCGTTGACGACGGCCTCCGCGATCACCGTCGAGGCGCCGATGCCGGACCTGCTCACGGCCGTACCGGAAGTCGCTCTGAGCCCGGCCGCCCAGCGTGCCGTGCTCGCCGACCTGGACCGGGACCTGGCCGACCCACCCGGCGCGGGCGGCAGCTACTTCGGGCTCAAGGAGCTCGGCCGGCTGTCCACCATCGCCGAGGTCGCCGCCGCCGCGGGCGCGAACGCCCAGCACACGACGGCGCTGGCCCGGCTGCGGCCGCAACTGGTCGACTGGCTGACCTATTCCGGACCGGCCGACGGACGGTACTTCGGCTACGACAAGACGTGGGGCGGCCTGATCGCGGTGCCGGCCGAGTTCGGCGCCCAGGACTACAACGACCATCACTTCCAGTACGGCTACCTGGTCCGCGCCGCGGCGGTGCTGGCGGCGGCCGACCCCGGGTTCGCGAGCGACTACGGCGACGTGGTCGACCTGATCGTCCGCGACTACGCCGGTTCCCTGGCCATCGGGCCGGCCAGCGGGTTGCCGCCGTTCCGGGCCTTCAACGCCTACCTGGGCAGCTCGGCCGCCTCCGGCTTCGCGCCCTTCGCCGACGGCAACAACCAGGAGTCCTCCGGCGAGGCGGTCGCGGCGTGGGAGGCGGTGGTCCGCTGGGGCGAGGTCCGGGGCAACACCGGGATGACCGCGTACGGCATCACGCACTACGCCCTGGAAGCCGCCACGGCCCGGATGTACTGGCTGGGCACCGGGCTGACCCGCGAACCGGGATACGCGCACAGCGTCGCCGGCATCGTGTGGGACGCCAAGGTGGACTTCGCGACGTGGTTCGACCCGAAGCCGGAGTCCGTCCTCGGCATCCAGCTGCTGCCGCTGACCGTCGGCGCGGTCTACCGCGGACCGTCGGCCGACCGGCTGAGGACGGTCGGCGACAAGCCGGTGGTCTGGGGTGATCTGTTCGCCGCTGACCTGGCCCTGTCCGACCCGGCGGCCGCCCGCCGGCGCCTCGACGCGGGAGTGACCCGGGAGCCGAGCACCAGCCGCGCGATGGTCCGCTACTGGGTGGAGTGGCTGTCCATCCAGGCGGGCAAGGGCTCGCGGGCGGCGAGCCAGCCGGGTGGGATGCCCTCGACCCCGGTGTACGCCGCCACGACCCCGCCCGCGATGGCCGCGGTGGTGTCCACGTCGCCGCCGGCGGAGACGCACGCCGCCACGGCCGCCGGGTAGTCGTCCAGGTAGCGGGCCGCCGCCCAGAGCGCGAACGGAACGGTGTCCGCCGCCATGGCGCGAGCGCCGGAGCCGAGCTCGTAGGCGGCCCGCTGCACCCCGTCGAGCGAACGGGCCCGGACCAGTCCGTCGTGGACGTGCCCGGGCGGCGTGTGCGCCAGGACCGCGCCCAGCAGGTCGGGACGCCGGCCGTCCAGGCGGGCCGCCGTCGCCACCGCGGCCGCGACGGTGACCGCCACGCCACCGGCGATGCCGTCCGGGTGGGCGTGGGTGACCTCGGCGGCCCGGGCGCCCTGCACGGCCGCGTGCGCCAGCGAGTCGGCGTGCCACGCGCCCAGCGGCGCCGCTCGCATCGCGGCGCCGTTCCCGGAGGAGCCCTGCCCGTCGAAGGCGGCCGCGGCGGCGATCGGCCACGGCACGCCCTCACGGATCTGCCGGAGCATCACGACGGCGCCGGGCCCGTACCCGCGGTAGGGGTCGTGTTTCTCGGCCAGCAGCGCGGCGAACCCGTCGCGGTCGAAGTCCCCGTCGCCGAGCCGGGCGACCAGGCAGCACGCCTGCTCGGTGTCGTCGGTCCAGGGCCACGGCGGCGGCGGGGTGCGCGCGTCGAGCAGGTCACCGGTGGTGTTGCCGGGCACGAAGTACTGCGCGCCGAGCGCGTCGCCGACGCTGAGCCCGGCGAGGCTGTCCCGGGCGAGGCGGAGCCGGGTGTCCGCGTAGAGGGTGAAAGACATGATCAGTTCGAGACTAACTCCTTGGTCCGGGTGGCGGCAGCCCCGAACAGCAGCGCGAGCCCGGCGATCAGCATCAGCCGCACGGCCTGCCCGGCGAACCAGTCGATCGGGTTGAGCAGCACCGCCGCCACGCCGCACGCGCCCGTGCCGGCGACGACAGACCAGAAGACCGCAGGCCGGGGTACGACCGCAGGTGGCGGACCGTGCCACTCCCGCAGGAGGCCGGCGCGCCCCAGGAGCAGCACCATGATCGTGCCGGCGACGAAGCCCGCGAGGTTGGAGGCGTCGGAGAGCAGTCCCCACCACGGCATCCCGGGCAGGACCTCATGGCTGAGCGACGGAACATATCCGGGGTGGGTGATCCAGTCCCAGGCGAGATGGCTGAACGCCCCGATCAGCGCCGACCCCACGGTCACATACCACCGATGCCGCACCGTCCCGAGCACACCGAAGTCCCCCACCCCCGGCAGATGAGCGGCGATCACCGGAGCCGCCCAGCGCACCGGCAAAGTCAGGACCACCGTCACAGGCACTCCCCACCAAACCAGAGCCACCAGATTGTGGGTGTGCAGAGAGACAACCCCATGCATGGCGTACGACAGATCCGGAGCAACCGCCCCGACCACCAGGGCAACCCCGTCGAACCACGCAGGCCGCCACATCTTCAACGGCACCACACCAACCGGATGCGTAGGAATCGTCAACGGCATGATCCCGACGCTAGGCCCGCAACGGTGCCGACAAGTGCGCCTCCGGTGCAACCCCTGTGCAGATCCCGTGTAGGCCCCCCGTTACCCCGTTACCTTTTTGATCATTCCCAGCTGGGGATCTCGGTCGCCTGGTCCGGTATGGCTCTTGCCCCCTGTCGTACGCATGATCCGGGGGGTGTTGCCGCCGGGCCGGGTGGCGTCGACGGACCGCTGAATAGGGACCCGGCCGCCCGCGTTCTGGGTTGGTCTCTTCGTAACGTGGATGCCGGCAGCTCGACGCCAGACCCTCGACCGGGTCAGTCGGTGTGATGAAGGTGATCGGTGAGCGTGGAGTACGGCGTGTTCCTCGGCTTGGACGTGGGCAAGAGCGACCATCACGCGGTCGGGCTGGCTCTGGACGGCAAGCGGCTGCACGATGCGCCGCTGCCTAACACCGAGGTGCGACTGCGGGCGTTGTTCGACAAACTTGCCCGCCACGGGCGGATCCTGGTCGTGGTCGACCAGCCCGCCTCGATCGGCGCGCTCGCCGTCGCGGTGGCCCGCGCGTGCGGGCATCAGGTGGCTTACCTGCCCGGCCTGGCGATGCGCCGCCTTGCCGATCTGCATCCCGGCACCGCGAAGACTGACGCCCGCGACGCCTACGTCATCGCTGACGCGGCCCGCACCTTGCCGCACACGCTGCGGCGTGTCGACGCCGGCGACGAGGCCTTCGCCGAGTTGGAAGTCCTGATCGGCTATGACGACGACCTCGCCGCCGAGTCCACCCGGATCAGTAACCGCATCCGTGGCCTGCTCACCCAGATCCATCCCGCCTTGGAACACGTCCTGGGTCCCAAGATCAGTCACCCGGCGGTGCAGGAACTGCTGTCGAAGTGCGGCGGCCCTACCGGGCTACGCAAGGCCGGCCGGCGCAAACTCCTCGCGCTGGTCGCCGCCCGCGCGCCGAGAATGGGCACCCGGCTCGTCGAGCAGGTCCTGACCGCGCTGGACGAGCAGACCGTCACCGTTCCCGGCACCGCGGCGGCCGAGACCGTCCTGCCCCGGCTCGCCGACAGCCTGCGCCAAGTCCTGCAACAGCGTGACCAGGTCGCGGCCGAAGTCGAGAGGATCCTTGATGCGCACCCTCTTGCCGGGGTCCTGACCTCGATGCCCGGCATCGGCGTCAGGACCGGCGCCCGGATCCTGCTCGAGGTCGGCGACGCCTCCGCGTTCGCCACCTCCGGGCACCTCGCCGCCTACGCCGGACTCGCCCCGGTCACCCGCCGCTCCGGCAGCAGCATCCGCGGTGAGCACCCGCCCAAGAGCGGCAACAAACAACTCAAGCGGGCGTTCTTCCTCGCCGCGTTCGCCTCACTCTCTCATCCGCCATCGAGGGTCTACTACGACCGGAAACGCGCCGAGGGCAAGAAACACAACGCCGCCCTCATCTGCCTCGCCCGCCGCCGCGTCGACGTCCTGCACGCCATGCTCCGAACCAACACCCCGTATCAAGCGAAACCGGAGGACGAACCCCGCCTCGCAGCTTGACGAAACCATAGGGACACCCCCCGCAGGGTCGACCCGGACCACCCGCATTTCGCCCGCTGACGACTTGGCCACGAAAAAGCACAAGGCGCAGCCGAGGTGCAGCCGAGGTGCAGCCGAGGTGCAGGGTTGACCCGGACCACCCGCATTTCGCCCGCTGACGACTTGGCCGCGAAAAAGCACAAGGCGCAGCCGAGGTGCTTTTTCGTGGCCAAGTCGTCAGCTCCCCGGGGCGAAATGCCCGGAGGAGCGAAGCGACGACCAGCCAGCTCAGCAGCGTTGATCACCCAGCTCAACCAGTAACCCTCAGTCATCAAGAGATTCCAAAGCATCACGGTTTAGGCGTTGCTTGCCCAGGGCGCTACGGTGCTTCGCATGGCCACGGTGTTGCTCGTCGAGGACGATCACGTCGTGCGCGGTGCGATGCTCCGGTCGCTGGCCGACCGGGGGCACGCCGTGCACGCCGTCGGCACGGCACTGGACGCTCTGCGCCGCGTCGCCGCCGAGACACCCGACCTGGTCGTTCTCGACCTGGGCCTGCCCGACCTCGACGGCTCGGACGCGCTGCGCATGCTGCGCGGGATCACCGACGTGCCGATCATCATCGCCACCGCCCGCGACGACGAGCAGACCGTGGTGCGGCTGCTGCGTTCCGGCGCGGACGACTACATGGTGAAGCCGTTCACCGGCGCTCACCTGGACGCCCGGATCACCACCGTGCTGCGCCGGGTCGGCCGCGCCAGCCGGACCGCGCAGCCCGCCGTGCACGAGGTGGGCGAGCTGCGCGTCGACGTCGGCGAGCGCAGCGCCAGCCTGGGCGACACGCCCCTGGCGCTGACCCGCAAGGAGTTCGACCTGCTGGCGTACCTGGCCGCCCGGCCCGGCCGAGTGGTGTCACGTCGGGAGTTGCTGGAGGAGGTATGGCGACAGCCGTCAGTCGGCGAGGACCAGACGATCGACGTGCATCTGTACTGGCTCCGTCGGAAACTGGGCGAATCCGCGGCGAAGCCGCGCTTCCTGCGCACCGTGCGGGGAGTCGGATTCCGGTTGGTGGCGCCGGACTGAGGGCGCGGCTGGCCTGGGTCAGCGCCGCCACCACGGGCATCGCCGCCCTTGCCTTCCTCGTCCCGCTCGGCTGGGAACTCCGGTCGGACCATCGGGACAAAGCCGTCGCCACCGCGGAGAAACAGAGTGCCATGGTGGCCGGCGCTCTCACCGCGGGCGCCGGACGCGGCGGCATCACCGCGGCCGTGCAGGCGGCCGGTGGCCGGTTGATCGTGCATGCCCCGAACACCACGGCCGGCACCAAGGCGACCGCTGGGGACGTGACCGAGGCCGCGTCGGCGCCCGAGCCGCTGCTGGTGGAGACCGACGACGGGCTGGTGCACCTGCGCCCGGTGCGGGTCGGCGACCGTACGTCGGTGATCGAGGTCTTCGTGCCGGAGAGTGAGCTGTCCGAGGGCACGGCGCGTGACCTGTGGACGCTGATCGGCATCGCGCTGGTGCTGGTGGCCGGCTCGGTGATCGTGGTGGACCGGCTGGCCCGCGGCGCGGTGTCGTCGGCGCGCAACCTGGTCCAGGCGGCGCTCCGGGTGGGCGGCGGCGACCTCGGTGTGCGCATCCAGCCGTCCGGGCCGCGCGAGCTGGCCGAGGCCGGGTACGCGTTCAACCGGATGGCCGACCGCCTGGTCACGTCGCGTACCAGCGAGCGGGAGATGGTCGCCGACCTGTCGCACCGGCTGCGAACTCCGCTGACCGCGCTGCGCCTGGACGCCGAGGCGCTGGACCCGGACGACACCCAGATCGGCCAGTTCTCCGCGGCCGAGCTGGACCGCCGCCGCGGCATCCGGCGCATCCGGGTGGCCATCGCCACCCTCGAGGGCGAGATCGACCAGCTGATCAACACCACCCGCAAGGCGGTGGCCGCCCAGGTGGCCGCCGCGCCCGAGGTGGGTGTGTGCGACGCCGCCGAGGTGGTCCGCGAGCGCATGGGGTTCTGGTCCGCGCTGGCCGGCGACCAGAACAGGCAGTTCCAGATCGTCGGCGCCAGCACCCGGGTGCCGGTGCCGGTCGCCCGCCCGGAGCTGGCCGCGGCGCTGGACGCGGTCCTGGGCAACGTCTTCCGCTACACCCCGCAGGGCACCGCGTTCGAGATCGGGTTGTCCCGCCGGGACGGCTGGGTGGCGCTGCGGGTGGACGACGCCGGCCCGGGTATCCCGGACCCGGAACGGGCCATGAAACGCGGCGAGAGCGACCAGGGATCGACCGGCCTGGGCCTGGACATCGCGCGGCGGGCGGCGCAGTCCACCGGCGGCTCGGTCAGCCTGGACCGGGCGGCGCTGGGCGGCGCCAGCGTGGTGATGCTGATCGCCGACGCGGAAGCACCCCCGAAACAGGCCAGCCGCTTCGGTCTGATAGGAAGACTGACCCGGGAACGCGAGACGATCCGGCGGCGCCGCTCGCATTGATCGGCTGACACAGCAATTAGTGGGCGCATTACTCCGGACGGTTACTCACTTGCTTAGAAATGTATTAAGGGCGTTCCCCTGGCGCTCCCGGGCTGGCACGCTTCACACCGATCCCATCCGGCTTCCCGACTCGAGACCTGCAGATCGTCCCCACAATCAGGGTCGGCGGAGCCACCGCGCGGCAGGAGGCGGAAACCCCATAGCCTCCTCCCACCGCGCACCCGAACGCCCGGCTGCCCACCGAGGAGATGTTCTCTTGTCCGCGCACCGACGCAACGCGCTGCGCGGGCCGTCTCCGCGGGGGCTGCGGGCCTGGGGGCGCAAGCACATCTTCCCGATCGCGGTGGGCGTCGCCGTGCTGGGCTCGGCCGCCGTCGCCGGTCCGAGCATGATCCAGGCCGGGCGTGACGGTGGTTCCTCGCAGGGCCAGCGGATCCGCCTGGCCGGGATGCCGGCGGACGAGCCGGGGAAGGGCCTGATCTACCAGAATCTGCGACCGGCGCCCGAGGGGTCGGTCTGCGCCGGCGCGTACGAGCTGGACGAGCTGACCTGCACGCAGGGCCCGGACCCGGCGCCGACCGGCCTGGCGGTGAACCGGGCGGTGGCGCCGGTGACCGCGAAGGTGGCCGAGCCGGAGCCGCCGAAGCGTGAGTCCGCCCAGGTCCCGCCGGATGCCGAGATCGTCCGCGACCAGGGCGGCAGCCTGCTCACCGCGGGTAAGCCGGCACTCCTGCCGGACGCCGCGCCCGGCGACGCCGACTTCGTGATGGGCAACCACGACGTGGCGTGCGAGGGCGACGGCCGGGGCGGCAACCGGGTGCAGGTCGTCTACCTGCACGAGTTCGGCACGCCGAGCCGCTACACCGACTTCGTGGGATCGATCCGGGTCTGGTCGGCCGGAGTGGACTCGGTCATCGACGCCTCGGCGGCGGAGACCGGCGGCTCCCGGCACGTCCGGTACGTGACCACGCCGTCCTGCCGCGTCGACGTGGCCGAGGTGCAGCTGCCGGCGAACGGCCTGCGGACGTTCCCGCAGACGGTGACCGCGCTGCAGACCCTCGGCTACAACCGCACCGACCGCAAGTACCTGCTGTTCGCCGACACCAACCGGTACTGCGGGATCAGCACGTTCGTCGCGGACAACCGGCCGGGCGCGGGCAACCGCAACAACGGCGGCCCGTCCTACGCCCGGGTGGACACCGGCTGCTGGAGCACGGTGGCCGCCGCGCAGCAGCTCACCCGCTCGCTCGGTGCGATGCTGCTGACCTCGCCGAACTCCAGTGGCGGCGGCAGCTGCACGGACGACTTCGACCTGCTGTGTCACCCGGACCGCTCCGGGCGCACGGTGCGCGAGCGCTGCCCGAAGAAGCACGAGAACCGGCTGGACTGCGGGCACGACGACTACTTCAGCACCAACCCGCCGAAGAACGGCTGGCTGGCCAAGAACTGGAACGTGGCGCAGAGCGAGTTCCTGCTGCGCAGCGACGGCGGCGACGAGGTGCCGGACGTCCCGGACGCGCCGGATGCGGAGCCGAAGGACCAGCCGTCGACGGGGTCGTCCTCTCCGGCCGGTGGGGACGAGTCGGACGGCGGCGGCGACGCGCCGGCGCCCGGGGCGTCACAGTCGGTGGCGTCCACGCCGCCGCTCGCGCCGGCCAAGCAGGCGGTGCGGGCGTCCGCGCCGGTGCAGGCTTTCCTGGAGGTACGCGGCCAGGCCAGCAACGCGGTCCGGCTGATCTGGAACGCCGCCGCGGACGACGCCACGTACGAGGTGGCGGTGGACGGCGTGCCGATCGCCACCACCCGGGCCACCCGGGCGGGCCTGATCGGGCTGCGGCCGGACACCGCCTACCAGGTGACGATCCGCAGCCCCGGACACGAGTACCTGGCCAAGGGCGAGGCACGGACAGCCCCCGCCGCGCGGCCGACGCAGAACTCCTGGTTCGTCCTGGAGAACGCGCTGACCGGCGACGCGGCGGACCTCTACGCGGCGCGGTCCGCCAACGGCACGGCGATCACGCTGGGCGGATCGGACGGCGACGCCCAGCAGCAGTGGATGCTGGTTCCGGCGGGCGACGGCGGGTTCTCGCTGAGGTCCCGGGCGACCGGCAAGTGCGCGATGCCGCTGGGTGGCAACCCGGTGGCCGGCACCCCGCTGGTGCAGTCGGATTGCGCGGGTGCGGCGATCGGGCTGTGGACGCTGCGCCCGTCGGCTTACGGTTTCACGCTGAAAACCACCGCCGGCGACCTGGTCCTCGGCGTGGGTGAGCAGCGATTCGGCGCGCAGCGCGTGCTGGTTCTCCAGAACGGTGACGACTCACGTCACCAGAGCTGGACAGCCGCGCCGGTCTGACCGGCACGGCCGCGGGAAGGAGACGACGGAGATGAAGACCGATGTACGGGTGGAACCGATCCTCGACGAGGACGGGGACGAGCCGGCGCGGTTCAGCAGGCGCCGCCTCGTCCGCTGGGCCGTGGTGCTGACCCTCGGCATTCTGGCTTTCCTGGCCATCCTGCAGGAGCCGCTCTACGCCCTGCGCCACTGAGCGGCACGAGCTCACTCCAGTGGCGCTGCCGGCCGGCGTGGAGCTCACTGAGCGGTGTAGGCGTCGATCTCGCTCACCAGCGCGGCCCGGCCGGCCGGAGGCAGGAACGAGGCCTCCACCGCCGCCCGCGCGAGGTCGGCGACGCCGGCCTCGTCCAGCTCCAGCAGCCGGGCGGCGACCGCGTACTCCTGTTCGAGCGTGGTGCCGAACATCGGCGGGTCGTCGGAGTTGATGGTGACCGGAACCCCGGCCGCGACGAGCGCCGGCAACGGGTGCTCGGCGAGGTCGGGCACCGCCCGGGTGCGCACGTTCGACGTCGGGCAGACCTCCAGCGGGATGCCGTTGTCCGCCAGGTACGCCATCAGCCGCGGGTCCTGTGCGGCGGCGATGCCGTGCCCGATCCGCTCGGCGCCGAGCTCCCGTAGCGCGTCCCAGACGGTCTCCGGCCCGGTGGTCTCCCCGGCGTGCGGGACGCTGTGCAGACCGGCCGCGCGCGCCTTGTCGAAGTACGGCTTGAACTGCGGCCGGGGCACCCCGACCTCCGGACCGCCGAGCCCGAAACTGATCAGTCCGTCGGGCCGCTCGTCCAGCGCGATGCGCAGCGTCTCCTCGGCGGCGGCCAGTCCCGCCTCGCCCGGGATGTCGAAGCACCAGCGCAGCTCGACCCCGAACTCCGCGGCCGCGGCCCGCCGGGCGTCCTCGATGGCGGCGCAGAACGCCGGCGCCGGGATGCCGCGGCGTACGTGCGAGTACGGGGTGACGGTCAGCTCGGCGTAGCGCACCTGGCCGCGGGCCAGCTCGCGGGCGATCTCGTAGGTGAGCGTCCGGACGTCCTCGTCGTCGCGGATCAGGTCGACGACGCTCAGGTAGACCTCGATGAAGTGGCCGAAGTCGCGGAACGCGAAGTAGTCGGCGAGGGCGGCGGGGTCGGCCGGGACCGGCGTGGAGCCCTCGTGCCGGGCGGCCAGCTCGGCCACGATCCGCGGCGAGGCCGAGCCGACGTGGTGCACGTGCAGCTCGGCCTTGGGCAGACCGGCGATGAAGGCGGTCAGGTCGGTCACGGAGTCTCCCTCTCGTCTTTGGCCCGACGCCGTCGTCGATCCGGCGCTGGAGGGGAACGAACGTTCGTTCCCCTCCAGTGCCGGCGCGACCCGGCTAGGTGCGGGCCACCACGAAGATGCGGCGGAACGGGAAGGCGACCAGGCCGTCGCGCGCCGGGTAGGCGTCGGCCAGCCGGGCCGCCAGGGCATCCCGGAAATCCTGCCATGCCGCGTCGTCCAGCCTCGCGCGGACAGGCCGCAGCGCGGTGCCCTCCATCCAGCGCAGCACCGGGTGCTCGGACCCGTCCTCGGGCAGCAGGTGCAGGTAGGTCGTCTCCCACGCGTCGGCCGGGCCGCCGAACAGGGCCGCGTACCCGGCCGGGTCCAGCACCGGCGCCTCGCGCAGCACGTCGCCCAGGCCGTAGCCCGCGCCGACCTCGCGCAGCGCCCGGTGGGACGGCGCGTCGAAGTTGCCCGGCACCTGCATCGCGATCCACGCGCCGGCGGGCAGCTCGTGAGCCCACCGGACCAGCAGATCGGGATGGCCGGGCACCCACTGCAGCGTCGCGTTGGTCACCAGCACGTCGACGTCGTCGGCCGGGCGCCACTCCCGTACGTCACCGAGCGACGCGTCGATGACGTCGCGAGCGCGGGCCACCATCTCCGGCGACGAGTCGACGCCGGTCACCCGCGCGCCGGGCCACCGCTGCGCCAGGGTGGCCGTGAGCTGGCCCGGGCCGCAGCCGAGGTCGACGACGGCACGTGGCTTCTCCGCCCCCACGCGCGCCACCAGGTCGAAGAACGGACGCGAGCGCTCATCTCCGTACCGCTGATAGATGGCCGGGTCCCACATTGCGCGCCTCCAAACCGTACGTACGTCTTGCAAGACTTTAGCACCGTGAGAGATAGGCTCGCGCCGTGGAAAATCGCAGCTTTAGCAGGATGGGACGGGATGTCTCGGTGATCGGGCTCGGCGCCTGGCAGCTGGGCGCCGACTGGGGCACGGTGACCGAGGACGACGCGCACGCCACGCTGTCCGCGGCCGTCGACGCCGGGGTCACCTTCATCGACACCGCCGACGTGTACGGCGACGGCCGCAGCGAGCAGATCATCGGCTCGTTCATCAAGGACCGTCCGGGGCTCTTCGTGGCCACCAAGATGGGCCGGCGCATGGCGCAGGAGGTGGCGAACTACTCGCTGGACAACTTCCGCGCCTGGAACGACCGGTCCCGCGCCAACCTCGGCGTGGACACCCTCGACCTGGTGCAGCTGCACTGCCCGCCGACCCCGGTGTTCTCGATGGACGCCACCTACGACGCGCTCGACCTGATGGTTCAGGAGAAGCGGATCTCGGCGTACGGGGTCAGCGTGGAGACCGCCGACGAGGCGCTCGCGGCGATCGCCCGGCCGAACACCGCCAGCGTGCAGATCATCCTGAACGCGCTGCGCCGCAAGCCGCTCGAGCGGGTGCTGCCCGCGGCCCGGGAGGCGGGCGTCGGCATCATCGCGCGCGTGCCGCTGGCCAGCGGGCTGCTCTCCGGCCGCTACGACGCGGACACCACGTTCGCGGCCGACGACCACCGCAACTACAACCGGCACGGCGAGGCGTTCGACGTCGGCGAGACCTTCTCCGGCGTGGACTACGCGACCGGGCTGGAGGCGGTGGCCCGGCTGCGGCCGCTGGTCCGCGAGGGCGAGACGATGGCGCAGTTCGCGCTGCGGTGGGTCATCGACCAGCCGGGCGTCACGGTGGTCATCCCGGGCGCGCGCAACCCGGAGCAGGCGCGGGCGAACGCCGCGGTGGCCGGGCTGCCGCCGCTGACCCCCGAGGTGCAGCACGCGGTGCGCGAGACCTATGACGACCTGGTCCGGGCGCAGGTGCACGACCGGTGGTAGGCGAGGAGAAGCCGAGGCTCGTCGGCTGGACCGCGATGACCCTGGGACTGCTGCTGCTCGCCCTCGGTGGCCTGTGGACGCTGCAGGGCCTGGACCTGGTCGGTGGCAGCGTGATGAGCGGCGTGCAGATCTGGTCGATCATCGGCCCGGTCGTGGCGCTGGGCGGCCTGGTGCTGCTGGTGCTCGGCACTCGGCGCCGCAACAAGGCCAAGCAGGCCGAGCTCGCCCGTCTGGCGCATCAGGAGCAGCAGCCACCGCAGGCGTGAGCGCGGCGCTTGCGTGAGTGAGCGGCACGCTAAAAACCCCGCATCCCATCCGTGGGATGCGGGGTTTCTGTCTCTCGGTCGGCTTCCGCGCGCTGAAGCCGACAGCCGGTGTCGCCGCCGGCAGGTGGTCTCAGATCGGGCGAACCTGCTCCGCCTGGGGGCCCTTCTGGCCCTGGGCGATCTCGAACTCGACCCGCTGGTTCTCTTCCAGAGTCCGGTAGCCGGACGTCTGGATGGCCGAGAAGTGGACGAAGACGTCAGCACCCCCGCCGTCGACGGTGATGAAGCCGAAGCCCTTGTCTGCGTTGAACCACTTCACCTGACCTGTTGCCATGCTGTTCTCCTTCTGAAAATGCCAGCCCCGTGATGCGAGGAGCCGATGTCCGTTTTCGAGCAGCGGCGCCATTGAGGCGGCCTTTCAGAGGACGTCCCATCCACCCGACCGCCGAGGGTGCCTGGAGGGCATCCCGGAGGCGCGTGAAGCAGCACACCACGTACGCAAAAACTGGCCACACTGTACCCGAAAATCGGGCGTGGAAGCTCCCCCCGGCCGACATTCGAGGCACCCACGGCAGATACGGAAAAGGTCCCCCACATCGACAGAGCGTTGCGGAAGACCTTGACCACGGTCAATGACGTTGAGTGAGGATCAGTCCGGCCAGGAACCCGTCAAACGACGGACGCCGACCGCGCCGCCCCGATCGACGGCCGCCTTCACCACCGAGAAGATGACGCCCTGGATCGCCGCGGCGGCGAGGATCTCGCCCCAGCCGCGGTCCTCGTCGGTCGCGTTGGGCGCGTCGTCGTCGCCCGCCGCCACCTTCCACACCTGCTTGAAGACCAGACCGGCCAGCGAACCTGCGGCGATGCCGAGCAGCAGGCCCACCGGCTTGTACACGATCTTGTTGACCTTCCTGCTCACCGCCGCCTCCCGCGGATCACCAGGATCACGCCGACCACGGCGGCCACCCCGGCGACGATCGCCACGAACGGGATGGGCCGGCGGCGTACCTGATCGACCGGGTCCGATTCCTGCACCTGGGTCGCCGTCTCGCGGGCGCGGTCGCCGGCCTGTCCCGCCGCCGACCGCACCTTGGCGCTCGCCAGGTGCGCCGCGTCGAGCGCCCGCTGGCCTGCCTCGCTCGCCTGCGCCTTCACCTTCTGCTTGGTCTGCTCGACCTTCTCGGTGGCGCGCGCCTTGACGTCAGCCTTGGCCGCCAGCGCCTGCACCGTCTCGCCGAGCTCCACGCGGGTCTGCGCGATCTCCGCGCGCAACGCCGCCACGTCCGGCTTGCCGTTCTGGCCGGGCTTGCCGTTCTTCTCGCTCATGCCCGGCTCCTGTCGCGCACCGCGTGCTTCACTTCGTCCACGTCAGCCTTCACGCTCTCGATCGCTTGCTTCGGCTCGGGCGGCACCGCCTGGGTGACCTGCTTCTTGCCCAGCAGGGCCAGGATCCCGGCGGCCACGAACAGCACCACCGTCACGATCAGCGCGGCCAGCCAGAGGTCCAGGACCAGATTGAGCGCGATGATGCCGGTGGCGATGAGCGCACCCACACCGTACAGCGCGAGCACCCCGCCACCACCGAAGAGCCCGATGCCGACCCCGGCGTGCTTGCCCTTCTCGGCCAACTCCGCCTTGGCGAGCGCGAGCTCGTCGCGAACCAGCGTGGTGATCTGCTCGCTGGCCCGTTGCACCAGCTCTGACGTGGACTGATCGCCGACCTTACGGGCCGCACTGCCGTTCAGGACATCCGCCATGCTGTCCTCCTCTCCCTGTTCCCGGGTGTATGCCCCACGGTGCGAAGAAGCAATCCTCCTGCTCACCGCTCTTCGTCCCCGCCGCTGAATGTCGCACCGCGCCGGTCGCCGTCCGTGCCGCCGGCGAAGACCTGATCGTCGCCGGAGGAGCCGGAGCCGGAGGAGCCGGTGGCGCCGGTGGAGCCAGGCCCCGCCGAGGCCGCCGGCGACGCGGCTGCCGGCCGGACCGGGTCGGTGTCCGCCCGCAAGCGCGGCAACGCCCCCTGCCCGTTCTCCCACACCCAGCTCACCAGACGCTCGCGGACCAGGCACCGCAAATCCCACAACGTGCCCGCATCGGCGGCGCTCACCAGCGCGCGCAGCCGGATCATCCCGCCGGTCGCGTCGGTCACCTGCAGCACACAGACCCGGCCGTCCCACAGCTCGGACAGCCCGACCACCCGCCGCAGCTCGGTCCGCAGATCCTCGACCGGAGCGGACCAGTCGACGTCCACCTCGGCCGTGCCGAGGACCGCCGAGGAGGTCCGGGTCCAGTTCTGGAAGGGCTTGGTGGTGAAGTACGAGGTGGGCAGGATCAGCCGGCGGTCGTCCCAGATCTGCACCGCCACGTACGTGAGGGTGAGCTCCTCGATGCGGCCCCACTCCCCCTCGACGACCACCACGTCGTCGACCCGCACCGCGTCGCTGAACGCGAGCTGGATCCCGGCGAAGACGTTCCCGAGTGTGCTCTGCGCGGCCAGGGCGGCCACCACGCTGATCACGCCGGCCGAGGCAAGGACGCTGGCGCCGAGGGCGCGTACGCCCGGGAAAGTCATCAGCATCACGCCGATGGCGAGCACCACGATCCCGGCGACCGTCACCCGGCGCAGCATCACGACCTGGGTCTTGAGCCGGCGCGCGCGGAGGTTGTCCGGGACGTCGGTGCGCCACCGGGTGAGCGCGAAGTCCTCCAGCACCAGCAGCAGCGCGCCGATCAGCCACGCGGACGCGGCGATGATCGCGAGCAGCAGCAGGTGCCGTACGGTGGCCCGGCCGCCGAAATCGTCCACCCCGTGGGTGACGGCGAGGCGGACCGCGAAGACCACGACGAGGGCCCGGAACGGCGCGTGGGCCGTCCGGGCCAGGTCCGCCCAGAGCATCGAGCGCTTGCCGAGCCGCACGACGGCCAGATGGATGGCCTCGACCACGACCAGCGCGGCGCCGGCCGCCACGACGACGGCGAGCAGAGCGGTCAATACGCCATTCACTGCGGCATCACATCACACGCGAAAGGCGGTCGCGTTACGCGGCCGCCTTTCCGTCGTCGGTCAGACCTTGCGTACTTGGCCTGGAAGAAGTCGGTCAGACCTTGCGGTACTTGGCCTGGAAGAAGCAGTAGACGCCGAAGCAGGCGATGCCCAGCGCGATCAGGCCCAGCACCCACGGGCCCCAGCTGCGCTCGGCCAGAGCCTTCAGCGCCGAGTCCAGGCCGCCGGCCTTCTCCGCGTCGAAGGTGACCGCCGCGACGGTGAACAGGACGCCGGCGACGGCGTACGCGACGCCCTTGCTCGTGTAACCCGCCTTGCCGAGCCGGCCGACGGTCCGGTGCACCTCCGGGCTCATCTGCCCGGTGTTGAGGTGCTTCTCGAACTTCTTCTTGAGGCCGTAGACGGCCAGCCCGACGCCGACACCGATCACCACGAGGCCGATGAAGCCGACCAGGAACCGGCCGCCGCCGCTGCTCATCAGGTTGGACGCGGACGACTGCTGGCTCTTCGACTGCGACGCCTGCGCGCCCGTGATCGTCTTGATGGTGAGCACGGTGAAGTAGCCGTACAGGATGGCCCGGAAGCCGGAGATGACCCGCTCCGCGAGGGCCTGCTTGTCCTGCGGGCCGCTCTCCCCGATGGCGGCCTCGAAGGCCTGCCAGATCGCCATCGCGGCCATGCCGATGGCGATCAGGACGAGCAGGAACTTGCCGCCCGGGCCCTGGGCGATGGCCTGCAGGGCGCCGGACTGGTCGGTCTCGCCGGACGAGTTGCCGAACGCGACCTGGAGCGCCAGCCACGCGAACAACAGGTGGATGACGCCGTAGGCGATGAAACCGCCGCGCGCGAGCATCTCCAGCGGTTTGCTGTTGGCCGCGCGCGAGGCCGAGCTACGTGCAGAAGCTGTGGCTGACATGCCGCTCTCAATTACCAGCGGCCACTTCCGCCAAACGTCGTCACGGGCGGCTCACCTGGAATGACACGTCGTTCTGGGTCAGGCTGTCGAGCGAAACCTGCAGTCCCGCGACGTCCACCGCCTGTTGCCCCTTGGTCAGCTGGACCTGCTCGCCGGCCACCTCCAGCGTCACCGTGTTCTGGTCGGCGCTGACGAATTTCGCCTCGACACCGAGCACGCTGGCGGAGGCGTCGGTCTCCCGCGGGATGGTGACGGTGCACTGGTTGAGGCCGCAGTCGACGTTGTCGTTGCTGCAGGCGGCGAGGGGTGCGAGCGCGAGGATGGCGGTCGTGAGCAAGGCGGCGCGGCGCGAGGCCGTGGTCTTCAACACCCATCCCACGGTACGGGTCGAAAGCGAACCTAAGCTGAAAGCATGGACGTGAGCTTGCGTGACAACCCGTTGGAGCACCGGTTCGAGCTCGTGGTGGACGGGGCCCAGGCCGGCCTGGCGGCATACCGGGTGCGCGATGGCGTAACCGTCATCACACACAGCGAGGTCGACCCGGCCTTCCAGGGCAAGGGCCTCGGCGGTCAGCTAGCCCGCCTCACCCTGGACCACTTGAGGTCGACGGGCGCGCGCGTCATCCCGGCGTGCCCCTTCTTCGCCAGGTACGTGTCGACCCACCACGACTGGGACGACATCCTCGAGGATTAAACGGCCACCGGCTGCGGGGCCGCCGGGATGCTCGTCCCGGCGATGATCTCGGCCGCCGCCTGGCCGCAGGCGCGCGTGGCGCCGTAGGTCGCCAGGTGCACGGCGCCGGTCACCTGCTCCGGCAGACCCATCTCGACCACGATCGCGCTCGGGCACACCGCCAGCGTGCGGGCCACCGCGCCGGCCACCCAGCGGTGCCGGTGCAGGTCGCGGACCACCAGCACCAGTGGCCGGTCGGCGGCCCCGGCCAGTACCCGGGACTCCGGCTCGGCCAGGCCACCGAGGTCGTCCTCGCTCAGCCGTACCGACGTGGTGCCGGGCAGCATCTCGTGCAGCGGCGCACCCAGACCCCACGGCGTCTCGGCGCCGATCGCGATGTTGCGCGGCGGCGCGAACTCGACCACGTGCGGCGGGCGCGCGAGCGGCAGCAGCTCGTCCGCGATGCCGGTCACCCGCACCGCCCGGCGGGCCGCGTCCAGCCCGATCACCGACGCGGCGACCGCGCCGATGGACAGCGCGTCGGCCACCGCCCGGGACCCCGTCCGGGTCTGCGTCTCGGTCGTCCAGGCGGCCAGCCGGCGGACCCGCCCGGCAGCGTCGCGCAGCCGCGCCTCCGGCAGCTCTCCACTGCGGACGGCCGCCACGATCGCGTCCCGCAGGGCGATCGCGGTGTGCTCGTCGGCGTGGTCACCGCCCACGCAGATCGCGTCGGCGCCGGCCGCGATGGCTCGCACGGTCGCGCCGGCCAGGCCGTACATCCGGGACACGCCCTGCATCTCGATGCCGTCGGTGACGATCAGGCCGTCGTAGCCGAGCTCCTCGCGCAGCAGCCCGGTGAGGATGCGCGGGCTGAGGGTGGCCGGCAGGTCCGGGTCGTACGCCGGGACGAGCAGGTGGCCGGTCATCACGGACTGCACGCCCGCCGCCACCGCGGCCCGGAACGGGATCAGCTCGCAGGACTCCAGCTCGGCCCGGCCGCGGTCGATCAGCGGGACGGCGTGGTGCGAGTCGACGGCCGTGTCGCCGTGACCGGGGAAGTGCTTGGCGCAGGCCGCCACGCCGGACGCCTGGAGACCGGTCACGAAGGCGGCCGAATGCCTCGCCACCAGGGCCGGGTCGGCGCCGAACGCGCGTACGCCGATGATCGGGTTGTCGGGGTTGCTGTTGACGTCGACGTCCGGGGCGTAGTCCAGCGTGATGCCGGCATGCGCCAGATCGCGTCCCAGGTCACGGGCGACCGCCTCGGTGAGCGACGGGTCGTCGATCGCGCCCAGCGCCAGATTGCCCGGGCGGGAGCTGCCCTGCCGTGACTCGAAGCGGGTGACGTCACCGGCCTCCTCGTCGATCGCCACGATCACCTCGGGGCGCTCGGCACGCAGCTGGGCGGTCAGCGCCGCGACCTGCGCGGGCGACTCGACGTTGCGCGCGAACAGCGCGACCCCGCCCAGCCCGTCGGCCAGCATCCGGCGCACCCAGTCGGGCGCCGTCGTGCCGGGAAATCCCGGCTGGAGCACCGTCGCGGCGAGTTGCGTGAGTTCGTCGCTCGACTGCGGCATGTGTCCCCCGTACCTCCGGATCGTGGTCGTTAGCCATGGAAACACCCTCAGTCCATTTAGTCAACAAACCTTCCTATTAGATGTGTACGAAGAGGCACCGTTAGACTCCCGATGTGGTCGACTGGTCGCAGGTGCACGCGGTGAAGCTCCTCGGCGTCGCCCTGGCCGCCCTGATCCTGTTCTGGGCGATCCGCCGGATGTTCAAGTGACGGCCGGCGCGGGTATCCGGCACGCTCGATGAAACTTCCCGTCTACGGACCCCGTCTGCGCCGCGTCGCCCGCAAGTACTTCGGCTGGCCCTCGCTGCGCCCCGGTCAGTTCAAGCCGATGCGCGCTGTGCTGCGCCGCAAGGACGCCCTGGTCGTGCTGCCCACCGGCGCCGGCAAGTCGGCGATCTACCAGATTCCCGCGGTGCTGCTGCCCGGCCCGACGGTGGTCATCTCCCCGCTGCTGGCCCTCCAGCAGGACCAGATCATCGCGCTGAACGCTCTTGGCCACCCCGAGACTCGAGCCGTCCGGGTCAGCTCGGCCGAGACGCCCGCACAGCAGCGCGCGGCGATCGAGGAGATCCGCTCCGGGCGCGCGGAGTTCCTCTTCATCACGCCGGAACAGCTCAGCGACCCGGATCGGATGGCCGAGGTACGCGCGCTGAAGCCCGGCCTGGTCGCGGTGGACGAGGCGCACTGCATCTCGGCCTGGGGACACGACTTCCGGCCCGACTACCTCTCCATCGGGCACCTGATCAAGGGCATCGGCCGGCCGCCGGTCCTGGCGCTGACGGCCACCGCGTCGCCGCCGGTGCGCGACGACATCATCGAGCGGCTCCAGCTACGCAAGCCCGAGGTGCACGTGTCCGGCCTGGACCGGCGCAACCTGTTCCTCGAGGTCGCGTACTGCCCCGACGAGTCCTATCGCACGCGAAAGCTGCACGCCCTGCTCGACTCGACGCCGTCGCCCGGCATCATCTACGTGGCCACCCGGCGGGACGCATCGGATCTTTCGGACAGCCTGGTCGCTGCCGGATACAACGCGACCTTCTATCACGGTGGATTGAACGCGTCGGAGCGGACCGCCCGCCACGCCGACTTCACCGCGGACAAAGTCGACATCATGGTCGCCACGTCGGCGTTCGGCATGGGCATCGACAAGCCGAACATCCGGTGGGTCGCCCACGTCGCCCTGCCCGGGTCGCCGGACGCCTACTTCCAGGAGATCGGCCGCGCCGGCCGCGACAGCCAGGACTCCCGGGCGCTGCTGCTCTGGCGCGCCGAGGACGAGGGCATCCAGCGCTTCTTCACCGGCGGGGCGCCCGACCTGGTGGAGATCCGTGAGCTCGCGGCCGCGCTACGTGACGGGCCGCAGACCAAGACCGCCCTGAAGGACAAGACCGGGCTCGGCCCCCGCAAGCTCGGCTCGCTGCTCGGCCTGCTCGAACAGGTCGGCGCGGCCAGGGCCGGCGACCGCAACAAGTGGACGGTCCCGGTCTTCGCGCCGCTCCCGGCCGCGGCGGCCCAGGCGGCCCTCGACGAGTACGAGCGGCTGCAGGCGATCGAGCGGTCCCGCACCGACATGATGCGCGGGTTCGCGGAAACCCAGGCGTGCCGTACGCAAGCCCTGCTGACCTACTTCGGCGAGCAGATGAAGAAGCCCTGCGGCCACTGCGACAACTGCGCCAGCGGCACCGTCGAGCCCCCGCCGAGGCGTTCCGGCAAGGACCCCTTCCCCGTGCACAGCAAGGTCAGCCACGACGAGTGGGGCGCCGGGATGGTGATGGGCTACGAGGACGACCGGATGACGGTCCTCTTCGACGAGGTCGGCTACAAGACCCTCTCGGTGCCCGTGGTGACCGAGAACAAGCTGCTCACCCTGGTGTAGCCCGACCCACCCCGACGAGGTGCCCGCCCCCGCACTGAGCCACCCGGAACCGATTCTGCGGCGGCGCGCGTATTCATGACCGAGGGCCCGAGGCGTTATGGGTTCGTTTCTTCCGGGCTGTGGACGGGCGCAGAAATGTCGGTGCGGGTCGATATGCTGTATCCGCCGAGGTTGGCAACACGGGGAGGCAGCGGCATGGCAGACGGTGTGGAGATCGACACTGGACAGGTGGGCGATTTCGCTACGGGAATGCGATCGGAATCGGCCACGGGCTTCAGCCAGGCCGCAAATCGTGGCACGCGACTGCACGCCTACGGCGTGCCGTTCGGCGCGAACATCACGATGAGCGACATCGTGCAGCAGGCCAAGGGCCGCTACGCGGTCGCGCTGGCGAACACCGAGGCCAACCTGCGCGCCTACCAGCAGGCCGCCGAGATCTTCGCTGACGTCGCCGAGGACATCGCACGCGAGTTCAAGACCTCCGACCGAGAGTCCGCGGACACCACGCTGCGCGTGAACTCGATGATGGACGCCGCTATCGCGAAGGCCAACGCGATCATCGCCGGCGCCCAGAACGGCGCGAGGAGGGCGGTCTGATGAGCAACTGGAGCAGCTTCAACCTTCCCGCGATCTGGAGCATGGTCGAGAAGGAGAACCAGTGCACCGGCGCCGACCGCGTGCTCGACTGGCAGAACCTCGCCCAGGCCGTTCGTGAACAGCACCGACGGCTGAAGAAGGCAGGCGACGAGCTCGCCGCCGGCTGGTCACCCGAGAAGAACAAGTCCGCGCACGACTTCTTCAGCTACCTCACCAAGCTCGCCGACTCGATGGACCAGACCCTCACCTATGCGGAGAACACCCGCCTGGGGCTGCACGGCGTGATCGAGGCGATCGGCACGGCGCAGGCGACGATCCGTCCGCTCGTGTCCGAGCGAGCGGATGCCTCCGACGACATCGTCCCCCGGATGATCGACCATGCCGAGGACGAGTACGACGAGAAGGCGCAGCGCGCGATGGAGGCCGCCGAGAGGGCCATCAGCGAGCACCTCAACCAGATCCAGTACCCCGAGCCCTTCGTCATGGGCGGAAGCGTCGGTGACGACAGCACCGATCTGGGTGGGGATTCGTCCGACGGCTCGGGTAGCGGATCAGGGTCCGGGTCCGGGTCAGCAGGCCCGGCGATTCGGGCTACACCCATTCCGGTAACCGTGCCGAACGACCCGCCGCCGATCCAGGGCATGCCGGACGGTCCGAACGGCGGTGCCGGCGGTGGTCCGGCTGTTCCTCCGACGGATGCGGGGCCCACCCCCGACAGCGGTGTCGACCTGGCCGGGGTAATTACGCCGGCCTCGACGACGATCCCGCCGGGAAACCTAGGCAGCCCTGCGCTTCCTCCGGTCTCCCCTCTCGGCGGCGGCGGAGGTTCGACGGGCATGGTGATCGGCACGGGTGCGCTCGGGATGGGCGCGGGAGTCGGCATGCCGATGGTGGGCCCGGCGGTCGGACGCCCCGGCGCGGGCATCAGCCGCCAGCCGGTCCCGATGCGGCAGGGAATGCCGTCCGGAGCCGTCATCGGCGGTCAGCCGGGCGGCCGCGGCGTCGGTGTCGGTGTCGGCGGCCAGATGATGCCGGGCCAGACCGGACGTGGGGCGAACGGCGAGTCCGAGGACGAGACCTTGCCGGGCGGCGAAGCCGATCAGATGTGGGGGGTCGACAGCGGTGTCGCGCCGGTCATCGTGCCGGACACCAGCGTCGTCCGGCACGACCCCGGGCCGGGCGTCATCGGTCGTAGCCGGTGATTCGTAGCCGATCGAACCGGCTGCTGGCCGCGGCGGCGATCGCACTTGCCGTGACCGCGGTCCCGGCCGCTCCGGCTTCGGCCGACTCGGTCCGTGACAAGCAGTGGCATTTGAAAGCGCTCGACATCGCGGAGGCTCACCGGATAAGCACCGGTGCCGGGGTTACGGTCGGTTTGATCGACTCCGGCGTCGATGCCAAGCACCGAGATCTCCGGTCCGCGCTCCTTCCGGGAATCGACACCAACCCCCTCGGCAGCGCCGACGGTCTCGAGGACCGCGACGGGCATGGCACCGAGATGGCGGGCATCATCGCGGGCCGCGGGCATGGCGGTGACAATGGCGTGCTCGGCATCGCTCCATCGGCGAAGGTCTTGTCCATCGGCGCTCCGACCGAAGGCCTCTCCGACGGGACTGGCATCGTCAAGGCGATCGACTACGCGGTGGAACACGGCGTCAAGGTTATAAATATGTCCTTTGTCCGTCCCTCCAGCGCCAGCCTCCAGGAGGCGATCCGCCGCGCGCGGGCGGCCGACATCGTTCTGGTCGGCGGTTCGGGGAACAAGGGAGAGGCCGCCAAAGGCGCGTACCCCGCGTTGTATCCGGAAGTGCTGAGCGTCGGCGCGATCGGCCGTGACGGGAACGTCGCGGATTTCTCCGTCGCCAACGAGGGCGTCGACATCGTCGCCCCCGGCGTCGACATCGTGTCGACCGGCATCACGAAGTCGGGCTACAGCCTTTCGAGAGGAACGAGCCAAGCGACGGCGGTCGTCAGCGGCGCTGCGGCGCTGATTCGCGCCAAGTACCCCGACCTGTCTGCTGCCGACGTGATCCACCGGCTCACCGCCACGGCCACGGACGCAGGGCCTGAGGGGCGGGACGACAGCTACGGCTTCGGGCGGCTCAATCTCGTGAAGGCGCTCACCGACGATGTCGGGCCGGCGCCGGCGGACAGCGCGGCGGCACCGACCGGGTCGGCGGACGAGCCCGTGCAGGCCGCGCCTCCGGGTGACTCGGACCCCTCAGACACGGTGCGGCTCCGAGAGGTCGTGCCGATCGTTCTCGGCGTCCTGGCGGCCCTTCTCGTGCTGGCGATCGGCGCCGTCATCATCGTGGTCATGATCAGGCGGCAGCGGCGGACGTAGGCCCCTGACAGCGTCGTCGCCGCTCCAGGTCCGGAGCGGCGACGACGGATGGGTCAGTGGGGGCCGCTGCGGCCCGTGGTGCTGGGGCGGAACTCGCGGTCCGGGTCGGTGGCGTTCTGCTCCGCGTCTTGGGCGTGGGCGTCTTGGGCGTGGGCCTCGTGGCCGAAGGCCTGCTCCTCGCCCGCGCCGTTGTCGGTCGGGTCGTTCTGGCCGTCGGTGTCCCAGGTGGCCATGGCCTCGGACAGGGACTCCACCGACAGCTTGTCCTCGTTGCGCCAGGCGCTTTCCGGCTGTTGATCGGTCATACCCTGCGTCTACCCGGGAAGGGCCACGAGGACACACCCGAACAGCCGCGGGAACACCCCCGGAGAACCACCGGATCAAGCGGAGAGCCGCCGGAACGACCGGCGAGCCGCGGGCAAGGCAGGCATGCGGATCGACGCTCGAGCCCGTTCGCGGGCATAGGAAGGACCGCCGGCGTGTGCCGGCGGCCCTTTCCGTATGCGGCGCGAGATCTACGCGCCGGGGCGGTCTACCTCGCCGCGCCAGGCGCCGGTCTCCGCGCCTCCGCGGGACTCGATGAACGACTTGAACTTCTTCAGGTCGCCCTTCACCTGGCGGTCAAGGAAGCCCAGCTTGTCGCCGGCCTGCTCGACCACGCCTTCGGGCTCGAAGTCCATCTGGACCGTCACCCTCGTCTGGGTCTCGGCGAGGCGGTGGAACGTGACCACGCCGGCCTGCTTCGTGCCCTCGGTGGCCTTCCACGCGACGCGCTCGTCGGGCAACTGCTCGGTGATCTTGGCGTCGAACTCGCGCTTCACGCCGTCGATGTCCGTCTTCCAGTGGGTCGTGGTCGGATCCAGCTGACGGATCTCGGTCACGCCGCTCATGAACTGCGGGAACTCCTCGAACTGAGTCCACTGGTTGTAAGCCGCCCGCACCGGGACGTCAACATCGATGTACTCGGTAACCGTACTCACGGTGAATCACTCCCCTTCGAACAAACTGGTGCCCGAGCGGAGGCGGTTAAAACCGATCATCGGTAGCGTCGACCGTGTGACAGCGGACGCGATCATCATCGGCGCAGGCCACAACGGGTTGGTCGCGGCCAATCTGCTCGCCGACGCGGGCTGGGACGTGCTCGTCGTCGAGGCCACCCCACAGCCCGGTGGCGCGGTCCGCTCAGGCCACGTGACGGCCTCGGGCTACCTCAGCGACCTCTTCAGTTCGTTCTACCCCCTCGGGTACGCCTCGCCGGTGATGAAGAGCCTCGACCTGCACCAGCACGGCCTCGTCTGGACGCACGCCCCGGATGTACTGACGCATCTGCTGCCGGACGGCCGGGCCGCGACGGTCAGCCGGGACGTCGACCGGACCATGGCGTCGATGGAAACGTTCGCGCCGGGTGACGGTGAGCGCTGGCGCGCGGCGTACGCGCAATGGTGTGACATCTCCCACCACCTGGTCCCGGCCTTGTTCGGGGGTTTTCCGCCGGTGCGGCACGGTGCGGGGGTCGTCCGGGAGCTCGGCGTGGGCGGCACGATGCGGCTGGCGCGGCAGCTGGTGCTGTCGGCGCGGCAACTGGGGACGGAACTGTTCCGCGGCGAAGGCGCCCAGCTGGCCCTGGCCGGGTGCACGCTGCACACCGACCTGTCACCGGAGGACGCGGCCGGCGGCATCTCCGGCTGGCTGCTGGCGATGCTCGGGCAGGAGAACGGCTGGCCGGTCCCGGTCGGCGGCGCGCAGCAGATCACGTCCGCGCTGGTCGAGCGGCTGCGGGAGCGGGGCGGCCGGATCATCTACCAGGCGCCGGTGACCCGGGTGCTGATGGCAAGAGGCAGAGCGATGGGGGTACGCACGGCGGCCGGCGCCGACCTCCGGGCGCGGCGGGCGGTGCTGGCCGACGTACCCGCGCCCGCGCTCTACCTGGACCTGGTCGGCGCGCACGCCCTGCCGCCGCGCCTGGTCGAGGACCTGGAGCATTTCCGCTGGGACGGCGCCACCCTCAAGGTCGACTGGGCGGTCGACGGGAAGGTCCCCTGGACGAACCCGGCCGTCGCCGGTTCCGGCGTGGTGCACCTGGCCGCCGACATGAACGGTCTCACCCGCTACGCCGCGCAGCTGTCGACCGACGAGTTGCCCACCGACCCGTTCATGCTGCTGGGTCAGATGACCACGGCCGACGCGTCGCGTTCCCCGGCCGGCACCGAGTCGCTGTGGGCGTACACGCACCTGCCGTTCCGTCAGAAGTGGCATCCGGACGACATCGCGGTTCAGGTCTCCCGGATGGAGCGGGTCATCGAGTCGCAGGCCCCGGGCTTCACGGCCAAAGTCGTCGGCCGGAACGTCTTCGGCCCGGCGGATCTGGAGCGGGAGAACCCGTCACTGGTGGGTGGCGCGCTCGGCGGGGGCACGGCGGCCGCGTTCCAGCAGTTGTTCTTCCGGCCGATCCCAGGGCTGGGACGCCCGGACACGCCGGTGGACCGGCTGTTCCTGGCCGGGTCGTCCGCGCACCCGGGCGGCGGCGTGCACGGGGTGCCGGGCGCCAACGCGGCGCGGGCCGCCCTGGCGCGCGACCGGGCCTTGACGGGCGCCGCCTATCGGGCCGCGATCAACGCGGCGAACGGGGCGATCTACCGCCGAGGCTGACGACAGGGCGCGGGCCTCAAGAGACGCCCGGGACTATGTCCGCCCACCCCAACGGCCGGCGCGCAGCGGTACCGCTGGGAGCCGACGCGCCGCGCAACCGCCGGGAGCCGACGTGGCGTGCGCCGAGCTACCGCTGGGAGCCGATGTGGCGTGCGTCGCGGCGGGCGGCGACAGCCACGCGCAGAGCGGGCCAGATTCGCAGCCTGCGCGAGCTGTCCGCGGCGGCGATCAGCCGTGCCAGCGCCGGCCGCTCCTCAGGCGGCACCAGGGCGACGACCAGAATCAGCGGCAGCGCTGCCGAGACGATCTCCGCCGTGACGAACAGGGCGATCAGGGCGACGACCGCACACAGCACAGTGAACTCGTTCATCTCCGGGACCTCCGCTCAGAGCAGGGTGATCAACGCGACGGTGAGGAAGAACAGCGCCGCGCAGGCGCTGACGGCGACGAGCGCGGCGGCGGCCGCCGCTTCCAGCAGCTCGCCCAGGGCGGAGACCGCCCGCGGGACGAGCCGGAAGGCGATGAGGAGACAGATACCGGCCAGCACGAGCAGCACCAGAGCGCCGGCGTTCGGCGTGATCGCTTCGATGGGCCGGAGAATCGGGAGCATGAGCAGACCCCATCCGTCGACGCCACAGATGCCGCGTTACCCGCCACCATGGAGTGCATCGCAACATCCCTGACTCTGAATATGGAGCCGGTCGAAGTGAATAGCAATGCATATTCACGATGTGCACAGAGTGTAGATGAACAAATGAATGAGGTCCGCCTGACCAGGTCATTCACCGCGGAGAGCCAGCCTGCTGGTGACACCTAGTTATCAGCCATCTAGCTAATTGCAATATCTCGCATTGCGAACTGGCGCTTTATGCGCATACCCGATAGGGTAATGAGACCAATTTGAGATTAGATGATGTTGCACACGCCTCAACGCCTTGGAATAGTCAACGGGCGTGACTCAAATGGATAAGTCGGATAAGTCGCCCTTAACCCTCGAGAGCATCGCCTACTCGTGCACCAGCGGTACCTGTCCCACCGTCTACCGCACCGACCGAGGCACCCTGGTGGTACAGGGATACTCGATCGACGCTGCCGACGCTGGCGTGGAGATCCCCGAGGGAGAGAGACTCGTCGAAATCCCCGTCGACCTTCTCCTTGCCGCCGTCGATAAGGTCAACTGAGGAATTACCGAGCCCTACCGAGGAGGGCGGGCCATGTCATCCGGTTCGCTCGACCCAGCCGACGGTCCGCACGTCGGCGCGAAACTGGCCCGCCACCGCCGCCTCGCCGGGCTGTCGGGGAAGGAACTGGCCGCCCTCGTCGGTATGAACCAGCCGAAGATCTCCCGCATCGAGACCGGCGCGGTCAAACCCGACCCGGCCGATGTTCGCCGGATCGGCGAGGCGCTTCAGCTGCCGCCCGCCTTGGTGTCCCAGCTCGTGGACGAGGCGGAGGATGCTTACAACGACCTGACAGATCAGCGCGCGAAGCTCGCCGGCAAGCAACGCGAGGTGGCGGACTACGAGCTCAGAGGCAGAACGATCCGGGTTTTCCAGCCAACCACGATCGCCGGCCTGCTGCAGACGACGGCGTACGCCTACACCGTGATGAAGACCGCGCACCGCATGATGACCGGCAAGCGACGGCCCCCCTCCGAGGCCGCGCTGCTCGAGGCCGTGGCGGGCAAGGTCCAGCGCCGCGAGAACATGTTCGCCGGGCGTACCCGCGTCCTCGTGGTCCTGTCCGAGGCGGCGCTGGCGAACCGGGTGCTCGGCGATGAGGGAATGCTCGAGCAGATCGAGTTCCTGCAGAAGGTCTCCACCGACGACCGGATCACCATCCGCGTGATCCCGTTCTCCGCCCAGCTGCCGAACCCGGCCGTCAACTGCTTCGAGCTGGTCGACGACCGTTGGCTGGGGATCGACCTCTTCAACACGTCGCTGACGTCGCAGGGCAAGGACGACATCCGGCTCTATCACGAGCTCTTCGACGAGATGTGGGAAGCGGCCACCGCGGAGGTGGAGCCGATCCTTGCGGAGTACGCGCGGCGGTACCGGGCGTCCCCTGCCTGATCTGCGGGATACGCTGCGGAAAGGTGGGGCGCATCGGAGCTCATGTTTACAGATTTGGGCCTCGGGCATCTGCACCGCGTTACTCGCTGGAGGAGGGCTCTGTTGCGCATCGCGATGATCTCGGAGCACGCCAGTCCGCTCGCGGACGGTGGGGACGCCACCGGTGGCGCGCAGCGGCGGCATGTCGCCGACCTGTCGGCCGCTCTCGGCGAGCTCGGACACGAGGTGCGGGTGTACACGCGGCGGGACCGTGACGGCCTCGACGACGTGGTGACGATGGCTTCCGGCGTACGCGTCGTGCATGTCCCCGCCGGACCCTCCGAGACGCTGCCGCCGGAGCTCCTGCTGGAGCACATGGGCGATTTCGCCAAGTGGCTGCGGCAGGCCTGGACCGCGGACTGGCGACCGGAGGTCGTGCACGCGCACTTCTGGACGAGCGGGCTCGCCGCCGTCACCGCCGCCCGTCAGGTCGGTGTGCCGGTGGTGCAGTCGTTCCACGAACTGGCCGATCTGGCCACTGCCACGCAGGGCAGGGGCGCTTCCCGATCCGGGTACGAGCGAGCGCTGGGCCGGGCCGTCGACCGGGTGGTCGCGCAGAGCCAGGACGAGGTGCAGGGCCTGGTGCGCATCGGGGTGCCGCGGGCCCGGCTGACCGTCGTGCCGGCCGGGGTCGACAGCGAGCATTTCACGCCGGAGGGCCCGTCCGCCGAACGTGACCCGCAACGGCCGCGGATCCTGTCCGTGGGCCGGCTGGTCGAACGCAAGGGCCTGGGCGACGTCATCCAGGCCATGCGGTACGTGCCGGGCGCCGAGTGCGTCGTCATCGGCGGTCCGCCACCGGACCAGCTGGCGTCCGACCCGGCCGCGCGGCGGCTGCGGGCGCTGGCCGAGAAGTTCCAGGTGTCCGACCGGGTGCGCCTGATCGGCGGGGTGCCGGCCAAGGACATGCCGGCCTGGTACCGGTCGGCCGACGTGCTGGTCGCCGCGCCCTGGCAGGAACAGTTCGAGCTGGCGCCGCTCGAGGCGATGGCGTGCGGTCTGCCGATCGTCGGCACGGCCGTGGGTGGCCTCACCGAGACCGTCGTGGACGGCCTGACCGGCGACCTGGTCGCGGCCCGCGATCCGCGTGCTCTGGGTGGTGCGTTGCGGCGGCTGGTCAACGACAAGGTTCGCCGGTTCGCGTACGCCACGGCCGCGCTGGACCGGGCCCGCCAGGCGTACTCGTGGAAGCGGGTCGCGTCCCAGATCGGCTCGGTCTATGCCACGGTCACCGGCCGCGGTAAGCCCGCCGAGGAAGAGGCCGTGGCGCAGGTCTAGGCCAGTTCCAGATTCGCCGCAGGGGCCGACGCCCCGGAAGCGAAACTGGAACCCGGCCTCCACCAACCGGTTGATTCCGGCTGATGGGTGCCGTGCCAGGCTCGAAGGCATGGACACGCGTCACGGATTCGGGCGGCGGGCGATCCGCACGCTGCCGTACGGAGCGCTGGCCGGCTCCACCGTGCTGATGCTGATCACGGACTTCGCCCGGGTGTTGCCGATCGCGGTGGGGCTGGGCCTGGCCGGCGCGGCGGCACTCTGGCTGTTCTGGTTCATCACCCTGCATCCGCAGTGGATCGACCGGCCGGCGGTGATGCGGGTCTTCCTGATCGGCCTGTACTGCTTCTTCCCGCTGCTCATCCTGGCCAGCCCGCTGTTCGCGCTGTTCATCTGGACCGGCTACATGTTCGTGGGGACGGCATGGTCGGGGCGGCGGGCACTGGTCGGCGCGGCCGGGGTGGCGGTGTTCAGCGCGATCGGCCAGATCGGTGGCTTCGCCGTGATCGCCGAGCCGGCGGTGTTGCCGGGCTTCCTCGTGCTGCTGGGATTCAACATCGTCATCGGCGTGTCCATGACCCGGATGGCGATGCGGAACGACGCCGAGTCGGAGCGCCGCCGGCAGATGGTGGTCGAGCTCGGCGACGCGAACGCGAAGCTGGCCGCCGCCCTGCGGGAGAACGCCGGCCTGCACGCGCAACTGCTCGCCCAGGCGCGGGAGGCCGGCGTGCTGGACGAGCGGCAGCGGCTCGCCGGGGAGATCCACGACGTGCTGGCGCAGGGCCTGACCGGCATCGTGACGCAGCTGGAGGCGGCCGACGCGGCCGAGGGCCGGCCCGCGGACCATCGCCGGCACCTGGACCAGGCGAAACGGCTCGCCCGGGACGGGCTGACCGAGGCGCGCCGGTCGGTGCAGGCGCTGCGCCCGCAGCAGCTTGCCGCAGCGGCGCTGCCGGACGCGCTCACCGAGGTGGTGGACGGCTGGTCGGCGCTGAACGCGGTGCCCGCCGAGCTGATCACCACCGGCACGGTGCGGCCGCTCACCCCGGAGGTCGAGACGACGTTGCTGCGCGCGGCGCAGGAGGCGCTCGCCAACGTGGCCCGGCACGCCGAGGCGTCCCGGGTGGCCCTCACACTGTCCTACATGGAAGACGTGGTTTCGCTGGACGTCCGTGACGACGGCGCCGGTTTCGACCTGTCGGCGCCCCGGGTGGCGTCGGAGTCCGGCGGGCACGGGCTCGCCGCGATGCGGGAACGGCTGCGCCGGATCGCCGGCACCCTCGAGGTCGAGTCCGAGCCGGGCGCCGGCACCGCCATCTCGGCCTGTGTGCGGGCCGCCGCGTGATCCGGCTGCTCATCGTCGACGACCATCCGGTGGTCCGGGACGGCCTGCGCGGCATGTTCGCCGGCGACGACCGGTTCGAGGTGGTCGGCGAGGCCGGTGACGGGCGGGAGGCGCTGGCCGTGGCCCGGTCGGTGCGGCCGGACGTGGTGCTGATGGACCTGCGCATGCCCGGCATGGACGGCGTCACCACGATCGGCGCGCTGCGCAAGGACGGCTCGGAGGCCCGGGTGCTGGTGCTGACGACCTACGACACGGACCGCGACGTGCTGCCCGCGATCGAGGCCGGGGCGACCGGCTACCTGCTCAAGGACACCCCGCGCGAGGACCTGTTCCGGGCGGTGTCGGCGGCGCACCGCGGCGAGTCGGTGCTCTCCCCCGCGGTGGCCGGGCGGCTGATCGGCCGGCTGCGATCGCCCGCCGCCGAGCCGCTCAGCCAGCGCGAGCTCGAGGTCCTCACGCTGATCTCCCAGGGGTGCAACAACCGGGAGACCGCCCAGCGCCTCTTCATCTCGGAGGCGACGGTCAAAACCCACCTTCTTCACCTGTACGCGAAGCTGGGCGTGCGCGACCGCGCGGCGGCGGTGGCTGCCGCCTTCGAGCGGGGCCTGCTCGGACGCGACTAGGTCGTGCTTCTGGCCGGGTGGTGAAAGACGGCCAAGTCCTGTCTCGTGGATCGCCCGAGGGCGAGGCGGGGCCCACCAGACTCAGGCCTTGCGGGGCTCGCCCCGGTAGGTGCCGAAGCTCCAGCGGTTGCCCTCCGGGTCGAGCATCGCGAAACCGTACGAGCCGTAGTCGGTGCGGGTGGGCTCCTCGGTGATCTCCGCGCCGGCGCCCTTGACCCGGGCGTAGATGCCGTCGATGTCGTCGGCGACCACGTAGCAGCCGAACGATCCGGGCCGCAGCGCCCACTTGTCGTCGTCGCCGCGACCGGCCGCCGAGCCGAGCATGACGCCGCCGCCGAGCGGCCACGACAGCTGGCAGTGCTGGACGGTGTCGTCGTCGCCGTACACGGCGGTCTCCTCGAAGCCGACCACGTCGACCAGGAAGCGGATCAGGGCCCGGGCGTCGTTCGCCCGCAACGAGGGCCACACGGTGGGCGGCGGTGTCGTGTCAGTCATGCCACCCATCCTCGCCGTCCGGCACGCCCCGGGCTTGGACGAATGCGATCTCGTCCGCCAGCCAGCGGCTGGCCGGCACGCCCGCGAAGGCGTGGAAGTCGCGGGCCAGATGCGCCTGGTCGAAGTAGCCGGTGGCGGCGGCCAGGTCGCCCAGCTTCACGCCGGGGCGGAGCCGCCGCCGGGCCCGGTCGAAGCGAGTCACCCGGGCGGCCTCCTTGATCCCGAGGCCGGTCTCGGCGCGGAATCTGCTGGTCAGGTGGCGGGTGCTCCAGCCGACCTCGGCCGCAACCTGGCGTACGGTCACGGCGCCTCCGGTGGCGAGCAGGCGCTCGTACGCGTACCCGAGATCGGGATGTGGATCTTGATCTGCTCGGCACAGTCGCAGGAGCGCGGCGTCGAGCGCGGCGAACCGGCCGGCCCAGGAGTCGTGGGCCAGCACGGCGGCGCGCAAGGACGATGCCGCGCGGTCGCCGAGCACCGCGGGCAGGTCGACGTCGAGGCCGCTGAGCTCGCCGGCGGGCAGGCCGAGGAGCGCGCGGCAGCCGAGCGGATGGACGGCGATCTGCACGCCGGACTGGGCGCCGTCGTGCGTGATCAGCGCGGGCGCGAGGTGCAGACCGCCGAGCAGCGTGTCGTAGGTGCCCGGCGCCTGCTTCCCGTCCGGGTGCTCACGGATGGTGAGCGGCTCGTCCAGGGTGAGGATGAGCGTGAGGTACGGCGACGGCAGCCCGCGGTGCAGGGCCGGTGCGAGGCCACGCTGGCGGTACCCGGAGTACAGCGCGACGAACGGCCGCAGGCCCGGCGAGGGCCGGGCCTGCACGTGCTCGTCAACAACCGTCATACCGCCGTTTTATCAGGTCAGAGCCTGCGCCAGGTTGTCCCGGAAGTTCCGCTCCCGATCGGTGACCGCCTCCCCGCCGATGCCGAGCACCCCACCGGTGCTGGCGGCGCCGACCACGGTGTCCGCGATCTCCACCAGCCAGTGCTTGTAGGTCTCCGCGTCCGCCGGGGTCGCCTTCGCGGCCAGGACGGCACTGACCTCCTTGGCGCGGACGAGCACGTCCCGGGCGTACCCGATGGGGTCGGCCGGCTCGATCACCGGCGGGTCCTCCCCCAGCTCGGGGTCGCCGGCCGAGACCAGCGCCTCCTGCGCGATCTCGACCACCAGCCCGCTCGCCGAGGCCCGCGCCTCGGAGATCTTGTCCAGTCCGGCCTCGTTCTCGGCACGGGTCTTGCGGGCGCCGTCCTGGGACGCGGCGCTGGCCGCGGTGAGGACGGCCTGCGGCAGCCCGACAAGCAGGCCCCACTCGGAGTCGGTGAAGCCCCACTTGGCGTACAAAGGTTCGTCGGTCATGGCGTCTTCTTACCCGACGTGGCCGTCATTGATTCGCGGGGTCCTCCCCCGGTGCCGGGCGGTAGCACCGGCTGGCGATGATCACGGCCAGTTGCCTGGGCGGCTGGCTGCTGGTGAGCGAGACGGTGAGGGCGCCGTCGGGGGTGACACCCGAGAGCGATCCGCGTACGCCGTCCGGCAGCGTCCGGTCGTCGTCGATCTGCCAGCCGTCGGCCTGCCACCGTTCCTTGACCGCCCGCAGGGTGGCGACGTGCTTCTCGGCGGCCAACGGGATCGCGCCGATGCCGGTCAGGTTCCACGTGTCGCCGTTCCCGCACGGTGCGCTGTTCAGGCGCAGCCCGTCGACCTCCCCCGGCAGCTCGCCGGCCTGGGCCCTGATCACGGTCTCCACCTCGGCCCGGCTCTTGACCTCCACCGTCGTTCCCTCCTTCTGACATCCGGCGACCAGCAGGACCGCCAGCAGGACCATGAGCCTTCTCATCAGCGCTCCACCGGTGCGTTGCCGTAGTCGCCCACCACGATCGCCGCCTGACTCCGCAGGCTCATCGAGCCGTTCTCCCAGTACCCGCTGTGCCCGTGTGTGTCGATCTTGAGCACGTTCCCGCCGAACTCCGCGTAGTGCGGCCCCGGCCCGTGGATCCAGTCGCCGGCCTTCTCCCCGATCCAGCCGCCGATCAGCGGGATCTTCGCCGCCGTGTGCTCCGGCCGGGCCACGAAGTTGTCGTCGGCCGCCGCGCCGGCCCACACGTGGCTCTCCGGCACGTTGAACTCCGACGCGTGATCCACCCGCATGCCCGGGCTGCCCAGCGCGATCAGGTCGTCCACCGCCAGCCCGTCGCCCGTGCCGGCCGCCTCGCCCAGCACCGTGCTGCCGTAGCTGTGCCCGATCGCGGTGATGTGCGCCGGCCCGTCGTGGGTGGCGTGCAGCCCGTTCACGAACCCGTCCAGCGCGACCGCGCCCGCCCGGGACTTGTCGCCGCCGACCGCGCTGACGATGTCCATGTTGATGCCCGGGGTGTCGTAGCCCAGCCACGCCACCACGGCCACCTGCTCGTCCGGTTTGAGCACGGCCGCCGCGTCCTGGATGTTTCCCGCCCGGTTGATCAGGCCGCGGATGTCGTCGAGCTCGGTGCCCACCCCCGGCACGACCACCGCGGTCCGGCCGGCGGTGTCCGGGTTGCCCCACGAGACGACCGCCCGCCCGTCCCCCGCCGGGTCGACGCCGAGCAGGAACAGCTGCTTGTTCTCCGGCCCCTGCTCGGAGCGCTCCAGCTTGTCCAGCAGCATCAGCGCCCGATCCTGCTCCGGGTTGTCCCGGTCCCGGCGCCGGTTCACGTTGTCCCCGACGAAATTCCGCAGGGCCAGCTGGTTGGCCAGGTCGCGGTCCGCCGACGGCACGCCGTCGAGACCACCCAGACGATTCGGGTACGCCGTGAGGAACAGCCCCTGCTGCTCCGGCGTGAGCGAACGCCACCACGCCGTCACCTGCCGCGGATCCGTACCCGCCGCCGGGATGCTCGCCTCGGCCAGACCCAGCGCGCCGGCGGCGGCCCGGGCATCCGCGGTGGCGTCGTCGTACTCGTACGCCTCCTGCCCGAAGACGTTCGTGACCAGCTGATCCAACGCCCTCGCGCAACGGCTGTCGGCCTCGGCCGCCGTGGTCAGCACGTCACCGATCCGCCGCGCGAGATCCCGCGCCGCACCGTTGCGCTCCCGCGCGATCAACTGCCCGTCCGGGTCATGAATCTCCGCCTGAGTCAGCCGCGGCGGCGTCACCGACCCGTCGTCGGAGACCGCGAACCCCTGCGCGGCCGCCGAGTCGAGCAGCCCGCGCAACCGCGTCTGCAGCCCGCGCAGCTCATCGGTGGCACCGGCCAGCAGCGACCCGACGGTACGCACCTGAAGCGCCGCCACCTCGAACTCGTCGTCCACCTTGTCCAGCTGGGTGAACGCGGCGTCCGCGGCCGGACCCGCCCACGGCGACGCCCGCAGCGGCCCGATCAGATCCGCCGAGGTGTCCGCCGACAGATCCGCGGCCTGTTTCCCGAACGCGATCCAGGCGTCCGCCGCCAGATCCAGCTCCCCGAACCGCGCGTCCCGCAACTCGGCCAGCGTGACCACCCGGTCAGCCCTCCCGCAGGAACGCGAACCGGTCCGCGCTCACCGAGTCACTACGCCGGTAGTCGCCGGCCGTCCGGGTCAACGCCCCCTGCAGGTCGTGCAGGTACTTCTCGAACTTCCCGAACTCGTCCAGCCGCGACGCCAGCACCCGCTCCAGCGAGCCGCGCAGCCGGAACCCGCCGCCCAGCCCGCCGATCGCTGCCCGGCTCTCCGGCTCGACCTCACCGGCGGCCCGCTTCAGCCGCCCGGCCAGCCCGCCACACCGCTCAGCGGCGACATCCAAGACCGCCGGATCCACCCGCGTTTCCATACCGTCCCCCGTTCATCGGCAGGACCGAGTATGCGGTTCCCATGCGATTCCGTCGATCCCGCTCCTGCGCGAAACCGCAGGCCACCCGCGCCCGCTCACCTTCGCTGCCGCCGCTTGCGCCGGGCGTGGGCCGGGCCCGGCTGCCAGGCCCCCGGGTGCCTGCTCGCCGTCAGTGCCGCCGCCGCTTGCGCTGGGCGTGGGGTCAGGCCCGGTTGCCAGGCCCCCGGGTGCCTACTCGCCGTCGCTGCCGCCGCTTACGCCGAGCGTGGGGTCAGGCCCGGCTGCCAGGCCCCCGGGTGCCTACTCGCC